>CAWELU010000038.1:0-401796 GCA_963809965.1 uncultured beta proteobacterium
TGCGCTCTTCCTGGTGGCGGCGCTGCAGGCACTCGTGCTCATGGGACTCGAAAAGCGCCTGCACCGCGGCTCCTCGAGCCGGAATCGGCCGCTCTGCCCCCGCTGCTCACGCTCGAGCGCTTCCTGTTTCGGCTGGTCGCCGTCGGTTTCGTGCTGCTGACGTTGACCCTCGTCAGCGGCATGTTGTTCACCGAGCAGCTCTTCGGCAAGCCACTGCAATTCACTCACAAGAGCGTGTTCTCGGTGCTGGGCTGGCTCACGTTCGGCGCGCTGCTCGTTCGGCCGCTGGCGCTACGGCTGGCGCGGACGGGTCGCGCTGCGCTGGATCATCGCCGGCACCGTGTTCGTCTTTCTCGCCTATCTCGGCAGCAAGTTCGTGCTCGAGGTCGTTCTCGGCGGTGCCCGGCTAGGACCATGGACGACATCCCGCTGAGCACGCTCGCGCTCGCCCTCGCGGTGCTGCTCGTCACCTCCGGGTTCTTCTCGGTCGCCGAGACCGCGATGATGGCGGTCAACCGGTACCGGCTGAAGCACCGCGCGCAGCGCGGCGATCGCGGCGCCAAGCTCGCCGTCGCCCTGCTCGGCCAGACCGACACGCTGCTCGGCGTGATCCTGCTCGGCAACAACCTTATCAACGCCGCCGCGGCGACGCTGACCACGGTCATCACGGTCCGGCTCTTCGGCGAGGGCGAGTTCGCGCTCGCGCTCGGCACGCTGGCCGTCACCTTCCTGATTCTCGTGTTCTCGGAGATCACGCCGAAGGTGATCGGCGCTGCGCACGCCGACCGCATCGCGCCGGTCGTGAGCTACGCGCTGGCGCCGATGCTGAAGGCGTCGCCACGCCGGTCGTCTGGTTCGTCAACCTGTTCGTCCGGGACTCCTGAAGCTGCTGCGGATCAAGCCCACGAGCGACGCCGGCTCGACGCTGACCCAGGAGGAGCTGCGCTCGCTCGTGCTGGAGGGCCAGTACTTCCGCGGCAAGCATCGCGCGCATGCTCGCCAACCTGCTCGACCTCGAGGCGGTGACCGTCGACGACGTGATGACGCCGCGCAACCAGATCCACGCGCTCGACCTCGCCGCCAAGCCCGCGCTGATCGCGCAGCAGCTCGCGACGTCTTACCACACGCGGCTGCCCGCGTACGAAGGCCAGCTCGACAACATCGTCGGCATCATCCACCTGAAGCACGTCGTCCAGCTGCAGCGCGCGGGCGACATCGGGCCGGAGGAGCTGCGCTCGATCCTGCGGCCGGCGTACTTCGTTCCGTCCGGGACTTCGCTGCTCGTCCAGCTGCAGCAGTTCCAGACCGACCGCGAGCGGCTGGGGCTCGTCGTCGACGAGTACGGCGAGCTCGTCGGCCTGGTGACGATCGAGGACATCATCGAGGAGATCATCGGCGATTTCACGACGCAGGCGCCCGACGGGGCCGAGACCTACCGCCGCGCGCCGACGGCAGCGTGGTCGTCGACGGCATGGCGGCGCTGCGCACGCTGAATCGCAAGCTCGGCACGCACTTTCCGCTCGATGGCCCGAAGACGCTGAACGGGCTGGTCGTCGAGCATCTGGGCGAGATTCCCGAGGCCGGCACGCGGTCGAGGTCGCCGGGCAGGCGCTGGAGATCCTGCAGACGCAGGACCGTGCGATAAAAGTCGTCCGGCTTTGGCACCCGTCGGCCGAGTGCCCGGCGCGCCTTTACAAAGCGACGAGGGACAGGCATCATCGGTCGGCTAAGTTTTATGCGGTTGGAATACCACGCGAACGGGCAGGAGCCGAGGCTGGAGGCACATAAATTGCTTGTAGCCAACGGATTGTTGTTTTCCTCCCCAACAGGACCTGCGCTAGGACGTTCCTCCCATGGCGACCCACGCCGCCTCGACGCGCAACATCAGCGGCCTCGCTCGCGCGCATCGCGCAGCACGGGGTGATGACCGAGTACGAGGCCGAGACGCTGCACAACCACGCGCAGCAGGCCGGCGTCACGTTCGTCGAGCAGGTCCTGTCCGGCAAGCGCATGTCGGCGGCGCAGCTCGCGGTGTTCGCGTCGCGCACGTTCGGCGTCCCGGTGCTCGACATCGCGAGCTTCGACCTCGACCAGATCCAGAAGGAGCTCTTCGACGTCAAGATCGCGCAGACGCGGCGCGTTCTGCCGCTGTACAAGCGCGGCAACCGCCTCTACGTCGCCACGTCCGACCCGGCCAACCTGCAGGGCCTCGAGGAAGTCCGGTTCAAGACCAACCTCGTGGTCGAGCCGGTCGTCGTCGAGGACGACAAGCTCGCGGCCGCGATCGGCAAGATGGTCGATGCCTTCGGGCGCGACGCTGAAGGACGTCGACGCCGATGGAGGACCTCGAGGTCGAGCTCCAGGAAGGCGGCCCGACGGCGGTCACCGACGAGGAGAGCCAGGAGGTCGAGGACGCGCCCGGTCGTCAAGTACATCCAGAAGATCCTGCTCGACGCGATCTCCTCCGGCGTCTCCGACATCCATTTCGAGCCCTACGAGAAGTTCTACCGGGTCCGCTATCGCCTCGACGGCATCCTGATGGAGATCGCCCAGCCGCCGCTCGTGATCAAGGACAAGGTGGCGTCCCGGATCAAGGTGATCTCCAAGCTCGACATCTCCGAGAAGCGCGTGCCGCAGGACGGCCGGATGAAGATCGTGCTGTCGAAGAGCAAGGCGATCGACTTCCGCGTGAGCACGCTGCCGACGCTCTTCGGCGAGAAGATCGTGATGCGTATCCTCGACTCGTCGGGCATCAAGCTCGGCATCGAGGCGCTCGGCTACGAGCCGGACCAGCAGGAGGCGCTGCTGCAGGCGATCGGGCGTCCGTACGGCATGATCCTCGTCACCGGCCCGACGGGCAGCGGCAAGACGGTGTCGCTGTACACCTGCCTCAACATCCTGAACCAGCCGGGCGTCAACATCTCGACCGCCGAGGACCCGGCGGAAATCCAGCTGCCGGGCGTGAACCAGGTCAACGTGAACGAGAAGGCGGGGCTCACGTTCGCCGCCGCGCTGCGCGCGTTCCTGCGCCAGGATCCGGACATCATCATGGTCGGCGAAATCCGCGACCTCGAGACGGCCGACATCGCGATCAAGGCGGCGCAGACCGGCCACCTCGTCCTGTCGACGCTGCATACGAACGACGCGCCGTCGACGCTCGTGCGGCTGCTCAACATGGGCGTGGCGCCGTTCAACGTCGCGTCGTCGGTCATCATGATCACCGCGCAGCGGCTCGGGCGCAGGCTGTGCACACTGCAAGCAAGCCGAGGAGATTCCGCCCGAAGCGCTGCTGCGAGCCGGCTTCGCCGAAGCGGACCTCGACGGCTCCTGGCAGACGTACGGCCCGGTCGGGTGCGAGCACTGCAAGGGCACGGGGTACAAGGGTCGCGTCGGCATCTACCAGGTCATGCCGATCACCGACGACATGCGCCAGCTCATCATGCGCAACGGCAACGCGTTCGACATCGCCGAGCAGGCGACGAAGGAGGGTGTGCGCGATCTGCGGCAATCGGGTCTCGTCAAGGTCAAGCAGGGCATCACGTCGCTCGAGGAAATCGAAGCCGTCACCAACGAGTGACGGCGCCACGAGGGTAAATCCATGGCCACCGCCACCACCCGCGCAGCGCAGGGACGTCAAGGAATTCACCTACGTCTGGGAAGGTGTCGACCGCAAGCAACCGGCAGGTGCGCGGCGAGGTCCGGGCAGCGTCCGAGACGGTCGTCACGACCAACCTGCGGCGCCAGGGCATTCGCGTCACCAAGGTCAAGCGGCAGTCGTATCGCGGCGGGCGCCGGGTCAACGAGAAGGACGTGACGTTCTTCACGCGCCAGCTCGCGACCATGCTGCGGGCCGGCGTGCCGCTGCTGCAGTCCTTCGACATCGTCGCCCGCGGCCACAGCAACGCGCGCTTTTCGCGGCTGATGATGGACATCAAGGGCCGCATCGAGGCGGGCTCGAGCCTGTCGCAGGCGTTCCGCGAGCACCCGGTCCAGTTCGATGCGCTTGTACTGCAACCTGGTGACCGCCGGCGAGACGTCCGGCACGCTGGACGCGATCCTCGACCGGCTCGCGACCTACAAGGAAAAGATCCTCGCCATCAAGAGCAAGATCAAGTCGGCGCTGTTCTATCCGATGCTCGGTCATCGTCGTCGCGATCGTCGTGGTCTGGGTCATCATGGTCTGGGTGATCCCGTCGTTCAAGCAGGTGTTCACGAGCTTCGGCGCCGACCTGCCGGCGCCCACGCTGATGGTGATGGCCATCTCGGACTTCTTCGTCACCTGGTGGTGGCTGATGTTCATGGTCGTCGGCGGCGCCATCTTCGCCTTCTTCGTGCTGCTGCGCCGATCGACCGCTTTCCGGTACACGGTCGACCGGCTCTCGCTCAAGATGCCGGTGATCGGCCAGATCCTCGAGAAGGCGACGATCGCCCGCTGGACGCGCACGCTCGCGACGATGTTCGCGGCCGGCGTGCCGCTCGTCGAATCGCTCGACGCCGTCGCCGGCGCGTCCGGCAATGCGGTGTACGCCGCGGCCACCAAGCGCATCCAGACCGAGGTCAGCACGGGCGCGAGCCTGACCAACGCGATGACCAACACGCAGGCTGTTCCCGTCGATGGTGCTGCAGATGACGCAGATCGGCGAGGAGTCCGGCTCGCTCGACGGCATGCTGACCAAGATCGCCGAGTTCTACGAGCGCGAGGTCGACGACGCCGTGGCGGCGCTCGCCGAGCCTGCTCGAGCCGATCATCATCGTCTTCCTCGGCGTCGTGATCGGCGGTCTCGTCGTCGCGATGTATCTGCCGATATTCAAGCTCGGCGCCGTCATCTGAAACGCGCACCCCGGGTGGCGACGAACGCAGAAGCGGCTCCGGCGTCGGGCGGACCGTACCGCCGCGTCGGCGTGAGTGCATCGCGGTTCGCTTCGCGTTTGCGCACCGATGCCGGATCCGATCTTTCTGACGCTGGCCGCGCTCCTGGTCGGACTGTGCGTCGGCAGTTTTGTCAATGTCGTGATCCACCGGCTGCCGAAGATGCTCGAGCGCGGCTGGGAGGCGCAGTGCGCGGAACTGCGCGGCGAGGTACCGGCCGAGTCGCCGGCCTACAACCTGATCGTCCCGCGCTCCGCGTGCCCCGCGTGCGGGCACCGGATCACGGCCACTGGAGAACATCCCGGTCGTCTCGTGGCTGACGTTGCGCGGACACTGTTCGGCCTGCAAGGCGCCGATTCCCGATCCGTTACCCGATCGTCGAGGCGCTCGGCGGCCTGCTCGCGGCCTACGCGATCTGGCGCTACGGCGTCACCCCGCGCGGCGTCGGCGCCTGCGTGTTGCTGTGGGCGCTGCTCGCGCTGACGATGATCGACTTCGACACCCAGCTGCTGCCCGACGATCTCACGCTGCCGCTGCTCTGGGCCGGACTCTTGTTCAACCTGTGGCAACGTTTTCGCGCCCCTCTCCGACGCGGTCGATCGGGGCGGTCGCCGGGTACCTGTCGCTGTGGACGATCTACTGGCTGTTCAAGCTGATTCGCGGCAAGGAAGGGATGGGCTACGGCGACTTCAAGCTGCTCGCCGCGCTCGGCGCCTGGCTCGGTTGGCAGATGCTGCCGTTGATCGTGCTGCTCTCGTCGGTCGTCGGGGCGGTCATCGGCATTTCGCTGATCGTGTTCAAGGGCCGCGACCACAGCGTCCCGATGCCGTTCGGACCCTACCTCGCGATCGCGGGTGCGATCGCGCTTTTCTTCGGTCAGCCGCTCGCCAAGTTCTACCTGCCGTGACCTTCGTCGTCGGCCTCACCGGCGGTATCGGCAGCGGAAAATCCGCTGTTGCCGATGCGTTCGCGGCGCTGGGCGTCGACGTGACAGACACCGACCGCCTGGCCCATGCGCCTGACCGATCGCGGGCAACCCGGCCATGCGGCGATCCTCGCCGAATTCGGACCGGCGTATTGCCACCCCGACGGGAGGCTCGATCGCGGCCGATTGCGAGAGCTGGTCTTCGCCGACGACGGCGCGCGAGCCCGGCTCGAGGCGATCCTGCATCCGCTGATCCGCGACGCGGCGCGACGCGAGGTTGCGGGTTGGCGCAGCCCCTACGGCCTGCTCGTCGTGCCGCTGCTGCTTGAACGCGGCGGACTATCCGGAGTTGTCGAGCGCGTGCTGGTCGTCGACTGCCCCGAGGACGAGCAGGTCAGTCGCGTCGTCGCGCGGAGCGGCCTCGCGGCGGCCGAGGTACGCGCGATCATGGCGACCCAGCTGCCGCGCGACGAGCGTCTCGCGCGGGCCGACGACGTGCTCGACAACTCGGGGCCGATTGCGGCGATCGCGCCCCAGGTCGCCGCGCTCGACCGGCGTTATCGCTCGCTCGCCGCCCTCGCCCCCAAAAATCGCGCCGCCGCCCGATCGGGCCGCATCACTTCGGGCAGAATGCCGGATTGACACAGGCCTTCGCCACCCGCTCACCGTGATTCGCTACGAGCATCCGCTGAACGAGCGCATCCGCACGCTGATGCGACTCGAGGACCTGTACCATCGCGCGCTGTACTTTGCCGCGCAAGATCGACGCGCCCGATCATCACGCGGCGCTGACCGCGTTGTTCGAGATCACCGACGTCGCGGGACGCGCGGACCTCAAGACGGACATCCTGCAGGAGCTCGAGCGACAGAAGCAGCTGCTCGCGCCGCTGCGGGGCAATCCGGCGATCGAAGCGCGCGTGCTCGAGCCGTTGCTGGCGGAAATCGATCGGGCCGAGGCGGCGCTGCTCGCGCAGGCGGGCAAGGTCGGCGCGCACCTGCGCGACAACGAGTGGCTGATGATGATCAAGCAGCGCACGGCGATCCCGGGCGGCGTGTGCGAATTCGACCTCCCCGCTTACCACTACTGGCTCAATGCCGACGCGACCCTTCGCCAAAACGACCTGAAGGGTTGGATCGGCCCATTCCTGCCGATCTATGACGGGCTCGCCATCATTCTCCGTCTGCTGCGCGACAACGGCCGCGCCACGCGGCAGAAGGCCCAGCGCGGCGTTTTTCAGCTGGCGCTGACGACAACGAAGGTGGCACAGCTGCTGCGCCTCACCATCGACCGGGATCTGCCCTGCGTCCCGGAGATCAGCGCGAACAAGTACGCGCTCAACATCCGGTTCATCGGCGTGGCGGGTGCCGATCGCGGCACCGTCTGCGGGCAGGATCTCGAGTTCGAGCTGACGTTCTGCAATCTGTGAGTTCAGCGACCTAGTGCTCCGCCGACTCGAAGCGGATGTCGCCATACCAGGCCTCGACCGATTCTCCGGTGTTGTCGGTATCCGTGAGCACACCCACGGCCAGTAACCTGCCCGGTTGCTCGCCGAACGCGTCGAGGAAGTCCTGATACAGGTCGCGTCTGAGCGTAAGCCACCGCCCGACATCGCCCGCACCGCTAGCCGCAACGACCATCTGGATGCGACGGGTGCGCGGGTTGGGCACAATTGTGCCGACGGGTAGCTGATTGGACCACACGTACATCAGCGTCGCGTAGGGCAGCTCGCGCCCCGAGGCCGCCCGGCTCGCCAGGAACGCCGCGCGCTCGGTAAGTGACAGCCGCGACTTGTCGCCTTCGAATTCGAACATCAGCCGGACGGGCGAATCCTCGCGCCCGGCGATCCGGTTGTCGGCCCCCTCGACCAGGCGGGTGATCCGCCAGCGCCATTGCACGAACCGCGCGGCGCGGATATCGAATGAGGTTGCATGCGCGAGCGCGCTTGCGGCAGCGTCCGCCTGCGCATGGAGCACGGCGACACCTTGGTCCACGACGAGAGCGTAGCTGGTCAGCCGCTTGTAATCGGTGAGCCGTACGATCTCCCACCCTCGCGGAGGCGAGTCACCCGCGAAACCCGCGGAGAACGGCGCAACCAGCGGCGCGGATTCGATGACACTTTCCGCACGCGCATTCGGCGCCGTCGACAGCACCGAAGCAAAGATGACGAAAACCAAGAGCGTCATTGCGGGACCTCCCGCGACGAGGTCCCGGCTGCCCCGCCGTCCTCTTTGCACGAACGAGGTCAGGACTCGGCTCATTCTGCATGGATACGCGCCGACATCGCTTGACCAGGATCACATTTGTGCGCCGGGCCGCGGCGAACTCTTGACGCGAAGCGCGTCGCCGACGGGCGCTTTGAGCGACACCGGATTCGCCGCGGTAGAATGGGATCCGTTGCCCCCCATCGTGGTTTAGCGAGGGCGCTGCGGCATCGCCGTCGATGCGGCCCATGGAGTAGCGCCTCCGTTAACCGGCGCGCCGCATGCACCGACCAATCGACTCATGACCAGGCCCCGAACCGTCGCCTGTCCGCATTGCGGGAACTCTGTGGCCTGGACGCCGGCCGCGCTCTGGCGGCCCTTCTGTTCTGAACGCTGCAAGATGATCGACCTTGGCGGGTGGGCCAGCGAATCCTACCGAGTGCCGCTCCCAGAAGCGCCCGATCTCGACATGTTCGGCGAACCGGAGCAGGCGTCCGGATCGCGGGAACGCGAGCGCGGGTGACAACTTGGCCTAGGCTCCCCACGCCGCGCGGCGCACTGCGACACCGTGTGCGCCGTGCGCAATCGCGACGTCGAGGTCATCGTAGCCCAGACCGCCCAGCGCATAGATGGGCAACGGCGCTTCCGCGGCAAGTGTCGCGAAGCCCTCCCAGCCGAGCGGGACCGCATCCGGGTGAGAAGGAGTGGTCCGTACCGGACCCAGCACCACGAAATCGAGGCCGAGGGCGGCGGCACGTTCGATCTCCGGGCGTGTGTGGCACGACGCCGCACAGAGCATGCCGCGGGGCCGCTCTCTCGCTGCCGCGAGCGTCCTCGCCGTCCAGTGCACGCCGTCACATTGCCATTCAAGCGCGTGCGCCGCGGAACCGTTGAGCAGAACGGTCGCGCCGTACGCCCCGGCGAGCGCAACGAGCGATTGAGTGAATGCCCGCTGTCGCGCGATCGGCCAGCCCTTCTCGCGCAACTCGATCAGCCGGAGTCCTCGGTCGAGAGCCGCGCGCGCGCCCTCGAAAAAGGCACCTTCGCCAAGTTCACCCGCCATCGTGATGCCATAGACAGGCGGCAGGAGCAGTGAACGCAAGACGACGGTGTTGGCGGGCAACAGCGGAGCGACGTCGAAGCGGCCCGGCGTCTGCCACGCGTGCGCCTGTCCATCGTGGCCGGTTGGCGCGCCCTCCCATTCGAACACACGAAAGAAATGGAGCTCGACGTGCGCATGCGGATAGCGGTAGCGCTGCACGAGCCAAGGCGCGGCGCGGCGCACCGTTAGCCCCAGTTCCTCGTGCAATTCGCGGTCGAGCGCGCGGCGCGGCGTCTCGCCCGGCTCGAGCTTCCCGCCGGGAAACTCCCAATAGCCGGCATAGGCCTTTCCGGGCGGACGCTGGGCCAGCAAGACGCGGCCGTCGGAGCCGAGGATGACCGCCGCGGCGACGCGGACTATTTCGCTGTTCACGCGCCGGGCTTGCGCTTGAGCGCCGCGGCGCCGGCAAAGCCTTTCGCGAACTGCCAGGCGACGCGGCCGCTACGTGAACCGCGCTGCAGCGCGTATTGCACCGCGTCGCGCGAGCGGGCCACCTGCTCGCGCGCCGACTTTGCCGGCGCGACCCCGAACGCGGCGAGCCACGAGTCGACCGCGGCGAGGTAATCGTCCTGGCTGAAGGGGTAGAACGAAATCCACAGCCCGAAGCGCTCCGACAGCGAGATCTTTTCCTCGATCGACTCGCCCGGATGCACCTCGTCGCCGATGTGCTTCGTCTCGAGGTTCTCGCTGAAATATTCGGGCAGCAGGTGCCGGCGGTTCGACGTCGCGTAGATCAGCATGTTGGGCGCAGCGGCGGCGATCGTTCCGTCGAGCATCACCTTGAGCGCGATGTAGCCCGGATCTCCCGCGTCGAAGGTCAGGTCGTCGCAGAAGATCAGGAAGCGCTCGCGCCGGCCGGCAATCGTGAGCCCGATGTCGGGAAGGTCGACCAGGTTGGTCTTGTCCACCTCGATCAGGCGCAGGCCCTTGGAGGCATACTTCGCGAGCATCGCCTTCACCAGCGACGATTTGCCGGTGCCGCGCGAGCCGGTAAGCAGAACGTTGTTCGCCGGCACCCCGGCCACGAACTGCCGCGTGTTGGCGTCGATCGCGCGTTTCTGCTCGTCGATCGCGACCAGATCGTCGAGCCTGATCGCGTGCGGATGCGTCACCGGCTGCAGATAACCGACGCCCGAGCGTTTGCGCCAGCGGAACGCCGTCACGCGCCAATCCGGCGCCGGCGGGGGCGGCGGGAGCATGCCCTCGACGCGCGCGAGAATCCCTTCGATGCGCGCGAGCAGCACGGCGAGTTCGTCGCTGGAGATCACTTCAGCTCCGGTAGTCCGCGTTGATGCTAACGTAGTCGTGCGAGAAGTCGCAGGTCCACACCCGCGCCGTCGCCTTCCCGCGGCCGAGCGCGATACGGATGGTGATCTCGTCCTCCGTCATCACGCGTTGACCGTCCTCCTCGCGGTAGGATGGTGCGCGGCCGCCGCCATCTACGACCAGGACGTCGTTGAGCCAGAACGACACTTTCGAGACGTCGAGGTCAGGCGCTGCCGCGTTCCCGATGGCGCAGACGATCCGGCCGAGATTCGGATCGGACGCGAAGAACGCCGTCTTGACGAGCGGCGAGTGGGCAACGCCGTGCGCAATGCGGCGGCACTCGGCGCTGTCGCGTCCTTCCTCGACCTCGATCGTGATGAACTTGGTCGCCCCTTCACCGTCACGGACGATCGCCTGCGCGAGCTCGGTGGCAACCGCGTCCAGCGCCGCTCGGATCGGGACCAGCCGCGGATCGCCTGTGTCAACGACGGCGGGCATCGGCGCCTTGCCTGTCGCGGCGACGACCAGGCTGTCGTTGGTGGACGTGTCGCCGTCGACCGTGGCGCAATTGAACGACACGCTTGCGATCTCGGGCACGACTGCGGCGAGAACCTCGGCAGAGATCGGGGCGTCGGTCGCGATCAGGGCAAGCATGGTCGCCATGTCGGGATGAATCATCCCGGAACCCTTCGCGATGCCGGTGACCGTGACCGGGATGCCATCGATAAAGATGCGCCGCGACGCACCCTTCGGCACCGTGTCGGTGGTCATGATGGCGGAAACGGCGGAGAACCAACCATCGGGCGCCAGTGCCGACTTGGCGGCGGACAACGCCGCGACGATCTTCGCGACCGGCAGCGGCTCCATGATGACGCCGGTGGAGAACGGCAGCACCTGCTGCGTCGAGCAAGCCAGCATGGCGGCGACTGCGGCGCACGTCGTCTCGGCATCCCGGATCCCCTGGGCACCGGTGCCGGCATTTGCATTGCCGGCGTTGACGACGAGTGCGCGCACCTCGGGCGTCGCCGCGAGGTGCCGACGGCAAACGATCACCGGTGCAGCGCAGAAGCGATTCTGCGTGAAGACGCCGGCGGCGCTCGTTCCCGCTTCGAAAGCGACTAGCAGAACGTCGTCGCGCTGCCAGTTCTTGACGTGGCCCGCGGCCGTGCCGAGCGTTACGCCGGGAACGGGCAGCAATTCGTCGGGGCGCGGCGGCGTGTAGCGGACGGGCATGGCGTGATTTCAGACGCCGAGGCGGGTTTACAGTGGATTCTGCTCTCGGTGCGTGAGCATGGCTTCACCGGTCTCGGGGCCCATCCCGACGCCGATCAGCCGAGCTTGCCGTGGCACTGCTTGTATTTCTTGCCGCTCCCGCACGGACACGGATCGTTGCGGCCGACCTTGCCGCCGGCGCGTACGAACGGCGCAGGCGCGGGCGGGGGGTCGGTGGCAGCGGCGGCGAGCGCCTCGTCGTAGTCGGCGTGCTGGTACTTCACGTTGCTGACCGGCGGCGCCTCCTCGACCGCCTGCACGTCCTCCTGTGTGCGCACCTGCACGGTGAGGACGATCTTGACGACATCCTGCTTGATCCGGTCGAGCATGTCGGAGAAGAGCTCGAAGGACTCGCGCTTGTACTCCTGTTTCGGATTCTTCTGCGCGTAGCCGCGCAGGTGAATGCCCTGGCGCAGGTGATCGAGGTTGGCGAGGTGATCGCGCCAATGCTGATCGAGCGTCTGCAGCATCAGGCTGCGCTCGAACTGACGCATCAGGTCGGGACCGACCTGCGTCTCCTTGCCTTGGTACTGCGCCAGAGCAGCTTCCGTAAGGCGCTGCCGAATTGCTTCGTCGGTGAGCTCGGGGTCGCCTTTCAGCCATTCGCCGAGGCTCGCCTGCAACTGGAAATCCGACGCCAACGCGGTCTCGAGTCCCGGGATGTCCCACTGCTCCTCGACCGAATCGGGGGGAACATAGCGCTTCACGGTCTCGTCGACGAGACCGGTGATCATGTTGCGGATCGTGTCCGCGATGTCGGATGATTCGAGGAGCTCGTTGCGCTGCTGGTAGATGACGCGCCGCTGATCGTTGGCAACGTCGTCGTACTCGAGCAGCTGCTTGCGAATGTCGAAATTGCGGGATTCGACTCGGTTCTGTGCCTTGGCGATCGACCGATTGACGATCGGGTGCTCGATCGGCTCGCCCTCGGGCATCTTGAGCCGCTGCATGATCCCGCCCAGGCGTTCACCGCCGAAGATGCGCAGCAGCGGGTCCTCGAGCGAGAGATAGAAGCGCGAACTGCCGGGATCGCCCTGGCGCCCTGCCCGGCCGCGCAGCTGGTTGTCGATGCGCCGTGACTCGTGCCGCTCGGTTCCGACGATGTGCAATCCCCCCGCGGCAATCACGGCGTCGTGGCGCAGCTGCCATTCCCCGCGCAGCTTGCCGATCTGCAGCTCCTTTTCGGCGGCCGGCAGTGATTCGTCCTCGCGCAGCGTCAGGATCTGCGGCTCGATGGCCCCGCCCAGCACGATGTCGGTGCCGCGACCGGCCATGTTGGTGGCGATCGTGACGGCCTTGGGCCGCCCCGCCTGCGCGACGATTTCCGCTTCGCGCGCGTGCTGCTTGGCATTGAGCACCTCGTGCGGCAGTTTCTGCTTCTCGAGGTAGCCGGACAGGAGCTCCGAGTTCTCGATCGACGTAGTGCCGACCAGCACCGGCTGCCCGCGTTCGTGACAGTCCTTGATGTCGGCGATGATCGCGTCGATCTTCTCCTGCAGCGTGCGGAACACCTGGTCATTCTCGTCTTTGCGCACCATCGGCATGTGCGTCGGGATCACGACGGTTTCCAGGTGATAGATCTGCTGGAACTCGAACGCTTCGGTGTCCGCGGTGCCGGTCATTCCGGCGAGCTTGCCGTACATCCGGAAATAGTTCTGGAACGTGATCGACGCGAGCGTCTGGTTCTCGCGCTGGATGGAAACGCCTTCCTTGGCCTCGACCGCCTGGTGCAGGCCGTCCGACCAGCGGCGGCCCGCCATCAGCCGCCCGGTGAATTCGTCGACGATGACCACCTCGCCGTTCTGCACGACGTAGTGCTGGTCGCGGTGGAACAGCGCATGGGCGCGCAATGCCGCGTACAGGTGATGCATCAACCCGATGTTGTGGGCATCGTAGAGGCTCGAGCCCGGCGCGAGCAGGCCCGCGGACGCGAGGATCTGCTCGGCGTGCTCGTGGCCCTGCTCCGACAGCAGCACCTGGTGCGCCTTCTCGTCGACCCAGTAATCGCCCTCGCCCTTTTCCTCGGCCTGCCGCACGAGCTTCGGTGCGATCTCGTTCAGCGCGTAGTAGAGCTGGACGTTGTCTTCGGACTGGCCCGAAATGATGAGCGGCGTGCGGGCCTCGTCGATCAGGATCGAGTCCACCTCGTCGACGATCCCGTAGGAGAGCGGACGCTGCACCCGCTGCGCCGCCTCGAACACCATGTTGTCCCGCAGGTAGTCGAAGCCGTACTCGTTGTTCGTGCCGTAGGTGATGTCCGCCGCGTACGCCGCCTGTTTCGCGGCGTGGTCCATCTGCGAGAGATTCACGCCGACGGTAAGGCCGAGAAATCGGTAGATCCGACCCATCCAGTCCGCATCGCGCTGCGCGAGGTAATCGTTGACGGTGACGATGTGGACGCCGTTGCCGGCGAGCGCATTGAGATACCCTGGCAGTGTCGAGACGAGCGTCTTGCCTTCGCCGGTGCGCATTTCGGCAATCTTGCCGTTATGGAGCGCCATTCCGCCGATCAGCTGGACATCGAAATGCCTCATCTGCAACGTGCGCTTGCTGGCTTCACGGACGACCGCGAACGCCTCCGGCAGAACCGCGTCCAGCGTCTCCCCGTTGGCCAGCCGATTCTTGAACTCTCCGGTCTTCGCCTTCAGCACGTCATCGGTGAGGGCCAAGATCTGCGGCTCCAGCGCGTTGATCTCCCGGACGACGGCGCCATACTGCTTCAACAGGCGCTCGTTGCGGCTGCCGAAGATGCGGGTCAGGATATTGATCATGTCTGTCGGGAATATCGGCGCCGGCGCAAAAAACAAGGGGTGAGGACCGCCTCACCCCTCGTTCGATGCGCGTCGGCCGCTGCGGTCGCAGCAATTCAGCCCGCGGACCCCAGGAACCGAGCGGGATTCTGCGGCACGCCGTTCAGGCGGACCTCGAAATGCAGATGCGGACCGGTCGAACGGCCGGTCGAACCGACCGCCGCCACGCGCTGGCCGCGCACCACCAGATCACCCTCGCCGACATACACTTGCGAGGCGTGCGCATAGCGCGAAACCAGACCGTTGCCATGGTCAATCATCAGAATTTTACCATACTGGGGCTGGTAGCCCGCCTCGACCACCTTGCCGCTTGCCGCGGCGACGATCGGCGTGCCGACATCGGCCGGAAAATCGATGCCCTCGTGAAACGACTGCAGACCTGTGAACGGGTCGATTCGATAACCGAAATTGGACGAGAACCAGCCATCGACAACGGGCGCCAGCGTTGGCAGGAACTTGCGGTTGACCGAATCCTGAACCAGCAGCGCGTCGAGCACCCCGAGCTGGTCGGTGCGCTCTTCGACCTGGCGCTCCAGCTTCGCGAGCAGGTCGGCAAACTCCGTGACGGACAGCGCGCGCGAGGGGAGTGACGATTCCGCGCCGCCCCGCCCAGGAGCGAGCCCCGACTGCAGCGATGGCAGCTCCTGTGGTTTCAAGCCGGCCACTTTGGCCAGGTGCGCGCCCAAGCCATCCAGCCGCAGCAGTTGCGCCTGCAGCTCGCCCAGCCGCAACGCCATCGCGTTGAGATGCCCCTGAACCATCTGCTGCGTCTTCAGCGCCTCCTGCCGTTGGTCCGCGAGGACGATCGACTGCAACAGCGGGTGCTGGATGGAGGCTGCGTAGCGCAGCGTCACGTAGTTGAAAAGGAGTGTGACTGCGATGAACACGACGGCGAGCGCCAGGCCACCGATCGTCGCGTGCCGCCAATCCAGCGTCAGGGTGCGCGCGCGCGCGGTGGCGCTCGAGACCAGAATGATGTTCAATTGGACTCCCCCCGATTTCTAGCCGCGGAGCGGCCCCTCACCCGCCGGCCCGCCGGCTGCACATTTGCGTCATGGTGCTTTCTCCGCGGCCCTTCAAGCAAGTCCTTGCCGGTGACGCCACGTTGGCGCGCTGGCAAGAGCGCCGCGAGCGGTTGGACACCCTGACCGGAATCGTTCGCCGGTTCCTCCCTCGCCCGCTGGCAGAACGGATCCACGTCGCCGACGCCGAGAATCGCGACCTGACGCTCGCGACCGATGGCGGTGCGACCGCCGCAATCGTTCGTCAGCGCGGCCCCGACCTGCTTGCGGCGTTGCAGCGCGAGGGTTGGGAATTTACTGGAATCCGGGTTCGCGTGCAAGTCCGCGCGGAGCCGGCGCCCGTCAAGAAAAAGGCTGTAAATCAAATGGATAGGTCGGCTTTTCGTCCCTTGGCCGGACTTGCCCGCGAGTTGCCCCCGGGGCGGCTCAAGGCCGCGCTGGTGCGGTTCCTCCGCCGGGCGGGTTAGGAGCCTCGGCGGCGCGCAAGCCGCAATCGGGCCGCGCCGATCGCGCCCGCTAGAGCATCGGCCCGACGATGCGCTCGAAGGCAAAGAACAGCATTACGACGACGCCGATCAGGACAGCGAACTTCAGGACCTGCCCGATGAATCGAAGGTAGCGCCGGTCCTTCGTGTAGAGGTAGAGGACGCCGGCGACGGCAATCGCGGAGAGCGCGAAATAAAGGAGCAGCCGGACGAGGATCACGCGGGCGCCAGCTGCCAGTCCTGAAAGGCGGCAGGCACGTCGCGTGAGCTCCATGAAGCTGACAAGCTCGAACGCATCCTGGCGCGCCAGCAGCGCTCGCGCCAGCGCGTTGTTGAGGCCGTGCCCCGACTTGAACGCCGTGTACTGACCGATCAGGGGGTGGCCGAGGAGATACAGGTCGCCGATCGCGTCGAGCACCTTGTGCTTGACGAATTCGTTGTCGTATCGCAGACCCTCGCTGTTCAGCACGCGGTGCTCGTCCAGCACCACCGCGTTCTGCAGGCTCCCGCCCAACCCGAGCCCCGCCGCGCGCAACGCCTCGACATCTTGCATGAACCCGAACGTGCGCGCCCGCGCCACTTCCTTGACGTAGGAGTTGAGTGCGAAATCGATCACCACGTTGCGGTTCTCGGAGCCGAACATCGGGTGCGGGAAATCGATGGTGAAGTCGAGCTTGAAGCCGTTGCAGGGATCGAATCGCGCCCACTTGTCGCCGTCTCGCACTTCGACCGGAGCCACGATGCGGAGGTAACGCTTGGGCGCGTCCTGCTCCGCGATGCCCGCCGACTGCAGCAGGAAGACGAACGGGCCGGCGCTTCCATCCATGATCGGGACCTCGGGACCGGCCACGTCGACGTGGACGTTGTCGATCCCGAGACCCGCGAGCGCGGACATGATGTGCTCGACCGTCGAGATCGACACGCCATCGCGCTTCAGCGTCGACGACAGCCGTGTATCGCCGACATGGAGCGCGTCGGCCGGGATCGCGACCGGTTCGTCGAGGTCGATCCGGTGAAACACGATGCCCGCGTCCGGCGGTGCCGGCCGCAGCGTGAGCTCGACCCTCGCGCCGGTGTGCAGGCCGACGCCGGTGGTCTTGATCGCTGCTTTGAGCGTCCGTTGTTTCAGCATTGCTGCAGTTGCCGTCAATTTCCGCGCCGGTTCAACGAGTTAAGAGGAAATTATAGCACAGGCAGTGCGCTCCCGCGGGCAGCGCGAGAAGGCGAATGCCGCACGCCGTCATGCAGCGCCTCGACACGGCGTTGTTCCGCTCGCTTGCCAGCTTCAATCCGCCTGCTTGCGCAGAAACGCCGGGATCTCGGTCACGTCGAACGCCGGCGCCACAGGGCTGCCACGTTCGCGCTTGCGCATGACTGCCGGGGCGTCCAGTTGCTCGTAGTCGACGCCGCCGACCGACACGCCGACACCATCGGTCCCGGTGCGGGCCATGACCTGCGGCGTTTCGACCAGCGTCATGCTGGGCATCCGCTGGTCGCGCCGAACCGCCTGCGCCCCGCCCAGCCCGGTCGCAATCATCGTCACGCGCAGTCGATCCTCCATCGTGTCGTCGATCACGGTACCGACGATCACCAGGGCATCGTCGGCGGTGAATTCCTTGATCGTCGTCATGACCTCCTGATACTCCCTCATCCTCAGTCCCGACGACGCGGTGACGTTGACCAGCACGCCGCGCGCACCGGCTAGATTGACGTCCTCGAGCAAGGGGCTCCTTACCGCCTGCTCGGCTGCCTGGCGCGCCCGATCGGCGCCACCTGCGGTGGCCGATCCCATCATCGCCATGCCGACCTCGCCCATGACGGTGCGCACGTCGGCGAAATCAACGTTCACGAGACCCGGATTGTTGATCACCTCGGCGATGCCCGACACGGCGCCGTGCAGCACGTCGTTGGCGGCCGCATAGGCGTCGAGCATCGAGATGTCGTCGCCAAGCACTTCCATCAGCTTGTCGTTCGGAATGATGATCAGCGAATCGACACGCTTGGTCAGCTCGTCGATCCCTGCCTGCGCGACCTTCATCCGCTTCCCGCCCTCCAGCTTGAACGGGCGCGTGACTACGGCGACGGTCAGAATGTTCATTCCCTTCGCGATGTCGGCGATGACCGGCGCCGCGCCGGTGCCGGTCCCACCGCCCATGCCTGCGGTGATGAACAGCATGTCGGCTCCGTCGATCATCTCGGCGATGCGGTCGCGATCCTCCATCGCCGCGTCGCGCCCGATCTCCGGTTTGGCGCCTGCGCCGAGGCCGCGCGTCAGCGCCGAGCCCAGCTGGAGCTGCATCGATGCCGTCGAGCGCTTGAGCGCCTGCGCATCGGTGTTGGCACAGATGAATTCGACGTCCCCGAGTCCTCGGGCGATCATGTGCTCGACGGCGTTGCCGCCGCAGCCGCCAACACCGATGACCTTGATGATCGCGCCTTCCGGGGTGACCTGGTCGATGATTTCAAACATGGTTGGTTCCTTTCCTGTCAGTGAACAGAGGTCAGGGGTCAGGAATCAGGAAACACAAGATTGCCTGCCGCGACCCAAATGGTTTGCGTGCCGTCGATGTCCACGATATGCGTTGTTGAATGCTCCTCGTTACCCATTACTCGCTACCTGCCAGTCCGTTGCCCGTTGTCCGTGAACTGTCACCTGTTATCCGATATCTGTTGCCTGATACCTGATACCTGACGCCTGACGCCTGACGCCTGACGCCTGACGCCTGATGCCTGATGCCTGATGCGTGATGCCTGATGCGTGATGCCTGTCACCTGATTAGAAATTCGCCCTGAACCACTGCTTCATCCGTTCCGCGACGCCACCGATTCCCGCGGTCTGGGCGCGCGCCTGCTGACCGTGCAGGTACTGGTCGCGGCCCTCCAGCAGGAGCCCGACCGCGGTCGCGAAGCGCGGACTGCGGACAACGTCGGCCAGTCCGCCGACGTAGGTCGGGACGCCGACGCGCACCGGCAGGTGGAAGACCTCCTCGCCGAGCTCGGTCATTCCCTGCAGCAGCGCCGAGCCGCCGGTCAGCACGATCCCGGAAGAAAGAAGCTCCTCGAAACCCGACCGGCGAAGCTCGGCCTGCACCAGGGTGTAGAGCTCCTCGATCCGCGGCTCGATCACCTCGGCCAGCGTCTGCCGCGAGAGCTTGCGCGGCGGCCGCTCGCCGACGCCGGGGACCTCGATAATGTCGTTGGGGTCAGCGAGCTGGCGCAGCGCGCAGCCGTGCCTCAGCTTCAATTCCTCGGCTTCCTTGGTCGGCGTGCGCAATGTCATCGCGATGTCGTTGGTCACCTGGTCGCCGGCAATCGGGATCACCGCGGTGTGCCGGATCGCGCCGCCGGCGAACACCGCGAGGTCCGTCGTACCGCCGCCGATATCCATCAGGCAGACGCCGAGCTCCTTCTCGTCGTCGTTCAGCACCGCAATCGACGAGGCAAGCGGCTGCAGGATCACGTCCTTCACCTCCAGTCCGCACCGACGCACGCACTTCGTGATGTTCTCGACCGCCGATACGGCGCCGGTCACGATGTGGACCTTGACCTCGAGTCGCACGCCGCTCATCCCGAGCGGTTCGCGCACGTCTTCCTGCCCGTCGATGATGAATTCCTGCGGCAGGATGTGCAGGATCTGTTGGTCGTTGGGGATCGCGATCGCCTTCGCGGTCTCGACGACGCGGTCGATGTCGGCCTGCGTGACCTCCTTCTCCTTGATCGCGACCATCCCGCTCGAATTCAGGCTCCGGATGTGGCTGCCCGCGACACCGGTGTAGACCTCGGTGATCCGGCAGTCGGCCATCAGTTCGGCTTCCTCCAGCACGCGCTGGATCGAGGCCATCGTCCCCTCGATGTTGACCACGACTCCTTTCTTCAGGCCGCGCGACGGCTGGGTCCCAAGCCCGATGATGTTGAGGGTGCCTTCCGGCGCCACCTCCGCGACGATCGCGACGATCTTCGACGTACCGATGTCGAGTCCGACGATCACGTTTTTCGCTTCCTTCACCATCGATTCACGGTCTCCATGTCCACTCCCGGGGCGTCTGGCTAGGCACCCTTCTTCGGCGTGCGCTCGCGAAAACCGGGGACGCGAGCCGCGAAGCCGTTGCGGTAGCGAAGGTCCACGTGCTCGATCCGCGTACCCGCACGGTCCAGCACGCCGAGCGTCCGGCCATGCGCGGCGACGAAGCGTGCGAGCCGCGCCGCGGGTTCGTCGCGACCGAGCTCGAGCGTCAGCGTCCCGCCCTCGCCCCGGGTGCGCAGGTACCAGCCGCCGCGGGGCGAGAGCCGAATCGCCTCCACCGCGAGGGCAAGCGGCGCGAGCGCCTGGCTCCATTCGCGATATCGCTCCGCCATGTCGGCCGAGCGTCCTTCCGGTCCTTCGAACTGCGGGAGCTCGTCGCCGTACACGGCCGCAAATACCTCGCCCTGATCGTTGACCAATGCCGACGCATTCCAGCGCGCAAGCGGTACGTGCTCCTCGATCATTACCTCGAGCCGCTCCGGCCACTGGCGCCGCAGCGCGATCCGACGGACCCAAGGCACCCGCTCCAGCGAGGCGCGCGCGCGGTCGAGGTTCATCGTGAAGAACGTGCCGGCGAGTTCATCGCGGATCACGGCTTCGAGGTGGCGCGGGTTCGCACGCTCGAGCGGTCTGCGGACGACGATCTCGCGGAACTCAAACGCCGGCAGCCGGGTCGCCCACTCGATGGCACCAAAGCCGAGGACGCCGGCGGCAAGCAGCGCGAGACCCGTCGCGATCGCATTCAACTGCTTCGCGTCATCCCACATGCGCGCTCCGCAGGATCGCGATGCACAGTTGACCGAAGCTCATGCCCGCCACTCGCGCCGCCATCGGCACCAGCGAATGGCCGGTCATCCCGGGCGAGGTGTTCACTTCGAGGAAGCGGTAGGAGCCGTCGGGCGAAAGGATGAGATCGAGCCGGCCCCAGCCGCTGCAGCCGACGATGCGGAAGGCGGCGAGCGCCTTCTGCCCGATTTCGCGCTCCGTCGCTTCGGGGAGTCCGCAGGGGCACGAGTATTTCGTTTCGTCCGAGAAGTACTTGTTGTGGTAATCGTAGTTGCCCTGGGGTGCGTCGATTCGAATGAGCGGAAGCGCCTTCTCGCCGAGAATCGACGCCGTGAGCTCGATGCCATCGACGAACTCCTCGACCAGCACGAGGTCGTCGTGGCTTGCCGCCTCGCGATAGGCGAGCGCGAGCTCGTGGTGCGCGACGTCCGTGACCTTGGTAATGCCGATCGTCGAACCCTCGCGCACCGGCTTCACGATCAGCGGCAGGCCGAGGTCGGCGACGACGCGTGCCCAATCGGTCTTTTCGTCGACCATGCGGTAGCGCGGCGTCGGGATGCCGCTCGCGAGCCAGACGAGCTTGGTGCGCCACTTGTCCATCGCCAGCGCGGAGGCCATGACCCCGCTGCCGGTGTACGGAATGCCGAGCACTTCCAGCGCGCCCTGCACCGTCCCGTCCTCGCCGAAACGGCCGTGCAACGCGACGAAGACGCGCTCGAAGCCTTCTCGCTTGAGGTCGAAGAGTGCCCGCTCCCTGGGGTCGAACGCATGCGCATCCACGCCCTCTGCCACGAGCGCCTTCAGGACGGCGTTGCCGGACAGGAACGAGATTTCCCGCTCCGAGCTCGGTCCGCCCATCAGCACCGCGACTTTGCCGAACTCCTTCATGGCGCCTCCTTCAGGCAGCCTCACCAACGACCCGGACCTCGGGCTCGAGGTCGATGCCGGTCTTGGCGCGCACGACGGCGCGCACGTGCGCGATGAGCGCCTCGATATCGGCCGCCTTCCCCCTGCCCCCCGGATTGACGATGAAGTTCGCGTGCTTCACCGATACCTGCGCACCGCCGATCGCATGGCCCTTCAGTCCGCAGCGTTCGATCAAGCGTGCCGCGTGGTCGCCCTGGGGATTGCGAAACACGCTGCCGGCGTTTGGCACGTCGAGCGGCTGCGCGGCGATGCGCCGCTTGAGGAGCTCGCTGAGGCGTTCCCGTGCGGTCCGGATGTCGCCCTTCGGAAACGCGAACCACGCGGTCGTGAATATTCCGTCGGGTGGTGTGCCGTCGGCGCGGCGTACCGACCGGTAGCCGATGGCATATGCGGCGGGTGCGCGTTCCTCGAACGCGCCGTCGCGGCCGAGCACCTCGACGCGCGCGACGAAGCGCCACGTTTCGCCGCCATAGCAGCCGGCGTTCATCGCCAGCGCGCCCCCGATCGTCCCGGGAATCCCGGCAAGAAATTCGGCACCGGCGAAACCATGGTTCGCGGCAAAGCGGGCAACCTTCGGGCTCGCCACGCCGGCTTCCACCTGGATCAGGCCATCGGCGAGCGCAAGTGCTTTGAGTGCGGCATGGAGGACGACTACCGTGCCGCGAATGCCGCCGTCGCGGACGAGCAGGTTGCTGCCGAGCCCGATCACGGTCAGCGGTTCATCTGCCCGCAATTGCCGCACGAACGTCGCGAGGTCGTCGCGCCCGGCCGGCACGTAAAGACGGTCCGCCCGGCCACCACAGCGCCAGCTCGTGTAGCGCGCCAGGCTCGCGTCGCGGGTCAGCGTTCCCTTCGACGCCACGAATTCGCGCGGTTCGTGCATCATCATGCGGCCCCCAGCAGGTGCGGTCCGCGCAAGTTCGAAGCGCCACGCATTCGGGGGCTGGCCGTATTCGATGGTGTGCTGTCGATCCCCAGCAAGCTTGGGCCCCTCGCCACGTGGCTCATGCGGCCCCCAGCAACGCAGGCACGTGCCCGATGGAGCCGGCGCCCATGGTGACGACCACGTCGTGGGGGCGCGCGATCGCACGAACCGCGGCGGGAACCTCGGCGATCGTTTCGACGAACACCGGTTCGACCCTGCCCGCGACACGGACCGCACGGGCGAGCGCACGGCCGTCGGCCGCGACGATCGCCGTCTCGCCGGCCGGATAGACTTCGGTCATGATCAGCGCATCGACCGTCGAGAGCACCCTGACGAAATCCTCGAACAGATCGCGGGTGCGCGTGTAGCGATGCGGCTGGAACACGAGCAGGAGCCGCCGGCCCGGATAGCTGCCGCGCACCGCCGCGATGGTCGCTGCCATCTCGACCGGATGGTGGCCGTAGTCGTCGATGAGCGTGCAGGTGCCGCCGCCGCCAACCGTGATGTCGCCGCAATACTGAAACCGGCGACCGACGCCGTGAAACTCCGCGAGCGCCTTGGCGATCGCCGCTTCGGATACGCCGACCTCGCGTCCGATCGCGATCGCGGCCAGCGCATTTTCGACGTTATGCACGCCGGGCAGGTTGAGTTCGACCGCGAGGTCCGGCAATCCCGACGATCGGGCGATGAACCGCATCCTTCCCGCGTGGTGCTCGATGTCGGTCGCACGGAGCCGGGCGTCGGCGGCAAGCCCGTAGGTGACCATCGGTTTGGTGACCGACGGGAGAATTTCGCGCAGGTTCGCGTCGTCGACGCAAAGCACCGCGATGCCGTAGAACGGCAATCGCTGCGCAAAGTCGATGAACGCGCGCTTCAGCTTCGCGAAATCGTGGCCGTACGTCTCCATGTGGTCGGCATCGATGTTGGTGATGACTGCCAGCGCCGGCGTGAGGTACAGGAACGACGCATCGGACTCGTCGGCCTCCGCTACCAGGAAGTCCCCGGTGCCCAGCCGCGCGTTCGCGTCCGCCGACAACAATCGCCCGCCGATCACGAACGTCGGGTCGAGCCCGCCTTCCGCCAGGACCGATGCGATCAGGCTGGTCGTCGTCGTCTTGCCATGCGTTCCGGCGATCGCGATGCCGGTCTTCAGCCGCATCAACTCGGCCAGCATCAGCGCACGCGGTACGACCGGTATTCCGCGCTCGCGGGCAGCGACGACTTCCGGGTTGTCGGACGAGACCGCCGTGGAAACGACGACCACGTCGGCGCCGGCGATATTGGCGGCATCGTGACCGGTGGCGATCGCTATGCCGAGGCCGGCGAGCCGTCGCGTGACCGCTGACGCATGCAGGTCCGAGCCGGACACCTGGTAGCGTTGCGTCGCCAGCACCTCGGCGATGCCGCTCATGCCCGCGCCGCCGATGCCCACGAAGTGGACGCGCTTCACCTTGTGCCTCATCGCCGCCCCGAGCTCAATGCGATGCACGCGTCGGCGACGCGGTCCGCCGCGTCCGTGCGCGCCAGCTTCCGTGCGGCGATGGCCATCGCAACCAGCGATTCACGCGTGAACGAGGCCAGTCGTCCGGCAAGCCGCTCCGGCGTCAGATCGGGCTGTGGGATCGCGATCGCGGCGCCCACGTCGACGAGGAAGCGCGCGTTGGCGGTCTGCTCGTCGGCGATCGCTCCGGGGAGCGGCACGATGATCGACCCGATTCCTGCGGCAGCCAGCTCGGCCACCGTGATTGCACCCCCGCGGCATAGAACGACATCAGCGTCGGCATAACGTGCCGCCATGTCCTCGATGAAGGGAACGCAATCTGCCGTGAGGCCCGCCTGCGCATAGGCGGCGCGCAATGCACCCACATGTCGCGGGCCCGCCTGGTGGACGACACGCGGCCGCGATGCCGCGGGGAGAAGCGCGAGCGCTGCCGGCACGCACTCGTTCAACGCCGCGGCGCCGAGGCTGCCGCCGACGACCAACAGCGTGAGTGGCCCGGTGCGTCCGGCGAAACGTTGTTCCGGCGGCGGCAAGTTGCCGATCGCATCGCGCAGTGGGTTGCCCACCCACTCGGTCTTTGCCGGATGTCGTCCGCGGAACGCCCCGGGGAAGCCCAGCAGGATCCGATCTGCGCCGTAGGCGAGCACGCGGTTGGCGAGCCCCGCGATGGCATTGGCGTCGTGCAGCACGAGCGGCTTCGCGCAAGCGACGCCCGCGAGCGCACCGGGGAACGACGCGAACCCGCCGAAACCGAGGACGACGTCGGGCGCGCGGCGGCGAATGATGCGAACGCTCTGCCACAGGGCCGAGAGCAACATGAAGGGGCCGACGACGACCTGCTTCAACCCCTTGCCGCGGATTCCGCCGAACCGCACGCTCTCGAACTCGATGCCGTGCTGTGGAACAAGCCTCGCCTCGAGTCCATCCCGCGTGCCGAGCCAGAACACGCGCCATCCGCGCGCGACTAGCTTCGCCGCGACCGCGAGGCCGGGAAACACGTGACCGCCGGTGCCGCCCGTCGTGATCATCACCGTTCCCGTCATGCCGTGAACCCGCGCAGCAATCGTCGATTCTCGAGGTCGACCCGAAGCAGCAGCGCGAGCGCGACGCAATTCGCGACGATTCCCGATCCGCCGAAGGACAGCAGCGGCAACGTGAGGCCCTTGGTCGGCAGCACACCCATGTTGACGCCGATGTTTATGAACGCCTGCACGCCGATCCAAACGCCAATCCCCTGTGCGACCAGCGACGCAAAGGGCCGTTCGAGCCGTGCCGCCTGGCGCCCGATCGCATACGAGCGGAACAACAGCCAGGCGAAAAGCGCGATGACGGCGAATACCGCGGCAAACCCCAGCTCCTCCGCGATCACCGCGAGCAGGAAATCGGTGTGCGCCTCAGGCAGATAGAAGAGCTTTTCGACCGATGCGCCCAGGCCGACGCCCAGCCATTCGCCGCGGCCGAACGCGATCAGCGAGTGCGAGAGTTGGTAGCCCTTGCCATAGGGATCCGACCACGGGTCGAGGAATGCGGCGAGCCGTTGCAGCCGGTACGGCGCAGCGACGAGAATCGCGGCGAGCCCCGCGGGGAGCAGCACCAGCAGTGCGACGAACAGACGCCAGTCGAGGCCCCCCAGGAACAGGATCCCGAAGGCGATGGCGACGATCACGACGAACGCGCCGAAATCGGGCTCGAGCAGCAGCAGTGCGCCGATGGCCATCATCACCGCGAACAAGGGAAGAAAGCCGCGCAGGAGCGTCTGCTTCAACGGCTGCTGGGCGTGCAACACGGATGCCTTGCGCACGGCGTAGCTCGCCGCGTACAGGATGACCGCGAGCTTCATGAACTCGGACGGTTGCAGGTTGACCAGCGCAAGGGAGAGCCAGCGGCGGGACCCATTGACCGACTTGCCGATGCCCGGGATCAGCACCAGCACGAGGAGCACGGCGCCGCCGATGAACAGCCACGGCGCGAGGCGCTGCCAGGCTTTCATCGGGATCTGGAAGGCGACCAGCGCCGCGACCGCCCCTGCCGTCAGAAAAAGCGCGTGCCGGACCAGGAAGTACCACGCGCGGTAGCCGGTGTGCGCGGACGCCTCCGCCATCGCAATCGAGGCCGAGTACACCATCACGAGGCCGACCGCGAACAGCAGGATGGCCGCCCACGCGAGCGAGGCGTCGTAGGCGAGCATCGCCCGCGGATTGCGCGGCAAGGCCCCGATCGAGCCCATGGCCTTCAGCATGCCGAACGGCCGCACCACGCCGGTTGCCGCAGCGCCCCTACGCATCGACGTTCTCCCGCAACTCGGCGCGGACCCGTTCCGCGAAGCGCTCGCCGCGTTCCGCGTAATTGGTGAATTGGTCGAGACTTGCGCACGCGGGGGAGAGCACCACCGCATCGCCGCGGCGCGCGAGGCGCACAGCGCGGTGTACCGCCGCATCGAGCGTGCCGACGCGCTCGATGACGGCCCTCGTTCCGGCCAGCGCGTGCTCGAGCGCCGGCGCGTCACGGCCGATCAGCAGAACGGCTCGGCACCAGGCGTCGACGGGGCGAGCCAGCGGCGAGAAATCCTGCCCCTTCCCGTCGCCGCCGGCGATCAGCACGACCGGGCGCCCGATGCCATCGAGTGCGGCCTCGGTCGCCGCCACCGTCGTTCCCTTCGAATCGTCGACGAACACCACGCCGGCCGCCTCCGCGATGCGGGCCATCCGGTGCGGCAGGCCTTCGAAGCGAACGAGTGCCCCCTGCACCGCACGGTCGATCTTTGCGACCGCGGACACGAGTGCAAGCGCAGCAAGCGCATTCAACGCGTTGTGCCGTCCGACGAGCTTCAGATCCGCGGTCGGTACCAGGAGCGCCCCCCCTCGGGCCAGCCAGATATCGTGCGCTGCCCCGCCGCGATCGACGAGCCCCCATGCCTCTTCGGTTTCCGGGACGCCGGCGCCGAAGGTCTGCATGAGCCGTCCCGGGATGCGCATGGCGAGCGAGCGCGGATCGTCACGATTGAGGACCTGGATTCCGCCCCGCAGGAAAATCCGCGCCTTCGCGGCGGCATATGCATCCATGCCGCCATAACGGTCGAGATGGTTCTCGGTGACGTTGAGCACCGTGGCCGCGACGGACGCGAGCGACCACGTCGTCTCGAGCTGGAAGCTCGACAGCTCGAGCACATAGACATCGGGCCAGTTTCCGTCGGCCGGCAACGCGTCGAGGACGGCCGCGCCTATATTGCCGGCGACGATCGTCGTCAGGCCAGCGGCGCGGCACAGCGCACCGGTCAACGCGGTCACGGTCGTCTTGCCATTGGAGCCGGTGACGGCAAGCACTTTCTGCTCGGGCGGCAGCACGCGGGCGAAGAGCTCGACATCGCCGACGAGCTCCACCCCGCCCGCAACGGCATCCGCGATTGCCGGTTCGGCGCTGGCGACGCCAGGACTGATCGCGATCAGGTCGGCGCCGGAGAGCGTCGCTGCGCTGAACGGTCCGGTCGCAAGCGCGACACCGGGAAGCGCCGCCGCGAGCTCGGCGGCGAACGGCGGCGCGGAACGTGTGTCGGCCACGCGTACGCGCGCGCCGCGGGCCGCCAGATGGCGCGCGAGCGAGAACCCGGTGAGTCCCAGCCCCAGCACCACGGCGTTGCGTCCGGCGTAGCTTGTATGTGCCCCCGCGCTCGCGGCGGCAAGGGCCGCTGCGCGATCCCCCGTGGGGGCGCGTGGAATACCTTGAGGCGGCTTGGGGGGGCTCATCGTCAGCGCAGCTTCAGCGTGGAAAGGCCGAACAGCACGAGCAGCATCGTGATGATCCAGAAGCGGACGACGACCTGATTCTCCTTCCATCCCTTGAGCTCGTAGTGGTGATGGATGGGCGCCATCCGGAACACGCGCTTGCCCGTCAGCCGGAACGAGGCGACCTGGATCATCACCGACAGCGTCTCGACGACGAACACGCCGCCCATGATGAACAGGACGATTTCCTGGCGGACGATGACGGCGATCGTCCCGAGCGCCGCACCGAGCGCAAGCGCGCCGACATCGCCCATGAACACCTCCGCCGGGTAGGCGTTGAACCAGAGGAAGCCCAGTCCCGCTCCGGCCAAGGCACCGCAGATCACGGCAAGCTCGCCGGCCCCGGGGATGTACGGGAACTGCAGGTAGCGGGCGAAGATGGCATTTCCGCTGACGTAGGCGAAGATCCCGAGCGCCGCGCCGATCATCACCGTCGGCATGATCGCGAGGCCGTCGAGGCCGTCGGTCAGGTTGACCGCGTTGCTCGTGCCGACGATCACGAAGTACGTGAGCGCGATGAAGCCCCAGACGCCGAGAGGGTAGGAAACCGTCTTGAAGAACGGGACGATCAGGTCCGCCTTCGGCGGCAGCTCGAGCGAGAAGCCGCTCTGAATCCACGCGAGGAACAGCTGCACGAAGCGGACGTTGTCCGGCGCCGATACCGAGAAGGCCAGGTAGACCGCAGCGACGAGCGCGATCACCGATTGCCAGAAGAGCTTGGCGCGCGCCGACAGGCCCTTCGGATTCCGGTGCACGACCTTGCGGTAGTCGTCGACCCAGCCTATCGCACCGAAGCCGAGAGTCACGAGCAGGGTCACCCAGACGAAGCGGTTCGAGAGATCGCCCCAGAGGACGGTGGTCACCGCGATGGAGACCAGAATCAGCGCGCCGCCCATGGTCGGCGTGCCGGCCTTGACGAGGTGCGACTGCGGTCCGTCCTCGCGCACCGATTGGCCGATCTTCATCCGCGTGAGCCACGCGATCACCCGCGGCCCGACGATGAACGATATGAACAGCGCCGTCATGCACCCGAGCACCGCGCGCAGCGTCAGATAGCCGAAAACATTGAACGCGCGGATGTCCCTCGCGACGAGCTCGGTCAGCCAGAGCAGCATCAGTGCGCCCCTTCGGTGCGCGTCGCGCCGCCGACGGCGGCTACGACGCGCTCCATGCGCATGAAGCGCGAGCCTTTGACGAGCAGCGTCGTGCCGGGACCGACCGACTCCGCGAGATGCGCGGCGAGAGCTTCGACCGACGCGAAGTGCTCGGCGCCCGCGCCGAATGCGGCAGCAGCCTCTGCCGCGAGCGTGCCGGTGGTGAGCAGCCGTTCGACGCCAGCGGCGCACGCGTACTCGCCGATCTCGCGATGGAACGCCGGACCATGCGCGCCGACCTCGCCCATGTCCCCGAGCGCGAGCCAGCGCAAACCAGGCGCCGCGGCAAGCACGTCGATCGCCGCGCGTACCGAGTCCGGGTTCGCGTTGTACGTGTCGTCGATCACGACCGCTCCGCTCGCGGCGCGCACCGTCGCGAGGCGACCGGTCACCGGGCGGAAGGCGGCCAACCCGTGCGCGACCGCGGCGAGGGGCACCCCGAGCGCGAGCGCTGCAGCGCTGGCCGCGAGCGCGTTCGCCGCGTTGTGGCGACCCGGCGCGGCGAGCGCGACAGTCACGTCACCCGAAGGCGTCGCGATTTCAAGCGTGCTGCCGCGGGGCGCCGGCCGGCTGCTGCCGCGAACCGCGGCGGGGTGGTCGAGCGCGAACTCGATCACCGCAACACCGTGCTGCTCGCTCGCGGCGGCGCGCCAGCAATCGACGAACGCATCGTCGGCATTGAAGATGCCCGTGCCGCCGTCAGGCAATGCCCGCACGAGCGCCGCGTGTTCGGCCGCGACGTCCGCGACGCTGTTCATGAACTCCTGATGTTCCCGCTGCGCGTTGTTGATTAGGGCAACCGTCGGTTGCGCGATGGCAGCAAGCTCCGCCGTCTCGCCCGGATGGTTCATCCCGAGTTCGACCACCGCGACCCTGTGCTCGTTGCGCAGCCGCAGCAGCGTCAGCGGAAGGCCGATCGCGTTGTTGAGATTGCCCGCCGTCGCGAGCACCGCGGAAGGGCCACCCGCCGCCTCGAAGTGGCGACGCAGGATTTCCGCCAGCATTTCCTTGACCGTCGTCTTGCCATTGCTGCCGACGACGACGACGACCGGGATCGTGAACTGGCGGCGCCAATGCGCGGCCAGCATTCCCAGCGCCGCCAGCGAATCCGGCACCGCAATCAGGTTCCCCGACAACGCGGCGATGCGCTCTTCGGCGACGAGCGCCGCCGCTGCTCCATTCTCGAAGGCCGCTTCCACGTAGTCGTGGCCGTCGTGGCGTTCGCCCCTCAACGCGACGAACAGATCACCCGGCGAGAGAGAGCGCGTGTCCGTCGTCACGCGCGCGAAGCGCACGCTGGCGCCGAGCATCCGCCCGTGAACGACACGCGCTGCGCTCGCCGTGTCCATCATGCCCCTCTCCACTCGGCAAGTGCGGCAGCGGCAGTTTCGGCGTCGGAAAAATGAACGCGAATGCCGTGCGTCTCCTGGTAATCCTCGTGCCCCTTGCCGGCGATCAGCACAACGTCGCCGGCATGCGCGGTCAGCACCGCGGCGTAGATCGCCGCCGTGCGGTCGAGCTCGACGGTGAACTGCGTCCCTCTTGCCTCGCGGATGCCGCGCACGATGGATGCGGCGATCACCTCCGGATTTTCTGTCCGCGGATTGTCGTTGGTGACGACGACGCGGTCGGCGAGCGTCGCCGCGATGCGTCCCATCTCCGGGCGCTTGCCCGCATCACGGCTCCCGCCGCAACCGAACACGCAGACGAGCTCGCCCGCCTCGACGACCGTCGACCGCAATGCCGTCAGCACCTTCTCCAGCGCGTCGGGCGAGTGGGCGTAGTCGACGACAACGAGCGGCTCGAAGCCGCCGCCCAGGCACTGCATGCGGCCGGGCGGGGCCTCGACGCGCGCAAGCGCGGCGAGCGCATCGTCGAGCGGGATCTCGCTTGCCAGCAGGACGCCCAGCACGCCAAGCATGTTCACGGCATTGAACGCGCCGATCAGCCGGCTGCGCACCGAGCCGCGACCCCAAGGCGTGGCGACCGCCAGCTCGATGCCGTCCGCGTTCGCCTTCATCGCGGTCGCCGTGATGTCGGCGCTGGCGAGGCCGTAGGTGAGCACGCTGCCGTCACGGGCACGGACCGACTCCGCCAGACTCTGGCCAAAGGGATCGTCGGCATTGATCACCGCGGTGAGGAGACTCGGCCAGGCGAACAGCTTCGCCTTTGCCGCCCCGTAGGCCGCCATGGTCACGTGGTAGTCGAGATGGTCGCGCGTCAGATTGGTGAACAGGGCAATGTCGAAGTGCACCGCGTTGACGCGGCCCTGATCGAGCCCGTGCGACGACACCTCCATCGCGACAGCCTCGGCGCCGCTTGCCTTGAACTCCGCTGAGCATCTCGTGGACGCGGGAGGCGTCCGCCGTCGTGTGCGTCGCCGGCGCCAGCGCGCCGACGAGACCGTTGCCCAGCGTGCCCAGCACCGCAGCGCGCCGTCCGCAGAGGTCCAGGCACCGGGCGATCCACTGCGAACACGATGTCTTGCCGTTGGTGCCGGTCACGCCGGCGATCCAAAGCTCCTCCGAGGGGTAACCGTAGACAAAGCTCGCGATTGCGCCGAGCTTGGTCCTGAGGTCGTCGATCGCGAGGTTGGGCACCTGCCACGCCGCGTTCCAGTGGAACCCTCGCGCTTCCCAGAGCACGGCGCCCGCACCGCGCGCGACGGCGTCGGCGATGAACGCGCGGCCATCGGCGAGCTGCCCGGGAAACGCGGCAAACGTGTCGCCGGGACGTATCCGCCGGCTGTCGGCGACGATCCGCTCCGGGCGTGCGGGGAGAGGCGCCAGGAGCGCCGCGACGTCGAACGCCGGAGGTGGCGGGCTCGCCTTCACGTTTCCTCGCGGACCGCGCCGCCGTCCGGCGGAAGAATCACATTGTTGGCCGGAGCATCGGTGGGCACGCCAAGCATGCGCAATGCCGAACCCATCACCGTCGCGAACACCGGGGCCGCAACCTCGCCGCCGTAATGCGCGCCGGCCGTAGGCTCGTCGATCATCACCGCAATGACGAGCCGAGGGTTCGACGCGGGCGCGAAGCCGACGAACGATGCCACGTACTTGTTCGTGTAGCCGCGCCCCTCGAGCTTGTGCGCGGTACCCGTCTTGCCGGCCACGCGGTAGCCCGGAATCTGCGCCTTGGGGGCGGTGCCGCCCGGTTTGACCGCCATTTCCAGCATCCGGCGCACAGCGAGCGCGGTCTCCGGTTGCACCACCGGCCGGCCGGCCACCGGCCCGTTGCCTTTGAGCAGCGTTGCCGGCTTCAAGTCGCCATTGCCCGCGAACACCGTGTACGCGCGCGCCAGTTGGACCAGGTTCACCGAGAGGCCGTGGCCATACGACATCGTCGCCTGCTCGATCGGCTTCCAGGTCTTTGCAGGGCGGAGCCGGCCGGCAACCTCGCCCGGAAAACCGGTTCGCGGCGCGACGCCGAATCCTGCTTCGGACAGCGTTCGCCAATGCACTTCGGGCGGCAGCGTAAGCGCTATTCGCGCGGCACCTACGTTCGATGATTTCTGGATCACCTGTTCGACCGTCAGCGGGCCGTTCACATGCGCGTCATGGATCGTGTTCGAGCCGATCGTGAGCGTTCCCCCCGCGGTCTGGATGACCGTGTCGGGGTGAATCTTTCCGACCTCCAGCGCCGCCGCGATGGTGAACGGTTTCATGGTCGAGCCCGGCTCGAACACGTCGGTCAGCGCGCGGTTGCGCATGCTCTCGCGTGCGACCTTGTTGCGTGCGTTCGGGTTGTAGGTCGGCCAATTGGCAAGCGCGAGGATTTCTCCGCTTTGCGCGTCGAGTATCGCGAGCCCGCCCGCCTTCGCGCGATGGGTCTCGACCGCGGCCTTCAATTCGCGGAACGCGAGGTATTGGAGCCGGGTGTCCAATGCCAGTGCGAGATCGCGGCCCGCCTGCGGGGCGCGAATCGATTCGATGTCCTCGACCACGTCGCCGCGGCGGTTGATGATCACGCGCCGGCTGCCCGGCTTGCCGCCCAGCCACTCCTGCTGCGCCAGCTCGATGCCTTCCTGGCCGACGTCGCGATCGCCGGTGAAGCCCAGCACGTGACTCATCGTCTCCCCGGCCGGATAGAAGCGGCGATACTCCTTCTGGTCATGGATGCCCTTGATCTTCAGCGCCGCAATGCGATCGGCCACCTCGGGCGGGACGCCACGCGCGAGAAACACGAACTCGCCGCCGTCGGCCAGCTTCTTCGCGAGCGCGGCGGGCGTGGTTTCCAGGGCGAACGCAAGCGAGCGCAGCTCGCCTTGCTTCGCCTCGACCTGGGCCGGGAAGGCCCAGATCGACTTGACCGGCGTGGAGATCGCGAGCAGCTCGCCCGTGCGATCGACGATGCGTCCGCGGTACGCCGGAACCTCGATCTCGCGGCTGTAGCGCGCCGAGCCCTGCTCCTGCAGGAACGTGTTGTCGATCACCTGCAGATAGAGCGAGCGTCCGACGAGCGCCGCGAACAGCAGCAGCAGCGCGCCGAACACGAAGGGCGCCCGCAACGGCGGCAGACCCGGCGGCCGCCTCCCTCGCGGGACGGCGCTGGCGGCGCGTCTCATCGTGCGCCTTCCACCGCGACGACTTCGACGCGGCCCGGGCCGGGCATCTGCATCCTGAGCTCCAGGCGCGCGATCTTTTCGACGCGGGCCGGCGCCGCCCACGTCGACTGTTCGAGTTGCAACTGGCCGTATTCGGTTTCGTAGGCGCGCGCTTTCGCCTGCTCACGCCCGAGTTCGACGAAGAGTTCGCGTGCCTGGTGCCGCGACGTCACGAGCGATAGGGCGCAGACGACCAGCACGGCGAGAAACAGCAGGTTCAGACGGACCATCGCGCGCCTACCCCCGCCGTGGCGCAGCGAATCCCGCCGGAATCGGATGCGCCGTTCGTTCGGCGACGCGCAGTGTGGCGCTGCGCGCCCGCGGGTTCGCTGCGACCTCTTCCGCGCCGGGACGCACCGCGCGGCCGACGAGCGCGAGCGGCGCGCCGGGCAACGCCGCCGCCTCGATCGCCAGCCGCGCGAGCCGCGGATCGCCGCCGAAAGGTTGCGAAGCGGAGGCGACGAAGCGCTTCACGATCCGGTCCTCGAGCGAGTGAAAGCTGATCACCGCGAGCCGACCCCCCGTATTGAGCAGCGGCACCATGCGCGGCAGCGTCAGCGCGAGCTCCGCAAGCTCGCCATTGACGAAAATCCGAAGAGCCTGGAATGTCCGCGTGGCCGGATCCTGACTCCGATCACGCCGCGGGCGCGCGCCGACGGCTTTGGCCACGATCGCGGCCAGCTGCCGCGTCCGGACGACGGGTGCGACCGCGCGTGCCGCAACAATTGCTCCTGCAATCGATTGAGCAAACCGTTCTTCACCATAGTCGCGTATCACCTCCGAAATTTCGCGTACGGTGGCACGCGCAAGGAAAGCGGCAGCGGTTTCCCCGCGCGTGGGGTCCATTCGCATGTCGAGGGGTCCGTCGGCGCGCAACGAAAAGCCGCGCGCCGGATCGTCGATCTGCGGCGAGGAAACCCCGAGATCGAGTAGCACGCCGTCGACGCGCTCGATGCCGAGCGCGGACAGCTCCTCGGGGAGCTCGGAGAACCATGCACGGCGAAAGGTGAAACGCGGATCCGCGATCTGGTGCGCCGCGCGCTCGGCGGCAGGGTCGCGGTCGATGCCGACGAGCCGACCGAGCGGACCGAGCCGGGCGAGGATGGCGCGCGCATGTCCGCCACGCCCGAACGTGGCGTCGACGTAGATGCCATCGGCGCCGACCGCCAGCGCCGCAACACTTTCTTCGAGCAGAACGCTGACGTGTCCGCCATCGCGCATCAAAGACTGAAGCCGTCGAGCTCGGGCGGCAGTTGACCGGAGGGGAACGTGATCGCGCGCTCCGTCTGTTCCTGCCATCTCGCTTCGTCCCACAACTCGAACTTGCTGCCCTGGCCTACGAGCACGACGCGGTGGTCGAGCGCCGCGTACTGCCGCAATGCGGGCGGAACGAGAATTCGGCCGGCGCCATCCATCTCGATGTCATCCGCGTGGCCGACAAGGAGTCGTTGCAGTCCGCGAATCTGTTCGTTGAACGACGACAGCGCCATCAGGCGCGACTGGATGGGCTCCCATGCCGCACGCGGATAGACAAGGAGGCAGCGGCTCGGATCGGCGGTGACGATCAGCCCGCGACCGGCTTCGCCGATGGGGCCGGCCAGCACGTCACGGTGCTTCGCGGGAATCGCGAGGCGGCCCTTGGCATCGAGCGCGAGATGGGTGACACCACGAAATACCGTCTCCCCTCCCGGTGAACTCGTCGCTCCCTGCGCCACCGTGTCGCCCCTCCGCATCGGGATGAAGGTGAGTGCTCATTTACATCGAGGGGTCGGGCCGGCAAGTGCCCTCGATCCCCACTTCATCCCACTTTTTCCCACCTCTGGCGACTATAAATGAACCAAACTGCCGGGGTCAACCTTTTTTAGGTTTTGGAACAATGACTTATCTCGGATGTTGTATGTGGGTCTTTATTCAATATTAAACAAATACTTATAGTCGTAAATCAATGTAAGACTGGAAGAATTGTCGACCTTCGCATCGCAAAAAGAGAACGATCGTTCGAAAGTGGCTGAGCAACGCGCATCCCAGAGGGGCAGCGGACGGTTGGAACCGCCGGCACCGCACGGCCCGGGAGCCGACGACCCGGGCAGCGGGGCTCTCCTTCGCGCCGGTCGGCCCGGCGTCGCGCAGGAATCCGGTCCGACGGCCGCCGTTTTATGCCATTGGAATGGCCACGAGTTCGCCCACGGCAGCAGCGGATTGCGCTGTATGCAGGGAATTCGCTCGTGATCGCGACTGCCGGTTTCCCGTCGCCGTTGCCGGTTGGCGGCTCGGGTAGAATCGCCGCGCCGCACGCGCCGCGCGCCTTGCGTCGTGCCTCGTCGAGCGAACCGGACCGCTCCCATGCCACCGCGGCACCGTCGCCTTTCCACGATCATCGTCGTGGTTACCGGCGCACTCCTGACAAGTGCCCGGGCGGCCCAAATCCCCGCCTGGAAGGAAGAATCCACGGCATCGGCGTCGATCAGTGGTGTCTACCAGTTCGCCGCCGACCTCGACTCAGGCGGCAACGACCGGCTCGGCGAGCCTGATCTTCAACGGCAGGTACCGTCGAGACGTCACGCTCGAGCTCGGGCTCGGCGTCACGCTGCGCTACGACTACGAGAACTGGAGATTTTCGAACCCCGTCGCATTCCGGGGCGACAGTCCGTGGCAGGACATCAATGCGCTGTCACTCGGCCTCACACTCGACTACGCTATGCGAGCGACCTGCGGTTCGGTGTTTCAGGGTCCGCGGGCGGTACCGGCCTGGAGCTCGCCTATGCCGTGGACGACAACTGGGAGATTGCAGGCGGAGACGCCCGCCGATCGTATGGGTTCCGGCTGGACCACAACGGGGTCGCGCCCGGTGGTGTCGGCAAGCATCGCTATTTTCCCATCTTCGCGCGCGTATCGTGCACGCTGGGGGCGACGGCGAAGCTCGAGTTCTACGCCGGAGTGTCGGCGCGCGGTCGCCTCTTGGTAACCGACGGTGCGGGCAACGACGCCGACGCGGACTTCAAGACCGCTACCGCGCTCGGCCTGACGCTCTCCTACCGGCGCTGACGCAATGGCGCGGCACTCATGCCTTGCGCATCGCATGCTGGTCATCGCGCTTGTGCTGGCGGGTGGTTCCGGTTGCAGCGTGCGGTACGATGCCGCGGGAGTGACCCGCGTCGGCGTCGGCCTGTGGGGCTTTGGCGACCCGCCGGGTGTCAACTGGAACCTCGATTGGCCTCGCCGCGAAGTCCCGGATCTGCCGGCAGCGCCGCGACCCGAATTGCCGCCGCGGCCAATCGATTCCGCGCGCGGAGCCTCTCAACGAGGAGCCATCACACCCGCCATCCCCCCGAACACACTTCGGGCAGTGACGATCGACGATAATCGCGACCGTGCCCCGCCACTTCCGACAGCCACTGCGTCCGCGCGCGTGGCTCATCGCTCTTTCGATCGCGATCTCGGGCGCATTCCCGGTTGATCCGGCGCTCGCCGAATCGGCACCTGAAACCACGCCGGAACCGGCAATGGCGGCCACTGCCCCGCGGTACCGGGTTACGGTCGACGCCCCATCGCCGCTGAAGGAGACGCTCGAGCGCGACGTCGGTCTCGTGCGCTGGCAGGGCTACGCGGAGATGACGAGCGAGCTCCTCGACCGCCTCGCCCGCGAGGCGGTCGAGGAGACGCGCAACATTGCCGCGGCCGAGGGATACTTTTCCGCGGCGATCGACGTCACCATCGACCGCAGCAGCGAACCCGCGATCGTCACCCTGCGGGTGGATCCTGGTCCGGCCACACGCATAGCGAGCGTGCGCATCGTGGTTACCGGTCCGGCAGCCACCGACGCGCCCCTGGGCACCGACGCCATCTCGAAACTCGAGCACGAGTGGGCGCTTCCCGAAGGTGCAGCGTTCCGTCAGTCAGCATGGACCGCTGCCAAGCAACGCGCTCTCGCCACGCTCGCCGCCAGCCCCTACGCCGCGGCGCGAATCGAGAAAAGCGAGGCGGCCATCGACCCGGGCCTCGAGAGCGCCGATCTGTACGTCGAAATCGCAAGCGGACCCGCCTTCCGCTTCGGCCAACTCGAGATTTCCGGCCTCCTGAAATACGAACCGTCCGTGGTGCGCAACTACAGCACCCTCACCGTGGGCGAGCCGTACAGCGAAGCGCTGCTCGAACGCTACGTGCGACGGCTGAACGCCTCGGGCTATTTCGCCAGCGTGCAGGCGAGAATTGATCCGGACACCACGCACCCGGACGATGCCACGGTCTACATCGCCGTGATCGAGGCGCAGACCAAGCGGTTCGAGGGCGGTCTCGGCTACTCGACCGACGTCAAGTTTCGCACCAACGCAACCTACCGCGACGTGAACTTCGACGGCCACGGGCTCCAGCTGCTCGCGGACGCTCGCATCGAGACGAAGGTCCAATCCGGGTCGCTGCACTTCTCACGGCCCCCGAACGGCGCCGGCTGGATCGGCACGTTCGGTGCTGGCATCGCGCGCACCGACATCGAGGGCCTGGTCACGCGGACGGCCTCCGTCGGGACGCGCTGGCACACCGTTCCCGAGCAGGACGAGAGGGCGTGGTCCGCGACGTATTACCTGGACGAGCAGCAGCCATCGGGCGCCGAAGCCCAGACTGCGCACGCCGTCTACGGCGAATTCGAACGTTACTGGCGCCGCGTGGATAATCTGATCGCACCCTCGGTCGGCTGGATGGCGAGCGCGCGTGCCGGCGGTGGCATCCCCGGCGTATCCACGCGCACTTTCGGTCGCATCCTCGGCCGCTTCGCGTGGTGGCTGCCGCTCGCCGGGCAGAACGAACTCAATTTTCGTGCGGAGGGAGGCGCGGTGCTTGCGGGAAGCCGCAACGGGATCCCGTCGACACTGCTGTTCCGGACCGGCGGCGACACCACGGTACGGGGCTACGCCTTCGAGAGCCTTGGCGTGCAGGACGGCGACGCGGTGGTTCCGGGCCGCTACTACGCAGTGGTGAACCTCGACGCCATCCACTGGGTCACACCGGCATGGGGTCTTGCGGCATTCGTCGACGCGGGCAACGCCGTCGACACGCTGTCCGGCGCGCGCCTGGCGCTTGGTTATGGCATCGGTGGCCGCGTGCGCACGCCGCTGGGGCCGTTTCGGCTTGATCTCGCCTATGGTCAGGAAACGCAACAGTTTCGCGTGCATTTTTCCGTCGGTCTCACCTTCTAGCGCCCGGTCGTGATGCCTGCAACAAACGATGCGACGCCTTCGGTACGCGCGCCCCGACGTGCGCGTCGGTGGTGGCGTTCGCTTGCGGTGGGCATCGCCATCCTCGCGGCGATCGCCGCGGGAGGCTTTGCGCTGCTGTCGGGGCAAGCGGGGGTCGACTTCGCCGCGCGCGAGCTTGCGGTGCGCAGCGGCGGCGCGCTCGAGATCGACGGCGCCACCGGCTCGCTGCTCGACACCGTGCGCATCCGACGCCTCGCCTGGCGCGGGCAGGACGCGAGCGCTGTCGCGCACGATGTCGCGCTCACGTGGAGTCCCGCCGCACTTTGGTCACAAGGCATCGTCGTGCGCGGCCTCGGTGCGCGCCTCCTCACGCTCGAGTTCAAGCCCTCGACAGCGGATGTGCCTCTGCCCTCGAGCCTTGCGCTGCCCGTCGAGTTGGTCATCGAGCACCTCGCAGTCGGGCAACTCGAATGGCGCCTCGGCGCGAGCGGTGGCACGATCCGCGGCCTGGCCTTCGGGTATGCCGGCGGCGCGAAAGGCCATCGTCTATCCGATCTCGAGTTCGTCTGGGACCGCGGCGCACTTTCCGGCAACGCGACCATCGGCGCCGACTCTCCATTCCCCATCGCCGGGCGTCTCGCCGCAAAGGGAGATGCCGCGTTCGGCAGTGTCGATGCGAGCGCCGAACTCGGGGGTTCGCTTGCGCGGACAACGCTCGAAGGCAGCGGCAAGGGGGGTGCCGCGCGCGTCACGGGTCGCGCCGTGCTCGCGCCGCTCGCGCTCGTTCCGTTGCGGGAAATCCAGCTCGACGCGACCGGCGTCGATCTCGCCGCCATCGACGCGACGTTGCCTACGACCGGCGTCTCCGCGGTCGTGCGCGCCTCGCCGGAGGACGGCGGCTTGGCGGGAACGATCGAGGCGACCAACGCCGCGTCCGGCAGCATCGACCAAGGCAAGGTTCCGGTGACGACGCTGGCGAGCCATTTCACGTGGCGCGATGACGTGCTCGGGCTGGACGGACTCGTCGCCGGTCTCGCGGGCGGCGGCCGAATCAGCGGCCAGGGCCGGCTTCCTCTGGGCACTCCCGGCGTGGCGGGAAACTGGTCGCTCGACGTCCGTGACGCCGATCTCCGGCGCTTGCACGCGCGGCTCGTTCCAACGCGGCTCACCGGAAAGATCGCCGCCGACCTCGAGGCGCGGCAACAACGCATCAGCGCCGCGATCTCGGATCGAACAATCGCCGGTGGCCTGGCGCTCGATTTCATCGCGCAGCTGGCCGATGGCGTCGTCACGGTGGAGCGATTTCGTGCTCGCGCCGACGGCGGCGAACTCGCGGGTCGTGGGCGGGTTGCCACGGCCGGCGAGCGAGCATTCGATCTCGAAGCCACCGCGACGCGGTTCGACCCGGCACGCTTCGGCGACTTTCCGAAGGGAATGCTCGATGGCCGGATCGCCGCCACCGGCGCGCTTGCGTCGGCCTGGCGCGTCCATGCGGATATCACGCTGGCGCCGGATAGCCGCCTCGCCGGCGTCGCGCTCGGTGGCACCGCACGCGGGACCGTGGTGCCAACCGGCGTTCGCGACGCCACTGTCGACCTTGCCATCGGCCGGGCGAAGCTCAACGCCACTGGAAGCGCTGCTGATCCCGGTGATCGCATGACGATCGCGCTCGATGCACCGGAGATCGCCGAGCTCGCGCCGTTCCTGCCGGCGGCGGTTCCACGTCCGGTTTCCGGCGCCCTGCACGCAAGAGCGCACTTGCACGGAGTGCCGCCACGCGCCGGAATCGATTTCGAAGCGACCGGGCGACAATTGAAGTTCGGCGCACTGCATGCCTTCGGCACGCTGGAAGTGCATGCGAGTGTGGAGCGTGGCACGGCAGCGGACATCGCAGGCGATCTTGCCGGGAGAAAGCTCAATATCGCCGTCGCCGCGAAGGAGTTCGTGACACCGTCGGGAATCTTCGCCACGATGCGCGCGAAGGTCGAGGGCACGCTTGCGCAGCACGGGATGACCGCCGCCTTCGTGGGCGAGGACCTCGACGTCGAGGTCGCGGCTCATGGCGGCGTGATCGAGACTCGCGAGGCCGGTGCCGAGGCGGTGATCGCCTGGAACGGCACGCTCGATGCACTGGAAAACCGCGGTAAATGGGCCTTGCGGCTCGTGGCGCCCGCCTCGCTCCAGGTTTCCCGCACCCACGTTCGCGTCGGCGCAACGCGCATTGCCGTTGCAGACGGCAGCGTCAACCTGACGGAGCTCGCGTGGGACGACGGACGCATCACGACGCAGGGCAGCTTCACCTCCGTCCCGATCGCCACGGCAGCGCGGTTGGCCGGCGTTCGGATACCGTTCGTTTCCACGCTCACACTCGGCGGCGAATGGTCGCTGGCGGCGACGCCTCGACTCAACGGCACGGCGACGGTGCGGCGTGAAGGCGGCGACGTCTGGCTCACGCGCAACACGGCGTCCGAGCCCGGCCTCGCTGCAGGCATTTCGCGGCTCGAAGCCGCCGCCCGCTTCACCGATGACGCCATCGACGCGACTGCGGCGTTTCGCTCCTCCCGCGGCGGAACCGCCGATGCGACGCTTGCCATCGGCACGGTCGCCAACGCGCCCCCGGGCCGACTGGCGCCGGATGCTCCGCTCGCGCTTGCGATCCGCGGCGACATCGCGTCCCTGCAGCTGCTGCAACCGTGGATCGGTACGGCATTTGTCGTCGACGGCCGCGCGAAGGTCGAGCTCGCCGCAAGCGGAACGGTGAGCCGGGCGCCGCTTTCCGGGAGTCTCGTCGGCGAAGGCCTGCGCATCGACGCGCCACAATACGGTCTGCATTTCACCGATGGCCGGCTCGTCGGACGAGCGGCCGACGGGCGCGTGGTGATCGACGAACTCACGCTCAAGGCCGGTGCCGGAGTGTTCCGTGCATCGGGCGAGATCACCGAGCTCGCACCGGGCGGCGCGCGGCCGACGGCGAGGCTCGCTTGGCAAGCCGAGGAGTTTCGCGTGTTCAACCGGCCCGACCTCAGGCTCGTCGTTGGCGGCGAAGGAACCGTTGCGACCCGCAACGGGAAACTTGCGCTGTCAGGCAAGCTGAAGGCGGATGAAGGGACGATTGTCTACCTCACCACGCCCGACGCGACATTGGGCGACGACGTGGTCGTCAAGGGTTGGCCGCGTCGCACGGCCGACACCCGTCGCGACGACGACATAGCGCTCGACGTCGATCTCGAGCTCGATCTCGGGAGGAATCTGCGCTTTTCGGGCGAGGGTCTCGAGACGGATCTCGAAGGCCAGGTGCGCGTGACGAACAGTCCCGCGGGCCTGGTAGGCAGGGGCTCGATCCGCGCCGTGAACGGCACCTACTTCGCGTTCGGTCAGAAGTTGACCATTGACCGCGGGCGCCTGATCTTCGACGGGCGACTCGACAATCCCGGACTCGACATCGTCGCGCTGCGCAAGAACCTGGCTGTCGAAGCCGGCGTGGCGATCACCGGCACGGTCAAGGTGCCGATCATCCAGCTCACGTCGAATCCCCCCATGCCCGACAGCGAGAAGCTCTCCTGGCTGGTGCTCGGGCACGGCCTCGATCGCACCACCGGAACCGACTTCGGCGCCCTGCAGGCCGCCTCGGCCGCGCTCCTGGGTCAGCAAGGAAAGCCCATCACGGCGACGATCGCGCAGAGCATCGGACTCGACGACATCTCGATCAAGAGCGCGACGGGAACGGCACGGGGAAACGCCTCCGGGACTCCCGACACCGCGGGACAGGTCGTCACCGTGGGCAAGCGGCTGTCCGACCGGTTCTCGCTTGTCTACGAGCAGGGACTCACGGTGGCCACGAACGCGCTGCGCCTCGAGTACGAGTTGACCCGCTCGCTGACGCTGCGCGCCGAGGCCGGCGCGATCAGCGGTGTTGGCGTGTATTTCCGGCGCTCGTTCGACTGAGCATTCGATCGAGCACGTCGGGCGCGTTCTGCACGACAAACTCGACAAAGGCCGTCGTTGCCGGACTCTCGAAACGGCCGGCCCGGCGCACGACATACCACCGGCGCATCAGCGGCAGGCCGACCACGTCGAGCTCGGCGAGCCGGCCCGTCTGCAGCTCCAGGCCGATGGTGTGCCGCGATAGGAGCGCGATACCCATCCCCGCCATGACCGCCTGCTTGATCGTCTCGTTGCTGCTCAACACTGCGCCGATCTTCGGGACGAAGTGGCGCTCCGCGAAAAAGCGCTCCATCGACGAGCGCGTGCCGGAACCCTGCTCGCGCACGATGAAGGTCTCGCCGCAAGCGCAGACAGCGGTATCCGGCGCGCCTTCGCCAGGGGATGCGCCGTCGGCGCGATGACGACCAGCGGATGGTCGGCGAACAGCACCGCAGTCGGTCTCGATGCGCTGCGGCGGCGTCCCCATGATCGCGATGTCGATCTCGTTACGCTCGAGCTCGCGCACGATCACCTCCCGGTTGTTGACGGAGAGCGACACGCGCACACCCGGATGGTGTTCCTGGAAGCGCGCGATCAACGCCGGCGCGAAGTACTTCGCGGTGCTGACGACGCCGACGCGGATATGGCCGCCGGTGAGTCCCTTCAGCGCCGAGATCGCGGCATCCGCGTCCTTGAGCGCGTCGAGAATCTGCCGCGCGTAGCGCAGCAGATGCTCGCCGGCCTCGGTCAACGCGAGCTTCTTGCCCCGCCGCTCGAAGAGCGCCAGCCCGACCATCGCTTCGAGCTGCTTGATCTGCAGCGACACCGCCGCCTGCGTCAGGTGCAGCTGCTCCGACGTGCGCGCAAAGCTGAGATGCCCCGCCGCCACGACGAAGATCTGCAGCTGCCGGATGGTGACGCCACGCATCGAAGCCTCGTGCGCTACTTAAGTATTTTACTTAAGTTGCTAGTTAAAACATTTAACTTTTGCTTGTCAATGAAGAAGACTAGCATCGCCGTACCGATCGCACCCCTGCCCCCTTCGAAAGGCAATCCGATGAACGACACCGCGAGCAAGGCCCCGCTGACCGGCAAGGAACGCTACAAGGCCGGCGTGATGAAGTACAAGGACATGGGCTACTGGCGCCCGGACTACGAGCCTGCCGAGACCGATCTGATCGCGCTGTTCCGGATCACCCCGCAGGAAGGCGTCGATCCGGACGAGGCCGCGGCAGCCGTCGCCGGCGAATCGTCGACCGCGACCTGGACCGTCGTCTGGACCGACCGCCTCACCGCCTGCGACAACTATCGCGCCAAGGCGTACCGCGTCGACCCGGTGCCCAACACCGGTCCCGGCACCAGCACCGAGCAGCAGTACTTCGCGTACATCGCCTACGACCTCGCGCTGTTCGAGGAAGGCTCGATCGCGAACCTCACCGCGTCGATCATCGGCAACGTGTTCGGCTTCAAGCCGTTGAAGGCGCTGCGACTCGAGGACATGCGGATCCCGGTTGCGTACCTGAAGACGTTCCAGGGTCCGGCCACCGGCATCGTCGTCGAGCGCGAGCGCCTCGACAAGTTTGGCCGCCCGCTGCTGGGCGCGACGGTCAAGCCCAAGCTCGGGCTGTCCGGCAAGAATTATGGACGCGTCGTCTACGAGGGGCTGAAGGGCGGCCTCGACTTCCTCAAGGACGACGAGAACATCAACTCGCAGCCGTTCATGACCTGGCGCGAGCGCTTCCTCTATTGCATGGAAGCCGTGGCCAAGGCTTCGGCCGCCACCGGCGAGGTCAAAGGAACCTATCTGAACGTGACCGGCGCCACGATGGAGGACATGTACGAGCGCGCCGAGTTCGCGAAGGAGCTGGGGTCGGTGATCGTGATGATCGACCTCGTGATCGGCTACACGGCGATCCAGTCGATGGCCAAATGGGCGCGCCGCAACGACATGATCCTGCACCTGCATCGGGCCGGCCACTCGACCTACACGCGGCAGAAGAATCACGGCGTCTCCTTCCGCGTGATCGCCAAGTGGATGCGAATGGCGGGGGTCGACCATATCCACGCCGGAACCGCCGTCGGCAAGCTCGAGGGCGACCCGCTGACCGTGCAGGGCTTCTACAACGTCTGCCGCGAGGAGAAGAACGCAGTGGACCTGCAACGCGGGATTTTCTTCGAGCAGCCCTGGGCGAACCTGCGCAAGGTGATGCCTGTGGCCTCGGGCGGGATTCACGCGGGACAGATGCACCAGTTGATCGATCTGTTCGGTGACGACTGCGTGCTGCAGTTCGGCGGCGGGACGATCGGCCACCCGGGGGGAATTCAGGCCGGAGCGACGGCGAACCGCGTCGCGCTGGAAGCCATGGTCAAGGCGCGCAACGAAGGCCGCGACATCGTCAACGAAGGGCCGCAGATCCTCATCGACGCCGCGAAGCGCTGCCTGCCGCTCGCCCAGGCGCTCGATACGTGGAAGGACGTCTCATTCAACTACGCGTCGACCGACACGCCCGATTTCGTTCCCACGCCCACGGCCGCCTGAAGCGGCAGACCCGAGAGGACACCATGCGCGTTACCCAAGGCACTTTTTCGTTTCTGCCCGACTTCACCGATGCCGAGATCTCGGCCCAGGTCGACTATGCGCTGCGGCGGGGCTGGGCGCTGGCCGTCGAGCACACCGACGAGCCGCACCCCCGCAACGTCTACTGGGAGATGTGGGGGATGCCGATGTTCGACATGAATGACGCGGCCGGCGTCTTGATGGAGGTCAATGCATGCCGCAAGGCGTTCCCCGACCATTACATCAAGATCAACGCGTTCGATTCGACGCAGGGGTGGGAATCGACGCGGCTGTCGTTCATCGTCAACCGGCCGAAGACCGAGCCGGGCTTTCGCGTCGTGCGCCAGGAAACCGCGGGGCGCAGCGTTCGCTACACCATCGAGAGCTACGCGGTCGACCGCCCCGAAGGCAGCCGCTACTGACCGGCACCGGCGAAACGCGCACCGTCCCTGTTCCCTGCCATGAACGACCAGGCTTCCACGAGCGTCGACCTCCAGGCGCTGCTGCGCGAGGCGAACGTCGTCGACGTGCTCGACGCGCTCGACCGCGAGTTGATCGGTCTCAAGCCGGTCAAGCAGCGCATTCGCGACATCGCCGCGTATCTCGCCGTGTCGAAGGCGCGCGCGTCGCTGGGGCTCACCGGCGCGCCGCCGTCGCTGCACATGAGCTTCACCGGCAATCCGGGCACCGGCAAGACGACCGTCGCGCTGCGCATGGCGGAGATCCTGCACCGGCTGGGTTACGTGCGCAAAGGGCATCTCGTCTCGGTCACGCGCGACGACCTGGTCGGACAGTACATCGGGCACACGGCCCCGAAGACGAAGGAAGTGCTGAAGCGCGCGCTGGGAGGGGTGCTGTTCATCGACGAGGCGTACTACCTCTATCGGCCCGAGAACGAGCGCGACTACGGGCAGGAGGCGATCGAGATCCTGCTGCAGGTGATGGAGAACCAGCGCGACGACCTGGTCGTGATCCTGGCCGGCTACAAGGACCGGATGGACACGTTCTTCCGCAGCAATCCCGGCATGGCGTCGCGGATCGCGCATCACATCGACTTCCCCGATTTTTCCGAGGCCGAACTCTATGCGATCGCGGAATTGATGCTGGAGCAGCTCGACTACCGGCTCGATGCCGAAGCCGAGGTGGCGCTCGTCGAGTACATCGCGAAACGGCGAGCGCAACCCAATTTCGCCAACGCGCGATCGATCCGCAATGCGCTCGACCGCGCGCGGTTGCGGCAGGCGAATCGCCTCTTTGCCGCCGCGACGCCGGTGACGCGCGAGGCGCTGCAGACGATCTCGGCCGCCGACATCCGGGCGAGCCGCTTATTTCAAGGGGGCTAGACCATGCTGTACGGTCGCACGACGCTGTCGAAGTTCATCATCGAGGAGCAGCGCAAGCTCGAAGGGGGCGCCGAGCTGATCGCGCTCGTCAACGACATACAGACCGCGTGCAAGTACATCGCGATCGCGGTCGCGCGCGGCACGCTCACCGGCGCGCGCGGCTCGGCCGGCACCGTGAACGCGCAGGGCGAGGAGCAGAAGCCGCTCGACCTCATCGCCAACGACATCATGCTGCAGAGCTGCGAATGGGGCGGGCACCTGGCGGGGATGATGTCCGAGGAGATGGACGCCCCCTGGCCGATCCCCGCACAGTACCCGCGCGGCCGCTATCTGCTGGTATTCGACCCGCTCGACGGCTCGTCGAACCTCGACGTCAACGTGACCGTGGGCACGATCTTTTCGGTTCTGCGCGCGCCCGAGGGCGTCACCGATCCGAAGCCGGCGGATTTCCTGCAGCCGGGCACGCGCCAGGTCTGCGCCGGCTACGCGCTGTACGGCCCGGCGGCGATGATCGTGATCACGCTCGGCACGGGCGTGCACGGCTTCACGCTCGACCCCGAGATCGGCGCCTACATCCTCACGCATCCGAATCTCGCGATCGCCGAGGAGACCCAGGAATTTGCCGTGAACGCGTCGAACCAGCGCTTCTGGGAGCCGCCGGTGCGCCGCTATGTCGAGGAGTGCATCGCGGGCAAGAGCGGCGCGCGCGGCAAGGATTTCAACATGCGCTGGATCGCCTCGCTGGTGGCCGAGGTGCACCGGATCCTGATGCGCGGGGGCCTCTTCATGTATCCGAAGGACACCAAGGACCCCGCCAAGCCCGGACGCCTGCGCCTGCTCTACGAAGCGAACCCGATGGCGATGCTGATCGAGCAGGCCGGCGGACGGGCTTCGACGGGACGGCAGCGGATCCTCGATATCGTTCCCGAAGCGCTGCACCAGCGCGTGCCGGTCATTCTCGGCTCGGCGCTGCGAGGTCGAGCGGATCGTCCGCTACCACGCGGAATACGACCGCGGTGAAGTCGCATTCAGCTCGCCGCTGTTCAACGAGCGCTCGCTCTTTGGCGCCGCTACCCTTTCCAACTGACCGGAAGCGAGAGTCCCATGTCCAGACGCCACCCCGTGGTCGCGATCACCGGCTCGTCGGGCGCCGGCACGACGACCGTCACCGCGCACCTTCGAGCACATCTTCCGGCGCGAAGGTTTCAATGCCGCGATCGTCGAGGGTGACTCGTTCCACCGCTACGACCGCAGGGAGATGAAGGCGAAGATGGCCGACGCCGCCGCGGCCGGCAACGCGCACTTCAGCCACTTCGGCCCGGAGGCGAACCTGCTCGAGGAACTGGAGGCGCTGTTTCGCGCCTATGGCGAGACCGGGACGGGCAAGGTCCGCAAGTACCTGCACGATGCGCAGGAAGCCGCACCGTTCAAGCAGGAGCCCGGCACCTTCACGCCGTGGATGGACATTCCCGCCGGCACCGACCTCCTGTTCTACGAGGGCCTGCACGGCGCGGCGACGACCGACACGATCAATATCGGCGCCCACGCCGACCTCCTGATCGGCGTCGTCCCGATCATCAACCTGGAATGGATCCAGAAGCTCCATCGCGACCAGACGCTGCGCGGCTATTCGCAGGAGGCGGTGGTCGACACGATCCTGCGCCGGATGCCCGACTACGTGAACTACATCTGCCCGCAGTTCTCGCAGACGCACATCAATTTCCAGCGCGTGCCGATGGTCGACACGTCGAACCCGTTCATCGCGAAGGACATCCCGACGGTCGACGAAAGCATGGTCGTGATCCGGTTCGCGAAGCCGCAGGGGATCGACTTTCTCTACCTCCTGTCGATGCTGCACGACTCCTACATGTCGCGGCCGAACATCATCGTCGTGCCCGGCGGCAAGATGAGCCTCGCCATGCAGCTGATCCTGACGCCGATGATCCTGCAGCTGATGGACCGCAAGCGCCGGGCCGCTTGAGTGGGCCGACGCCACTCGAGCGAATGCCGGCGCGCGCCGATTTCGACGTCCCCCATACGGGTAGCAGGGTCATTACCCATCGCGGTTATAGACGGGCAACCGCCAAAGCAGCCTAATGCTGCGATTTCGGCGCCCGCACCGCGACATTCCGACGCACGGCGACATCCTTTGAGCGGGCGCAATGCAGCCGCGAGCGGGCCGTGGATAATGGCCCTTCGGGTGCCTTGGGCCCACGGCCGGCCAAACGGGGAACTCGCCACCAAAACCTTTTGATGGAGAAAACCAACGTGAACTTCGACAAGGAACTCGACGCGCGCGGGCTGTCGTGCCCGTTGCCCATCCTCAAGACCAAGAAGTCGTTGAACGAGCTGACGTCCGGCCAGGTGCTCAAGGTCGTGGCGACCGACCCGGGCTCGATCAAGGACATGCAGGCGTTCGCGAGCCAGACGGGCAATGCGCTGCTGTCCTCCGCCGAGGAAAACAAGACCTACGTCTTCTTCCTGAAGAAGAAGTAGGTCCACGGACAGGCTCGCACCGTGCGCCGGTGACGGCCCTGATCCCAGAGGAGAAGCCATGGAAACGCTAACGAGACCCCGTCACCGAGGATGCCGCTGCGCTCGACCGTCTGATCCGGGAACGCGTCGATGCCATGCTCGACCAGCGGCTCGCCGCGAAGCTCGCCGAGATCGAAGGCGGCGAAGACGCCGTCGATGACGATCATCGCCACCAAGGGCACGCTCGATTGGGCGTATCCGCCGTTCATCCTGGCGTCGACCGCGGCGGCGCTCGGCTGGGACGTGTCGATCTTCTTCACGTTCTACGGGCTCGAGCTCCTCAAGAAGGACCTGCGGAAGCTGAAGGTGAGCCCGCTCGGCAATCCGGCGATGCCGATGAAGATGCCGATGGGCCCGGCGTGGTTCAAGTCGATCCGCTGGAACATCCCGAATGCCGTGCAGTCGCTGATCCCGGCCTACGAGGCGTTCGCCACGAAGATGATGAAGAAGACGATCAAGAACAAGGGCGTCGCCGAGATCGGCGAACTGCGCAGCCTGTGCATCGAAGCCGGGGTGAACCTGATCGGCTGCCAGATGACCGTCGACCTCTTCGGCTACAAGCGCGAGCGAGTTCATTCCCGAGGTCAAGGAATACTGTCGGCGCCGCCACGTTCCTGCCGATGGCGAAGGACGCCGACGTGAGCTTGTTCATCTGACCGGACAGCAAGCTCGCGCGAATACCGCTGCAATTTCCATTCATTCAACATCAGGGGAACCACATGAGACGAGGAAGGCTAGACGGCCCTCTGCCTGGCCATCGCGGCCGGCGGCATGGCTTCGCAGTCGGCGTTCGCGACCGACGGCTATTTCGCAAACGGCTACGGCATGAAGTCGATCGGCATGGGCGGCGCCGCGATCGCGGTCGCGCAGGAGCCCTTCGGCGGCGCGGTCAATCCCGGCGCGATGTCGCTTCCTCGGCAACGAATGGCAACTCGGTGTCGCGTGGTTCTCGCCCCGTCGCGACGCCTCGCGCACGGGCTCAGGTCACGCCGGCATCGACGGCTTCGTCGACAGCGACAGCACCAACTTCTTCATTCCGGAGTTCGGCGTCAACTGGAAGTATCGGCCCGATCTCGCGTTCGGCGTCACGGTGTACGGCAACGGCGGGATGAACACCGACTATCCGGGCGGGCAGATTTCGGCGCAGAGCGCCTGCGGCTCCTTCCGTCAGGGACAAGGCGCCCCGTACAACCTGCTGTGCGGCAGCGGCGATCTCGGCGTCGACCTGATGCAGCTGATGATCGCGCCGTACGCTTCGTGGCAGTTCGTGAAGGGCCAGTCGGTCGGCATCACGCCGATCATCGCGTACCAGCGCTTCAAGGCCGAAGGGCTGCAGGCGTTCGACAATCCGTTCCTCTCGACCGCCCCGGCAACGTCACCAACAACGGCTACAGCGATTCGTGGGGCGTCGGGCGTGCGCATCGGCTACATGGGGCAGTTCACCGAGCAGTTCGCGATCGGCGGCCCAGTGGGCGAGCAAGGTCAGCATGGACAATTTCGACGACTACAAGGGGCTGTTCGCGCAGCAGGGCGGATTCGACATCCCGTCGAGCTTCACCGTCGGCGTCGCCATCCGCCCGACCAACCAATGGCTGATCGCGGTCGACTTTCAGCGGATCTTCTACGACGACGCGCCATCCGTGAACAACGACAGCTCGCTCATCGGCTACTGTGCGCAAGGCCAGACCAGCCAACTGCCTCGGCGGCGACAACGGCGCGGGCTTCGGCTGGCAGAACGTCGACGTGTGGAAGATCGGCGTCCAGTACATGGTGAACGATCAGTGGACGCTGCGCGCCGGCTACAACCATACCGAGAATCCCATCCGGCCGCAGGACGTGACGTTCAACATCCTCGCGCCGGGTGTGGTGCAGGACCAGTACTCGGTCGGCGCGACCTACCGGATCGACAAGGAATCCGAGATCACCGGCGCGTTCATGTACGCAGCGAACAATTCGGTGACTGGCCCGAGCCTGTTCATCGGCTTCGGCGCGCCGCCGACGACGACCGAGACGATCGCGATGAAGGAATACCTGCTCGGCATCGCGTACTCTCGCAGGTTCTGACTGGCTCGCGCCGCGGGGGCAGCCGCGAGCGACGCGGCGGGCGCATCGGTCGCCGCGTTTCTCCGCCCGAACACCGGCGCGCGCCAGCACCGAAGTCGCCCGGCTGGCGTGGTACGCAGCGCGAAGCTCGCTCGCGCGCCTGCATCTTTGGCATTCCGCCACGCGATCGGACTGCGCTCGCTTTCGAACCCCCAGGAGACGATCGATGCGCGCTGCTTCGCTGGCTGCTGCTGTCGCGATCGCCGCGCCGGCCCTTGCCGCACCCATGCTGATGTCCGCCGACTGGGCGAAGGAAGCCTGCGGCGCGTGGAACAAGGACCCCGTCCTCACCGACAAACTGGTCGAAAGCGAGCTGGGTGAAGAACGACAAGGGCCGCGGCTTCAAGGTGATGCAGGTCTACCGTTCCGACTGCGGCGACAAGTGCACCCCTATCCCCATCTGTACGTCGCCAGTGCCGCCGCCCAGCCGTCGGGCAGCGTTTCCGTAACCTCGCCCGGGCCTCCCCGAGATCACGACGGCTCCGCCGCCAGAGTTCGACGGCCCGGGCGATGTCTGGTCGCCCGAGACGCTGCTCTGCGCGTCGATCGCCGACTGCTTCATCCTCACGTTTCGCGCGCTTGCCACGGCGTCCAAGTTCGAGTGGAAGGGGCTGACCTGCCGGGTCGACGGCGTGCTCGACCGTGCCGAGGGCGTGACGCAGTTCACGAGCTACACCACGTACGCGACCCTCACGGTCGCGCCTGACAGCGACATCGCCAAGGCGCGCAAGCTGATGGAGCGAGCCGAGCACCATTGTCTGGTGGCCAATTCGCTCCGTGGAACGCGCGGCGCTGGTGGCGGAAGTCGTTCACGCGACCTGAACGCCCGCGAAGTGATGATTCTCGACGCGCCCGCAACGCGTCAGAGACGACTGTGGGCGGCCAGCGCTTCGACCGCGCTCTCGGCATCGCTGCCGCGGCTGGCATAAAGCCCCAGTGTCCGTGCGCACACGCTCCGCCAATGCTCCCTGCCGGCGGCGATCGCCGTCGACAGGGCGCGGCCGTGATCGCCTGAGCGCCACGCGTCGTAGGCACCGACAATGCGCGGAAACAGCTCGCGCCGCATGCCGTCGAGCCCGGAGAACCAGAAGTGCAATGACGCGTCGGCATCGCGCTCGAGCAGCGCCGGAAGCGTCGTCGTGCAATCGGCCAGATGGTCGCGCGCGGCGCGCGAAAAGAGCTCCGCCGGACGGCGCGTAAACCCGGCCAGCATGCGTTCCCACGCGGGGGAGAGGTCTCGACCGGCCCGGTGCTCCCCCAGCTCATGCAGGATCAGGGTTTCAGCCTCGGCCGCCGCCATCGATTCCAAGGCGACAGCTGGGTCGCGCTCAAACCCGTGCGCGGCGAGCGCCGCTTTGAGCGCGCCATCCACGCGCTTGCGCTCCCAGGCCTCGATTCGTTCCCACAGCATCCGCTGCAGCGATTCGAGGCGCACGTAGATCGTGTCGTCGCGCAGCGCCGCGGGCGCCGGCGCAACGTCGCGCGCGAACTCGCGCCGCGACACCAGAATGCGGACGCCATCGCGCCATTCCTCGCGTTCGAGCTCCCCCACGAAGAATTGCGGCTTGCCGAACCGGCCGATGCCCGCGCCGTAGACGAGGCCCTGCGGCGTGAGCGCGTGGTTCAACGCAATTGCATCGAACGGATCGACGAGGGCTCCGCCGATGGGGAGCGTCCGGTATTCGTCGTCCTCGATGCCGGCCCACAATGCCTCCCGGTTAGACAGCCACTCGCCGACGGCGGCACGCGGCAGCGGGGCCGTCAGCGGGATCCCGCGTTCCCACCGATAGAGCTCGCGCATCTCCAGGAGATAGGTGCACAGCGTCATGTTTCTCGCGTGCCGTGCATCGCTCAGATGGCAGTTTGCCCGCACGGCGGTGACGATCGCGTCGATTTCCTTCATCACACGTTTCCCGCGCCATGACGGCGCCTGCCTTCCCACCTCGCCGGGGCCGCGACGATCGCCGGGCATGCCGATGCTCACTCGTCGCCGGCGAGGCCCGGCGCCTTTTCGCGCACCTGCGACAGCAACTCCTCGGCGTGGAATTCGTTGTCGGCAAAGATCAGCTTCACCGTGCAATCCGAAGGCAACGCCGGATCGGCGCGCAGTGCCTTCGCCTTCGTCGCCGCGGCGCCATACGAGGAGGCCTCGTCCACCTTTTCGAGACGGCGGAACGGATACACGCGATAGATGAAGTAGGGCACCTCAGTCTCCTCGGCGGCCAACGGGTCAGTCGACGTAGCGCTTCGATGCGCGGCGCCGCCCGGGTTTGCTCTTCTGGATCACGACCCCACGGACGGGCGCGAGGTCGGCAATCTCGCTCGCCGGATACGCCGGATTGAGCGCGCGCAATTGCCACTGCCCGCCATGACGCGCGAGCTGGCGCAACGTCCATTCGCCGTCGACCTGCGCCACGACGAACGAACCATCCGTCGCGTGGCCCTCCGGCTCGACCACGATGATCTCGCCCTCGACGAACTCGGGCGCCATCGCGTCGCCCAGCACCATCAGCGCAAAGGGCTCCGCGCCCGCGCAATCGCTTTCTGCCGCCGGCTTCGCGGGCACGATCGGAATGCAAGCGCGCGCGCTCATCGCATTCGGCGCGTCACACCACGAGTGCACGCACTTGCGTCGCCGGCACGCCAGCGGCGCTAAGCGCCTGGGCAGCCGCGGCGACAAATGTCGCCGGGCCGGCAACGTAGAGATCGCTTTCCGCGACCGGCAACGCAGACGCCAGGGCAGCGACCGCACGATGCGCGCCAGCCGCAGGATCGGCATTGGCATGCGGGACGTAGCGAAACTGGTCAAACGCCGCAGCCCACGCGCGGCACTGGTTTGCAAGGTATTGGCCGTCGGGGCGCGTCGCGACCCAGTCGAGCGACAACGATTCGGTGGCGTCCACCGCCATCGCGTGCTCGATCAGGCTCTTGATCGGCGCAAATCCGGTGTCGCAAGCGATGAACGCGAGCGGCCGCTCGCTCTCCGCCAACACGAATTCGCCGACCGGCCCCCACAAGGTCAGCGTGGCGCCCGCCTTCAGCGCGCCGTCAAAAACGAGCTGCGCGAACGCGTCGCCGGCATTGCGGCCAAGATGGAAATGGAGATTGCGGTCGTCGCACGGACAGCTCGCGATCGGATAAACCCCCTGCGCATCGCTGCCACCGCCATTGCCGAACAGCGTCACGCTCTGGCCTGCAAGGAAGCGCAGCCGGCTCGACCGGGGCGTCTGCAGATGCAGCAGCACCGTGTCCGGTGCGAGTGCCGATACGCTACGCACGCGCACCGTGACCTCCTGCTCGGGAATCTCGCCGGGTCCCTGTGCTTCGAGCGTCTCGATCACGATCTCGCCGGAAGCCGCGGAATGCGCGCAGAGCAGCGTGTAACCCTGCCCTCGCTCCCTCTCCGACAGCGGATAGTCGTACGGCATCGCCTTGACGACCTCGCCGGCGACGACGCGCGCCTTGCACAGCCCGCAGCTGCCGTTGCCGCAACCGTAATTGAGCTTCAGCCCCGCCTTGAGTCCCGCCTGCAGCAACGAGTCGCGGCCCTCGACGAAGAACTCCCGGCCGCTCGGGCGCACCGTGACGTGGGCACTGACGATCTTGAGGATGTCGTCCATGACAGTGATCGCGTCAGCGGGCTCGCTGGCGAGAATTTCGGCCAGCCCCTGCTCGAGGGCGACCGAAAGTGCCCGCAACTGCGGGCTCGACCTTGCGGCGTCGGCCGCGTCCAATCGCTGCTGCATCTGCAGCACGAGCGCGTGATAGCGCTGCAGGTGGCGGCGGACGTCGGCGAGCTCCTGGCTCTGCGCGAACACCCGTTGCGCGAGGACGGCCTGGCTCGGCAGCATGCGCTCGAGAACGCGGCGCCCGAAAGCTTGTTCCCGGACCTGCATGACGTGCTCGAACGCGCCAGAGTCCTCGGCATTCCACTGCGGGTAGAGTTCGCCAAGACTCGCCATCGAGACGAGTCCGTCGGCAGTGGCGAGCTGCCCCTCGCGAATCTGTCGCTGCAACACGCCGCGGGCGACGCCGATCAGGCGCGCCGCGCGCGACAGGGAAACCCATTGCGTCATCGCTCACTTTCGCGCGCAGGCCGTGACGGCCAGCCTTCAGGTGCCCTCGACGCGGTCGTAGTAGCGCGCCCGGTAGAGAAGGCGGGGCGCCGCGGGATCGTCGACGAAGCCGGTGCGCTCGTGCAGGACATTGTTGCACACGATCCCCATCCCCGGCTCGAGCGCGAGCCGATGGTGAAACGGCGATGCGTCGTCGAGCACGCGCGTGAGCGCCGCTACGGCCGCTTCGACCCCGGGATCGCGCTTCCACTCGATGCTCTTCGTGCGCGCGGTATAACGCATGTGCAGCGCACCATCGTCCGGATCGACCGAAAAAACCGGGCCCGTCTCGGCTGGGCGGGCAATGCCGTCCGCGTCCTCGCGCGCCGGAATGGTCATCGCATCGGCGAGCATCAGCGCGCGTACCCACTCCGGATTCTCGTCCCGAAGCCGGAGGTAGGCGATCTCATGATCGAAGAGGGTGTTCTCGCCACCCTCGCTGGCACGCCGCACGCAATGCAGCAGCATCGCGCGAATCTTCCGCCCGACCGGATTGTAATAGCCGTCGGTGTGCCAGCGGATCGGCCGGTTGGTGTACGGAATGAACTCGCCGCGGCCCGCCTCCCCGGAGACGGCCACGCTGCTCACGCCGTCGTCGTCGGCCAGGTAGTTGCGATCGAGGCGGACGAGGCCGAGTTGCCGACCCAGCGCACGCGGAATTTCGCTGCTCTCGTGCCGCAATTCGCTAACGTAAACGGCCATGTTCGCGCGCCGACAGCGGTCGACGAGCGCGGCCTTCTCCGCGGTAGTGATCGCCCGCGGATTGGCGATTTCGGCGACGAGCGCTGCCGTGTCGGCGGGATACGCGGCGAGCTTTCTCGCCCGCCAGCGACCATAGGCGGCATCGTCGTTCGGATCGAACGGGTTCGCGCGCGCTGCAGGCGGTCGGGTCGACACCGCGCTCATGGCTCATTCGCCGCGTGTCGCGCCAGCGCCCTTCGCGCGGCGGCGGGGGGTCGTGTCGAGCAGGCCGGCCATCCCGCGGACGAGTGTTTCCGCGGCCTCGGGCGCCTCGCTCTCGATCACCTGCGCGATCGACCAGGACTTGTCGGCGTCCTGCATCACGTCGGCGATCCGGTGGCCGAGAAAGCGGAGGAAGCCGTAAGCGGGGCCCTCGTCCGTCCAGTCGAGGTCGGAACACTCGGCCGAACGCGCGTTGACGAGCGCGATGAACTGCCGCTTGCACGCGTCTTGCGCTTGGGCGCCCAACAAGTCGGCTTCATTGTCCGCAAGGATCTCGCCCACCCGGTTGGCGACGGCAGTCGTGAACGCGACGCGCCAGGCGGGATCGCGCTGCCGGTAGGCGATCCGATCCGCCCCGAGCGTCAGGAACGCGAGAAATTCCGAGAGAAACGCGAAATACTGCGGTCCGGGCGGAAGCTCGTAGCGCGCCGCACGCATGGTCTTCAGTGCATTCTGGGCGACGCGCCAGATGATGAACGCCGCCGCGCTCGCGATGTCCTCCGCGCTTTTCGGCGTTTCCGACTTGAACCAGTGGCTCTTGATGCGCACCCTATTTCTTGCCGATATAGAACTCGAATTCGCCCGGGCCGATCTCGGCCGAAGCGAGCAAGCTCAGGCTTGTTGCCTTTACCCAGTCGGCGACGTCCTCCCGAATTCCCGGGCAGTTGCTGACCAGACGCAGCGTCTCGCCCGACGCGCATTCCGTTCAGCAGCTTCTTCGCTTCGACGATCGGCCCCGGGCACACGGCGCCGCGAATGTCGAGCACCGCATTCGCCGTGAGGTGCTGGGTACGCCCCTTGCGAAGGTAATACCCGTGGCCGCCGTCGGCGCGCCGCTCGGTGCGAGCGATCTCGTTGTCGGTGTATTTCACCCAGCTGAACAAATCGTCCTGCGTGCCCGGGCAATCGGAAAGCAGCAGCAGCACCTGGCCGGGCGAGAGCTCGTCGATCAGCTTTTTCGCGCCGATCAGCGGGCCGGGGCAGGAAAGCCCACGCAGGTCGAGCGTGGCATCAACGTGAAGCGACTTGTCGTCCGGCATCGTCAGGTTTCCCGTTTGGCGGCTCCAAGCGTCGCCGCTTCAGTATCCGCCCTTGCCATAGGGCTGAGGCAGACCGGCGATCTTCGCGCCCTGCTTGGCCGGACCCAACGGAAACAGATCGTAGAGGTACTTGCTGTCGGCATCCGGCCGGATCGCCTGGAACCCCTTCAGCATAGCCCTGAAATTGGGCGAGTGGCCGTCCGCCTGGTAGGTCTCGCGCAGGAAGCGGATCACTTCCCAGTGCGGATCGGTCAGCTCGATCCCTTCCGCGGCGGCGATTGCCTGCGCCACGTCGTCACGCAGATCCGCCTCGAGGAGATAGCCATCCGCGTCTGTCGCAAGCTCGGTTCCCTGCACCACGTAACCCATCGTTTCCTCCATCCGGCGCGTTAGCTTCGACAACGGCCTGTCGCGGCCGTGCGCCGCGGGGTCAGGCAACGGCCGCGATCGACTTGTGCGGCACGAAAATCCCGCAGCCCAAGGCCCGCTCGACGCCGATTCCTTCGCATTGCACACGCAACGAGTCGCCCGGTTTCACGTTGTGAAGCGCAAGTCCGAACGCGACGACCTCCCGGTCCCCTGCCATGAGCGTCCGCCGCCGGCCGGAGATGCATTCGCAGTCGATGCCCATCGACGCGAGTTGCCGGACGGCGTCGTCCTGGAACGCCGACCCTTCAGCCACACCGGTGGCAACCTGGCGTGCATACAGGGTCGTCCACGCGCGCAATTCGCGCTCGGCGCCGGCACCCACGATCAGCGTGCTCCCCGCCACATCGAGCGTGGCGCCGCACAACGTGAGCGCGTCGGCCGCGCGTTCCCGGCGCAGGCGCAATGCGAGCCGGGCGCGCCGCGCGAGCAACGCCACACCGTATCCGGTGGGGGCCACACGCAGCGGGTGGATTCCGGCCCCTTCCTCGGTTTCGAGCCAGGGCAGCTGGTGCGCAAGGGCGCGCCACAGCGGCCAGGCGTGCTCGGCCGGCACACTCGCCCCGGCGATCTCGAACACCACGTCGACGAACGGTGCCTCGTTCTCGTCCACCCGCGTCCCATTGTCCGACCGCACCCTCACATCCGATCCGCTACTGCGGGTGCTCCCCCGCAGGCGAGCTCTGCCGCCCTGCGAGCTCGCCTTCGGCCCAACGCTGCATCGACTCGCCCCAGGCGCGCGCCGTGACCGGATCGAGGTCGAAGATCGTGAACCGGGTCCGTTCCCGGATCCGGATCCGCAGCAACGCCATTCCGCCAGCGTCGTGGACGACCTGCTGCAGCTCGATCTCCTGCCCGCCCAGGGGCGCCTTGAACCGCGCCAGACTCTCGATCTTCGGCATGGGACGCTCATCCCCGATGCTTGCGACCGGGAACGCCGGCCTCGCGCCACGCTCCTCGGCCATCGCTATCGCCGGCTGCGGCCCTGAGCGGCAAGCGAAGTGTGCACCTAACGAGCCATGGCGAGAACGGCGCGCGCAAACCGCTGTATTGAGCGATTTTCCTCGCCCGAGCGTCCATAGCCACGGTTGGCTACGGACGGATACTCCATCTGGGTAGTTACGGGGCCCCGCCATACGGCTTATTCAGAGTAGCCGGGCAGGGCGATGGCGGTGACGGCAAGTGTGGCCGTAGCATTGCTTCCTTGCCTCGGGTCAATACGGCAGCAGCGGAACGTGCGCAGAATGTCTTGGCGCGGGTTCCGGATTCGACCATTCAGGCACCGAGAACCGCGCCCGTCCGCGGCCCCGGAATCGCCGGCTCGAGACCGGCATTGCGTTTGCGAGGAGGCGACACTCATGGCAAAGCCGATGCACCCCACCCCGATGCTCGACGCGCTCGAAACGGGCCCGTGGCCTTCGTTCGTCACCGGACTGAAACGCCTCGCAAAGGACAAGGATTACGTCGTCGATCTCCTCGGGCAGCTCGAGCACTCGTACAAGACGCGCAAGGGCTACTGGAAAGGCGGCACCGTCGGCGTGTTCGGCTACGGCGGCGGTGTGATCCCGCGCTTCACCGAGGCGAAGGACGAGAACAACAAACCCATGTTCCCCGATGCCGCCGAGTTTCACACGCTGCGCGTGATGCCGCCTGCCGGGATGCACTACACGACGGACATCCTGCGCAAGCTGGCCGACGTCTGGGAGCGCCACGGCTCCGGGCTCATCGCCTTCCACGGCCAGTCCGGCGACATCATGTTCCAGGGCGTGACCAGCGAGAACGTGCAGCCCGCGTTCGACGCGATCAACGAGCTCGGCTTCGATCTGGGCGGCGCCGGCCCCGCGGTGCGCACGTCGATGTCCTGCGTCGGCGCGGCGCGTTGCGAGCAGTCGTGCTACGACGAGGGCCGCGCGCACCGCGCGGTGATCAACACCTTCCTCGACGACATCCATCGGCCTTCGCTCCCCTACAAGTTCAAGTTCAAGTTCTCGGGCTGCCCGAACGACTGCATGAACTCGATCCAGCGCGCGGACATGGCGGTGATCGGCACCTGGCGCGACAACATCCGCACCGACGAGGCACTCGCGCGCAAGTGGTTCGCCAAGCACGGGATGAACGAGCTCGTGAACGACGTCGTCGCCCGCTGCCCGACCAAGGCGATCCAGTTGAAGGAAGTCAAGGAACTCAAGGCCGCGCCGACCGTATCGACGGTCGCGGTCTCCGACACGCACGCGCTCGAGATCGACAACCGCGACTGCGTCCGCTGCATGCACTGCATCAACGTGATGACCGGTGCACTCGCCCCCGGAAAGGACAAGGGCGCAACGGTGCTCGTCGGCGGCAAGCGCACGTTGAAGATCGGCGACCTGATGGGCACCGTCGTCGTGCCGTTCATGAAGCTCGAGACCGACGAGGACCGCGAGAAGCTGGTCGAGCTGGGCCAGAAGATCATCGACTTCTTCGCCGAGAATGCGCTGGAGCACGAGCGCACCGGCGAGATGATCGAGCGCATCGGGATCGTCAACTTCCTGGAAGCGCTCGAGATCCCGATCGACGCGAACATGGTGGCCGCGCCGCGCACCAATCCGTACGTTCGCATGGACGGCTGGGACGAGGAAGTAGCCAAGATGAAGGCCGCGAAGAAAGCCGCCTGAGATGAACAGCCCCCAAGCTCACTTACTGCGGCAAAGCCGCATCCCGCTTCGCGGGACCAGCCTTCGGCTGTCCTGCGGCCTTCGTGCTGGGGTTCGCTACCGGCCGACGGAGCGCTGAGGAGAACACCATGGCACAACCGCAAATGCGCCGAGCGATCGAGAGCGGCGTTCCCGACAACCAGCAGTACCTGCATCCGCTGCTCAAGAAGAACTACGGCAACTGGCGCTACCACGACCGGCCGCGCCCGGGCGTGCTGCACCATGTCGCCCACGGCGGTGACGAAGTGTGGACCGTGCGCGCCGGCACGCAGCGCCAGATGGATGTGCACACGATCCGCCGGCTGTGCGATATCGCCGACAAGTACGCCGAAGGACACGTCCGGTTCACGATCCGCTCGAACATCGAGTTCATGGTGTCGAGCTTCGCCAAGGTGGCGCCGCTCGTCGCCGAGCTGGAGAAGAGCGGCTTCCCCGTCGGCGGCACCGGGAACTCGGTGTCGATGATCGCGCACACGCAGGGGTGGCTGCATTGCGACATCCCCGGCACCGACGCGTCGGGCGCGGTCAAGGCGCTGATGGACGAGCTGGTCGACGAGTTCCGCAGCGAGCAGATGCCCAACCGCGTCCACCTGTCGACGTCTTGCTGCGAGATCAACTGCGGCGGCCAGGCCGACATCGCCATCATCATCCAGCACACCAAGCCGCCGAAGATCAACCACGACCTCGTCGCCAACGTCTGCGAGCGGCCCGCCGTCGTCGCCCGCTGCCCGGTTGCGGCGATCCGCCCGGCGCTGGTCAATGGCAAGCCCTCGCTCGAGGTCGACGAGAAGAAGTGCATCTGCTGCGGCGCCTGCTACCCCCCCTGCCCGCCGATGCAGATCAACGATCCCGAGCACTCGAAGTTCGCGATCTGGGTCGGCGGCAAGAATTCCAACGCGCGGGCGAAGCCGACCTTCATGAAGATGGTCGCCGCCGGGATTCCCAACAATCCGCCGCGCTGGCCGGAGGTCTCGGAAGTCGTGAAGAAGATCCTCTACACGTACAAGGCGGACGCACGACCCTGGGAACGGCTCTCCGACTGGGTGGAACGCATCGGCTGGCCGCGCTTCTTCGAGAAGACGGAGTTGCCGTTCACGAAGTACCTGATCGACGACTGGCGCGGCGCGCGGGCGAACCTCAACGCCTCGACGCACATCCGCTTCTAGAGACCGCTTAGCGATCGACGCGCATGAAACTCGGCATCCTGATCAACGAGGGACCGTACCAGCACCAGGCGAGCGACACGGCCTACCTGTTCTGCAAGGCGGCGCTCGCCAAGGGGCACGAGATCCACCGCGTGTTCTTCTACCACGACGGCGTCAACAACTCGACGCGGCTGACCGAGCCGCCGCAGGACGACCGCAACATCGTCGTCCGCTGGTCGAAGCTCGCGGAAGACCACGGCGTCGATCTCGTCGTGTGTGTCGCGGCAGCGTTGCGGCGCGGCATCCAGGACGAGAACCTCGCGCCCGGCTTTCGCATCTCCGGCCTCGGCCAGCTGGTCGAGTCGGGCATCCATGCCGATCGGCTGGTCGTGTTCGGCGATTAAGATGAACAGCCCCCGCGCGCACCGTGTTCGCTGCCCCCCGAGGGGGCGCTCAGCGCCCTTCGGGCGGCCGGGCGCGCGCTGAGGAGCCCGCATGTCCGCGCCCAGCCCGAAGAAGTTCATGTTCGTCAATCGCAAGGCGCCTTACGGCACCGTCTACGCGCTCGAATCGCTCGAGGTCGTGCTGATCTCGGCCGCGTTCGAGCAGGACGTCTCGCTGGTGTTCGCCGACGACGGCGTCTACCAGCTGAAGAAGGGTCAGCAGACGAAGGGGATCGAAACCAAGAATTTCTCGCCTACGTACCGGGCGCTCGAAGGCTACGACGTGGAGAAGCTCTACGTCGAGCGCGAATCGCTCGAGGCGCGCGGGCTCGTCGAGGACGACCTGATCGTCGACGTCACCGTGCTCGGGTCGGCCGAGCTCGGCGCGCTGATGGACGAACAGGACGTCGTGTTCAGCTTCTAGGAAAGCCGATGCTGCACATTGTCAACAAGTCGCCGTCCGAGCGCAACGCGCTCGATTCCGCGCTGCGCATCGCGCAGTCCGGCAGCCTGCTCTTGATCGAGGATGCCGTCTACGCGGCGACCCGCGGCAACGCCGCCGAAGCCAGGCTGCGCTCGGCCATGGAGCGGCTCAAGATCTACGCGCTCGCGCCGGACCTCGAGGCGCGCGCGGTCGCCGACCGTTTGATCGACGGCGTGACGGCGGTCGACTATGGCGGCTTCGTCGACCTCGTCGCCTCGCACCCCAACTGCCAATCCTGGCTTTGACCCCTATCGCAGTCCAACCACCACGGGAGCGGACCATGCCCACCATCGATGTCAACGGCAAGACTTTCGAAACCGACGAGGAAGGCTATCTCGTCAACCTCGCCGACTGGAACGAGGAGATCGCGAACCACATCGCGCAGGCGGAAAACGTCGAGATGTCGCCCAACCATTGGGAGGTCGTCAACTTCCTGCGCAAGTACTACGAGGAGTACCAGATCGCGCCGGCCGTGCGGGTGCTGACCAAGGCGATCGGCAAGCAACTCGGGCCGGACAAGGGCAACAGCCAGTATCTCTACGAGCTCTTCCCCTACGGTCCCGCCAAGCAGGCCTGCAAGATCGCGGGCCTGCCGAAGCCCACCGGCTGCGTCTGACGCCATCGCCGGGGCCGGATGATGGGCAATTTCCGGTTGCCCCGACCGGCGGCGCCAAGAATCGCCGCTGACCGGCGCGCCCGCCGCTCATGACCGTCGCGACCTACGTCTTCGCGTTGCTGCTGACCTTCGCGGCCGTGGTGTTAGTGGGCGGGCTCGCGTTCCGGATCCGCGACTACGCGCGCACGCCGGCGCCGCTCAAGATCCCGACTACGCCGGCTCCGACCACCCGCGGGGGCGTCGCGCTGCGGCTGCTGCGCGAGGTCGTGTTCTTCGAGAGCCTGTTCAAGAGCAACCTCTGGACCTGGGCATTCGGGTGGCTGTTCCATGCGGGTCTTGCGCTCGTGCTCCTGCGGCACCTGCGCTATTTCACCGAGCCCGTGTGGTCGTGGGTCGCCTTCCTCCAGCCGTACGGCGTCTACGCCGGTTTCGCGATGGCCGCGGGACTTGCCGGCCTCGGGGTGCGGCGCATCGCAGTGGCGCGGGTCCGCTACATTTCGACGCCGTCGGACCACCTGATGATCGTGCTGCTGCTCGCGATCGCGCTCACGGGGTTGGCGATGAAGTACGTCGCGCACACCGATGTCGTGGGCGTGAAGGCCTTCTGCCTCGGACTCCTGTATCTCGACTGGCGGCCCCTGCCCGCCGACGGGCTCGTCTACGCGCATCTCGCGCTGGTCGCGGTGCTGATGCTCATCTTTCCATTCTCGAAGCTGCTGCACGCGCCGGGATTGTTCTTTTCACCGACCCGGAACCAGGCCGACGATCCGCGCGAGCACCGGCACCTGGCGCCGTGGGCCGCGAAGCTCGATCCGGGCGGGCACTGACATGGCCACCGACGTCAAGGCTCCCGCGTTGCGCGCCTTCCCGAGTGCGCCGCAGCCGCTCGTCCCCGGCGCGATGGCGGCGTCGAAGCCCTACGTGGCCACCGACAAGATGCAGCAGGCGCTCGGCTTCCCGGGCGAGCTCGCGGACGACTGGCAGGCAAAGGCCCTGGGCAGGATGGGCGAGCTGCTCGGCAAGTATCGCTCGCTCAAGGTCTATCTGGACGCGTGCGTGCATTGCGGCGCCTGTGCCGACAAGTGCCATTACTTCATCGGCACCGGCGATCCGCTCAACATGCCGGTCGCGCGGCAGGACCTGATGCGCAGCGTCTACCGCCGCCACTTCACGCTCGCCGGCAAGCTGTTTCCGAAGCTGGTCGGCGCACGTGACCTGACCCGCGAAGTGCTGGACCAGTGGTACAGCTATTACAACCAATGCTCGGAGTGCCGGCGCTGCTCGGTGTTCTGCCCCTATGGCATCGACACCGCCGAGGTGACGATGGCCGCCAAGGAGATCCTGGACTCGGTCGGCTACGGCCAGAAGTATTCGAACGAGATCATCGGCAAGGTGCACCGGATCGGCAACAATCTCGGCCTCCCCGGCCCTGCGCTCGCCGACACGCTGACCGGCCTCGAAGAGGACGTCAAGGAGGAGACCGGGGCGGACGTGCGCTTCCCGCTCGACGAGAAGGGTGCCGAGGTGCTGCTGGTCACGCCGTCGGCCGACTTCTTCGCCGAGCCGCATGTCGACAGCCTGATCGGCTACGCGAAGGTGTTCCACGCCGCCGGCATCCGCTGGACGCTGTCGTCGCATGCATCGGAGGCCGGCAATTTCGGGCTCTTCATCGGCAACTACGAGCAGCTGCAGAAGATCGCGCTGCGCATCCGGGAAGCCGCGCTGGAACTCGGCGTCAAGCGCATCGTCGTCGGCGAGTGCGGTCACGCATGGCGCGTCGCTTACAGCTTCTGGAACACGCTGGCCGGCATCGGCGCCGGCGGCAGCGATCCGTTCGCACAGCAGCTGCAGCGCCAGCTCGATGGCCGCTACCGTCAGCCTATGCACATCTGCGAGCTGACGTGGGACCTGATCCAGCAGGGCGCGCTGACCCTCGACCCCGAGGCGAACGACCATCGCGTGGTGACCTTCCACGACTCCTGCAACGTTGCGCGCGCCTCGCGGATGGGCGATGTGCCCGGCGGCCAGTTCACGATTCCGCGCGCGATCATCCGGGCCGTCGCCAACAAGTACGTCGAGATGCGTCCGGGAACCACGCACGAGGCGACCTTCTGCTGCGGCGGCGGTGGCGGCCTGCTGACCGACGAACTCATCGACCTCCGGGTCAAGGGCGCGCTGCCGCGGATGGAAGCGCTGCAGGAAGTCGCGGAGCGTCACGGCGTCAACTTCATGGCGACCATCTGCGCGATCTGCAAGGCGCAGTTCTCGAAGGTGTTGCCCTTTTACGGCTTCAAGATGGGCATGGTGGGCGGCGTCCACCAGCTCGTCAGCACCGCCATCCGGCTCGGCGCCAAGCAATAGAGAAACGATTCCCTTGAACCGCAAAGCCGCAACGAGCGCAAGGAACACCGTCGCGGGAGGCTCATCCCTCATGTGTCGCTGCGCCGCTGCGTTTGATCGCCCTTAGACCTTCGGAGACCCTTCGATGTCGACCACCCCCGGCCAAACCGTCGAGAAGCTGACCTTCCGCCGCTATCCGGAAGGCGATGTGCAGTGGAAGTCATGGCGCGACCAGATCTTTCAGGCGAGCTGGACGCACAAGTGCCCGACCTACGTGCAGTCGACGCCGCCCTGCCAGGGCAGCTGCCCTTCCGGCGAGGACATCCGAGGCTACCTCGCCATCGCCCGCGGCACCGAAAAACCGCCGGCGGGAACGAGCTGGCAGGAGTACGCGTGGCGCCGGCTGACCGAGGCGAATCCCTTTCCGGCGATCATGGGGCGCGTCTGTCCGGCGCCGTGCGAGACCGGCTGCAACCGCAACGAGGTCGAGGACCACGTCGGGATCAATGCCGTCGAGCATTTTCTCGGCGAGCACGCGATCAGGAACAACCTCGCCTTCGTCGCGCCACAGGCGAAGACCGGCAAGAAGGTGGCCGTGATCGGGGGCGGTCCGGCAGGGCTGTCCTGTGCCTACCAGCTTGCGCTCAAGGGTCATGCCGTGACGGTTTTCGACGAGCATGAACTGCTGGGCGGAATGATGCGCTACGGCATCCCGGGCTTTCGCACGCCGCGGGAGGTGCTCGACGCCGAGATCAAGCGGATTCTCGACCTGGGCGTAGAGGCGCGGTTGAAATGCCGCATCGGCACCGACATCACGCTGGAGCAGATTCGCAAGGACTACGACGCGGTGTTCCTCGGGATGGGCGCGCAATCCGGACGCCCGCTGCCGGCGCCCGGTGGCGACGCGCCGAACGTCGTCACCGCTACCTCGTTCCTGCGCGCGTTCAACGACGGACGGCTGCGCCACGTCGGCAAGCGGGTGGTCGTCATCGGCGGCGGCGACACGTCGATCGACGTCGCGACGGTCGCGCGTCGACTCGGCCACATCGCGCACGCGAAACCGACCGAGGCACCCGAGCACGCGATTGCCGGCCACATGGCGCACGACGTCGCGCAGGTGTCGGCGCGGCAGGGTGCCGAGGTCGTGCTGACGTCGGTGTTCAACATCGACAAGATGCAGGCGAACAAGCACGAGATCGAGCAGGCGCAGGCCGAAGGCATCGCGATCCGCGGCGGGCTCGCGCCGGTGCGCGTGGTGAAGGACGCGAACGGCCGGGGGATCGCGTTGACGGTCGCCCGCTGCGAAGCGAAGTTCGTCGGCCCCAAGCTCGAGATCAAGGTCATCGAGGGCACCGAGGAAGACCTGCCCGCCGACCTGATCGTCTCGGCCATCGGACAGGCAGTCGACTTCACCGGGCTCGAGGAGTTCGACATCGGCAAGGGCGCGGTGACAACGGACCGCAACTATCAGATACCGGGCAAGCCCGGCACCTTCGCCGGCGGCGATGTGATCCGGCCGCACCTGCTCACCACGGCAATCGGCCACGGGGCGATCGCCGCGGAGGGCATCGACCGGTTCCTCCGCAGCGAGGACCAGGAGAAGCGGCCCAAGGTCGACGTCCACGTGTTCGACCTGAAGCGCAAGATGATCGAGCGCGGTCTCTCCTTCTCCGAGGTGCACGAGCCGATCCACGGCACCGATCGCACCAACGCGGCGATTCACAACTACGACGATCGCTCCGACCGCTACGTGATCCCGCACGAGGAGCTCTTCCTCGGCCACTTCGGCTATGTGCCGCGATTGCGGCGCAAGGTGATCACGCTCACCCGCGAGTCGGCGCTCGGCAACTTCGAGGAACGACTCGAGGCGTTGTCCGAAGCCGATGCCGTTGCCGAGGCGAAGCGCTGCATGAGCTGCGGGATGTGCTTCGAGTGCGACAACTGCGTGGTCTACTGCCCGCAGACGGCGGTGGCGCGCGTACCGAAGAAGGAGGCGACGACGGGCCGGTACGTCTACACCGACTACGACAAGTGCATCGGGTGCCACATCTGCAAGGACGTGTGCCCGACCGGGTACATCCAGATGGGGCTCGGCGAGTAACGGGCTCGCCACCGGGGACCTCGGAACCCGCCCATGTCGACGAACCCACGCAATCGATCGTTGCTTCGGATCGTTCTCGCCGCAGTCACGTTTTGCGCGGTTGCGGCGGCGTCCGCTGCACCCGACGGTGGTCCGGCGGCAGCTTCGCGCGTACCCATGCCGGCCATCGAAACGCCCGCAGGCGAGCGCTGCGTCGAGGATCCGTCGTTCATGCGGCGCAACCACATGGAGCTTCTGAAGCATCAGCGCGACCGGACCGTGCACGAGGGCATCCGCACGGTTCGGCACAGCCTCAACAATTGCATCGCCTGCCATGCCGGGAAGAAAACCGGGCGCGTCACCGGCAGCGACGGCTTTTGCGAGAGCTGCCACCGCTACGCCAGCGTGAAGCTCGATTGCTTCGAGTGCCACGCCGACCGTCCGACGGCCGCCATCGCGGGGGCGAAGCCATGACGGGCATCGACCACGCCCGACGCAAGTTTCTATGGGAGACGGCGGCGCTCGCGGGCGTCGCGCTTGCGCCCGGGATCACCCTGTACGACCTCGCCCACGGCCGTGGCCCCGACGCGGCGGCGTCGGGCAGCGTTCGCTGGGGCTTGCTCGTCGACATGAATCGGTGTCAGTCCGACTGCGACGCCTGCGTGCGCGCATGTGACACCGAGAACGGACTTTCGGGCGGCAAGGCGATCACCGACTCGCAGTGGATCCGCAAGGTCACGCTGAAGGACAAGCGCGGGCCGGTGCGCACGCTGCCGATGATGTGCCAGCACTGCGCGGAACCGCCCTGCGTCGACGTCTGCCCCACCGGCGCGTCGTTCAAGCGCGCCGACGGCATCGTGCTGGTCGACCGCCATACCTGCATCGGCTGTCGCTACTGCATGATGGCCTGTCCGTACGGCGCGCGGTCCTTCGTCCACGAGCCGATCACCGGCCAGAAGCCGGAAGTCCCGCGCGGCAAGGGCTGCGTGGAATCGTGCACGCTGTGTGTCCACCGCGTCGACCGCGACCGGATTCCGGCCTGCGTCGAAGCCTGCGCGACGGAGGGTCACCAGGCGCTCCTCTTCGGCGACCTGAACGATCCGACGAGCGAGATCTCGCAGCGTATCGCGGCCGTCGCGACCACCCAGGTGCGCGCCGACCTCCACCTCGGCACCGCGGTCCGCTATCAGGGGCTCTGAGCGCCGATGGCGACGACTGCGACCATGCCCCGGTCTCCCCGCCGCTTCTGGGCGCTGGTCGCTCTCGGCGGCGCAATCGTCATCGCGGGCCTCTTCGCGGCCCATGTGATGGAGGAGCGCGGCCACATCGTCACCGGGATGAACAACCGGATCGTCTGGGGTATGCCGCACGTGTTCGCGATCTTTCTGATCGTCGCCGCGTCCGGCGTGCTGAATGTGGCATCCGTCGGGTCGGTGTTCGGGCACGCCGAGTACAAGGCGCGCGCACCGCTGTCGGGCCTCCTCTGTCTCGCGTTGCTGGTCGGCGGCCTCACCGTTCTCATGCTGGATCTCGGCCGGCCCGAGCGCATCGTCGTCGCCGCGACGCACTACAACTTCAAGTCGGTGTTCGCATGGAACATGTTCCTGTACACGGGCATGGCCGCGATCGTCGCGGTCTATCTGTGGACGCTGATGGAGCGCCGCTTCAACCACTTGGCGCGCCCGGTCGGCATCGCCGCGTTCGCGTGGCGGATCATCCTGACCTCCGGCACGGGTTCGATCTTCGCCTTCCTCATCGCGCGGCAGGCCTACGGCACCGCCGTCCTCGTGCCGCTCTTCCTCGCGATGTCGTTCGCTTGGGGGCTCGCGGTGTTCCTGCTCGCCCAGTCGGCGCTGTCCGCCGCGAACGGTCGCCCGACCCCGATCCCCATCCGGCGCCGCATGGGCCGCCTGCTCGCACTGTTCGTCGCCACCGTGCTGCTCCTGGTCGCGGCCTACCACCTCACCAATCTCTATTTCGCCCGCCAGTGCGGCATTCGCGCACTTCATCCTGGTCGATGGCGGCGTTTACCCGCTGCTCTTCTGGTGGGGTTACGTCGTCGCCGGCAGTGCCGCACCGCTCGTGCTGCTCTGGCATCCGCGCTTTGGCACGGCCAGGCACGCTCTCGCCGCGGCGCTGCTGGTGATCGCCGGCGCGTTCGCGCTGCTGTACGTGTTCATCATCGGCGGGCCAGGCCTTTCCGCTCGAGATGTTTCCCGGTATCGAGGTAACGAGCAGCTTCGCCGACGGGCGCATCGAAGCCTACACACCGAGCCTGCCGGAAGTGGCACTCGGCCTCGGCGGCGTGGGGATCACGTTTCTGATCGCGCTCGTCGGCGTGCGGGTGCTCGATTTCACGCCGCACGACGACGCGCAGGCGGCCCAGGGCGCGCACTGAAGTCCGATCCCGATGCACCGGTTCCTCGTTTCCGCCGCACACAAGTCGTCGGGCAAGACAACGGTCAGCATCGGTCTTGCGGCGGCGCTGCGCGACCGGGGCCTCGCCGTGCAGACGTTCAAGAAGGGACCCGACTACATCGACCCGATGTGGCTTGCACTGGCGAGCGGACGGCCTTGCCGCAACCTCGATCCGTGGCTCACGGACGAAGCCGAGATTCGCGCCGCATTCGCGCGCCATGCGGCGGGCACGGACGTCGCGCTCGTCGAAGGCAACAAGGGGCTCTACGACGGGCTGGCGCTCGACGGGAGCAACAGCAATGCGGCGCTCGCGAAGACGCTCGACCTGCCGGTGGTCCTCGTCATCGACGCGCGCGGAATGACTCGCGGCATCGCCCCGCTGATTCTCGGCTACCAGGCGTTCGACCGCGATATTCGCATCGCCGGCGTGATCCTGAACCAGCTCGGCGGCAGCCGGCACGAGGCGAAGCTGCGAGCGGTGATCGAGCACTACACCGACGTGCCCGTGCTGGGCGCCATTCACCACGACGTGCGGCTGACGATCGTCGAGCGGCATCTCGGGCTCATGCCGTGCAGCGAGGCGGGCGACGCGGATCGGCGGATCGCTGCGATCGGCGCGACTGTCGCGGCACAGGTCGATCTCGACCGGTTGCTCACCGTCGCCAGCCGCGTGCAGCCGTTCCCTGGGGTCACGGAATTCACCTCGATGGTGCCACCTGCCGCACCGACCGATGTCCGGATCGGGATCGCGCAGGATCGCGCTTTCGGCTTTTATTACGCCGACGATTTCGATGCGTTGCGCGCAGCCGGTGCGACGCTCGTTCGCGTCGACACGCTCGCCGACCAGGAACTGCCCGAACGTCGACGCGCTTTTCATCGGCGGCGGCTTTCCGGAGCTTTTCGCGCGCGAGCTGGAGGCGAATGCCGCGCTGCGCGAGCGGATCCGCATCGCAATAGACGAAGGCATGCCGGTCTACGCCGAGTGCGGCGGGCTCATGTACCTTGCCCGCTCGCTGACGCACGAAGGGCACACGTACCGGATGGTCGGGACGATTCCCGGCGACGTCGTCATGCACGAGCGCCCGGTCGGACGAGGCTATGTCGTCCTCGACGAGACCCAGGCGTTTCCGTGGCCGGCGGATGCGCACGCACGGCGAAGTGCGCGCACACGAGTTCCATCACGCGAGCCTCGAAAATCTGCCCGCCGACACCGTCTTCGCCTACCACGTCCGCCGCGGCCATGGTGTCGACGGCCGGCACGACGGCATCGTGCGGCGAAACGTCCTGGCGTCGTTCACGCACCGGCGCAGCACCGATCGGAACTCGTGGGCGGCGCGCTTTGTCGGCTTCGTGCGCGCCAGCGACTATCATCGCCAAGCCGCACCAGCGACGCCAAGGCCGGCGCGCCGCAGGCTGGCGCGGCGCTGCTTTTCTGATCGCCGGCCACCCATGAACCCGTGCTTGCCAAAGTGGCGATGGCGCAATGACCACGACGATCCGAACGAATTACGCAGCGCACCCACTGTTGGTGAACGGCCTCGAGATCGCGACCGACGCCGAGGGTTACCTCGTCGACCGTGACCGCTGGTCGGAGGATTTCGCGCGCGCGCAAGCGGCACGCGAGGGGCTCGCGCTCACGCCCGAGCACTGGGAAGTGATCCGTTTCCTGCGCGAACACTTCGAGCGGCACGGCGTGCAGGCGCAGGTCCGCGTCATGATCCGGCATTTCCGGGAGCAGTGGGGACCGGAGCGCGGCACCAACCACTACCTCCACGATCTGTTTCCGGTCGGCGGCCCGCAGAAGCAGGGCAACCGCCTCGCCGGGCTGCTGAAGACCAAGGGCGAGCACTGAATATGCAGCCTCCTCGCACCATTCCTATCACGTTCTTCAAGCGGAAGCCGGGCACGGAAGCCGGTGATCAAGCGTGACGCCTGGATGCCGCGCAGCAGATCCGCCTGGCTGCCAAGGCCTCCGATTCGGAAGCGCTCGCGCTGCGCATCGCCGCGCGACGCGACGCGGACGGCTCGATCGATTATCAGATGGGCTTCGACAACGCACGCAAGGGCGACCTGGCGCTGGATGCCGAAGGCATCGAGCTCGTCGTCGCGGAGGAAAACGCCGACCTGCTCGACGGCATGACGCTCGACTACGTCGAGCTCGAGCCGGGCGATTTCCGGTTCATCTTCATCAACCCGAACGACCGCGACAGCGCGCAAGGCGGTCCGGCATCGGGCGACCCGAACGCCACTGCGTAGTCCCGATGCCGCGCTCCACGGCCCCCCGCTCTGCGGCCTCGCGTACACGGGCATTGACCGCGAAACGGCGCACTCGCCGCGGCGAGGTCTATCTCGTCGGCGCCGGACCGGGCGAACCGGACCTCCTCACCGTCCGCGCGGTGAAGCTCATCAAGCGCGCCGACGTGGCGCTCTACGACAACCTGATCTCGCCCGAGGTCCTCGCGCTGCTGCCGGCGCGCACGAAGAAGATCTACGTGGGCAAAGCAGCGCGCCCGGCACACGATGCGGCAGGAGGCGATCAACGCGCTGTTGGTCGAGCTGGCGCAGGCCGGCAAACGCGTGCTGCGCCTCAAGGGCGGCGACCCATTCGTCTTCGGCCGCGGCGGCGAGGAGATCGACTCGCTGTCCGCCAACGGCATCCCCTTCGAAGTCGTCCCTGGAATCACGGCGGCGCTCGGCGCGGCTGCGTACGCCGGCATTCCGCTCACGCATCGCGATTACGCGCAGTCGTGCGTGTTCGTGACCGGGCACTTGAAGGACGGCAGCATGGACCTCGACTGGGAGGCGCTGGCCCGGCCGCGGCAGACGATCGTCGTCTACATGGGGCTGCTCGGGCTCTCCGTTGCTGTGCCGAAAGCTCGTCGCGCACGGCTTGCCGCGCGGCACCAGCGCCGCTGTCGTCCAGCAGGGAACCACCCAGGCGCAGCGTGTGGTGACCGGAACGCTGGCGACGCTTCCCGCGCTGGTGGCCAAGGCGAAGCTGCACGCGCCGACGCTCATCATCGTGGGCGACGTCGTGCGCCTGCGCGAGCGGCTCAACTGGTTCGCGCCGGGCGGCTAGCGACCATTCGGGCGCAGATCGTTTAGCGCTGGCTCGACCGGCTACCTTCCCGCGTCCGTGCGCCACGCGGTGCTCGACCGCGAACACCGCCGCCTCGACCCGTGACGCGAGCCCCAGCTTCGACAGGATGTGGCGGACGTGCAGCTTGACCGTGTCGTGGCTGATGTCGAGCACCTGCGCGATGGCCTTGTTGCTCTTGCCGCTGGCGAGGTGCTGAAGGATTTCGCGCTCGCGCTCGGTCAGCTGGCGCAGGTAATCGTCACGGGTCTTGCTTTCCTTGCCCGGCACGAGCAGGTCGACGAGCTTCGCCGCCATCATCGGCGCGACGACGACCTCGCCGCGCGCGGTGCGGCGAATGGCGTCGATCACGTCGTCCGGGTCCATGTCCTTCAACAGGTAGCCGCGCACGCCGGCCCGGAACGCTCGCGCGAGGTCGTCCTTCAGGTCGCTCATCGTCAGCACGACGACCGGCGTGTCGATGCCCTCGGCGCGGATGCGGGCGAGCAGCGTGAAGCCGTCGACCGGCGCCATCCGCAGGTCCATGATCGCGAGGTCCGGGCGCCCCTCCCGCAGCAGGCGCACCGCCTCGTCGGGATTGCCGGTGTTGCCCAGCACCTTGAGGCCGGCACGCTGCTCCAGCAGCTCGGACAACCCGCGGCGGCAAAGCCCGTGATCGTCGATCAGCACGACGCGGATCGGCTCGCTCATAACTTCTCGTCGGTTTGCGGTTGCACGGCAGGGAAGTATAACCGCACCCGGGTCCCGGCCCCTGGGGCGCTTTGCAGCGTGAGTTCGCCGCCCAGGCGCCGGGCGCGCTCGCGCATGATCGCGATGCCGTAGTGCCCGGACTCGCCGCGCTCGCCGGCGGCCGGATCCGCGACCATGCCGACGCCATCGTCCTCGACGACGATTTCGTAGCCGCCGTCCTTGCGCGCTAGGCAAAGCCGCGCGCTCCGGGCGTTGGCGTGCTTGCAGACGTTCGCGAGCGCTTCCTGCACGATGTGGAACACCTGGACTTCGCGGCCGACCGGCAGACTGAGGTCGGGAACGTCGTTCACGAATTCGAGGGCGACGCCCGTGCGGTCGAGGAACGACTCGCTCATCTCGCCCAAGGCGTGCACCAGGCCCCGCGGATCCATCCGGGTGCGGAAGTACGTGATCAGCTCGCGCAGCCGCCGATGCGTGTTGGTGAGCGAGCTGTCGACATCGCCCCAGTACTTGAACGCCCGCACTTCGTCGCCCTGCCGGATCGCGTCGCGCAGCAGGCTCATGCGCATCCGCATGTAGGTGAGACTCTGCGCCAACGAATCGTGAACCTCGTTCGCCATCATCTGGCGCTCGTTGACGAGTCCCGAGGCAAGCTGCTCCCGCGCCCGGCGAGCATCTTCGAGCGCTGCCGCAATGCGCTGCCCGCGGCCTTGCTGCGACTTCGCCAAGAACCCCCCTTCGCTGGGCCCGACGCCGGATCCGGCCGTGGCCCGGATTCGCGGCCGGCCCGATGCAGGAACATCGAAAAATTATGGGCTTAGTAGCCCCCCTCCCGCAACCGGCGCCACTCGTCCACGGGATAAGCCGTGTGCCGGGCGCGCGCCGGAATGTTCAGGCCTACCCATACGGAGTAGCGTGGTCTGCCCAACGCGGTAATAGACATGGTGCGCCTTGCTTGGCGTAAATGACGCTTTCCCGGCGACACGGAGGCGTACGATCGTCCTTGGCGGCACGATCTCCGTCCGCCGCGCGCGCCGGAGTTCGCCGGTCGACCAATGTCCACGAGCCCCATTCACAATCCGCTGGCCCCGCCGCTCCCCGGGTCGACCACCGAGATCCGCACGACGACGTGCTACATGTGCGCGTGCCGGTGCGGCATCCGTGTACACGTACGCAACGGCGAGGTCCGCTACATCGAGGGCAATCCCGAGCATCCGCTCAACAACGGCGTCATCTGCGCCAAGGGCAGCTCGGGGATCATGAAGCAGTACTCGCCGGCACGCCTGACGACGCCGCTCCGGCGCAAGCCGGGGACAGAGCGCGGCGCCGGAGAGTTCATCGCGATCGGCTGGGACGAAGCGTTTTCACTCCTCGAGGAACGGCTCGCGAAGATCCGCGCCACCGATCCCAAGCGCTTCGCGCTCTTCACGGGTCGCGATCAGATGCAGGCGCTGACGGGACTCTTCGCGCGGCAGTTCGGCACCCCGAACTATGCGGCGCACGGCGGCTTCTGCTCGGTCAACATGGCCGCCGGCATGATCTACACGATCGGTGGGTCGTTCTGGGAGTTCGGCGGCCCCGATCTCGAGCGGGCCAGGCTCTTCGTCATGCTCGGCACCGCCGAGGACCACCACAGCAACCCGCTCAAGATCGCGATCGCGAAATTCAAGCGTGCCGGAGGACGCTTCATCTCGGTGAATCCCGTCCGGACGGGCTACTCGGCGATCGCGGATGATTGGCTGCCGATCCGGCCGGGCACCGACGGCGCCTTGCTGCTGGCGTTGATCCACGAATTGATCGCGCTCGGGCTCTACGACCGCGACTTCCTGGTGCGCTACACCAACGCCGGCCAGCTCGTGAACATGAACGAGCGCAACGACGAGTTCGGGATGTTCGTCCGCACCGAGGTGCCGGAGGAAGAAGGTTGCTTCGATCCGCAGAACAAGCTGTGGTGGGACCGTGCGACCAATCGCCCGGTCCTCACCCACAGCGAGGGGACGGATCCGTTCCTGCTGGGCGAGTTCAAGCTCTCCGACAGCACGGCGGTCAAGCCCGCGTTCCAGCTGCTGAAGGAGCGGGTCGACGACTACACGCCGGAGTGGGCATCCGGCATCACGGGCATCCCGGCCGAGGCGATCCGGCGGCTCGCGCACGAGATGGGCATCACGGCGCGCGATGCGAAGATCGAGCTCCCGATCCCGTGGACGGACATGTGGGGCAAGGAGCACGACACGGTCACCGGCAATCCGGTCGCGTTCCATGCCATGCGCGGACTCGCGGCCCATTCGAACGGCTTCCACACGATCCGGGCACTCGCCATCCTGATGACGCTGCTTGGAACGATCGACCGGCCCGGCGGATTCCGGCACAAGGCGCCGTTTCCGCGCCCGATTCCGCCGTGCGCCAAGACGCCGTCGACGCCGCTCGCGATCAAGCCGGATCATCCGCTCGATGGCCTCGGACTCGGCTGGCCGGCCGAGCCGGACGATCTGTTCGTCAACGACGACGGTACCCCGGTGCGCATCGACAAGGCGTTCTCGTGGGAGTACCCGCTCGCCGTGCACGGGATGATGCACAACGTCATTACCAACGCCTGGCGCGGCGACCCGTATCCGATCGACACGCTGCTGATCTTCATGGCGAACATGGCGTGGAATTCGACCATGCGAACGGTCGAGGTCCGCAAGATGCTGAACGACAAGCGCGGGGATGGCGAGTACAAGATCCCGTTCCTCGTCGTCTGCGACGCGTTCCAGTCGGAGATGACGGCGTTCGCGGACCTCGTGCTGCCGGACACGACGTACCTCGAGCGCCACGACGTGATGTCGATGCTCGACCGGCCGATCTCGGAGTTCGACGGCCCGGTCGACTCGGTGCGCATTCCCGTCGTGCCGCCGACCGGTCAGTGCAAGCCGTTCCAGGAAGTCCTGATCGAGCTTGCCTCGCGCCTCAAGTTCCCGGCGTTCGTGCGGCCGGACGGCACGCGCAAGTTCCGCGACTATCCCGATTTCATCGTCAACTACGAGACCGATCCGGGCTCGGGCATCGGTTTTCTCGCGGGGTGGCGCGGCAAGGGTGGCGAGAAATTCATGCGCGGCGAGCCCAATCCGCGGCAGTGGGAGATGTACGCGCAGAACAACTGCGTCTACCACTACAAGCTGCCGCCCTCCTACCAGTACATGCGCAACTGGAACAAGGGCTACCTAGAGTGGTCGCAGCGCAACCGGATCCAGCGCTACGCCGAGCCGATCCTCATCCACTTGTATTCCGAGGTGCTGCAGAAGTTCCGGCTCGCGGCGCAGGGCAAGGGCATGTCACGCAAGCCGCCCGCGCACCTGCGGCGGCGCCTCGAAACCTACTTCGACCCGCTGCCGTTCTATTACGAGCCGCTGGAAGCGCAGGCGACCGATTGCGCGAAGTACCCGCTGCGGGCGGTGACGCAGCGACCGATGGCGATGTACCACTCGTGGGATTCGCAGAACGCCTGGCTGCGTCAGATCCACACCCACAACCATCTGTACGTCAATCCCAAGGTCGCGCGCACGGCGGGAATCGAAGACGGCGGCTGGATGTGGGTGGAATCGCCGTGGGGCAAGGTGCGCTGCCTCGCGAGCTACTCGGAGGCGGTCGAGCCGGGCACCGTGTGGACGTGGAATGCGATCGGCAAGGCGCCGGGCGCCTGGCGCCTCGCGCCCGACGCCAACGAATCGCAGCGTGGGTTTCTGCTCAACCACCTGATCTCCGACGAGCTGCCGGCTAGCGATCAAGGGGGGCCGATTTCCAACTCCGATCCGATCACCGGCCAGGCCGCTTGGTACGACGTCCGCGTGCGGATCTACAAGGCGGAGGCCGACGAGCCGAAGGAAAGCTGGCCGCGGTTCGAGGTCGTGCCCGCCGCGCCGGGGACCCGGGCCGCGACACCGAAATGGCAGGCGTATTTCGCCGGCCGTTGGGGAAGCAAGTGAGCCTCGGTGCCGGCGGCTTGCGAGGTCGGAGTGGCGAGGGCATTCGGCCCTGGCTTAGCGACCGCCAAACATGGCGTCGAGCGGGTACCCGGCGCTTTGGCGGGCTGTGCGCCGAGCACCACGTTGGGTCGCTTGCGAGCCAAAGCGCCACCCGCTTGGCGACGCCGGCGGCCGATGCGCCTGGGCCGAATGCCCTCGCCACTCCGACCAGGCAAGTCCACGCGACGGAGCGCGCACCATGACCCAGCTCGCGCTCGTCATCGACCTCAACGTGTGTGTCGGCTGCCACGCCTGCGTCACGAGCTGCAAGCAATGGAACACCTCCGGCTCGGCAGGTCCGCTGGCCGATCTCGAGCCCTACGGCAAGGACCCGACGGGCGCCTTCTTCAATCGCGTCCAGACCTTCGAGGTCGGGGAATACCCGAACACTCAGACCGTCCACTTCCCGAAGTCCTGCCTGCATTGCGAGGATCCGCCCTGCGTTCCGGTGTGTCCCACCGGCGCCAGCTACAAGCGCGCCGAGGACGGCATCGTGCTGGTCGATTACGACAAGTGCATCGGCTGCAAGTATTGCTCGTGGGCCTGTCCCTACGGCGTACGGGAGGTCGATCCGCAGCGCAAGGTGATGACCAAGTGCACGCTGTGCGTGGACCGGATCTACGACCCCAAGCTGCCGGAGGCCGAGCGCAAGCCCGCGTGCGTGCTGGCCTGCCCGACGAGTGCGCGGTTGTTCGGCGACATTCACGACCCGGACTCGGTCGTGGCACAGGCGATCAGGGAGAACGCCGGCTATGCGCTGATGCCCGAGTGGGGCACGCATCCGTCGAATCATTATCTTCCGCGGCGCAAGACGGCGCTCACCGTGCACGAGGACGAGTTGGTGCGCGCAGACAATCCGCTCAAGGTCGACGGGTTGCTGCCCAAGCCCGCGAAGTCCGAGCCCTCGCTCGACGACGTGATGTCCTGGTAGCCGCACCGCGTCCGCGATGAGACCCGATTTTTCGGTGCTGTTCCTGACCACGCTGATCGGCGCCGGCCAGGGACTCTTTCTCGCCTTGGTGACCGCGCAACTGTACGTGCTGTTCGACCTGCTGCCGCCGCGAGAGGGCCACTGGTTCTACGCGCACGGGAGCCTTCTCGCATTGGCGCTGCTCCTCGCGGGACTGGTCGCATCGTTCTTTCATCTGGGCCGGCCGGAGCGGGCGTGGCGATCCGCCGCGCGGTGGCGCACGTCGTGGCTGTCGCGCGAGGTGATCGTGTTGCCGGCGCTGATGGCGGTCGTGTTTCTCTACGGGGTCGCCCATTTCTTCGGCTTCAAGCCCGCGCTGGCGCAGTTGCCTTCGGGCATCGCGATCGACGTGACGGTGCTGCTTGGTGTCGCGGGAACCGTCCTCGCGTTCGCGCTGTTTCTCTGTACGGCGATGATCTACGCCTGCCTTGCCTTCCTCCGCGAATGGGCAAGCCCGCTGACCGTGATCAACTACACGCTGCTGGGCAGTGCGTCCGGGTTCACGCTGGCTGCCGCATTCTCGGCCTGGCCGGCTCCCGATCTCACGCGGTTTTTCGCTGGCTGGGCTCTCATCATCACGCTGCTCGGTGGCGCGAGCCGTGTCGCTTCGCTGATCCGCAACCACCGGCTGAAGCCCAAGTCGACCCTTGAGACCGCCATCGGCATCAAACATCCGCGGATCGTCCAGAAATCGATGGGATTCCTCGGCGGATCGTTCAATACCCGGGAGTTCTTCCACGGCAAGGCGCCAGCCTTCCTGCGCGGCGTCAAGTGGGTGTTCCTGCTTTGCGCGTTTGTGATCCCGTTGCTGCTGTTGGCTGCGGTGCTCTTGGGCATGCTCGCCGGAAAAGCGGTGCTCGTGACCGCATTCGCCATTCAATACGTCGGCCTGCTGGCGGAACGGTGGTTCTTTTTCGCGCAGGCGAACCACCCGCAGAATCTGTACTACCAGGCGGTCGCGTAATGTTGTTGCGGATCAAGTTTTTTTTGCCCCGATCACGTAAGGTTATGAGTTCAGCACTGAAGGATATAAGCCATCGGCGAGCCCTCGTTCCGCCCACGGCGACGGCGGTGGCTCGCACAGGAGGAAGCGGCAACCATGGCGCTGGTTAATCCCCACGGCGGTGGCGATCTGCGGCCGCTCCTGCTCGAAGGCAGTGCGCTCGCCGCCGAAGTTCGCCGCGCGGCCACGCTGACGCGGCTTCCGGTCAGCTCACGCGAAAAGGGCGACATCATCATGCTGGGCATCGGCGGCTTCACGCCGCTCGACGGCTTCATGACGCGCACGGACTGGCAGGGCGTCTGTGATGGCATGAAGACCGCCAGCGGATTGTTCTGGCCGATTCCGATCACGCTCTCCGCCGATGCCCACGCCGCCGCCACCATCCGGACCGGCCAGGACATTACCCTCGTCGACCCGGACACCGGCACGGCACTGGCGACGATGAAGGTGACGGAGAAGTACGGAATCGACAAGGCGCACGAATGCGCGACCGTATTCCGCACGACGGATCTCGCGCATCCCGGCGTCAAGCTGGTGATGGACCAGGGCGACGTCAATCTCGCCGGACCCATCAAGGTGCTGTCGACCGGAGGCTTCGCGTCGAAGTATGGGGCACTGTTCATGACACCGGCCGAGACCCGGACACTGTTCACCTCGCTCGGTTGGACGAAGATCGCCGCTTTCCAGACCCGTAATCCCATGCACCGCTCGCACGAGTATCTCGCGAAGGTCGCCATCGAGGTCTGTGACGGCGTGCTGGTGCATTCGCTGCTCGGGGCGCTCAAGCCCGGCGACATTCCGGCCGAGGTGCGAACGAAGGCGATCGCGGTCCTGGCCGACAGGTACTTCGTGCAGAAGACCGTCGTGCAGGCGGGATACCCGCTCGACATGCGCTACGCCGGTCCGCGCGAGGCCCTGCTGCACGCGCTGTTCCGCCAGAACTACGGCTGTTCGCATCAGATCGTCGGTCGCGATCACGCGGGCGTCGGCGACTACTACGGCCCGTTCGACGCGCACTACGTCTTCGACCACATCCCGAAAGGCGCACTTGAGACGCAGCCGCTCAAGATCGACTGGACCTTCTGGTGCTACAAGTGCGGCGGCATGGCGTCCGGCCGCACGTGCCCGCACGGCGACGCCGACCGGCTGCTGGTGTCGGGGACCAAATTGCGCAAGTGGCTGTCCGAGGGTGCGGAAGTGCCGCCCGAGTTCAGCCGGCCCGAGGTGCTCGCCGTGCTGCGCGAGTACTACGCGGGCCTGGATGCATCGCAAAAGGTGGAAGTGAAGCTGGCCGGTCACTCGGCCCGCTAGAAGAAACAGGTTTGCTTGCCCACGTCTTTCTTGCTCGGAGGAGGGAAATCGATGCCCACGTTTGTACGTACCGACAAATGCGATGGCTGCAAGGGTCAGGACAAGACCGCCTGCATGTACATCTGCCCGCACGACCTGATGATGCTCGACAAGGACGGCTCGCAAACCGGCCACCCGATGAAGGCGTGGAATCAGGAACCCGAGCAATGCTGGGAATGCTATTCCTGCGTGAAGATCTGCCCGCAGAATGCGATCGAGGTGCGGCATTACGCGGACATCGTCCCGCTGGGCGGCTCGGTGCAGCCGCTGCGCGGATCCGACTCGATCATGTGGACCATCAAGTTCCGCAACGGCACGATCAAGCGGTTCAAGTTCCCGACCCGTACCACGTCGGAGGGGTCGATCGATCCGTACGGCGGGAAGGCGATGCCCAAGCTCGCCGACATCACGAAGCCCGGTTACTTCACGCCTTCCGGCGGCTTCCGCGCCGGCAAACCGGAGGAACTCATCCGGCGCAAATGAGCGCCGCCGGGCGGCCCCAAGGCGCTCGTCGCATCCCCCGCGGGGGGCAGCGAAGCGGCGGAAGCCGCAGCCTTGGGGGCCGTCCAAAGCGCCGGGGACCATCGACATACTTGACCAATCAGGGTGAATGCAATGGCAGAAGGAACATTCGGCAATCCCAAGGTGATCCAGGAAGAACTCGACATCCTGCTGATCGGCGGCGGCATGGCATGCTGCGGCGCCGCGTTCGAACTCATGCGCTGGGCCGAAGCCGCCAAAGCCGAGACCGGTGTCGAGCTCAAGATCAAGCTGGTCGACAAGGCGGCGATGGACCGTTCGGGCGCCGTCGCGCAGGGCCTCTCCGCGATCAACACGTACATCGGACCGGACATGGATCCGGCCGACTACGCGCGGATGGTCAGCAACGACCTGATGGGTATCACGCGCGACGATCTCGCCTACGACCTCGGACGGCACGTCGACGAATCCGTGCACCTGTTCGAGGAATGGGGGCTCCCGATCTGGAAGACCGACGCCGACGGCGTGCGCCACGACGGCGCCGAGTCGCAGCGGGAAGGACTACCCGCGCTGAAGGACGGCGGCAAGCCGGTGCGCTCGGGCAAGTGGCAGATCATGATCAACGGCGAATCCTACAAGTGGATCGTCGCCGAAGCCGCGAAGAAGGCGCTGGGACTCGCCCGGATCGAGGAGCGCATCTTCATCGTCAAGCTCGTCAACGACAAGAACGACCCGTCGCGCATCGCGGGCGCGGTCGGCTTCTCGGTGCGAGACAACACGATCCACGTCTACACGGCGAAGGCGATCCTGCTCGCCGCGGGTGGCTGCGTGAACCTGTTCCGGCCGCGTTCGGTCGGTGAGGGCACCGGGCGCGCGTGGTACCCGGTGTGGAACGCGGGCAGCACGTACGCGATGGCCGCCGAAGCCGGTGCCGAGATGACGATGATGGAAAACCGCTTCGTGCCCGCGCGCTTCAAGGACGGCTACGGGCCAGTCGGCGCGTGGTTCCTGCTGTTCAAGGCCAAGGCGACCAACGCGTATGGCGAAGACTACATGGTGAAGAACAAGGCGCTGCTCGACGACTATCCGCCCTACGGCCAGGCCGCGGTGCCGGCGTCGTGCCTGCGCAATCACCTGATGCTGAAGGAAATGAAGGAAGGCCGCGGACCGATCTACATGGACACGGTCAGCGCCCTCGCCCGACTGCGCGAGACACTGACGCCAAAGGAGGTCAAGCACCTCGAGTCCGAGGCCTGGGAGGATTTCCTCGACATGTGCATCGGTCAGTGCGGCATCTGGGCCGGCGAGAACATCGAGCCCGACAAGCGCAATTCCGAGCTGATGCCGACCGAGCCGTACCTGCTCGGCTCGCACTCCGGTTGCTGCGGCATTTGGGTATCGGGTCCGGAAGACCTGGGCGCGCCGACTGCGGAGGAAGGCGACTATGACGGCGTGCCGGCCCACCTGCCGCGCGGCTGGAGCTGGGGCTATCGCTCGATGACCACCGTCAAGGGTCTGTTCACCGCCGGCGACGGCGTCGGCGCATCAGGCCACAAGTTCTCGTCGGGCTCGCACGCCGAAGGGCGTCTCGCGGCCAAGGCGATGGTCAGGTTCGCGCTCGATCACAAGGACTGGAAGCCCGAGCTCGACACCGCCTCCGAGGCGCTGGCCGAGGAGATCTACAAGCCGGTGCGCACGTTTCTCGAGCACAAGAACTACACGACGGCGATCGACATCAATCCGCACTACATCACGCCCAAGATGCTGCAGTTCCGGCTGCAGAAGATCATGGACGAGTACGTCGCGGGAGTGGCAACCTACTACAACACCAACGACAAGATGCTGGCCGTCGCGGAGGAGAAGCTCGAGATGCTGAAGGAGGACGCGCTGAAGATGCGCGCCAAGGACCTGCACGAACTGCTGCGGGCCTGGGAGAACTACCACCGCATCATCACCGCGGAAGCACACATGAAGCACATCCAGTTCCGCGAGGAGTCGCGCTATCCGGGCTTCTACTACCGCACCGACAAGAACTTCGTCGACGAGGAGAACTGGCACTGCTTCGTCAACTCGATCTACGACAAGGGCAGCAAGAAATGGACGTGCTTCAAGCGCAAGCACGTGGATCTGGTCGACAAATCCAAGCTCTTCAAGGCCGCGGCGCCGCACTAGCCGCGCGCAGAAGAGAATCGCGATCGGCAGCAGCGTCGCGCCGGCAAATCAGCCGGCCGCGACGAGCTGCTGCTCCGGCTTGTGCAGCGTACGGTAACAGGGCAGCACCGGAGCGATGCTCGATGTGGGCTCGCGCCAGCCGGCGGTCTTCTCGAATTGCATCGCCCGCGTTCCTCAGTCGATGTACTTGAGGCCTGCCTTCTCGAGGGGCTCGCGCATCTTGTACATGTCGAGCCCGAGCACCCCGGACGCGAGCTTGGCGCGCTTGTCCGCTTCGTTGGCCTCGCGGGTGGCCGCCGCGTCCGCGACCTGTTGCGCGAAGGCCGCGGGCACTACGACCACGCCATCGTCGTCGGCGGCGACGACGTCGCCGGGGTTGACCGCCGCCCCGGCACACACCACCGGGACATTGACCGAGCCGAGCGTCGCCTTGATCGTTCCCTTGGCGCTGATCGCGCGGCTCCACACCGGGAAGCCCATCGCCGTCAGGTCCTTGACGTCGCGCACGCCGCCGTCGATGACCAGGCCAACGGCACCGCGCGCCATGAAGCTGGTGGCGAGCAGATCGCCGAAGAAGCCGTCGGTGCAGCCCGCGGTGATCGCGGCGACGACGACGTCGCCCGGCTGCAACTGCTCGGCGACCACGTGCATCATCCAGTTATCGCCGGGGTGCAGCAGCACGGTCACCGCCGTGCCGCAGGCATGTGCGCCGGGATAGATCGGCCGCATGTAGGGCTTCAGCAGGCCGACGCGGCCGAGCGCCTCGTGGATGGTCGCGACGCCGAAGCGCGACAGCTTCTCGACGGCGGCCCGGTCGGCCCGGACGATGGTGCGCCTGACGATGCCGATGTTGTTCGTGTTCATGTCGGTTCCTGAGATTGGAGTGGTCGATTGCATGCCGATCGCGGAGAATGATCTCTAGCGGCTCGCGGCGGTCCCCGCGCTACCTGCCCTTGGCCTTGAGCGCCGCGTCCAGCCGCGGAAATACGCGTCGGGCGTTCGCTTCGTAGATCCGGTGGCGCTGTTCCGGATCGATGCTGGCCGCCTCGACGTAACGCCTGGTGTCGTCGTAATGGTGGCCGGTCTCGGGGTCGATGCCGCGCACCGCGCCGATCATCTCGCTCGCGAACAGGATGTTGTCCACCGGAATCACCCGCGTCAGCAGGTCGATGCCGGGCTGATGATAGACGCAGGTGTCGAAGAACACGTTGTTGAGAAGATGGTCCTTGAGCAGCGGTTTCTTCAACTCCTGGGCCAGGCCGCGGAAACGCCCCCAGTGGTACGGCACCGCACCGCCGCCGTGGGGAATGATGAAGCGCAGCGTCGGAAAATCCCTGAACAGGTCGGACGTCAGGCACTGCATGAAGGCGGTGGTGTCGGCGTTGAGGTAATGCGCGCCGGTGGTGTGGAAACAGGGATTGCAGCTCGTGCTGACGTGGATCATCGCCGGGATGTCGTACTCGACCATCTTCTCGTAGATCGGGTACCAGTGCCGGTCCGAGAGCGGCGGCGAGTTCCAGTGGCCGCCGGACGGATCGGGATTGAGATTGATGCCGACATTGCCGTATTGCTCGACGCACTTCACGAGCTCGGGGATGCAGGTCTTCGGGTCGACGCCCGGTGACTGCGGCAGCATCGCCACGGGAACGAAGTTGTCGGGGAACAGCCGCGAAACGCGATAGCACAGCTCGTTGCAGATGGCCGACCACGCGGCGCTGACCTCGAAGTCGCCGATGTGATGGGCCATGAAGCTCGCTCGCGGCGAGAACAGCGTCAGGTCGGCACGGCGCTCCTTCATGAGCCGCAGCTGGTTCGACTCGATGGACTCGCGCAGCTCGTCGTCGCCGATCGCGAGCTCGGATGCCTTCGGCATGACGGTCGGGTCCTTGATGCCGGCGATCTGACGGTTGCGCCAGTCCTCGAGCGCCTTGGGCGCGGTGGTGTAGTGGCCGTGGCAGTCGATGATCATGGCACCATGTCTCCTGTTCGCGCCGAAGGATCGGTACGGTCATGCATCCGGAATTCTCGAGACGGGTCAGCGCACCTGGGCGTGGCCCGAGAACGAAGCCGATCGCGAGTCGGCGCACGCATCGCCATCACTCGCCAAACGTCAGCGGCAGGCCGACATAATTCTCGGCGATGGTCCGCGAGCCGGCTTCGGAGTGGATGAGGTAGTCGAGCTCCGCTTCCTGGAACCGGGCGCACGATCGGCCCGTCGTCGGGAAAGCGGTGCATCAGCATCGTGAACCACCACGAGAAGCGCTCGGCCTTCCAGATGCGCGCGAGGCAGCGTTGCGAGTAGCGCGTCGATGCCCGCCTCGCTTCGGTTCCGGTAGAACTCGATGAGCGCGCCCGACAGATACTTCACGTCGGTGGCGGCGAGGTTGAGCCCCTTCGCGCCGGTCGGAGGCACGATGTGCCCTGCGTCGCCGGCCAGGAACATGCGGCCGAACCGCATCGGCTCGGTGATGAAGCTGCGCAGCGGGGCGATGCTCTTCTCCAGCGAGGGCCCGGTGACCAGCCGCTCGCGGCCTTCGTCGTCAAGGCGCAGGCGCAGTTCCTGCCAGAACGCCGCATCCGTCCACTCGTCGACCTTGTCGGTCAACGGCACCTGCAGATAGTAGCGGCTGCGCGTCAGGCTGCGCTGCGAGCACAGGGCAAAGCCCCGCGGGCTGTTGATGTAGATCAGCTCCCGGGAGACGGGCGGCGTGTCGGACGAGGAGGCCCAGCCAGCCGAAGGGGTAGACCTTCTCGTACTCGGCGATCGCGTTTCGCGGCGCGCTGGCGCGGCACACACCGTGGAATCCGTCGCAGCCGGCGATGAAGTCGCAGGCGATCTCGTGGCGTCTTGCCGTCCTTCTCGTACTGCACCCGTGGCGTGCGCGTATCGAAGTCGTCGACGCTCACCTGCTGCGCTTCGTACACGGTCGAAAGTCCGGCCGACTTGCGCGCATCCATCAGGTCGCGGGTGAGCTCGGTCTGGCCGTAGACCATCACGTTCTTGCCCCCCGTGAGCCGGTTCATGTCCACGCGATGACGTTTGCCGCGATAGAGCAGCTCGAAACCGCCATGCACGAGTCCTTCGCGGTGCATGCGTTCGCCGACGCCGGCCTCGTCCATGAGCTCGATCGAGACCTGCTCCAGAATCCCGGCGCGGATGCGGCCGAGCACGTGCTCGCCGGTCTGTCGCTCGAGAATGACGTTGTCGATACCCGCCCGTTGCAGCAACTGGCCGAGCAACAGGCCCGAAGGCCCGGCGCCGACGATGGCGACCTGGGTTCGCGCGGCCATGTTCAGACCACCCGGACCTTGAGCTCGCCCAGCCCGTCGATGCCGCCGTGCATCGTCTGGCCGCGCTTCACGCTACCGACGCCTTCCGGCGTGCCGGTGTAGATCAGGTCCCCGGGGCGAAGCTCGAAGTACGTGGAGAGATTGGCGACGATCTCGGGCAGCGACCAGATCAGCTTGGCAATGTCGCTGCGCTGGCGATCCTGCCCGTCGACCCTCAACCAGATCGCGCCCTTTTTCGGATGACCGATTGCTGAGGCCGCCACCAGCGGGGCGATCGGCGCGGACTGATCGAACGCCTTGCCGAGCTCCCACGGCCGGCCCTTGTCGCGCAGCTTGAGCTGCAGGTCACGTCGCGTCATGTCGAGGCCGACGGCGTAGCCGAAGATGTGGCGGTCGGCCTCCTCGACCCGGAATGTCGCGGCCGCCCGTCGCCGATCGCGGCGACAAGCTCGATCTCGTGGTGGTACTCGCTGGTCTGCGACGGGTAGGGAACCTCGACCGTCTGGCCGGGCGGCACGACCACGATGGCGTTGGCGGGCTTGCAGAAGAAGAAGGGAGGCTCGCGGTCGGGGTCGGAGCCCATCTCCCGCGCATGCGCCGCATAGTTGCGGCCCACACAGTAGATCCGGCGCACGGGGAGGAGCAGTCGTCACTGCCGGCCACCGGCACGGCGATGCGGGGTTCGGGTTCGAAGACGTATGGCATCGGAACTCTCCCGGTCGTGCGTTCAGTGCCGGGTGATCCGCGCGGCCTCGAGGCGTCCTCCGCTCGGGGCGTGCGGGCTCGGCGACGCGTGAAGGATAGTATCGCGGCGCCCGCTGTGCTGTAATCTCCGGGCGCTCGGATTCCGGGCGCCCGGTCTTTTCTGACGATGACAACGATACCCTCCGCGGGCACGCCCGACTCGCCTTTCCCCGAAAGCCCGGTCCTGCCGCAGACCTTCGGCGAGGACAAGACCATTCGCTTTCGCTGCCATCGCGGCGTCGCGTGCTGGAACGCCTGCTGCAGCAACATCGACATTTCGCTCACCCCCTACGACATCCTGCGCCTGAAACGGCGGCTGGGCATCTCGTCGACGGAGTTTCTCGAGCGCTACACGGTGCCCTACGAGATGGAAAAGGATGGCATCGCCGGCGTGAAATTGAAGCCGGTCGATGGCGGCACCGCATGCCGGTTCATGGTGCCGGAGGGCTGCAGCGTCTACGAAGATCGGCCCACGGCCTGCCGTTACTATCCGGTTGCGCTGCTGTCGATGCGCCGGCAGGACGAGTCCACCGATCGCGACTCGTACGCGGTGGTGAAGGAACCGCACTGCCTGGGGCACAACGAGCCGCGCGAGATCACCATCGCCGATTACCGACGGGAACAGGGCCTGCCCGACTACGACGAGCTGGCGCGCGGATGGCGGCAGCTGATCCTGAAGAAGAAATCGTCCGGGCCGACGATCGGCAAGCCGTCGAAGCGCAGCCTCCAGCTCTTCTTCATGGCCTGCTACGACATCGATCGCTTCCGCGCGTTCGTCGCGAGCGACGGTTTCGCCGAGTTGTTCGATCTTCCCGCCGACGAGATGCGGAAGGTCCTCACCGACGAGACCGAACTCATGCTGTTCGGCTTCCGCTTCCTGCGGCAGACGCTCTTCGGCGAGGTCACGATTCCGATCCGGCCGGACACCGCCCAGCGGCGCCGCGCACGTCACGCAGAAAAACTGGCGCGGCTCGAGCGCGACGCCGCGGAGCGTCTTGCCCGAGAGGAAGAAGGCGATTTCTGATAAGGTCAGTGCCGGTTGTCGGGATCGACAGACGGCCGGCCCGGACCCCCTTTTCTTCGTTGCAAGGAGACCCGATGCGAATCGCATTGACAGGAACATCGCTGGTGGTGGCGCTGTTCGGCGCCGCATCCGCCTTTGCGCAGGATCCGGCATGGGTCGCCGAGGCCCGCAAGGTTGCCGGCTCGGTCCCGCCGAAGCTCCTGGCGGTGCTCACCGAGGAGATCGCAAAGGGCGGCCCTGAGGGCGCGATTCTCGTCTGCCGCGACAAGGCGCCTGCCCTGGCGAAGGCCGCTTCCGAAGAGACCGGCTGGAGTATCCGGCGCGTGAGCCTGCGCAATCGCAATCCGCGCGCGGTGCCGGATGCCTGGGAGCGCGCCGCGCTCGAGGACTTCGACCGCCGTGCTGCGGCCGGCGAGGCGCCATCCACGCTCGAGAAGGCGGAGATCGTGAGCGAAGACGGCAAGCAGTCGTATCGTTACCTGCGCGCGCTGCCGACGCAGGAGCTATGCCTCAACTGTCACGGCTTGCCCGAACGACTGACGCCCGCGGTGAAGGAGAAGCTGAAAGCGCTGTATCCCGACGACAAGGCCGTCGGCTATCGTCCCGGAGAAATCCGCGGCGCGATGACGATCCGGAAGCCGGTCTGACCTGAAGTTGATGATGCGCTCCGACCCCGGCGCTGCCGCCGAGTCGCTCGGGGCTACGCCACAGGACGGTGCGCAGGAGTTCTGAGATTGGTTGCACGGAAACCCGCGCATGGTCGACGCATCCTGGCTCCTGTTCGTCATTGCCTCGCTGGTGCTGATCGCCACGCCGGGCCAGGACATGATTCTCGTCATGTCGCGCTCCATCGCTCAAGGTGCCGCGGCTGGCGTAATCACCGCTGCTGGTGTAAGCGTTGGTCTCGTGGGCCACACCGTTCTGGCCACGCTCGGGCTGGGTGCGATCCTGCGCACGTCCGAGTGGCTGTTTCTTGTGCTCAAGCTCCTCGGTGCGGCGTACCTGATTTACCTCGGAATCGGTCTGTTGCGTACCAAGCGGGGCAACCTGGCGATCGCGTCGGACGCCGGACGTCCGTTGGGCAAGGTGTTTCTGGACGGCGCCATTTCCAATCTGTCCAATCCAAAGGTTGCGATTTTCTACTTCGCGTTTCTGCCGCAATTCGTGTCGCCGTCGGCGCAGCATCCGACGCTCTCGGTGTTCGTGCTCGGACTCGCGTTCGCCGTGCTTACGTTTCTGGTCAAGGCGCCGGTCGGTCTGTTCTCCGGAGCTCTGTCGGCTTGGTTGCGTTCTCGCCCGTACGCGCTGACCTGGATCTATCGTTGCTCCGGTGCGATTCTCGTCGGCCTCGGCCTCAAGCTGGCACTCGAGCGACGCTGATGTCGCCGAACACGACGCTCTGTGCGAATGGCCATGGGCAGCGAACGACGCGCGCCCGATGGGCGCCTGTCACCGCGCGTCGTTGAACCTCCGCTCGACATGTCTGCACCCGAGTCCGATCCGCGCGTCTTTTTTGCCGCCGAGCGCACTCTGCTCGCGTGGCTTCGCACCGGGCTCACGATCATGGCGCTCGGGTTCGTCGTTGCGCGCTTCGGCCTGTTTCTGCAATTGGTGTCCGCGCAACCGCAGGCTGTCCACGCACAAACGCACTCCGGGTTCTCGGCGATCCTGGGCGTGGTGTTCGTCGTTGTCGGCGCGCTGGCCACGCTCCTCGCCACGGTCCAGCACAAGCGATTCGTTTCGACGCTGTCGGAAAAGGACCTGCCCGCGTCCTACAGTCGCGCGTTTGCCGTTGTGCTCTCCAGCATGGTTGGCGTCCTCGGGATTCTCCTGGCCGCCTATCTTGTCGTTTCGCACCCCTAGCTGCGGCTGGCGCACGCGACTACCCAGGCTCCCGAGTACCGGGCGGCACCTTGGAGGCCCGATCCCCAGTCCCGACGGTACGACTCCTTGCCGTGCCGCCGGCTAGCGATACACCAGCACCGGAATCCTGGCGTGGGTCAGCACTTTCTGGGTCTCGCTGCCGATCAGCAGACCCGTGAGGCCCTTGTGGCCGTGCGACGCCATGACGATGAGGTCGCACTTGCGGCGCTTCGCGACATCGAGAATCGTTTCGGCCGGGTACTCGCTCGTCAGTCGGACCGACTCGCACCGCACGCCGGCTTTGGCCGCAGCAGCCTCGATGACGCCGAGGTAGCGCTTGGCCGCCCGTTCGATCGCCGCAGCGTGCTGGTCCGGCGACACGTAACGCAGGGGAATGAAGTTCTCGAAGACGACCGGCGTGGCCGCCGGCTCTGCATACAGGCCCGTGACGCGGGCGTTCAGTGCCTTGGCGAGCGCGATGCCAGCCTCGGCCGCGCGCTTCGAGAGCTCCGAACCGTCGGTGGGAATCAGGATATGCGAGTACATGGCGGGCAGTGTCTCGAAGGTTTCACTTGGTGTAGGGCAGGACCCAGATCAGCATGCCGAGTACGTAGCACACGCCGGAGGCGATCAGGGTGAAGGGTATGCTCCACGCGAGGAACTCGCGCAGCGATACCTTGCGCTTCTCCTCGCGCTCGCAGATGTTGAGCGCGGCGAACAGCGCCGGCGCGCCGGCCACGGTGAGATTGGATCCGAGCGTCCCCGACCACAGCAGCATCCACCACAGCGGCCAGGGCGGAATGCCGCTCGACTGCAGGTCGCGGATCGTGTAGAGGAAGGTGAGGATGTAGGCATCGTGCTCGACGATGCCGACGATCGGAATGGTGACCCAGTAGAGCAGCGTCGCGCCGAGCGCCAGATTCTCCGCGAACAGGGGCTTGAGTTGATGCGCGAGCATCTCGAGCAGCTTCATCTTCTCGAGCCCGCCCACCAGCGCGAACAGCGCGATGTAGAAGAAGATCGCCCGCCAGTCGAGCTCGCCCAGGATCTCCTCGAAGCTCGGGGGCTTCAACCGCTTGCGCAGGATCTCCAGCGCCAGCACCAGCGTCACGGCCCCGGTCAGCGCGATGAAGCCGAGCTTGACGCCCAATGCCTGACGAAACGCCATCGCGACGACCGTCGCCAGGAACCAGCCGACGACGACGGTGGCGAACAACCGGTTCGGAATCCGGGTTTCGATGCCGAGGCTCGCGATGTCGACCGTGTGCCGGCCGTGGCTGCGGAACCCGTAGGCGTACATCGCCGCGAGCGTGATTACGAACGTGACCATCAGGATCGGGAACGACGAAGGTCGGCCGTGCTGCCAGATGAAGTCGCCGAACTCGGCGCCGGAAACGCTGTGCAGCATCTGCGGCGGCAAGTCGCCCAGCAGCAGCGCCGAGCCCATGAAGTTGGCCGCGAAGCCGATCATCAGGACCACCGGGGTGATGGGCAATTTCAGCGCGCGCGCCAAGGGCAGCGCCACCGGGGCCATCATCAGGATGACGACGACGTTGTCGACGAACATCGAGATCACGCCGGCCAGCATCGACAGGATCATGACGAGCAGTCCCGGCCGACCGCCGGAGAGCCGCAGCGCCTGCACCGACAGCCAGCTCGGGACGCCGGTCTTGCCGAAGTAGCCCGCGATCACCCAGATGCTGACCAGGATCGCCATGACGTTCCAGTCGACGAGCCCGAACGCGTCGACCTCGGTCATCACGCCGATCCACACCATGACGACGACGCCGACGAGCGCGGCGATCGTGCTGTCGACGATGCCGGTGATGACGGCGACGATGGCGATCGCGAACACACCGATCGCGTACCATGCCATGGCTTCCATGCGTGCCTTTCGTCGAGTGGGGATCCGGGAAAGTGCGCGTCAGTTGCATCCGCTCGTCACGTGACGAGCAGGGCTGCCTTTGGAAAGCGCCGCACGAGGTGCGGCGTTTGCACGGAATTATGCACTGGCGGGACGGGACTCGCCAATGGCCTGCGCCCTCGATGCCGCGCCGAGCGGCCTCCGCCGGTGCCCGGCTATACTTTCGGCTGCCGCTCCCGGGTCACGCAATTGACGGCGCGGCGATCGCGCGCACCTCGTCGCGATCCCGGCAATTTGCGAAGCAGAAAGAATCCTCGTGCGCACCATGATCATCATTCTGCTGCCCGTCGCCGTCGCGCTCCTCGTCAGGAGGAAGTTCTCGTGATGCCGCAACGCGGGGTCATGGGCAAGGCGCGGCTGGAGGCCTTCAGCGACGGCGTGCTCGCCATCATCATCACCATCATGGTGCTGGAACTGAAGGTGCCGCACGGCGACAGCCTGGCGGCGCTGCAGCCGCTGCTGCCGGTGTTCCTGAGCTATGTGCTCAGCTTCGTCTACCTGGGCATCTACTGGAACAACCACCACCACATGCTGCACGCCACCGACAGGGTCACTGGCGCGATCCTGTGGGCGAACCTGCATCTGCTCTTCTGGCTGTCGCTGATTCCGTTCGTCACCGGATGGATGGGCGAGAATCATTTCGCGGCGGCGCCCACGGCGCTCTATGGCGTCAGTCCTGCTGATGGCTGCGATTGCCTACTACGTCCTGCAGCGCACCATCATTGCATCGCAAGGCAGTGAATCGGTGTTGAAGGCTGCCGTGGGTGGCGACTGGAAAGGGAAGCTTTCGCCGGTTCTCTACGTCATCGCAATACCGGCTGCCTTCCTGTCGCAATGGATCTCGGATTTCATCTACGTTTTCGTCGCGCTGATCTGGCTCGTTCCCGACCGGCGCATCGAGAACGCACTGGAGAAGAAATAGCGGGGTCGCCGCGGGTTATCCGGATTGATGACCTGCCAGTGGGCCCGATGCGGAATCCCGAAGCATGCGAAGCGTGGTACGGCCCGGCGCGCGCGCGGTGGATCGCGCTGGCATTGCTGCTCTTCGTGGCGACATTGCCGGCCGCACGGGGCACAAGCGCAGCCATCGACTCCGCCCGCCGCCACGCAACGGGTGCTCGAAGTTTTCGTGCGCGACGGCTGCCCGCACTGCGCCGAGGCCAAGACGTTCCTTGCGCAACTGGCAGGCGAGCGGCCGGATCTCACGATTGTCTACCGCGCGGTGGACCGGGACGAAACCGCCCTCGACGACCTCGTGGAGCGCTCGCGGCAGGCGGGCATCTGGCCGCCCGGCGTACCGACGTTCGCCATCGACGGGCGAATGCTGGTCGGCTTCGATGACGCGGAACATGGCGGGCCGGCGCTGCTTGCTCTGGTCGATCGGGCCTCGCCGCCGCCCGGGCAGGTCGAGACCACGCTGTTCGGCACGCTCAGCGCGTCGCAGATGGGGTTGCCGCTCTTCACGCTGGCCCTGGGCCTCCTCGACGGATTCAATCCTTGCGCCATGTGGGTGCTGCTGTTCCTCCTCTCGCTGCTGGTGCGTTTGCAGGATCGCAAGCGGATGGCGCTGGTCGCGGGAACCTTCGTGCTGGTGAGCGGCGCCGTCTATTACGCATTCATGGCGGCATGGCTCAACGTCTTTCTTTTCGTCGGCATGACCGACGCACTGCGCTGGACGCTGGCCGGTGCGGCACTGACCATCGGTGCGCTCAACGTCAAGGACTTCCTCGTCCCGGGCAAGGGTCCCACCCTGGCGATACCCGCTTCGGCCAAGCCGGGGCTCTACGCACGGGTGCGGTCAATACTGAACGCGGAAGCGCTGCCTGCGTCGCTGACCGCAGTGGCCGCGCTCGCGGTCGTCGTGAACTTCTTCGAGCTGTTGTGCACGGCCGGCTTTCCCGCGATCTACACCGCCGTCCTGACGCAGCAACAGCTTCCGGCGTCTGCGCACTATGCGTACCTGGGGCTGTACATCGTCGGGTACATCGCCGACGACGCGCTGATGGTCGCAACCGCCGTCATCGCGCTGGGCAGCCGAAAGCTCACGGAGCGCGCCGGGCGGTGGCTGAAGCTCGCGAGCGGAGCCGTCATGCTTGGCCTCGGAGGCGTGATGATCCTTCATCCATCGTGGCTGATGTAGCGCGTCTGAAATTTCGGCGGCGGCACGTCGCTTTGCGCCCAACCTCGGCGATCACGGCGGGAAGGAGTAGGATGACCGACCCGGCGGGAGGCTGGCTATGCGACGCGGGCTGGCTTCGGTTAAGGCCCAGCCGCGCGCCGGAAGCGAAGCCTGCGCCCGCCTTTTCGCAGAAAGTGGAGCATCATGTTCGTCACCGTGTTTCGTTCCAGACTCAGGGCCGAGGCGGAGGCCGAGTACGGGGAATGGGCCGCCCGAATGAGCCAGCTTGCGGCAACCATGCCCGGTTACGTCTCGCACAAGGGATTCGTCGCGCCGGACGGCGAGCGCGTCACCATTGTCGAGTTCGAATCGGAAGAAGCGCAGCGGGCGTGGAGCCGGCATCCTGACCACGTCGAGGCGCAGAAGAAGGGGCGCAAGGATTTCTACGCCGAGTACCGGCTGCAGGTGTGCCGCGTCGAGCGCGAGTCCGTGTTTCCGAGCGAGCTGAGGTCCACTCATTTATCCATTCCGGGCGCGCGCGGACGTTGCTGCTCGCGCAGCGCTTCGCGCCGGATGACCATCGCGGCGCGAAGCGCTGCGTTCCAATCACAGAGGAGGCATCATCATGAGCACCAATGTCGTGTTCTTCGCGTGGAACCGCTCGATCCCCGGCCGGGAACGGATCAGCGCCGAGCACTTCGCGCAATTCGTCCAGTATCTCGGCGGATTGAAGCAGGCCGGCACGATCCAGTCGTTCGACACGGTGTTCCTGGACGCTCACGGCGGCGACCTGAACGGGTTCTTCCTGATCCGGGGCGAGCCCACCAAGCTCGACACGCTGATGGCGAACGCGGAGTGGGTGACGCACATGATGCGCGCCGCATTGCACCTGGAGGGTTCGGGCCATGTCCGAGGCGTGACCGGTGACGCCGTCACGCAGCGGATGGAGCTTTGGACGAAGACGATCCCGGCCTGACTTGGTGATGCGGGGGCGGCGGATTACGCGCCGCCCATCGCTTTGCGCACCACCGGCACCAGCGCCGTCGGCAGGGCGATCAGCGTCAGCGCGGCATCGCGACCACGCGCGGACATCTTCTTTCCGGTCTTGCCCAGGATGTCGAGAAACTTCGCCTCGTCGTAGGCGCCGTGCGTGGCGACGAAGCCCGCAAGATAGCTTTCGAGGAACACGAGATCGACCACGTCCTCGAGCGCCTGCGCCTCGGGGTCGGTCTTCAGCGCTTCCTTCCGGATGAGCGAGCGCACGCGCCCGATCGTGGCGTCGTCGTAGCCGGCTTCGCGCAGGATCGTCGCGGCCAGGTCCGCGTGAAAGTCGCGCAGCCGGCCACGCCATTGGTGGTAGCCCACGCGCGTCAGCGGATAGTCCGCGCGGGGGATCTTCCAACGCTGAATATGCTGGCAGCGCGCAGCGAGCCGCAGCGGCTCGGTTGCGTCCGGCACGTAGCGCGCGAGCATCGCGGTCATCCGCTCGGCGTACAGCAGCTCCTTCGGACGCTCGCGGCCACTGTCGACCTCGCGGTTGGGATCCTCCGCATTCGCGGCGTCGAAGCGCGCGAGCGCAGCATCGAAGCATTGCCGGTCGTCGGTCATCGGATTCTTCGGTCGCGGGTTGGGCGAGGTGGCGGCATGCGCCGGTCAGTCAGGCCCGCTTTCCACGGCGCCGGGAGCGCTTTCTACCGCGCGAGCTCGGCCTCGATCTCGGCGAACGTGTGCGCGACCTCGAAAGTGGTGATCGCCATGCCGAGCTGCCGCCCGATCTGCGTCGCCGAAAAGATGCCGCGGACAAACTCCTCACCCGTCAGCCGATCCTTGTCGACGACCAGCGCGTGCTGCCGACCGGTTTCCTTGAGCGTGGCGATCACGTGCCCCACGTCGGCGCGCAGGACAGAGTCGATGGTAAGCACCTCGATCGCCGCACGCGGCACCATCAGGTCGGCGACAGTGAGCTGGCCGTGATTTCCGCCGCGCTCCCGCATGAGGTTGACGGGTCGCTCGCCGAGGATGTCATGCGCGGTGATCAATCCTTCAACTTCGCCGGTGACACCGACCACGAGCAGCAGGCGCACGCCGCGCGCCATCATCGTCCGGTTCGCCTGCGCGAGCGTGGCGTCGCCGCGGATGGTTGCCGCGGCGACCTGCCGCAGATCCGTCATCACCTCGATCGCCGGGGTGTCGGACTTCACGGGCTCGGGCCCGACGACCGGCGGTTGGCAGACGACGCCTTCCCGCATCCGGATCATCGGCAGTGGCTTGTAGGTCGCTCGTTCCATACTTTTCCTCTCGCGGTCCAAGTGCGGATCCCGATCGCCTTTGGCGCCGGGCCACCCGCAACCGTCATTTTGCCAGTCTTGCGGCGATTTCCGATAACGTCGTCGGGGCGCTCACGTCCGCGGAACGGTGTTGTTGACCGACACGCAGCGCCGACGGCGTGCCGCGACAAGCCGCTGGCTAGGGTACCTCCGAACCGGTTACCATTACCCGACTCGCGGCAGCGCAAGCATTGACGCGACATTCACGGCCGCGCATTCGGCCAGGCAATCAAGACCCATGGAGGACGTAATGCATCGCAGCAAACGCATGTTGTGGGTTACCGGAATCGCCGCGCTGCTGGCGTTCACGGTGACCTCCGCCGCGTCGGCGCAGCAATGGAAGCCGACGAAGCCGATCACCATCATCGTGCCGTGGGCGGCCGGCGGCTCGACCGACCAGGTCACCCGCGTGACGGCCGCCGAAATCGAGAAGGTACTCGGGCAAAAAGTCGTCATCGTGAACCAGCCCGGCGCGTCGGGCTCGATCGGCACGAAGAATGCGCTCGAAGCCCCGAAGGATGGCTACACGTGGACGGCCGGCGCGGCGCAGGACCTCGGCACCTATGCCGTCCTCGGCATGCTCGACACCAAGATCGGCGACTGGGCGCTCTTCCTCACAGTCGCCAACGTCTCGACGCTGTCGGTGAACCCGGCCACACCGTACAAGACCCCGGCCGAGCTGATCGACGCGATGAAGGCGAAGCCCGGCGCGATCAGCGTCGCGACGGCCGGGGTGAACTCCAGCGGGCACAGCGCGATGGAGGCGATCGCCAAGGCCACCGGCGTCAAGTACAAGCACGTCACCTACGACGGCGGCAATCCGGCGGTCGTCGCCACGGTCGCGGGCGAGACGGACGCGACCTCGCAGCTCACCGTCGAGCAGGCCGAGATGATCCGCGGCAAGAAGCTGCGCGCGCTCGCCGTCATCGGCGACAAGCCCATCGAACTCGACGGTTACGGGATCATCGAGCCGCTGACGAAGTCGGTGCCGGGCTTCAAGGCCCCCGCCAACTATTTCGGCATCTTCATCCCGAAGGGCGTGCCGCCGGAAGTCATTGCGACGGTCGAGAAGATCTGGGCCGAGCAGATTGCCAATTCCGCGGCGCTGAAGCAGTACGCGACCAGCCGCGGCGCGCAATTCGCCCCTTATGCGGGCGCCGAGGCGCAGAAGGCGGCGTTCCCGGCGGTCCAGGCCAACGCGTGGTCCGCCGCCGACGCGGGCAAGGCGAAGGTCGCCCCGGACACGCTCGGCATTCCGCGTCCGTAATCGTAGCGACGCCACAGGCCGGCGCCGGCGCAGGCGCCGGCCTTTCGTTGCAGGAATCGCCCCGTGCCCGCCGAGACCTTCCCGTCGTCGCCGCGGCGCGACCTCGTGGGCGGCCTCGTCTGGACCGCGCTCGGTTGTGTCATCGTCGTGCTGTCGTGGCAGATGGACCGGATGACACAGCAGGGCGCCACGCTGCACACCGCGCCGGGGCTGTGGCCCGGCATCGTCGGCGTGCTGTTGGCCATGCTGGGCGGCGCGCTGATACTTCGGTCGTGGCGCCGCGCGCGGCGCATCGGCTGGGACTTCGCCGAAACCGACGACACCGACTACGCGCCGCTGTCGAGCTTCGCCCTCGCGGCCGGCATGTTCTTCGTCTACGCGTTGCTGCTTGTCGGCCGCGGCCTGCCGTTCTGGCTTGGCACCGCGCTTTTCGTCACGACGTTCGTCTTCCTGTTTCAGTACGCGCTGCGCAAGGCCGCCGGCAAGGTGGCCCGCGGCTTCGGCGTGGCGCTCGCTTGCGGCACGCTCACCGCGCTCGTCGTCACGCTCCTGTTCGAGCAGCTCTTCTACGTGCGGCTGCCCTAGCGCGGCCGTGCCGGAACGACCCGCCCCATGTTCGACGGCCTCGTCGCGTTCGCTCACTCCATCTGGAGCTTCTGCGACCCGCTGTCGCTCGGATTGATCTTGCTGTCCTCCCTGGTCGGCGTCATCATCGGCGCGCTGCCGGGCCTCACCGCGACGATGGGCGTCGCGCTGATGACGACGCTGACGATCAAGCTGCCGTCGGAGCAGGCGCTGCTGGTGCTGATCTGCACGTACGTCGGCGCGATCTACGGCGGCTCACGCTCGGCGATCCTGCTCAACATCCCGGGAACGCCGGCCTCGGCGGCGGCGTGCCTCGACGGACACGCGCTCGCCAAGCAGGGCAACGCGGGCCGCGCGATGGGCATCGCGACGTCCGGGTCGGTGCTGGGCACGCTCATCGGGATGTTCTTCCTCGCGCTGTTCACGCCGATCCTCGGCAACCTCGCGCTCAAGTTCGGCGCCTACGAGTTCTTCTGGCTCGCGCTGTTCGGCGTGATCATCGCCGGAACGCTGACCGGCAACGACCCGCTGAAGGGCTGGATCGCGGGCCTCATCGGCATCTTCACCGCGACGATCGGCCAGGAAGCGATCTACGCGTACGACCGGTTCAGTTTTGGCAGCCGCGATCTGGCTGGCGGCTTCCAGCTGGTTCCTGCGCTGGTCGGCGCGTTCGGCTTCGCGGAGCTGCTGATGGCGGTGCGCGAAAGGCCCGTGCCGGTGAAGATCAATCCGTTCGATTCGGTGATTCCGAAGCTGAAGGACGTCACGCAATACTGGCGGACGATCCTGCGCTCCGGCGTCATCGGCACCTTCATCGGCATCCTGCCCGGCGTCGGCGAGGACGTCGCGGCGTGGTCGTCGTATGCCGCCGCCAAGCGCGCGAGCAAGGAGAAGGAGAAGTTCGGCAAGGGTTCGATCGACGGGCTGATGGCGGCCGAAACCGGCGACAACGCCTGCGTGCCGGGCGCCGTGATTCCCGTGCTGACGCTGGCGGTGCCGGGCTCCGCGCCCGCCGCCGTGCTGATGGCGGCGATGCTGATCCACGGCGTGCGGCCGGGCCCGATGATCATGATCGAGGCGCCGACGTTCGTGTACGACGTCGTCGCGATGATGATGTTCGCGACGATCGGCATCCTGATCTACGGCCTCACGCTCACCAGCCTGCTGATCAAGGTGCTGATGGTCCCGAAGCCGATCATCCTGCCGATCATCTTCGTGCTGTGTGTCGTCGGCTCCTACGCGATCTCGCAGCGGCTGTTCGACGTCTGGGTGATGCTGGGCTTCGGCGTGCTGGGCTACGCGCTGCGCCGGCTCCACTATCCCGTTGCGCCGCTGGTGCTCGGGATGGTGCTCGGCGACCTGATGGAAAAGGGCTTCCGGCGCGGGCTCGTGCTGTCCGACGGCGACCTCACGCCGTTCTTCCTGCGGCCGATCTCCGCCGCAATCTGGATCACGATCGTGCTGGTCGTCCTGATCAAGGTTCCGGCGGTCGGCCGCAGGCTTGGCCGGCCGGGCGGCGCGCGCGGCACGCCGTCTTCTGCGCCCTGACCGACCCAGGAGGCTCGCAACGTGGAAACCATCCGCCTCGGCGTGATCATGAACGGCGTCACCGGCCGCATGGGCACGAACCAGCACCTCGTCCGCTCGATCATCGCGATCCGCAATCAGGGCGGCATCCTGCTCGGCCCGGGGCGGCGGATCATGCCGGACCCGATGCTGGTCGGCCGCGACGCCGCGAAGGTCGCGGCGCTCGCGCAGGCGCACGGCGTCGAGCGCTGGACGACCGACCTCGATGCGGCGCTCGCCAACAAGGACGATGCGATCTACTTCGACAGCGCGTCGACCGGCCTGCGTCCCGAGCTGATCAGGAAGGCGATCGCAGCCGGCAAGCACATCTACACCGAAAAGCCGGTCGCGCCGACACTCGCCGACGCGCTCGATCTGTACCGGCGGGCCGAGTCGGCCGGCGTGAAACACGGCGTCGTGCAGGACAAGCTCTGGCTGCCGGGTCTCCTGAAACTCAAGATGCTGATCGATTCGGGCTTCTTCGGACGCATCCTCTCCGTGCGCGGCGAGTTCGGCTACTGGGTCTTCGAGGGCGACTGGCAGCCCGCGCAGCGGCCGTCCTGGAACTACCGCAAGGAGGACGACGGCGGCATCATCGTCGACATGCTGTGCCACTGGCGTTACGTCCTCGACAACCTCTTCGGCGCGGTGAAGAGCGTGCTGTGCGTCGGCGCCACGCACATTCCGAAGCGATGGGACGAGAACGGCAAGCCGTACGTGGCCACCGCCGAGGACGCGGCGTACGCCACCTTCGAGCTCGCGGAGGGCGTCATCGCCCAGATCAACAGCTCGTGGTGCACGCGCGTTCGCCGCGACGACCTCCTCACCTTTCAGGTCGATGGCACGCTCGGATCGGCCGTGGCCGGCTTGACCGAGTGCCGCATCCAGCCGCGCACCGCGACACCCCGACCGGTGTGGAATCCGGATGTGCCGCAGTCCATCGACTTCCACGACACCTGGCAGCTCGTGCCGGCGAATCGCGCGTACGACAACGCCTTCAAGGTCGAATGGGAGCTCTTCCTGCGGCATGTCGTCGACGGCGGGCCCTTTCCATGGAACCTGCTGGAAGGGGCGAAGGGCGTGCAGCTCGCCGAGCTCGGATTGCAGAGCTGGCGGGAACGGCGGTTCGTCGATGTCCCTGCACTGTCGGCCTAGCGTTCGCGCGACATGATCACGCTGAAGCTCCCGCACGCCGACGGCACGCTCGCGCCGTTCACGCTGCGCGCCCCCGTCATCTGGCCCACGCCTTCGGCCGCGCCGCGCTGGAATCGCGTTGCCTTCGCGGCGGCGCACGTCGTGGCCGACCCGCGCGCCGCGATCGATCCGTGGCTGCAGACGGCGATCGACTGGGACGCCACGCTCGCGTTCCGGCGCCACCTGTGGTCGCACGGCTTCGGCGTGGCCGAAGCGATGGACACGGCGCAGCGGGGCATGGGGCTCGACTGGCCGACCTCGCTCGAGCTGATCCGGCGCAGCGTGAGCGAAGCCGGCGCCATCGCCGGCGCCATCGTCTTCTCGGGCGCCGGCACCGACCACCTTCCGCCGCGCGCGGATGTCACGTTGGACGAGGTGGTCGCCGCCTACGAGGAGCAGTGCGCGGCGATCGAAGCGGCAGGCGGCCGCATCATCCTGATGGCCAGCCGCGCGCTGGCGGCGTGCGCGCGATCGCCCGACGACTACGCCCTGGTCTACGGACGCGTGCTGGCGCAGGTGCGCGCGCCGGTCATCCTGCATTGGCTGGGCGAGATGTTCGACCCGGCGCTCGCCGGCTACTGGGTCGGCGCCGGCGGCCTCGCGAGCGACCCCGACCACGCCCGCGCCACCGACGTGTGCGCCGCGGTGATCAACGCCAATGCCGCGAAAGTGGACGGCGTCAAGGTGTCGCTGCTCGACAAGGACAAGGAGATAGCGCTGCGCGCGCGCCTGCCGCGTGGCGTGCGGATGTACACCGGCGATGATTTCAACTTCGCGGAGTTGATCGGCGGCGATGCGACCGGCCACTCCGACGCGCTCCTCGGCATCTTCGATGCGATCGCGCCCGCCGCCTCCGCGGCGCTGACGGCCCTCGCCGCCGGCGACCGTGCGCGCTTCGACGCCATTCTCGCGCCGACCGTGCCGTTGTCCCGCCACGTGTTCGCCGCACCGACCCGCTTCTACAAGACGGGGGTGGTCTTCCTCGCGTGGCTCAATGGCCACCAGACGCATTTCACGATGGTGGGTGGACAGCAGAGCGCGCGCAGCCTCTTGCATCTGTCCGAGTTGTTCCGGCTCGCGGATGCCGCAGGACTCCTCCGCGATCCGGATCTCGCGGCATCACGAATGCGCACGTTCCTCGCCGTGAATGGCGTCAAGGCGTGACCCGCACCTGTTCACGCCGCGCTCCGCAAGTCCGAACAGGCCGCTGCAGGATTACCCCATGAAGCTGACCATCCTCGACCCGGGCCATTTCCACGCGGCGCTGCTGCAGAAGACCATGTATCCCAACGTCGACCCGACGGTCCATGTCTATGCCGAGGCAGGTCCCGACCTCGCCGATTATCTGCAGAAGGTCGCAGGCTACAACACGCGCGCCGAGAATCCGACGACGTGGCGGATGGAAGTCCATGCCGGAGCCGATTTTCTGGACCGATTCAGCGCGGAGCGGGCCGGCGATGTCGTGGTCATCGCGGGGAACAACCGGCGCAAGGCCGAATACGTGACCCGCGCGGTAGCCGCCGGCATGCACGTGCTCGCCGACAAGCCGATGGCCATCGACTCCGCGGGCTTCGAATCCTTGCGAAACGCGTTCGCCGATGCCAAAGCCAGGGGCGTGCTGCTCTACGACATCATGACCGAGCGGCACGAGATCACGACGATCCTGCAGAAGGTCTTCTCGCGCATGCCCGCCGTGTTCGGCGGGCTGCTGCCGGGTTCCGAGCGGGAGCCGGCCGTCGTCAAGGAGAGCGTGCATCACTTCTCCAAGCTGGTATCCGGCGCGCCGGTCAAGCGACCGGCATGGTTCTTCGACGTGGCGCAACAGGGGGAAGGCCTGGTCGACATCACGACGCATCTCGTCGATCTCGTGCAGTGGGAATGCTTCCCGGACGAAGTCCTGGATTTCGACGGAGGACATCCAGGTTCTCGGCGCGAAGCGCTGGCCGACCGAAATCAGCCCGGCGCAGTTCGCGAAGGTGACGCAATTGCCGAGCTATCCCGCCTTCCTGCACAAGGACGTCCAGCCCGACGGCAGCCTGCATGTGTACGCCAACGGCGAGATCGACTACCGCATCAGGGGCGTGCACGCGAGGGTTTCCGTGCGCTGGAACTTCGAGGCGCCCGCCGGCGCGGGCGACACGCATTTTTCGGTGCTGCGGGGCTCGAAGGCGAATCTCGTGATCCGCCAGGGCGCGGCGGAAGCCTACCAGCCGGTCTTGACCATCGAGCCCGTCGCGGGCGCGGGCACTTCGGACTTTGCCGCGGCACTGGAACAGGCGCTGCGCGAGGTGCGAGCGACCTATCCCGGCGTCGACGCGAAACGTTCCGGCGATGCGTGGCAGGTGATCGTTCCGGCGTCCTATCATGTCGGCCACGAGGCCCATTTCGCGCAGGTCGCCGCCGGCTTCCTTGCCTGCGTGGAAGCGGGAGCCCTGCCCGACTGGGAGGTTCCCGAACATGCTCGCCAAGTACCGCACGACCACCCGCGCGCTCGCGATCGCGCGAGGCGACGAGCCGGCCTGTAGCCCGATGAACGAACCCGACGCCAGCCTTCTCTCGCTCAATACCGCCACGGTGCGGAAGCGCTGGACACTGCCACAGATCATCGATGGCTGCGTCCGGCATGGCATTCGCGGCATCGCTCCCTGGCGGGACCAGGTCGCGGTCGCGGGGCTGAAGGAGTCGACGACCCGCATCCGCGACAGCCGGTCTCGCCGTCACCGGCTATTGCCGCGGCGGGATGTTTCCGGCGCCGGACCGCGAAGGTCGGCGCGCGGCGCTGGACGACAACCGGCGCGCGGTCGATGAAGCGCTGGCGGTCGGCGCGCAATGCCTGATCCTCGTCGTCGGAGGACTGCCGAAACATCGTGACGGAACAATCGCATCGAAGGACATCGCCGGCGCACGCGAAATGGTGCGCGACGGCATCGGCGAGCTGCTCGTATACGCCCGCGATGCGGGACTGCCGCTGGCGATCGAGCCGTTGCACCCGATGTACGCCGCCGACCGCGCGTGCGTGAACACGATGGAACACGCGAACGATCTGTGCGACGAATTGGGGCCGGGCCTCGGCATCGCCGTCGATGCCTATCATGTGTGGTGGGACCCGCACCTCGAGCGCGAAATCGAGCGCGCTGCGGGCAGCACCCCGTCGCGCCTTCTCGCCTACCACATCAGCGACTGGCTGGTGCCGACCACCGACCTCCTGACGGACCGCGGCATGATGGGCGATGGTGTCATCGACCTCCGCCTCATCCGGTCATGGATGGAGGCCGGCGGTTACCGCGGCTTCCACGAGGTCGAGATCTTCTCGGCCAACAACTGGTGGAAGCGCGATCCCGACGAGGTCCTCGCCACCTGCAAGTTGCGCCACCGCGAGTGCAGTTGACCTTCCATCGCGACTCCCTGCGCCTATTTCGCCGGCTTGGCCGCGATTTCCTGCAACTTCGTCGGCTGCGATCAGATGCCCGTCGAGTCCCGCCTCCTTCGCGCTTCCGCCGTAGGCCACCGTCATCAGCTGGCTGTAATAGGTGACCGGCATCGCAAGCTTGGTGCCGTGACGCTTGTTGATTTCCGCCTGATAGACCTCGACGTTCGCCTGGCACAGCGGACACGGCGTGACGATCATGTCGGCCCCGTGATCATACGCCGACTCGACGATGTCCTTGATCTGCTTCTGGCTCTTCTCCGGCTCGGAGAACGCGAGCGCGCCGCCGCAGCAGGTCACCTTCTGCTCGTATTTTTCCGCCGCTTCGCCGCCGACGGTCTCGACCAGCTTGTCGAGGTACATCGGATTCTCGAACGACTCGCCGGCGATGCCGAACGGGCGATTGGTCTGGCAGCCGACATAGCCGGCGAACTTGACGCCCTAGAGCGGCTTCACCACCGGCTTTGCGAGCTCGTCGTAGCCGAAGTCCTCGATCAGCACCTCGACCATGTGCCGCACGTCCGCCTTGCCCGAGTACTGCAGTCCCGCCTCCTTCAGCGCCTCGTTGGTGTCGGCGACGAGCCGGGCGCTGCCGTCGAGCTTCTCCTTCGATTCGCGTGCGTTGAGCCAGCACGCGGCGCAGGTGGCGACGATGTCCTGGCCGGGCAGGTGCGTTTCGGCCAGCGCGAAGTTGCGGGCGTTCATCACGTGCCGCGAAAGCTCGCTGCCGCCCGCGTAGCCGATCGACGCGCTGCAGCAGTTCCAGTCCGGAATCGGCGTCAGCTTGACGTCGAGCGTCTTGCACATCGAATTGACGGAGACGAGGTAGTTCGCGGCCGAAGCCTTGAGCTGCGACGAGCACCCGGGATAGAACGCGTATTCCTTTTTCGCCATGTCGCCGCTCTCCTCTGGTCGAGGGCCCCGCGTCGCTTGGTCCTCGCCCCGGCGGGCTCGGTACGATCCGCGGGTCAGCCCTGTGCCGCCCGGTTCCGCTTCTCGATCTCCTGCGCCTTCGCGAGCATCGCCGCGATACCCTTGCGGTCCTCGCAGCGGTGCCCGCCGAAAAGCTCGAATGGGTTGAGGCGCCCCGCCTTCAGGAGGCCGAATGCGGTGCCCCGCATGCTCCAGCCCTTCCGGATGCCCGCGACCAGGCCATCCTTGAAGTACAGCCCGAGCGTCAGCTTCAGCTCGTTCACGCGGCCGGTCTTCGTGCAGTTGTTCCAGAACTGCAGCGAAAAGTCGCGCGTCGGCTGCATCTTCGGCGCGAGCCCCAGCTTGTGCGCGTAGGTGGCGAGCCCGTGCATGATCTGCGTGATCGGCAGCTTGCGCGGACAGCGCACGACGCAGTTGTAGCAGGACGTGCACATCCACATCGAGTCGGAGCTGAGCACCGCCTCGCGCTTGCCCGCGCGGATCATCATGAAGATCTTCTGCGGCGAATGCTCCCAGTGCGGCCCGAACGGGCACGAGCCCGCGCACACGCCGCACTGCATGCACATCTTGACCCATTCGCCCTCGTCGACCTCGGCTTCGACCTCGCGCAGGAAGTCGTTGCGGTAGCGCGCGAGCGCTTGTTCAGCGAGTTCGCTCATTGGTGCGCCCCTACGCGAAGCCCTTCATCGGGCTCATGCCGATTTCCTTGATCTTCGCGGCATACTCGTCGATCAGTTGCGGGATCCGGGCGACGTCGCTGATCGCGACCTCGCAGGTCGTCACGCGCTCGGGCTCGAGCCCCATCTGCTTCAGCGTGTCGTCGACTTTGCTCATCCGGTAGACGGCCATCTCCGAACCCTTGACGAAGTGGCACTGGTAATCGTCGCCCTGCTTGCAGCCGAGCAGCATCACGCCGTCCCAGCCCCCGTTCAGCGCATCGGTGATCCAGATCGTGTTGACCGAACCGAGGCAGCGCACCGGAATGACGCGAACGAATGCGGAGTAGGTCTTCCGCTGCATGCCCGCCATGTCGAGCGCCGGATACGCATCGTTCTCGCAGGCGAGCACCAGGATTCGCGGCTTCTCCGAGAACTCGTCCGGCATGTCGACCGCCTTGATCTGCATCCCGACCGTGTCGACCGAGTAGTTCTCGAACGAGATGACACGCACCGGGCACGCGCCCATGCAGGTGCCGCAGCGGCGGCAGCGGCTTTCGTTGAACACCGGAAAGCGCTTCTCGTCCTCGTCGATCGCGCCGAACGGACATTCGACGGTGCATCGCTTGCACTGGGTGCAGCCCTCGAGGCGCACGATCGGGAATGAGAGGTCCCCGGAACGGGGGTGCGCAGCGCGGCCCGCCGCCGCGTTCTCGATCGCCTGAATCGCCTTCAGCGCGGCGCCGGTCGCGTCCTCGGTCGCCTGCGCGATATCCATCGGCCGGCGCACGGGTCCCGCCGCGTAGATTCCGGTCCGCCGCGTCTCGTAGGGAAAGCAGATGAAGTGCGAATCCGAGAATCCGTGCGCGAGTTGTGGCAGGTCCTTTCCCTGACGATAGTCGAGGTTGAGGATCGATACCTGCTGCGCCTTCGCGGGGTTCTCGTCGGGAAGATCGATGTCGACGCCGGCATTCGCGACCTGCCCGGTCGCCAGCACGACGAGGTCGGCGGCGAGCGCGACGTCCTCGTCGAGGATGAGGTCGCGGAAGCGCACGGTGCAGCCGTCGCCGGAGGCTTCGACGCCCGAGGCCTTCCCCTTGGTGAAGGTCACGCCTTTTTGTTGCGCGCTGCGATAGAAGTCCTCCCCCATCCCCGGCACACGCAGGTCCGTGTACAGCACCACGGTATCGACGCTCGGGTCGGCATCCTTGAAATACATCGCCTGCTTGATGCTGGTCGCGCAGCAGTGACCCGAGCAGTACGGAAGGTGCTTGCCACTGTCGTCACGCTGGCCGGCGCACTGCACGAAGACGACGCTCCTTACGGCATGCCCGTCGGCGCGGCAAATCGGTCCGCCCTTCGCCGCCATGGCCAATGCTTCGAGGCCGGCCTGGTCCACGACGTGCGCGCTGCCGCCCCCGAGCTCCGGCAGCTTGGCGAGGTCGTAGCCGGTGAAGCCGGTCGCCTGAACGATCGCGCCGACCTCTTCGACAAACGCCTCGCCGTTCCGCTGCGCGACGCTGACGTGGAAGCGACCGGGCGCGCCCGTTGTCTTCGCAACGGTGGCATCAAGATGCACCGTAATGCGCGGATGTGCGCTTACCTCGGCGGCAAGTGCCGCGACGCCTGTTTCCTGCGGCTCGGCGTACGGGGCCTTCCACGGCACACGCTTGGCGAGCTTGCCGGCCCAACCGCCCAGGCACGATTCCTTCTCGACGATAACCGCGTCGTATCCCGTTTGCGCGGCCTCGAGCGCCGCGGTCAAACCGGACATGCCGCCGCCGACGACGAGAATGCGCCGGTTCTTTCCGGTATCGGCGTTGCCGGCCGGGACCTTCATCTTCTTCAGCTCCGCGCAGCCCATCCGCACGTAGTCGGCCGCCATCTCCTGGCGCACTTCGTCGTGCTCGGTGCCCGCCGCAACTGCCCAAAGCACCCCCTCGCGCAGGTTCGCGCGCGCCAGCGCCACGGTCGGAAAGTTGAACGCCTCGGTTTTCGCGCGCCGCGAGCATGCGGCGATCATCACGTGCGTAACGGCTTCCTTCTCGATGTCCTCGCCGATCGAGCGCACGCCTTCGTCGCTGCACAGGAATGCGTGCTCGCGGACGAGCGCCATCTTGCCTTCGCGCTGCGCGATCTTCGCGAGCGCGCCGGTGTCGATCCGCTCGCCGATGCCGCAGCCGCCGCAGACGTAGGCGGCCGTCTTCATTTCGCTCATCGGAACACCCTTGGCGCCCTGCCCGGTCCGGAGCAATTCGCGGCTTGGGACCGCCCGGCGCCACTCATGGCCGCACACCCTCGCTCGTCGCAGCGCGACGCACGACCTTGATGGCCCGCAGCGCGGCCGCGGTTGCGCTCTGGGTTGCCCGGTTGACGTCGTACGGGCTCGTCGCCGCGCCAGCGGCCTGCTGGCCGCCGTCGACCGAGCCCTCGATGAATCCGCTCGCGTCGAGCACCACGTCGGGAGGCAGGCGAATCCCGTTGCTCTCGGGCTCCATTCCGATCGCGAGCACGACCAGATCGTGCTCCGTCGCGTAGCGGTGGTAGCCCTCCGTGTCCACGCCATGGAGAAGCAGGTTGCCCGTCTTGGCGTCCTCCGCGATGCGCGCGACCTTCGACTTGATGAATTGCACGGTCGGATCGCGTTGCACTTTCCGGTAGAAATCCTCGAAACGATCGATCGCGCGGATGTCGATGTAGTAGACCGTCGAGCGGCCCTCCTCGCCGTACGCCTCGCGCAGGTACTGCGTCTGCTTGAGCGATGCCATGCAGCAGATGCGCGAGCAGTGGCGCAGGTGATTCTCGTCGCGCGAGCCGGCGCACTGGATGAACGCGACGTTCTTCGCCTCCTTGCCGTCCGATGGCCGAAGGAGGCGCCCGCCGGTGGGACCGTGCGGATCGGCGATGCGCTCGAACTCGACGCTGGTAACGACATTGGGAAAGCGTCCGTAGCCGTAGGGCTGGATCTTGGCGGCGTCGTACGGCTTCCAGCCGGTGGCCCAGACGATCGCGCCGACGGAGAGCTCGATCGTCTCTTCCTGCATCGCGAGATCGATGGCGCCATACTTGCACGCGGCCTTCGCCTTCTCGCCGTCATCCGTACCGACGACGGACGGATCGAGGACATAGCGCTGCGGGTAGGCCATCGTGTGGGGGAGGTACGCGGCCCTGATCCGGTCGAGCCCGTAGTTGTGCGGATTCGGGATCGTCGCGGTGATCGCCTGCGCACAATCGCCACAACCGGTGCAGCGTTCGTTGACGAAGCGCGGCCGGACTCTCACCGTCACCGTGTAATGGCCGCGCTGCCCGACAACGCCGACCACCTCGGCCATCGTCAGCACCCGCACGTTCCGATTCGCCTTCAGCCGCCGCAGGTTGATCTCGAGGCCGCAGGTCGGATGGCAGAGCTTCGGAAAATACCGGTAGAGCATCGCGGTGCGCCCGCCGAGCGACGGACCGCGTTCGAGGAGCACGACCTGCTCGCCGCACTCGGCAGCTTCCAGAGCCGCCGTCATGCCGCTGATCCCGCCGCCAACCACCAGGATCGTTTCGCCGGTTGCGATCGCCGCCGTCATTGCCTCACCGCCGCCTGTTGGTCTTGCCCGATCCCGTTCGCCCTTGGTGCCGTCAATCACACACGAAAATCCTGCGCGGGGCTATTACTCCGATTGGGTAGGTCCTGTCGATGATTCGGAGCCTGAAGATCCGGCAGGCTGGATGCCGAAGCGATCCGCAAGGCCCATCTCCCTGATCAAGGCATCCGCCGCATCCTGTCCGTGCTCGCGCGCGACTTCGGCGAGGATCAGCCGGGCCGCGTTGCGGTTGTAGCCCCCGCCGAAGGACACCTGAACCTCGAGCAATTGCCGCGCTTTCGTGAGGGTCATAGGCTGGGCGGACCGAGGTATTCGCCGTCCGAGAGATCGGCAGCCGTGGCGCCCGACGCCACGCCGGCGGACTGCTTCTCATGATCCGCTTGTACTCGCAACAGCGTCAGCGTGCATTGCTCCAGATCATCGTATTCGTCACGGCCCGTGCCGTAATGGTCCGCGTCCGTATAGAAGAACTGGCAACGGTAACGCCCCGCGGCAACCTTCCAGACGACGAAATGTGCCCCTCGCTCGTTCCAGTACAGCGTCGGGCACACGGTCATTGCGGCCTGCGTCGGGTCGAGCAGCAATTCGCTGTCCGCGATTTCGATGGCCACCGGCTTGCCGTAGCGCCGATGCACGAGCCGGGCAACCAGATCGCGTTCGGAGTCGTCGAAGTCGGGTATCCGTGGCGCTCATCGCTCGCTCACGCAGCGCGGATCGACGCGTTCACTCCAGCGACTCGCTGCCGCGGCGGAAAGATGCCGGCCAGCCGCGCGATCAGGATGGCCACGAATAGGACGCCGACCACCTGCTCGAGCAGCACCAGCGCGCGTGCGGGCGGGAGGACGGGCACCATGTCGCCGAAACCGGTACTGGTCAGGACCGTGAAGCTGAAATAGACAAAGTCGTACGGGTTCAGCGTCGCGGCGGCCTGCCCGCCGGCGACGATCGCGCCGGGATAGAAGTGTTGCACGATTGCATACAGGTAAGCCCAGAGCGCACCGGCAAGCAGATACGCAGCAGCAGCGCCATAGAGCTTGTCCGCTGTCATCACATCGCGACGGAAAACATAGGCGAGCAACTGGGCGGTCGTCGCGAAATACAGCGCCGCCGTGAATGCCCAGGAGTAGATGCGCCAGATGGCGACATCGTGCTTCAGCGCGAAATAGAGGAAGCCCACCGCGGGCGCTGCGAGCAACACGGCAACCGTAAAGGAAAGCGGCGTGCGGCCGACCGCGGCGATGGCGGCCAACAGGATGAACACGCTGACGCCGTAGCTAACGTACCGGGTGCTCCCACTCTCGTGCAGGAATGGCGCCACGGCCAACAGCGCCATCAAGGCGAAGAACAGGTAGAAGCAGCGCTGGGTGAATACTCGCGCGAGTCTCGTGCGCGTGTAGGCGAGCGCCATGGTCAGCTCGGGGGAAGGTGAAGAGTTCGCCGCCGCGACGCCTCGCCCGCGAGCCGTGGCCCGCGAAACCGCGCGTTGCCGGCCACGAGGCGGCCGAGCGCTTCGTCAGCTGTCAATAAGCGCTTGCCCATGGGCTATTTTGCCACGGGCGGCGAACGGCCCGGAGGTTGCCCGGCCGCTCAGTGCGGGCCGCGCGAGCGCCACCGATCGAGTGCGCGGCGCACGGGCCCATTGCGGCCACCGTGGCGGCAACCGGGCGCCCATTACCCCTCTCCACGGGGGTCTACATCACGGTGTCCCGTCCGGCAGGATGAGCCCATGGATCGTATCCTGACGGGAGGCAGAAGATGAAGTTCGTACTGACGAAATGGCTGCTGCCGGGGCACGCCCGCAGCTCGCGGCCTCAGCGCAGGTGGTGGACCTGCTGACCGAGCATTTCGGGAATGATGAGCGTGATTCCGCGCGCGCTCAGGTGGAAGCGCTGCCGATCCGCCGCGGGATCGAGACCGGCGGTGAGCCCGTCCGGCAGGCGGCAATGCTTGTCGACGACCGTCCGCTTCAATACGACATGGCGCCCCACCTCGACATTGGGAAGGATCACCGAATCCTCGATCGTGGCGTAGTCGTGGATGTGCACCTTCGAGAACAGCACTGAACGGCGCACCGTAGCACCGCTCACGATGCAGCCGCCGCTGACGATCGAGTCGATCGCCGTGCCGCGTCGGTCGTCGTCGTCGAACACGAACTTCGCGGGCGGAAGTTGCTCCTGGTAGGTCCACACGGGCCACGCTTCGTCGTACAGATTGAGTTCGGGCACGACGTGGGTCAGCGCGATGTTCGCTTCCCAATAGGCGTCGACGGTCCCGACGTCGCGCCAGTACGGAATTCCGTTGCTCGTGTTCACGCAACTGTCGGCGAAATCGTGGGCGCAGATGCGCGCGCCCCGCTCGATCAGGTGGGGGATCAGATCGCGGCCGAAGTCATGACCGGAGCGAGCGTCGTCGGCATCGCGCAGGAGCTCGTCGTAGAGAAAGTCGGCGTCGAACGCGTAGACGCCCATGCTGGCGAGCGCGCGATCGGGTCGGCCGGGCATCGGCGAGGGTTGCGACGGCTTTTCCGCGAAGCCGACGATTCGGCGGTCGGCATCCACGCTCATCACGCCCAGCGCGCGGGCGTCGTCGAGCGGTACGTCGATGCACGCGATGGTCATCTGGGCGCGGCGGGCGACGTGCTCATCCAGCAGGGTGCCGTAGTCCATCTTGTAGACATGGTCGCCCGCGAGCACCAGCACGTAATCCGGTGCGTGGCGCCGCAGAATGTCGAGGTTCTGGTACACGGCATCGGCCGTGCCCCGGTACCACGTCGGCTCGACCCGCTGCTGCGCCGGCAGGAGCTCGACGAACTCGTCGAAACGCCCGTCGAGAAAGCTCCACCCGCGCTGCACGTGGCGGATCAGGCTCTGCGCCTTGTACTGCGTGCAGATCCCGATGCGCCGGATGCCCGAGTTCACGCAATTCGACAGCGCGAAGTCGATGATCCGGAACTTGCCGCCGAACGGAAGCGACGGTTTCGCCCGCCAGTTGGTCAGCTCTTCGAGGCGGCTGCCGCGCCCGCCGGCGAGGATCAACGCCAGCGTGCTTTTCGTGAGTGGGCCGGGCGCATGCTTGGCATGCCCGACAGGAGTGAGCGCCTGCAGCAATGCGTCATCGCGGACGGTATTCATATTGCTTGCTTGCGGTGCCTCACACCGACGTGCCGCGCCTTGCCCCACGCTTCACATCGCCATTGCGCGGGCTGCGCGCGCCCACGGCGAACCCGGCATTGCCCCGGATTCGCTACAACCGCAGCAGCGAATCGATCTCCGCTTCGGCCGCAAGCCAATCGTCCAGCTCGCCTCCGGGGACGAAGTCGCGCTTCTCGGCGCGGAAATACGCCGCGGTGGCGATCATCGTGCGGCGGGATTCCTGATCGATCGCGTTGCGCTGCAACACCGCCGTCGAATTATCGGGCAACGACGCGTCAACGTCGGGTGTCGGGCTGGGAAGTGGAACAGGGACCGCAGGTCTGCGGCTCGAACGCCGCGTGTTCGCGGTGCGTGGTGTAGGCATCGTCGTCTCCTTCGTTCGTGGGAAGGAACCTGCCGTTTTTATTTTGTAGGCTACCCGCCACGATGAACCTCGCATTGACCCTTGTCAACGGAGTGCCATCGAGCAATGACAGATCATGCTGCAGTGCGACACGCCGGGGCGTAGATCGCCGAAAGTGACGGCGCTCTCAACCTGCGAGTGGCGGTCGGGCCTCGAGCGTAATCGGCAACGTGAAGGCGAAAGTCGATCCCTTCCCCACCTCGCTCGCCACCCAGATCCTCCCGCCGTGGAGCTCGATGAACTTGCGCGAGATGGCGAGGCCGAGTCCCGTGCCCTCCACCTTCTTCGCCGCCGTCCCGACCTGCCGAAACTCCTCGAATACCGTCGCCTGATCCTCGGGCGCAATGCCCACGCCGTTATCCGTCACGGAAATCTCCGCCACACCATCATGCGCCATGGCGCGGACATCGATTTGTCCGCCCTCCGGCGTGAACTTCAAGGCATTGGACAGAAGGTTCAGCAGCACTTGCTTCACTTTCCGCTCGTCGCCGTGGATCATCCCGAGGCGCTCGTCGACGTTGCGCTGAAGCGAGATCCCGCGCCGGTGCGCCCGCTCGCGCACGAGGGTCAGGGTGTTGTCGATCGCGCCGGGCAGATTGAAATCGACCGACTCCAGCTCCATCCGCCCGGCCTCGATCTTGGACAGATCGAGGATGTCGTTGATGAGGGAAAGGAGATGCCGTCCGGAGTCCAGAATGTCGCTCAGGTATTCCGCCTGCTTGTCGTTGATGTCACCGAACAACTTCTCCGCGAGGACTTCGGAGAAGCCGATGATCGCGTTGAGCGGCGTGCGGAGCTCATGCGACATGTTGGCGAGGAACTCGCTTTTGTGCCGGCTCGCGATTTCGAGCTGGCGGCTCTTGTCCTCGATCTCGCGGAAGAGCCGGGCATTCTGGATGGCCAATGCCGATTGCGTCGCAAAGGTCTTGAGCAGGTCGATCACCTGGGGCGAGAATTCGCCGGCAGTTATCCGGTTCACGGCCAGTCCGCCGAGCAGCCGGTCCTCGCGCAGCAGCGGAACGGCCAGCAGCGATCGATAGCCCAGTCGGATCAGGGTCTCGCGAACGCGGCTCTGGTAAATGCCTTCGTCCATGATGTCGCGGATCTCGACCGGCTCGCCGGTCACCGCCAGACGCCCGATCGCCCCCTCTCCCTTCCGTATGGGCGTGGACCGAAGCGCCTCGACGAGTTCATCGGGCAGCCGGTCGGTCGTGTGCAGATAGAATTCCTCCCGCATCTCGTCGTATTCGTAGATGGCGCCGGCATCCATCCCCGCAAGCTGGGTGGCGCGGGAAACGATCGTGGAGAGAACGGTTTCGAGGTCGAGCGTCGAACTGACCGCCTGACCGACCTCACCCAGCGCCTTGAGCTCGCCCACCGATCGCGTGAGCTCGGACGTCCGCGCCTGCAGTTCCGTGAACAGCCGCACGTTCTCGATGGCGATCACTGCCTGATCGGCGAAGGTCTGGAGCAAGGCTATCTGCTTGGCGGGGAACGGCCCCGGTTCCGCCCGGCCAACGGCAATCCCGCCGATTGCGTTTCCCTCGCGTATCAGCGGGATGGCCAAGATGCTTCGGAAGCCTCCTGCAATCGAGCGAGCCCCGAGCATAATGGCGTAGTCCTTATCGTCGAGCACGTCCGGGATTGCGACCACGCTTCGCGTCAGAATCGCCCGAAGTACCGCAGTATCGCGGCCGGGGGGCCGCGGATAGTACCGTCGCAGTGCGTTGACATAGCCGGGGTCGACGTTCACAAACGACGCCAAGTGGATCAACTTGCCGTCATACGTGAAGACGTTCGCCGAACTAGCGGCACACAGCTTCATCGCCGCCGCCACGATGGTGTCGAACACCGGCTGGACATCGGTTTGCGACTGGCTGATGACGCGCAGGATCTCACTCGTTGCCGTCTGCTGCTCCAGCGCCTCGGTGAGGTCGCGGTTGCGTGCTTCGAGTTCCGTGAACAGCCGCACGTTCTCGATGGCGATCACGGCCTGGTCGGCGAAGGTCTGGAGCAGCGTCACCTGCTTGTCCGAAAACCGCCGTTCGGCATTCGCGACGACTATCGCGCCGATCGCGCGACCCTCGCGCAGCATCGGCACGATCAGGAGCGTCTGATACCCCTGGGCAGTCGCCAGCTCACGGGAGGTGGCGGGCACCGTTGGATCGCTTTGCAAGTGGTGTTGATGGATGATCCGGTTTTCCCGAATGGCCTGAGCCGTAAGGTGGTCCTGGTCCGGCGGCATTGGAAATAGCCGCCGCGCCATCGCCAGCCCGTCACCCGACCAGTTGTGGTGCGCGACGAGATGAATGAGTCCGCCTTCGAGCCGCACGGCAGCGCTGTACACGGCATCGCATAGTCGCACTGCGCTCTGCACTATCGCATCGAAGATCGGCTGAGTATCCGTTGGCGAGCTGCTGATGACTTTGAGGATCTCCGCCGTCGCCGTCTGCCGCTCGAGCGTCTCCTTCGTCTCGTTGAACAGCCGCACGTTCTCGATCGCAATCACCGCCTGATCGGCGAAGGTCTGGAGCAAGGCGACCTGCTTGTCGGGGAACGGCCCCGGTTCGGGCCGGCCGACGGCGATTCCACCAATTGCGTTTCCATCGCGCATCAGCGGAATGGCCAGGACGCTTCGGAAGCCTCCTGCAATCGAGCGAGCCCCCATCTCGTGGTCATAGTCCTTGTCGGAGAACACGTCCGGGATTGCAACGACGCTTCGCGTCAGGATGGCTCGGAGGACCGCCGTGCCGCGGCCGGGCAGCCGTGGGAAGAACCGCCGCAGTGCGTCTACGTAGGCGGGATTCACGTTCACGTGGGACGCCAAATGGACCAGGTCACCGTCGAAGGTGAAAACGTTCGCCGAGCTTGCGCGACAAAGTTCCAGCGCGGCCTGCACGATCGTATCGAACACGGGCTGCACATCCGTCGGCGAGCGGCTGATCACGCGCAGGATCTCGCTCGTTGCCGTCTGCTGTTCCAGCGCCTCGGTCAGCTCGCGATTGCGCGACTCCAGCGCCTTGAACAGGCGTACGTTCTCGATGGCGATCACCGCCTGGTCGGCGAAAGTCCTCAGCAGCTGGACCTGCGAGTCGGTGAAGAGCCCCGGTTTTCCGCGCGCGACGAAGATTGACCCGATGACCTGCCCCTCGCGCAACATCGGTACCCCGAGACAAGCGCGGTATCCGCCTGCCAATGCCGAGTCCTTCGCCTCATAGTCCGGATCGACCAATGCGTCGGCGATATGCACTGTGGCACGGCGTCGTATCGAGCGCGCCGTCACGGTCTCGGCGTCCAACCGCATGGGAAAGTGGCGCCGGATGGACTCTCTGCCCTTCGCGCTCACGCCGTGAAGCGCGACCACCTGGATCAGCTCGCCATCGATTCTGGAGACAACGCTGATCTCGGCGTCGCACAGTTTTTCCGCGCTCTCTCCGATGATGTCGAACACCGGCTGGACATCGGTGGGCGAACTGGATATGGCGCGCAGTATCTCGCTCGTCGCCGTCTGGTGCTCCAGTGCCTCCGTCAGGTCGCGATTACGGGCGTCCAGCTCCGTGAACAGCCGCACATTCTCGATAGCGATGACGGCCTGATCGGCGAAGGTCGTGAGCAGGGCGACCTGCTCATCGGCGAACGGACCCGGCTCCGGCCTCCAGACGCTGATGGCACCCATCGGACTTCCGTTGCGGATCAGCGGAACGGCCAGCACCCCCCGATAACCGCCGGCCAACGCGGTCGCTCGCACCGCATACTCGGGGTCCTCGAGCACGTCCGCGATTGCGACGACGCTGTTGGTCAGGATCGCGCGAGTGTTCGCGCTGTCGCGGCCCGGCGGCCTCGGATAGGTACCGCGCAGCGCATCGGCACCTTCCGGGTTCACGTTCGCGAGGGCCGCCAACCGGACCAGCGTGCCGTCGAACCGGGTGACGATCGCCGAGCTGCCGTGGCACAGTTTCAGCGCGGCCGCAACGATCGTGTCGAACACCGGCTGCACATCGGTTTGCGATTGGCTGATCACCCGCAGGATCTCGCTCGTCGCAGCCTGCTGCTCCAACGCATCCGTCAGCCGCTGCTCGAGCCGACGGTCGGTCGCGGCAGCGGTCTTCCGCGGCTTCCGTGCGCCAGGCCTGGCGCCTGCGGACTTGACCTGCGCGGGCTTTACACCACGACTCATCGGTCTCTCCTTGCTACGCTCAGGCGGGCCCACTTCCCGATCAGGGGCAAGCTTCAGTCGTCCCCGTGCTTATGTTGATCCACGAGTCGCCCAACCGCCTCCTGCAGGACCCTGATCGCATCGGCTCTGCCCGTTCCGGTCAGCTTCTGCTGATCGATGATCAGGAGCAGGCCGTCCTGTTCCTGGCGTATGACGCGACCCCGCAAACCGGAATCCTCGTGCAGACCCACGACCCGATACGTCCGTACCGGCTTCGCAAAGCCCTTGACGGTGATGGTCCCTGTCTCTTCGGCCAGAACCGTATCCTTGACCAGCGCATAGGTTTCGTGGGCGAGGAGGATGCCCCCCAGGTCGGCATGCGTCTGCAGCCTCGCCGCCAGATTCACCTCGTTGCCGATGATCGTGTAATCGACCCGGTCCTCGCTGCCGAAGTTGCCGACGGTGCAATACCCCGTATTGATGCCGATGCGAAGCTGGAAGACGTGCTCCTGGCCCCGCTCACGCCACGCCGCCTGCAGATCCCGCATGCGCTGCTGCATCGCAATCGCCATCCGGACGCACGCGGTGGCGTCTTCTCTGGCCCCGCGGGTTTCCGGGTCGCCGAAGAACAGCATGATGGCGTCGCCGATGAACTTGTCGATGGTCGCCCCGTACTCGAGCGCGATCGACGACATTTCCCGCAGGTACTGGTTGAGGAGAATGGTCAGTTCCTCGGATTCCAGGAGATCCGTGGTCTCCGTGAAGCCCGCGATGTCCGAGAAGAAGATCGTCAGCTTCTTGCGCTGCGACGCGACCTCGACATTCTTCTCGCCGCTGAATATCGACCGGTACAGCTGCGGCGAAAGGTATTTCGCGAGCTTCGACGACAGCGATTCCAGCATCTGGTTCTTTTCCGTCACGAGTCGGCTCGCTTCCTCCACGCGCTGCTTTGCCGCAAGCAGTTGCTGCTCTGCTTCCTTCAACTCGGTGACATCCGTGATCACCGTCACCGTGCCGCCCGACGCTACCCGGCGGCGGGCAACCTGGTAGATGCGGCCATCCGGAGCACGGTCCTCGAACGTCTGACCGGAGGGATTGCGCAGGCTCTGAACCCGTTTCGCGACCAGCTCGTCGACGTCGCCATCACCGTAGTACCCGTGCCCGGCCAGATGGCGCAGGAATTCGGGATACGGACGTCCCCGCCGCAGCAGTTCTCTCGGCACCGGGTACATGTCGGCGAAGCGATCGTTGCAGACGACGATATTGAGATCCTCGTCGGTGTACGCGAGCGCCCCGGGCATGTTGTCGAGCGCAACATGGAGTTCGGCCTCCTTGCCGGCGAGCTTTTCCTCGGCGCGCTTGAGGTCGCTGATGTCCGTGATCACCGTCACCGTACCGCCCGGCGCCGCCCGGCGACGAAAGACTTCGTAGACATGGCCGTCGGGAGCGCGATCCTCGAAAGTCTTGCCCGAAGGATTGCGCAGACTTTCCACCCGCTGGGCCACCAGGGTGTCGACGTCACCCTCACCGTAGTAACCGTGCTCGGCGAGATAGCGCAGAAAGGCCGGATAATGGCGCCCGGGCCCAAGCAATTCCTGCGGGACGGGATACATCTCGGCGAAGCGATCGTTGCAGACGACGATATTGAGATCCTCGTCGGTGTACGCGAGGGCGCCGGGCATGTTATCGAGCGCGACGTGCAGTTCGGCCTCCTTCCGCGCGACTTGCTGCTCGGCTCGTTTGCGCGCCGTGATGTCCGCATAGCTCAAGACCAGGCCATCGTGGGCAGCGGGGGCGTATCGCACGTTGAGTACCTGCCCCGAGGTCAATTCGTATTCGAGCTCGTGCGGCTCGCGCGCGCGGACCCGATTCAGACGCGAAGCGGCCTGTGCTTCTACGTTGCCGGGACCGTAGTCGCCCCGCTCCGCGTTGAAACGGAAGAACTCGACAAGTTCGGTCCCCGGCTTGCACAACGCATCCGGGTACCCGCGCAGTGTGCGAAATGCCTTGTTGTTCGCGACGAGCCGCAAATCCCCGTCGAATATCGCGAACCCGAAATCGAGCGCATCGAGGCCCGCGCGAATCAGCGATGCATGCGCATCCGGAACGGACGGAATCGTCGACGCAGCCCCGGAATTACGTCTGGCCATGACCATTCTCCGTTCGTCCTGCGAGAGGGAACGGCCGGCGGCGCGTCAAGCCGAAGCGGCCGCAAGCGCCCGACGCAGGCGCCGACCGTCTTCGGGAACGAAGCGCCCGCGATCGAGCGAGTAGGACCGTACCGACACCCGCAGCTGCCAATCGGCACCCCGGCGCCGGATGCGATAGACGTGGTAGGTCGCGTGCCGATCGACCTTGGCGCCGGTCGCCGATGCAGAGGGTACGCCGATCGCGAGGTTCCGGCTGCGTGCCCCGTCGAGGTACGCGCCGGCGGAAAAATGCGCATGCCCGTGCAGAACCAACTCCGCGCCGCGCCTCGCGATCACGTCGCGCAGCGCAGCTCCGTCGAGCAACGACTTCCGCCAGCCCACCGTCTGCGCCGCCGGGGGATGATGCAGCAGAACGACGCGGAACAGCCCCGCTTCGGCAGTCTGCTCCAGGATGCGATCCAGGCGCGAGAGCTGGCGTTCGCCCAAGCGACCCGTCGCCAGGAACGGCGCCGTGGGCCGCGCCGTCGACAAGGCAATCAACGCCACATGGCGCCGGATGCGCAAGCCCGGAAACGCGTCGTCCGTGTCCGTGATCGTGCCGGCGTCGTCTCCCTGCATGTAGGCTGCCCATTGCGCAAACGTCTCCCGCCACGATTCGCGGACATACGCGTCGTGATTGCCGGGAACGACGGTGATGCCGTCCGGTCGGCCCAGTCGCGCGAGCCAGGTCGCGGCTTCCCGAAATTCCTGCGGCAGACCGAGGTGCGTGAGGTCACCGGTGACGGCGATGTGGTCGAGGTGCTCGGCTTGCAGGTCGGCGCGCAGGACATCGAGCACTTCGGTCCGGTGCTCGTGGCGGCGCCGCAGCAGCCACGAAACGTAGCCGAGCATTCTCTTGTCGAGCAGGCTGCGCAGGCTCACCCCGTCGAGCGAGGACAGATGCAGATCGGACAGGTGCGCCAGCACGAAATCGGCGCCCGAGGGCGCGACGTTGCGCTTCCCCGCATCGATTTCGAGCTCTACGATGCCCATCGGCCTAGTATATGATGCGGCGCTGCGGCGAACCAACCGATGGCCTCTCGGTTCTTCCTCGACGACAACATGTATGCAGTGGTGCTGGGGACGAGCCCGATCCGCCTCTGGGGCCTCACTCCCGCCGAGCGCGTAGAACGTCAGTTGCGTGACGAGGGCATCCGCCTGTGGCGAGAGAGCCTCGACGCGTTGCCGGCGGATTGCACGTTACTATTCCTCCGCGGCGATTGCCTGTACGACAGGCGCGTGCTCCGCGGTCTCGTCACGGCGCGGCAGGTGCTCCTCGAAGTCGAAGTCGATGGCCGACTTGTGCCAGTGGCCGCCCAGGTAACGGCCGCAGAGGCTCCCGCCGTCGGCGAGCTGTTGCGCGGAGGACCGCCCGGGGTCGCGCTATCGGGCGTGGCCGCGGTGACCATCGATCGACTCGCGCAGCGGTTCGAGGCAGGACTCCTGAAACTGGATCGCCCGTATGTCCTGCCGGTGACGGCAGAGAATCGACGCGCACTCGAGGAGCTCGCCTTTTCCGGTGCCTACAAGGGCGTCACGGATCTCGTCACCAAATGGCTGTGGCCGGTTCCCGCAAAGTGGGCCACGCGGTGGTGCGTCCGCCTGGGCATCACCGCCCAATCAGGTGACCGCTGCCAGCCTGGTGCTGGTCGTCGTTGCCACCGTGCTGTTCGCCCGCGGCGAGTTCGCGTGGGGACTGCTGGCGGGCTGGATCATGACCTTCCTCGACACCGTCGACGGCAAGCTCGCACGCGTCACGGTCACCTCCACCCGACTGGGCAACATCTTCGACCATGGCATCGATCTCGTCCATCCGCCCATCTGGTACGTAGCCTGGGGCGTCGGCCTTGCGCTCGACCCCGCGGCGGTCGCGGGCGTCCCGCTGTCCCTCGCTCTACCTCGTCATACTCGCCGGTTACGTCGGCGGCCGTCTTTGCGAAGGCGCATTCCAGCGCTGGATCGCATCGTTTTCTATCTTTACCTGGCGCCCCTTCGATTCCTATTTCCGGTTGATCGTGGCGCGTCGCAATCCGAACCTGATCATGCTCACCTTGAGCCTCGCCATCGGTCGTCCGGACCTCGGCCTGCTGGCGGTCGCTGTCTGGACTCTTCTGTCGACGGTGATTCTTCTCGCGCGGCTGCTGCTGGCGATTCGAGCCAGGAGCAAGCGGGGAACGATCCGGTCCTGGCTCACGGAAATCGGTCAGACGGTGGATGAGCGCGCGTTGGCCGTGCGTGTGTTCACGCACGTCGCTCCCGCCACGCGCGCGGGCGGATGAAAGCTGCGTCATTGCGGTAGCGTGGGTGGCTTGGCACCCGATCCCGCGTCGCACCTGACTGCGTTGCGGATCGGCGTCGTGCACAATCCTCGCAGCGGCGCGAATCTGAAGGCCGCGGCATCGATGCGCCGCGTGTTCGGCGCCCATCCCGACGTTCCGTGCCACGATGCCGCCGATCCCGACAGCGTCGCCCTGGCGTTGCGTCAGATGGCTCAGTGCGGCGTCAATACCATCGCGATCAGCGGCGGCGATGGCACCGTCAGCGCGGTCCTCAACACCATCTTCGCGGACAATCCGTTTCCCCGCCTGCCGCTGCTTGCCGTGCTGCGTGGCGGCACCGCCAACATGACGGCCCGCGATGTCGGCATGCAGGGGCGGCACGACCAAGCGCTGCGGTCCCTGATCGAACGCGCGGCGCGCGGCGGCGACGGTCTGACGGTGACCGAGCGCCCGGTCATGCGCATCGACCCGGGCGCGGGGCGCTCGCCCATCCACGGAATGTTCTTCGGTGCGGCAGCAATCTCGCAGGGCATCGACTACTGCAAGCGGCACGTGCACACCCTCGGCTTGCGCGGCGAGATCGGACCGGGCGGTCACGATGGCACGCTTCGTCATCGCCATGGCTCGCGGCGAACGCGACATCGTCGCACCTGTGCCCATCACCGTGGCCGTCGATGGCGCACGCCGCGTGACCATCGACTGCGAGATCATGTACGTCACCACGCTGGAGCGGCTGGTCCTCGGCCTGCGCCCCTATTGGGGCGAACAGGCTGCGCCGCTGCATTACACCTGCGTTCGCGCGCACCCGGGCCACTGGCTGAAGGCGCTGCCCGGCCTCCTGCGCGGCCGACCCAACCGATACATCACGCCGGCGAACGGATACGAAAGTCACAACGCGCACCGGCTCGAGGTTGAGCTCGACAGCCCGTTCTTCGTCGACGGCGAGTTGTACTCCGCCGCGGCAGGCACGCCGCTGTCGATCGTCAGTGGCGGGACCGTGGGGTTTCTGAAGCTGCGATGAATGCTCCGCTGGAGGCCGCGATCAAGAGCCACCTGGCGGCGCGCGCCCCGGACGCCGTCGTCGCGCTTGGCGGGATCCTGCGTCAGCGCTTTGGCTCGCACGCGCAGGCGGTGCTCTTCTACGGCTCCTGTCGCCGTTCGAACGACGACACCGGCGGCATCGTCGATCTTTACGTGCTGGTGGACGAGTATCGTGCGGCCCACGGGAGCTTCGCGTCGGCGCTTGCAAATCGGCTGCTGGCGCCGAATGTCTACTATCTCGAGGCGACCATTGCCGGCCGGACCGCGCGCGCGAAGTACGCGGTGGTGTCGTTGGACCAGTTCGAGCGCGGCATGCACTGGTTTCATTCCTACCTGTGGGGCCGGTTTGCGCAGCCTTGCGGCCTGCTGTACGCCGCCGACGAGACGATCCGTCGGCGCGTTGTGCAGGCACTCGCTGCAGCCGCGTGCACCTTCGCATCGCGCACGCTGCCCCGGTTGCCGGCCGAGTTCGACGCCGAGGCACTGTGGACGCGGGGCCTGCTGCTGACCTACGCGGCGGAGTTGCGCTCGGAGCGCCCGGACAAGATTCGTGCGCTGTATGCCGATATGGCGACGGAGCTGGATGCGCTCACCGACGCCCTTGCCCGCAAGCAAGGCTGGAATCGCGCAACCGCGGGGCGCTTTCGCAATCCCAGCACCCGGAGTGATCGATGGTCGAGCGCACTGCGACTGGGCAGTGCGCCGGGCACAGGGCAAGGCGCTCAGCATTCTCCGCCTGCTGAAAGCCTCGTTCACCTTCGACGGCGGCTTGCGCTACGTGGCCTGGAAAATCGAGCGACACTCCGGCGTGAAGATCGAGATCACGCCCTTCATGCGCCGATTCCCGCGCCTGGGGTCCATCGGCGTGCTCTGGCGAACGTGGCGCCTTGGCGGATTCCGGTAGCTGTCGCCGCCGACGTGAGAGCGCTCCGTCGTATTCGGCGATGGCGGCGCTTATCCCGAACGATACGTCGACCACCGGCGAGCCTGGACAGGGTGCCGGTCGCCCCTTTCACGCACCCACCGCAATGCATGCCGTCGACAGCGAACTCCTGCTTGACAGTGGTGTGGAACTGGCGGCTCGAGGACAGACATGAGTGCTCGAACCCGCTACGCCAGTAGCAGCGCCGAGCGTGCGATCTGAACCAGCGCCTGATCGACCCGCTCCCGCACGACTCCGGCCAGTTGCTTCCTGCTCTTGCCTTTTGCAGTCGCCCCCGCCAGCGTCCAGTCGGTCACCAAGCGATAGATCGTCTCTCGATCGCGTGTGCCGTCGAACAGCTGCAACAACCGACCCAGATTCGCATCGATGTTGGCGAGTTCGTGCCGCAGCGTAGTGACCTGGGATACTCCGCGCGCCGCTTGCCACTGGGCCAACGGGCTGGCCTTCGGTCGGGCGCCGGGTTCAATAACGAAGTTGGATGGGCAGGCATGCAGTTCCAGCAGTCCCGCCGCATAGCACTGCAGCAGATCGGAGGCCAAGGTGTCCGCCGCGGTTAGCCCTGCAGGTGATGGTTGATGACCCTGTAGATTCAACAGAGCCAGCGCCTCGCGTAGCAAATCACCAAAGGCCAGAGGCCCGGGCCAGTGTCTCGCCAGTACCACCATCGCCGCCTTGGTGATCGGGTTTGGCGTCCTAAGCATGCCCCCATTTGGGGCGCGGAATTCTTCCTCCACCTCCGCCGCCAGATTCGGTGCCGGTTTGACCGGCCGCAACGCTGCGCTTACCCACAGCGGCATCAATCGATCGGGAGTCAGGGTCCGGTTCACCGAGAGGCCCTGGCGCACCAGCAGGCTTTGGCGGAAGGTGCGGTTGCGCAGGAAATCCATGAATTGCTCCTGGCGGATCACGTCCGGCGCGATGCGCACGACGGTGTCGTTGACCTCCCGCGGAAAGTTCGAGGCCAGCATGGTGGAAAAATCTGCCTCCGCCAGGTATTGCAGGCCGTGGCGCGCCGCGCGCGCGGCGAATTCGTGGAAGTACAGCGGCTCGTTGATGTCCTCCAGGTGCTCATGAAGGATGTAGTAGTCGGGCGAGCGTTGCAGCCCTTCAAGTTCCGACTTCAACAGCATGCCGTAGGCATTGTTTTCCGTCGGCACCCATTTGGCGAGAAAGTCCAGAATCGCCCGTGCCTGGGCCACCCGCTGTACCGGGTCGGCGAACTGCATGGCGTGGTAGCGCATCAGGTCGCGGATCATGCCGCGCATGCGCCAGCCGGGCAGGGTGTTGTAGCTGACATAGGCGATCCCGTCGGCGCTGAGTTGCTCCGCGCAGATCGCCAGCATCTTCTCCTGTACCGCGTTCGGCACCCACGAGTACACGCCGTGCGAAAGGATGTAATCGAACACTCCGAAGCGCGCATCCATCTCGGTGATGCTCATCGCCAGCAGGCGGATATTGGCGAAGCCATCGGGATCAGATTGCGGTCGGCGCAGCGAGCACGTGGCAGCGTGCCAGCTCCGGCGGTTGCAGCGAACAGCCGGGATCCGAGTCTCGGGGTGTTGATGGGGACGACGATCCTGCTCGACTCGACCCGTACCCAGACCATTTCCGGTAGTCTCGTCAATGGTATTGCCAGTACCACGAAGATTGTGGCCGGCAAGACTGTGGTTGTTTCAGGCAGCACGACCAACGGTTTGGGGACAAGCGATGCACAGCTGAGCGCACCCGGTATAAGCCCGTTCCTGTTTGGCAGCGTCAAGATTAGCGACCAGGCCACGACCCCGGTCGGTTCGACGTCAGCTTCGTTTGGACCTACGAGTGATTCTGGAACTGCGACCAGCACAAGCCTCACCGTGAGCAGCGGCAACCTGAACGACTACGTCGGCACGGGCACCGTCATCGTCGACTTGACCGCGCCCACGGTGTACTCGGCTAGTTCGTCCTTCGGTAACGGCAACAATAAATTGACGACCTCCAGCGCCACTTACGAACTGGACTGGTCGGGCGACGTCACCGCCAAGTACGAGTACCTCCTCCATGCCGATGCTTCCTTCGACGGCGCCACCGCGCTGGTCCTGAGTCTGGACTTCGGCACCTTCTTCCTGGGCGAATTGGCGAGTCCCCTGGATTTCAGCATCTTCAACGCCGCCGGTGACCGCGTCGGACTCGACTTGGACAGCTTCAGTGGCAGCGGCGACGTTGGCACACTGTTTACGGACCTGGGCGTTTTCTTTGGCTTGGGTGCAGGATCGAGCAATGACTTCTTAGCGTACTTCGATACCTCTGGTCTTGGCAGTTTCGCGGCGACCTATACCCTGAACTTGTCGGACGAGGATGTCGGTGCGTCCTCCAGCCGTTTCAATGACTACAGTCTGACGCTGAACCTGATGGGTACCGTGATCGAGAGACAGTCAAATGGCGTACCCGAGCCCGGCATGCTCGCCCTTCTCGGTATAGGCTTGTTTGGTCTAGCCATGAGTCGGCGCAGACTTTGTTGACTGGCCGGTTTCGACACGCTTCGAGGCGGCCATGGCCGCCTCGTTTGTTTGTTGGGCCCTGCCGGCCGCAACGAGCATGAGCTGGCGGTAACGCTCGCCCAACCGCAACGACTGAGCAAAGACAAGGCGACCACGAAGCGGTCGCCGCTTGGCATCATTCGTTGCGCCGCGGGTACGAGTTCCAGAATCTGGCCCTACGCACAACTGGTCAGAATCCTGAAAATGCCGGACGAATCCGTATTTGCTGGTTCCGAATCCACGACGATGGTATCGGAAACGCGGCGTCTCAAGCGTGGGAGCCGACCCCTTCGGCAAACAGCGCGCGGATGCGGGGGAGAAGCGCGCGGCGCTCGACTTCGAGATGCGTTCGGCAGGGCGCGAGGGTAAGGACGCCACCCTCGCCACGTTGTGCGAGGCCGGCGCTGAGCAGCCCGTCGAGTACGGCATTGACATCGGGTGGCGGGGCGGCGAGCGAGAGATTGCCACAGCGCCTGCGCCAAATACGCGCCGCCGGTCCACCCGCGCGGGTGACGAACGCAAGCCAAGCGCGCTCCGGCGCCGCAATGACCGTCACGGGCCGGTCGGTCCAGGCCGCATCGGCGAGCGCGGAGACGCTATCGCCGGTGAGAACGATCTCGGCCGCGCCGAGAAGATCGTTGCGATACGGATTGTCGCGCCCGCCCCTGCTCCGCCAATCATAGAGCCGGGCTTCGCGGCCAAGACAATGGGCCAAGTGCTCGGCCAGATCCGGAGGCGTGCGCGGTCCGGTGGTCGCGACAAGCGGAATGCCGAGCTGTGCCGCGCGCTCCCCGGCAAGAGCGACGAGTTGCTCGACGATTCCCGGCGTCAGGCTGACCGACCAGCTGTCGCCGCCAAGGACCGCCAGCACGTGCGCGCCCGGACCACGCGCCGGCGGGCTCGCCAGGCTGTCTTGCCAAGGCAGGGTCAGTCTTGCCAGGTTCGGCGCGTCCGGCAGCGCATATTGCGGCGTGGTGACGACCAGGTCGAAATGGCGGAGCGCCGCACGTGGCCGGCCAAGCTGGATGAGGCGCGTGCGGCCGCCCGAGCGATGTTGGATCCAGCGCGCGACAGGCACCGAGCGTCGGCCGATGCCGATCACCGCATCCGGCCAAGGCGGGGCGAGCAGGGATCGATGCCGCAGGCTGATGAGGCTTGCGCCGATGATGTCGTTCGGAAGCTCGCGCAGCGCGTTCGTCCGAAGCGTAATCGGCCTTGTGGCAAGCCCGAGGTCGCTGGCGAGAGCCAGCACCTGCCGATTGTCGCCGTGACGCTCGCCGATCAGCGCCCAGACGGCCGCATGCTCGACGCCGGCGCCCGTGTTCATCGACTCGGTCGTTGCGCAAGGCATGGCATCGCGCCGGAAAGACGCGACCCTTGCGGGCAAGATCGATCAGGCATTACGCTCCACGCGCGGCAACTAGAAAGACGCGCCGGAATTCTCGACAGATCGATCGATGGCGAACATCGTCTACATTCACACCAATGCCCAGCAGATGGCGGGCGCCATCGTCGCACGGCATTCGCTGAGGCGCCAATCGGCGCGCCCCGACGCATTCGAGGTCAGGATCCTGAAGCGGGAGGATTATCCGATATTCGATCGCCACGAGGGCAGGAAATTCCTGCGCGCCGGCGGCTGGCGGGTGTGGCGCAATGCCGATCTGCAGAGCTTCACCCCGTTACGCTTCAGCCGCACCGGAGGAATCGGGCTATGCCGGCCGCGCCGTCGTGATCGACCCGGATGTTTTCGCGCTCGGCGACGTGATGGAGTTGTTCGAGCGCGACATGCGGGGCATGGCGATCCTCGCCCGCCCACGCCCCGGTCACAACGGCCGCGCCGACTACATTGCCACGAGCGTCATGGCGCTCGACTGCGCAAGGCTCACCCATTGGAAAATGGCGGAGAGCTTTCAGAAGCTGTTCCGCGGCGAACTCGATTACGAGGACTGGATCATCCTTGCCGGGGAGCCGCGCGAGAGCATCGGCGCGCTGGAAGACGTGTGGAATGACTTCGATCGGCTGACGCCCGCCACCCGCTTGTTGCACAACACCAAGCGGCGCACCCAGCCGTGGAAGACCGGATTGCCGATCGACTTCACCAACCGCGTGCCGTTGGTCGGGCACCTGCTGCCGAACGCCGGCATCCGCCTGCCGGGACGCTATCGGGCTCACCCGGACCCGCGCCAGGAGTCGTTGTTTTTTGCCCTGCTCGCCGAGTGCCTGGATGCCGGGGAGATCAGCACGGCGGAGATCGACCGCGAAATGGCAGCCGATCATCTGCGCCACGACGCGCTGGAACGGGCACGCTCCGCCCCATCGGTAGAGACAGTGCTGGGCGACGTTGCGGCCGCGGCGTGAGTATCGGCGACGCAGTGGGCGATGCCACGCGGTACGCTCATGCGCGCATCCTCTGCAGTTGCGCGAGGATGCGCGCCGCGCGAGCGTCCCAGGTGTGGTGCGCGAGGAACGCGGCGCGGGCCCGATTGCCGAGATCGGCAGCGCGGGCCGAGTCGTGCAGCAGGGTTCGCGCGGCCGCGGCCCAAACCACGACTTGGCCGGGGGGTAGCAGCAGCGCCGCCTCGCCGTTTCGCAGGATCTCGCGCAGCGCCGGGATGTCGGAGGCGAGGATGGGCTTGCCCGCCGCCATGTACTCGAACAGCTTCAGGGGCGACATCCAGCGCCCGATCTCCCGGCCCGCGGCGGAAGCAACGGATGGTGCCGGCGGTGCCAGCAGCAAATCGAAGCGCGCCAGGTAAGCCGGCACCAGAGCATGCGGCACGTGACCATGCAGATGAAGGTTTGCCAAGCCCGCGCAGCGGGCGCGCCACGTTGCCAGGTCGCGCTCGGTGCCGCCCACCGCATGGAGGTCGGCCTCGGGCATGGCGGCCGCGAGCGCCGCGACCATTTCCATACCCTTGCCGGGGTAGAGATGGCCGATATACCCAAGCTGCGCCGCGCCTGACCGTCCGGGCCAGGGGGAAGGCGGCGGCCCGGGATCGGTGACCGGATCCGCTGCGTCATGGGCCACCAGCACCGGCCTGCCGGCGAGCGCAGGCATGGTGGCGGCGTAGTCGTCGGCCAAGGCTTGAGAGATCGCCACCAGCAGCGTGAATCGCGGGTGGCCGAACAGCCGATTCTCCGCCCAGCGCCGCGCACGGCGGGAGGGCAAGGCATGCGCCTCGTAGACCATGGGCGCGGCACCCTGTTCGAGGGTCGCGAGCAGTGCATAGGCCTGCCGGCCATAGACCAGGTCGGGCGGCGGACGGCGCGCCATTTCCCTTGCTGCCAACAGGGGGTGGAACAGGTTCTTGGAAAGCGGGAGGGAGGGCGGAGCGCGCAGCACCAGCTCGAAGCAGGGAGCGATGCCATACGCGGCGAAGACTCCAGCTGCATCCTGCTCCCGGCCGCGGGCGTAGAGCGTCACCTCGTGGCCGGCTGCCGCCAGCGCGCGGCACATGCTCAGCACGTTCACCGCGCTCGCGACGCGCGAGGGGAGCGCCGTCCCGGCCACATACGCTATTCGCACGGTGACCGCGACTCGTCCGACGCGGCACGGTTGGCCGGCCGCGCGACCTGCATTGCGTCAGGTGCGCGCTGCGCCATCACGAAAGGATGGAGGGTGCCACATCGTGCCGCAGTTTACCGCCCGGGTGACCATGGGCACGGACGGTCCCTTATCCGCGGCGGCCCATCTTGCGGCGACATTGCTGCGCTACACTCCAACCGACGCGATCACGCGATCCACCCTGCGTCGTCCGACCGCTGGCGCCACTCGCTGCGCGTGTCTCCCCGTCGGCCGCACGCGAGATCTGCTCCGACCAAAGGATGAACCCGCCTCCACGTTTCCCGGATTTCTTCATCGTGGGTGCGCCGCGCTGCGGTACGACGTCGTTCTGCCGTTACCTCGCGCGGAACCCGCAGATATGCTTCTCCCAGCCGAAAGAGCCCCATTACTTCGCACGGATCGATCATGACCCCTCCGCGGCCGAGATCAAGCGGGACTATCTCGATCGCTGCTTCGGCCACTGTGCCGACGGACAGCGGGCAGTGGGCGAGGGGTCCGTGTCGTACCTCTACCTGCCGGAGGCAATCGAACGGATTAGGCGCTTCAATCCCGATGCGCGGTTCATCGCGCTCGTTCGCGATCCGCTCGCGATGCTCCCCTCGTATCACCTGCGGATGCGGTTCCTGCTGCAGGAGGACGAATCCGACTTCGGGAAAGCCTGGGCGCTGCAGCCGACGCGCGCGCGCGGGGAGCAGGTCCCGAAGCACTGCCTCGACGCCCGGCTCCTGATGTACGGCGAGGTCGCGAAGTTCGGCGCGCAGGTGCAGCGGCTCTTCGAGATCGCGGGGCGGGATCGATCGCACGTCATCGTCTTCGACGATCTCGTGGCCGATCCGCTCGGCGTCTACCGGCGTGCGCTCGAGTTCCTCCACGTCGACGACGACGGACAGACGCACTTCGAGCGCCGATACAAGAGCCGCATGTATAGGTACCGCTGGTTGCAGCGCCTGCTTTACGTTCCGGCGACGCGCGGCGAGAAAGTGGTCGACACGTTCCATCGCCGCAGCCGGAAATACGACGCGGATGGCTCGAAGCGCCCCGGTTTGCTCAAGCGGGTGACGGGGTGGAACAAGATTGCCGCGTCGCCGGCGCCGCTGACGCCGCAGATGGCTGCCATCGTGCGCGAGACGCTGCAATCCGACGTCCTGCTACTGTCTCGTCTAATCGGCCGCGACTTCGGCCATTGGCTTGCCGGATCAACGGGTGTGCATCCACCTGCTAATATTGCTCTTTCCCTGTTGGAGTAGGCCGATGGCGGGCGAGGCCAAGTCGAAGCGAGCGGAGCAATCCGTCCGGCTCTTCCGGAATGATTTCCTGGAAGCGCTGACGCACGTCCATCCGATCGTTCCGCTGCTATTCTGGGGCCCGATTGCCGCCTACCTCCTGTGGAGAAGCAGGGCCGTCCACGAACTTCCGGCGGAGGGCCTCCTCGCGATCGGCGCACTCGGTCTCGCCGTCTGGACGCTGACCGAATACTGCCTGCATCGGTTCGTGTTCCACTATCCGGCGCGAAGCCGCGCCGGCAAGTATCTCGTGTTCCTGTTCCACGGCGTGCACCACGCCACCCCGCGCGACAAGACCCGTCTGGTCATGCCACCTGCGGGAGGCATCATCCTGATGGTCATGCTCTACCAGATCTTCCGGCTCGCGGTGCCCGCGCCCTGGATCGAGCCGTTCTGCGCGTTCTTCATCATCGGCTATCTGGTGTACGACTACATTCACTATGCCACGCATCATTTTCCGATGACCACGCCGTTGCTGCACTTCCTCAAGGTCTATCACCTGCAGCATCATTACGGCGCCAAGGGGCTGCGGTACGGCGTGAGCTCGCCGCTGTGGGACCTGGTGTTCGGCACCTTTCCCGAGAGTGCGCGCGCGCGCGGCGGCTGAATTCGCAGGCGCGCGCAAAGCCAGTACCCCCCGGGCAATGCACGCTCCGGTCGACCATGTCGTCATTCGAACGCTGCCTCCTATCGCGGGGGGGCTGCTGTTGGTGTTCGCGCTGGCATCGCCCGCGAGCGGAGCGTCGGAGCGCGCCGTCACGGACGAGGTCCGCGGCCTGTGGGTCGACAACCGGGAAGCCGACAAGCAGAAGGTGGCGGTTTGGATCGAGGATTGCGACGGCCTCCTGTGCGGGCGCATCTACTGGCTGAAGAAGCCGCTGTCGGGCGGGGAGCCCAAGCGCGACCGGCACAATCCGGACGCGGCGCTGCGCGAGCGCTCGCTTTGCGGGCTGACGATTCTCACCGGGTTTCGCCGCGCGAAGGAGAACACCTGGAGCTCGGGCCACATCTACAACCCCAACGACGGCCGGACCTTCAGCAGCACGATGACGTTGGATCAGGACGGGTCGCTCAGGATTCGCGGTTACGTCGGCCTAACGCTGCTCGGCAAGACCGTGCAGTGGGTGCGCCCGCAAGAGCCGCTGGAGCACTGCAGTTGAGGTCGCGCTAGCCGCGGTCGACGGTCGCTTTCGGGGCCGCGGCGGTTGTCCCCTTGCGGGGAATGTCGGTGTCCAGCACCACGGCGCCATCGCCTACGCGATAGACGCGATCCGCCACGTCGACCAGCGGGGACTGGTGCGATATCGCGATGATGGTCAGCGCTCCGCGCAAGGCTTCCAGCGTGCGGCAGATGGCGGCCTCGGTTTGCGGGTCGAGGGCGTTGGTGGCCTCATCGAGAATGAGCAGTCGCGGCTTGTGCGCGAGTGCGCGCGCAATCGCAATGCGCTGGCGCTGACCTCCGGAAAGCTTCCCGCCCCTCTCGCCGACAACCGTGTCCAGGCCCTCCGGGAGGCCGGAAACCAGGTCCCAGATCCCGGCGGCAATGAGGGCGGTCCTTGCATCGGCTTCGGTCAACTCCGGATCGCCGAGCGTCACGTTGGTCCTGACGGTATCGTGCAACAGCACGGTGTCCTGCGGCACATAGCCGATCATGCGGCGCCACGCGCGCCAGTCGACGCGCTGCAACGGCAGGTCATCGATCCAGATCTCGCCCTCCTGCGGTCGCAACAGCGCCGCAATCAGATCGACCAGCGTCGTCTTTCCGGCGCCCGACGGCCCGACGATCGCCGTGATTCCCCCCGCCGGAATCGCGAGCGCTGCGTTCCGCAGGACCCACGCGTCCCGATACTGGAAGCCGACGTTCTCGAAGCGGATCGCCTGCCGCAGCACGGGCGTGGCTCCCTCTGGCGGATTCTCGCCTTCCCTTCTGGCTCCATCGATTGCCAACCGCAACGACCAGTACGCGCTCTCGCACGTGACCATCTTCTGATACTCGCGCTGCATGCGACCCAGGTAGAGCAGCACGCGCACCAGCAGGAACGCGAGCAGCATCACCGACGCCAGCGACATTCCGAACCGCACCAGCGCCACGTAGAGCCCCGCCGCGATCAGGATCGCCAGCATCGGCTCCTGCAGCGCCCGCAGCGCTTCCTTGCTGAAGATCTCCTTTTGCAGCGCGCGGTTCAACTGGGTCGTGTCCCCTTCCAGCAGCGCATTGGCGAGGTTCTCGCGGGCCATCGCCTTCAACGGCTTGACCGACTGCAGATTGTCGGCAAGGCGCGCGAGGAGCGAGCGCAACAGCCTCGTCTGCTTCGCGCCCGCGCGGCGGGACCGGTGCACCAGGCGATTCATCAGAAATACGAATACCGCGCCGGCGGCAAGCGCTATCAGCGTCGCCTGCCACGACACGAGCAGCGCGACGATGGAGTAGACAACCGTCTGGATGACGAGCGCGAGAACGGTCGCGCCGTAGAGATACGATTCCGCGCCGCGCGTCGCTTCGGTCGCGAGGCTGTTGGCGAGCGCCCCCAACGGCTGCCGCAGGTAGTATTCCCAGCGTGCGGACAACAGGGAGCGAATGAAATCGAGTCGCAAGTCCGTCGCGACATGGGCCACCGTGTAGCCGACCTGCCGATTCGCCACGAGCACCAGTGCGCTCTTGAGCGTCATGCCGATCACGATGATCCAAAGCATTACACCGACGGTCGGCGTGAGCCCCATGCTGCCCAGCAACCGCGTCACCACGCCACCGACGCCGGACTGCGCGCCTCCCGCCGCGTCGCCCGCGCGGGCGCTCAACAGCGGCAGCAATGTCGTGAGGCCGAGCCCTTCGAACAGGCTCCCCAGCATCAGGGCGCCGAGCACCAGGGAACTCTGCGCCGGATAGGCGCGGCCGAAGGCGACAAACAGTTTCATGCGGCAATGGACCCGGATCGTGCGTTTGCGCTCATTCCCGCGCCGGTACTGCGGCTCAGGTTCCGGTGCTGCGCTCCGCCGCAACGCTTCCGATCGACGCCCGCAAGTCCGCAAACGCGGCGCAAACCGTATCGATCTGTTCGGGTGTGTGTGCGGCACTGACGCTGCAGCGGATCAGCGAAACCCCGTTGGGGGTCGCCGGCGGAAGCATGAGGTTCACGTACACGCCGCGCTGCAGCAGGTGATGCCAGAAATGCAGCGCCCCGAGCCTGTCTCCGAGCACCACCGCGATCACCGGACTGGGCGGCGCGCCCAGCACGTAGTCCATGGCCGTCAATCTGGCGTGCAGGTGCTCGAAATGCCCGCGCAGGCGCGCCCGCAGCTCGCGCCCGGCCGCGAGAACAGACAGTGCCTGCCGCGTCGAAGCGATCGTGGCGGGTGACGGCGACGCGGTGAATATGTATGGCCGGCTCGAGTACCGGACGAGGTCGAGCACGGGAAGATCGCTCACGCAGAAACCGCCGGTGCCGCCGAGACTCTTGCTGAACGTGCCCACGATGAAGTCCACATCGCCGAGAACGCCCGCCTCCTCGACCAGCCCACGGCCGCGCTCGCCCAGCACACCCAGCGAGTGCGCCTCGTCCACCATGAGATAGCCGCCATACTCGCGCTTCACGTCCGCGATGTCCTTGAGCGGAGCCCGATCCCCCAGCATGCTGTAGATGCCTTCCACCAGGATCAGCGTGTCCCTCGCGCGCGCCCCGAGCCGGCGCATGCGCGCGGCGAGATCGGCCGCGTTGTTGTGGCGAAAGCGGATGACCTCCGCGCCGGAAAGGCGGCAACCGTCGTAGAGGCTGGCGTGGCAATCGGCATCGAGCAGCACGACGTCCTTCGGTCCGGCGAGTCCTGCCACCATGCCGAGATTCGCCTGGTAGCCCGTGGAGAACACGATGGCGTCGCGCATGCCATAGAACGCCGCGAGCTCCTCTTCGAGCCTTCGATGACTCGCGTAGCTGCCATTGGCCATGCGCGAGCCGGTGGTGCCGGTACCCTCGACGTCCAGCGCCCGGTGCGCCGCCGCAATGCACTCGGGATGGAAGGTCAGGCCGAGATAGTTGTTGGTACCGGCAAGAATGGTGCGCCGTCCGCGGATGATTCCCTCGGTCGGCGAAACGATCCGTTCGATCGGAACGCCGAAGGGATCGATGCCGAGAGCCTCGAGCTCGCGCCGCGCCACCGCCAGGCCTTGAAACTTGTCGAACAGTCCCATCAGCCCTCACGCATCTGGTTTTCGATCTGCAACGCGAGATCCTTCACGGTCTTCACGTCCGGCAGAATGCTCACCGGTATCGAGATATCGAACCGATCCTCGATCTCGAGCAACAGATTCATGACCTGAAGCGAATCCAGATTGAGATCGCCCAGGAGATCCGTGGTCTCGCGAATCTCGATGCGCCCCTGCGTCAACGACGTCAGCTCGGTCTGGAGCGCTGCCAGGATCTGCGGGTAGTCGAGCATGATAGTCCCGGTCATGCCGGAAGACGCTTGCCGTAGGCGCGGGCGAGTCCCGGTTCGAGCGCGTAGATCGGCCGCCAGCCGGTGGCAAATGCAAAGGCGCGACTATCGCACAACCAGTCCGGATGGGTGATCTCGCGCACCTTGCCCGGCGTCAGCATCGGCGCATATCCGAGCAGCCGGGCGGTCGCGAGATTCACCTGGGCCGCGAGGTCGAGCAGCGGCACGGGAATGGGCACCCGGCGCACCGAAGCGCCCTCGCGAAGCACCCGCCCGGCAACGCTCACCACTGTGTCCCAGTCGTATCCGCCGGGATGGCCGTCATCGAGCTCGAATGTCTGGCCATAGCCGGTGTCGGCCTCGAGCCAGCGCAACACCGCCGTCGCCAGATCGTCGACGTAGATGAGGGAAAAGCGTCCCGGGATGCGGGCCGGAAGCGGCGCGAAGCCCTTGGCGATGCAGCGAAACAGCGGCAGCAGCTCGCGATCCCCAGGTCCGAAGACAGCCGGTGGTCGCAGCACTGTCCAGCGCATCGTTGCCGAGGTCGCCTTGACCGCGCATTCGCCTTGCCACTTGCTCGCCGCGTATGGCGACAGTCCCGGCATGCGCGCCGCAAGCGATGAAATCAGCAGGAATCGCGGCGTTCGCCCCAGCCTCGCGGCCGCTTGCGCGACGCGACCAGCGCCCTCCGCGTTGACCCGGTCGAAATCGGAACGCCGTGCACCACGCACGGCCCCTGCACAGTGGATGACGGCACCGGTCCCGGCCACCAGCGCATCCAGCGCGCGCTGGTTCTCGAGATCTCCCGGCAGCCATTCCACGCCCGGCAGGCGCGGCGGCAGGCGCCCGCCCCGCGGCCGATAGAGGGCGCGCACGCTCCATCCGGCGCCGGTCAGGTGCGCAAGCAGCGCCGCGCCGATGAACCCGGTCGCTCCGGTCAGCGCAAGCTCCGGCGTGCCGGTCAAGCGTCGAGCGCCCGGATGGGTCCGGACTTCCGCATAGCGGCCGAAGGCCGCGTGGGCCGCCGATGCGGCAACCTAGGAGCCTGCCGATGCCACCGCTGGCAGGCTCGGCTGCTCGCCGTACGATGGCTGGCCAGCGTCCGCACGCGCAGCAAGTCGCTCCTGCTCGCGCCGTGCAGGTAGTCTTCGCGCGCCGCCGCCCGCGACAGCTTGCCCGACGACGTGCGCGGAAGCGTATGTCGCGGCACCAGCTCGATCAGGCAGGCAATGCCCAGCTCCTCCTGGATTTCCCGATGCAGCCGCTGCGTCAGCAGACGGCGCTCCGCCGGATCGCCGAGATTGCATTGCACGACCACCACGGCGACTTCCTCGTCATCGGGGCCGAGCACGAAGAACGCCGACGCGTCCATCGACCGCAATTCGGGCTGCCGCTCCGCGATCTGCTCGATATCCTGCGGCCAGATGTTGCGGCCGTTGATGATGATCATGTCCTTGTGCCGGCCGGTCACCACGACGCTGCCGTCGACCAGGTAGCCGATGTCTCCGGTATCGAGCCAGCCGTCCGGCGAGAGCGCCTGTCGCGTCTGCTCCGGTTGTCCGAAATAACCCGTCATGACGCTCGGTCCGCGCACCTTGATCCGGCCGACGTGAAGATCGGGCAACGCCCTGCCCTGGTCGTCGCGAATGGCCACCTCGTGCCCTGGCAGTGGCGCGCCGCAGCGGACAAAGCCGCTGGCGCGGCCCGTGTCGGCGCCCGCCGGACTCACGCGCAGGTGCTCGGCGAGGTGATCGGCATCGATCCAGTCGACCACAACGCCCTGCCGCAGCGGCGAGAAGCTGATCGCCAGCGAGCTTTCTGCCATGCCGTAGCACGGGACAAAGGCGCGGGGATCGAAACCCGCCGGCGCCAGCAGTTTGGCGAAGCGATCGGGGAGCTCCGGGCGAATGGGTTCGGCGCCGATGCCCGCGACGCGCCAGGCCTTGAGGTCGTACCGCGCGACATCCTCGGGACGGATCCGCCGCGCGCACAGCTCGTACCCGAACGGCGGGCTGAACGATATGGTCGCCCGCGTGCTGGTCATCAATTCCAGCCAGCGCCGCGGGCGCATGGCGAAGTCGCGCGTGTCGAGGTAGTCGATCGAGCGTTGCGTTGCCATGGGGGCCAGCATGCAGCCGACGAGCCCCATGTCATGGTAGAAGGGCAGCCACGACACGCAACGGTCATCCGGCCGGATGTCGAGGCCATGGTTGACCACGCCGGCCAGGTTGCTCAGCACGGCTTCCTGCGTGATGACCACGCCCCGCGGGAAGCTGGTGCTCCCCGACGTGTATTGCAGAAAAGCCGTCTCGGTCGGGCCGCTCGGCCGCAACTCGACATCGCGCTCCGGCAACTCGTCGAAGGCGGCCGGCGTTCCGAGGAAGACCAGACCGACGTCGGCGCCCGCTTCACGCAGGAAACGCACGAACTGGCTCGACGCCATTGCCGACCGAAGCTCCGCAGCCCTGCAAGACGCGGCGCAACCGGCCTACGTAGGCCTCGTGGCCGCCAAGGTTGGCCGAGGCCGGCATGGCCACGGGCACCAGCCCCGCGTACTGGCAGGCGAAAAAGAAACGCAGGAAGTCCGGATTGGTCTCGGCCACGACGGCAACCCGCGCACCTCGCTCAAGTGGGAGGGACAGCAGGCGCCGGGCCAGTGCCAATGCCTGCAGGCGGAGCATCCGGTACGGGAGCACGGTCGCAAGCTTGCCGCTGCCCGCATAGAAGTTCGCGCCCGTTTCTCCCCGGGCGGCGTAATCCAGTGCGTCTGCCAGGGTCGCAAAATCCGCGCGCCGCAGCGGCAAGGAATTCACGGTCGGCGTCGCCAGCGCAACCGATCCGGATTCTGGCGTTCGATTCAGTTTGATTCCCCTCAAAGGCGTCGCCTTACGGGCTAGTGCCAAGGCCGAAACGTTATCACGCCTCCACCGGAGCGCGCATTCACCGGAGAACGCGCCGTTTCCCGGCGCGCTTATAGTGCACCCTTTCCGGGCGCGGCTTTTAGTAGCTCGCCGTCAATCTGTCATTTTAGCAACCTCCCAACCGCAGGTGCACGGATATTGAAGCCCCGGTGTCGGGAGGGCGGGGCGAGCCGGTACCGGTTGTTGTCAATTGGCCCATGACGGTGCTCCGCACCGCGATTCGAAAGGAGGTGGCCCCCGTCCGGGCTGGTACGATAGGGAGGGATGGCCTTCGTTCCCACCTCAGACGAGCCGGCACCGCTTCGCATCACCGCCGTCGATGACCGCGCCGCACTGGATCGGTTCATTCGCGTGCCCTGCGGGATTTTCGCGTCGGACCCCGCCTGGATCCCGCCCCTTTTCATCGAACGGCGCCTTCATCTTTCCGCCCGGAGCAATCCCTACTTCCGGCACGCTCGCTGGCAGGCATGGGTCGCCTCGCGCGGGCGCAGAGCCGGTCGGGCGGATCAGTGCGCAGATCGACGCGCTGCATCTCGAGCGGTACGACGACGCAACGGGCTTCTTCGGGATGCTGGACGCGGAGGACCGGGAGGAAACCTTCGTGGCGCTGTTCGGGACCGCCGAGCGATGGCTGCGCGAGCAGGGCATGCGACGCGTTCGCGGGCCGTTCAACCTCTCCATCAATGAAGAAATGGGGGTCCTGGTCGAGGGTTTCGACACGCCTCCGGTGTTCATGATGGGGCATGCCCGGCCATACTACGGCAGGCGCATCGAACAGTGCGGGTACCGGAAGGCGGTGGACACGCTTGCCTACATGCTCAATCCGGACTTCGAGCCCTCTTCGGTCATGCGGCGGCTTCTCGCCGCTTCGGCGCAACAAGTGCTTGTGCGGCCGCTCGACCGAAAGCGCTTCGACGACGAGATCGCGCTGCTGCGGGACATCTTCAACGACGCCTGGGCGGAGAACTGGGGGTTCGTGCCGTTCACGGCCGCCGAGTTCCACGAGCTCGGGCGCAACCTCCGCTTTCTCGTCGACCCGACGCTGATACAGATCGCCGAAGTCGACGGTGAAGCCGTCGCTTTCATCGTGGCCATTCCCAACATCAACGAGGCGATCCGCGGGCTTCGCGGGCGCCTGTTCCCGACCGGCTGGATCAAGCTCCTGTGGCGGCTCAAGGTGCGCTACCCCAGCACTGCCCGGGTGCCGTTGATGGGCGTGCGGCGCAGGTTTCAACGCACGCGTCTCGGTCCCGCGCTCGCGTTCCGCGTGATCGACGCGGTGCGACACCATATTCACGGCCTTGGCGTGAAGGAAGTCGAGCTGTCGTGGATCCTCGAGGACAACGCCGGCATGCGCAGCATCATCGAGTCGATCGGCGGCCGCGCCTACAAGCGCTACCGCGTCTACGAGCGGCAGCTCGATGCGCGCTGAACGAAATGTTCAACGCCATCGTGCTGGCCGCCGATCGCGGTCCGGACGACCCGGTCGCCGTCGCGGCGGGGGTCGCGGCAAAGTGCCTGACGCCCGTTGCCGGGAGGCCGATGGTGGTCCGCGTCGCGCACGCCCTCGAACAGAGCGCTCGCGTGCAAACGATCCTGCTTTGCGGCCCGGCGGCGGAAGCCTTGGCGGGATCCCCCGAATTGCGCCGAATGGTGTCGGACGGCGCCGTCCGCTGGATGGACCCGGCGGCCACCCCCAGCGCCAGCGCCGCGCTCGCGCTGGCGGCATTGCCGGAGGAAGAGCCCGTCCTGTTGACCACCGGCGACCACCCGCTGCTTGAGTCCGGACATGGTGCGGCATTTTCTCGACCAGGCGAGCGCGAGCGGGTGCGATGTCGCCGTGGCGTTGGCGCCGTACGAACTGGTGCTCAGAACCTACCCTCGCACGCGACGGACGGTGCTGAAGTTCAGCAACGGGCGCTTCTGCGGCTGCAATCTGTTCGCGTTTCTCTCACCCCGCGGCCGCAGCGATGGCGCAGCTATGGAAAGCGGTGGAGGACCAGCGCAAGACACCCGATCCGTGTCATCGGACTCATCGGCTGGGGCGCGATGGCGCTCTATGCGCTCGGCATGCTGAGCCTTGCGAGCGCCGTGGCCCGGCTATCGAGGCGGACGGGCGTCAAGGCCCATGTCGTGACCATGCCGTTCGCCGAGGCTGCGATCGACGTTGACAGCGTCGCGGACCTCGATCTGGTGCGAGCCATCGTCGCGCGGACGGGTTGACGGGGCCGCTATGCGGGAACGGAGGGCCTCTCGGCAACCGCGAGCCACGCGGCGCCGGGCATCGCGGCCCGTTCCAGATCGGCCGGGCTATCCACTTCGGTCCACCCCTGCGCCGGGACTGTCTGCGTAAAGACCACACCACGCTGGGCGAGCGCATCGATCAACGACAGGTACCATTGCTTGAGCGCCTCCGGGGTCCGGATCGCCCGCTCGATCGCTTCGCGGAAGAGCCGCGGCCCGTCGCCCCGGAACGTCATCATGCCGATCGATTCCGCGTCGACCCGATCGAGCGGCAGCTTCTTGCCCGACCTGCACGAGGCGATCGCCGTCGCGAATCACCTTCATGTCGTCGTCGTCGTAGCGATCCTTGCGGCTGACGGCAAGGGTGACGGGGCGCTCCGGCGCCGCCAGCAGCCGTTCGAGCACGGCCGCCTCGAACAGCGTGTCGCCGTTCAGCAGCACAAACGCCTCCTGCATCTCGACGCGGGCGATCCAGCAGCTCACCAGATTGTCGGTGGCCGCGAAGAACGGGTTGTACAGCGTGCGGATCCGGCCCGGCCCGTAGACCTCGGCGAGCCGCGTCTCGACCGCCTCGGCGCCGAATCCGACCACCACCGCGACATCCTCGATGCCGCACCGGGCGAGGGTGTCGATCTGCCACTCGATCAACGGCCGCCCTCGCACCGGGAGCATGCACTTCGGAATGCGCTCGGTAAGCGGCAGCAATCTGCGGCCCTGACCGGCGCTCAAGATAATCGCTTTCACCCTTGGTTCACCCCGCTGCGACAGAATCCGACCGCCCGGCGCGCGAAGGCGTCCCGCTTCGGCGCTGCTCGAAAAAAGCCGCTAGTGTCGCTTGCCGCGCCGCAGAATTCAAATCCCGGCAGCGCAAACAGAAGTTGCCTTCCTCGCAAATGCGATCCGGGAGGATCGCCACGCGAGGCCGGGCGATCGTCCTGGCCGATCCGATCGGGCGAACCATTCGGGAAGATGTGGACCCTATAATGCAACGACCGATTCACCTCGGACCGCGATGTGTCGAACTGCGGGGAACGCCCTGCTTCCACCTTTCCATGACTGACCCCTCGCCGTCGACCGCCGACCGCGCCGTCCCGCCGGGCGCACCTGCGGCAGGGTCGGGACACCGGCGGCCGATGCGCGCGGGTGATGACCATCGCCGTGCTCGCTCTGGCGGTGGTGGGTGCCGCGATCTGGTACGCCGGTTCGCGTTCGACCGACCCCGTGCCGATGGCTGCGCGCCCGGGCGTCCGCCCAGCAGGGTAGCGGCGTCGATGCGTCGCTGCGCGCGCACGCCCGTCGTCGCCGCTCCCGTGCGGCAGGGCAAGCTCGACGTCTACCTGTACGCGCTCGGCACGGTGACCCCGCTCAACGTCGTCGTGGTCCGCAGCCGCGTGGATGGCCAACTCATGCGTGTTGCCTTCGAGGAGGGCCAGATGGTGAAGGCGGGCGACCTCCTGGCCCAGATCGACCCGCGGCCGTTCGAGGTGCAGCTCACGCTCGCCACCGGGCAGCTGGCGCGCGACCAGGCGCTGCTCGAGAACGCGCGGATCGATCTCGAGCGCTATCGCACGCTGCTCGCACAGGATTCGATATCGAGGCAGCAGGTCGATACGCAGGAGTCGCTGGTGCGCCAGTACGAAGCCGCGGTGCTGGCCGACCAGGGCGGGATCGACAATGCGAAGCTCCAACTCACGCACGCCCGCGTCACCGCCCCGATCGGCGGCCGCGTGGGCCTGCGCCAGGTGGACCCGGGCAACATCGTCCGGGCGTCCGACGCCAACGGCATCGTGGTGATCACGCAGCTCTCGCCCATCGGCGTCGTGTTCCCGATTCCCGAAGATGCCCTGCCGCGCGTGATGAAGCGGCTGCGCGCCGGCGATCGCGTCCCGGTCGAGGCCTACGACCGCGCGCAGAAGGAGAAGCTCGGCAGCGGCCGGTTGCTGACCGCGGACAACCAGATCGACACCGCCACGGGCACGATCAAGCTCAAGGCCGAATTTCCCAACGCCGACGGCGCGCTCTTCGCCAACCAGTTCGTCAACGTGAAGATGCCCGTCGAGACCCGTTCCAACGCGACGCTGGTGCCGACGGCGGCCATCCAGCGCGGTGCGCCGGGAGCGTTCGTCTACGTCGTCAAGGACGACCGGACGGTTGCGGTGACCCCGGTGAAAGTCGGACCCTCGCAGGGCGAGATTACCGTGATCGAGAGCGGGGTCTTAGCCGGCGCAATGGTCGTGGTCGACGGCACCGACCGGCTCCGCGAGGGGGCGAAGGTCGAGCTCGTCGTGCGCGACACACCGGCCCAGCCGGCGGCCGACGCAGGGCGGCGGGGACCGCGAAACGGCAAAGGAGGCGACGAGCGGCCGCCGGGAGCGCTCAACCCTCGCGCGAAGGACGGCGCCTGAGTGGGAAAGGCGGGATCGGATTCGACGTTCGCGCGCCTTCGGTGACGAGCAGTCGGTCTGCCAAGCCTCGAGGCTGCCGCCGCCCATGAATCCTTCGCGTCCGTTCATCCTCCGCCCGGTGGCGACCTCGCTGCTGATGGTCGCGATCCTGCTCGTGGGCATCGTCGCCTATCGCGTGCTGCCGCTGTCCGCGCTGCCCAAGTTCGATTACCCGACCATCCAGGTGGTGACGTTGTACCCGGGCGCGAGTCCGGACGTCATCACGTCGTCGATCACCGCGCCGCTGGAACGCCAGTTCGGGCAGATGCCGGGCTTGAACCAGATGTCGTCGACGAGTTCGGGTGGCGCCTCGGTCGATCACGCTGCAGTTCAGCCTCGATCTGCCGCTCGACGTCGCGGAGCAGGAAGTGCAGGCCGCGATCAATGCGGCAGGCACCTACCTGCCGGCCGATCTGCCGCAGCTGCCGATCTACAGCAAGGTCAATCCGGCCGACACGCCCGATCGTGACGCTGGCCTTGACCTCGCGCACGTTGCCGCTGCCGGAAATCCAGCATCTGGCCGACACCCGTCTGGCCGCCCGAGATCTCGCAGCTATCCGGCGTCGGGCTCGTCAGCATCAGCGGCGGACAGCGGCCGGCCGTCCGCATCCAGGCCAATCCGAAGGCGCTGGCCGCCTACAACCTCTCGCTCGACGACTTGCGCATCGCGATCGGCAACGCCAACGCGAACCAGGCGAAGGGCAGCTTCGACGGGCCGACGCGGGCCTCGACCATCGATGCCAACGACCAGCTGCGGTCGGCCGAGGAGTTCAAGGCCATGATCGTCGCCTACCGCAACGGGGCGGCAGTGCGGCTCACCGACGTGGCCGAAGTCCTCGACGGGGCCGAGAACTCGCGCCTCGCCGCCTGGGCCAACGAGTCGGCGGCGATCATCGTCAACATCCAGCGCCAACCCGGCGCCAACGTCATCGACGTGGTCGACCGCATCAAGCGGGTGCTGCCGCAGCTTAACGCTTCGCTGCCCGCGGCCGTCGACGTCACGATGCTGACCGACCGCACCGAGACCATCCGCGCGTCGGTGCGCGACGTCCAGTTCGAGCTGCTGCTCGCCGTGGCACTCGTGGTGATGGTGATCTTCCTGTTCCTGCGCAACGTGGCGGCCACCCTCATTCCGAGCGTGGCGGTGCCGCTGTCGCTGATCGGCACCTTCGCGGTGATGTACCTCTGCCGGGTTCTCGATCAACAATCTCACGCTGATGGCGCTCACCATCGCCACCGGCTTCGTGGTCGACGACGCCATCGTGATGATCGAGAACATCTCGCGCCACATCGAAGCGGGCGAGCCGCCGCTCAAGGCGGCGCTGAAGGGCGCGGAGCAGATCGGCTTCACCATCATCTCCCTGACGCTGTCGCTGATCGCCGTGCTGATCCCGCTGCTCTTCATGGGCGACGTCGTCGGGCGGCTGTTCCGCGAGTTCGCCATCACGCTCGCGGTCGCCATCCTCATTTCGGCCGTGGTCTCGCTGACGCTGACGCCGATGATGTGCGCGCGGCTGCTGCGCCACGTCCCCAAGCCCGAACAGGGACCCCTGTTCCGCAGGAGCAGCGAATGGTTCGACCGGGTGATCGCCCGCTATGCGCGCATGCTGACCTGGGTGCTCGACCGCCAGGGCGCGACGCTGATCGTGGCGATCGTCACGCTGGGGCTGACGATCGTGCTCTACCTCGTGATTCCCAAGGGCTTCTTCCCCGTGCAGGACACCGGCGCCATCCAGGGCATCTCGGAGGCGTCGCCGACGATATCGTTCGCCGCGATGGCCGAACGCCAGCAGGCGCTGGCGAAGGTGATCCTGCAAGACCCGGCGGTTGAGAGCCTGTCGTCGTTCATCGGCGTCGACGGCAGCAACCCCACGTTGAACAGCGGCCGCTTCCTGATCAACCTGAAGCCCCTTTCGCAACGCGATGGCAGCGCCACCGACGTCATCCGGCGCCTGCAGGACAAGCTCGCCGAGGTCGCGGGCATCGTGCTCTACATGCAGCCGGTGCAGGATCTCACCATCGAGCACCGGGTCAGTCGCACCCAATACCAGTTCTCGGTGGAGGATGCGAATGCCGACGAACTGCGCACGTGGGTCCCGCGACTGGTCGAGCGACTGCGCCGGGACCGACGGCTCGTGGACGTCGCCAGCGATCAGCAGGAAGGGGGACTGCAGGCGTACGTGGAAATCGATCGCGCTGCCGCGAGCCGCTTCGGCATCACGCCGGCCATGATCGACAACGCGCTCTACAACGCCTTCGGTGGGCGCTTCGTCTCCACCATCTTCACTCAGACCAGCCAGTATCGCGTCGTCCTCGAAGTCCTGCCCGAGTTCCGCACAGGCGTGAATGCCCTCGACAACATCTATGTCACCGCACCGAACAGCGGCGTGTCTGCGACGCGGACGCCGGGCACGACGTCGTCCGCATCCCTTCGCTCGGCGCAGCAGATTCCATTGTCCGCGCTGGCACGGGTGACCGAAGGGCCGGCGCCACTCGTCGTCAGTCGCATCGGCCAGTTTCCGGCGGCCACGATTTCATTCAATCTGGCGCGCGGCGCATCGCTTGGCGACGCGGTTGAGGCTGTCGAGGCGGCCCAGCGCGACGTCGGCATGCCGTTGAGCACGCAGGTGAAGCTCCAGGGCGCGGCGCTCGCCTTTCGCGCGTCGCTCGCGAACCAGCTGTGGCTGATCCTGGCCGCCATCGTCACCGTCTACATCGTCCTGGGCGTGCTCTACGAAAGTTACGTCCATCCCGTCACCATCCTCTCGACGCTGCCCTCGGCCGGGGTCGGCGCGCTGCTCGCACTGCTCGTTTCCGGCCACGACCTCGGCGTGATCGCCATCATCGGCCTCGTGCTCCTGATCGGCATCGTGAAGAAGAACGCCATCATGATGATCGACTTCGCGCTTGTCGCCGAACGCGAGCAGCGCCTGGCGCCGCGGGAAGCGATCTACCAGGCGTGCCTGTTGCGCTTCCGCCCGATCATGATGACCACGATGGCTGCGCTGCTGGGTGCCTTGCCGCTGATGATCGGCTGGGGCGTCGGCTCGGAACTGCGTCATCCGCTCGGCATCACGATGGTCGGTGGCCTGATCGTGAGCCAGACGCTCACGTTGTTCACCACGCCGGTCATCTATCTCGCGTTCGATCGGCTGGAGCGCCGGATGGGCGCGCGGCGCGAACGCCTGCGTGCCGCCCGCGTCTCGACACCGGGCGACGGGACCCGGTGAGAGAAGCGACATGAGCCTTCGGCCCGGCCTCCCGAAGGAGGACTCGCTCCCGCTTGGCGGGACGGCGCGCAGCGCCATGGGTGCACTTGGCAGCGTCTCGTCGCCCTTCATCGAGCGCCCGGTGGCGACCACGCTCATCACCATCGGCCTCACGCTGGCCGGCGCGGTCGCCTTCCGGCTGCTTCCGGTGTCGCCATTGCCGCGGGTCGACCTGCCCACCATTTCGGTTTCGGCGGCGCTGCCGGGCGCGAGCCCAGAAACGATGGCAGCGACGGTCGCCATGCCGCTCGAGCGCTCGCTCGGCCGCATCGCCGGGATTACCGAGATGACGTCGACGAGCGCGCTCGGTTCGACGCGCGTCGTGGTGCAGTTCGATCTCGACCGCGACATCAATGGCGCAGCGCGCGACGTGCAGGCGGCGCTCAACGCGGCCCGCAGCTCGCTGCCGTCGGGCTTGAACGGCAACCCCAGCTATCGCAAGGTCAATCCGGCCGTCGCACCGATCATGATCCTGGGGCTCACGTCGGACACGATGACCCAGGGGCAGATGTACGACGCGGCGTCGACCGTCATCGCCCAGAAGCTGTCCCAGCTGCCCGGCGTTGGCCAGGTTCAGGTCGGGGGCAGCTCGCTGCCCGCGGTGCGGGTCGAAATCAATCCGCGGGCACTGGCGAAATACGGCATCGGCTTCGAGGACGTGCGCGCCGCGCTCGCCGGGGCCAACGCCAACCAGCCCAAGGGCGCGGTGGAAGACGAGGAGCGCTACTGGCAGATCAATGCCAACGATCAGGCGACGACGGCCGCCGATTACCTTCCGTTGATCGTGGCCTACCGCAACGGCGCCGCGGTGCGGTTGACCGACGTGGCGGAAGTTGTCGACTCGGTGCAGGACTTGCGTAACGCGGGGTCGGCCAACGGCAAGCCGTCGGTGCTGGTGATCATCAGCCGCCAGCCCGACGCCAACATCATCGAGACCGTCGATCGTGTCACCGCGCTCCTGCCGGAGCTGCGCGCATCGATACCGAGCGCGATCGACCTGTCCGTGATGATGGAGCGCACCACGACGATCCGCGCGTCGCTGCGCGATGCCGGCAGGACGCTGGCGATTTCGGTGGCGCTGGTCGTGCTCGTGGTACTCCTGTTCCTGCGCAACGGCCGTGCCGCGCTCATTCCGAGCGTCGCGGTTCCGATATCGCTCACCGTCTCGTTCGGGGTGATGTATCTGTGCGGATACAGCCTGAACAACGTGTCGCTCATGGCGCTTACCATCGCCACCGGCTTCGTGGTCGACGACGCGATCGTGGTCCTCGAGAACGCGTCGCGACACGTCGAGAACGGAATGTCGCCGGAGGAGGCGGCGCGCGTCGGCGCCGGGGAAGTCGGATTCACGGTGCTGGCGATGACGCTCTCGCTCGTCGCCGTCTTCATCCCCATGCTGCTCATGGGCGGCTTCGTGGGCCGCTTCTTCCGCGAGTTCGCGGTGACGCTGTCGGCCGCGATCCTGGTCTCGCTGGTGGTGTCGCTCACCACCACGCCCATGATGTGCGCCCGGCTCCTCCTGCCGGCGAAGGAGCGGCGCAAGAGCTCCTTCCACGAGTGGAGCGAGCGCGGTTTCGTGACGCTTGTCCGAGGCTATGAGCGGACTCTGGCGTGGGCCCTGGATCATGGCCCGATCACCGTGCTCATCCTGGTTGCGACCGTCGCCCTCAACGTCTACCTCTACGTGATCGTTCCCAAGGGCTTCTTCCCGCAGCAGGACACCGGCCAGCTCACGGGCCGCATCGAGGCCGATCAGAGCATTTCGTTCCAGCTGATGCGGCAGAAGCTTGCCGATTTCATAGAGATCGTGCGCGCCGACCCGAGCGTAGAGAGCGTGGTCGGCTTCACCGGCGGCGGCCAGCGGAACACGGGGTCGATCTTCGTCACGTTGAAGCCGCTCGCCGAGCGCAGGGAGAGCGCCGACACGATCGTGGCGCGTCTGCGCCCCGTGCTCGCGGAGGAGCCCGGCGCCAACCTGCTCCTGGCCCCGGTCCAGGATATCCGCATCGGCGGCCGGCAAAGCCGCGCGTCCTACCAGTACACGATCCAGGCCGACGACCTCGCCGATCTCGCCGCCTGGGAGCCGCGCATTCGTCAGGCGCTCTCCCAACTGCCCGAACTCATCGACGTGAACACCGACCAGCAGAACAAGGGACTCTCGACCTCGGTCGTCATCGATCGCGACGCGGCGGCGCGTCTGGGCGTGACTCCGAAGCTGATCGACGCCACACTCAACGATGCGTTCGCGCAGCGCCAGGTCTCGACGATCTACGCGCCGCTCAACCAGTACCACGTCGTGATGGAAGCCGCACCGGAATTCCTGCAGTCGGCCGAGGCGTTGAACGACATGCATGTCAGCGTCCCCGAGGGCGCGCAGGTGCCGCTCTCGACGTTCGCGCGCCATGCGCCGACGGAGACCTCGCTCGCCGTCAATCACCACTCCCAGTTCGTCGCCTCGACCATCTCGTTCAACCTGGCGGCAGGCGTGTCCCTGTCGCAGGCGACGCAAGCGATCGAGGATGCCCTCGACCGCATCGGGCTGCCGCACACGGTGCGCGGCAGCTTCCAGGGTTCTGCGCGCGCCTTCCGGGCCGTGCTCGAGACGCAGCCGATCCTCGTCCTTGCCGCGTTGCTCACGTTGTACATCGTGCTGGGCGTCCTGTACGAGAGCTTCATCCATCCGCTCACCATACTGTCGACGCTGCCGTCCGCGGGCGTGGGAGCGATCGCCGCGCTGATGCTGTTCAGGACCGAGTTCTCCGTCATCGCGCTGATCGGCGTGATCATGCTGATCGGGATCGTCCAGAAGAATGCCATCATGATGATCGATTTCGCGCTCGCGGCCGAACGCGGCCGAAAAGCGAGTCCGCGCGACGCCATCTTCGAGGCCTGCCTCCTGCGCTTCCGGCCGATCCTGATGACGACCCTGGCGGCGCTGCTCGCATCCGTTCCGCTGGCACTGGGCAGGGGCGACGGGGCGGAATTCCGGCAACCGCTGGGCATTGCGATCGGCGGCGGGTTGATCCTGAGCCAGATCCTGACCCTCTACACCACACCGATCGTGTATCTGTACCTCGACCGCTTCAGCCGGTGGGTTCCTGCGTTGCGGCGCAGGCGCGGGCTCGGCGTGAGCCTCCCGCCGCGCGTGGCGGATTCCTCGCAATGACCGGCGCGATCCGAACCCGAGCAGTCCGCGTTCTGACCGTCGTTTCTCTCCTGGCGGTCAACGTCTCGTGCACGGTTGGGCCGGACTATGTGCGTCCATCCGTCGGCGTGCCTCCGGCCTACAAGGAGGCGAAGGACTGGAAGGCGAGCAGTCCGCGTAGCGAGATTCCGCGCGGCCGGTGGTGGGAGCTCTTCGGCGACGCCGAGCTCGATGCGCTCGCAAGTCAGGTGGACGTCGACAACCAGACTATCCGCGCCGCCGAGGCGCGCGTGCGACAGGCCCAGGCGCTGACCGACGCGGCCCGGTCGAGGTATTACCCAACGCTGAGCGCCGGCGGAACCAATCAAAACCTCGGACTCGCCGTGTCGTGGGAGCTCGATCTGTGGGGCCGCATCCGCCGCACGGTCGAGGCGAGCACCGCCACCGCCGAGTCCAGCGCCGATGAGCTCGAGGCGGCGAAACTCTCGTTGCAGGCGCAGGTCGCGCAAAACTACTTCCTGCTCCGCACGCAGGATGCCGAGATCCGTTTGCTGCAGGACAATGTCGCGCGATACGAACGCTCGCTGCAGCTCACGCGCAACCAGTACGCGGTCGGCATCGTCTCGCGCGGGGACGTCGTCCAGGCCGAAGCGCAGCTCATGTCGACGCGGGCCCAGGCGCTCGATGCCGAAGTGGCGAGGGCACAATTCGAGCATGCCATCGCCGTGTTGATCGGCAAGGCGCCGGCCGAACTTTCGATCGCCGCCACCCCGATCGATGTGCGCTTCCCGGCGGTGCCACCGGCGTTGCCTTCCGAGCTGCTGGAGCGGCGCCCGGACATCGCCGCCGCGGAACGGAGGATGGCGGCGGCCAATGCCGAGATCGGCGTCGCCGAGACCGCTTACTATCCGTCGGTCAGTCTCTTTGCCGGCGGCGGGTTCGGCAACCGCGACTTCGCGGGTGGCGCATCGTACGGCTGGATCCTGTTCGATGCCGGGCTGCGGCAGGCGCAAAGCGCGCAAGCGAGCGCCGCCTACGACGAGACCGTCGCCGACTACAGGCAGACGATTCTGGCGGCGTTCCGCGAAGTCGAGGACAATCTTGCGGCGCTGCGCGTCCTGGAGGAGGAAGCTGCCGTGCAGGCTGTGGCCGTAAGGGCGGCGCGCGAATCGGTGACCATCGCCAACAACCAGTACCGGGCCGGCATCGTCAGCTATCTGTCCGTGGTGGTCGTGCAGGCCGGGGCACTCAACAACGAACGCGCCGAGCTGGGCATCCTCGGCCGCCGCCTCGTCGCAAGCGTAACGCTGATCAAGGCCCTGGGCGGCGGCTGGGAAGCTCAGGCGCCGAAAGCGGCGAGAGCGCCGAACGGCTAGCGGGAAGCGGGGACGCTGCAACGGCATCGGCACCGCGTTGTGCCGCCGTGGATGCGGGATCCCTGGTTACGCCAACTGGCGCGCCCGACAGGAGTCGAACCTGTGACCTTTGGCTTCGGAAACCAACACTCTATCCAACTGAGCTACGGGCGCTCCGGCACGAATCTTACCGTGCCGGTCGAACGAGCGTCCAGCCGAGATTCCGGGGTGGCGCAACCCACGGTACAATATTTCGTTCTTCGGAGCGGTCATGGGACCGCTCCCGCCAGCACGCCGGCGACCGGAATCGCGAGCCCAGCGCGCCGCCCTCCGCCGCACACGTTCTCGAACCAGGAACGCCATGCACGAACCCGACCAGCACGTCTCCCCGATCAAGAACTGGAAGCAGCTCGTCGTCATCGTTGTGCTCGCGTTCGTCGTCCCGATCACGATCATCGTGTTGCTCTCGCAGTACGTGACCAATGCGCCGAAGGGCGCGGCCGAGGACCAGAGCGCGATCCTGAACCGGATCAAACCCGTCGGCGAAGTGCAGCTTGCGATATCGACCGGACCCAAGGGTGCGCTCACCGGCGAGCAGGTCTACGGCCAGGTCTGCAAGACGTGTCACGAAGCCGGTCTCGCCGGGGCGCCGAAGGTCGGCGACAAGGGTGCGTGGGCCAAGGTGATCGCGCAGGGACTGGTCACCACGGTCGATCACGCGGTCAAGGGCATCCGGGCGATGCCCCCGAAGGGTGGTAACCCGGATTTCGAGAGCATCGAAATCGAGCGTGCGGTCGTGTTCATGGCCAACCAGTCTGGCGCGACCTGGAAGGAAGCTCCGCCGCCGGCAGCCGCCAAGGGTGCCGACCGCACGGGCGAACAGGTGGTCGAGGTCGCCTGCGGCAAGTGCCATCAGACCGGCGAAGGAGGTGCTCCCAGGGTCGGTGACCGCGCCGCGTGGACGCCGCGTGTCGCGAAGGGGCTTGCTGTCGTGACGCAGGCAGCCCTCAAGGGTCATGGCGGGATGCCGGCGCGTGCGGGCATGGCGGATCTCTCGGACACCGAAATCAAGCGGGCGATCGAATACATGTTCAACTCCGGGGTCGGCAAGGATGCGGCACCTGCGGTCGCTGTATCGGCGAGCCCGACGCCGGCGGCGGCGCCGGCCGCCGCCGCCGCCGGCGCGGGCAAGCCGGACGGCAGGAAGGTCTACGACACGACGTGCATGGCCTGTCATGCGACGGGCGCTGCGGGCGCGCCCAAGTTCGGCGACAAGGCGGCGTGGGCCCCCCGCCTCAAGACGGGCATGGACGCGCTCTATGCCTCGTCGCTCAAGGGGAAGGGCGCGATGCCCGCCAAGGGTGGCAGCTCGCTGCCGGACGCCGAGGTCAAGGCGGCAGTCGATTACATGGTCGCCGCGGCGAAATAACGCGCGGCGCTCGCGGGCCCTTCCGGAACGCCGAGTCCCGGCGACCGATCACCGGATCATCCGGCGACCGTCGCGTCGGCCGCTTCCGCGGAATCGTGCTCCTCGCGGTTCTCGTGCCGCTCGAGCGCGAGATGCGACAGGTAATCCGCGGTGATGTCGCCGGTGATGTACTTGCCGTCGAAGCATGATGCCTCGAACTCGGAGAGCCCCGGGCTCGCGGCACGCACCGCAGTCTTGAGCGCGTCGAGATCCTGGTAGATCAGCAGATCGGCGCCGATCTCGCGGGCGATCTCGGCCTCGGTTCGGCCGGTCGCCACCAGCTCGCGTTGGTTCGGCATGTCGATCCCGTACACGTTCGGATAGCGCACCGGCGGACTCGCGGAGGCGAAGTACACTTTTCGCGCGCCGGCCTCGCGCGCCATCTGGACGATCTCCCGCGACGTCGTGCCGCGCACGATCGAGTCGTCGACCAGCAGCACGACCTTCCCGGAAAACTCCATCCCGATCGGATTGAGCTTCTGGCGGACGCTCTTCCTGCGCATCGCCTGGCCGGGCATGATGAACGTGCGGCCCACGTAGCGGTTCTTGACGAAGCCTTCGCGATAGGTGAGGCCGAGGGTGTTGGCGAGCTGCAACGCCGAAGGCCTGCTCGAATCCGGAATCGGGATCACCACATCGGTGTCCTGCGCCGCCGGAATCCCGCGGATCTTGTTCGCGAGCTGCTCGCCCATGCGCAAGCGCGACTCGTATACCGACGTGCCGTCGATCACCGAATCGGGACGCGCGAGGTACACGAATTCGAAGATGCAGGGTGCGAGGACCGGGCTATCCGCACATTGCCGCGCATGGAACTGACCGGTCTGGTCGATGAAGACGGCCTCTCCCGGCGCGACGTCGCGCAGCACGGAAAAGCCGAGCGCCTCGAGGGCGACCGATTCGCTGGCCACGAGGTACTCGCTGCCGCCCATCGCCGCATTGGCCCCGATGATCAGCGGCCGGATGCCGTACGGATCCCGGAATGCGACCAGCCCGTAGCCCGCGATCATCGCGACGATCGCGTAAGCGCCGCGGCAGCGGCGGTGCACGCCGGCGACCGCAGTGAAGATGGCATTCGCGTCCAGCCGCGCGTGGTGCGCTGCACGCTCGAGCTCCAGGGCGAACACGTTGAGCAGCACTTCGGAGTCCGAGTTGGTATTGACGTGACGGAAGTCGAGCTGGAAGAGCTCGCGCTTCAGGGCCTCGCTGTTGGTCAGGTTCCCGTTGTGCGCGAGCGTCACGCCGAAGGGCGAGTTCACATAGAAGGGCTGGGATTCGAGCTCGGACGCCGCGCTCCCCGCCGTCGGGTAGCGGCAGTGGCCGATCCCGAGCGTCCCCGAAAGATCGCGCATGTTCCGCGTGCGAAACACGTCGCGCACGTAGCCGCTCGCCTTGTGCATGTGAAACGTCGCACCCTCGCTGGTCACGATGCCGGCGGCATCCTGTCCGCGATGCTGGAGCAGGAGCAGCCCGTCGTAGAGGAGCTGGTTGACGGGCGTATGCGCGACGACGCCTACGATGCCACACATGGCTTGCATTCTCCGAACGGCAGTCCGGCGGATCGCGCGCCAGTTCGCGCGGGACTCCTACCGGTCGCCGAAAAATCGAGCCGCTCGGCCCACGCCGGCGGCAGCCAAGGCTTGAGTGACAACGCCGCCAGCGCAAGCGGGCGCCCGACGGCAGCATTCTGCCACCAATCCGCGCGGGGGAGCGCGGTAAGTCCAGCGACGAGCGCGAACAGCACGGCCAGCAAGATCCCGCGCGCAAGCCCGAAGGCGCCGCCGAGAAATCGGTCGACGAACGACAACCCGGCGGCGTGGATCGCGCGCGACAGCAGCCAGGCGACGAGCGCGCCAGCGACGAGCACCGCAACGAAGATCAGCGCGAACGCGAGCACGAGCCTGATCTCGGCCGTCACCTCGAGCCAGGCGAACAGCTGCGCCCCCTTCCCCGCGAACATCAGTGCGACCGCGATGCCGAGGATCCAACTCGCGAGCGCGATCAACTCGCGTACGACACCGCGCGCAAACGCGAGCAGCGTGGACAACGCGACGAGTGCCAGCACGGCGAGGTCGAAGGCATTCATCGAATGTGCGCCGCCGCGCCTCGCTGGCGGGGCCCGGCGCCGCTCATTGCGCCGACGCGACGATCCCGCTGTAGCCCTCTTCCTTCAGCTTTGCGCGCGCGGCGTCCGCTTCCGGACGCGACGCGTATCCACCAACGCGCACCCGCCAGAGAGTGCCGCGGGAGGTGGTCACCGGCTCGACGTAGGCAGCGTAGCTCGCGCGCTTGAGCTTGTTCGCCAGCGCATTCGCCCCCTTGTCGTCTGCGAACGCCGCGAGCTGGACCACGAACTCACCGGCCTGCGGTGCACTCGCCGCCTTCGCCGTGGATATCGCAACCGCCTTGCCCTCCGCGGCGGGTTTCCGTTCGACCTCCTGCATCGTTTCCGCTGTGCCTGTCCGCGGCTCCGACCTCGCCTCGGGCTTCGCGGCGGGAGCAAGCACGCGCTGTTCGGCTTCGGTCAGGGATTTCTTCGCGCTCACGGCGCCCGTGGCGCCGGGCCCACCTGACGGCAATGGCGCCGCCGGTGTCGCCATCGTAGCATGCGGTGCGGGCTGCGACGCCGGGGCACTGTCTCCCTCCGCACGTAACGGCGTTTTCGATGCGTCGTCGGGTTGCGGTGACTTGGCTTCGCGTTCCGGTTGCGGCGCCTTCGCATCGCGGCTTGCGGTCGTCTTCGGAGCCGACTTGCCCTCCGGTGCCGCCCCGGTCAACCGGTTGACGAACTTGCCTTCGTCGACCGGCGGAATCTGCACCGAAACATCGTCGCCCAACGACCGCGGCTCGTCCTCGAGCATCATGGGGACGATGATCACGGCGGCGAGCGCGAGCACGATCGCGCCGACAAGGCGCCGTCGCGCCTTGCGCTTCAGTTCGTCGACGGCGAGTTCGCCGGCCTCGGCGAGTCGTTCAGCCATGCCTGGGAGTGGTGCCCGACTTGACGGCGGCGAGCGCGGCCGCCACCGTCAGGAACGATCCGAAAACGATAATTCTATCAGCTTCGCCCACCTCAGCCCGGGCGGCTGCGAGGGCTGATCCGACCTCGTCGAAGCAGTGGATCGCCGATGCCGCGACCTCCGCCTTCACGAGCGCGGCGCGAACGGTCGCGGCGCTCGCGCCACGCGGCCCGGGCAGCGTAGCGACATACCAGCGATCGATCCGGGAGCGGACGGCGGCCGCCACACCGGCGATGTCCTTGTCGGCAAGCATGCCGAACACGGCGAACGTCCGCGCAAAGAAGGTCATGGTGCCAAGCGTTTCGCTCAATGCTCGCGCGGCATGCGGGTTGTGCGCAACGTCGAGCACGATCGCCGGGCGACCGGGCAGTACCTGGAAGCGTCCGGCAAGCTCGACCGCCTGCAATCCATCCCGGATCGCACCGCTCGATACCGGCAGCCGCGCGCACAGCAGATCGATGACGGCGAGCGCCGTCGCGGCGTTCGCGAGCTGGTAGGCCCCGCGCAGGGCGGGGTACGGAAGCGCGTGGCGCCGGCCGCCCGGCCCCCGGTATTCCCACTGTCCTTCTCCGGCAACGAAGCCGTAATCGCGTTCGAGGAGCGTAATAGGTGCGTCCAGCACGCGCGCGCCTTCAATAAGCGCGGACGGCGGGTTTGCTTCTGCACAGACGACAGGTCGGCCGCGACGAAAGACGCCAGCCTTCTCGCGGCCGATGTCTTCGCGCGTCGGCCCGAGATAATCCATGTGGTCGAGGTCCACGCTCGTCACCACGGCAATGTCGGCGTCGATCACGTTCACCGCGTCGAGCCGCCCGCCCAGGCCGACCTCCAGGATCGCCACATCGAGCGACGCGCGCGCGAACGACCACAGCGCGGCGAGCGTTCCAAACTCGAAATAGGTGAGCGGAGTCTCGCCTCGCGCGTCCTCGACGACGTTGAACGCCGCGACCAGCGCAGCGTCCGCGAGCGGTTCGCCGCCGATTCGTACGCGCTCGTTGTAGCGGACGAGGTGCGGCGACGCGTAGAGTCCGGTGCAATAGCCCGCCGCGCGCAGCATCGCTTCGAGCAGCGCGCACGTCGACCCCTTGCCGTTGGTCCCGGTGACGGTGACGACCGGGCACGCGAGGGCAACGGAAAGCCGCGCGCGCACCGCCTCGACGCGATCCAAGCCCATCGCGATCGCCTTCGGGTGCAACGTCTCGAGATAGGCGAGCCACGCTGCAAGCGTCGTCGGTCGACTGGGATTCGGCGTCACGTTCCCACGGTCAGGCGGTCAGGGCCGGCTGTTTCGTCAGTTGCGCGAGCAGGTGGGCGAGCTCGTCGCGCAGCGCGCGCCGGTCGACGATCAAATCGATCGCGCCCTTTTCGAGCAGAAACTCGGCCCGCTGAAATCCTTCCGGCAGTTTCTCGCGCACCGTCTGCTCGATCACGCGGGGTCCGGCGAAGCCGATCAACGCCCCGGGTTCGGCAATCACGATGTCGGCGACGAATGCGAAGGACGCCGAAACGCCCCCCATGGTCGGATCGGTGAGGACCGAGATGAACGGCAGACCCGCGCGGGCCAGCTCCTGCAGGACGGCGGTCGTCTTCGCCATCTGGAACAAAGAGTTCACACCTTCCTGCATGCGCGCCCCGCCCGACGCCGACACACAGATGAACGGAACGCGGCTCTCCAGCGCAACGCGCACGCCCCGCACGAATCGCTCGCCGACGACCGACCCCATCGAGCCGCCCATGAATTCGAACTCGAAGCAGGCCAGGACGAGCGAAAGGCTCCTGACGCTCCCCTGCATCACCACCAGCGCGTCGGTTTCTCCCGTTTCCTCGAGCGCCGCGGCGAGGCGCTCGGGGTATTTCTTCTGATCCTTGAACTTGAGACTGTCGACGGGCACCACCTCCGATCCGATCTCGAAGCGACCCTCGGGATCGAGCAGGTGCTCGATGCGCTCGCGCGCACCCACGCGCCCATGGTGGTTGCACTTGGGGCAGACCTGGAGATTCTTTTCGAGGTCGGTACCGTACAGCACGGCCTCGCACGCCGGGCACTTGACCCACAACCCTTCGGGCACCGTCGTTTTCTTGATGCCAGGCGTGCTCTTGATTCGCGGTGGCAACAACTTCTGCAACCAGGTCATATTGTTGTTCCCCCCTTGCGTACGGCGAGCCTGACGCCGGTCGCGCGCGGTGATGGCTTCCTACGCGGCCCGCTTCTGCACCGAGTCCAATGCATGGCGGATGCCGGCAAGCCAGGCTCCGGCCCGCTCGGGCGCCGTCTCCGGCGCGCCGCTCTCCATTTCCTGGATGATCCGGCTGCCGATGACGACAGCGTCTGCGTGCACTGCGATCGCCTGCGCGCTTGCCGCGTCACGGATGCCGAAACCGACACCGATCGGCAGCTTCACGTGCCGCCGGATTTGGTCCAGCTTGCGCGCCACATCGCCAACGTCGAGATGGCCGGCGCCGGTCACGCCCTTGAGCGCCACATAATAGACATAACCGCGCGCGACCTTCGCCACGGCGACAATCCGCGCCTCGGGCGTTGTCGGGGACAGCAGGAAGATCGGCGCGAGGCCGCGCGCGTCGAGCAATGCCGCGAAGTCGCCGGCCTCCTCGGGCGGGTAATCGACGACCAGCACACCGTCCACGCCGCTCGCTCGCGCCCGATCCGCGAACACGGTGACGCCCATCGCCTCGATCGGGTTGGCGTATCCCATCAGCACGACCGGCGTCGCCGGATGCGTCTGGCGGAACTCGGTGACCATCGCCAGCACGCGGGAGAGGCCGACGCCGCGTGCGAGCGCGCGTTCGGTCGCGCGCTGGATCACCGGACCGTCGGCCATGGGGTCCGAGAATGGCACGCCCAGCTCGATCACGTCGGCGCCCGCCGCGACCAGTTGCGCCATGATCGAGAGTGTACCCGCCGGGGACGGGTCGCCCGCCACGATGTACGGGATCAGCGCAGTGCCACCGGTGGCGCGGACCTTCGCGAACGTGGCATCGATCCGGTTCAATTCGGCAACCCGATTCACCGCTTCGACGGATCACACTCGGCGCGACAGTAGAATTTGAGCCCGGAGCGCTCGGCGACGGTGTTCATGTCCTTGTCGCCGCGTCCCGAAAGGTTGACGAGGAGGATCCCGTCCCTCCCCATCCTCGCCGCGAGCCTGGCGGCATAAGCGAGCGCGTGCGCCGATTCGAGGGCGGGAATGATGCCTTCCAGCCGGCAGCAATCGTGAAACGCGGCGAGGGCCTCGTCGTCGGTGACCGTCACGTACTCGGCGCGCCCCGTGTCCTTGAGCCACGCGTGCTCGGGGCCCACACCCGGGTAATCGAGTCCCGCGGAGATCGAATGCGTTTCGACGATCTGCCCGTCCGCGTCCTGGAGCAAATAGGTGCGGTTGCCATGCAGGACGCCGGGGCGACCCGCGGTCAGCGACGCTGCGTGCCTTCCGGTCGCGATGCCCTCGCCTGCAGCCTCGACGCCGACCAGTCTGACGTCCTTGTGCGCGAGGTACGGATGGAAGATGCCCATCGCATTCGAGCCGCCCCCGACGCAGGCGATTATGGCGTCCGGCTGCCGCCCTGCTGCCGCCGGCATCTGCGTCAGGCACTCGCGCCCGATCACGCTCTGGAAATCGCGGACCATCATCGGATACGGATGCGGGCCGGCGACGGTGCCGATGATGTAGAACGTCGCCTCGACGTTGGTCACCCAGTCGCGCATCGCCTCGTTCAACGCGTCCTTCAGCGTCTTGGAGCCGGATTCGACCGGCACGACCGTCGCGCCCAGGAGCTTCATCCGGAACACGTTCTGCGCCTGGCGCTTCACGTCCTCCGACCCCATGTACACGACACACTCCATCCCGAAGCGGGCCGCGACCGTCGCGGTCGCGACCCCGTGCTGGCCGGCGCCGGTTTCGGCAATCACCCGCGGCTTCCCCAACCGCTTCGCGAGCAGTGCCTGGCCGATGCAGTTGTTGATCTTGTGCGCGCCCGTGTGGTTCAGGTCTTCGCGCTTGAACCAGATTTGCGCGCCACCGGCCTTGGCCGACCAGCGCTTCGCGTGATAGACGGGGGAAGGCCGGCCGACGTAGTGGGCGAGCTCGTCTTCGAACTCCGCGACGAATGCCGCATCGTGCTGATAGCGCGCGTACTGCTCCTTCAATTCGTCGAGTGCCCGGATCAGGGTCTCGGCGACGAAGACGCCGCCGTAGGGGCCGAAATGGCCGCGCGCGTCGGGAAGATCGTAGCGAAGGTCAGCCATCTGCATTGCGCACTTCCTCGACGAAGGCAGCGATCCGGGCCGGATCCTTCACGCCCTTGACCGGGCGGCCATCCGCGCCGATGGCCTCGACCCCGCTGGAAACGTCTACGGCCCACGGCCGGACGCGGCGGATCGCGGTCCCGACATTCGCGGCGGTCAATCCGCCCGACAGCACGACCGGCCGCCCGATTCCTTTCGGCAACGCGTCCCAATCGAACGTGTTTCCGGTCCCGCCCGGCAATCCCCCCGCCGGCGGCGCGTCGAAGAGGAGCCCGGCGGCATCCGCGTAGCGCGCTGCGTATTCTAGCAAACCGCTCTCGCCTGCCTCGAGCGGTAACCGCGATCGCCTTGAGGTAAGGCCGGCCGAACGCCCGGCAGAAATCCGGCGGCTCGCTCCCGTGGAATTGCACCACGTCGAGCGGCACGGCCGCGAGGATCGCGCGCACCTCGTCCGGCGACGGGTCGACGAAAAGACCGACTGTCGTGACGAACGGCCGCCGCAGCGCTGCGATCGAGCGCGCCACATCGATGGGGACTGCACGCGGCGTTCCTGGCCAGAACACCAGGCCGATCGCATCGGCGCCCGCCTGCGCGGCCGCGAGCGCATCGGCGATCCGGGTGATGCCGCAGATCTTGATCCGAGTGCGCATCGGTTGCGCTTCCCGCTCTAGCGCGAGCCCATCGCTATGGGCAACGACAATGGACGCAGCGTCCCGGGCAGTCCCCACTTCGGCTCGTAGTCGACGCCGGTCAGGTAGAGCCCGTCCGGCGCAAAAGTCGGGGCAGCACGGGTCCGATCGCGGCGTGCGAGCAACTCGGCGAGCCAGTCCTCCGGCGCCTTGCCGGCGCCCACCGCGACGAGTGCCCCCACGATGTTGCGGACCATATGGTGGAGAAAAGCGTTCGCCGAGAAATCGAACCGGATGACTTCACCGTGCGCGACGATGGCGATGGGCGCGAGTGTCCTGACCGGTGAGGCCGCCTGGCACTCGGCCGCCCGAAATGCAGAAAAATCGTGCGTTCCGCCGAGTGGTTGCGCCGCACGCAGCATCGCGCCCACGTCGAGAGCACGATGGTACCAGCTGACCCGACCGGCGAGGAGCGCCGGTCGAACCGCGCAATTGGCGAGCAGGTAGGTGTAATGCCGCGCACGGGCCGCAAAGCGCGCGTGGAACTCCGGCGCGACGGGCTGCGCCCACCGAACGGCGACGTCCGCCGGCAGATGGGCGTTCACGCCCCGGACCCAAGCGGTGTCCGGCCGCACCACCGTCGCGTCGAAATGGACGACCTGTGACGTCGCATGGACGCCGGCATCCGTGCGTCCTGCCGCGATCACGCCCACGCGTACACCGGCGATCGCGGCGAGCGCCCTCTCGAGCGCATCCTGGATCGTGATGCCATCCGGCTGGGACTGCCAGCCGTGGAACGCCAGGCCGGCGTATTCGAGGCCAAGCGCGATGCGCATCGAGGTTCGATCGCTCAGCAAAACGGGCGGCGGATCGCGTTCCGCCGCCCGTTGGTCATGGCGTTTCGTCCAGTCAGCCGAGTCTCGACAGCAGCGACTGCGCCTCCGTTTTTTGCTCGTCGTCGCCCTCGTGCATCACTTCCTGCAGAATCTCGCGGGCCCCTTCGACGTCACCCATTTCCTGGTATGCCTTGGCGAGGTCGAGCTTGGTCGCAGCGTCGTGCCACTGCCCGTCGAGCACGGATGGCGTCGGATCCTCGAAGGTAGTGCGCTCCGACTCGAACGACAGGTCGAGCTTGTCGAGCTCGATCGCCGCCTGAGGTCGCGCCAGCGCGGGCGCGGGCGTTGCCGGCTCGTCCGACGCGCTCTCGCGCGGTTGCGACCTCTGGAACGGCGCCGGTCGTTCCGATTGGTCGAGGTGGAAATCCAGATTCGAGGCCGGCGCTGCGGCGGACGCGCCTTCGAACGCTGCCGAAAGCGACGCCGATGCGCTCCTCGTCGATTTTTCGACCTCGCTTTCCGCGCCGGCAAGTATGTCCTGCGGCGTTTTCGGCTTCACCCCGGACGTCGGTGCGACCGAGATGTCTTCGTCGAGCCGGAAATCGAGCCCCGGCTCGGCCCCCATGTCGCTTGCGACGTCCACCGGGACCGTAGCACCGGTCGCTGGTTGCGCGTCCGGCGTCGCCGCCTTGGTGATGACACCGACCGCCGCGGGAGCCGTGGTGGCCACGACGCCCGCGCCGGCTGCCAAACCCGTCGGCAGAGGCGGCACGCCCGCCTCGCCGAACATCGGATTGTTCGGATCGAGTTGGCGTCCGAGACCGACCGCCTTTTGCCAGATCTCGCCCTTGCCCTGGGATACCGAGTACAACTCGCCGGCGATTGTCTCGAACGCCGATGGCTTGTTGTGCTGTGCGTGGATCTCGAGCAGCTTGAGGTAGATCTCCTGCCGCTGCGAATCCTTCTTAAGCGCATCCTTGAGGATTTCCTCGGCTTGCGCGTCGCGCCCATACGCGAGATAGACCTCGGCTTCCGCGATCGGATCGACTTCGTCGGTGTCGATGCTGCCCAGTCCCTCGCGGCTGAATTCGCTGGTCAGCGAGTTATCGCCGGTGTTGACCACCCCTCCGCCGGTGGAGCCGAACACCGTGTTCGTCTTGATGTCGGTGCCCGAGATGATGCTGTCCTCGAACTTCGTCGCCTTGCGCCGACGCGCCGCGATGATCGCGGCGATGCCGGCCAGCGAAAGCAGCGCGCCGCCGCCGATGGCCCACATCGGCGTGGTCGCGAAGAAATCGTCGAAGAACGAGGGTTTGGGCGCGACGGCAGGCGCAGGCTTGGGCGCTTCCGCTTTGGGCGGCGGCGGCGGAGCCGCGGGAGCGGCCTTTGGCTCGGGCGCCTTCTCGGGTTCGGCCATCTTGGGTGCTTCCGCCGCCTTCGGCGGTTCCGCAGGCCTGGCAGCTTCCGGAACCGGGGCTGGCAGCGGCGCGACCTTCGGCGCCTCGGGGGCCTTGCCCTTGGCGGCATCGGCCTGCGCCTGGAGTTGCGCCGCGGTCTGACTCTTGAGTTCGATTGCGCGCTGCAGATCGTTCAGGGTCTTTTCGAGGTCCGCGATGCGCGTCTGGGCTTCCTTCAACGCCTTGTCGCGCGCGATCACCTCTTCGCCCGCTCCAGCGGTCACGCCCTTGGCCGGCAAGGCTTCGCGCGACACCTTGAGCTGATCGCGCCCGGGAACGACGGCCGGCGCCTTCTCCTCGACCGCGGTGCTGATCTTGCCCGCCGCCGCGCGGGCACCGGCGCCCTCGGCCGCGGGTGCCGCGCCTGCCAGGCGGTCGCGATACGCGCGCCAATCGGCTGCCTGGACCTGCACGATCTTCGCGGCTTCGGTCGGCGGCGTCGCGCCGACTTCTTCCGCGCGCGGAATGGTCACGATCGCGCCGGCGCGCAGCCGATTCATGTTGTCGCCGTCGAATGCGGACTCGTTGCTCTTGAACAGGGCAACGAGCATCTGCTCCAGCGTTGCCGAGGGGGGCTTGTTCTCGCCCGCAATCCGCGAAAGGGTATCGCCACGCCGGACCGTATACGTGCCCGGCCCCCCCGCCGAGGGCTCGGCCGCGGGCCGCGCTGCCGATGCCGCCGCCGGCGCGGCGGCACGCGGCGCGGGCGCGCCGGATCGCAACGGCGCCACGGGCTCGACGGCCGGAGCTGCGGCCGCGACGCCAGGCGGATCGAGCAGGAACGTATAGGCCCGCACGACACGTCCCGAGGCCCAGTTCACCTCGACCAACAGATCGAGATAGGGCTCGCCCACACTCCCGGCGGTTGTGACCTTGAGAAATGCCTCGCCATTCGGAGCACGCTCGATCGTGACGCGGGAGCGGGTCAGGACGCTTTGGTAGGCAAGATTGTTCTGTCGGTAAAGCGCGGCATCCGCCACGCGCGCAGCCAGCGAATCGAGTTCTTCCTTGGTGGCCGCCGTCAGTTCGATCTGCGCCGACAGCGGCTGTCCCAGGCCGGAATTGACGGTCAGTTTGCCGAGGCCCAGCGGAAAGGCGGTGCCGGGGAGCGCTAGCGCCGCCGCCAACAAGCTCAGGCTATAGATGGGTTTTGCGCGCATGCTGACCCCTTCCGAGTGTTCGGATTTTGCAAGCTAACATAACATCATGGGCTTAGCCACGCAAGCTAAACCTCGGTATTAGCTTTGCTTTTTCCCGCTTGCCCACGCGCCGTCCAAGACGAAATCATGCCAGCATCGTAATCGCGAGCGCAATGGCTAGCCCCGCCCCTTGTCGGGGATCCCAGATCTTGTGCCCGCGCCGGGGTGAGTGACGCCCCCGGACGGATGTTGCATTCGCGTTGCAACCCGTCACGCTCCCAGCACCCGAGTTCTCCTGCGGGCGCGGCGGACGCGCACAAAACGTACGCAAACGTCCCACCCCGGCTGCCTTGTCAGCGAACCGGCGCAAAAGTGAAACGCGCCGAGGTCGGCTGACCATTGCAGGGCGTTCCCGCGCTCAGTGCTCGATCAGGATCCGCACCATCCGTCGCAACGGCTCGGCGGCGCCCCACAGCAGCTGGTCGCCCACCGTAAACGCGCCGAGATAGTGTCCGCCCATCACGAGCTTCCGCAAGCGCCCCACCGGAATTTCCAACGTGCCGGTCACCGCTGCCGGTGTCAGCCGGCGGATGCTGTCATCGCGCGTATTCGGCACCACGCGCACCCACTCGTTCGCCGAGGCGAGCAATTGCTCGATCTCGGCCAACGGTACGTCTTCGCGCAGCTTGATCGTCAATGCCTGGCTGTGGCAGCGCATCGCGCCGATGCGCACGCAGATCGAATCCACCGGAACGATCCCGGTGCCGGATCCCGCGGTGCGGCCGAGGATCTTGTTCGTTTCGGCTCCTCCCTTCCACTCCTCGCGACTCGTTCCGTTGCCGAGATCCTTGTCGATCCACGGGATCAGGCTGCCGGCCAACGGCACGCCGAAGTGCTCCGTCGGGAAAGCGGGGTCCCGCAGGATGCCGGCAACTTCGCGATCGATGTCGAGGATGGCGGACGACGGGTCGGCAAGCAGCTCCTTCGCCGCCATGTGCGCCTCGCCCATCTGCTGCAGGAGCTCACGCATGTTCTGCGCTCCGGCGCCGGAGGCTGCCTGATACGTCATGCAGGTCATCCACTCGATCAGGTCGCGCTGGAACAATCCGGCCAACGCCATCATCATCAGACTGACGGTGCAGTTGCCGCCGATATAGTTGCGCACACCCCGCGCCAGCGCCGCGTCGATCACCGGGCGATTGACCGGGTCGAGGATAATCACCGCGTCGTCGGCCATCCGCAGCGCCGACGCCGCGTCGATCCAGTAACCCTTCCAGCCTGCCGCCCTCAGGCGCGGAAATACGTCGTTCGTGTAGTCGCCGCCCTGACAGGTGACGATGGCATCGAGCGCCGCGAGTGCGTCGATGTCGGTCGCGTCCCCTAGCGGCGGCACGGCCTTCCCCACGGCCGGGCCCTTGCCTCCGACGTTCGACGTCGTGAAGAACACCGGCTCGATCAGCTCGAAATCCCGCTCCTCGAGCATCCGCTGCGTCAGGACCGAACCCACCATCCCCCGCCAACCGACAAATCCCACTCGCATGATCAACTCAATCCGAAAGAATTAAACACATGGTCAGCCCGAACCGGACGATCGACGCTCGATGCCATAGAGCGGGTTGCTCGGCTACAGTGCCACCACCACCGCATCGCCCATCGCCGCGCACCCGATCGCCGTCTCGCCCGGTCCCGCGATGTCGCCGGTGCGAATGCCGGCCGCCAGCACGGCGCGAACCGCCCGCTCGATACGATCCGCGACGTCAGCGCGCGAGAACGTGTAGCGAAACATCATCGTCAGCGAAAGGATCGTTGCCAACGGATTCGCCCGATCCTGGCCCGCGATGTCCGGCGCGGAGCCGTGGATGGGCTCGTAGAGCCCCTTGCCGCGCGCGTCGAGCGATGCGGAGGGCAGCATCCCGATCGAACCCGCCAACATCGACGCTTCGTCGGACAGTATGTCGCCGAAGAGGTTGCCGGTGACAAGCACGTCGAACTGCTTCGGATTGCGCACGAGCTGCATCGCGGCGTTGTCGACGTACATGTGCGTGAGCGCGACATCCGGATAGTCCCGCGCGAGCGCCGAGACGATCTCGCGCCACAGGATGCTGGTGTCGAGCACGTTGGCCTTGTCCACCGAGCACAGCCGACGGCTGCGCCGGCGTGCCGTCTCGAAGCCGACCACGGCGATCCGGCGAATCTCGCTCTCGGCATAGAGCATCGTGTCGAAGCCCTCGGCCTCGCCGGCGGCGTTGCGCCGACGTCCACGCGGCTGCCCGAAATAGACGTCGCCCGTCAGCTCGCGAATGATCATCAGGTCAAGACCGGCGACAACGTCCGGCTTCAGCGTCGACGCCGCCGCAAGCTCCGGATACAGCAGCGCCGGCCGCAGGTTGGCGAACAGCCCGAGCAACTTGCGCAGACCGAGTATTCCCTGTTCGGGCCGCAACGCTCGTTGCAGCGAGTCGTAGCGGGGCCCGCCCACCGCGCCGAGCAAGATCGCATCGGCGGCGTGCGCCAGCCGTTGCGTCGCCTCGGGCAGCGGATGTCCGGCGGCGTCGTAACCCGCACCGCCGACGGGAGCGTATTCCGTTTCCACCGGCAATCCGTCGCGGCGCAGCGCCTCGAGCACCTTCGCCGCTTCCCCGACGATCTCCGGCCCGATTCCGTCGCCGGGAAGGATCGCAATCTTCATGTTGCCGCCGCGGCCTCCCTCACCGTCATGCAATGCTAGCGCCGAGCGTCGGCCGCAAGCGTCGACTCGCCTGGTCGCATCCCCACGCGCGTAGCGCGCGGGCCCCCTGCTTCCCGTCTCGCGCCGCTAGACGAGCCATGGCTGCTCCGCATGCCAGCGCGCCTCGAACGCACCGATCGCTTCGGCGTGCTGCAGCGTGAGGCCGATGTCGTCGAGGCCGTGCAGCAGCCTGTGCTTGCGCAGCGGCTCGATGTCGAAACCGTACGTGTGCGAGCCATCCGGCGATGCCACCGACTGCCGCTCGAGATCGATCGTGAGCCTGAACCCCGGGAAGGCCTTCACCGCGGCGAACAGCGCATCCATCTCCCTGTCCGCAAGCACGACGGGGAGCAGCCCGTTCTTGAAGCAGTTGTTGAAGAAGATGTCGGCGTACGAAGGCGCGATGAGCGCGCGGAAGCCGTAGTCGGCCAGCGCCCAGGGCGCATGCTCGCGCGAACTGCCGCAGCCGAAGTTTCGGCGCGCAAGAAGTATCTGCGCCCCACGATAACGCGGTTCGTTGAGAACGAAATCCGGGTTCAGCGGGCGGGTCGCGTTGTCCATCCCGGGCTCGCCCTGGTCGAGATAGCGCCAGGCATCGAACAGGTTGACGCCGAAGCCCGACCGCTTGATCGACTTCAGGAACTGCTTCGGAATGATTGCATCGGTGTCGACATTGGCCCGGTCGAGCGGCGCCACCAATCCGGTAAGCGAGCGAAACGGTTCCATGGCGCCCGCTAGTAGGTTTTCGACTTTTCCGCGGCCTTCTCGATGGCGCCGCCGGTGGCCTTGATGTCCTTGCCGGCGCCCTCGATCGTGTTGCACCCGCCCACGGCGAAGGCAACGGCCAGCGCGACTGCCGCAATCAGCATGCTCCACATGTCGGATCTCCTTGGCGACACGTTCAAACCAGCCGCCGGACGTCGACGAAATGCCCCGCGATTGCCGCAGCGGCCGCCATGGCCGGACTGACGAGGTGGGTGCGCCCACCTGCACCTTGCCGACCCTCGAAGTTGCGGTTCGACGTCGAGGCACAGCGCTCGCCCGGCTCGAGCCGGTCCTCGTTCATCGCGAGGCACATCGAGCAACCGGGCTCGCGCCAGTCGAAGCCCGCATCCCGGAAGACGCGGTCGAGGCCCTCGCGTTCTGCCTGTTCTTTCACGAGACCGGAGCCCGGAACGACCATCGCATGCTTCACCGTCGACGCCACCCGGCGCCCGCGGGCAATCGCCGCAGCGACACGCAGATCCTCGATTCGCGAATTGGTGCACGACCCGATGAAGATCCGATCGAGCGCGACCTCGGCGATCGGCGTGTTGGGCTGGAGGCCCATGTACACCAGCGCGCGTTCCATGCCGTCGCGTCGCGTCGCGTCCTTCTCGTCGTCGGGATCGGGCACCCGATCCTCGATGGAGATCACCATCTCCGGCGACGTGCCCCAGGTGACTTGGGGCGCGAGCTGCGCCGCATCGAGCGGGACAATGGCGTCGAATGCCGCGCCCTCGTCGCTCCGAAGTGTGCGCCAGTATTCGACCGCGCGGTCCCACAGCTCGACCTTGGGCGCGAACGGGCGGCCGCGCAGGTATTCGATCGTGCGTTCGTCGACGGCGACCATGCCGGCGCGCGCGCCGGCCTCGATGGCCATGTTGCAGATCGTCATCCGGCCTTCCATCGACAACGCCCGCACCGCGCTGCCCGCGAATTCGATCGCGTAGCCGGTGCCGCCGGCCGTGCCGATCCGCCCGATGACCGCGAGTGCCAAATCCTTCGCTGAAACTCCAGCCGGCAGCCGGCCGTCCGCGCGGATCAGCATCGACTTCGCCTTCTTCAGCAGCAGGCATTGCGTGGCGAGCACGTGCTCGACTTCAGAGGTCCCGATCCCGAGCGCGAGCGCCGCGAATGCACCGTGCGTGCTCGTGTGCGAATCACCGCAGACGACGGTCATGCCCGGAAGCGTCGCGCCCTGCTCGGGGCCGATCACGTGAACGATTCCCTGCCGGTGATCGCGAAACGGAAAATACGCCTTCGCGCCGTGCGAACGGATGTTCGCGTCGAGGGTCTCGACCTGCGTCCGCGAGATCGGGTCGCGAATGCCTTCGTGCCAGTTCCGGGTCGGCGTGTTGTGGTCTGCGGTCGCAACGATCGATGCGACGCGCCAGGGCTTGCGCCCCGCGAGCTTCAACCCCTCGTAGGCCTGCGGACTCGTTACCTCGTGGACGAGGTGCCGGTCGATGTAGACGAGGGCCGTGCCATCCGTCTCGGTGCGGACGACGTGGCTGTCCCAGAGTTTGTCGTAGAGCGTGCGCGCAACCATGGTATGCAGTATTGCAATCAGGACCGCCGGGGATCCCGGATGTTCGGCACCAAAGGCAAATTATTGCACGGCAGCATGACGCTGTCAGGCCGAGCGCACGCCCGACGCCGTGAGCAGGGACGTCAGAGTGTCGGCCATTCCCGATACCATCGGATCGAAGATGTGCGCGCGGGTCGCCCGTAGCCACGTGAGTTGGCGCCGCGCGAGCTGGCGGGTGGCGGCGATGCCACGTGTGCGCAGCATCCCGGCATCGATTCGGCCCTCGACGAATTCCCATGCCTGCCGGTACCCGACGCAGCGCATCGATGGAAGCTCGGGCGTGAGCGCATACCGCGAGCGCAGCCCGCGCAATTCCGCGACGAGGCCCGCTGCCAGCATCGCATCGAACCGGTCCGCGATCGAAGCATGCAGCCGCGCGCGGTCCGACGGCAGCAGCGCGATCCGCAAGGTCGGACCCAGCGCTTCGCCGGATTCGCGCGCACCCTGGATTTCCGACATCGGCCGGCCGGCGATCTCGAATACCTCGAGCGCCCGCTGGATGCGCTGCGGGTCCGTCGGACCCACCCGCGCCGCCGTGACCGGATCGACGCGCATAAGCTCGGCGTGCAGCGCAGGCAATCCCACCAGCTTCGCGCGCGCTTCGAGCCTCGCGCGCACCTGCGGATCGGCCGGCGGCAATGCGGAAAGGCCTTCCAGGAGCGCCTTGAAGTAGAGCATCGTGCCGCCGACCAGGAGCGGGATTCTTCCGCGTGCACGGATCGCGGCGACGGCGGTGAGCGCGTCGGCGCGAAATCTCGCCGCCGAGTAGCTTTCGGTCGGATCGATGAGATCGAGCAGATGGTGCGGTACGCGGGCACGCGTGCCGCGATCCGGTTTCGCGGTGCCGATGTCCATGCCCCGGTAAACCTGCGCCGAGTCGACGCTGACGATTTCGCAGCGGAACCGCTCGGCCAGCGCGAGCGCCAACGCACTCTTGCCCGACGCGGTCGGGCCCATCAGCAGCACAGCCGGAATCAAGGACTCACCGCCCGCGCTGAAACAGGCGATCCAGGTCCGCCAACGTCAGCTGGTAGAACGTCGGCCGCCCGTGGTTGCACTGGCCGGCGCGCTCGGTCGCCTCCATCTCGCGCAGCAGCGCATTCATCTCTGGAACCGCGAGGCTGCGATTGGCGCGCACCGAGGCATGACACGCCATGGTCGAGAGCAACTCGTCGCGATGCGCCAGGAGAACTTCGGTTCCGCCGAATTCGCGCAGTTCATGCAATACCGCGCGGGCGAGCGTGACCGCATCGGCATCGGCGAGTGCCGCAGGAATGCCGCGCACCGCGAGCGTCGCCGGGCCGAGGGCGGCGATCGCGAATCCCAGGCGATCGAGTGTGGCGGCGTGCTCGTCGACAGCGGCTGCCTCCAGCGGCGACGCGGCGAAGGTAACCGGGACAAGCAGCGGTTGGACGGGAATGCTTCCGTCGAGCGCCGTCTTCAGGCGCTCGTAGACGATGCGCTCGTGCGCCGCGTGCATGTCGACCAGCACGAGTCCGGCGCGATTCTGGGCGAGCACATAAATGCCGTGCAACTGTGCCAATGCGAAGCCCAATGGATGCTCGTCGCCGGTGGCAGGCAGGGCCGGCGCGTGCACGGAATGCGCCTCCCTTGCCCCGAACAACCGGGCATAGAACGACGCGGGTTCACCCGCACCGAGCATCATTGCCGATTGCCGCAAGGGTCCGCCGGGCGACGGCGCCCATGGCTGCCGGTCGAGTGCCGCGACTTCGGATGTCAGCGGCGGCGTGCGCGCGGCAGCGATGCCGAGCTTCTCCCCGGCGGATACTGCCGGCTGCTCGGCACCGGTGGCGGCGAGTCCGCGCAGCACCGCGCCCTGGACGAAGCGGTGTACGGCACCCGATTCGCGGAAGCGCACCTCGGTCTTTTGCGGATGGACGTTGACATCGACCAGGCGCGGATCGAGCGAAAGCCACAGCGCGTACGCCGGTTGCCGTTCGTGGTGCAGCACGTCGCGATATGCCTCGCGCAGCGCATGGGCCAGCACTCGATCGCGGACGAAGCGGCCGTTGACGAAGGCGTACTGGCCCGCGGTCTGTGTCGCATACGCCGGACGCACGGCAAAGCCGGTGATCGCGAGCGGTCCGGCCTCGGCGTCGAGAATTGCGGCGGCGTCGACGAACGCTTCACCGAGCAGCGCCTCGACGCGCGCGCGCTTGCCCTGCGCAAGCAGCCGATGCACGACGCGACCATTGTGCTGCAGCGTGAACCCGACGTCGGGATGCGCCAAGGCGATACGCCGGAATGCCTCGTCGCAATGACCCCATTCGGTCGCCTCGGTCCGCAGGAACTTGCGCCGGGCCGGCGTGTTGAAGTAGAGGTCCTGCACGGTCACGGTCGTGCCTGCGGCGAGCGCCGCGGGCGCGGTGGCGCCGATACTTCCACCGTCGACCTCGATCCGCCAGGCGTGCGGCTTGCCCAGCGCACGTGAGGCGAGTGCCAGCCGCGATACCGCCGCGATCGAGGCGAGCGCCTCGCCGCGAAAGCCCAGTGTGGCGATGGCTTCCAGATCGTCGGCCGTCGCGAGCTTCGACGTCGCATGCCGGGCGAGTGCGAGCGGCAGTTCCTCGCGCTCGATGCCGGCGCCGTTGTCGGCGACCCGGATGCGCCGGATGCCGCCGCCGGCAAGGTCGACATCGATCTGCGTTGCGCCGGCGTCGAGCGCGTTTTCGAGGAGCTCCTTCAACGCGGCCGCGGGACGCTCGACCACTTCGCCCGCAGCGATCTGGTTGATCACGTGGTCGGGCAGGGCCCGGATGCGGGACATCCTCAGGGGCCCTACCGCACGAGCCCCTGCGCCCATCGCCCATAGACGTCGTCGGCGACGGCGCCAAGCGCGGCAATGCGCGCATCGAGGTCGCGCCGGATGTCCGCGGCACTCTGCAGCGATGGTGACGAAGCCGCGGGCAACTCGCTCGCGCCGCTTGCGAGCCAGAACTCGGTCAGCTCACGCGTCATTTCAACGTGGCACTGCAAGCCGATATGACGACCATCGATCACATACCCCTGGTTCGCGTTGAATCGGTTGGTCAGCACCCGCGTCGCCCCCGGCGGAAGCGCAAACGCATCGTAGTGCCACTGAAAGGCGGAAAACGCGTCACGGCCGCCGAACCAGTCCGCGCGCGCGCCGGCGTCGCAGACGCCGACATCGATCCAGCCGATCTCCGCGACTGGCGCACGCGATACGCGGGCACCCAGCGCCTGCGCGAGCAGCTGTCCGCCGAGGCAGTGGCCGAGCACCGGAACGCCTGTGGCGAGCGCGTCGCGGAGCAGCGCGGCGAGGGGCGCTGTCCAAGGTAACTCGTCGTTGACACTCATCGGCCCGCCCATCATCCCGATGCCGGCGAAGCTGCGCGCATCGGAGGGCACGCGCGCGCCTTCGTCGAGCGCGATCAGCTGCCACGGAAACCCGCGCGCGTCGAGCCACTCCGCGAAATGCGCAGGGCCTTCGGACGGCGAAAAGCGAAAGATCGCGATGGGTAGCATGGAAAACGAAGCGGGATTGCGCTCTCAGTGCCCATCGCCGCGCTTGGCGTCCGCTAAGCCCGTTCCGTGCGCTGCCGCCGCAGCGATTCCTGCCCGCGCTACAGGCCGCGCGCGATGCGCGCGTAGGCCGAATGATTGTGGATCGATTCGAAGTTCTCGGCCTCGACGGAAAACGCGTCGATCCGCGGATCGGTCTGAAGCCGCGCAGCAACGCCGCGCACGAGGTCTTCGACGAAACGCGGGTTGTTGTACGCCCGCTCGGTGACGTATTTTTCGTCGGCGCGCTTCAGGATGCCGTAGAGCTCGCAGGATGCCTCTTCCTCGGCGATGCGGATCAGCTCGGTCAGGAACACCGGCGTGCGCGGCGCGACAACGATCGTGATCGTCGAGCGCTGGTTGTGGGCACCGTACTCCGAGATCTCCTTCGAGCACGGACAAAGCGAGGTTACCGGCGCCGAGATCGTCACCGTCTGCCGGTAGACCCCGCCGCCGAGCTCGCCCGTGAGCCGTACTTCGTAATCGAGAAGGCTCTCGACCCCCGAGACCGGCGCCGACTTGCGCAGAAAGAAGGGGAACGCGATCTCGATGCGTCCGCCGGGCGCCTCGAGCAGCACCACGAGCGCCTCGAGCAGGGACCGGAAGTTCGCCACGGAAAGCGGCGCCTCGCCGGGATCGCTGCGCGATTCGAGCAAGGCGACGAGCCGCGACATGTGCGTGCCCTTGCGGTCCTCGGGCAGCGCGACATACACGTTGCACGTCGCGATCGTCGCTTGCACGGTTCCGGCGAGGTCGGCAAACGCGATCGGGTAGCGCAAGCCACGAATGCCGACCTGGTCGATCGCGATCCGGCGCTCGTCCGAAGCGCCCTGGACGTCCGGGATGGGAAACGCGGTCCGCGGCGATTCCGGTCGATTCATGGCAGCGATTCTAGCCGACTGCGCGGAAGTCAGGCGGCGGGCTTGGCACGCGAGTCGGTCCGGCGCTGGCCGAATCGCGTCTGCACCGCCGCCGCCACGCCCTTGGCATCGAGGCCGCAGCTGGCGAGCAACTCGCCCGGGTCGCCGTGGTCGGGAAAGGCGTCCGGCAACCCCAGCTGCAGCAGGGGTATGACGATGCCTTCGGCGGCCAGCGCTTCGGCGACCGCACTGCCCGCCCCCCCCATGACGACATTCTCCTCGATGGTCACCAGCGCATCGTGCTCATGCGCCAGCTTCGCGACGAGGGCCACGTCGAGCGGTTTCACGAAGCGCATGTTGGCGACGGTCGCGTCGAGTTCCTCCGCGGCGACGAGCGCGGGATGAAGCATGCTGCCAAACGCCAGCAGCGCGACGCGGTTCCCGCGGCGCGAGGCGAGACGACGGATCTCCCCTTTGCCGATCGGCAGCGTCTTCAACTCCGCCTCGACCGCGACGCCCGGGCCGGCTCCACGCGGATAGCGAACCGCGGCCGGCGTATCCAGCGCGAAGGCGGTGCTCAGCATCTGCCGGCACTCGTTTTCGTCAGCCGGCACCATGACGGTCGTGTTGGGGAGGCAGCGGAGATACGAGAGGTCGAACGCGCCGATGTGCGTCGCGCCGTCGGCGCCGACCACGCCGGCGCGATCGATCGCGAAGACGACCGGCAGGTTCTGCAGCGCGACGTCGTGAATCAACTGGTCGTAGGCCCGCTGCAGGAACGTCGAGTAGATGGCGACCACCGGCTTCAATCCTTCGCAGGCGAGCCCCGCGGCAAAGGTCACGGCGTGCTGCTCGGCGATGCCGACGTCGAAGTACCGCCCCGGATATTCCTGCGAGAAGCGGACGAGACCGGAGCCTTCGCGCATTGCCGGCGTGATCGCGAGGAGCCGCGGGTCGGCCGCCGCCATATCGCAGACCCAGTCCCCGAAGACCTGCGTGTACGACGGCTTCGTGCCCGGCTTCGCGACCACGCCGACGGCCGGGTCGAACCGGGTCACGCCGTGATAGAGAATCGGATCCTCTTCGGCGCGGGCGTAGCCGTAGCCCTTCCGGGTGATCACGTGCAGAAGTTGCGGGCCCTTCAACGCCCGCACATTCACGAGCGTACTCACCACCGTATCGAGGTCGTGACCGTCGATCGGGCCGATGTAGTTGAAGCCGAACTCCTCGAACAGTGTCCCGGGCAGCACCATCCCCTTCATGTGCTCTTCCCAGCGCTTGGCGAGCTCCTTCACCGGCGGCAGCTTCGAGAGGACCTCCTTGCTCCCGCGCCGTACGGAATTGTAGAAGCGAGACGCGAGCAGCTTCGCCAGATAGCCATTGAGTGCGCCCACCGGCTCCGAGATCGACATATCGTTGTCGTTGAGCACGACGAGGAGGTCTGCGCCCGCGGTGCCGGCATTGTTCAGGGCCTCGAACGCCATCCCGGCGCTCATCGCGCCATCGCCGATCACCGCGACGACGCTGCGCGATTCGCCCTTGCGTTTCGCGGCGATCGCCATGCCGAGCGCGGCCGATATCGAGGTCGACGAGTGTGCGGTGCCAAACGTGTCGTATGGGCTTTCGGAACGCCGCGGGAACCCCGAGGGTCCGCCCGCCATCCGCAGCCGGTCCATCTGCGCGCGTCGTCCGGTCAGGATCTTGTGCGCGTACGTCTGATGGCCGACGTCCCATACGATTCGATCGCGGGGAGTATCGAAGACATAGTGCAAGGCGATCGTGAGCTCGACGGTGCCCAGGTTCGAGGACAGGTGGCCGCCGGTCTTCGCCACGGACGTCAGCAGGAACGCGCGCAATTCGCGCGCGAGCTGCGGCAGCGCCTCGCGGTCGAGGCGGCGCAATGCGCGGCGGATCGTCGATCTGTTCGAGCAGCGGATACATCAATGACCCCGGAGGACGATCCAGTCGGCGAGCTCCGCGAGTCGGCGCGCGGACCTCCCGAACGGCGCGAGCGCGGCCACTGCCTCGCCGCGCAGCGCCTGCGCTCGCTCCCTGGCGGCGGGAAGACCCAGCAGCGATACGAACGTCGACTTGCCCTGGGCCGCGTCCTTGCCGGCGGTCTTGCCGAGCGTTGCCGCCGACCCTTCGACATCCAGCACGTCGTCGATGACCTGAAAGGCGAGTCCGGACGCGAGTGCATAGGCATCGAGCGCAGCGTCTTCGGCTGCGGTGAGCGGTCGGCCGCAGGCTGCGCCCAGGCGCACCGCCGCACGGATCAGCGCGCCCGTCTTCATCCGGTGCATGGTCTCGAGCGCACCCACAGAGAGTGAGGTCCCCGTGCTGTCGAGGTCCATCGCCTGACCGCCCGCCATCCCTTCCGCGCCAATGGCGCCGGCGAGCAGCGCGCACGCTGCGGCGCGATCCGCAAGCCGCGCCTCTGCCAGAACACCGAACGCGAGCGCCTGCAACGCGTCACCGGCGAGCAATGCCGTGGCTTCACCGAACGCCACATGGCAGGTCGGCCTGCCCCGCCGCAACGTGTCATCGTCCATGCACGGCAGATCGTCGTGAACGAGCGAATAGGAATGCACGAGCTCGACTGCGGCGGCGGGAGCGTCGACGACCTCGGGATTCGCGTCGACGACCTCACCGGCCGCGTAAGCGAGAAGCGGTCGCACGCGCTTGCCACCGCCGAGCGCCGCATAGCGCATGGCACGATTGAGGCCGGCCGAATGGGCATCGTCGGCTGGCAGCGCGCGCTCGAGGACCGCCTCGATCCGACGCGCTCGCTCGCGCGACCAGACCGCCCAGGCAACGTCAGGATTCATCGATGCCGGCGCCCTCGGCGTCGGTCGCCTCGAACGCCTTGAGGACGCCCTTTTCGAGAACCTCGACCTGCAATTGGGCATCCTTGAGCGCCGCCTGGCAGTACTGGAGCAACTCGGCGCCGCGCTGGTAGGCGGCGAGCGATTCCTTGAGGGGTAGCTGGGTGCCCTCCATCTTCGCCACGATGCCCTCGAGCTCGTTCAGCGCGGCTTCGAAACTTTCGGGGGCGTCACGGGTCTTTGCCATTGCGCAGGGGGGATGATTGCGAACTGTCCGCACCGCCCGCCGTTGCACGCGACGTATAGGGGGCGAACCGCTGAATTCAGCGGCTCCGGTTGTGGCCGGCTGGAACACCCCCAACTAAGGCAACGACGAATACGTTGCGCGGACGGTCACGGATACGGATTCGCTGCGTTCGATTTGACCAGGATTCGCCGGGCTTTGTATACTAGCACGTTTTGACGACGCGGCCTTACGCGATCCTTTCGCGCGGCCGACTTAGCAGAGCGGTCCGGGGCGGCCTCACGGCGCCGTAATTGCCCCGGGTTGTTGGGTTGGGTTGGTTGAGTTTGCCCGCTTGCGGGCGCACGTTTGCGACGAAAGGGAAGGCCGATGTCCAATCTCGCCACGGTGGAGCGGTTGCGGCGCGCGACGTCGCAGCTCCCGGTTTCCTGGTACTGCGATCCAGCGGTTTACGACGCCGAGCAGAGGCTCCTGTTCCCGCGCGCGCCCGGATACGTCGGGCACGAGCTGATGGTGCCGAACGCGGGCGACTACTACACGCTCGAATGGCGCGACAACGCGCAGGCGCTCGTGCGCAATGCCGAGGGCATCGAGCTTGTCTCGAATGTCTGCCGGCACCGGCAGGCGATCATGCTCAAGGGCCGTGGCAACGCGCCCAACATCGTCTGCCCGGTCCATCGGTGGACCTACGACCTCAAGGGCGAACTCCTCGGCGCGCCGCATTTCGCGGACAAGCCCTGCCTCAACCTCGGTCGCTCGCCGCTTGCGAACTGGAACGGACTCCTGTTCGACGGCCAGCGCGACGTCCGCGCCGATCTGGCGAGCCTCGGCGTGCGCGACTTCGACTTCGGCAACCATGTGCTCGACCGGGTCGAAATCCACGAGTGCAACTACAACTGGAAGTCCTTCATCGAGGTCTACCTCGAGGACTACCATGTCGTCCCGTTCCATCCGGGGCTGGGCAACTTCGTCACCTGTGACAACCTGAAGTGGGAATTCGCACCCTGGGCATCGCTGCAGACGGTCGGCATCACCGGCCTGGGCAAGGCCGGCAGCAAGACCTACGAGCGCTGGCACAAGGCGGTGCTCGACTACTACCGTGGCGAGATGCCGAAGCACGGCGCGATCTGGCTCACGTACTATCCGAACATCATGCTCGAGTGGTACCCCCATGTGCTGGTGATCAGTACCCTCGTTCCGCGCGGCGTCGACCGGACAACCAACGTCGTCGAGTTCTATTACCCCGAGGACATCGCTTTGTTCGAGCGCGAGTTCGTCGAGGCCGAACAGGCGGCGTACCTGGAGACGGCCGCCGAGGACGACGAGATCGCCGAGCGTATGGACGCCGGCCGCCGCGCGCTCTACCGACAAGGCAGGAGCGAGGAGGGGCCGTACCAGTCGCCGATGGAAGACGGCATGCAGCACTTCCACGAGTTTCTGCGGCGCGAGCTCGACCACCACATCGCGCCGCGCTGAGACGTCCCGACGGCAGCGGATCGGTACTGCAGTTCTGCTGCATGCAATGATGTTCACAACCCTCATTTCGACGGCCGAACTCGCGGACCATCTCGGGGATCCCCGTCTGGTCATCGTCGACGTCCGGCACGATCTCGCGCAACCGGAAGCGTGGGGCGAATCGCAGTACCATGCCGGCCACCTCGCCGGCGCCCGCTTTGCGCATCTGGACCGCGATCTTTCTGCGCCCAAGACGGGCACCAACGGACGGCATCCGCTGCCCTCCCCCGAGATCGCCGCGGCGACGTTCGGACGCCTGGGAATTAGCGCGGCGACGCAAGTGGTCGCGTACGACCAGCAGCAGGGGATGTACGCGGCCCGGCTGTGGTGGATGTTGCGCTGGCTCGGTCACGATGCCGTCGCCGTGCTCGACGGCGGTTTCGACAAGTGGCGGCGGGAGGGCCGACCGGTAACCATCGATATACCCCGTGTCGAGCCGGCGGTGTTTTCCATTCGCCGGGTCGGGCCGACGGTCGACGCCGCCGCGGTCCTGGCGAGCCTGCCCGGGCGCTCGCTCGTCATCGTCGATGCCCGGTCGCCGGAGCGCTTTCGCGGCGAATCGGAGCCGATGGACCCGGTCGCCGGTCACATTCCCGGGTCGATCAATCGCCCGGCCTCGCAAAACCTGACCGCGGAGTTCACGTTCAAGCCGGCGCCGCAGCTGCGTGCGGATTTCGAACGGCTGCTCGAAGGGGCTTCACCGGACCGGGTGGTGCACTCGTGCGGGTCGGGGGTGACCGCCTGCCACAATCTGCTCGCGATGGAGGTCGCCGGCTTATCGGCGGCCCGGCTTTATCCCGGGTCCTGGAGCGAGTGGTGCGCCGATTCGTCCCGGCCGGTCGCGCGCGGCAGCGCCTGACCAGCGCTACGCCCACACAAAGGTCCGCCGCGGGTCGCCGTCAGCATCCGACCACAGTCTTGCGATTCGGGAACGCGCGGCTCCGTCAACGGAACTTTCGATTCCGCGCGCGCGTTTTCAGGCCGCAGCCCGGTCGGCAATTGCTTTGGCCAGCCCGCTGAAGATCAGCATGTGCGCTGGCGCCATCGCGTGCCAGTAGACCAGCCCCGGCGCACCCGCGGGATGGAAGTACGCGGTCACCACCACGCGCGTGCGCGCCTGCCCCTCGGGCATCAATTCGAACTCCAGCGCGGCCGAGCCCGGCAGCTTCATTTCGGCAAGAAGCGTCAACCGCCGGCCGGGTTCGATCGCGGCCACACGCCAGAAGTCGACAGCGTCGCCCACCACGAGGTCGTGCGGATCCCGGCGGCCGCGGCGCATGCCGACGCCGCCGGTCAGCTGGTCGACGCACCCGCGCACCTTCCAGAGCGCGTCAAGAAAGTAATAGCCGTTCTCTCCGCCGACCGACACCACTTCGCGCCACAATGCTTCGACGGGGGCGGTGGTCAGCCACTCGCCACGCATCTGCTTGGCGTAGAACGCGAAGTCCGGCCGGTTCTGGCGATACTGCATCGAGCCTTCGGTCCAGCGCGGCGTCGCACTCGGCGGCACGCTCGGCAGCGAGCGCAAACGCCGCTGCCTCGCGATAGGTCTTGAGCGGTAGCGGGATGAGCGCCGCGATCGCGGCATTGTCGGCCAGCACGTCGCTCTCCAGCCCTTCGATAAGCGCGCGCGCCACGTTGGTCGGTACCGACGTCACCAGACCCAGCCAGTACGACGAAAGCTTGGGGGTCAGCACCGGCACCGGAACGATGATCGGCTGGCGGCCGACCAGCGTCCCGAACTGACGCATCAGGTCTTCGTAGGTCAGTACCTCGGGTCCGCCGACGTCGTAGATGTTGCCCGCGGCCTCGGGGATCTCCGGCAATCGAACCAGGTACTCGAGAACGTCGTCCAGCGCGATAGGCTGCGAACGGGAGCGCACCCACCGTGGCGTCACCATCGCCGGCAGGTGGAAAACGAGGTCGCGGATCACCTCGAATGCCGCCGACCCGGGGCCGATGATGACGCCGGCGCGGATTTCGGTGACCGGTACGCTGCCTTCGCGCAGGATCGCGCCCGTCTCGCCACGGGAGGCGAGATGTGTCGACGCATCCGTCGCCGGCTGCAATCCGCCGAGATAGACGATGCGCTTGACGCCGGCGCGCGCCGCGGCATCGCGGAAGTTTTCCGCAGCGGCGCGATCGAGCCGGGGAAAGTCGGGTCCGGCGGCCATCGAATGCACCAGGTAATAGGCGACCTCGATCCCTTCCAATGCCGCGGGCAGGGTGTCCGGAGCGAGCGCGTCGGCCCGGACCAGTTCGACGTTTTCCGGCCAGCCGCGCGCTTCAAGCGCCGCACGCCGGCGCGCCGCGGCCCGTACGGTCAAACCGCGCGCGGCAAGATAGGGGACGAGGTTGGTGCCAACATAGCCGCTTGCACCGAAAACCAGAACACGCGTCACGGTCCACCGGTCCGGCTAGCGTCGCTTGCGCCGCGTTCCCGCGGGCAGGATCTGGCGCAGAAGGGTCTCGCAGGTTTCCGGCGACATGTAGCGCGGCACCGGATAGTTGGTGTCGGCCTCCCAGCAGGCGGCCTTCGCCAGTTCGGGAATGTCCTCCTCGCGCAGTGCATCCAGGTGGCGCGGGATGCCGAGGTCGCGATTGAGCGCTTCGACCGAGTCCAGGAACTTCTTCGCCAGTGCGGCCGGCCGCTCCCGTTCCTTGCCCGACCTTGGCACGAACCGCCAGGACGGCCAGCTTCTTCGTGATGGCCGGACTCAGGAACTTGAGGACGTGCGGCAACACGATCGCGTTGGCCAGACCGTGCGGGGTATGGTACTTGCCACCCAGCTGATGCGCGATGGCGTGGACATAGCCGACGTTGGCCCGCGTGAACGCCAGGCCGGCGTACGTCGCCGCCAGCGCCATCTGCTCGCGCGCCGCGAGATTCCTGCCGTTCCGGTAGGCGATGCGCAGGTTGTCGTAGATCATGCCGACGGCCGCGAGCGCCATGCGATCCGTGTAGCTGGTCGACCATTGGCCGATGAAAGCTTCGATCGCATGGGTCAAGGCGTCCATGCCGGTCGCCGCGGTGACGTGGCGCGGCAATCCGGTCATCAGCGAGGGGTCGAGCGCCGCCATCGCCGGCACGAGGCGCGTATCGGCAATCACGAGCTTCTTGTTCGTCTGCGGGTCCGAGATCACCGCAGCCACGGTCACCTCGGACCCGGTGCCGGCGGTGGTCGGCACGGCGTAGATCGGCACCGGCGAGCGCAGACCCCTGAAGTATCCGACCAGCTGCCGCGGATGCTTCTTGTTGGCGACGGCCAGCGCAATCGTCTTCGCCGCGTCCATCGGCGAGCCGCCGCCGAACGCAACGATGGCATCGCAGCCCTGCTGCTCGTAGAACGCGATGCCTTTCTCGATCAACGGGATCGGCGCATCCGGCGTGATCGCGTCGAAGACGACGATGTTCGGTGCCGCCTTCGGTCAACGCCTTGGTCAGCGCGTCCGGCAGGCCCATCCCGGACACGACGCGGTCCGTCACGATCAGGATCTTCCGGTGGCCGAAGCCGCACAGAGCCTGTCCCAGCCGTCGACTCGCGCCCGGGCCGACCAGCAGCATCGGCTGCGGAATCGGCAGCAACCCGGTCACGACACCCGCCGCGCGCATCGCCGTCGACAGCCCGACGGACCGCACCACGTCACCCACAATACTCGGCATCTCGATCATCTTCGCGCTCGCGTTCTCGACTTTGCAGCCTTCAGCTTGCACCAAACCGCGCTGCTGGACCAGCATTTCGCCTGCACGGGGCCGCCCGGTGCGGCAGTGGCGCGCCAGACAGAGTATCGCCGTACAATTTGCCGCATCGGACAACGTTCTTCCGTGGGGATCGCAATGAAGACAGTGGTCGGCATCAGCCTGGGCGCAGCCGACCAGGATTTCGAGTTCAGCGCCCGGTTCCTGGGGCAGCGCTTCGACGTCCGGCGCCTCGGCACGAACGGCAGCACGGCCAAGGCCGTGAAGCTGCTGAAGCACTGGGAGCAGCACGCCGACGCGATCGGGCTGGGCGTGGTCAAGGACAGCTACACCGTCGGCTCGCGGCGCTACGTCGAAAAGGACAGCGCGCGGATGAAGAGCGCGGTGACGCGCATTCCCGTCACGACCGGGGGACGGCTCTCCGACATCCTGCAGGAATGGGCGCTGCGCCACGTGCAGACCAAGCTGGGCGACTATTTCAACAACGCCAAGGTCCTGTTCTTCTCGGGGATGACCAACTACAAGCTGGCGTTGGCCATGTCGGAGTACACCCAGAATCTCGAGTTCGCCGATCCCCTGTTGCAACTCGGCGTGCCGAAGCTGCTGACCTCGCTCGATGCGCTGGAGCTCTACACCAGCGGCGCGCATTACGTGCTGGACTGGACTCCGCCCGGCGTGATGTCGTCGGCGCCGGTCAAGGCGTGGACGAAGTTCGTGCTGCGCCAGGCCATGCAGGACGCGACCGTCATCGTGGCGCCGGTGCACGAACTGGACGGCTTCGGCGCCGAGGAACTCGCGGGCAAGACCATCATCACGTCGACTGTCAACGACGTGCGTATCGCGCAGTTCAGGAAGAAGGGTGTCCTGCATGGTGGTCGACGGCGCGCCGTCGATGTTCGACCACGTGCTCGGCCCGAGCCTTCTGGACGCGATGATCGTCGCCGCCACGGAAAAGGAACCCGACGACATCCTCGAGGACGACTATCTGGAGATCATCACCAACCTCGAAGCTCGAGCCGCGCATCATCTATCCCGGCGGCTTCAAGCGCGTCAATCGCTTCGCCTTCGTCATCCATCCGCTGTCGCAGGAGTACTTCAAGAACGTCAAGCCCATCGAGTTGCTCTCCTACGTGTCCCCGCCGATCTTCATGGACACGCTGGAGAAGGTGATGGCCTACGCGCCCCCGTTCGTGTATTCGAGGGTGACCGGCATCAAGTCGCCGACCGGCGTGGAAGCCGAGGGGTGGCTGATCTCCGTGGGTGGTACGCCCAGGGAGATCATGAACCACAGCCCCGAGTTCACCTACCGCCGGTTGCTGGACGCGGCCCGGATCGCCAAGAGCCTGGGCGCGCAGATCATGGGCCTCGGCGCCTTCACCAAGGTGGTCGGCGATGCGGGGCTCACCGTGGCCAAGCGCGCGCCGCTGCCCATCACCACGGGCAACAGCTACAGCGCATCCGGCGCGCTCTGGGCCGCGCACGACGCGTTGCTGCGCCTCGATCTCGTGTCCAAGCCGAATCGCGGGGAAAGGGTGAAGTTCAAGGCGATGGTGGTGGGCGCCACGGGAGCCATCGGTTCGGTCTGCGCCCGCATGCTGGCGACGGTGGCCGAAGAGGTCTACCTGGTGTCTCCCGAGACCGCCAAGCTGCTCGCGCTCAAGGAATCGATCCTGAAGGAGACCCCCGACGCGAAGCTCTTCCTGTCCTCGCGTGCCGACAAGGACATCGCCGACATGGACATGATCGTGACGGCGACCTCCGGGGCGGGCAAGAAGGTGCTCGACATCATGAAGGTCAAGCCCGGATGCGTGATCACCGACGTGGCACGGCCGCTCGATCTGCCCCCCGAAGAAGTGGCCAAGCGACCGGACGTGCTGGTGATCGAATCCGGCGAGATCCAGTTGCCCGGCAATGTGTCGATGAAGAACATCGGCTTGCCCAGGAACGTCGCCTACGCGTGCCTCGCCGAAACCATCGTGCTCGCCCTGGAAGGGCGGTTCGAGAATTTCACGGTCGGCCGCAACATCGAATGGGAAAAGGTGCGGGAGATCTACCGTCTCGGCCGCAAGCACGGCATGAAGCTGGCGGCCATTTCCGGCGTCAACGGGCCGTTTTCCGACGCGGACATTCGCCGGGTGCGCAGACTGGCACTCGCGGCGCGAGCCAAGGGTGCGTCACCCGCGGACAAGGCGCGCGTCCTGAAGCGGAATGTCGCCCGGCGCAAGAAAGCCAGGGAAGCGGTCGGAAAGGTCTGAGCTCAGGTCCGTCGCAAGGCCGCGGCGAAATATTTCGGGGCCATGTCGATTCCTGAGCGCGCCGTTCGACGTGCAATTGGAGCCGCGGTTCGACGGCTGACCAGGGCCGGATCGCTACCGCGGTACACCCACAAACCGGAAGGAGATAGAACGATGCGCGTCATGGTGATTGTAAAGGCCACGAAGGACTCGGAGGCCGGTGTCATGCCAAGAGAGGAACTGCTGACCGCGATGGGCAACTACAATGAAGAGCTTGTGCAAGCCGGCGTGATGCTCGCCGGCGAGGGCCTGCACCCGAGCGCAAGAGGCAAGCGCGTGCGGTTCTCCGGCAGTACGAGGACCGTCATCGACGGGCCGTTCGCCGAGACGAAGGAGCTGATTGCGGGCTTCTGGCTCTGGCAGGTCGGGTCGATGGAGGAAGCGGTCGAATGGGTCAAGCGCTGCCCCAACCCGATGCCGGGCGAGTCGGACATCGAGATCCGCCCCGTGTTCGAGGCGGAGGATTTCGGCGCCGAGTTCACGCCCGAACTGCGAGCACAGGAGGAGCGGCTGCGCGCACAGGCCGAACAGCTCGCGAAGGCAGCGAAGCACTGATCGAAAGGCGACATCATGCAAGTCCAACCCTACCTGTTCTTCGACGGCCGCTGCGAAGAGGCGGTCGAATTCTATCGGCACGCGGTCGGCGCCGAAGTTGAGCTGCTCATGCGGTACAAGGATAGTCCCGACCCTCCGCCGCCCGGAATGGTGCCGTGATCATCGTGAAAGCCACCCAGGACAGCGAAGCCGGTGTGATGCCGGCGGAACCTCTGATCGCCGCGATGGCGACGTACCACGAAGAACTGACGAAAGCAGGCGTGCTCCTTGATGCCTCGGGGCTGCAGCCCAGCTCGAAGGGCTGGCGCATTCACTACCAGGGTGCCGAGCGTACCGTCGTCGACGGACCGTTCACCGAGACGAAGGAACTGGTAGCAGGCTATACGTTGATCCAGGTGCGCTCGCGAGAAGAAGCGCTCGAGTGGTCCAGGCGCTTTCCCAATCCCGCGGTCGACGGCGTGCAAGGCGAAATCGAGGTACGCCCGTTGTACGACTTGGATGACTTCGGCCCAAGCGAGGCGATTGAGCGCTTCCGCGAGATTGGCGTCGGGACGAACCGGTAAGCGTCTTCGGCACATAGGGAAACGCGCCGGCTGGCGACGCCCATCAACCCGCAATTCCCCTTCTGGAGGACGCAATGAGCTACGTCGACGGTTTCGTGGTGCCGGTACCCACCAAGAACCTCGCGGCCTACCGCCGCATGGCCCGCACGGCGGGCAAAGTCTGGCGCGAGCATGGCGCCCTCGAATACCGCGAGTGCGTCGCCGACGACGTGAAACCGGGCAAGCACACGTCGTTCCCGCAGAGTGTCAAGCTCAAGCCCGGTGAGACCGTGGTGTTCGCGTGGATCGTGTACCGATCGCGCGCTCATCGCGATCGCGTCAATGCCAGGGCCATGAACGATCCGCGCCTGGCTGCCATGATGGATCCTAAATCGCTGCCCTTCGACGGCAAGCGCATGTTCTGGGGCGGCTTCAGGCTGATGATTGACGTCTAGGCCTCGGTCACCGTGACGGCATCCGGCACGCATCGTGCGGTCGAGGCGGTCTGGCGGATCGAATCCGCGAAGATCATCGCCACGCTCGCACGCACGTTGCGCGACGTCGGCCTCGCCGAAGAGCTTGCGCAAGACGCGCTCGTCGCGGCGCTCGAGCAATGGCCCAAGGACGGCGTGCCCGACAATCCGGCCGCCTGGCTCACCGCGACCGCCAAGCACCACGCGATCGACCTGATTCGCCGCAAGGCGCTGCACGAGCGCAAGCGGGACGCGATCACATGGGAGATCGAAACGCAGCTCGCGGACACCGCGCCCGATATCGAAGCGGCAATCGAGGCGGGGTTCGACGATCCGATCGGCGACGATCTCTTGCGGCTGATCTTCATCGCGTGCCACCCGGTGCTTTCAACGCAAGCGCGTGTGACGCTCACGTTGCGATTGCTGGGCGGCCTCGCAACCGACGAGATCGCGCGGGCCTTTCTCGTGCCGGAGCCGACGATCGCGCAACGGATCGTGCGCGCGAAGCGCACGCTCGCCGAAGCGCGCGTGCCGTTCGAGGTGCCGCGCGCAGAGGAGCTCGCCATCCGGCTGTCGTCGGTAACCGAGGCGATCTACCTCATCTTCAACGAAGGCTATTCGGCGACGGCGGGCGATGACTGGACGCGACCCGGGCTGTGCGAGGAGGCGCTGCGGCTCGGGCGCATCCTCGCCGAACTGGCGTCCGACGAGCCCGAAGTACACGGACTCGTCGCGCTCATGGAGATCCAGGCCTCGCGTATGCGGGCTCGGCTCGGGCCGTCGGGCGAACCGATACTGCTGCTCGATCAGGATCGGGCGCGGTGGGACCCGCTGCTGATTCGTCGCGGTCTCGCCGCGCTCGATCGCGCCGAAGCGCTGGGCGCGACGCGCGGCGGGCTCGGGCCATATGCGCTGCAAGCCGCAATCGCCGCGTGCCATGCGCGTGCGCGGACCGCTGTGGAGACGAACTGGGTGCGCATCGCAGCGCTGTACGACGCGCTCGCACAGCTCGCGCCCTCGCCGGTCGTGGAGCTCAATCGCGCCGTCGCGCTCGGCATGGCCTTCGGCCCGGCTGCGGGCCTCGAAGTCGTCGATACATTGACCGCGGCGCGAGAGCTCAAGGGCTATCACCTGCTGCCGAGCGTGCGCGGCGACTTGTTGCGAAAGCTAGGTCGACTCGACGAAGCGCGCGCGGAATTCGAGCGCGCTGCATCGCTGGCGCGCAACACCCGCGAACGGGGATTGCTGCTCGACCGCGCCGCATCGTGCACGCGGCACATCCGCACCGGGCGACGCCTGTTGAGCACGACTGCGCGTAACATGCGCCTGTTCGTCTCCACGAGGAAGCGTCATGACGCACGCACCGCGACTGCTCGATCGCGTCGCCATTGTCACGGGCGCGGCGCGGGGCATCGGCCTCGCCTGCGTGCGGCGCCTCGCCGCCGAGGGGGCGAAGATCGTGCTCGCCGATCTGGACCAAGCGGCGGGCGAGACTGCCGCGGCGTCGGTGCCCGGCGCGCACTTCGTCCGCACCGATGTCTCGCGCCGCGCCGACGTCGATGCGCTCGTCGCGCGCACGCTCGCTGCAGCACGGCCGTATCGACGTGCTCGTCAACAATGCAGGCATCACGCACGCATGCGAGTTCCTCGACCTCGCCGAGGAAGATTTCGACCGCGTGCTCGCGGTGAATCTCAAGTCGATGTTCCTGTGCGGCCAGGCCGTGGCGCGCGCGATGGTGCAGCGACGGCGTGCACGGCGCGATCGTCAACATGTCGTCGGCGAACGCGGTCGTGGCGATCCCCAATCAGGTCCCGTATGTCGTTTCCAAGGGCGGCGTCAATCAGCTCACGAAGGTGATGGCCGTCGCGCTCGCGCCGCACGGCATCCGCGTCAACGGCATCGGTCCCGGCACGATCCTGACGGAGCTGGCGAAGAAGGCGGTGCTGACCGACGACGCGGCCCGACGCAAGATCCTGTCGCGCACGCCGCTGGGCCGCTGCGGGGAGCCCGAGGAAATCGCGGCGGTTGCCGCGTTTCTCGCGAGCGACGATGCCTCCTACCTCACCGGCCAGACGATCTACCCGGACGGCGGCCGGTTGGCGCTCAACTACACGATGCCGGTCGCCTGAAGCTCGGCCGCGCCCGCTTGCCGTCCCCGGGCGACGCACCTGCGGTGTCGCGAATTCGGCGCCCGTCCGCTGCCGATCTTCAGAGCGGCCAGCCGGCGATTTCGCGGTAACGCGCACCGCCCGGCTCGAGGCTCGATCGCAACGAGCGAGAGCCGATCGACGTTCCATGCGATCGGCGTGATCGCAGTGCGCGGCAGCGCGCGGCCGCACCTCCGCGCGAGCGTCAGGTGCGGCGCGAACGGTCGTTCCTCGGTGCGAAACCCGCCAGCAGCAAGCACCGCGCGCAGTCGCGATTCGAGCATTACGAGCTCCGGCGGCGTTTGGACGGGCGCGACCCAGGCAACACGGGCGCCGCCGAAGGTGCCGCATTGCGCGAGCTGGATTACGAACGTTCCTCGCGGCATCGCGGCCCCGATCGCCTCGAGCGAGGGCAGCGCCGCTTCGGCAACCTCGCCCAGAAACGCCAGCGTGAGATGAATGCTCTCGACGGCGGTTGGGCGGCCATGCACCTTGCGCGCGACGTCGCGCACCAAGGGCGCAAGTGCCGCGCGCACTGTCGCGTCCGGCCACAGTGCGAAGAACGCACGCAGCGTCGCGCGATTCGCCGTGGTTTCGGCAGGCATGGGAGGCCGCGGAAGAACAAGGGCGGGAAGCCCTCGCGGGCAACCCGCCCTTGCCGACAGGAGACGCTATCGCCGTACGCGATCGTCAGGCGTTCGCGGCCTTCTTCTTGTCGAAGAACTGCTCGTCCTCGGTCGAGTGGGAGAGCGCCGTCGTCGACGCCTGGCTCCCCTGGACCGTGGTCGTGATCGCGTCGAAGTAGCCGGTGCCGACCTCGCGCTGGTGCCTTACCGCCGTGAAGCCCTTTTCCACTGCGGCGAACTCGGCCTCCTGCAATTCGACGAACGCACTCATCTGCTTGCGCGCATATCCGTGCGCGAGGTTGAACATCGAGTAGTTGAGGCTGTGAAAGCCCGCCAGCGTGATGAACTGGAACTTGTAGCCCATCGCGCCCAGCTCGCGCTGGAATCGCGCGATCGTGGCATCGTCGAGATTCTTCTTCCAGTTGAACGACGGCGAGCAGTTGTAGGCCAGCATCTTGCCCGGGTATTTCGCCTGGATCGCCTCGGCGAATTGCTTCGCAAACTCGAGGTCCGGCTTGCCGGTCTCGCACCAGATCAGGTCGGCGTACGCCGCATACGCAAGGCCACGGGAAACCGCCTGGTCAAGACCTGCGCGCGTCTTGTAGAAGCCCTCGACCGTACGCTCGCCGGTGCAGAACGGCTTGTCGTTGTCGTCGATATCGGACGTCAGCAGGTCGGCTGCCTCGGCGTCGGTCCGGGCTAGCAGGATGGTCGGCACGCCCATGCAGTCGGCGGCGAGCCGGGCGGCGACGAGCTTCTCCACCGCCTCGCGCGTCGGCACGAGCACCTTGCCACCCATGTGGCCGCACTTCTTCACCGCCGCCAGCTGATCCTCGAAGTGAACCCCGGCAGCGCCCGCCTCGATCATCGCCTTCATGAGCTCGAAGGCGTTGAGCACGCCGCCAAAGCCGGCCTCGGCGTCGGCGACGATCGGCGCGAACAAGTCGATGTCGTCGTGCTTGCCTTCCATGTGGTGGATCTGGTCGGCACGGATCAGCGCATTGTTGATCCGGCGCACGACCATCGGCACCGAGTTGACCGGATACAGCGACTGGTCCGGGTACATCTCGCCGGCGACGTTGGCATCGGCCGCGACCTGCCACCCCGACAGATAGATGGCCTTCAGGCCGGCCTTCACCTGTTGCATCGCCTGGTTGCCGGTCATCGCGCCCAGCGAGTTGACGAACGGCTCGTCCTGCATCAGCTTCCACAACTTCTCGGCGCCGCGGCGCGCGAGCGTGTGCTCGATGTGGATCGAGCCCCGCAGCCGCACGACATCCTCCGCCGTGTAGCCGCGCTGGATACCTTTCCAACGGGGGTTTTCCGCCCAGTCCTTCTTGAGCCGTGCCGCTTCCAGATCGTAGTTCATTGCTGCTCCCATCGTTTGCGTCGTGGCCAATCCGAGCGCCCCGTGACCGGGCGCGCCGGAACCTTGGTCAGCGGCCCCTTTATCCACGCGGCACGAGGCCGCATGAGGACGCCGCGGTGTGAGGCGCAAGGCGGGCCCAGCCGCCTGACGCTTCACTGCACGGACCCGCGAGGATCGCTCGCCGGTCGGGCGGGCATGGATGGGTGATGGTTCCAGGCCCTCGCTGCGCGCGACCGAGGTTGGCCGGCGCCTGCTCTTGATCTCCCCGAACTTAACAAAGTCCGTCCAGGATGACAAGCGGTCTCCCGCAATGCAGTACGGAATTTCGCGCAAATAATCATAAGCTTAAAAAGCATTTCCGACAGGCGGAAAATGCTCGCTGCCGATCGCCACGATGTCTGCTGCATCGCGCAATCATGCTCCCGCTGCGGGCAGACGGACTCGATCGCGGCCTACAGCGCCATCGGCGCGACCACGATGCCATCGTCGTCCGCGTACAGATGCTGTCCCGGATGGAACCTCACGCCGGCAAAGCTGATCGCCACCTCCCGCTCGCCTTGCCCTCGCTTCACGCTCTTCATCGGATGCGCTGCGCGCGCCAGCACGCCCAGGTCCATCGCACCGAGCGCCGTTGTGTCGCGCACGCACCCCCAGACGAGAACCCCGCTCCAACCGTTGCGCACGCCCAAGGCACCGAGCTGATCGCCAAGGAGGGCGCAACGCAAGCTGCCGCCCCCGTCGACCACCAGCACGCGCCCCGCTCCCGGCTCGGCCAGCAGTTCGCGGACGAGCGAATTGTCCTCGAAGCATCGCACCGTCGCGATCGCGCCATCGAAACGCCGGCGCCCGCCAAAACGTTTGAAGATGGGGCTCGCGACCGCAAGCTTTTCGGGGTGCGCGTCGCAGAGGTCGGTGGTCGTCCAGTTCGCGTTCATGCTGTCGAAGGGTTGCGGCGGCTTGATGCCAAGTCCATAGTTTAGCGGCACGGCGCCGGTGCAACGCGATCCCGACGAGGTCATCGCGCTCATCCGAGCCGGACCCGGTCGCCGCGCTGGGGCACGTCGACCGCGGTCCATCGCAGCCGTTCGCGGACGAGCGCGGCGAATCCAATGGCCGTCTCGCGCTCGCCATGGACGACGAATGCGCGCTGCGGGGGCGCGTGGAACGCGCGGAGCCAGCCGAGGAGCGCATCCTGATCGCCGTGTGCGGAAAGTCCGCCGATCGTGTGCACGGACGCCCGCACCGGCACCTCCTCGCGGAACAGTCGGACGCGCGACGCCCCGTCCACGATCTGCCGCCCGAGCGTTCCGGCGGCCTGGAAACCCGTGAACACGACGGCGCACTCCTCGCGTGGCAGGTTGTGCCGCAAGTGATGGCGGATGCGCCCGCCTTCGCACATGCCGCTCGCCGCGACGATCACCGCGCCGCGGGTGATGCGATTGATGGCCATCGACTCCTCGGGCGATTCGGTGAACTGGACCCGGACCTGGTCGCGGTGCTGTTCCATCCAGCGGACCAGATCACGACTCTCGCGATCGAGTATGGACGCATATTTCGCCGTGATCGCCGTTGCGCGATGCGCGAGCGGCGAATCGACGAAGATCGTGAGCGGGCCCGCGCGAGCCTGCCGGACCAGATCGACCAGCACATGCAGTACCTCCTGCGTGCGGCCGACGGCAAAGGCCGGGAGGATCACGTTGCCGCGCGGCAGCGTTGCCGCCAGCACGCCGGCAAGCTCATCGTAGGTCGTCGCCAGCGTCTTGTGCCGGCGATTGCCGTAGGTCGACTCGACGACGACGAAGTCGGCCTCGCCGATGGGCGTGGGGTCGTCCATCACGGGCCGCCCGGGCTGGCCGAGGTCGCCGGAAAACACGATCTTGCGTGCTTCGCTACCCTTGCCGAGCCAGAGCTCGACGATCGCCGAGCCGAGGATATGCCCGGCGTCGCGGAAGCGGAAGCGTATCGACGGCGCGGGATCGAACTGGCGTGTCGTAGGCCACGGACTTGAGCAACCGCAGCATGCGCTCAGCCTCGTCAACCGTGTACAGAGGATCCGTTGCGTCGACGGCTGCGCGGCCGGCGCGTCGTTCGTGCTCGGCATCCTTCTCCTGGATATGCGCGCTGTCGGGCAACATTACGCCGAGGAGGTCGATCGTGGCGGGTGTCGCATAGACCGGCCCGGTGTACCCGCGGGCGGCGAGTCGGGGCAGCAGGCCCGAATGGTCGATGTGGGCATGCGTGACGATGACGAAATCGAGCGCCCGAACGTCGAAGGCAAGCGCGGCCCGGTTCTTGTCGTCGGCGTCGTGTCCGCCCTGGAACATGCCGCAGTCGATCAGGAAATGTGCGCCCGTGGGCGTCGACGCGAAAACACGAGCCGGTGACTTCCGCGGCCGCACCGAGAAACGTGAGCAACGCACCGCCTTGCGGCATCATCTGCACCGCAACTTCCTTGCGCCGAGCGTCACGCGTGCGACAGCGGCGCGTTCCGGCGGAAGGCGGCACGATCGGTCAAGGGCGGCGAGCGGTGCCGACGGGGTGTCCGGAAAGCTCATGTTTCGTGCCGCATCGCGAACATCGCCTCGAGCAGCTGCGGATCGTCCCACGGCGCGTCCACCGGGAAATCCCGGAGGTAGGGGCTGGCGGGGTCGAACAGCCACTCGCGTGGGAAGACCGTGACGATCCGGTGCGCGAGGTCCCTCGGATGGCGGGAAATTGACGGCGGCCGGCCGGCCAACCGGTCGAAGAGCGCCGTGGCGAGATCGACGCCGACGCGCTCACCCATGTGGGTGTGCGTCACGATGCGCCGGTTGACCTCCAGCAGATGCGCGCGTCCGCTGCCGGCCTCGATGATGTACTGCAGGTTCGAAAATCCATTGATGCCGAATCCGCGTCCCAGCGTTTCCGAGAAGGCCTCGCTCTCCGCCGAACGTACGAAGCGCAACGCCGCGGTCTGGCCCTTGACCGGGGCCGTCGCATGGTAACGCTCCCAGGTGAACCCCGCGAGCCGGGTTCCCTCCCACGACACCATCGCCTCCGAGTAGTGCGCACCCCGAACAAAGGCCTGCGCTAGGACCGCCGGGGCGTCCGCCGCGCCAAGGTCGAGCTGATCGGGCGCAACAAGGCGGGCGAACGCACGTTCCAGCTCGCCGCGATCGGCGGCGATTGCCACGCCCTGTCCGGCGAACCCGAAGTGCCGCTTGAGCACGATGGGGTACCCTTGGTCCGCGGCGAGGCCGCGGCGTCGGCGACCCCGGTGGCGACGGTGTATGGGGGAACGCGCACGCCCAGCGCTTCAGCCGCGGCCGGGAGAAGCGTCTTGTCGATGCTTGGCAAGTAGTACGCGGGGTCGCCGACCGATTCGCGGATGAGGTCGGAAAGCCGCGACCGCAACTCCGGGGACATCCCGGTGGGCGGCTCGAGCACGACGGTGAACAGCAGACGCACGGCCATCTCGTCACACGGAATCACGAACCGCGGCGATAGCTGGGTCACGAGGTTCACGAAGCGCATCAGCCACTCCATGGGCGTCGCCGTATCGGAGAGATACCCAGTTCGCGCAACGAAGCGGGATTTCAGGCCGAGCGAATCGCGGGGAGCGAGCAGCGCGACGTCGAATCCCGCCTTGGCGAGGGTCCGCGGCATTCGCGCCGTGCCGAGCCAGCGCGTCGCGGTGGATACCAGAAGCACGGAACGGTTCACGGGCGATCCGGTCCCGATTGCCCGACCAGGACACGGCGCTCCGCGCGGGTTCCGCCGACGGGACAGCGAACGAGGGGATCGGGAGCGTCATCGCATTTTGCTCGAACGGTCGTCAGGATGCCTGCGGTGCCCGACGCCCATATTGCTAAGCAAGTCCACTCCATGCGTGTGGAAATGCATTATCCTACCTGCGAAAGCCCGAAGGGGAGGCACATCCCCTGCCCCTTTCTGCCAAGGAGGTCCCAATGAAACCGCTTGCGTTCGTCGCCGCCGCCTCGCTGCTGGCCGCGGCCGTACCCGCTGCCGCGCAAGGCAGCGATCCCAATCTCGGCCGCAATCTCGCTGCCACCTGTGCGAATTGCCATGGCACGAACGGCGTCAGTGTTGGCGAGGTCGAGTCCCTCGCGGGGAAGCCAAAGGAGGAACTCGTCCGCAAGATGCAGGAGTTCAAGAGCGGAGCGAAGCCCGCGACCGTCATGCACCAGCTGGCGAAGGGCTTTACCGACGAACAGATCCAGTTGCTCGCCGCGTGGTTCGCGGTACAGAAGCCGGCCCGGTGAGGAGACAACCATGAGCATGCAACGGCGTGAATTCCTCAAGGCGGCAGGCGCGGCATCGGCGGTCGCGGCGATCCCCGGCTGCGCGACGATGGGTGGCACGAGCGGCAAGGTGGTCGTGGTCGGCGCCGGCTACGGTGGCGCGACGGCGGCCAAGTACATCCGGATGTGGAGCGAGGGTGGCATCGACGTGACCGTCATCGAGCCGAACCCGGAATTCATCTCCTGCCCGATCTCGAATCTCGTGATCGGCGGCAGCAAGACGCTGGCCGACATCACCGTGAGCTACGAGAACCTGACCCGTCGCCACGGCGTGAAGCTCGTAAAGGACACGGCGACCGCGATCGATACCGACAAGCGCGTGGTGAAGCTCGCAGGCGGCGGCGAATTGCCGTACGACCGGCTGATTCTTTCACCTGGCATCGATTTCATGTGGGACAAGGTGCCCTCGCTAAACAACGCCGCCGCGCAGGAACGCATCCTGCACGCGTGGAAGGCCGGCGCCCAGACGGTGGCGCTGCGCAATCAGCTCACGGCGATGCCGGACGGCGGCGTCTTTGCGATTTCGATTCCGGTGGCGCCGTACCGCTGCCCGCCCGGACCCTACGAGCGCGCGTGCCAGGTCGCGTGGTATTTCAAGCGCGCGAAGCCGAAATCGAAGGTGCTTGTCCTCGACGGCAACGGCGACGTCACGTCGAAAGGGCCGCTGTTCAAGAAGGCGTGGGCGGAGGAATACAAGGGCATCGTCGAGTATCGACCGAATTACGTGCTCACCGACGTCGACGTCGCCACGCGCACGGCGAAGTTCGAGGTGCAGGATGCCGTGAAGGCGGATGTCCTCAACGTCGTCCCGCCACAGCGCGCCGGCGCGATCGCCCGTGCCGCCGGCGTGGTCACCGCGAACGACCGCTGGTGCGACGTCGACTTCCTCACCTTCGAGTCGGTGAAGGTCAAGAACATCCACGTGCTGGGCGACGCGATCCAGATCGGGACCGGCATGCCGAAGTCGGGCCACATGGCGAACCAGCACGCGAAAGTCTGCGCCGCCGCGGTGGTGGCGCTGCTGGCTGGGCAACCGCCCAACCCGACGCCGGTGCTGACCAATACCTGCTACAGCTTCATCACCGACAAGGATGTCGTCCACGTATGCTCGGTGCACCAGTACGACCGGGAGAAGAAGACGGTGCTCCCCGTGCCCGGCTCCGGTGGCGTGTCGACGGCGATGAACGAGCTCGAGGGCCGCTACGCGTTCAACTGGGCGAAGAACATCTGGGCGGATACGCTCGCATAGGTTTAGCGACGACCCCTCGGAGTTCGGGCAAGGAAAGCGGCGCCTCGCGGCGCCGTTTTTTTCCTCGCGGAACGTCCACCGGCGATGACGCGCCCGCGTCGATTGCCGCTCGTGTCCCGTCGGCTCGCAGCAGCTCCGGCCAGCCGCTCGCGCGCCTTTCAGCGCACGCCGCTCAAGTATTCCGAAACGATCCGGATTTCGCGCTCGGTCATCTTCAGCGCGATTTCCTGCATGACCGCGTTGTCGTTCGTGCGTTCGCGGGCGTGGAAACGCTTCAGCTGCGTCTCCAGGTAACCCGGATGCTGTCCGGCCAGCCGCGGCAATACCGAGCTGCCCGCCGCGTCGTCCCCGTGGCACGTCGCGCAGGCTGCGACGCCGCTGGCGGGATTGCCGTTCAGGTACAGCGCCCTGCCGACCGCTGCCGCCGCCGCATCGTCGACGTCATGGGCCGTTGGCGGCTTGAGGCTGAAGTACGCTCCAAGGCTCATGAAATCGACCTCCGAGAGCTCCCGGACCATGCCGGCCATGGCGCTGCTCTTGCGGGCGCCGCTCTTGAAGTTGGCGAGCTGCTTCGCAACGTATTCCGGGTGCTGCGCGGCGAGCTTCGGAAATACCTCGGTTCCGGCCTCGCCGTCGGTTCCATGGCACAGGAAGCAGCTGCCCGCGACGATCGTCCTTGCCCGCTCGAGGTCGGGCCCCGCCGGTGCCTGCGCCACCACCGCCGGGGCGAGCTGCACCAGCAGAACGAGCAGCGCGACGCGCATCCGGTTGCCCTACGCCGGATCGGTATCGCCGCTCACGCGACCGCCGCAGGCTCCTCGGTCTCGTCGAATTCGAGGCGGACCTTCTCGTCGTCGCCGATGTCGATCGTGACATGGCCGCCGTTGACGAGCCGGCCGAACAACAGCTCGTCCGCGAGCGCCTTCCGGATCGTGTCCTGAATGAGACGCGCCATCGGCCGCGCGCCCATCTGCGGGTCGAAACCCTTCCGCGCAAGGAAGGTCTTCAGTTCCGCCGTGAACTCGGGCTCGACCTTCTTCTCGTGCAGCTGGTTCTCGAGCTCGAGCAGGAACTTGTCGACGACCTTCAGGATGATCTCGTGATCGAGCGTCGCGAACGAAATGGTCGCGTCGAGCCGGTTGCGGAATTCCGGCGTGAACATCCGCTTGATCTCGGCCATCTCGTCACCGGCGCCTTTGGCCGTCGTGAATCCGATCGTCGCCTTCGCGAGCTCGCCGGCGCCGGCGTTGGTGGTCATGATGATCGTCACGTTGCGGAAGTCCGCCTTGCGGCCATTGTTGTCGGTGAGCGTACCGTGGTCCATCACCTGGAGCAGGATGTTGTAGATGTCCGGGTGCGCCTTCTCGATCTCGTCGAACAGCAGCACGCTGTACGGGTGCTTGGTGATCGCCTCGGTCAGCTGGCCGCCCTGGTCGAAGCCGACATAGCCGGGCGGCGCGCCAATCAGCCGCGAAACGGCATGCCGCTCCATGTACTCCGACATGTCGAAGCGGATCAGCTCGACGCCCAGGCAATAGGCGAGCTGGCGGGCGACCTCGGTCTTGCCCACGCCGGTCGGGCCCGAGAAAAGGAAATTGCCGATCGGCTTCTGCGGATTGCCGAGGCCAGAGCGCGCCATCCGGATCGCGGTGACGAGCGCGTCGATCGCCCGGTCCTGCCCGAACACGACGTTCTTGAGATCGCGGTCGAGCGTCTTCAACGCGTTGCGGTCGTCGGAAGTCACGTTCTTCGCCGGAATCCGCGCGATCTTCGCGACGATCTCCTCGATCTCCGTCTTGTTGATCACCTTCTTCTGCTTCGACTTCGGCAGGATTTTCTGCGCGGCGCCGGCCTCGTCGATGACGTCGATCGCCTTGTCCGGCAGGTGCCGGTCGTTGATGAAACGCGCCGAAAGCTCGGCCGCCGTCGTGAGCGCGGCGGGCGCGTACTTGACCCCGTGGTGCTGCTCGAAGCGTGTCTTCAGTCCCTTCAGGATCTCCACGGTTTCGGCGATCGAGGGCTCCGGCACGTCGACCTTCTGGAAGCGCCGCGAAAGTGCGTGGTCCTTCTCGAAGATCTGCCGGAACTCGCCGTACGTTGTCGCACCGATGCATTTCATCGCGCCCGTCGACAGCGCTGGCTTCAACAGGTTCGATGCATCGAGCGTCCCCCCGGAGGCCGCCCCGGCGCCGATGATCGTATGGATCTCGTCGATAAAGAGGATCGACTTCGGGTTGTCGGCCAGCTGCTTTAGCACCGCCTTCAGCCGCTGCTCGAAATCGCCACGGTACTTGGTGCCGGCGAGCAGCGCGCCCATGTCGAGCGAGTAGACCTGGTATTGTTTGAGGAGGTCCGGCACCTCGCCTTCGTTGATCCGGCGCGCGAGCCCCTCGGCGATCGCCGTCTTCCCGACGCCTGCCTCGCCGACCAGGAGCGGATTGTTCTTGCGGCGCCGGCACAGCACCTGGATCACGCGCTCGAGCTCGAAGGCGCGCCCGATCAGCGGATCGGTCTTGCCCTGCCTCGCCATCTGGTTGAGGTTGATCGTGTACGCCTCGAGCGCGCCCTGACCCTCGCCGCCGCTCTCGGCCTCCTCCTTCGCCTCGCCCTTTTCCTGCTTCTGCTGCGGATTCTTGGTGATGCCGTGCGCGATGTAGTTCACCACGTCGAGCCGCGTCACGCCGCGCTGGTTCAGGAAGTAGACCGCATGGGATTCCTTCTCGCCGAAGATCGCGACCAGGACGTTGGCGCCGGTGACTTCCTTCTTGCCCGACGACTGGACATGCAGGATTGCGCGCTGGATCACCCGCTGGAAACCCTGCGTCGGTTGCGTGTCGGCATCCGAATGCGGGGATAGCCGGGGCGTGTGCTCGTTGATGAAATCGGTGAGGACGCCACGCAGCTCCTCGAGGTCCACGCCGCAGGCCTTCAGCACTTCGGCGGCCGACGGATTGTCCAGCATCGCGAGCAGCAGGTGCTCGACGGTGATGAACTCGTGCTGCTTCTGCCGGGCTTCGACAAAAGCCATGTGGAGGGAAACTTCCAGTTCCTGCGCGATCATCTCGATTACCTCTCACGGCCGGTGGCGCAACGCCGCGAAGCGCAGCGCGCTCGGCGACTCACGACCTCTCGTTCCTCACGTCTCCTCCATCGTGCATTGCAGCGGATGCTGGTGCCGTCGCGCAATGTCGACCACCTGATCCACCTTCGCCGCCGCCACCTCGCGCACGTAGGTTCCGCACACCCCCATCCCCTCCCGATGCACCTGCAGCATGACCTGGGTCGCCCGTTCGCGGCTCATCGCGAAAACAGTCTGCAACACGACGACGACAAAGTCCATCGGCGTGTAATCGTCGTTGAGCAGCAACACCTTGTAGAGCGGCGGCGGCTTGACCCGGGTTTTCTCGGCCTCGAGGAGGCCGCCGTCCTGCTGCTGGTTGGCCATTGTCCACTGCAAAAGGGCGAGCGTCGAACGCTTCTATGTTTGATGATTGCAACAGATTTTACAAGGGGACCATGAATTGGCTCCCGCCGTCTTGACGGGGGGCGGATTCTGCGCGCAAAAAATGCCCTGTTTGGCTCCTAAGTGCCTGCTCGTCCGGTTCGTCTGCGCGTATACGCTGCACCTGCCGTAGGTAGCCCTTGCTGTCCAAACACCACCCCGTTCATTTGTGAGGACGTAGCGCTATGGCAACCGGAACCGTCAAGTGGTTCAACGACGCGAAGGGGTACGGCTTCATCACGCCGGACGACGGCGGCGAAGACCTGTTCGCGCATTTCTCCGCGATCAACATGCAGGGATTCAAGACCCTGAAGGAAGGCCAGAAGGTCAGCTTCGAGGTGACCCAGGGCCCGAAGGGGAAACAGGCGGCGAACATCCAGGCCGCCTGACGCGTGATTTCGTCCCGCCGCGCCGAGCATCTCCGCGCACGAATTTCGGGGCTTGGGGCGCCGGCGCGTTCGGCTCAGGCGCATCGGTCGCCGGCGTCGCAAAGTGGGTGGCGCTTCGGCTCTACGCTCAATTCTCAGAGTGCTCGGCGCACACTCGCCCGAAATGCCGGGCACCCACTCGACGCCGCGTTTGGCGACCGCTAAGCCTGAGCCGAACGCGCCGGCGCCCCGAACCCCGAAATTCACATCCTCTCGATCATCGCCTTGCCGAAGCCCGAGCAGGACACCTGCGTGGCACCCTGCATCAGGCGTGCGAAGTCGTAGGTTACAACCTTATCGGCAATCGCCTTCTCAAGGCTCGCCGTGATGAGGTTCGCGGCCTCCTTCCACCCCATATGGACGAGCATCATCTCGGCGGAGAGGATCTCGGAGCCCGGATTCACGTAATCCTTGCCGGCGTACTTGGGCGCCGTTCCGTGCGTCGCCTCGAACATCGCCACCGAATCCGAAAGATTCGCGCCGGGCGCTATGCCGATGCCGCCGACCTGGGCGGCGAGCGCATCGGAGATGTAATCGCCGTTCAGGTTCAGCGTCGCGATCACGCTGTATTCGGCGGGGCGCAGCAGGATCTGCTGCAGGAAAGCGTCGGCGATCACGTCCTTGATGACGATGGCGCGTCCCGTTTTCGGATTGTTGACGGTCATCCACGGCCCGCCGTCGAGCGCTTGCGCGCCGAACTCCGACTGCGCCGTCGCATAGCCCCAGTCGCGGAACGCGCCTTCGGTGAACTTCATGATGTTCCCCTTGTGCACGAGGGTCATCGACGGCTTGTCGTTGTCGATGGCGTACTGGATCGCCTTGCGCACCAGGCGCGTGGTGCCTTCGCGTGATACGGGCTTGATTCCGATGCCCGACGTGCCCGGAAAACGGATCTTCTTGACCCCCATCTCCTTGATCAGGAAATCGATGACCTTCTTGGCGGGTTCGGATTCGGCCGCCCACTCGATGCCCGCGTAGATGTCCTCCGAGTTCTCGCGGAAGATCACCATGTCGGTCTTCTCGGGTTCCTTGACGGGGCTCGGCACACCCTTGAACCACCGGACCGGGCGCAGGCAAACGTAAAGGTCGAGCTCCTGGCGCAGCGCGACGTTGAGCGAGCGGATGCCGCCACCGACCGGCGTCGTCAGCGGGCCCTTTGATCGAGACGACGTAGTCCTTGAGGATCGCCAGCGACTCTTCCGGCAGCCAGACGTCCGGCCCATAGACCTGCGTCGACTTTTCACCGGCGTAGATCTCCATCCAGTGAATCTTTCGCCGCCCGCCGTAGGCCTTCGCGACCGCCGCATCGACGACACGGATCATTACCGGCGTGATGTCCACGCCCGTGCCGTCTCCCTCGATGTAGGGGACGATCGGTTGGTCCGGAACGTTGAGGCTAAAATCCTTGTTGACCGTGATTTTCTGGCCGCCGGCCGGAACCTTGACGTGCTGATACATGGGTTCTCCTAGGGAATTGGCGCTGGTGCGCGGATAGCGCCGCGCCCGGGCTGCGCTCGTGTGCGCTCTTGGGGGCCGCCCGGATGCTGCAACCCATTAATTGTCCTCGATTTTGGTGAATCCTGCCATGCTATGATCGCGGCCGCTTCGATGATCCCTTTCTGCGGCAGTTCACTTGGCCTCGGCGCGCCGCGCCGTTCCCCGCTCGTTCGGTCCGCTCCGTTGCTGCGCGCGGCGGTTCGGGGCGACCGATTGGCACGATGATCCGCCGCCTCCTCGCCCGCCTGTTACCCGGCAGCGCGAGGAGGGGCAGCCCACGCATCTACGGGCCCGCGGACCACCCGATCCGGCGGGACCAGCTTTCCCGGGGTGCGCTGCAGGTAACCCGACGCCTCCAGGAGGCGGGCTTCAAGGCGTTCGTTGTCGGAGGCGCGGTGCGCGACCTGCTGCTCGGCATCGAGCCGAAGGACTTCGACATCGCGACCGACGCGCGGCCCGAACAGGTCAAGCCGCTCTTCCGAAGGGCGTTCGTGATCGGGCGCCGGTTCCGTCTCGTCCATGTCCATGTGGGACCCGAGCCGATCGAAGTGTCGACCTTTCGTGCGGCGCAAACCGGCGATAACGCCACCGACGAGCACGGGCGGCTCATCTCCGACAACGTCTACGGCTCGCAAGCCGAGGACGCCGCGCGCCGGGACTTCACGATCAATGCCCTCTACTTCGATCCGGCCACGGAGGAAGTGTGGGACTTCGTCGGCGGCGTCGCCGACATCCGCGCCCGCCGCCTCAAGCTGATCGGCGCGCCGGTGACCCGGCTGCGCGAGGATCCCGTGCGCATGCTGCGCGCGGTGCGGCTAGCGGCCAAGCTTGGCGTCGCCGATCGACCCGAAGACCGCGGCGCCCATTCCGAAGCTCGCCGAATTGATTCAGAACGTGCCGCCGGCCCGCCTGTTCGACGAGATGCAGAAGCTGCTGCTGTCCGGCCACGCGGTGGAAACGCTGAAGAGCCTGCGCGCGCACGGCCTGCATCACGGTCTCCTGCCGCTGATCGACGTTATCCTCGAGCAGCCGCTGGGGCAGCGCTTCATCGAACTGGCGCTGGCGACTACCGACGGGCGCGTTCGCGACAACCGGGGCGTGTCGCCTGGCTTCTTGTTCGCGACGCTGCTCTGGCACGAGGTGCTCGCAACGTGGAAGGCGGCGACCGCGCGAGGCGAGCGCCCGACGCCGGCGCTGTTCGATGCCATGGACCGCGTGCTCGAAGAGCAGGCGAAGAAGATCGCGATCCCGCGTCGATTCGAGGCGACGATCAAGGAAATCTGGTCGCTCCAGCCCCGCTTCGAGCAGCGCTCCGGCGCACGCCCGTTCCGGCTGCTCGAGCATCCGCACTATCGGGCCGGCTGGGATTTCCTCGATCTGCGCTGCAGGAGCGGCGAGCTCGAAGGCGAGCGTGCCGGCCTCGCGGCCTGGTGGGACCGTTTCGCCGATGCGGATTCCGCCGGGCGCGAGGCGATGCTCGTGCACGGTGAGACACCGGCCAAGCGCCGGCGCTCGCGGCGGCGAGGTCGAAACCCCCGCGCCGACCACGCAAATCCTGCCACCGACACCAGCTCGACGCCCGGGTGAGCCCTTCCCGCGCCTTCATCGGCTTGGGAAGCAACCTTTCCCATCCCCGCCGCCAACTCGCGCGCGCGCTCCGCGCGATCGCGCGACTGCCCGGGGTGCGCATCCTCGCCGTCTCCCCGAACTATGCGAGCGCACCCGTCGGCAGCGACGCGCCGCAACCCGACTACGTGAACGCGGTCGTGTCGGTTCGGACGACCCTCGCGCCGCGCGCGCTGCTTGCAGCACTGCACCGAATCGAGCGCCGGCAACGGCGGCGCCGGGACCGCGAAGCGCATCGGAACGCGCCGCGGACGCTCGACCTCGATTTGCTACTATACGGTCGCCGCCGCGTCCGGCAGCACGGATTGGCCCTGCCGCACCCACGAATGCACGAGCGTGCCTTCGTGCTTCGGCCGCTGGCCGACGTCGGCGCCGCCGTGACGGTGCCGGGACGCGGCCTGGCGCGCCGCTTCCTCGGCGCGGTGCGGAGCCAACGCATCGTGCGCACGCGTACGCACGTCCTGCATTAGGGGCGCAGGAATCGGCCGATGGACCTCGCCAAATGCCGCTACATCGTCATCGAAGGGCCGATCGGCGCCGGCAAGACCAGCCTTGCCAGGGAGCTCGCGCATCGAGTCGACGGCGAGGAACTGCTCGAGCGGCCCGAGGACAATCCGTTCCTCGAGCGCTTCTACGAGGACATGGCTCGCTTCGCGCTTCCGACCCAGCTCACGTTCCTGTTCCAGCGCGTGGACCAGCTGCGGGGAGTGGGCCAGTTCGACATGTTCCGCCGCGCGACGGTCGGCGACTTCCTGCTCGACAAGGACCCGCTGTTCGCGCGCTTGAACCTGTCGGACGCGGAGTTCCGGCTCTACGAGAAGGTGTACTCGCACTTGAAGCCGCAAACGCCGACGCCCGATCTCGTCATCTACCTGCAGGCTCCGGTCGACACGCTCAGTCGAGCGCGTGCGCCGGCGCGGCGTCGACTACGAGCGCGCGATCTCCGAGCATTATCTCGCGCGGATCGCCGACGCGTACAGCCGGTATTTCTACCGGTACGACGCGGCGCCGCTGCTCATCATCAACAGCGAGCGGTTGAACTTCGTCGACGATTCCGGACACATCCGACTCTTGCTCGAGCGCATCGGTTCGATGCGCGGGCGCCGCGAATTCTTCAACCTCGCTACCTAGATGAACAGCCCCCAAGCTCACGTTGTTCGCTACCCCTCCGAGGAGCGACGTTCGCCCAGCGGCGAGGGGCCCCGCGCTTGTCGTTGCGCGGGGATCGACGCCAAGGCGAATCGCCGCACCGGCCGACACCTCGGCGATGTGCGTGATCCCGAATGGCCCGGAGGCCGGGCAGTCAGTGCCCTTCGGGCGGCCGGGCGGGCGCTGACATGAGCGCACACACCGCGCCCGGACCGGCGGAACGCACAGAGCGATTGACCGTTCCCGCGCTCGTCAAGCGCGCGGCCGAGGGCGAGCGGATCGCGATGCTGACAGCCTACGACGCGAGCTTCGCCGCGCTCGCCGATCGCGCCGGCGTCGATTCGCTGCTGGTCGGCGATTCGCTCGGCATGGTCGTCCAGGGTCATCGCACGACGCTCCCGGTGAGTGTCGAGGACGTGCTCTACCACACGCGTTGCGTCGCCGCGGGCAGCAGTCGGGCGCTGGTCATCGCCGATCTGCCGTTCGGCAGTTATCAGCAAAGCACGGAGGAGGCCTACGCGACCTCGGCCGCAGCGCTCAAGGCCGGCGCGCAGATGGTCAAGCTCGAGGGTGGCGCGTGGCTCGCGCCGACGGTCGCCTTCCTGACCACACGCGGCGTTCCGGTGTGCGGCCACGTCGGGTTGCTGCCACAATCGGTGAACTTGCTGGGCGGTTATCGCGTGCAGGGGAAGACACCCGATGCCGCGGCAATGTTGCTCGCGGACGCTCGCGCGCTCGTCGAGGCCGGTGCCGCGATGCTGGTCGTCGAATGCGTGCCGCGCGATCTCGGCGCGGCGCTGACGCGCGCGGCCGGGGTGCCGGTCATCGGCATTGGCGCCGGGCCGGATTGCTCCGGGCAAGTGCTGGTCATCTACGACGCGCTGGGCATAACGACGGGCCGCCCGGCGCGCTTCGTCCGCAACTTCATGCGCGGCAACGACAGTGTCGCGGCGGCACTCGGCGCCTACGTGGCCGCGGTGAAGGACGCAACGTTTCCCGCATCCGAACACTGCTTCTGACCGAACGTGGTCCCACCGCTGCCCGTGCCGGACACGCGCGACCGCCACCGCAACACCATTCCCCTGGGCTCACATGGACATTGTCAAGACTTCCGCGGAATTGTCGGAGCGCGTGAGCGGGGCGAAGCGCGTCGCGTTCGTCCCGACGATGGGCAATCTGCACGCCGGCCACCTGTCCCTGTGTCGGATCGCCCGCCAGCACGGTGACGCGGTCGTCACCAGCATCTTCGTCAACCGGCTGCAGTTCGGCCCGAACGAGGATTTCGACCGCTATCCGCGAACCATCGAAGCCGACCGCGCGGGGCTCGAGCGCGAGGGCGTCGATGTGCTGTTCGCGCCGCAGGAGCACGAGATGTATCCGACGCCGCAGGTCTACCGGGTGCAGCCGCCGCCGCTCGCGGAAGAGCTCGAGGGCGCGTCCCGTCCGGGCTTCTTCCATGGGGTCTGCACCGTCGTCCTGAAGCTCTTCAACCTCGTGCAGCCGGACGTCGCCGTGTTCGGCAAGAAGGACCGCCAGCAACTGAAGATCGTCCGCGGCATGGTCCAGCAGTTCAACATGCCGATCCAGATCGTCCCCGCCGAGACGATCCGCGCGGAGGACGGACTTGCGCTTTCGTCGCGCAACAACTACCTGTCGCCAGCGGAGCGCGCCGAGGCGCCGAACCTGTATCGGGTGCTGCGCGAGATCGCCGATGCGATCGCCGGCGGCCGCACCGACTACGCGAACCTGGAGGCCGCCGGCCGGATGGAGCTCGCGCATCGCGGATGGAAAGTCGATTACGTCGCCATTCGCCACGGCCTTGCCCTGCGCATTCCCCACCCGGAGGGCTATGACCACCCGAACCTGCTGATCGTGCTGGCCGCCGCGACCTTGGGAACCACCCGCCTGATTGACAATGTGGATGTCATCAAGAAGGATGGAGAGGATTGACGTGGCTTGTCACGGTGACGCGGTGTTTGAGTCCGAGGTGCCCTGGAAATGAAGAGATTCCTCCGCCCGCTTGTTTCGCTGGCCCTCGCGATACTGCCGCTCGCCTCGCTCGCGCAAGCTCCGGCGTACCCCGCGAAACCGATCCGGCTGATCGTGCCGTTCCCGCCGGGAGCGGGCACCGATACCGTCGCGCGCTACGTCGCGCAAAGGCTTGGCGAGGCGATGAAGGTGACGATCGTCGTCGACAACCGAACCGGTGCCGGCGGCGCGATCGGCGCGGTCGAGGCGGCGAAGGCCGAACCCGACGGCTACACGTTGCTGTTCGTCGCGGGTCCGTTCACCACGGTCGCGGCGGCATCGAAGAACGCCGGGTACGACCCGATCAGGCAGTTCACGCCGGTGGTCCCGATCGCCGCCGGACCGCTCGCGTTCGTCGTCAACCTGGACGTGCCGGCGAATTCGATGCGCGAGTTCCTCGCGCTCGCGAGGCAGAAGCCGGGGACGCTCAACTACGGCTCGGCGGGCCCGGGCAGCATCAACCACCTCGCGCTCGAGCTGCTGAACGCACGCGCGGGAACGGTCATCGTCCATGTGCCGTACAAGGGCATCGCGCCCGCGACGCTCGACCTCATCTCGGGCCAGATCCAGGCGATGACGGCGTCGATTCCGGCGACGCTCCCCTACCTTGCCGAGAAGAAGGTGAAGGTGCTCGCGGTGACCGGCGCGAAGCGCGCCGCGCTGCTGCCGAATGTGCCGAGCTGGCAGGAGGAAGGCGTTGCGAACGCCAACGTCATCAATTACTGGGGCATCGTCGCGCCGGCCGGCACGCCGCGCGAGGTCGTGGCGAAACTCAATGCCGAGACCCAGAAAGTGCTTGGCGCAGCCGGAGGTGCGGGAGCGACTGGAGCGGGAAGGCGCGGAGCTCATTCCGGGCCCGCCCGAGCGACTCGGCGCCCTGATCCAGGGCGACCTCGAAGGCTGGAAGAAGCTGATCGCCGAGGGCAACCTGCAGCTCGAATAGGCATCACACCGCCCGCAGCGCGTCGACGATCTTCATCCGCGCCGCACGCGTCGCCGGCAGGAACCCGCCGACGAACCCCATCGCCAGCGCGAAGCGCCAGCGAAGCCGCAACGATTCCCGGCGTCAGCGTGAAGCTGAACGCGAGTTCCGCGAAGGTCTGGAAATTGATCGTGGAGATCGACAGCGCCTGCATGAACGACGCGGCGACGAGCCCGATCACGCCGCCCAGAAGCCCGAGCAGCAGCGCCTCGACGAGGAACGCGACGAGGACCGCAGTGCGCGAGAATCCGAGCGCGCGCAGCGTGCCGATCTCCGCCGTGCGCGAGGCCACGCTCGCGTACATCGTGATCATCGCGCCGATGATCGCGCCGATCGAGAAGATCACCGAGATCGTCGTGCCGAGGTAGCTGATGAACTTGGCGAGCGTTTCCGACTGGTCGGCGTAGAAGCGCGTTTCACGCTTCGCCTCGAGCGTCAGCCGCGGGATCGGACTCGATCTCCTTCTTCACGTCGTCGAAGCGATCGGTGTCCGCGAGCCTGAAGATCAGCGACGAGAACGCGAGCCGGCGGAACGCCTGCAGCATCTGCTCCGCATCGCCCCAGATTTCGGAGTCGAAGCCGGTGCGACCCGCGTCGAACACGCCGACCACCGTCCAGTCGCGCGACGCGAAGCGCAGCGTCTCGCCGACGCCTGCGCCCTGGAAGCCGCCAGCGATCGACCGCCCGGCAATGACTTCCGAGGTTCCGGGACGGAACATCCGGCCCTCCGATCAGCCTCACTTGCGGCCGGAGCGCGAGCCCGTTCGCGGTCACGCCGCGGATCACCACGTTGGACGCCTTGCCGGACTGGCGTTTCGGCAGGTTGATCAGCACCACGGGCTCCTTCGACACGAGTTTGCTGCCCGTCGCCGCCGACCGCGATGTCCGGCAGCGTCTCGACGATCGCCGCCTGCGCGCGGTCGACGCCGCTCTGCACCTCGGTCTGGGACGAGCGCCGGATGACCACCACGTTGTCGTCCTGGCCGGTCGTCACGAGTGTCTGCTCGAGTCCGGCGGCGAGCATCAGCACCGTCGCGAACACGTAGACGACGAGCGCCATCCCGCCGGCGGTCAGCGCGGTCGTCAGCTTGCGCGCCGCGACGTTGCGGATGACATAGCTGAACGGAATGGTCACGGGCCGACCTCAGGCAACGGCGCGCAGTCCGTCGACGACCTTCATCCGTGCGGTCCGCCATGCCGGAAGCGCCGCGGCGACGACGCCGACGACGATCGCCGCCACCACCTGCATCAGGACCGTTTCCTCGCTGACGAAGAAGATCGGGAACAGCGTGCCCATCCGCTCGGCGAAAGCATGCGGCGAAGCGGGAACGTCACGACGATGCCGACGAATCCACCGATGAGTGCGATCCCGATCGATTCCGCGAAGATCAGCAGCGCGACGAAGCCGCTCGAAAAGCCGAGCGCCTTCAGCGTCGCGTACTCGGCGCCGCGCTCGCGCGCCGTCATCGCCATCGTGTTCGCCATCACCGCCATGATGATCACGATGACGACGAACGACACCGCCTGGATCGCCGACCAGGATGGCCTCGGTCATCGCGACGAACGACAGCTGGAAGGCCTTCTCGGTCTCGGTCAGCGTTTCGGCGAGCGAATTCCTGAACGTTGCGTCGATGGCGGCGGAGACCTCGGCGGCCTCGCCGGGGTCCGCCAGCTGGACGATGAACACGCCCGCCTGATCGCCGCGGCGCGGATAGAGCTTCCGGATCGTCTCGTTCAGAAGGTCGAAATGGAAATACATCGTCGACGTGTCGGTCCCGGCGTCCGCACCGTCGTAGATGCCGCGCAGATTGAACGTCCAGGTGCCCCCGTAGATCGTGCCGCGCAACGGTATCTGGTCACCGACGGCAAAGCCGTACTGCTCGGCCAGCTTGCGGCCCACGATCGCACCCTTGCGGTCGGCGACGAATGCCTTGCGTTCGGCCGGCGAAAGGATGAACTCGGGGTACATGTCGAGATAGCTCGCCGCGTCGATGGCGAATTGCGGGAAGAAGTTGCGTTCGGAGATGTAAATGCCGCCGAACCAGTTCGCCCAGGACACCGCACGAACGCCCGGGACCTGGCGGATTTTCTGCGCGTAGTTGAGCGGCAGCGGGAACACGAGCGAAACGGAGCTGCGAGTCACGAGCCGCGCGCTGGAACTCGCGTTCGCACCCGCGTACCATGCGTCCACGATCGTGCGCAGCAGTCCGAACGCGGTAATGGCGACGACGATGCCGAGAATCGTCAGCGCCGTGCGCAGCTTGTGCCGGAACGCGTTTCTCAGGACGAGAAGCGGGACGAACATGGGTGGAAGCCGGAGAGCGGCGCCACCGACCCCGCCGGGGAAAGCCGCAGGACAATAGTTTAGACTACCGGCCGCCGCTGCATGTGGCCTTCTGGCACGTTTTTCGCGTCTTCGCGACGAGTGCCCTCATCCTTCCCACTTCGCATACGCCCGTTACGATGATTCCCGTGCTTCGCACAATGGCGAACCGCCTCGCTTCCGGCCTCGTGCCCGTCCTGCGCTGGTCGCCGCGGCAAGCGATCGCAATCGGTGCTGCAATTGTGGCCTCCTGGCCGGTTGCGGCCCCTGCTGCCGGGCTCGGGCCCGTCGTGCAGCAGTCCTCGCTCGGGCAGTCGCTGCGCGTCGTCATCCCCGTGCTGCTCGGCCCTGGTGACGATTTTTCGGGTGAGTGTTTCCGGCTCGTTGCGGCAGAACGCGACCCCGACGGGATTCCCCAGGCACTCTTCGGCCGCGTTGCGTTCGAGCGCACCGGTGAAAGCGCACGGGTCGTCGTTACCAATCCTCGGCCGGTGAACGACCCCGTGTTGCGGCTCACCGTTCAGGTCGGCTGCGAAGCCGGTGTTCGCCGCGAGTACACGCTGTTGATGGATCCGCCGGTGATCGATGTGCCGATTGCCGAAGCCGAGTCCGAACCCGTTACCGGCACTGCAGCAAGCGCACCCGTCGCACGTGATTCGCGTCGCGCCGCGGGAGGCGCGCCGGCCAGCGCAGGCAGGGCTACGCCCCAAGGGAGTGCCCCCGGCGCCCGAACGGTGCGCAAGACCAGCCCGGGCAGGGTTGCGGCGACATCGAAGGCGCCATCGGCGCGACGTCCTCCGCCGCCGAGTGCTGACGGAAGGGCCGCGCCTCAAGGTGTCGCGCGCTACGCCCGGCGCGACGTCCCCGGAAGCCGGCAAGGAAGGTCCGACCGCACAGGAGGTGCGGGCGCAACAGGACCTCGCCGATGCGCTCGAAGCCGAAACCGTCGTCCTGCGCCAGCGGGTCGCCGAGCTTTCGGCAATGGTGGATCGCATGCAGGAGCAGGTGCGCGTCCAGGAAGTCCAGCAGCGGGCCGCCGACGAAGCCGCAAAGGCCGCCGCGGAAGCCGCTCGGGCTTCACCTTGGGATCGCGCCACCCGCTGGTGGGAGGCCAACTGGCCCCTCATTGCCTTGATCGTCGGCCTGCCGCTGCTGATCGCTGGCGCGCTCACCTGGAAGCGAAGGCGCGATGCGGCGCAGGTGGAACCGTGGCGGGTGGGCGGGGGCGCGGGGGACCGGTTCGAGTCGACCTCGACCCTTGCGGAAGCGCCCCCGACACGGCGCCCCGTCACGAGCGTTCCCGCGCAGAAACCGGATCCGATGCGACGGTCGACAACCGGGGCGAACGCATTGGCCGTCTCCGAGCTGTCGCAGATCACCGAGGAGGCTCGGGTCTACGTCGCGCTCGGCCATGCGGATCGTGCGATGAACGTGTTGCGCGATCACATCCGGCAGATGCCGCGCGCGATACCCGCGGCGTGGCTGATGCTGCTCGATCTTTATCATGCGCACGGCCGCCGCCAGGAATTCCGCCAGCTCGCGCAGGAATTTCACCAGCGGTGCAACGTTCAGGCATCGACCTGGGAAGATTACTCGGGAGAGAGCGACGCGTCCGGACTCGACGAATACCCGCACGTGGCCAAGCGCATCGTGGGCCTATGGCGCATGCCCGAATGCCGCGATTACCTCGAACGGCTCCTGTACGACAATCGCGACGGCCAACGCAACGGCTTCTCGCTCGCGGCATACGGCGACATCCTGACACTGCTGCAAATTCTCGATGCGCCGGTCGTGGACATCGATTCGGATCTGGCCGAGGAAGGAAAATTGCGTGCGGCCTGGACCGTGGCGGCGAAGGAAGCGAGGCTTGCCGGTGCGCCGGAATCCGCGGATCCTTCCGTTCCTGCCGCTGCAACGGGCTCCGCCGCCCGCCCGACGCAGGATTCGATCGTGTTCGAGCTCGATACCGACTGGCAGACGCCGAAGACGCCGCCACGCTCATAGGGCCGCAGGTCTGCTTGCGCGGGCGCCCCCGCCCGACGCATTGCGGCAGGGTGGCCGTTCAACCGGCGAGGACGCCCTTCTCCAGATGAATCAACCGATGCGCCTTCTCGGCCGCTTTCGGATCGTGCGTCACCATGAGCACCGTCTTGCCAAGCTCGCGATTCAACCGATCGAGAAGTCCCAGAATTTCCTCGGCCGTGGTGCGATCGAGATCTCCCGTCGGTTCGTCGGCCACGATGATCGTCGGATCGGTGACGAGCGCCCGTGCGATCGCGACGCGCTGCTGCTGCCCGCCTGAAAGCTCGTTCGGATAATGGTCCGCCCGGTCCGCGAGCCCGACCAGCGATAGGGCGACCGTGACGCGCTCGCGGCGATCGCGCCGCGACAGCGACGTCAGCAGCAGCGGCAACTCGATGTTGTCGAACGCCGTCAGCACCGGCATCAGATTGTAGAACTGGAAGATGAAGCCGACGTGCGTCGCGCGCCACGCCGCGAGCTCGCTTTCGGTGAGCTTCGAAATGTCGACGCCGTCGACGCGAATCTCGCCGGCGCTCGGCTTGTCGATGCCGGCAACGAGGTTGAGCAGCGTCGACTTGCCGGATCCCGAAGGCCCCATCAACGCGACATAGTCACCGGGGTACACATCGAGATCGATGTCGGTCAGCACGGGAATGACCTGATCGCCTCGAACGTAGTACTTGGTGAGGCCGCGGATGGCGACTAGCGGACGACGCTCCGGCAAGGCCCCCGGCGTTTCACCGCGAACAGCGGGATCCTTCATGGGCGGGACGTGCAACGGAAGCGGCGTCACTTCGGTGCGATGGTCACGAGCGTGCCGGGCTTCAAGTCGGCCGCGGGCTTCGCCACGACTTTTTCCCCCGATTTGACGGCCCCCGTGATTGCCACGAGCTCGCCGATTCGCGCCCCGACCGAAACCGGCACTTCGACCACGCTTCCCTCGCGAATCACCCAGAGCACCGCCTGGCCCTCGCGGTTGCCGACCGCGTCCGGACTGACGGCGAGTAGCGGCTTCTGCTGCTCCGCCGTGACCTCCTGGGCGAGAAACGACACCTTGGCACTCATTTCGGGCAGCACGCGCGGGTCGATCGAATCGAAGCGGACCTTGGTCATCACCGTTGCCTTCGCCCGATCGACCGTCGGGACGATCCGGCTGATGCGGCCGCGAAAGCGCACTTCGGGCAACGCGTCCAGCGTGATCTCGCAGGGCTGGCCGACCTTGATCCGCGACAGGCTCGACTCGGAGACATCGGCCTCCACCTCGAGCGTGCTCATGTCGGCCATCGTGACGACGGCTCCCTTGGAATCCGCGGCCGACGAGAATGGCGTCACCATGTCGCCGACGTTCGCGCTCTTGGACAGGATAAGGCCGTCGAAGGGAGCCCGAATCAGCGTGTAGTCGACGGCCACCTGCGCATTGCGCGCATTGGCCTCGGCGACCGCGAGCAGAGCCTTGGCGTTAGCGACACCGGCGATCGCGCGGTCGGCGCGCATCTTCGTGGCATCGAGCGCCGACTGTGAAACGAAGCCCTTCGCGAGCAAATCCTGATTGCGTTTGAGGACGGTGCTCGCTTCCCATTCCTCCGCCACGGCCTGCTGGAGCGCGGCGCGCGCCGCCCCGACGCCCGCCTCGGCGCTTTGCGCCTGCGCCACGACATCGCGGTTGTCCAGGCGGGCGATGATCTCGCCGGCCTTCACCGGCGTGCCCTCGGCCACGCCCAGCCACTCGAGGCGTCCGGTCGCCTTGGAGGCAATCGCCGCTTTGCGTTGCGCGACGACATAGCCGGTCGCGTTCAGCAGCACGTGCTGTTGCGACGGGTATGCCGTGACCACCGCCGTGGCATGAACGGACAGGGCGCGTGGCTGTGATGCGTACCAGACCACGCCGGCCGAGGCGAGTGCGACGAGGGCGCCGATCCAGAGCCATCGGCGGCGACGGCGGCCAGCGAGAGGGGCGAGGCTCCTGTCGATGCGGAGCTTCGCGAGGTCGGCTTGATCGGCTTGAGTCATCGAACGAACGCGTGGAAGAGGACACCCGCGGGGCGTCCGTGCAGCATTCTACCGGGCACCATGCATATCGCTTCGCGCGTCGCGCGAGCAAATGCTGCGAGGCTCCGCAGCCATCGCGCTTCGGCGACGACAACGGCTCAATGGGGCCCCCCTGGCGCTGCGCGCCGTCCCTCGGACAGGGAGCAATTCGCGCTGGGGGCGGCCCCGCGCGCTCATGCTCATTCGAGGGGAGGTGGTGTTACCGCAACCGGTTCTCCCTGGCGGCCGCCGATCCAGGCGCGGAACGAGACCACGGCAAGCCCGGCACCGATCAGCGCGATACCGATCCATTCGTTGCCCGTCAATCGTTCACCGAAGATTGCCATCGAACTCAAGAGCGCGACCACGGGAATCGCGAACATGTTGAGCGACGCCGTGCCCGCGGGCAGGAAGCGCAGCACGGCGATCCACAACAGAAATCCCGCGGCGGTCGACACGGCTCCGGTCCACAGCAGCACAATTCCGTAGGATAGATCCCAGGTCGTCCCGGGCAACGCGATTGCCAGCGGAAGCACGGTCAGCGGCAGCACACCGACGAGCATCTGCCAGGCGATGAAATTCAGCATGTCGAATTCGCGATGGCGCTGAAAGTACTTCATCGCGATCGTCCCGGCGGCCCAGCCGAAGCCCGACAGGACCGCCCACAGTTTCGGCGCAAGCTCGCCCTGCCAGTTCCAGGGCTCGACGACCAGCACGAGCCCGGCGAGCGCGAGGGCGATGGCGAGCCACTGGCTGCCCCGAACCCGTTCTCCCAGCACCGGCCAGGCGAGGAGCAACGTCCAGAAGGGCATCGTGAAGACGAGCACCGACGTGCGGCCGGCACCTCCTCCCGCGAGCGCCATCGTGGTGGAGCCGAAATTGATCGTGGTCTGGAAGATTCCGGTGACGATGACGGCGATCCAGGACGCGGGGAGGAGCGATCGCCGCTGCCGCAACATGACGGCAAACAGCACGGCAATGGCAACCCACGTGCGCTCGATGTTGAAAGTGACGGGATCGGAACGCTCGAGCGCGAGCTTCATCACGATCCAATTACTTCCCCAGAGCGCGGTGAGCACGGCCAGCGCGACGTAGGCGGCACGCCGCGAGCGCACCGAAACGCGCCGCAGCGTCACCGCGCGAGGAACGCTTCGATCGCCGCCGCGACGGCGGTCGGCTGGTCGTGGTGCAGCATGTGCCCCGCGTCGGGAACCGTCACCAGCCGGCCGTGCGGAATGTGCGCGAAGCGGCGCCGGACGCCGGCCAGGCTGTCGGTCGCGCCTTCACCCTCGGGATCGTCATCGAGCCACTTCGGAATGTCCGAATCCTCCGCGGCCACCCAAAGCGTCGGCGCGGCGATATTGCGCCACACAGCGTAGGTTTCCTCGATCCGGTAGACGGTCGGGAACGGCAGTTTGTGGCGAGGATCCGAGTTGAGCCGCATCGTGCCGTCCGGCTGCGCCTGCGCCCAATGCGTTGCCAGGAACAGCGCCTTGTCGCGTGGAAGCCGCGGGTTGTTCTTCCGCAGTCGATCAGCCACGGCGTCGAGGCTCCGATAGGATGCGAATGCGGGCGGAACTGCGAGGGCGTCGAGCCATTTCGCGAACTTCTTCGGCGCGAGGCTGGCTTCCTCTGCCCGGATGCCGAAGCCTTCGAGTGAGACCACCGAGCGCGCCCTGCCGGGGCGCACGCCGCCGTAATGCAGCACCACATTGCCGCCGAGACTGTGCCCCGCGAGATGCACGACCTCGCTCCGGCGCGAAAGCATCGAGAAGCGCCTCGAGGTCCGCAACATAGTCCGGATACCAGTAGCCCTGCGGTTGCCACTCGCTCTCGCCGTAACCTCGCAGGTCCGGCGCGATCACGTACCACTCGCGTGTCAACGCATCGACCAGAAACTGGAACGACGCGGCGACGTCCATCCAGCCATGCAGAAGGAAGAGTTTGGTCGCGGCCGGATCGCCCCACGTCAGCACATGCGAATCAAGCCCGCGCAATCGCAGGCGATGCGAGCGGAACGGCTTCATCGCCTGCGGCACAGCGCGAGTCCGTCCTGCCATCCGGTCCGATAATTGCCGTCCGCTGCGAAACGGGTGTTGTCCTTACGCTGAGGTCCGGTAGCACTCGCGCAGCCATCGGCATAACCCTGGCGGTAGGTGAGCGGAAACCCGGAAAGGTTTACCGCGGGTGGAGGCGGCTCGACATGCTCCGGGATCGGTGCCGCCGTACCCTCGGGTTGCGCGCCCGTGCGCGGACCGGTGCTCGTCGATGCGCACCCGACCATCATCGCCGCGAGCGCGAACACGAACACCGCGCGCCGGATGGATGCGGTCATTGAAACGAGCGATGCAGAAAAGGTCAAGACAATGAATCCGCCGACGAACGGGGTAAAATTCTAGCACTTCGCATTCCAACCCATGCCCGCGCCCGCCTTCGTCCACCTGCGTCTGCACAGCGAGTTCTCGATCGCGGATGGCATCGTGCGTATCGACGAGGCGGTCGCCGCGGCCGCGGCGGACGGCATGCCCGCGCTCGCGATCACCGACCTCGCCAACGCCTTCGGCCTCGTCAAGTTCTACCGGTCGGCGCGGGCAAGAGGCGTGAAGCCCCTTTTCGGCTGCGATGTCTGGATCACGCACGATGCGGAGCGCGACCAGCCGTTTCGCGCGCTGCTGCTCGCGCAATCGAATGCGGGCTATCTGCGCCTCGCCGACTGGCTCACGCGCGCGTATCGCGGCAACCAGTACCGCGGGCGAGCCGAGTTCAAGCGCGACTGGTTTGCCGAAGGCACCGACGGACTGCTGGCGCTCTCCGGCGGGCGCGACGGCGAAGTGGGCGGCGCGCTGCTGCAGGGCAACGCGACCGGCGCGGGTCGGGCGGCACGCGACTGGGCCGCACTCTTTCCGGGCCGCTTCTATCTGGAAGTGCAGCGGGCGGGGCACGCAGACGACGAAGCGCTCGTCGCTGCCACGGTGCAGCTCGCGCATCAGCTGGCGTTGCCGACGGTGGCAACACATCCCGTGCAGTTTCTTCGGCGCGAGGAATTCCGCGCGCACGAAGCGCGCGTTTGCATCGCCGAGGGCCATGTGCTCGCCGATCCGCGGCGGCCGCGACGCTTCACGTCCGACCAGTACTTCAAGACCCAGGCCGAGATGACGGCAGCCTTTGCGGACCTGCCCGGCGCGCTCGCCAATTCGGTCGCGATCGCGAAGCGCTGCAACCTGACGATCCCGCTCGGCAGGAATGTCCTGCCCGCGTTCCCCACGCCGGAAGGCCTCACGCTCGACGAGCATCTGCGCGAGGTCGCGGCCGCAGGCCTCGAGCGGCGTCTCGCGGAACTCTATCCGGACCCGGCCCTGCGCGAGGTCCGGCGCGCCGAGTATGTCACGCGGCTCGATTTCGAGACGAAGACCATCGTACAGATGGGCTTCGCCGGCTACTTTCTCATCGTCGCCGACTTCATCAACTGGGCCAAGAACACCGGCGTCCCGGTCGGGCCGGGACGCGGATCCGGTGCCGGCTCGCTCGTCGCCTACGCGCTCGGCATCACCGATCTCGATCCACTCCGCTACGCGCTGCTCTTCGAACGGTTTCTCAATCCCGAGCGCGTATCGATGCCCGACTTCGACATCGATTTCTGCCAGGATGGCCGCGACCGCGTGATCGACTACGTAAAAGCGAAGTACGGCGCCGAATCGGTCTCGCAGATCGCAACGTTCGGCACCATGGCGGCGAAGGCCGCGGTGCGCGATGTCGGTCGGGTGCTCGATCTCGGCTACAACTTCTGCGACGGGATCGCCAAGCTGATCCCGTTCCAGCCCGGCAAGCAGATCACGCTGAGGGACGCGCGCGCGATGGAGCCGCTCTTGGCCGAGCGCGAGAAGAACGAGGAGGAGGTACGCGAGCTGCTCTCGCTCGCCGAGGCGCTCGAGGGCGTCACGCGCAACGTCGGCATGCATGCCGGCGGCGTCCTGATCGCGCCCGGCAAGCTCACCGACTTCTGTCCGCTGTACACGCAGCCGGGATCGGACGCGCTCGTCTCGCAGTTCGACAAGGACGACGTCGAGGCGGTCGGCCTCGTCAAGTTCGACTTTCTCGGCCTCACCACGCTGACCATCCTCGACTGGACGCTGCGCTACGTGCGCCGGCTCGACCCGGCCTCTGTGCTCACGCTCGACACGCTGCCGCTCGACGACAAGGCGACCTACGACATCCTGAAGGCCGGGAACACGACCGCGGTGTTCCAGTTCGAATCGCGCGGCATGCGCGACCTCCTGAAGCAGGCGCCGCCCACACGCTTCGAGGACATCATCGCGCTCGTCGCGCTGTACCGGCCCGGGCCGATGGAGCTCATCCCCGACTACACCGCGCGCAAGACCGGGCGCGAGCGCGTCGACTACCTCGATGCCCGGCTCGAACCGATTCTCGGGCCGACCTACGGGGTGATGATCTACCAGGAGCAGGTGATGCAGATCGCGCAGTTGATCGGCGGCTACACGCTGGGCGCCGCCGACCTGCTGCGCCGCGCGATGGGCAAGAAGGACGCCAAGGAGATGGCGAAGCATGGCGACATCTTCATCGCCGGCGCCGAGCGGAATGGCCTGGCGCGCAACAAGGCGACCGCGCTGTTCGAGCTGATGGCCAAGTTCGCGGGCTACGGATTCAACAAGTCGCACGCTGCGGCGTATGCGCTCATCGCCTACCAGACCGCCTACTTCAAGGCGCACCATTGCGCCGCGTTCATGGCCGCCAACCTGTCGCTGGTCATGGACGACACGGACAAGGTGCGCGCGCTCTACGACGATGCGCTGGCGCAGGGCCTCGCGATCCTGCCGCCCGACGTCAACGAATCGAATTACCGCTTCGAGCCGATCGACGGCAAGCGCATCCGCTACGGTCTGGGCGGGATCAAGGGCACCGGTGCGCAGGCGATCGAGTCGATCGTCGCGGCCCGCGCTTCCGGCGGCCCGTTCCGCGATCTGTTCGACTTCTGCCGCCGCGTCGACAAGCGACTGGTCAATCGTCGGGTCGTCGAGGCGCTCGTCCGCGGCGGCGCGTTCGATGCGCTCGACGCACGGCGCGCCACGTTGTTTGCGGCAGCGGGGATCGCGCTCGCCGAGGCGGAGAAGGCCGAAGCCGCGGCGGCGCAGGTCTCGCTGTTCGGCGAAGGGCCGCAGGAGCGCTGGACCGCGCTCGACACCGCCCGCGAATGGTCCGACGCCGAGCGGCTCGCGCACGAGAAGGCGGCGCTCGGGTTCTACCTGTCCGGGCACCCCTATGCCGCTTACGCGGCGGAGCTCGCGCCGCTGATCCGGCAGCCGCTCGCGAACCTGCAGCCGAAGAAGGAGCCGACGCTCGTCGCCGGAATCGTCACCGCCTTGCGCGTCCAGTCGAGCAAGCGCGGCAAGATGGCGTTCGTGACGCTGGACGACGGCGGGGGGATGGTGGAGATCGTCGTATTCAACGAGACCTTCGACGCCGCGCGCAGCCTGCTGCGCGAGGATCAGCTCGTGATCGTCGAAGCGAAGATCATGCAACGCGTCGGCGACGACGGCCAACTGCAGGGACTGCGGGTGGTCGCGGAGAATGTCTACGACCTCGCCACGATCCGGAAGCGCCTTGCGAAGGGGTTGCGCCTTTCCTGCAACGGCGGCGCCGATGCGGCGCGGCTCGCCGAACTTCTGTCGCCATTCGCGAACGGCACCTGCCCGATCGTCGTCGAGTACCGCAACCGGAGCATGGGCGGCGAACTGGAACTGCCCGATGCCTGGCGGGTGCATCCGGACGAGCAGCTGATCGCCCGGCTGAAGGAGTGGCTCGCTCCGGAGAACGTCCGCGTGGTCTACTGAGCCGGGCGCTTCCGCCCGCACGGTACTTCGCGGCGAAGAGCTTGCGGACGCACCGCTTCGTCGACCTTCGTGTTGTCGATGCCCATCACTGCCCGCACGATACCGAGGATGCCTGGCGTGCACACTTCCGACTTGCTAGGACTTTGCTGCCCTGACCACATGTACCGATGCTCCAAACGTCACTCGCCCTTCGGCGGTAACGCAGGAGCCGAGAACGTGCTGCGCTTCTTGCAGGATGCGGGCGATCTCGCGTTCGGTGAGCAGCACTCCCATCAGCGGCAGCCAACCCCTGAGGTCCGCTTCAACCATGACCCGAATGCCAGGAAACGTCCACCTCGGCCGCATATGCCGGCATGCTGTCAAGGGAGTCCCAAACCGCAACCACCAGACTTCCTCCGGAAGTCAACACACGTAGCATTTCGCGGAGCGCCCGGACGCGGTCCGTGAAGAACATGAGGCCAAACTGGCTCACAACGACGTCGAAAGAGCCCGGCGCCGCCGACTCAGGATGCGCTGGATTCGCCCGGCGCGACCGCACGCGTGCCGATGCTGATTGAGAACGGCGAGGCCGCTGCGAGACGGATATCAGTGTGCCGGTCCCCTCCAAGTGCTCGCGAACAATGAAACCACGAGCATTTGCCTCCTCCCACACAGGCAGACGCGGACAGGACGTGCGCCATGCCTCGATGACTTCTGCTATGGCCTTGGCCGCGGGCCGATCCATTCCAGAAGGTCCATCACCAGCGCGTCTACGGGATCAGACATAGGCGACTCCTCAGCAAGAGCAACATGACACTACGCTTCCGACCTACGCATGGCAACGGCGTCGCGCCGATTGGGGCCTAGCGCCGCGTTGACCGGCAGACGAGAAGCGGCGGGCGAAGCGCCGCCGGCGAGCGTCCGCGGTGAACGACAGGTCAGGCTCCTCATTCGATTATCCGGTCTGCCCGAAGGAGGAGCGAACGTGGAATCGAAACACCGAGTAGCTTCGCAGTCTTCATGTTGATCACCAATTCGAATTTCGTAGGTTGTTCCACGGGGAGCTCTGCAGGTCTTGCGCCCTTGAGAATCTTGGCAACGTAGCCACCGGAACTTCGCCCCATCTCGGGGAAACTCGGACCGTAGGCCATAAGACCACCGGCGTCTGCGTACGTGCCGTTAGCGCTAACGGACGGGAGGCGTGCCCTTTCCGCCAGGGCAGCGATCCTAGGGGCGTGCGCCGCAACAAGAATCGGATCCGGGAGCACATTGAGCCCCGTAATTCCATCCGTTGCGAAACTCGTGAACACTTTTTCGATGGACGCCAGGTCGCGCGCTTCAAACAGTCGAAGTTGGATTCCCAGTCGGCGCGCGGCAACCTCGGTCTCCCGAACCTGCTGCATTTGGAAGACGCGATTCGCCGGGTTGAATAGAACGGCAACGCGCCGTACGCCGGGGACCGCTTCGGTCAACAGCTCGAGCCGCTTGCCCGCAGACTCCGAGAACATGCCCGCCGTGCCTGTGACGTTTCCACCAGGGCGCGCGAGGGTCGAGACGAGCCCCGAGCCAACCGGATCGGAAACGCCGAGCATGACAATCGGAATGTCCTTCGTATTGTCCTTCGCTGCGATGGATGCCTGCGTGACAAAGGTGACCAGCACATCGACCGGCAAACCGATGAGTTCTCGGGCCAGATCCGGAAGCCGTTCGAATTGACCGTTGGCGAACCGGGATTCGATGACGACATCCGTATCTTCCACGAACCCGTTCTCGCGCAATCCTTGCCTCAAGCCTGCAAGCACAGGAGCAGAGCTTTCTGGCGTGCTCGGGCTCAAGAAACCGACTCGTAGACTCGCGGCATCGGACTGCGTCTGGAATGCGCAAAGGGCGAAGAACGCGATCACGAATGCGAAAGCGGTGCGTCTGGGTCCCATTGCGAAACGGCAGTTGGCACGACGTTGGAGGTGAGCGGCAATCAACCGTCCCACGGAACGTAATAGGGTGCTACCACCGGCCTCGACTCGCTCGCGGTAGGGAGCGTTTGGACGGAGGGACATGCGGATTACGGAGTGATTCCGACCCAAGCCAACTTGCATCGGCTGTTGGAGGCTAGCGCCATCACGGCGACGCATCTCGATGTAGGAGATTACGTTGTCACTCATGCGCTGCCATACGCCACTGAATGTGCAAGGTGGTCGGTGCGCCGCTCTGGCGCTCGCCAAGTATAGGCCTTGAACCGGCGCTTCCGGTTGACGTCTGGGCCACATTGGTTGCATCAAACATGCGGCAGCGGCATGCCAAATATCAAAGTTGCAACCAAGAGTATCGCCGACGTTGCCACGCCGGGCGCAATGAACGCGAGAACGCCAGACACAAGAATTCTGTAAGCCCAGTGCGGCGATGTTCCAGCTCCGAGCCGAAGCTTGAAGAATAGGATGACGAAATTTGCTGCGATGGTGAACCACATCGCCACCGACAAGTGTGCGGGAGCCGAGAGCCCCGAGAAAGCAAGGAGAAGAAGGGCACACGTGACGAGCCACGTGCGCGGGAGCAGCACGATCCCGCGAATGGTCTTGCCAGTGTCAAAAGCGCCACGAAGGTCCATGTCCATCAATGCGGCCTAAGGTTCGCGCTGACCGGCCACTCCGGCGGAGCGAAGCGCAGCGCCGCCGGTTTGCGGTTCGCTCGAGCGCGCCGTCAGGGCACTTACCGACGCTCAATGCGCTGCAGAATCTCGCGTGCGGTCCCATAGTGTCCCTTCCCATTTACGGATGTAGCCGTTCTCTCCGCAGATCGGGCACCACCACACAATCGTGCCCTCCTCCGAGAGGACATCTGTCTCGATTATTCCCGGACACGGTTTTCGGCCAGGGCGCCGCGTGCATTTCACCGGGGCACCCAACAATTGCGCCGATGGTGGCGTCGTAGCGTCAACGACGATCCGTCCCAGGAACTCGGCAAGCCGCCTTGCCGGTCCGGGCATCGGAGCTATCGCCCCCGCTTCGGTCAAGAAGTGGCTGAGATCAGTGACCAGAGTTCGTGCCATGTGCGGACTGATCTGAACGTGATGAAGAGTCTACGCCGCGTGGCCTGGCGGCATGCTTCGGTTCTTGAGGCTTTCCGTGAACGCAGCGAGGTCGGCAGCGAACCGGGCAGGCTCTTCCCAGTGCAAGCCATGTCCAGCGCCGTGGTAGACCACGAACTGCGCACCCGCAATATCCTGGGCGCGCGCTTCCACGATATCAGGCGCGGCAAAACTGTCGCGGTCGCCCGAGATGACGAGAGTAGGCACCGATATCTTCCCAAGCTCCGCAGCGACGTCGTCCTCAAGTATTCCTGCGAACACCTCTCGCCAGACCCGCGCCGGAACTTTGAGGCTTTCCTCGACGACGGTCTCGAGGAATGCCGCCGGGACCGGCTGCGCCAACGTGCTCATTTGGAACTCCCGCACAAAGCCAGCGTCGACCGGGTCCGTCAGCGTTGAAACGGTCTCCGCTATCTCGACCACGACTGGGTTGCGAGCTTCGCCATCAAAGGCGCCTATCAGCACCAGCGCGAGAGCGCGCCCCGGGAAGTCGATCGCGAAGCGCTGAGCGATCGCTCTGCCCATCGAGTGGCCCACGATGAGGGCTGATCCGAGACCGATGATGTCCGTGACCGCCACCAGGTCCGCAGCGTAGTCGGCGTACCGGTAGCCGGTGGGCGGGCGGCTCGCGTCGCCGTGCCCGCGCTGCGTCAGAGCGAAGGCGCGGGAAGTCCGCCGTAGCGGGTCCAGTGCAACGACGGGTTGGGCGTCGCCGTCACTTCCCCCTGGGGCGAGTGTCCTCAACAAGGTGATAGGCCCCGAGGGCGAGGACACGCTGGTTCGCGAGCTTCGTGCTGAGTCCCTTGAGCAGGCGGTAGATGAGGCAAACAATGGTTGTTGTGATCCTCATCGAGCCGCAGACTCGCGTGAAAAAATGGTCGGCCCAATTGCACGCAACGCTTCATGCAATTTGCCGGATTCGCTGTGCATTGGTGACAGCTTCGTGATACAGGTCGTCGAAGGATTGCACCAACTCGCGCTCTGCAGCCGAAGCGGTGATGCCTACGTTGACGGGTGATCGCTTCCTATCGGCCCCGAGAAGGCACGTTTGCCAAGTACCTTCAATTCGCTCAACGAGCTCAGCCGAAGACATCAAGCGTTGGGGAGGCTTCCATGGCGCCCCCTTGCCGCTAGCCAACGGCCTGCGTACGTACAAAGCGGCAGCGCCGCCACCGCACCGCTCAATACTAAGAGCGGGTGCCCGGCAATCAAGATGGCCTGAATGGCCACAACAAGTAGTATTGACCCAACCACAAATCCGTGGGCGACGCGCGATCGCAGCCCCAGACGTCCGGCGAGCCACGAACCCGCGACTGCCCCGAATACCGACGCCACGGACACGCCGACAAGCGAGCCAACCCAAATCGCCTCGGAGCGTGCGAGTAGCGCCCTTCGGTCGTTCTCGACAAGATCGTCCCACGTCGGGACGAACGCGTGAGCTATGACGTCAACGACCAGGTTTAAGACAACGACCGCAAAGAGGCCCACTACGACTGCGAGAAAGCATTTGGCAATAACCATGGTCGCGATCCGCGAATTGATGCGGCCTAATGCCGCGATATAACCGACGGCTGCGAGGCGAGCGCGTAGCGCCACCGGTGGCGGTCGGTGTTGACTGTTGGGATGGCCTCCCCCTGATCTTTCGGCATCATCGTGCCAGCTGGCCTCATGTGACGTGGGGTGTCAGCGCAACCAAATAGAGTCCGACATGAATGCTACCGGTGCTTTGCCGGTTGTGGGAGGGGATCTCGCGAAGTCGGTACTTCAGCTCGCCGTCGCTAGCGGGTCCCGGCGAGTAGTCGAATCCCAGTCAAGCGCAACAAGACCGATGTGGCCGACGCCTGCGCCTTGCTCGAAGCGGCCCGCTGTGCCGAGATCGTGCCAGGGCGGGTCAAGTACCGCGTTCGCGCTGCCGACCTAAATACCTTGCCGCACCTGCCGATCACCCCGAGCCTTGCGCAGAGATTGATCGCCCATCATGGCAACCCGGGTCGTCCCCACCTCGCTTGACGCCGATAACCCTGCCGGTAGCTGCACGCTTGCCGCTGGTACCGATTGGCGCAGCGGCGTCCGCAGATTCCATGTCGGCACGGGCCAGCACGAGCCCACTTCGGATGCCGGATATACGACTGCGTGCTCAACCCTCTTGCCAGCACTATCGATCAGCCTCTTCCTTTGTAGGGGGAGTCCATATACAAGGCCGCAATGTCAACGTGACGAACGGCGCTCGAAGGCGGGGGAATCGGTGAGCCGTCCTCGCGCAAACCATCGAGGTGAAACTCGATAGCTTCGCGGATCTCGCGCTCGACCTCCTCGAGCGTTGCGCCCGTAGCGACACAACCTGGGAGATCAGGTACGTAGGCAGAAAAATTGGGACCAGCGTTCTCGATTACGATCGCGTAGCGCATGGGTTCCTCACTTCTTGAAACCGGCCTGCTTCCGAATGCTGTTGAGAGTCCCTGGAGCGAGTTCGTCACTCGGCTTGCCAGGCACCGTTACGCGCCCAGGTTTGCTTGGATGCTTGAACTGGCGATGACTCCCGCGAGTGGCGATGATCACCCAGCCATCATCAGATGGCAGCCGGAGGATTTCGCTGACCTTCACACACGGAATTATGCGCCCATGAACGGTAGGCGCCCACTTCGCGGCCTAGCTAGTGTTTCGCGGGGCCCGTTGGCGGTTTGCCAGCGCGCCCTGCAGACCATGTGACGCCGACCCCCCGGGAGCCAGGAGCATGTCTCTCGAAGTCCTCCTCGGGCTTCCCGTCCAGACGAGTCCAGGTCCCCTCGTAGAAGGCGAGCGCTTCATGGGGCTCCGAACGCTCCGAAGGCGAAGGCAAACCCACAGGCTGCGAGTTGGCACAGCCGCTGATTGACACCAGCCAAGCGGCGAGCACGACGCGGCGAATCACGATGCACATGTCCGTCGGTATGGCGAGTAGTCTGTGGCTGTGGGGGTGTTGCATGTGGGGCCTAACGCTCCGGTTCAGCGGCGGGCCGCGCAGCGGACCGTCCGCTGCAACCGGTTGTTAGGCCGCCCTTACTCACGCACATAGCGCAAGTGTGTAGCGGCTGGACTATCAAGCACCTTGTCAATTCGAAACTGCGGCACCGGCTCGCGTAGGTTCTCGAATAGGCGTCTCCCACCGCCGAACAGCACTGGCGCCAGGGCGATTTCCAGCTCATCGATGACACCCAGGTTTAGGTACTGCTGGATCACGTCCGCGCCGCCCGCGATGCGAATATCACGACCGCCCGCAGACTCCCGAGCCTGCTCAAGGGCGCTCTCCGGGCCGTCGTTGACGAAGTAGAACGTCGTCCCGCCCGGCCGGACCCAAGGTTCGCGCTTCTCGTGGGTAAGAACGTAGACCGGAGTGTGAAACGGAGCCTCCTCTGGCCAAGCGCGCTCGCCTTGCGTCGAACATTCGCTTGCCCATGATGTTGGCGCCGATGCGCTCCGTGGTGTTACGAAGCATGTCATTGACCGGACCGGTCTCTCCTCCTGGTCCGAGCTTGAGGTTCTCGCGGAAGTACTGCAGATTAAAGATCCAGCCCATCAGCGCACCCCACTTGGCGCCCCAGTCCTTGTACTCAGGCTTGTCCCAATTCTCCATGGTCATTCCTTCCGGTGCCATGTAGCCGTCAAGACTAAGCCCGATGTTAACGAATACCTTGCTCATGATTCCCTCTCATGACTTTGGATGTCGGCCTACCGCCGGCGTTCACGGGCCCCGAGTGCGTAGCGGGAAGGCGTCCCGTGGAACGCCTTGTTAGACGCCAATTCTTCAGTTCTCAACGCCTACGTCCTTTGGCATTCGCTCGGGAAGTCTGCTGTCCGAGCTCTTGGGCGAGCCCGATGAGAATTCCTTCGGGGCCCCGGATGTAGCAGAGCCGATACGTGTCTTCATACTGGGCCACTTCGCCGACGAGCTTCGCGCCGCGTTTGCCGAGCCGGGCGAGCGTATCGTCGATGTCCTCCACGGTGAACATGACGCGTAGGTAACCGAGAGCGTTCACCGGGGCGGTGCGGTGATCGGCGATCACTGGCGGCGCGAGGAATCGGGACATCTCGAGCCGGCTGTGACCGTCCGGCGTACGCATCATGGCAATCTCGACGCGCATGTCGCGCAATCCAGTGACGCTATCTGCCCAATCTCCTTCGATTGGGGCGCGCCCCTCGAGCTCGAGGCCAAGTTCGGTAAAGAACTCGATGGCGGCGTCTATGTCTTCTACGACGATGCCGACATTGTCCATACGCTTGACCGTCATGCTGTCTCCTTGTCGTCTAACGCTAGAGATCACCGGCCCGCGCAGGCGGGCGAAGCCCGCCGTAGCGGGTCCGGTGCATCGACGGGTTGGGCGTCATCCCTGGGCCATGTCACGCCCGGTTGTTCTCCACGAGCGTGGCAATCTGCACGAACTCGACGCTAGGGCGCACACCGTAGAGACCGGTCACCCGCTCGAGTAACTGATCAGTGAAGAACGCTTTGGCCGCGTCCTCTGAATCCCAAACGTAGAAGTTCGCGGCCTCACGCTTTCCGGAGTTGAGCGTGAAGGCCTTTGAGCGTAGCCCCGGCATTCCTTCAAACCTTACGCGTGCCGTCTCAGCGATCTTCCGCACGGCTTGCTCGTCGAAATTGTCTCCGTAGCGAAACGTCACGAATACACCGATCATGTCGCACGCCTTTCGATGTAGTTGTTAAGGTCACCGCGACATTGCCGTGACGCCCAACGTACAAGCTGAGCGGCCCGCCGGCACGAACGCTCGGAAAAACAAGCCACGAACTGCCGGGTCCGCTCGAGCGCCCGGTTAGCCCTCAAACTCCTTGAAGAAACCAGAGTCGATTTCATAGGTGGTCACTGGACGAAGACCGAGTTCGAGATTCGCCAACATCTCGACAAGTTTCTCGCCATCGATTAGTTCGATTGGAGGAACCCCATCACGCGTTGCCTCGCGACGCGCTTCGGCGGTGAAGGTACCTGTAGTAATGATGATCCCTTTGTCAGCGCGCCCCGACATTGCGCCGCGAAAGTCTCGCACATGCGATGGTGATACAGATTTCATGTAGCGTTTGCATTGAAACAGTACTTTGAACGAAACCAACGGGTTGACCTGAAGTGTCCCATAGCCGTCAATTCCACCGTCGCCCGTGTTACCTGTGACAATTACCTGCGAAGAAGTCTTTGCGAAAGGCGCTCGAAACCGCTGGGGGGAAGGTGAAGCAACCGTTCTAAGGCCGCTGCACGGTAGTCGTTCGGGGTCGCACCCGTACCTTCCGCAACCACCTCTTCGGCGGGCTCAGGTTTCTCGGCTTTGGCGCGGCGTTGTTCCTGGAAGATTCGAACCCATTTCAGGAAAATGCCGCGCGCTTGGTCAGACGAGAGACTGGTAGCGCGGCCACGCTCGGTAAGGCTCCACACACCCCGTTTGGACGAGTCGAGAAGACCTTCGCGGACGAGGTAAAAGCGCGCCCAAGCGACTTGATTTCGAAAACGAGGGTACCCGGATGGCAATAACTCGTTCTGAGTTTCGTCGGGTAGCTCAAGATCTTTCGCGACGCGCTCAACGACTTCATCGGGCGTGCCGGAGCCGCCCAGACCACGCAAGGCATCGAGCAGCGGACCGAAAAAGCGAACGAATACCGCGCCCTCGGGAGGTTTCTTCTTCGCCATATGGATTCTCGTGATTTGAGGGCTAACGAAAAGGTTTTGATCCGCCGTGTGTCAGCATGGTGGATAAAACCAGTTGGACTGAACCGCTGGATTCAACGCACTGCCGTTTGGAAAGTGTAAGACGGACGCGGTGTCGTGCGAGCGTTGGTAGCGGGCCAGCGTGGAGGCCGCGGCAGCTCACGATGGGCATTCAACATCGCGAGACGGTTAAGCGAGGCGATTTCGACTATGTCAGAAGGAGCGGCGAGGGTCAACACGGCGGCGCGAAGCGAGTGCGGCCGCGCTGCGCGTGGTAGCGCATCGATGGGGGCATGGCGGACTTGGCGCATCGCCTCGGGGTCAGGGTGGTCGGGGTGCGGGCGGGCGCTACGGTGGCAACACGCCGATGCGGTGCAACGTACCGCGGCCGCAGTGTGGGCAGCGTTTGATGTCGCGGTGGGCGACGCGAAACCAGAAGGCGACGATCGATTCCGGGACCGGCAGTTGTGGGGCCGGCAGCGCGTCGAGTGCGCGGCGGGCTGCGCTGAGCAAGGGGGCTTTGGCGCGATTGGCGAGCAAGCCGTATGGCGGATGCGCATGAAGCCCTTGGGCAGCACATGCAACAGGACGCGACGCAGGAATTCGGTCGCCTCAAGCGCCATCACTTTGCGCCGCCGATTGCCGTGGGCGTAGTCCTTCCAGGTGAAACGAACCTGGCCCGCGGTGAGGCTCAGCAGGCGATTATTGGTCAGCGCGACGCGATGGGTATAGCGACCCAGATAGTCGAGCACCGGCTGCGGCCCGGCGCAGGGCGCCTTGGCGTAGACGACCCAAGGGCTGGCCCGCAGCTGGGTGAGCCACGAGTCCCGCGCGGCGGGCGTGGCCAGGGTGGCAGTGGCGCCGGCAAGGGCGAACTGATCGGCGGCGAAGGCGTTCGTCAACGCGGCGAGGAATTTGCCTCGATAGACCGAGGCGAGCGCCTGGACGGGAAACAGAAAGCCCGCGTGCGCGGCCATCCACTGCCCCTCGGCGCTCAGCGCGCCGCCGCTGACCAGCGCATGCACGTGCAGATGCTGATCGAGCTTCTGGCCCCAGGTATGCAGCACCAGGGTGGCGGCGATTTCGCCGCCGAGCCAGCGTGGGTTGCGCCCGAACTCGAGCAGCGTGTTCGCCGCCGCCGCGAACAGCAGATCCAGACGTAGCCGACCACCCGCGTCCCGATGGCGGTTCCGCGTCGCATTCGACGACGTTCCGGCAGAGGCGATACGCGCGCAGCCACCCGGCCGAACGAATCCGTCGGGCTGCCGTTACGCGGAACTTCGTAGCGCGGCGAACGCCGCGATCACTTCCGGCGGCGCCTGCACCAGCTCGATCAGCACGCCTTCGCCGCCGATCGGCGCGGCGTCGTTGCCCTTCGGGTGGATGAACGTGATGTCGAATCCGGCGGCGCCCTTGCGGATGCCGCCGGGCGTGAAGCGCACGCCGCGCGCCGACAGCCATTCCACCGCGCGCGGCAGGTCGTCCACCCACAGTCCGACGTGGTTGAGCGGCGGCTCGTGCACCGCCGGCTTCTTCGCCGGATCGAGCGGCTGCATCAGGTCCACCTCGCACTTCGCGATGCCGGCGCCGAGCACCGCGATGTCCTCGTCGACGTTGTCGCGCTCGTTGACGTAATTGCCGGTCAGCGCCAGCCCGAAGCAGTCGACCCACAGCGACTTGCAGCCGCGCCTTGTCGGGACCGCCGATCGCGATCTGCTGGATGCCGAGAATGCGGAAGGGTCGATCGCTCATTGCGCACCTCACTCGAAGCGAAGAATTGCCTGATCGACGGCGACGCTCTCCCCGGCGTTGGCGAGAAGCTCCGCGACCACGCCGTCACGCTCGGCCGAGAGCACGTTCTGCATCTTCATCGCCTCGATCACGATGAGGCGCTCGCCGGCCTTGATCTCCTGTCCCGCCTTCACCGCGACCTCCGCCAGGAGGCCGGGCATCGGCGAGAGCAGGAACTTCGACCGGTCCGGCGGGATCTTGCGCGGCATCATCCGCAGGAGCTCGGCCGCGCGCCGCGGCAGGACCTGCAGCTCGACCTGCGAGCCCATGTGCGTCAGCGCGATACTTGAGGCCGATGCGCTCGACCTGGATCACGAAGGGCTGGCCGTCGAAGGTGCCGTCCATCAGGATGTCGCCGAAGCGCCAGACGAAGCGCAACTCGTGCTTCGCCGCGCCCATCCACACGTCGCAGCCGCCGTTCACCAGACGGACGGTGACCGGATGCTCGGTCGCCCGCGCCCATCACGAGGAAGTCGTCGCCGATCTTGAGCTCGTAGCCGGGGACCTGGCCCTCGATCTGCGCGGCGCGCTCGCGATAGGTCCGATGCACGCCCGCGGCGATGGCGAAGAGGAACTCGGGGTTCTCGTGCACCAGGTCCTCGGGATGAAACCCCTTCGGGTACTCCTCGGCGATGAACGCGGTGGTGAACTGCCCGGAAACAAAGCGCGGGTGGCTGCATCAGCGCCGCCTGGAAGCTGATGTTCGAGGCGATACCGCGGATCACGAACGCGTTGAGCGCATCGCGCATCCGCGCGATCGCTCCGTCGCGGCTCGCGCCGTGGCAGACGAGCTTGGCGATCATCGAGTCGTAGTGCATCGAGATCTCGCCGCCTTCGTAGACCCCGGTGTCGACGCGCACGGCGCCCGGCACTTCGACCGGCGGACGGTAGCGGACGAGCCGCCCGATCGACGGCAGGAAGCCCCGCAGCGGATCCTCCGCATTGATCCGGCACTCGATCGCCCACCCGTCACGCCGGATGTCCTCCTGGCGAATCGGCAGCCGCTCTCCGGCCGCGACGCGGATCATCAGCTCGACCAGGTCGAGCCCGGTGATCATCTCGGTCACCGGGTGCTCGACCTGCAGCCGGGTGTTCATTTCGAGGAAATAGAAGCTGCGACCCTTGCCGACGACGAACTCGACCGTGCCGGCGGACTGGTAGTTCACCGCCTTCGCCAGTGCCACCGCCTGCTCGCCCATCGCCTTGCGCGTCGCATCGTCGAGGAACGGCGACGGCGCCTCCTCGATCACCTTCTGGTGGCGGCGCTGGATCGAGCACTCGCGCTCCCACAGGTAGACGACGTTGCCGTGCGCGTCGCCCAGCACCTGGATCTCGATGTGCCGCGGCTCCTCGATGAACTTTTCGATGAACACGCGATCGTCGCCGAAGCTCGCGCGCGCCTCGGCGCGACACGCTTCGAACCCCTCGCCCGCCTCCTTCGCGTTGAACGCGATCCGCAGGCCCTTGCCGCCCCCGCCGGCCGAGGCCTTGATCATCACCGGATAGCCGACCTCGCCCGCGATGCGCACGGCGTCCGCGGCATTCGCGATCACGTCCGTGTAGCCGGGAATGGTGCTGACCTCCGCGGCGAGGGCGAGCTTCTTCGACGCGATCTTGTCGCCCATCGCCGCGATCGAGGACGGCTTGGGGCCGATGAACGCGATGCCCGCCGCCTCGACCCGCGTCGCGAATTCGGCATTCTCGGACAGGAACCCGTAGCCCGGATGCACGGCCTCGGCGGCCGTGGCCTTGCAGGCGGCGATGATCTTGTCCATCGCCAGGTAGGACTCGCGCGACGGCGGCGGGCCGATCGCGATCGCCTCGTCGGCAAGTTCGACGTGTCGTGCGTCCTTGTCCGCGTCCGAATAGACGGCGACGGTGGCGATGCCCATCTTCCGGGCGCTCTTGATCACGCGGCAGGCGATCTCGCCGCGATTGGCAATCAGGATCTTCTTGAACATGGCGCTCACGCGGATGGGATGGATCGGGCAACGCCTGCCCGGCCGGAGGGCTGCATGCGGCGATCGTCGGACGAGGATGCTCTCACAACGGAATGTTGCCGTGCTTGCGCCACGGATTGGAAAGCTTCTTGTCGCGCAGCATCGCGAGGCTGCGGCAGATCCGCTTGCGCGTCTCGTGCGGCATGATCACGTCGTCGATGAACCCCCGGCGACCGGCGATGAACGGGTTGGCGAACGTGGTCCGGTACTCGTGCTCGCGCGCGGCGAGCTTCGCCGGGTCGTTCTTCTCGTCGCGGAAGATGATCTCCACCGCGCCTTTCGGCCCCATCACCGCGATTTCGGCCGAAGGCCACGCGAAGTTGACGTCGCCGCGCAGGTGCTTCGACGCCATCACGTCGTAGGCCCCGCCGTATGCCTTGCGCGTGATCACCGTGATCTTCGGTACCGTGCATTCGGCGTACGCGTAGAGGAGCTTGGCGCCGTGCTTGATGATGCCCCCGTATTCCTGCGCGGTACCCGGCAGGAATCCAGGGACATCGACGAACGTCACCACCGGGATGTTGAAGGCGTCGCAGAAACGGACGAACCGGGCGGCCTTGATCGCGCTCTTGATGTCGAGGCAACCCGCCAGCACGAGCGGCTGGTTGGCGACGATGCCGACCGGCGCGCCTTCCATGCGACCGAAGCCGATCACGATGTTCTTCGCGTTGTCCGGCTGCAGCTCGAAGAACTCGCCGTCGTCGACGACCTTGCCGATGAGCTCCTTCATGTCGTAGGGCTTGTTCGGATTGTCCGGCACCAGCGTGTCGAGTGACTTCTCGAGGCGGTCGGCGGTGTCCGTCGTGTAGCGCTTCGGCGCGCGCTCGCGGTTGTTGAGCGGCAGGTAGTTGAAGAAGCGCCGCAGCATCAGGAGCGCGTCGACGTCGGTTTCGAAGGCGAGGTCGGCGACACCCGACTTGGTCGTGTGGCTGATCGCGCCGCCCAGCTCCTCGGCGGTGACCTCCTCGTGCGTGACCGTCTTGACCACCTCGGGTCCGGTCACGAACATGTACGAGGAGTCCTTCACCATGAAGATGAAGTCGGTCATCGCCGGCGAATAGACGGCGCCGCCCGCGCAGGGCCCCATGATCAGCGAGATCTGCGGGACCACGCCGGAGGCGAGCACGTTGCGCTGGAACACCTCGGCGTAGCCGCCCGAGCGAGGCGACGCCCTCCTGGATGCGCGCGCCGCCCGAGTCGTTGAGGCCGATCACCGGCGCGCCGACCTTCATCGCGTGGTCCATCAGCTTGCAGATCTTCTCCGCGTGCGCCTCGGAGAGCGAGCCGCCGAACACCGTGAAGTCCTGCGAGAAGACGAACACCAGGCGTCCGTTGATCATCCCGTAGCCGGTGACCACGCCGTCGCCCGGCACCGACTCGGCCGCCATCCCGAAGTCGGTGCAGCGGTGCTCGACGAACATGTCCCACTCCTCGAAGCTGCCCTCGTCGAGCAGGAGCTCGATGCGCTCGCGGGCGGCGAGCTTGCCCTTCGCGTGCTGTGCGGCGATCCGCTTTTCGCCGCCGCCCTGCCGCGCGCGAGCCCGCTTCTCGTCCAGCTGGCGGATGATGTCATGCACGATGTGTCCCCCGTTCCATGGTGTCGAGCAGCCGTGCCGCGGCGGCGGTCGGCGTCAGCGTTCCCGCAGCGACCTGCGCGGAGCACACCGGCAACGCCGACCGCACACCGGTATGTGCGCGGAAGCGCTGGCGCAGGCCGTCGTCGATCAGCGTCCACATCCAGTCGAGCGACTGGCGCTGCCGCTTTGCCGCGAGCTCGCCCGACACCGTAAGCGCTGTCGCGGCAGCGCGACTACTTCGCGCCAGAATGACGCGATTCCGTCGCGCCGAACGGCGCTGACGCCGATCACCGGCGGACGCCACCCGCTGGTCGCCGGGCGCAGCAGCGCGAGCGCGCTCTTCATCTGTCCGATCGCCCGGCTCGCAGCCTCGGGATCGAGATCGATCTTGTTGTAGACGACGATGTCCGCCAGCTCGACGATGCCCCTCTTGATCGCCTGCAGGTCGTCGCCGGCGTTGGGCATCTGCAGCAGCACGAACACGTCGGTCATTCCGGCGACCGCGGTCTCGCTCTGACCGACGCCGACGGTCTCGACGATGACCACGTCGAAACCGGCGGCTTCGCACGCCAGCATCGCCTCGCGGGTGCGCGCCGCGACGCCGCCGAGCGTCCCGCCCGATGGCGAGGGGCGGATGAACGCGTGCGGATGGCGTGAGAGGTCCTCCATCCGCGTCTTGTCGCCGAGGATCGAGCCGCCGGAAATCGAGCTCGACGGATCGACCGCCAGCACCGCGACGCGATGGCCTTCCGCCGTAAGTTGGAGTCCGAGCGCCTCGATGAACGTCGACTTGCCGGCGCCCGGCGCGCCCGAGATCCCCATGCGTACCGCGTTGCCGGCCGCCGGCAGCAGCGCTGCGAGCAGTTTCTGCGCAAGCGCCTGGTGGTCGGAGCGCGTCGACTCGATCAGCGTGATCGCCTTCGCCAGCGCCCGCCGGTCACCGTCGCGCACGCCCTCCGCCAGGGTTTCGACCTGGGGTGTCGAGGCCGCCATCCTGGCTTGCGCCGCCACGCTTCGTGCCACGCGTCTCAGGCCTGTGGCTGCGCAGCACGGCGCGCCGCGCGCACCTTGGCGAGAACGTCGGTCGCACTCGCCGGGATCGGCGTGCCGGGGCCGTAGATGCCCGCAACGCCGGCCGCGTACAGCATCGCATAGTCCTGCTGCGGGATGACGCCGCCGACGAACACGACGATGTCGTCGGCGCCCTGCGCTCGCAATGCGGCGACCACGGCGGGCACCAGCGTCTTGTGTCCGCCGGCGAGCGTGGAGACGCCGACCGCGTGCACGTCGTTCTCGATCGCCTGCCGCGCGGCCTCGTCGGGCGTCTGGAACAGCGGACCGATGTCGACGTCGAAGCCGAGATCGGCGAACGCGGTGGCGACGACCTTGGCGCCGCGGTCGTGTCCGTCCTGGCCCGAGCTTCGCGATCAGCAGCCGCGGCCGCCGGCCTTCGGCGGCCACGAAGGCCTCGATCTCGCCTTTGCAGCGCTTCCCACGTCCCGTCCGCCGCGAAGCGCGCACCGTAGACGCCGGATACCGTCTGCGTCGTCGCGCGGTAGCGCCCCCAGACGGCTTCGAGCGCGTCGGAGATCTCGCCGACCGTCGCTCGGGCGCGGCTGGCGCCGATCGCGAGGTCGAGCAGATTGCCCGGTTCCGCCGCGCGCGCATTCCGTGAGCGCCGCGAGCGCCGCCGCGACCGCGTGCGAATCGCGCTTCGCCTTCACCGCCGACAGCCGCGCAATCTGCGCGTCGCGCACCGCCGAGTTGTCGATCTCGCGGATTTCGATCGGCGACTCCTCGTCGAGCCGGTACTTGTTGACGCCGACGATCACGTCGCTGCCCGGCGTCGATGCGCGCCTGCTTTTCGGCGGCCGCCGCTTCGATCCTGAGCTTGGCCCATCCGCTCGCGACCGCCCGGGTCATGCCGCCCATCGCCTCGACTTCCTCGATGATCGCCCACGCCTGGTCGGCCATGTCCTGCGTCAGGCGCTCCATCAGGTACGAGCCGCCCCAGGGATCGATCGCGTTGCAGATGTGCGTTTCCTCCTGGATCAGGAGCTGCGTGTTGCGCGCGATCCGGGCCGAGAAGTCGGTGGGCAGCGCGATCGCCTCGTCGAACGAGTTCGTGTGCAGCGACTGCGTGCCGCCGAACACCGCGGCCAGCGCCTCGATCGCGGTGCGCACGATGTTGTTGTAGGGGTCCTGCTCGGTCAGCGACCAGCCGGAGGTCTGGCAATGCGTGCGCAGCATCAGCGACTTCGGCTTGCTTCGGGTCGAACGCCTTCATGATCCGCCACCACAGCAGCCGCGCGGCGCGCAGCTTGGCGATCTCGAGATAGAAGTTCATCCCGATCCCGAAGAAGAACGAGAGCCGGCCGGCGAATTCGTCGACGTCCATGCCGCGCGCGAGCGCCGTGCGCACGTATTCCTTGCCGTCGGCCAGCGTGAACGCGAGCTCGAGCGCCTGGTTCGCGCCGGCCTCCTGCATGTGGTAGCCGGAGATCGAGATCGAGTTGAAGCGCGGCATGTTGCGCGCCGTGTACTCGACGATGTCGGCGATGATGCGCATCGACGGCTCGGGCGGGTAGATGTAGGTGTTGCGGACCATGAACTCCTTGAGGATGTCGTTCTGGATCGTCCCGGAGAGCTCGTTCCTGGGCGACGCCCTGCTCCTCGGCGGCGACGATGTAGCCGGCCAGCACGGGCAGCACCGCGCCGTTCATCGTCATCGACACCGACACCCGGTCGAGCGGAATGCCGTCGAAGAGGATCTTCATGTCCTCGACCGAGTCGACCGCCACGCCGGCCTTGCCGACGTCGCCGACGACGCGCGGATGGTCCGAGTCGTAGCCGCGGTGGGTGGCGAGGTCGAACGCGACCGAGACGCCCTGGCCGCCGCCCTCGAGCGTGCGTCGGTAGAACGCGTTGGATTCCTCGGCCGTCGAAAACCCGGCGTACTGGCGGATCGTCCACGGGCGCACCGCGTACATCGTCGCCTGCGGGCCGCGCACGAACGGCTCGAAGCCCGGCAGCGTGTCGGCGTGCGGAAGATCGCGGATGTCTGCGGCCGTGTACAGCGGCTTGACGGCGATTCCGTCCGGCGTGTGCCAGACGAGGTCGTCGAGGTTGCCGCCGGGCGCGCTCTTCGCCGCCGCCCTCTTCCAGTCGTCGAGCGAGGCAGCAGCGTAGCGCGGGATATCGGGATTCGCCATGGCGTCACCTGTTCGCAGATCGAATGCCGGATCGAAATGGCACCGGGGCGAGCGCTTCGCGCGTCATCTCGCGACGCCCCGCGTCGTGCGGCGTGAATGCATGCGGATCGTTCCTGCGCCGCGGGCCGTTCCGGTACTGGGAGGTTGATTCTACTGCATGGCCTGTCGCGTTCCGCGGGGTTTGGGCGCTTCGCCTCCGATTGTCGCTGGAATGGCAGGAAGCGACCTCGGGAGCGCCCTCCCGAGGCACTTGCCCCGCTTCGGACCGCCCACGATCCACGCCTGGACACGCGCGACGCTCGCCACCCGTCCTCGCGCTTCATGTTCTCCGCGGTGCGGCCTTCTCCAGACGTTCCCGCAATACGGTCTTCAGGACCTTGCCGGTGTTGTTCTTCGGCAGTTCCTCCACGAAGACATAGGCCTTCGGCCGCTTGAAGCGCGCGATGTGGTCGAGGCACAGACGATCGAGCGCCGCTTCGAGTGCCTGCGCCAGCTCGGCGACATGCGCCGCGCCGGTGCGCGCCACGACGCAAGCCACGACCTCCTCGCCCCATTCCCCGTGCGCCCGGCCGACGACCGCAGCCTCGACGACATCCGGATGCAGCAGGAGCACTTCTTCCACTTCGCGCGGGATAGATGTTCGATCCGCCGCTGATGATCAGGTCCTTCGACCGGTCCTTCAGCGTCAGGAAGCCGTCGGCATCGAGGCTGCCGACATCTCCCGTGTGCAGCCACCCGTGCGCAAGCGCCGTTCGGCTCGCCTCCGGGTTCATCCAGTAGCCCTGCATCACCGCCGGGCCGCGAACCAGGACCTCGCCGGCGGAACCAGGGGGCAACGGCGCGTCGCCCTTGTCGGCGACGCGCACTTCCATCTCCGTCTGCGCGATGCCTACCGAGCCCAGCCGCGCATCATCGCCCCGCAGAATCGCGTCCGCGACGAGCGCACGGTTCATCGCCGTGATCGTCATCGGCGATTCACCCTGACCGTAGATCTGCGCCAGGCGCGGGCCCAGCGCGGCGAATGCCGTCTTGGCATCGGCGACGTAGAGCGGAGCGCCGCCGCAGACGATGCACTTAAGGCGGTCGAGTCGCGCGGACGCCAGCGCCGGCGATGCGACAAGGCGTTGCAGCATGGTCGGTGCCGCGAACATGCTGGCGCGCTCCCACGCGAGCAGCAGCGCGAGGACCTCGTCCGGCTCGAATGCGCCCGACTCCGGAATCACGTTGACGGCGCCCGAGTGCACGTGCGGCAGGACGTAGAGCCCCGAGCCGTGGGACAGCGGAGCGGGATGCAGGATGGCATCTCCCGGCGCGACGGTCTCGACATCGGTGAGGAAACACCGCGTCATCGCGGCGAGGTTGCCGTGCGAGATCACGACGCCCTTCGGCCTCCCGGTCGTGCCGCTGGTGTAGAACAGCCACGCCGGATCCTCCGGCGAGCACGCGAACGGCACCGCGCGCGGGTGTGCCGCCGCGAGCGCGGCGTACTCGCGGCCGCCGAACTCGACGACGCGCTCGAGCGCCCTGCCGCCGGCCAGACCACCGATCGCCGCATGCCACGCCGGATCGACGAACGCCCAGCGCGCGCCACTGTTCTCGAGCACGTGGGCGAGCTCCTTCGGATGCAGCTTGGCGTTGACCGGCACGGCCGCGAGGCCCGCCCACCAGCAGCCGAAGAGCGTTTCGACGTAGGCCGGGTCATTGCGCGCGATGAGCGCGACGCGATCGCCGGGATGCAAGGCCGGCGGCTGCGAACGCGCCCGCCTGCCGCGAAACTCGCGCGGCGAGCGATGCGTAATCGCTTACCGTGCGCGCCCCGAGTGCCACGGCAGGCAAGCGCGGCCAGGCGTGCGCGGTGCGCGCGAGCAGCGAAGCGATGTTGTGCGCGGAGGACGGGGGCACAGCCGAAGGCAATGGGCAAGCGCGGCCAGGCGGTCCGGCCGGCCGCGCGAGTCGCAGTCTAGCGCAGCCGGCCGAATGCGAGACTCGCGGTTGGGCTAGAATCGATCCGGATCCTCGCTCCGGAGTTCCGATGCCGTCCCGTGCCCCGCTTCCTGCCACCATGCGCCACATCGCCGTGCGCGAACCCGGTCCGCCCGACGTACTCACGCTGGTCGAAGGACCGGTGCCGCGGCCGAAGGCGGGCGAGGTGCTCATCGCAAGTGAGCCATGCGGGCGTGAATCGGCCGGACTGCCTGCAGCGTGCCGGTGGTTATCCTCCCCCGCCGGACGCATCGCCCATTCTCGGCCTGGAAGTCGCCGGCAGGATCGTCGCTCGCGGCGCGAACGTCCGCTCGTGGCGGGAAGGCGACGACCGTCTGCGCGCTGACCCCGGGCGGCGGCTACGCCGACTATTGCACGGCCCCTGCCGGCTTCTGCCTGCCGGTGCCGAAGGGCCTGACCGAGCTCGAGGCCGCGAGCCTGCCCGAGACGTACTTCACCGTCTGGAACAACCTGTTCGACCGCGGTCGACTGAAGTGCGGGGAGACCGTCCTCATCCACGGCGGGACGAGCGGCATCGGCGTGACCGCGATCCAGCTCGCAAAGCAGATCGACGCCACGGTGATCACGACGGTCGGCGACGACGAGAAGGCGGCGTTCTGCCGCACGCTCGGGGCCGACCACGCGATCAACTACCGGAAGCAGGATTTTGTCGCGGAGGTGGCCGGCATCACGGGCAAGCGCGGCGTCGACCTCGTGCTCGACATCGTCGGCGGCGACTACATCGAGCGCAATCTCGGCTGCCTCGCGCTCGAGGGACGGCTCGTCATCATCGCGTTCCTGCGCGGCAGCCGCGTCGAGGTCGACTGGCGGCACATCATGCTGAAGCGCCTCACCGTCACCGGCTCGACGATGCGGGCGAGTCCGTCCGAGCGCAAGGTCGGCGATCGCGCAGTCGCTGCGCGAGAACATCTGGCCGCTCCTCGAAAGCGGCGAGGTGAAGCCGGTCGTCCACCGCGTTTTTCCGCTCGCCGAGGCCGCGAGCGCGCATGCGCTGATGGAGTCCTCGCAGCACATCGGCAAGATCGTGCTGGCAGTCAGGGATCAGTAGGTCGCCCGCCCGCCGGAGAGGTCGAACACGGCGCCGGTCGAGAACGAGCACTCCTCGCTCGCGAGCCAGCGCTACGAGCGCCGCGATCTCGTCGACGGTCCCGAAGCGCCCGAGTGGAATCTTCGACAGCATGAAGTCGATGTGCTGCTGCGTCATCTGGTCGAAGATCGCCGTGCGCACGGCCGCAGGCGTGACGCAGTTCACGCGGATGCCCGTCCGGGCGAGTTCCTTGCCGAGCGACTTGGTGAGTCCGATCACGCCCGCCTTCGACGCGCTGTACGCAGGGGCGTTCGGATTGCCTTCCTTGCCCGCGACCGAAGCGATGTTGACGATGCGCCCGTAGTCGTTCGCCAGCATCGCGGGCACGACCGCGCGGTTGCAGTAGAAGAGCCCGTTCAGGTTGACGTCGATCACCTGCCGCCAGGCGGCGACGGGATACTCCCACGTCGTGGCGTTCGGACCGGTGATGCCGGCGGAGCACACCAGCACGTCGATACGGCCGTGTTCCTTCGCCGTCGCGTCCGCCGTCCGCGCGACCGCTTCGGCGTCGGCCACGTCGAGCGCGTGCGTCCTGGCCTTTGCGCCGAGCGCGACGCCCGCCTGCGCGAGCGCCGCGGCATCGCGGTCCCACAGCACGACGGTCGCACCGCTTGCGGTGAGACGTTTGGCGACCGCGAAGCCGATGCCGACTGCGCCCCCGGTGACGACCGCGACGCGGTCGTCGAAATCGAGTCGATTCATTACGCGTTCCTCCACCGAAGTCGTCAACCGGATTCTACGAGTCGCAAGCCGCCAGCAACAAGGAAGGCTACTTGATGTACAGGACGAGATTGATGACCAGCAGCAGAACGCCGATCACGGCGACCACCGACACCACCGCGGTCAGCGTGTTCTTCGTTTCGCCCTGGAAGACGGCCAGTTCGTCTGCGAGTTCCGCGACCTGGTCGTTGTTGGCCACCGCTTCGATCGGGAGCGAGCTCTCGTCGTCGATCAGTTCTCCGTTCGATTCCGGAACGGCGATCGGGCAGGATCATCGAGAGGTTCGTCACCGGCAGCGACCGGTAGGACCGATTGTCCCAGCGCTTGATCCTTCCTTGCGGGCGCAGCACGTAGGCTATGCCCCGCGTCTCTCGGGTCGAAACTCGCTCGCCCGCCTGCACGAAGAACTTCGACGGCAGCCGGTTCGAAATCGCCACGTTGAGCAGAGCCTCGAACTTCTTTTCCGGCATCGAGATGTCGATCTGGAATGTCGCCGGGCTGCGCCCATCGCCGTGGCCGGAAGCATCGATGAACACCAGCGATCCGATCGCCCGGCCATCCTTGCGCGTCCGGTCGCGCTTTTGCTCGCGAATGCGCAGCACGCCCGCCAACGCCTCGAGCCGTCCACCGGTTTCGAGCTCGACCACCTCTCCGGGGCGAGCCACCACTTTCATCACGACAATGCTTTCCTTGGTCTGCTCGATGACGAGCCGGACCTTGGTCGGCTTGAATCCGACGATGGGCATGGGCTAGCCGTCGTGCGTCGCGCCGTGGCGAAGCCGGCTCTCGACCTCTCGCGCATTGCATTCGTCGCCAGCATTCGCCGGCGCAGAACGCAGCGCGCGCGCGTCCGCACCCGGGGCTACTCTGGTGCGACCGCATGCAATCACAACCGTTTTCGCGCCCACGCAGTTATTCGAGTTCAACGGGTGCCGGAAGACGAAATGTCATCCCGGTGCCGGCAGTAGGAATCGAACCCACGACCAACGGTTTACAAAACCGCTGCTCTACCGTCTGAGCTATGCCGGCACGTTGGGGATTTTACTCGTCACGAAGCGTCGTTAGCGACAAATGACACGGCGGGCGCGCGCGCAAGTGCAGTCGCATCGCGTTGGCAATGCGACGAAGCCGCATTCCGCATCGGACAATTGGTGGCGTACACGGGGGCGGGTGCGCGAGCGGCGCGCGCCGATCCCGTGTCCACGGACGGAGCGAGTCCGGTCCGCACACGGTGTCGCACGCACTGCGACACGGTCCATCCGTAGACGACAACTTCGGGGTAGCGCGTCAGCACTTTCGCAAAGTCGCCCCGCGCTATGGCCCGGCGACGCCGGGACCGCGCCCGCGGTTGCCGGCAATCGGGGAATCGACCGAGTAGCAACGATGAAACGCGGCGTCGCGCCGCGGCGGTTTGCGCCGCGTTACTTGACGACTTGCAGATGCGACGGGCGCGGCCTGCCCTTTCCTCCGTCCTTCGCGTCGCTCGCCGCTTCCGCGTCCCTTTCGAGGGCCGTCTCGATGTCCGTCTCGAGCGCCGCGGTGGCGCTCGTCAGCGAGGCGACGGGATCCTGGACCGGCGTGAACGCGAAGCCGTACCCCGTTTCCTTCGCGAAGATGCCGGCAACCGCGTCCATCGGCACGGCGACCTCCTGCGACGTCCCGGAGAAGCGCGCGGAAAAGCGCACCCACCCGTTGTCGATCGTCAGGCGCCGCGTTGCCGAAGTGCTCACGTTGAGGACGATCTCGCCGTTCTTCACGTACGCCGCCGGGACGCGCGTGCGCTCGTTCACCCTGACCGCGAGATACGGCGTGAGACCATTGTCCGCGCACCATTCGCAGATCGCGCGGACGAGGTAGGGTTTGGCGGACTGCTCGGACATGGATGTCAGGATACAGGGAACAGGAAACAGGAAACAGGGGTCAGGGATCAGATGACGGACGGGGCCGGGTACGCGCTGGCGCCGGCGGGATCTCCTGGCGGTTACGATGGTCTGTGCGTCGGCATCCGCGTCGCCGTGGCACCGCCGCCTGATTCCTGACCCCTGTCTACCTGCTACTTGCGCATGCCGCGCTCGGCGGACGTGAGCGCCTCGGAAAACGCCGGCCGCGCGAACAGGCGCTCGGCGTACTTCATCAGCGGAGCCGCCTGCTTCGGCATCTGGATGCCGTAGTAGTCGAGCCGCCACAGGAGCGGCGTGATCGCCACGTCGAGCATCGAGTACTCCTCGCCGAGCATGTGCTTGTGCTTGGTGAAGACCGGGGCGATCTGCAGCAGGCTGTCCCGGACGTGCCCGCGCGCCTTTTCGATCTGCTTCTGGTTGTTGCCCTCGAGCGCGTCGATGTGGACGAACAGCTCCTTTTCGAACCGGTGCAGGAACAGGCGGGCGCGGGCCCGCATGACCGGGTCGGCCGGCATGAGCTGCGGGTGCGGGAAGCGCTCGTCGATGTACTCGTTGATGATGTTCGACTCGTGCAGCACGAGGTCGCGCTCGACCAGCACCGGCACCTGGTTGTACGGGTTCATCACCGCGAGATCCTCGGGCTTGTGATCGAGGTCCACGTCGATGATCTGGAAATCCATCCCCTTCTCGTGCAGCACGATGCGGCAGCGCTGGCTGAAGGGATCGGTGGTCCCGGAATAAAGCGTCATCATGGCTATTCTCCTCGCGCGAGGGCGGGCGGCTAGGACAATGTGGGGGCGCTCAAGCGCGAAATGCGGCGCAACGGCCGTCGCAGGCCGGCGTCGCTTCGATCCCGCGACACCGCGCGCAGGTCTCGGGCTGCGTACGTGACTCCCGGTCCGCACGGGTGCCTGCGTCGCCGCCGGAACGCACGCGTGCCGGAAAGCGCGAGCAGCGCCGTTGCGTCAGTGGACGTCCTTCCAGTACTCGCGCTTCATCCAGTACGCAAATACGAACAGCACGCCCAGGTACAGCAGCACGATGAGGCCAAGGCCGATCCGCTTGTTCTTGGCGGGCTCCCCCATGTAATCGAGGTAGTTCACGAGATCGGCCACCAGGGCCTGGTACTGGACCGGCGTCAGCGTGCCCGGCGTATCGACGGCGAGCGTCTCGACGGCGTACTTGTGGTCCTTGGCGGGCGTGAGCAGGACGACCCCAGTGGCGGCAAGCGCCGCGCGCCTTCGCCTCGTCGAATGTCTTGTACTCGACGCGCACGAGCCGGTTGACGCCGGCGAGCTCGGAGAGCACGTGCGGCATGCCGACGTTCGGAAACACCAGGTTGTTCCAGCCGGAAGGTGCGCCCTCGTCCTTGTAGAAGCCGAGGAAATAGTTGTACAGCCAGTCGGCGCCGCGCACCCGCGAGATGACCGTCAGATCCGGCGGCACGACGCCGAACCACGCCTTGGCGTCGGAGGGCTCCATCGCCACGGTCATCGTCTCGCCGATCTTGGTCGTCGCGAACATCAGGTTGTCCTGGATCATCGCGTCGTCGAGACCGAGATCGGTCAGCCGGTTGTAGCGCATGTACTTGGCGCTGTGGCAGTTGAGGCAGTAATTGACGAACGTGCGGACGCCGCGTTGCTGCGACGCGACGTCCAGGCGGTCGATCGGAGCCGGCTCCAGCCGCAGGTTGGCGCCGCCGGCGGCCAGCCGCCGGGCCGATGCCGGCGGCGAACAGGATTGCTGCAACGAACGTCGTGAACCGGTTCATGGTCGTCATCCGGTCACCCGGTCCGGCACCGGCTTCGTCTTGTCGCGCGCCGTGTACCACGGCATGAGGAGGAAGAAGAGGAAGTAGACGACCGTCAGCACGCGCGCGACCACGGTCGCCTTGTCGGCCCCGTAGAGCGGGAATCCCTCCGCGAACTGACCCCAGACGGTGACCGGGACGACGCCGAGGTAGCCCAGGATCAGGAAACTCACGACGAACAACGCGAGCCAGGTCTTGTAGCGCGCGCCCCGATAACGGATCGACTTGACCGCGCCGCGGTCGAGCCACGGGAGCGCGAAGAAGATCAGCACGGCGGCACCCATCACGAGCACGCCCCAGAACTGGCTGCCGAGGAACGACGGCACCGCACGCAGCATCGCGTAGTACGGCGTGAAATACCACACCGGCGCGATGTGCTCGGGCGTCTTCAACGGGTCGGCCGGGAGGAAGTTGTTGGCCTCGAGGAAATACCCGCCCATGTCCGGCACGAAGAACACGATCACCGAGAACACGGCGAGGAACACGACCACGCCGACGATGTCCTTCACCGTGTAGTAGGGGTGCGAATTGATGCCGTCCAGCGGCAGGCCGGTGGCCGGGTCCTTCGGCTGCTTCTTGATCTCGACGCCGTCGGGATTGTTCGACCCGGTCTCGTGCAGCGCCATCAGGTGCGCAGCGACCAGGCCCAGCAGCACCAGCGGCACCGCGACGACGTGGAAGGCGAAGAAGCGATTGAGCGTGGTGTCGGAGATCGTGTAGTCGCCCCGGATCCACACGCCCAGGTCCTCGCCGATGATCGGCACCGCCGAGAACAGGTTGACGATCACCTGCGCGCCCCAGTACGACATCTGGCCCCAAGGGAGGAGGTAGCCGAAGAAGGCCTCCGCCATCAGGCACAGGTAGATGAGGCAGCCGAAGATCCACGTGAGCTCGCGCGGCTTGCGATAGCTGCCGTACATCAGCCCGCGGAACATGTGCAGGTACACGACGACGAAGAACATCGACGCGCCGGTCGAGTGCAGGTAGCGGATGAGCCAGCCCCACGAGACGTCGCGCATGATGAACTCGACCGACTCGAACGCCTTTGCCGCGTCGGCCTTGTAGTTCATCGTGAGAAAGATGCCGGTGACGATCTGCATCACCAGCACCAGCGCGGCAAGCGAGCCGAAGTAGTACCAGAAGTTGAAATTCTTGGGCGCGACGTACTTCCCCCACTGCGACTCCCACAGCGCGGTCAGCGGGAAGCGATCGTCGATCCAGGTCAGGAGCTTTTGCATGGCCGGGGCCCTCTTACGCCGACTTGCCTTCGTCGCCGACGACGATCCTGGTGTCCGACAGATACTTGTGCGGCGGGATCACCAGATTGGTCGGCGCGGGCACGCCCGCATAGACGCGTCCGGCCAGGTCGAACTTCGACTGGTGGCACGGACAGAAGAAACCGCCGAGCCAGTCCGGCCCCAGGTCGGCCGGAGCGACTTCCGGCCGAAACGTGGGCGAGCAGCCGAGATGCGTGCAGATCCCGATCGCCACGAAGATCGGGTCCTTGATCGAGCGGTGCCAGTTCTTGCAGGACTCGGGCTGCTGCGGCACGTTGGAGTTGGGATCCGCGAGCTTGGGGTCGAGCTTGGGCAGCGATTCGAGCATGGGCTTGGTGCGGTTGATCACCCACACGACCTTGCCGCGCCATTCGACGTCGATCTTCTGCCCCGGCTCGAGCTTGCCGATGTCGACCTCGACCGGCGCTCCGGCCGCCTTGGCGCGCTCGCTCGGCCAGAACGACATCACGAACGGCGTTGCCGCCCCCACCGCGCCGATGCCCCCGACGACGCTAGTCGCGCCGATCAGAAAGCGCCGCTTGCCCTGGTTCACCGTGCCTTCCGCCATGACCACCCGTCCCCGTCGCCTTGCGCTCTTACGGCCCGACCGCCCCGTTGCAACAGGCTTTCGATTCGCAAACCTGTCGATTATAAGGGATTTGCCCGGCCAGCCGGAAGCCCGCCCACCGGCGCGCCTCAAAATCCGGAAGCCAATCAGTCAGTTGGAGGCCGGGACGCCCCGGCCGACCGCGAAATGCGACAAGACCTCTACCGAGCCCTAGCCGCCATCGAACCGCGGCAGGCGCATCGCGTCCACTGACTATAATCGAACTTTCGCTGCCACGTGCCCATACCCGTGCTGCACAAGCTCTGGCTACTCTTCGCGCAAGCCGCAACGCTATGCTTGGCCGCGCTGTTCGTCGTCGCCACGCTGCGGCCGGATCTCATCGGTCGGCCGGCGGAGCCCAACGGACAGGTCGTGCTGCTGCAGGAGACCTCCACGCCCGTCGCATCGCGAAAGATCACGAGCTTCGCGGACGCGGTGCAAAAGGCGAGCCCCGCCGTTGTCAACGTGTTCACGAGCAAGGAGATGCGCCAGCGGCATCCACTCGTCGACGACGAGCTCCTCCGTCGCTATTTTCCCGATCTCGCCCAACGGCTGCCGCCGCAACGCGCGACGAGCCTCGGCTCGGGCGTCATCGTGTCGCCCGACGGTTATGTGCTGACCAGCAACCACGTTATCGAGGGCGCCGACGAGATCCAGCTCGTCCTGGCCGACGGCCGCCGCCTGCAGGCGCACGTTCGCGGCACCGATCCGGAGTCCGATCTCGCCGTGCTGAAGGCCGACGGGACGGACCTGCCGGCGATCGCGTTCGGGAACCACGAGCACGTCCAGGTCGGCGACGCGGTGCTCGCGATCGGCAACCCGTTCGGCTTCGGCAACACCGTCACTGCCGGCATCGTCAGCGCGCTCGGCCGCAAGCAGCTCGGCATCAATCGCTACGAGGATTTCATCCAGACCGACGCCGCGATCAATCCCGGGAACTCGGGCGGCGCTCTCGTCGATGTGGCCGGCAACCTGATCGGCATCAACAGCACGATCTTCTCGCAATCGGGCGGCTCGCTCGGCATCGGGTTCGCGATTCCGGTGTCGATCTCCCGTACGGTATTGGAGCAGATCATCCGCGATGGCGAAGTGACCCGCGGATGGTTCGGGATCGAGCCGCAGGATGCGACCCCGGAGATCGCGCAGGCGCTCGCGCTGGCATCGGGCGGGGTCGTGATCCGCGGCGTCATGAAGGGCGGGCCGGCGGACCGCGCCGGCATCCGGGCGCGCGACGTGGTGCTCGAGGTCGACGGCAAGCCGACGCCCGAGACACCGACGCTGCTCGCAAGGATCGCAGCGCTTCCCCCCGGCAGCGCGGTCCGGGTCAAGCTGTGGCGCGACCGGACCGCGCTCGATGTCGACGTGACCGTCGGCAGGCGGCCACGCGTGACGCAACAGTAGCGGCGCACTCGCGCTACTTCGCCGCGGCTTCGCCCTCCGCCGCTTCCTGCCCGGCGGACCCCGCTGGCGCGACGAATCTCGCGAGCACGAGCCCGAGCTCGTAGAGCAGCCACAGCGGCACGGCGAGCAGCAGCTGCGACACGACGTCGGGCGGCGTGAAGATCGCGCCCACGACGAACGCCCCGACGATCACGTACGAGCGGATCGACCTCAGCTTCGCCAACGGCACGACATTCAGGCGCACGAGCACGATCACGACGACCGGCACCTCGAAGGTGACCCCGAAGGCGATGAACATCGTCAGCACGAACGACAGGTACTTGTCGATGTCGGTCATCATCGTGACGCCGGCGGGCGTGTAGCTCGCGAAGAAGCCGAAGGCGATCGGGAACACGACGAAGTAGGCAAACGCCATCCCGATGGCGAAGAAGGCGACGGAGGATACGATCACCGGCAGCGCGAGCCGTTTCTCGTGCTGGTAGAGCCCGGGGGCGACGAACGCCCAGGCCTGCCAGAGCACGTACGGGAGCGCCAGCAGGAAGGCGGCCACCAGCGTGACCTTGAGCGGAACGAGAAAGGTGCCCGTAACGTCGGTCGCGATCATCGTCGCGCCGGACGGCAACGCCTTCAGCAGCGGCGCGGCGAGCAGCGCGTAGATGTCCTTTGCCCAGGGGAAGAGGCAAACCAGGACGACGACGACGGCGACGATCGCGCGCAGCAGCCGCGTGCGCAGCTCGACCAGGTGCGAGATGAACGTTTCCTGCGTGCCGTCAGGCGGCGAGGCGGGATCGCTCATTGCATCGGGCGGGCCAGGCGCCCCGTCAACCGCGCTCGAAGCCGGGCAACGACGCCTGCTGCGGGGTGCCAGCGTCGGGAGGCGGCGGCGCGGCGGCCGCCGGGCTGGCGCCGCGGACTCGGCGCTTCGTGTCGCCGGCGGCAGCGGCGTTGAGCTCGGTCTCAACCGCGCGCACGCTCGACTCGACGCCGGAAGCGGCCGTCGTCATCGACGTTTCGATGTCCTTCGCGGCGGTGCGCACCTGTTGCTGGAGCTTGCGGAGCTCGTCGAGCTCGATCTCGCGATTGATGTCGGCCTTGACGTCGGCGACATAGCGCTGCAGCCGGCCGAACAGGTGGCCCAGCGTGCGTGCGGTCTTCGGGAGCTTCTCCGGGCCGAGGACGATCAGCGCCACGACGGCGATGACGACGATCTCCGTAAAGCCGATGTCGAACATTGCGGTTGGGTCGTGCGGATTCGAGCAGGGCCCGGCGGGGTCACGCTCGGCCCCGACCGCCCCACGGTGGGCTGCCCTTATTGGGTCTTCTCTTTTTTCACTTCGGCGTCGATCGTCTTGCCGGCGATCTGCTGTGCGGACGCATCGGCCTCCTTCGCGGAGCCCGCCGCGTCCTCGCCGCTCTTCATGCCTTCCTTGAACCCCTTGACCGCGCCGCCCAGGTCCTGGCCGATGTTGCGCAGCTTTTTCGTGCCGAAGATCAGCACGACGACGAGCAATACGATCAGCCAATGCCAGATGCTCAATCCGCCCATGGAATTCTCCTCGAATGCGTGATCATTTGGCGCCGCGCGCGATCATCGCCCCGAGCGGCTCGGGTCCGCCGATCACGTGCACGTGCAGGTGCATCACGTCCTGCCGGCCGATGCGGCCGGTGTTGACGATCGTGCGGTAGCCGTCGGGCGAGCCCTGCTCGCGCGCAAGTCTTCCGGTGAGCGCCATGATCCGTCCCAGCACGGGCGCGTCGTCGGTTCCGGCCTCGGCGAGCGAGGCGATGTGCCGCTTCGGGACCAGCATGAAATGCACCGGCGCCAGGGGATGGATGTCGTGGAAGGCGAGGATCTCGTCGTCCTCGTAGACCTTGCGCGACGGGATCTCGCCCCGCACGATCTTGCAGAAGATGCAATCCTGCACCGTTGCCTCTTTGTAGGAGCGTTCGCTCGTTCGCCACCCTCCGCCGCGCCGGGATCAGCGCGGGCGGGAAGCCTTTTCCGCGAGGCCGGAGGTTCCCTCCCGCCGTTCAAGCTCGGCGCGAACATCCTCCGGTCCGAGCCCGTGGGAAGCAAGCAGCACGAGACAATGGAACCACAGATCCGCGACCTCGGCCGTCAGTCGCAGTTTATCACCGTCCTTCGCCGCCATGACCGTCTCGGTTGCCTCCTCGCCGATCTTCTTCAGGATCGCGTCGGCGCCCTTGGCGAGCAGCGACGCCACGTAGGACGACGAAGGATCCGCGCCGCGGCGCTCCACGATCGTCGCGGCGAGCCGGTCGATCACGTCCGGGTCGCGACCGCTCGGCAACGACGTTGCGGGATCAACCATGACCGTAGATCGCCTTCGGGTCTTTGACCACCGGATCGACACTCACCCACCGGCCTTGGTCCAGCCGCTGGAAGAAGCAGCGCTCGCGCCCCGTGTGGCAAGCAATGCCGCCCATCTGCTCCACGACAAGCAGGATTGCATCGTTGTCACAATCGAGGCGGATCTCGCGCACCTTCTGCACGTGGCCCGACTCCTCGCCCTTGCGCCAGAGCTTGCGGCGCGAGCGCGACCAATAATGCGCTTCGCCGGTTGCCGCCGTCCGCTCGAGCGCGTCCCGGTTCATCCAGGCGAGCGTCAGTACCTTGCCCGAGCCGGCGTCCTGCGCGATCGCGGCGACGAGCCCGTCGGCGGACCAGGCAACGGCATCGAGGAAGGTCGTGGGCATCGAACGTTGAGCGTCAGGTATCGGGCACCAACTGTTCAGTCTTGTGCTTCCGCCCCGCCTCGTCAAGCGCTCAACGAACTTCGATGCCCGCCGCCGCCAGCACCGCCTTCGCCTGTCCGATCGTGAACTCGCGATAGTGAAAGATCGACGCGGCGAGCACCGCGTCCGCGCCGCCCACTAAGATGCCCTCGACCAGATCCTGCAGCGCGCCCACGCCCCCGGACGCGATGACCGGAACGTCGACCACGTCGACGATCGCGCGCGTCAGCGCGAGGTCGAAGCCCGTGCGCGCCCCGTCGCGATCCATGCTGGTCAGGAGAATCTCGCCGGCACCGCGCGCGACGACTTCGCGCGCCCAGTCCACTGCGTCCAGCCCGGTCGGCGTGCGTCCGCCGTGCGTGTAGACCTCCCATGCCTCGGGCGCCGATTGCTTGGCGTCGATCGCCGCGACGATGCACTGCGCGCCGTAGCGGCGCGCCGCCGCTTCGAAGAGCCCGGGATTCTTCACGCCCGCCGTATTGATGCTGACCTTGTCGGCGCCGGCGTTGAGCAGCGCCCGGATGTCGTCGACCGAATTGACGCCGCCGCCGACCGTCAAGGGAATGAAGACCTGGTCGGCCACCGCCTCGATCATTCGATACAGAAGCGCACGCGTCTCGACGCTCGCCCGGATGTCGAGGAACGCCAGTTCGTCGGCCCCCTCCTCATCGTAGCGCCGGGCTACCTCCACCGGGTCGCCGGCATCGCGCAGGTTGACGAAGTTCACGCCCTTGACGACGCGACCTTCGGCGACGTCGAGGCAGGGAATGATTCGCTTGGCAAGGCCCACGTCGGGGATCAGAGGTCGGGGTCAGGTATCAGTTCAAAGAAGGCAGGCGATCCAAGACACGCAATTGGGTGCGCGGAGCCGGGGGCCTCTGATTCCTCACCTCGGTCTCCTGTCCCCTGATCAGCCTTTCGCCGCCTTGAGCGCCGCCTTGAAGTCCAGCGTTCCCTCGTATAGCGCACGACCGGCGATCGCACCGATGATGCCTTCCTTCTCGTGCGGCACGAGGTTCCGGATGTCGTCGATCGATGCGATCCCGCCGGACGCGATCACCGGGATCTTGAGCTCGCGCGCCAACCGGACGGTCGCCTCGATGTTCACGCCGGTCAACATGCCGTCGCGGCCGATGTCGGTGTAGACGACCGCCTCGACGCCGTAGTCCTCGAATTTCTTTGCGAGGTCGATGACGTCGTGGCCGGTCATCTTCGACCAGCCGTCGGTCGCCACCTTGCCGTTGCGCGCGTCGAGGCCGACGATGATGTGCCCCGGGAAAGCGTAGCAGGCATCGTGCAGGAACCCTGGGTTCTTGACCGCCGCGGTGCCGATGATCACATAGCTGATTCCGTCATCGAGGTAGCGCTCGATCGTGTCGAGGTCGCGGATGCCGCCGCCCAGCTGCACGGGGATCTCCTCGCCGATCACGCTGACGATTTCGCGGATGGCGAGCTCGTTCTTGGGCACGCCGGCGACCGCTCCATTGAGATCGACCAGATGCAATCGCTGGGCGCCCAGTTCGAGCCAGTGCTGCGCCATCGCGGCCGGGTCCTCGGAGAACACCGTCGCCGAATGCATCTCGCCCTGCTTCAAGCGAACGCAGTGGCCGTCCTTGATGTCGATCGCGGGGATGATCTGCATGGCGGCAGGATTGCGGGGGGAAGCGGCGGGGGAAGGAGGATGCCGGCGGTCGACGCGGGCCGCGCAACCGGGCTAGCTTTGCCCGTCCCAGGCAACGAAGTTGGCGAGCAGCTGCAGCCCGGCGCGGTGGCTTTTTTCCGGATGGAATTGCGTCGCGAAGATATTAGCCCGTGCCACGGCGCAAGTAAACGCCATCGGATAGTCTGTCGTGCCCACCATGACCTGCGGGTCGGTCGGTTCCGGATAATAGCTGTGCGCGAAATAGAAGCGCGTGCCCTCGGCGATGCCGCCCCAAAGCGGATGCGCCCTGACCTGGCGCACGCGGCTCCAGCCCATGTGCGGAACTTTGAGCCGCGCGCCCGACGGCAGCGTCATCGCCTCGTCAGGAAAGCGAACAACCCGGCCCCCGAGGATGCCCAGTCCCGGCGTCGGCCCCTCGTCGCTCGACTCGAAAAGCATCTGCAGGCCCAGGCAGATGCCGAGGAACGGCCGGGACCGAACCACCTCGAGCACGACGTCGAGGAGGCCGCTGGCATGAAGACAACGAATGCAGTCGGGCATCGCGCTCTGGCCGGGCAGCACCACGTGCCCCGCCGCGCGGATGACCGTTGGGTTGTCGCTCACCGCGACGCTGCGATTCGGTGCGACGTGGGCGAGCGCCTTCGCCACCGAACGCAGGTTGCCCATCCCGTAATCGACGACGGCGATATCAGGCATCAGGAGACACAGGGCGGAAATCAGGATTCAGATGAACGTAAGACCAACGTCGCTGCGGACCATGCGAGGCGGCTCCGTCGCTTTGGGAGATCAACCACCCTAGCCACCTGGCGTCTGATACCTGATTCCCGATATCGGTTCCCTGCTAGAGCGAGCCCTTGGTCGATGGCACCATGCCCGCGGCGCGCGGGTCCGGGGCGATGGCCATCCGCAACGCCCGGGCAAATGCCTTGAATACCGTCTCGGCCTGGTGATGCGCGTTGTGTCCGCGCAGGTTGTCCACGTGCAGCGTGACCGCCGCATGGTTGACGAAGCCCTGGAAGAACTCGTGGGTCAGGTCGACGTCGAACGTGCCGATCATCGCGCGGGTGAACGGCACCTCGAACGTGAGCCCCGGGCGGCCGGAGAGATCGACCACGACGCGCGAGAGCGCCTCGTCGAGCGGGACGTAGGCATGGCCATAGCGATTCAGTCCCCGTTTGTCCCCAAGCGCGTTGCGCACGGCTTGTCCGAGCGTGATGCCGATATCCTCGACCGTGTGGTGCGCGTCGATGTGAAGGTCGCCTTCGGCGCGAACGAGCAGGTCGATCATCGCGTGCCGCGCGAGCTGGTCGAGCATGTGGTCGAGAAAGGGGACGCCGGTGGCAAGCTCGGCCTGCCCGGCGCCATCGAGGTTCACCTCGACCTTGATCCGCGTTTCAGCGGTGTTGCGTTCGACCCGCGCGATGCGTGGGGCGGACTGCGTCGATGCTTTCATTCGATGCTCGCCAGCGCCGCGAGGAGCGCGTCGTTTTCGGCCGGCGTGCCGACCGTGATCCGCAGGCAATGCGCGAGCGACGGGTGCGCCCCGTGCAGGTTCTTCACCAGTATCCGCGCGGAGCGCAGCGCGTCGAACCAGCGCGGCGCATCCGGCACCCGTGCCAGCACGAAATTCGTCTGTGTCGGAAACACATCCACACCCCGCATCTTGCCGAGCGCCGCGGCAAGCCGCGTCCGCTCGGCCTTGATCGTGGCCGCCTGTGACGCGATGAGCTCGCCCTCCGCGAGCAGCAGCGGCGCAACCGCCTGAGTCAGCGCATTGAGATTATACGGTTGGCGCACCTTGTTCAGTTCGGCCGTCCACTCGTTCGCCGCCACGGCGTAGCCCAGACGCAACCCGGCCATCCCAATCTTCGAGGACGTTCGCAGCACGAGCAGATTCGCGAATTCCGCGATGCGCGGAAGGAAACTTGCATCGGCGTAGGCGTAATAGGCCTCGTCCAGCACGACGAGGCCCGGTGCGGCATCCAGAATTCGCTCGATGTCGACGGCTGGAAACAGGTTGCCGGTCGGGTTGTTGGGATAGGCGAGGAAGACGAGCGCGGGCCGCTCGCGCTCGATCGCGGCGAGCATCGCCCCGATGTCCAGCGCAAAGCGAGCCGACAGCGGGACACCGACAAACCGCATGCCCGCGAAGAGGGCGTTCAACCGGTACATCACGAACGACGGCTCGGGCGCGACCATCGTCGCGTCGGGTCGGGCGAGCGTCGACGTGATGATCTGGATCAGCTCGTCCGACCCGTTGCCGAGGATCAATCCGAGCGATTCCGGGATGCCGAGCGAGCTCCTCAACGCCGCCTTGACCGCGGTTGCGTCTCCGTCCGGGTAGCGATTGACCGGGACCTTGGAGACGGCCGCGGCGATCTTCGCACTCACCGGCTCCGGGAGCACGAACGGGTTTTCCATCGCGTCGAGCTTGATCATGCCCGGCGCGTTCGCCACGGCGTAGGCGGTCAGTCCTCGGATCTCCGGCCGGACAGTGGACGCGACCAGGTCGGCGAGTGCGCGCATGCTCACTCGCCCGACGTGCGCATTTCGGCGCTCCGGGCATGCGCGGCGAGCCCCTCGCCGTGGGCCAGCGTGGCAGCGATGGGTCCGAGCGTGCGGGCCGCCGCGGCCGAGATGCGCAGCACGCTCGATCGCTTCTGGAAGTCGTAGACACCGAGCGGCGACGAGAAGCGCGCCGTGCGTCCCGTCGGCAGCACGTGGTTCGGGCCGGCGCAGTAATCGCCGAGCGATTCCGACGCATGGTAGCCCATGAAGATCGCTCCCGCGTGACGGACCTTCGGCAGCAGCGCGTCGGCGTCGGCCACCGCGAGTTCCAGGTGCTCGGGCGCGACGCGGTTCGCGATCGCGCAAGCATCGTCGAGGTCCCGCGCCTTGATCAGCGCACCGCGGCGCGCCAGCGACGCCGCGACGATCGCGCGGCGAGGCAGCCCCGTGATTTGCCGCTGCGCGCTCTCGGCCACGGCCTCGATGAGCCCTGCGTCCGGCGTCACGAGGATCGCCTGTGCGAGCTCGTCGTGCTCCGCCTGCGCGAAGAGGTCCATCGCGATCCAGTCCGGATTGGCCCCCGCGTCGGCGATCACCAGAACTTCCGAGGCGCCGGCGACGAGGTCTATGCCCACGACGCCGAAGACACGGCGCTTTGCGGCAGCGACATAGGCATTGCCCGGTCCGCAGATCTTGTCTACCGCGCGAATCGTCGCCGTGCCGTACGCCAGCGCGGCGATCGCCTGCGCGCCGCCGATTGCGAACGCGCTCGAGACGCCGGCGACCTGCGCGGCCGCGAGGACCAGGGGATTGCGCTTGCCATCCGGCGTCGGCACAACCATGACGATTTCCGATACTCCCGCGACTTGCGCGGGGATGACGTTCATCAGCACCGACGATGGATACGCGGCGCGGCCGCCCGGCACGTACACGCCCACGCGATCCAGCGCGGTCACCTGCTGGCCGAATTCGCTGCCATCCGGCTCGCGATACGTCCACGACACCATCTTCTGCCGCTCGTGGAAGGCACGGATCCGCTTCGCTGCCATCGCCAGCGCCGCGGCCTGCTGCGTCGGCAGCGACTCGAGAGCGCGGCGCATGTCCACCGCAGGAATCTCGAGCGCCGCGACGGAGGCCGCCGCAACGCGGTCGAACTTCGCCGTGTACTCGAGGAGCGCCGCGTCGCCTCGGGCACGGACATCGGCGATGATCGACGCGACCGCCGCTTCCACCGCGCCATCCTGGGCCGCCTCGAAGGCCGTCAACGCCGCGAGGTCGCGATCGAAGTCGGGCGCCGACGAATCGAGCCGGCGCAGGACGAGCGTGCTCGCGCGACTCACCGCTCGCTCCGCGCGAGCACGGCTTGCGCCAGGGCGGCGAGCAGCGGCTGCACGACGTCGCGTTTGAGCTTCAGCGCGCCCGGATGGACGATCAACCGCGCGCTGATGGGCATGATCTCCTCGACGACGACAAGATCGTTCGCCTTCAACGTGTTACCGGAAGATACGAGATCGACGATCGCATCGGCGAGCCCGGTCAGCGGCGCGAGCTCCATCGAGCCATAGAGCTTGATGAGGTCGACGTGCATTCCTTTCGCCGCGAAATGCTCGCGCGCGGTGTGCACGTACTTCGTGGCCACGCGGATTCGCGCACCGCGCTGTACGCTTCCGTCCCACTCGAACCCGCGCCGCGTCGCCACCACCATGCGGCAACGGGCGATCTTGAGGTCGAGCGGCTGGTAGAGTCCCTCCCCGCCGTGCTCGAGCAGTACGTCGCGTCCGGCGACCCCCAGGTCGGCCGCGCCATGCTGCACGTAGGTCGGAACGTCCGACGCGCGGACGATCAGGACCGACACGTCCGGCCGATTGGTCCCGATGACGAGCTTGCGCGACATTTCCGGATCCTCGGCCGGGACGATGCCGGCGGCCGCGAGAAGCGGCAACGTCTCGTCGAAGATGCGGCCTTTCGACAGCGCGAGGGTGAGCGTGGACACGGTGGCGGCAGGGACTAATGAAGCTTCATTCTACCGGACGGAACACGGCGACCCGGCGCGTTCATTGCCGCGCGGTACGCGCATTGACGGGTGGCGGAGAGTCCGTGCTCGTCCGGTACGGATTGATGTCGATGCCGCCCCGCCGCGTGAAGCGCGCGTAGACGGAAAGCGAAGCCGGCCGGCAGCGCTGCCAGACGTCCGCGAAGATCCGCTCGACGCAATGTTCGTGGAAGCCAGGCTGCCGCCGAAAGGACACAAGGTAGCGCAGCAACGCGGTGTGATCGATGCGCGCGCCGCGGTAGTCAACCTGTACGCTCGCGTAATCGGGCTGCCCGGTGACCGGGCACACCGAACGGAACAGGCGCGTGAACAGCGTCTCGCCGACCCGTGGGCCGCTCGCCGCCAGCGCATCGGGCGCGAACGTGTAGTCTTCGAACACTACCGGCATTGCGTCCAGGCAATCACCGGTGAGCTCGGCGCGTGGCAGCGCCGCGAAGTCTTCGGGCAGCGTAAGCGCGACGCCCACCTCCGCGCCGGTGGCCGCCCCGAGATCGCAGGCAATCGTAGCCCTTACGTCGTCGGCCGCGGCAAAGCGCGTCTGGTTGAATGCGGTCAGGTAGAGCTTGACCGATTTCGACTCGACGATGCACGGCGAATCCCAAGGCACCACGAACGACGCGATCGCAACTTGCGGCTCGCCCGCGCGGTCGAGCCACGAAAGCTCGTAGGCCGTCCAGAGGTCCGCGCCATGCATCCGGAGGACGCCGTCGCCGGGCAATTCGGCACGCAGCGGCGCGCGCTCGACCGCGAACAGGAGTCCGGAATCGTACTTGTCGGAGTAGGTCGTCGCACGGCCAAGCGGCGAGGCCTTCAGATCGGTCATGGAACGTTGGCGACGCGCCGGATTCGTGCGCCCAGCGCCGAAAGCTTCTCCTCGATCCGTTCGTACCCGCGGTCAAGATGGTAGATCCGGTCGATCGTGGTCGTTCCTTGCGCCATCAACCCCGCGATGACGAGCCCGGCCGACGCCCGTAAGTCGGTGGCCATCACGGTGGCCCCGTTGAGCTTCGGCACCCCACGCACGATCGCCGTGTTCCCTTCGACTTCGATGTCGGCACCCAGGCGCAGGAGTTCCTGCACGTGCATCATCCGGTTTTCGAAGATCGTTTCCGTGATCACGGTCGTTCCGGTCGCGCGCGTCGCTAGCGCCATCATCTGCGCCTGCATGTCGGTCGGGAATCCGGGGAAGGGCGCGGTGCGGACGTTGCAGGGGCCGATCGCCCCGCGCCGCACGATGCGGATCGCATCCTCCGATACCGTAAGCTCCGCACCCGCCTCGCTGAGCTTGTCGAGGACCGCTTCGAGGGTCGCCGCCTGCGCCCCGGCAAGCACTGCTTCCCCTCCCGCCGCCGCAACGGCCGCGAGAAAAGTGCCGGTCTCGATCCGGTCCGGCATGATCGCGTGCGCCGCGCCGTGCAACCGCTCCACTCCCTCGATCACGATGCGGTCGGTGCCGGCACCGGCGATCTTCGCGCCCATCGCGACGAGGCAGCGCGCAAGGTCGACGATCTCCGGCTCGCGCGCTGCCTGCTCGAGCGTCGTCGTTCCCTCGGCCAGGGTCGCCGCCATCATCAGGTTCTCGGTGCCGGTGACGGTTACCACGTCGAACACGAACCGCGCACCCTTGAGCCGCTGCGCGCGCGCAGCGATGTAGCCGTGCTCGAGGTCGATATCGGCACCCATCGCCTGCAGGCCGCGCACATGCTGGTCCACGGGACGCAATCCGATCGCGCAACCACCGGGCAGCGACACCCGCGCTTCGCCGCACCGCGCGACGAGCGGTCCGAGAGCCAGGATCGACGCGCGCATCGTCTTCACGAGCTCGTAGGGAGCGAGCGGCCAGTCGATCGCTCTCGCATCGAGCGCAACCATCCCGGGTGTGCCGGCGTCGATCGCCACTCCCATCTGCGCGAGCAGCCGCTGCATCGTCCGCACGTCGTTCAAGCGCGGCACGTTGGTGAGCGTCAACGGCTCCGGCGAGAGCAGTGCAGCGCAGAAGATCGGCAGCGCGGCGTTCTTGGCGCCCGAGATCCGAACCTCGCCCGCCAGCGGGGTCGCGCCTTCGATCATGAGCTTGTCCACGTCAGGGCTTTCCGGCGGCGGCCCATTGCTCCGGAGTGAGCGTCGTCATCGACAGGGCATGGATCTCTTCACGCATGCGGTCGCCCAGCGCCACGTAGACGAGTTGGTGCTGGCGCACCCTGTTGAGGCCGGCGAACGCCGGGCTCACGATCAGCGCCTCCCAATGCTGCCCATCGCCGCGCACGGCGACATGCTCGCAGGGAAGGCCGGCGGCAATCGAGGCTTCGATGGATTCGGCGGTGGGCATTGCGGTCGGTCCAGGGGGTCGAACGGGTGGGTCAGTGCCGCAGCTTCCACCCACTCGCGAGCAACGCCAGCGTGACAAGCGACAGCAGCAACGCGCTGCCGGTGACGACCGCGAGCGAGACGAGCGGTGCGACGTCGGAAAGGCCGAAGAAGCCGTAGCGGAAGCCGTCGATCATATAGAAGATCGGATTGAAATGGGACAGCGACTGCCAGAACGGCGGCAGCGTGTGGATCGAGTAGAACACGCCCGACAGGAACGTCAGCGGCATGATCAGGAAATTCTGGAACGCGGCGAGCTGGTCGAATTTTTCCGCCCAGATGCCCGCGATCAGTCCCAGCGTGCCGAGGATGACGCTGCCGAGGAACGCGAATGCGAGAGCCCACAGCGGATGGGCCAGATCGAGGAGCGACGGGTCGAACCACAGCGTCACCGCAAAGACGCCGAGCCCCACGGTGATGCCGCGCACCACCGCGCCGAGCACGTACGCGGCGAAGAGATCGACCGGCGAGAGCGGCGGCAGCAGCACGAAGATGAGGTTTCCGGTGATCTTCGACTGGATCAGCGAGGACGAGCTGTTGGCGAACGCATTCTGCAGCACCGACATCATCACGAGCCCCGGGATCAGGAAGGTCGTATAGCGGACGCTGCCGCCGAACACCGTGACGCGCGATTCGAGCACGTGCGAGAAGATGAGGAGGTAGAGGAGCGCCGTCAGCACGGGCGCCGCCACGGTCTGGAAGCTCACCTTCCAGAAGCGCAGGAGCTCCTTGTAGAACAGCGTCCGCCAGCCGCCGCGAAGGGTGATCAAGCCGCCGCCTCCCGCGTGCCGACGATCGCGAGGAACACATGCTCGAGATCGGCTTCCTGCAGTGCGAGCTCCTCGATCGCGATTCCCTCGACCCGCATTGCCGCCAGCAGCGATTCGAGGTCGGCATAGCGAGCAAGGGTCAGGACGAAGTTCCGGGCCTCGCGTTTCTGCACGCGCGATTGCCAGGAGGCCGGCACGCGCTCGGCCACGAGCCGGACGGTAAGCCCGGCGAACCGCGACAGCAGGTTCTGCTTGGTGTCGAGTGCCACGACCTTTCCCGCCTTCAGCATCGCGATGCGGCCGCAAAGCGCCTCGGCCTCCTCAAGGTAGTGGGTGGTGAGGATGATCGTGTGCCCGTCACGGTTGAGCTTGCGGACGAAGCCCCACAGGCTCTGCCGCAACTCGACGTCGACGCCGGCGGTGGGCTCGTCCAGCACGATCACGGGTGGCTTGTGCACGAGCGCCTGCCCGACCAAGACCCGCCGCTTCATCCCGCCGGACAGCGAGCGCATGTTGGCGTTCGCCTTCGCGGTGAGGTCGAGGTGGTGCAGGATTTCGTCGATCCACGCGTCGTTGCCGGAGAGCCCGAAGTAGCCGGACTGGATTTCGAGGGTCTCGCGAACGGTGAAGAACGGATCGAACACGAGCTCCTGTGGCACCACGCCCAGCGACCGCCGCGCGGCGCGATAGTCGGCAATGACGTCGTGCCCCAGGATTCGCGCCGCGCCGCTGTCGGCGCGCGTGAGACCCGCGAGCACCGAGATCAGCGTCGTCTTGCCGGCGCCGTTGGGACCGAGCAGCCCGAAGAACTCGCCCTCGTCGACGACGAGGCTGACTGCGTCGAGCGCCTGGACGCTGCCGAAGCGGCGGGACACGTTGTCGACTTCGACGGCGGCGGGCACGGGCGAACGCAATGGATGGGGCGGCGACTGGGCACGCGCGGTGCCGGTGCCGGGGTTACCCCGCGAGAATGGTATCGACTCCGTAGAGCGCGGCCAGCGCGGTGAGCGCGTGCGGCACGTTCGCGAACGTGATCGGCTTGCCCTCGTCGGCCGCCCGGCGCTTGAGCGACAGCAGCACCGCGACCGCGGCGGAGTCGACCGCCACGACGCCGGCGCAATCGACAACCCCTGCGCTCGGCAGCGGCATCGCCCGCGCCGCTGCGAACGCACTGGCCGCGTCGGCGAAAGTCAGCGCGCCGGCGTACACCCAGCGCGCGCCGCCGGAAACGGCGGCAAAGCCACCACCGGTGGCGCCCGCGTTGCGTTCGATCATCACTTCGCCGCCACCCCGCGGTTCCGGTCGGAGAGTGTCTTGATCAGCCCGTCGATGCCGCCCTTCCCGATCTCCCCGTTGAACTCGTCCCGGTAGTTGGTGACGAGCGAGACGCCGCCGACGACCACGTCGTAGCACTTCCAGCCGTCGGTTTTCTTCTCCATGCTGTAGTCGATCTGGACCGGCGTGCCGCCGGGCTTCAGCACCGCGGTGCGGACCGTGACGTCGGTGTCGCCGGGGTTCGCCCGCAGCGGCTTGTATTCGATCGTCTCGTTGCGATACTGGTTGAGCGCGCCGGAGTACGTGCGCACCAGCAGCGACTTGAACTCCTCCGCCAGCCGCTTCTGCTGCTCGGGCGTCGCGCTGCGCCAGTTCTTGCCCATGGCCAGCGCCGTCATCCGCGTGAAATCGAAATTGGGCAGGAGCTTCGCTTCGACCACTTCGCGGATGCGCGCCTCGTTGCCGGCCTGAATCAGTGGATCCGCCTTGATCGTGGCCAGCATGTCCTGTGACACTCGCTTCACTAGCGCATCGGGCGCCTCCTGTGCCCATGTCGGTCGGCCTGCGACCATGAGCAGCGCGGCGAGCAATCCAAGCATCGCGACGCGCCACCTCGCGGTGGAATCGGGCAGCATCTATTCTTCCTCCGGTTCGCGCGGCGGCTGGCCGTCGTGGATGAGGTACCGGCGCCGCTGCAGGTAGGCATTGCGAATGAAGAGGTACCGATCGAGCGCCGCGGTCTCGACCAGCTCGCCGGCACCCAGGGCCTGCGCGCGCAGATCCACGGCACCGAGGCCGTAGAGCGAGTTGCGGAGCGGGACGTCGGAAATCTCCCCCACGGGCCCCAGCGCGATGCGCACGACGAGACCGGTGCCGTCGCGCACGGTCGTCGGCCCGAAGAACGGAATGAACAGGTACGGCCCGGCCGGCAGACCCCAGACCGCGAACGTCTGGCCAAAGTCCTCGCCGCCGCGCTCGATGCCGAGATCGGTCGCGAGGTCGAACAGCCCGCCGATGCCGAACATGGTGTTGAGCATTACGCGCCCGAGGTCGTCGCCGGCCTTGTCGGGCTTGCCCTGAAGCAGGCCGTTCAGCGCGGAAAACAGGTCCTCGATGTTGTTGAAGACGTTCGTCACGCCGAGGCGGATCACCTGCGGCACGATGTCGACGTACGCCTGCGCGATAGGCTTCACGAGGTTGGTATCGACGACGTCGTGCACCTCGTAGAGCGTGCGGTTCATCGGCTCGAACGGGTCGACGCGCGAGGGCGCCTGCGCGCAACCGGCCGTGACCGACGCGGCCAGGACCAGCACCGCGGCGCGCCACGCCGTCACTTGCCGCCTCCGGTGGCCGCCTTGTCGAACAGGAACTGCCCGATCAGCTTTTCCAGAACGACGGCCGACTGCGTCTTGGTGAGCATTCCGCCGTCGGCGAGCAACTTCGGGTCACCGCCGGCGTCCAGTCCGATGTAGACCTCGCCCAGCAGCCCCGACGTCAGGATCGACGCGATCGTGTCCGTCGTGAACTCGTAACCCTGGTCGATCTTCATCGTGACGATGGCCTGATAGGTCGTCGGGTCGAGCCGGACCTTCTCGACGCGGCCCACGACGACGCCCGCCGCTTTCACCGGTGCTCGCAGCTTGAGGCCGCCGATGTTGTCGAATTTGGCCTCGAGCCGGTAGCCCGGCGTGTTTCCGAAGCTGACCAGGTTGCCGACCTTGAGGGCGAGGAAGAGGATCGCCCCGATGCCGAGCGCGACGAAGATGCCGACCCACAGATCGAGGGTGGAGCGGGTCATAGGTGCACCCTAGGCGCGCGGCGCCGTCCCTCCGAGAGGGAGCAATTCGCGCCTTGGGACGGCCCAGCGGCACTCATACGCCAAGACCTCGGAACATGAAGACCGTGAGCACGAAATCGAGCGCGAGGATCGTGAGCGAGCTCCCCACGACGGTGCGCGTGGTCGCGCTCGATACTCCCTCGGCCGTCGGCTTCGCGTCATAGCCCTCGAACACCGCGATCAGGCTGACGGCCGTGCCGAAAACGACGCTCTTGATGATTCCGTTGACGATATCGATGCGGAAATCCACTCCGGCCTGCATGTTGCCCCAGAACGCCCCGGCGTCGATGCCGATCAGCTTGACGCCGACCAGGTAGGCGCCGAAGACACCCAGCGTGGAGAACAATGCGGCGAGCAAAGGCATCGAGACGACGCCGCCCCAGAACCGCGGGGCCACCACGCGGGCCATCGGGTCCACTGCCATCATCTCCATCGCGGACAGTTGTTCGGTCGCCTTCATCAATCCGATCTCGGCAGTGATCGCGCTGCCGGCGCGGCTGGCGAACAGCAACCCGGCGACGACCGGCCCGAGCTCGCGGACGAGCGAGAGCGCGACCAGGATCCCCAGCGACTCGTCGGCGCCGTAGCGCTGCAGCACATCGTAACCCTGCAACGCGAGCACCATGCCGACGAAGAGGCCCGAGACGAGGATGATGACGAGCGAAAGCGTGCCCGAGAAATAGATCTCGCGCAGCGTGAGCCGAAGCCGGGTGAAGGCCGCCGGCGACTCGCGACCCACCGCCACGAAAAACCGGGCCGCGTATCCCAGCCTCGTCACTGCGTCGCGTGCGCCCACGCCCAGGCGACGCAACGCGCTGCCGACCCCGTCGATGCCGGCATTAGCCACGCGCGAAGAGCTCCGAGCGATACGAGGGCGCCGGATAGTGGAACGGGACCGGTCCGTCCGGCTCGCCGTCGACGAACTGGCGGACGAATGCCGCGCCGGAAGCGCGGATTTCGGCCGGAGTTCCCTCGTCGACGATCCTGCCCTCGGAGACGAAGTACAGGTAATCGACGATCTTGAGCGACTCGTAGACGTCGTGCGTCACGACCACCGACGTGATCCCGAGTGCGTCGTTCAGCCGCCGGATCAGCTGCCCCACCACGCCGAGCGAGATCGGATCGAGCCCGGCGAACGGCTCGTCGTAGAGGACGAGCATCGGGTCGAGCGCGATCGCGCGCGCGAGCGCGACTCGCCGCGCCATCCCGCCCGACAGCTCCGATGGCATCAGCTGCGCCGCGCCGCGCAAGCCGACGGCATGGAGCTTCATCAGCACGAGGTCGCGCACCAGTTCCTCCGGCAGGTCCGTGTGCTCGCGGATCGCGAACGCGACATTCTCGTAGACCGACATGTCGGTGAATAGGGCGCCGAACTGGAACAGCATCCCGAACTTGCGGCGCATCGCATACAGTGCCTCGCTGTCGAGGTCCGGCACCGACTGGCCGGCCACCACCACCCGCCCGGATCGCGGCTTCAATTGACCCCCGATCAGGCGCAGGATCGTCGTCTTGCCGCATCCCGAGCCGCCCATGATCGCGACCACCTTTCCCTGGGGGACCTTCATCGAGATGCCGTCGAGCACCAGCCGGGCGTCGTAACCGAACTTCACGTCGGCAAGCTCGACTGCGGGAGCGAAACGAGGAGAGGCAGGCCGGGCGGCCTCAGATGCGGGTGTAGGCAAGGGGTCGGACGTCGGCGGCGAGGGACCGCGATTGTAGCCTCTCGGGTCCGCCGTCACAACGACTGGCGGTCAGGTGCGTGCTCGGGAATCGAGGGCGTTTCCGACGCAACAGGCCGGCTGTAGGCGGTGCCCGACGACGACGTCCTGCTGCCCGCTTTTCACTTTCCCCCCAACAACCGTTGCTCGGCGAGCGCGAGATTCTCCGGCCGCCCGAGCAGCACAACGACATCGCCGGGCTCGAACACCCATTCCGCGCCGGGACGCTGCGAGCGCGCCCCTCTGCGGCGGACGCCGGTGACCTCGACCAAGCCCTGCACCCCGACCGCGGACAGCGTCAGCCCGATCGCACGCGAGCGATCGGGCAGCAGCACCGAATGCAGGCGCGGCTGCAGGTTTTCCGCGGCATCCGCGGCGTCGGAGGCGCCATGAAAGAAACCGCGGAACAGGCTGTAGCGCTCCTCGCGAATGGCACGAATGCGCTTCAACACGCGGTTCAACGGAACGCCGAGCAGCAGCAGCGAATGCGTCGCGAGCATCAGGCTGCCTTCGAGCACTTCGGGCACGACTTCCGCCGCGCCCGCGGTGAGCAGCCCGTCGAGCTCGCTGTCGTCGACCGTGCGCACGACCACCGGCAGCTCGGGGCGCACTTTGTGCACGTGATCCAGGATTCGAAGCGCGGCCGGAGTGTCCGCAAACGTGATCACCACCGCCCGCGCCTTCGACAATCCGGCGGCCGCGAGCGCTTCCTTGCGGACCGCGTCCCCGTAGACGACGCTGGATCCATCGGCCGCCGCCTCGCGGACGCGCTGCGGGTCGGAATCAAGCGCGATGAAGGCGATGTCCTCCGCCTCGAGCAGCCGTGCGAGATTCTGGCCACTGCGTCCGAAGCCGCAGATGATCACGTGCTCCTGGCGGGACATCGTCGTCGCCGCGATTCGCGTCAACTGTGCGGCGCGAGCCAGCCAGTCGTTGGCGGTGAACCGGCGAACGATGGGATCCGCGAAGTGGATCAGGAGCGGCGCGGAAAGCATGGACAGCACCATCGCGGCGAGGACGATCTGCGTGAACGGCGGGGTCACGATCCTCGCGTCCACGGCGACGGCAAGCATCACCAGCGCGAACTCGCCGGCCTGCGCCAGGTAGAACCCCGTGCGCAGCGACGAGCCCGGCGCCGCGCCGAACACGCGGGAGAGCACGACGATCAGCGCGAGTTTGGCGGCAACCGGGACCACCAGCAGCAACAGCACCCATTCCCAGTACTGCGCGACGACCGTGAGGTCGAGCGCCATCCCGACGATGACGAAGAACAGGCCGAGCAACACGTCGCGAAAAGGCTTGATGTCCTCCTCGACCTGGTAGCGGTATTCGGTCTCGGCGATCAGCATGCCCGCCAGGAAGGCGCCCAGCGCAAGCGACAGGCCCGCGAGCTCGGTGAGCGCCGCGAGCCCGAGGGTGATCAGGAGCACGTTCAGCATGAAGAGCTCGGAGCTCTTCTGCCGCGCGATCAGGTGGAACCAGGCCCGCATCGGCCTCTGGCCGGCGAACAGGAGCAGCACCAGCACGACGAACGCCTTCGCGCCGGCCCACGCGATCTCTGTCGCGAGCTCGCCCCCGCTCTTGCGAAGCGAGGGCAGCACGATCAGGAAGGCGACGACGGCGAGGTCCTGGAACAGCAGGATGCCCATCACATCGCGCGCGTGCGGCGTCGCGAGCTCCATCCGTTCGGCGAGCATCTTCGACACGATCGCCGTCGAACTCATCGCAAGCGCGCCCCCCAAGGCGAATCCGGCCTGCCAGCCGTACCCCAGCTGATGCAGCACAACCATCGCCGCGGCGGTCGTGATCGCGACCTGCGTGAGCCCGAGCCCGAACACCGCGCGACGCATCGCCTTCAACTGCGGCAGGCTGAACTCGAGGCCGATCGAGAACATGAGGAAGACGACCCCGAATTCGGCGAGATAGCGTGTTTCGGCGCTTGCGGGCACCCACCCCAGCGCGTTCGGGCCGACCGTCATTCCGACCAGCAGGTACCCCAGGATCGGCGGCAGCCGGACGACCCGGCAGATCACGACCACGACGACGGCGGCGCCGAGCAGGACGAGGATCAGGTGCAGCGTCTGCGGCATCGCGCGTGGGTGGAGGAGTTCGACCCCGGCATCCGGGGGTAGGTGCGATCGACTGTAGCACAGCAGCGCGACGCTTCCGCCGGCCGGTCGCCTCGCGAACGGCGCGCGCAGGCCGATGGTGGAAGACGCGTGCGCGAGCGGCCGTGCGCGCACCGAATCTTCCGAAGCGCTCGGTTATACTTCGTCGAATGAGCGTCACCGTCTCCAACGCCCCCGCTGCGACGGCGGGCCGGGCCGGCGTCGATCCGGCGCGCGCGCTCTCGCTCGCGCGCGACGTGCTCAACACCGAGGCGAACGCGATTGCCGGACTCGCCCCCCGCATCGGGGAAGCCTTCGTCGCCGCCCTCGCGCTGATCTATCACTGCCGCGGGCGCGTCGTCGTATCGGGAATCGGCAAGTCCGGACACATCGCGCGCAAGGTCGCCGCGACCTTCGCCTCGACGGGCACGCCGGCGTTCTTCGTGCATCCGGCGGAAGCCTCGCACGGCGACCTGGGCATGATTACGATGGACGACGTCGTGCTGATGCTGTCCAATTCCGGCGAGACCGACGAGCTGGTGCTGTTGATGCCGCATCTGAAGCGGCAGGGCGCGGCGATCATCGCGCTGACCGGCAACGAGCGCTCGTCGCTGGCGCAGGCCGCCGACGTGCATCTCGATGCCGCGGTGGGCATGGAGGCCTGCCCGCTCGGGCTCGCCCCGACGGCGAGCACCACGGCCGCGCTGGCGTTGGGCGACGCGCTCGCGCTCGCGCTGCTCGACGCCCGCGGTTTTTCGGTCGAGGATTTCGCACGTTCCCATCCGGGCGGGGCGATCGGACGGCGACTGCTCACGCACGTTCGCGACGTGATGCGCAGCGGCGGCGAGCTGCCCACGGTCGGCGTCGCCGCGACGCTCGCGGAGGCGGTCGTCGAAATGAGCGGCAAGGGAATGGGCATGACGGCCATCGTCGATGCGGGTGGTCGGGTGGCGGGCATCTTCACCGACGGCGACCTGCGCCGATGCCTCGACCGGATTCGCGACATCGCAGCCGTACCCATCGCCGAAGTCATGACCGCCGCGCCCCGCACGATCGGCCCGGAGCGGCTCGCAATTGACTGCGTCGAGCTCATGGAGACGGTGCCGAAGGTCACCGCGCTGCTCGTCGTCGACGAGGAACGCCGCCTCGTCGGCGCGCTTCATCTGCACGATCTTTTTCGAGCGCGGGTCGTATGATGGCGAGCGAAACGGCCCACCGCGCACGCGGAATCCGACTCCTCACCTGCGATGTCGACGGCGTGCTGACCGACGGCCGCATCTACGTCACCGACGAGGGTCGCGAGCTGAAGGTGTTCCACGTGCTCGACGGCCTCGGACTCAAGCTGCTGATGAAAGCGGGGGTCGCAGTCGCCTGGATCACCGGCAGCAACGCCGCTGCGGTGATGCATCGAGCGCGCGGACTCGGTATCACGCGCGTGGTCCAGGGCGCCGAGGACAAGCTCACGCCCTGGGAGGCGCTGCGCGGCGAGCTCGGGCTGCCCTCGGCGGCCTGCGCACACATCGGCGACGATCTGCCCGACGTGCCGGTGTTTGCCCGTTGCGGGCTTGCGATCACCGTGCCGCACGCGTTGCCGGCCGTGCGCGCGCATGCGCACCTCGTCACCTCCTGCGAGGGCGGCGCCGGTGCGGTGCGCGAGGTCTGCGAAATGATCCTGGCCGCGCAGGGCACGATCGACGCGCAGCATGCTCGGTCCGGGAAATCACGGAGCTGACGCATGACGCCGCGGCGCACGCGCATCGATCGCTTGATCGCCTGGTCGCCGGTGGTCCTGCTGGGCGGACTCGCGGCGCTGACGTACTGGCTCGACGCGCAGGTCCAGCCGCCCCGCGCGCGCGTCGACGGAAGCTCGCGCCATGATCCCGACCTGTACATCGAGAACTTCCGCGCGGTTACCTTCGACGCGCAAGGCCGGGTCCGGCAATCGTTGACCGCGCGCCGCGCGCAACACTACCCGGACGACGACAGCATCGACTTCATCGCCCCGTCGCTCGCTTTGACGGATCCCGGCAACCCCGGCCTTGCGGTCGTCGCCGATGCCGGCACGCTTTCCGGCGATCGCGAGACCGTCACACTGCGGGGCAACGTGCGCGCGACGCGCGACGCAGCCACGGAGAAAGCGACGAGCGGCAGGACGCCGCTTGGGCCGACCACGTTCACGACGGAGCTGTTGCGCGTCATCCCCAAGCGCTCGCGGGCCGAGACGGATGCGCCGGTGACGATCGAGGAGCCCCGTGGAATAATCCACGCAACCGGGATGGTCTTCGACAACGACGCACGAACGATCAAGCTCAAATCGAACGTCCGCGGCACCCTCCAGCCCCAACCTTTGCCGAAGTGACGCCCTTGCCCGTTCCCCTCCGGTGCTGCGCGACGCGATGCGCGCCCGGCCTGCGCGCCGCGCTGTTCGCGGCCGTGCTCGCCCTCCCCACCGTCCCCGTTGCGCACGCCGAAAAAGCCGATCGGGAAAAGCCGATCAACTACTCGGCGGATACCGGTGATGTGAATTACCTGACCAAGGTCGGCACGCTCTCCGGCAACGTGATCATCACCCAGGGCACGATGACGATTCGCGCCGACCGGATCATCTTCCGGCAGAACGCGGACAACTCGCTGTCGGCCACCGCGCTCGGCAACCCCGTCTCCTTCCGGCAGAAGCGCGATGGCTACGACGAGTATTTCGAGGGTTACGCACAGCGTGCCGAGTACGACGGCACGAAGGAGTTCCTCGAACTCTTCGACCGCGCGCTCTTGAAGCGCGGGCAGGACGAGATGCGCAGCAACTACATCTCGTACAACGCCGCGACCGAAGTCTTCAAGGCCGAAGGGCGGGCCGCGAGCGCGCCGGCGTCCGAGCCGGGCGAGCCGGGCGCGCGCGTACGCGGCGTGTTCCAGCCGAAATCGGAGACGCCGCTGCCCGGCAAGGCCAAGGATGACGCCAAGAGCCAGACGAAGGGCGCGGCGAGCGCGGCCGAAGCGCCGCCGACTGCGTTGAAGCCCGCCGGCGAGCTCGCGCCGCCCGTTGCGAAATGACCGCGCCTCCTGCGGCCGCAAATCCCGGTACGGCGAGCCAGCTGTCCGTCGCCCACCTCGAAAAACGCTACAAGGCGCGCACGGTCGTGCACGACGTGTCGCTCGATGTGGCGAGCGGCGAGGTGATCGGACTGCTCGGTCCGAACGGGGCCGGGAAGACGACTTGCTTCTACATGATCGTCGGACTCGTGGCCGCCGACGGCGGCCGGATTCTGCTCGATGGCCGCAACCTGTCGCGCATGCCGATCCACGCGCGTGCGCGCCTGGGCCTTTCCTACCTGCCGCAGGAAGCGTCGATCTTCCGCAAGCTGACGGTCGCCGAGAACGTGCGCGCCATTCTCGAGTTGCAGGACCTCGACGCCGACGCGCTTGCCAATCGGCTCGACGCGCTGCTCGAGGACCTCTCGATTTCCCATCTCGCCGATGCGCCCGCGCTATCCCTGTCCGGCGGCGAGCGGCGCCGCGTCGAAATCGCCCGCGCGCTCGCGACGCGACCGCGCTTCATCCTGCTTGACGAGCCCTTCGCGGGGATCGATCCGATCGCGGTGCTGGACATCCAGAAGATCATCGGCTTCCTCAAGGAGCGCGGAATCGGCGTGCTCATCACGGACCACAATGTCCGCGAAACGCTTGGCATCTGCGACCGCGCCTACATCATCAACGAAGGGAGGGTGCTCGCGTCGGGCGCGCCGGGCGAGATTGTTTATAATGAGGCGGTCCGCAAGGTCTACCTCGGGGAGCATTTCCGGCTCTGATTCGCGGCTTCGCCCAGCCATCCAGCACCTTCCAGTGAAGCAGACCCAGACCCTCCAGCTCAAGCTCAGCCAGCATCTGACGCTCACGCCGCAGTTGCAGCAGTCGATCCGGCTGCTCCAGCTTTCGACCGTCGAGCTCAACGCCGAGGTCGAGCGGTTGCTGCAGGAAAACCCGCTGCTGGAGAAGGCGGAGGGCGACGACGACGGTCACCCGGCGGGAATCCCGCCCGTGGGATCCGCCCTCAACGCGCCGCCCGACGCGCCGACCCAGCCCGGCGAGCGAGTCGCCGACGAGGCGCACGAGCGCCGGGACGCCGTCGAGCGCGCGGATTTCGAGGATTATTCGTCCGGTGATCCCGATTGGGGCGGCGGCGCGGCGCCCGACGATGACGACGACGGTTTCTATCCGCAGCAGGTCGCAACGAGCACGCTCCGCGACCACCTGCTCTCCCAGCTGGCAGTCCTCAACCTGGCGCTGCGCGACCGGCAGATCGTCGCGGCGCTGATCGATGCGCTGGACGAGGACGGCTACCTGCACGCCTCGCTCGAGGAAATCGCCGAGCTGTTTCCCGAGGAGCTCGCGATCGATCCGGACGAGCTCTCGATCGCCTTGCGTTACGTGCAGAGCTTCGAGCCGGCGGGGATCGGCGCGCGCGACGCCGCCGAATGCCTGGCGCTGCAGTTGAAGGCGCTGCCCGAAACGACGCCCTATCGCGCCGAGGCGCTGACGGTTGCCACCGAGCACCTGCCGCTGCTGGCCGCGCGGGACTTCACGAAGTTGAAGCGGCTGCTGCATACCGACGACGCAGGGGTGCGCGCGATGCGTGCGCTGGTCATGAGCCTCAACCCCCGCCCGGGGGCGTCGTTCGCCAAGTCGGAATCCAACTACGTGATTCCGGACGTCATCGTGCGCAAGGTGCGCGGGAAATGGTCCGCCTCGCTGAACGAGGCGGCGATGCCGAAGCTGCGGTTGAATCGAATCTACGCCGATATCCTGACGCGCAACCGCGACGCGTCGAACCAGCAGCTCACCGCGCAGTTGCAGGAGGCCAAATGGCTGATCCGCAATGTCCAGCAGCGCTTCGAGACGATCTTGCGCGTCGCGCAGGCGATCGTCGAGCGGCAACGTCGATTCTTCGAGCACGGTGACGTCGCGATGCGTCCGATGGTCCTGCGCGAGATCGCGGACATGCTCAGCCTGCACGAATCGACGATCTCGCGCGTGACGACGCAGAAGTACATGCTGACCCCGCGCGGCACCTACGAGCTCAAGTACTTCTTCGGCAGCCACGTCGCCACCGACACCGGCGGCGCGGCCTCGGCCACGGCGATCCGCGCGTTGATCAGGCAGCTGATCGGTGCCGAGGACCCGAAGGTTCCGCTGACGGACAGCCGGATTGCCGATCTCCTGGGCGATCAGGGAATCATCGTCGCCCGACGTACGATCGCGAAATACCGGGAGGCCCTGCAGATACCTCCTGTCAACCTGCGCAAGGCGCTGTAGCGCCCGTTGCGCAATCCCAGCGCCCAACCGAGGAGCGTCCGAATGAACCTGAACCTCACCGGCCATCACCTGGATATCACCCCGGCGATCCGCGATTACGTCATCGCCAAGCTCGACCGCGTGACGCGTCATTTCGATCACGTGATCGACGTCAACGTCGTGATGTCGGTGAACAAGCTGCGCCACAAGGCCGAAGTCAACCTGCACACGCGGGGCAAGGACATCCACGTCGAGGCAATCGAACCGGACATGTATGCAGCCATCGACGCGCTGGTCGACAAGCTCGACCGTCAGGTGGTCAAGCACAAGGAAATGCGCGCCCAGCATCGCCACGAGGGTGCCGCGAGCAAGCGCGAAGTAAGCGCAGCCGAACCGCTCCCCGCCGTCGCACCGGGACGCCGCCAGGACTGAATCCGCGCACCCGTGGCGTATAATCGGGCCGACGTTCACGCCGGCGGGCCTTCCGGCCCGCCGGTTTGCTTTTGAGCGCCATTCCCGCACCACATCCGATCCCTCGCCCGCGATGAACCAGATCGCCGCGCTGCTGCCGGTCGGCAATATCCTGCTCGATGTCGACGCGGGGACGAAGGCGCGATTGTTCGATGCCATCGGCTCGCTGTTCGAGTCGAGCAACGGCGTCCCGCGGCGGGTTGTGGTGGACAGCCTTGCCGCGCGAGAGAAGCTCGGCTCGACCGGTATCGGTCAGGGCATCGCCATTCCCCACGGCCGCATTCGCGGCCTCGTCGAGGCCCGAGGCGCGTTTGCGCGCCTCAAGACCCCGGTCGCGTTCGAGGCGCCCGACGGCAAGCCCGTCACCCAAGTGTTCGTGCTGCTGGTGCCCGAGCAGGCGACCGAGCAGCATCTGCAGCTCCTATCCGAGCTTGCGCAGATGTTCTCCGCGCGCAGTTTCCGGGAGCGCCTCGGCGGAGCGACCGATGCTGCGGCGGTGTGGGAGGTCTTCGCGCAATGGGAGCCGGCCCCGTGAGCGCCGCCGGGCCGCCCCAAGGCGCGAATTGCTCCCCTTCGGGGGGCAGCGCCGCGGCCCTGGCCGCAAGCGTGGGGGCAGACATGGGCGCCGCCGGGCCGCCCCAAGGCGCGAATTGCTCCCCCTCGGGGGGCAGCGCCGCGGCGGTGGCCGCAAGCGTGGGGGCCCCCCAGCAGTGAGCGCGGAAGGCGGCGCCAGTGGCCTGACGCGCCAGATCAGCGTCGACCGGTTCTTCGCGGACAACCAGTCGCGCCTTGGGTTGAGCTGGGACGCGGGCCGCCAGGGCGGCAGCCGTGTGCTCACGGGCGACGCGGCGCTAAGGCCGACCATCGGCCAGGTCGGCCACATGAACTTCATCCATCCGTTCCGGGTCCAGATCCTCGGCGCGGCTGAACTCGCCTACCTGCGCGGCCTGCCCGAGAACGCGTTTCGGACATCCGTCGAGCGCCTGTTTTCGACGGAGCTCGTGGCCATCATCGTCGCCAACGGCGAGGCGGTACTGCCCTATCTTGCCGCACAGGCCGAAGCGCAACACGTCGCGCTCTTCACGTCGGTGCAACCCTCGCCGCATCTGGTGGAAGTCATCCGCCTTTACCTGTCGCGCGTGCTGGCGGAGGCGACCACGCTGCATGGCGTGTTCCTCGACGTGCTGGAGATGGGAGTGCTCGTCACCGGAGCATCCGCGATCGGCAAGAGCGAGCTCGCGCTGGAGCTCATCTCGCGCGGCAACGGTCTCATCGCGGACGACATCGTCGAAATCTACCGCATCTCGCCGGACACCCTCGAAGGCCGCTGTCCGGCGATGCTGAAGGATTTCCTCGAAGTCCGCGGCATCGGCATCCTCAATATCCGCACGATCTTCGGCGAAACGGCCGTGCGACCGCGCAAGCTGCTCAAGTTCATCGTCCATCTCGAGGACCACAGCAACGAGGCGTTCTCGGAGCTCGACCGACTGCAGGTCCAGGCGACGTATCAGGAAATTCTCGGCGTGCCGGTCCGCAAGGTGACCATTCCCGTCGCCGCCGGCCGCAATCTCGCGGTGCTGGTCGAGGCCGCGGTGCGCAATTTCGTCCTGAACCAGCGCGGCATCGACAGCACCAAGGAATTCATCGACCGCCAGACGAAGCTCATGGAGGACGGTGGTTAGCATGAACAGCCCCCGAACTCGCTGCGCTCGCTCCCCCCGAGGGGGCGGCCGGTGCCCTTCGGGCGGCCGAGCGGGCCCCGGGCGATGGACCTGCTCCTGATCGGCGGTGTTTCCGGCTCGGGCAAGAACGTCGCGCTCGGCGCGCTGGAGGACTCGGGTTACTACGCGGTCAACAACCTGCCGCCGCCGCTCACAGGCGAGACAGCTTCATACCTGGCGAAGGCCGGCCGCGACCGCGTCGCGATCGCGCTCGATGTCAAGACCGGGCCCGGCCTTCCCGACCTTCCTGGGACGATCGAGCAGTTGCGCGCGGCGGGCTGGAACGTGCGCTTCCTGTATCTCGACGCCAAGACCGAAACGCTGGTCAAGCGCTTTTCCGAGACCCGCCGCCGTCATCCGTTCTCCAGCCCCACCCGCACGCTGACGGAGGCGATCGAATTCGAGCGAGCGCTGCTCGCCGAGGTGCGTCCATTGGGCTTCGCGTTCGACACCAGCGAGCTGCCAGCGGCCGCACTCCGCGCGTGGATCAAGGATTTCGTGAGCGTCGACGCATCGAAGCTCACGCTGCTGTTCGAATCGTTCGGCTTCAAGCACGGGGTGCCGCTCGACGCGGACCTGGTGTTCGACGTGCGCTGCCTGCCCAACCCGCACTACGAACCGGCGCTGCAAGCGCTTACCGGTCGGGACGCCCCTGTCGTTGCGTTCCTGGAGAAGCTGCCCGAGGTCGACCGGATGTACAACGACATCTACCATTTCGTGGCGAGCTGGCTCCCGGACTACGCGCGCGACAATCGCAACTACCTCACCGTCGCGATCGGCTGCACCGGCGGCAATCACCGCTCGGTGTACTTCGTCGAGCGGCTCGCGCGTGCGTTCTCACCACGCTACCAGGTGCTTACCCGCCACCGGGAACTCGGCTGACCGCGGCGCCCGAGCACGGGCCGGTATAATTTCAGTTTGTCTCTGATCGACCGGAGCGGCGATGGCGGGGCACAGCAAGTGGGCGAACATCAAGCACCGGAAGGCCGCGACCGACGCGAAGCGCGGCAAGATCTTCACGCGCCTCATCCGGGAGATCACGGTCGCATCCCGCATGGGTGGCTCCGACGCGTCGATGAATCCGCGTCTGCGGCTCGCCATCGACAAGGCGACCGACCAGAACATGCCCAAGGACACGATCGAGCGCGCGATCAAGCGGGGTGCCGGCGCGCTCGAAGGCGCGAACTACGAGGAGATCCGCTATGAAGGCTACGGCGTCAACGGCGCGGCGGTGATCGTCGATTGCATGACCGACAACCGGACCCGCACGGTGGCGGACGTCCGGCACGCGTTCTCGAAACATGGCGGGAATCTCGGCACCGACGGGTCGGTCTCGTTCCTGTTCAAGCACTGCGGGCAGCTTGTCTTCGCGCCGGGAACCGACGAGCACCAACTGCTGGAGGCGGCGCTCGACGCCGGCGCCGAGGATGTCCTCCCCAACGCCGACGGCAGCATCGAGGTGATCACGGGGCCGAATGATTTCGTCGCCGTCAGGGATGCCCTGGCGAAGGCCGGGTTCAAGCCCGAATTCGCCGAGGTCGCGATGAAGCCGACCACCGACATCGAGCTCACCGGCGAGGACGCGACGAGAATGCAGAAGCTCCTCGACGCGATCGAGTTGCTCGACGACGTGCAGGACGTGTATACCAACGCGGTGCTCGACGGGTAGCCCGGCATTGAGCGTTCCGCGCGAGCGCGCTGACGCGCCGACCCGGCGTATTCTCGGGATCGACCCCGGCCTGCGGGTGACAGGATTCGGCGTGATCGCCGTCGAGGGCAACCGGCTCGCTTACGTGGCCAGTGGCTGCATCCGCAGTTGCGACGGTGCGCTTCCCGCGCGGCTAGCCGTGATCCTGCAGGACTTGGGCGCGGTCATCGCCCGGCACGCGCCGACGGAGGTCGCGGTCGAGAAGGTGTTCGTCAACGTCAATCCACAGTCCACGCTGTTGCTCGGCCAGGCACGCGGCGCCGCCATCTCGGCGGCCGTGCTCGCCGGATTGCCCGTGATCGAGTACACGGCGCTACAGGTGAAGCAGGCCGTGGTCGGTCACGGCAAGGCGGCCAAGGAACAGGTCGCCGAGATGGTGCGCCGACTGCTCGATCTGCCCGGGGTCCCGTCGCCCGACGCTGCCGACGCGCTCGCATGCGCGATCGCGCACGCGCATGGCGGGCAGGGGTTCGGCGGTCTCGCCAAGGGGGGCTTTCGCGTCCGCCGGGGTCGCCTCGTCTGATGCACGCGCCGCGACGTTCCCGCCGCCCGGCCGCGGTGATCTTCGACATGGACGGCCTGATGCTCGACACCGAGCCGCTCGCGGCGCGCGCCTGGACCGACGCTGCGGCGATCCTTGGCGTTGCGTTCGACCACAACGTCACCGCCCAGCTCATCGGCCGCAACTCTCCCGACTGCGTCGCGCTGATTCGCAGCCATCACGGCGACGATTATCCGGTCGACGCGCTGATTGAGGCCTGGCATGGCGCTTACGACGCGATCGTCGCGCGCGAGGGCATTGCGCTCAAGAACGGATTGCTCGAGCTCCTTGCGTGGCTCGACGAGGCGCGAATTCCCGCTGCCGTCGCGACTTCGACGCGTCGAGCGCGCGCCAAAGCCAGGCTCGAGCACACGGCGCTCGCGGACCGCTTCGCGGCGCTCGTGGGCGGCGACGAGGTCGCTCGCGGCAAGCCCGCACCCGATGTTTTCGTCGTCGCCGCCGCGCGGCTGGGCATCGCCGCTGCCGATTGCCTCGTGCTCGAGGATTCCGAGCCGGGCATCCGCGGCGCACTCGCCGCCGGAATGGCGCCGATCCTCGTCCCCGATCTCGATGCGCCATCGCGCGAGCTCCGCGCGCTCGGGCTGCTAGTCTTGCCGTCGCTCGTCGACGTACGTCTGCACCTTGCTCGCCTTCCAGCCTGAGTCCGTCCGTGCGCGGCGACACCTGAGGTGCGTCCGCGTCCTGCGGGAGCGAGACCGGCGGCGCGTGCGATAATCCGGCGAACCGGACTTTGCTCCCCATGATCGGCCGACTGACCGGAACCCTCGTCGAGAAGAACCCGCCACAGCTGCTGCTCGACGTGCACGGCGTCGCCTACGAAGTCGACGTGCCGATGAGCACGTTCTACAACCTGCCCGCCACCGGCGAGCGCGTCGTGCTGTTCACGCATCTGGTCGTCCGCGAGGATGCGCACCTGCTCTTCGGTTTCGGCACCGAGCACGAGCGCCGCACCTTTCGCCAGCTGGTGAAGATCAGCGGCATCGGCGCGCGCACCGCGCTTTCCGTGCTCTCGGGACTCTCCGTTGCCGAACTCGCGCAGGCCGTGACGATGCAGGACACGGGCCGGCTCACGAAGATTCCCGGCATCGGCAAGAAGACCGCGGAGCGGCTGCTGCTGGAGCTCAAGGACAAGCTCGCCGCCGAAGTGAGCACCGCAGTCGGAATCAATCGCGCGCCCCCGGCCTCCGCCGACATTCTCAACGCGTTGCTGGCGCTGGGCTACAGCGACAAGGAAGCGCTGCGGGCGGTCAGGGAGCTGCCCGAGGGCCTCTCGGTCGGCGAGGGGATCCGGCAGGCGTTGAAGCGGCTGGCCAAGGCATAGAATCCGGCGATGGCGATCCAGAGCGACGAACTGAACCGCATCGTCACGGGCAAGGTCGCCGGCGTTCCCGAGGAGGTCGTCGAACGCGCGCTGCGACCGCGGATGCTGGACGAGTACGTCGGCCAGGAGAAGATCCGCGGCCAGCTCTCGATCTTCATCGAGGCCGCGCGCAAGCGCCGGGAATCGCTCGACCACGTGCTGCTGTTCGGTCCGCCGGGGCTCGGCAAGACCACGCTGTCCCACATCATCGCGCACGAGCTCGGCGTCAACCTGCGCCAGACCTCGGGTCCGGTGCTCGAACGCGCAGGCGACCTCGCCGCGCTCCTCACCAATCTCGAGCCGCACGACGTTCTGTTCATCGACGAAATCCACCGGCTCTCGCCCGTCGTCGAGGAAATCCTCTACCCGGCCCTGGAGGATTTCCAGATCGACATCATGATCGGCGAGGGCCCGGCGGCGCGCAGCGTGAAGCTCGACCTGCCGCCGTTCACGCTGGTGGGCGCGACCACCCGCGCCGGCATGCTCACGAATCCCTTGCGCGATCGTTTCGGCATCGTCGCACGCCTCGAGTTCTACACCCCAGACGAGTTGACGCGCATCGTCGCGCGTTCCGCCGGCCTGCTGACCATCGCCGTCGACCCGGAAGGCGCGCTGGAGATCGCGCGTCGTTCGCGAGGCACGCCGCGAATCGCGAACCGGCTGCTGCGTCGCGTCCGTGATTTTGCCGAAGTGCGCGCCGGCGGCGAGATCACGGGCGCGGTCGCGGGCGACGCGCTGGCCATGCTCGACGTCGACGTCTCCGGCCTCGACGTGATGGACCGCAAGCTGCTGCGCACGGTGCTCGACAAGTTCGCCGGCGGCCCCGTCGGCATCGACAACCTGGCCGCGGCGATCGGCGAGGAGCGCGACACGATCGAGGATGTGCTGGAGCCGTTCCTGATCCAGCAGGGCTTCCTGCAGCGCACGTCGCGCGGCCGGATGGCGACCGCGCTCTCGTACCGGCATTTCGGCCTCGCGCCGCCCGTGCCGGGCGGGCCCGCCGACCTCTTCCCCGGCGAATGACCGCGCCCGTCACCGGCGAGCCCCGTCGCCTCGCCGTGCGCATTCTTTGCGAGGTGTGGATCGCGTGCCTCGACCGAATCCGCTGGCGTCCCGCGCGCATTCCCGCCCCCCTTTACGCTCGACTGGAGGCGCACCTTTGAACCTGCACACGGACCTGTCGTTCGCCACGCTCATCACCCAGGCGTCGTTCGTCGTCCAGGCAGTCCTGCTGCTCCTCGTCGCGCTCTCGCTGTGGTCGTGGTGGCAGATCTTCCTCAAGCTGTTCCAGCTCAACAGGACCGCGAAGGACACCGACGCGTTCGAGGACGAGTTCTGGAAAGGGGGCGACCTGAACGAGCTGTTCCAGCGCCGAAGCCAGACGCGCACCGGCACCGGCCTCGAGCACATCTTCACGGCCGGCTTCCGCGAATTCACGAAGCACCGGCGACAGGGAAGCAACGCCGCGGTCACCATGGACAGCGCGCGCCGCGCGATGCGCGCCGCCTACCAGCGGGAGATCGACACTCTCGACGCGAAACTCGCGGGACTCGCGACGGTGGGTTCGGTGTCGCCGTACATCGGGCTCTTCGGCACCGTGTGGGGCATCATGAATGCGTTTCGCGGGCTCGCCAACGTGAGCCAGGCCACGCTTGCGCAGGTCGCTCCCGGCATTGCCGAAGCGCTGATCGCGACGGCGATCGGCCTGTTCGCGGCGATTCCCGCCGTCGTCGCGTACAACCGGTATACGCACGACGTCGACCGACTCGCCGTGCGCTACGAAACGTTCATCGAGGAATTCTCGAACATTCTCCAGCGGCAAGGCGCCTGATCGATGCGCCGCGCCCGCAAGTCGATCAACCAGATCAACGTCGTTCCGTATATCGACGTGATGCTGGTGCTGCTCGTGATCTTCATGGTCACCGCACCGCTCGTGAACCCGGGCGAGATCGAGCTTCCTTCGGTGGGCAGCAAGCTCACTGTTCCGGCCGCGCCACTGGAGGTGACGCTGCGCACCGACCGTACGCTGTGGCTGCGCGACCAGCAGGCGGCAACTCCGGCGGTGAGGGTGTCGCGTGACGAGCTCGTGCGCGCGCATCCGCGCGAAGCAGGCGCGGTTGCCCGACCAGCCCGTCGTGATCGCGGCGGACCGCAACGCGCGCTACGACGACGTGCTCGGCGTGCTGGACCTCCTGCAGCGCAACGGTGCGAAGAAGGTCGGGCTGTTGGCCCGGCCGCCCGGTACGTAGCGATGGCCAGGGATCGTCCCCGCGAACCCGCGCGCCTGACGGGTCGGTGGCTCGCGTTCGCACTCGCGATCGCAGTTCACGTCGCGTTCATCGCCGTACTCGTCGTCTCGGTGCGCTGGCAGAATCGGGCGCCCTCGCCCGTGACCGCGGAACTCTACGCGCCGACGCCGAAGCCGGACGTGGTCGACGAGCCCGCGCCGCCGCCACCGTCGCCGCCGCCCGTGCCGAAGCAGGAGCAAAAGCCCGAGCCCAAGCCGGAAGCGCCACCTCCGAAGGCCGTGCCCAAGCCCGAGCCCGAAGACCGAGAAGCCGGACCCGCACGCGGCCGAGATCGCCAGGAAGGCAAGACAGGAGGAGGAGCGGAAGCGGCAGGAGCAGATCGAGCGCGACAAGCGGGAGCGCGCGAAGCAGGAAGCCGAGAAGCGCGAAGCGGACAGACAGAAGGCCGAAGCAGCAGAAGCGGCTCGCCGAGGCTCGCGAGCGCCAGGCGCGCGAAGCGCAGGAACTGAAGGCCCAGGCCGAGCGCGAAAAGGCGGCGCGCGACGCGCAGCAGAAGGCCGCGGAGGCGGAAGCGGCGGCGCGTACGCGCGCCGAGGCCGATTACATACGGCGGATCCAGACGAAAGTGAAGGGCAACGTCATTCTGCCGCCGGACCTTGGCGGCAATCCCGAGGCGGTCTTCGAGGTGGTGCAGCTGCCGACCGGCGAGATCCTCGATGCGGTCCTGAAGAAGTCGAGCGGCATCCGCGCCTACGACGAAGCGGTACAGCGCGCGATCGTGAAGTCATCGCCGCTGCCGCGGCCGGAACGCCCGGAACTATTCCAGCGAGTGCTGACACTCAAGTTCCGCCCGCTGGACTAGCGTCAGACTGCGCGGCTGGCGTGGCGCTGACAGGAGGTCGACGCTTGCCCGACGCCTCAGAGTTCCTTCGGCTTCTTCTCGATGATCTGGAACGCGGCCCAGCTCCACTCGGCGCGCTGCTCGACCAGGTGGCGCAAGGCGACCGTGTACACCGATCGACCGGTGGTGAGGACGAGGTTGCGACCGTCGGCGTACTCCGGCGTCGGCACGATCAGCGTCTTCACGGTGAGCGGCTTGTCGGGTCGCGACGGCGGCGGCAGGTACAGGCCGTCGAAGCGCACGCCCATCGTCGAGAGATCGACGCCGTTGACCACCATCCCGAGCTCTTCCTTCGCCTCGCGCTTCGCATTGAGCGTGACCGCGACGACGCGCTCGGCGATGAGCGAGATGCCGGCCTCGACCTCGTCGTTGGAGAGCTTGTTCAGGCGGCGCACGACACCGACCACCCAATCACTGACGTCCGATTGCCGGACTGCAACCAGCGCGCCCAGCGCCAGACTCTGGCCGATGCCGCCGGATGCCGCGATGCGCAGTCCCGCGATGCTGCGGTCCTTGACCTGCCACATCTGGTCGCTGTAGAGCGAAATCGACACGGCGAGCGAATCGTTCTCGTCGACCACTGGCGGCCGGCGCGCGCGCGGCCCTTCGGCCACGGCGTAGACCTCGATCTGCTCGGTGGGCGCATGCGCGTCGTTGGCGGGCTCGACCTCCCGGCGGTGAGGTCACGGCAAATGCGTGCCAGTCCGACCCGCACCTTCGCCGCAACGCTCACCGCGAACGCGGGGATCGCGGCGCAGGTCGGCATGCAGGTTCGGCGTCAGCGCGGGACGGATCTTCTCGAGGATGGCGATGCGCTGCTGATTGATCGGTGCGGCCGGTCCCTGATCGGTCGCCTCGGCTTGGCGGAACGCATGGATGGCCCGCTCGAGCTGATCGGCGACCGGCGCCGTGTCGAGGTAGCGCAGCATCGATCCGGCGTCGTTGCCGGTGCGGCGGACGAGCCCGGACTTGCCCGCGAGGTCGACGAAAAAGCCGTCCGGCGACTGCGCAACGGTCTCGAGCGTGAGCTTGCGGCTCCAGGCGCGCAGCTGCGCGCTGGCCCAGTCGAGCTCGGGCGGCGTCAGGTTGCCGGTGTGGAATTGGTGGATCAGCAGCACGAACACGTATTCCTGCTCGACCGTCCACTGCGTGGCGTTCGGGCCGGCGCCCGACAAGCGCGACCGGAATGCGCTCAACGCCAAGCTCGCACGCGCGGACGTAGAGCTGGTGCAACTCCATCCACTTGGCCGGAATCCAGCGCTCGAAGCGAAACACACGCAGTTTCGCGTCGGTGCCGTAATAATGGACGAGCCGCGAGAAAAGTCTTCGGAATCACCGGCGCCCAGCGCGCATTCCCGGGCTGGCTCAACGCCTCCGCCAGGCACGCCTGGTACGCGGCGATGAAGCCCTGGCTCATCTGCTGCACGGCCTGCCACAGGCGCTCGGCAAGTCGCGCCGCGGTCCGGCGTTCTCGACGTACTGCTTGATCAGCTGGCGGCGGTCGGTGCCGAGCGCCGCGTCGAGATACTCGATCGCGGCGACGCGGTTGAGGTCGAGGGGCTTGCGCGAGCGCCGCATCCCGTCGAACGCGCGCATCACCTGCTCCTGGCGCCCGAGCACGTCGAGCGACGGAAGCTGGCGCAGCCAAGCGGACGCCAGCTTGGGCGTCGACAGCGGATCGGGATGATCCTTGGCTTGCGGCGAAAGGAATCCGAGCATGGGCCTAATGCGGAGCTACGGGAATTGGTGCGAAGGCAGCGCCACGGACGCGGCGCGGGCACCGCCCGCCGCGACGCGGCGCTGCTACACATGCTCCGTTGATCCGCTGCAACGTAAAACCGCTCCTATATAGCTCAAATGGCGTGACGACCGCAAAACGGCCGCCGCGCCCGTCTACATCGCCACAGCGACGACGATGGTCGGCGATTGCCGTTGCATGGCGTCACTATCCCCGGGACCGCGCGCGACCCCCCACGACAACTTGTTCACTACGCCATCAAGCAAGATGGGTGCCAAATCGATGGAGTGGACAAAAGTCCATGTAAGACAGGGCACTGGAGCGATGGCCGGCGCCCGCGCATGCCACGTTCGGCGGGCACTTGCTGCGTATCCTCAGCCGTCGCCGGACTCGCGCAGGACCTCCGGCGCCGCCACCTGCGGCAAGTACGGGGCACGTTCCCCTTCGCCCCCGACCGGCTGACGATGTGCCTTGACCCCACGAGCTCTTGCAGGTCTCTGCGGGCAGGTAAAATTGCGGTCATGCCAACCCGTACGACGCTCTTCGCGGCAATGGCGCGTCGCACGGGCTTGCGTGTCTACCTCCGCGCGCCACGGCGCGCGGACGCCGACGGCATTCCTCGCCGCCGCCAAGGCCAGCCGCGATCTGCACGACGGATGGGTTCGCCCGCCGCTCACATCCGCGCTTTTCGCCGCCTACACGCGTCGCTACGGGCGCTTCCGGCCCGACGAACCGGCCGCGTTTACGCACGCCGGGCTGCTGGTATGCCGATGCGAGGACGACGCGCTGGTCGGCGTGTTCAACTTCAGCGATATCGTCCGCGGTGCGTTTCAGAGCGCGCATCTCGGTTACTACGCCTTCGCGCCGCATGCCGGGGAGGGGTACATGAGCGAGGGCCTGGAACTCGCACTCGGCGTCGCATTCCGCAAGCTGAAACTGCACCGCGTGGAAGTCAACGTGCAGCCGACCAACCGCCGGTCGCTCGCGCTCGTCCGTCGGGCCGGTTTCGTCCGCGAAGGCTATTCCCGCCGCTACGTGCGGATCGCCGGGCGCTGGCGCGACCATGTGCGCTACGCCTTGCTCATCGAGGACTGGCGCGCGCGAACGCGGTCCCGCCGATGAACATTCGCGCCGGCCTCGGCGGCGCATCGGGCTACGCGCTTGTGGCGCTTTCGCTCACCGGCTGCACGGCGCCCAGCATCACGGCCGATGCGCCGAAATCGGTTACTGGCCAGGCGCTGGCGCCGTACGAGTTGCACGAGGAATGCCTGCGTCTCGCGCCCGGCGATCGCGTCGATTACACGTTCGAGAGCACGGAACCCGTCGCTTTCAACATCCATTTTCACGCGGGCAACGCGGTCGTGATGCCGGTGGTACGCGAAAACACGCGCGCGGATGCCGGCATCTTCGGGCCGCCGATCGCAGAGCATTACTGCCTGATGTGGGAAGCCGGCCCGGCGGGTGCGCTCATCGATTACCGGATTCGGCTGCGGCGTATGGGCGACTGACCGGACCACCGCAAGCGCAACGGCGGGGGAACCGGCCGAGCGTTCCCGCGCCCATTCCATCGCCGCGCGAGCATCCCCGGCTTGCGCTCCGGCGACCGGAGGCTCACAGATCGGTGTGGAGGTAAGTGCGCCCGTTTTCGAGGCGACCGAGCACGAGCTTGTCCACGATCCGCGCGGCCACCTCGGCGGGATCTTTCAGGAGCCCGTTCTCCTTGAATCCCCGAAACAGCGCGGCGCTGGGGAATTCGCCCGGGTCGCGGCTGCGCATGTAGGCCTGCATCGCGGTCTCGAAGATTCCCGGCCGAAGCGTGACGCATTGGAACGACGGCGCCGTCTGCTCCACGCAAATGGCCTTCGTCAGCATCTCCAGCGCTGTCTTCGACATGCTGTAGACGGCGCTGCCAGCGATCGCGGTCTGCGCGGCACCCGACGAGATGTTGACGATCCGGCGATCGATGCCGTCATCGGGGAACGTACGACAGAAGAGGTCGGCCATGACGGTTGGCGCCGCGACGTTGATCGCGAACGCCGATTCGATCTCGGCCGCATCGAGGCGTCCGATGAGGCCGGCGGGCGAGGCCACCGCCGCACTGTTGATCAGCGTGACCGCCGACGGCTTCCTGCCCGCCGCCGCGCGCAGCGCCGGCGTCACGGCGGCCGCTATCTGCGCCGGCCGCGCGAAATCGCAGGTCGCATGCAGGTAAAGCGCACCCTTGAGTTTCGCGCTCGCCGCGCGCCCCACTCCCACGACGATGAAGCCGCGCGCGAGCAGGTCGACGGCGAGCGCCTCGCCGAGGCCGCGGGAAACGCCGGTGACGATTCCTAGCTGCATGCCGTTCCTTTCACGGGATCCTGCTTCGGCGCCCATTCGGGCGCGCCTCGCCGGAACGCCGCGGCTTCATCGACGAAGTCGCTCGTCCGGGGTTTCGGTATCCTGACACGGTGGGCCACGACGGTCGCACGACGGTCGACCGCAACGAGCGATGCGAAGCAAATGCCATACCACGGCGGGACACATCGGCGTCTGCGGTGCGGTCACGGCGCAAAGGCCCGCACCAACACCGCAGGACGCGTGCGCACCGTCGCGCGGTCCCCGCCGGTCGAAACCCGGTCAGCCACGTCCGGCAAGCGAGAGGACAAGGAGCACGCCGATGAATACCGCCAACACGAGGAGCGCGATCTTCCACGGGCTCTTCGGGTACTCGCCGCGGATCGCTCCGGAAACGCCGTTCATCACGCACTGGAACGCTCGTGCGCCGTACGTGTAGGACAGCAGCCAGACCGGCGCGAGGATGTGCTTGAACGTCTGCGCCGAGTAATCGGCCCGCACGTTCAGATTGCGAAATGTGTCGCCCGGAATCTGCTGCGCGCACAGCGTTTGGACCTTGCGATCCATCGCGCTCGCGCGCGCGTTGCGCCGCGGCGACGAGATCGATCTGGTAGCGCTCGACCACCCACCCCGCAACGTAACCCGGCGTCGTAGGGCTTGAGCTCGGTCGTCGGAAACGGCTCGATGCCGCGCAGGAGTTCCGGATGCACGCCCACCGATGCGCAGACCAGATCGTCGTCGAAGAAGTGGGACAGGCGCCCGGCCGCGGGCTCCCAGCGCACGTGCTGCACCTGCCGCGTCTGCGTGCGCCCGTTCTGCTGATAGGTTTCCGTCGTGTAGTAGTAATGCCCGGCCTCGGCGGTCCACGCGGCGTCGACTCGCGCATCGAACGTCCAGTAGGGCAGATAGACGCCACGCACCGTGTCGGTCGCCGCCTTTTTCTTCAGCTGCGATGGCGCGAGCCATAGCTTGCCGTACCACGCACGGATGCGCTCGCGCGCCTCGGGTTCGGAAAACCGAAACGGCAACACGCTTTCCGGACGAAGCGACGGCTTCGCTTCGTCGTAGGCGACGAGCTGCGCCGAGCCGCAGAATTCGCAGTTCCCCGCCTGGCGCGCCGGGTCGAGCACCGAGATCGCGTTGCAGCTCCGGCACTTGACCTGGCGCTTGTCCGCCTGCCAGCCGCGCGCCTCGTCGGGCAGTGCGCGCAACGCGCCGACGAGATCGTGCTCGACGACGACGCCGTCGGCGTCGAGCTTCGCCGGCGACTCGGTGCCGCAGAACGGACAGACGAGCTTCTGTCTTGCGGGATTCCAGTTCGCCTCGCCGCCGCAGGCGGGGCAGGCGAATTTCGCAAGCGCGACCGTTTCCGCCACCGTATCGCGCGTCAGCGGATCAGGTAGCCGATCACGCGCCAGGCGCCATCCGCTTCGCGTTCGAGCGTCACCTGCTCGCTTCCCAGCGCGCGCTGCGCGAACGATGTGCGGAATAATACGATCGCGAAGTCGCCCTCCGCCGCTGCCGGCGGCAACGACGTGCGAAACGCGGTTCCCGCGACGGCACGCTGCTCGACTGCGCCGCGTGCCTTGCGTTCGCGATTGAGCGCCACACTCCAGCGCTGCACCGTCATCGCCTTCTGAAAACGACGTCCGGCAGCATTCCACGTCGCCTGGGCGTCCAGCCGGTCGGCGTCAGCCAGCCACTCGCGCGCCGCGAGCTGCGCTTCGGCGGCACGGGGATCCTGCGCGTGCACCACGGCCGGCGCGATCAGCGCAAACACACCCGCGAGTACAGTCGCGCGCCGGCCGCGGTCGATACCGGGGCTCATGCGCGGAGAAAGGCGTCGACCGCGGCACGCGCGATCCGCCACTGCGTGCCGATCTTCTTTCCCTTGAGGTCGCCGGACTCGAGGCTCGCCATCACGTCGGATTCGGCGACGCCAAGGATCTGCGCGACCTGAGCCGGCGTATACAACTCGGGAACCGGACCCGCCGCGGCCGGGGCCCGCACGCCGGGCGTGGATTGCGCCATGAGGCCTCCGCTCTGATTCATCATCTGCTGCGCCATGGCCATGCCGACCGCCATCTCGGCGGCGATGCCCCCGGCACCGCCGCCGCCGCCCTTCGCCATCCCCTGCGCCATCTGGAATTTGACGTAGTCGTTGAGGTTGCCGACCGCGGCCATGCCCGAGCGCTGGTCGATCGCCTGCTCGACTTCGGGCGGCACCGAGACGTTCTCGACGATGAACGAAGTCATTTCGAGCCCGTACTTCCCGCCGAGCGCGGGGTTGATGAGCGGCAGCAATGCCTCGCCCAGCTCGCTGTAGCGCGCCGCGACGTCGAGCGCGGGAATCTTCGACTCGGCGAGCGCTTCGGAGAACACGCTGACGATGCGCGAGCGCATCGTGTCGTTGAACTCGTCCAGCCGGAAGTGGTTGTCCGTTCCGGCAACCTCCTTGAGGAAGCGTTTCGGATCCGACGACGCGGAAGTCGTACGTGCCGTAGGCGCGCACCCGCACGATGCCGAAGTCGGCATCGCGCATCATCACCGGGTTCGCCGTGCCCCACTTGTTGCCGGTGAACACGCGCGTGACGACGTAGTAGACGTCCGCCTTGAACGGGCTCTCGAGCGCGTATTTCCAGCTCTTGAGATTGGTGAGGACCGGGATGTTGTCGGTCGTGAGCGTGTGCTTGCCCGGACCGAACGTGTCGCCGAACTCGCCCAGATAGACGAATTGCGCGACCTGCGATTCGCGGACGATGAGCTGCGCGCCGTTCTTGATCTCCTTGTCCTCGTCGGGGAACCGGTACGAAAGCGTGTCGCGCGAGTCGTCGGTCCACTCGATGATGTCGATGAACTGCTTCTTCAGGAAATCGATGATCGCCATCAGCGTGTCCTCCCCGGAGAAGCGGCGGCGCGACCCGCCGGCGGCTCGGGCATCACTTCTTCGCGGCCAGCGGCTTCGCCATCGCCGCTTCGGCCTGCTTGAACTCCGCCTCGAGCCGCGCCGCCGGCAATGCACCCGGGACCACCGAGCCGTCGGCGAACACCAGCGTCGGCGTCGCGTTGACCTTGAGCTTCTGCCCGAGCGCGTTGGTCGCCGAAGCGGATTGTCGCAATCGCCGTTGTTGGCCGGCAACCGTGCCCGACGCGAAGAAATCGTCCCACGCCTTCACCCGGTCCGGTGCGCACCAGATGATCCGCGACTTGCGCGCCGCATCCGGGTGCAGCTGGTCGATCGGGTAGAGGAACGTGTAGATCGTCACGTTGTCGACGTTCTTCAGTTCCTGCTCGAGCCGCGCGCAGAACGGACAATCGGCGTCCGAAAAGATCGCGAGCTTGCGTTGCGCCGTTGCCCTTGACCTTCTTGAACGCGAGGTCGAGCGGCAGGCTGTCGAACGACACTCGTGCGAGCTGCCGCTTTCTCGCCTCGGTCAGGTTCTTCTTCGTGTTCGCGTCGTAGATGCTGCCCACGATCACGTGGTTGACCTTGGCGTCGGTGTAGACGATCTGGTCGTCGAACATCACCTCGTAGAGGCCGAAGTACGGGCTCTTGCTCACGCTGCCGATGACGGCGCCTTCGAATTTCTCCTCGAGCAGCTTCTTGACCTTGGCAGCCTCGGCACTGGTTGCGGGCACGGCAGCAGCGGGCGCTTGCGCCCACAGCGAGGCGCCGCCGAGAACGGCGCCAACCAGGCCGACGACAAGCGCGAGCCGGGCGAATGTACGGGGAATCGTGTTGAACATGCGGGTCTCCAGTGAATAGCAGCGCCGGATCGTCTAGCGCAACGCGGATTGCGCCAGCAGGCGCTTGGCGAGCGGCAGCCGATCGACGGCGGCAAGCCCGAGGTTGCGTGCCATCTTCACCCAGGGCACGGTGATTCCGAACAGATGCGCCAGCGCATCGGTGACGGTTTGCATCGCGCGCACCGGCTCGGCGCGCAGGCGCGCATAGCGATCGAGCAGCAGCGGCGCGCCGGGATCGGCCAGCGGCCCGCGCTCCGCGAGCACGCTGGCGAGCGCCGCGGCATCCCCGAACCCGAGGTTGACGCCCTGTCCGGCGAGCGGATGCACGCCATGCGCTGCATCGCCGACGAGCGCCAGGCGATGCGCGACGCAGCCGGGCAGTCGCAGGTAACTGGAGCGGGAAAGCCGGCGGGCGGCGTGACGCACTCGAGCTCGCCACAGGCATGCGCCGCCTGCATCCGCTACTCGCTCGGCCAGCGGCGTGCGCCGGCATCGCGAGCAACTCCCGCGCGAGCGCATCCGGCGCCGACCAGACCATCGACAGCCTGCGCCCCGGCAGCGGCAGCCAGGCGAGGATGCCGCCATCGGCGACGAAACCATTGATACGCGCCGGCCACGGTGCGCGCGTGCGCAGGCGAAATTGGCGACCACCGCCGTCTGGCCGTAAGGTTTCGGCGCCGCTACGATGCCCGCAGCGGCGCGCGACCCGGGACCGCAGGCCGTCCGCCCCGACGACGAGCCGGGCCGAGACTGCGTGCGCCGTTCGTCGATGTGCAGCGTCGCCCTGTCCGGCGCGAATGACAGCGACGCCACCGTACACGGCGGCGAGCAATCGCACCCCCGCCGCGTGCACGGAGGGCACCAGCGCGGCGCGCAGCGCGCGCTCCTCGACGATCCACGCCAGCGCGCGCTCGCCCAGCTCGTACGCCGAAAAGTCGAGCGTCGCACCCGCGTCACCCTCGACATGCATCGATTCGACCGCGGCGATGCGATCGCGGGGCAGCGCCTGCCATGCGCCGTTCGCGCGCAGGAACGACGGCGCTGCCCGGGCTGATCGCGTAGATCCGGGTATCCCAGTCGGCAGTCGCCGGGCGGCAGCTCGGGGCGCCGCCACCGGCGCGCGGTCTGCAAGCGCCACGCGCAAGCCCGCGTTCGCCAGCGCCGGCGCGAGCGCGAGCCCTACCAGGCCGGCGCCCGACGATCAGAACGTCGTGATCGGGCGCGCTCATGGCGCGGGCGCATTCGAGGGTCTCGATCACGTGCTGCTGGTTGGTGTAGATGCAAAGGTCACCGGCGATGGTCAGACTCTGTTTGACGATCTCGGCGGCGGAAAGTGCCGTGTGCTCGAGGAGCGCCCGTGCGGCTGCCTGCGCGTAGGCGCCGCCGGAGCCGATCGCGACAATGCCCTGTTCGGGCTCGAGCACGTCGCCCGTGCCGGTGATGATCAGCGACGCGCTGCGGTCGGCCACCGCGAGCATGGCCTCGAGCCGGCGCAGGATCCGGTCCGAGCGCCAGTCCTTCGCGAGCTCGACGGCGCTGCGCGTCAGGTGGCCCTGGTGCTGCCTCGAGTTTCGCTTCGAAACGCTCGAACAGCGTGAAAGCATCGGCGGTCGCTCCCGCGAAGCCCGCGAGCACCCGGTCGTTGTACAGGCGGCGCACCTTGCGCGCCGTCGCCTTGACGACGACGCTGCCGAGCGTGACCTGGCCGTCGCCGCCCGAGGGCGACGGCGCCGTCGCGACGGACGGAGAGGATCGTGGTGCCGTGAAATGCTTCCATCGAATCGATGCGGGAGAATCCGGTGCAATGCAATAGGGGCCCTGCGACCCGCGGCAATCGCGGCAGCAGGGGCGGGCGTCCGCTGGACGGAACGTTGGCCGCGACTATTGTGGCTTCTTGACGAAGTGCCGGGGCGAAATTCCGATCAGCAGCAGGAGGGCGCGGATGATCGGTGTTGCGCCGAAGATCTGGACGGACTTGCGCTGCGACTCGACCCGATTGATCGCGTTGAGCATGGCCCCCGCGCAGACGAAATCCACGCGCTCGACCTCGCTCATGTCGACCGCCACCACGACCCGCTTCGCCGCAAACTCGGCGAGTCGGCCCAGTTGCGGCACGAGCGAGCCGGCCATTACGCCGGACCACTGGATGCTCTCCGGATCGGCGGGGGCAGTCGTCGGGGCGTCGTTGCCCGCCAACGCCGCCGCGTCGACGTCTGCCCCGGGCTCGGGCGGCGTCGCGGGTGGCTCCCAAGAGGGAGGCGACCGCTCGAAGGTCACCGCGAACTCGACCGCGCGATCCTCGAACGCCTCGCGGTCGTTCGCCCACTGAAGCAGTTCGAGCGCCAGCAACCACGGGCCCTCACCGCCGGTGCGGCCCTCGCGCAATGCGGCGTCGAGCAACGGCTTCAACCGCTCGCTTCGCTGCAGCACCAACGCCATCCGGGCGCGCCGCGCTTCCGCGAGCAGGTCGGCGAGCCCTCGCGCACCCGCGTCGTCGAAACCGGTTATGCCCATCAGGTCGACTCGCGCCCGGGGCACTCGGTTCGCGATCGCGCGTTTGAGGCCGTCGAAGTACGGCGAGGTCGCGCCTGTCAGCCGACCGCTGACCGTTACCAGACTCCCCCCGACGATCCGCGGGCCTGCCGACGGCTTTTCCTTCGCTTCCCATGCGGGCGCCGACCGCTCGAACTGGACGACGTATTGCAGCGTCAGCTGGTCGAACGCCGCCTTGTCTCCCGCGCGTTGCAGCAGGTCGAACAACGCGAGCCAGGCAAGGGGCGAGGTTTTCGTATCGTGGTCCGTCCGCACGCTTTCCTCGAGCAGCGCGCGCGCCTGCGCTGCCTGGCCGCTGGCGTACAGCAGCGCGGCGTTCTCCAGTCCCGCGCAAAGTCCCGGGTTGGCCTGCGCGACCTCGAACGCAGCCTGCCCGGCGTCCATTCGATCAGGCTCGCACCGGTGATCGAAACCTCGGAGCCCATGGGCTCCACGCCCGGCTTCCGCGTTCCACCTTTGCCTGCGTGCTGCGCTGCCAATTCGCCCGCCGAAATGCCGCGGCCGATCGTCGTCGGCGCTTGCTGGCGCGGCTTCGCGCCGGGTTTCGACTGGCCGGGCTTCTTCGTGGGGTTCTTGGAAAAAAAAGCCATCGCGTGGTCGGATAGTTCGGAAGCCGCGACGATCCGCACCAAGCGTCGTTCGACACTCGGGAGGCTCATCCACGGCGCCCAAGCTGCGGATTATGTCCCGCCCGGTACCAACCTACAAGCGCAGGTCCCGAATGAGCCACACCCCTGCTTCTGCCGAGCGAACCTGTGGGTGGACGCAACGTCGCCGACCGGAGCCGAACATGCTCCGTCCGACTCCGTCGCTACCTTGTCAAAGACCGAATCGCCGCGGGCGATTCGGCTGGGCGCCGCACGACGCTTGCTAGAATGCCCGCGCACCCGGCATTCTGTAGTCAACGCAACAGCGAGAGGAGAATGACGATGAAGAACCCGCTCGATTCGATCTGGGGCACGATCATCTCCGGCGTGATCCTGACGGCAATCCTGTATGTCGTCGTCGCGAAATTCCTGATGTGACGGAGGCAACGGACATGGAACTCGTTCCCGCACTGGCACGATGGCTCCATCTTCTGGCCGGCGTCATGTGGATCGGCCTGCTCTATTACTTCAATTTCGTCCAGGTTCCCGCGCTCAAGGCCGCCGCGGCCGATGGCACCGCCGCCGGCATCACCAAGCACGTCGCACCGCGCGCGCTGCTCTACTTCCGCTGGTCGGCCGTGGTGACCTGGCTCGCCGGCGCAGCGCTGCTCGGCAGCCAGTTCGGCAACGCGTTCACGCTGTCGAAGGGCATGGCCGCGATCGGCATCGGCGCCTGGCTCGGCACCATCATGCTGTTCAACGTCTGGGTGCTGATCTGGCCCAATCAGCAGAAGATTCTCGGCATGAAGCCGGCGACGGACGACGAGAAGAACAAGGCGCGCCGCGTCGCGCTTGCTCGCTTCGCGCACCAACATGATGCTGTCGATCCCGATGCTGTTCTTCATGGGCGGCGGGTGGTCGCACCGCGCCCTCTTCGGTCTGTAGGTTTGTCGCGGCGCCGGGGTGCCGCGATCGATGCGCCTTCCGGGCACCAACCGGATTGCACGACGCCCGCGGTCGCGACGACCGACCGCGGCGAGGCGCGAGTGCGGTCAGTCGCCGTAGAGCTTCTGGACGCGCTCGCGGCGCTCCTGCGCTTCGAGCGACAGCGTCGCCGTCGGACGCGCGAGGAGCCGCGGAATGCCGATGGGCTCGCCCGGTCTCCTCGCAATAGCCGTAGCTCCCGTCGTCGATCATCTTGATCGACTTCTCGACCTTCTTCAGGAGCTTGCGCTCGCGGTCGCGGGTGCGCAGCTCGAGCGTGTACTCCTCTTCGAGCGTCGCCCGGTCGGACGGGTCGGTCGTGACTTCGTTTTCGCGCAGGTGCTCGCCGGTGTCGTCGGCGTTCTGCAGGAGCTGGTCGCGCAGCTCGATCAGGCGCTGTCGGAAGAAGCCGAGCTGCGCTTCGTTCATGTAGTCCTTCTCGGGCGCCTTGAGCAGGTCCTCCTCGGTGAGGATCTTGACCTTCTTGGTCGCCGTCGCGCCTGCGATTGCTTGCTTCGCTGCCATGCTGGCCTCTGTGCCCTTATCGTGCCGCCGCGTACGAAATACGCCAGCTCTTGCCCTGTCGCGGATTGCTCTCCGCGACGCCATCGGCGCGCCCTGCCGTCCGCATCAAATCGCGCGATTATATCCCGTCCCCGACGTGCGTCGCCAGCGCCGCATTCGGGCCCGCGCGCCGGCCGGGCCCACGCCGGTCCGCGGATCGTATAATCATGAAAAAACAAGGCCTTTTCATGTCCCCGCCCTCCGCTGCCGCGAATACGCTCACCCTCGCCCGCCCCGACGACTGGCACCTGCACCTGCGCGACGGCGATGCGCTGCGCGTCCTCGGTTGCCGCGTCGGCGCGTGTCTACCGGCAGAGCAATCGTCATGCCCAACCTCAGGCCGCCGGTGACGACGGTGGCGGCGGCCCTTCGCTACCGCGAGCGCATCCTCGCGGCGCTTCCCGCCGGCGCGCGCTTCACGCCGCTGATGACGCTCTACCTCACCGACAACACCAGCGCGGAGGAGATTGCGCGCGCGAAGGCCTCCGGATTCGTGCACGCGGTCAAGTACTACCCTGCGGGTGCGACGACGAATTCGGATTCCGGCGTGACGGCGCTCGAGCGCGCCTATCCGGCGCTCGCGGCGATGGAAAAGCACGGTGTCGTGCTGTCGCTGCACGGCGAGGTGACGGATCCCGACGTCGACGTGTTCGACCGCGAGCGCGTCTTCGTCGAGAACTCGCTGACGCCGGATCGTGCGTGATTTCCCGACGCTCAAGGTCGTGCTGGAGCACATCACGACCGCGAGGCGGCCGACTATCGTCGTCGCCGCGCCGGGCCGCGGTCGCCGCGACGATCACGCCGCAGCATCTCCTCTATTCGCGCAACGCGCTCTTCGCGGGCGGCTTGCGTCCGCATCTGTACTGCCTGCCGCTGCTCAAGCGCGAATCGGACCGCGCGCGCGCTTGTTGCCGCGGCCACCTCCGGCAATCCGAAATTCTTCCTGGGCACCGACTCGGCGCCGCACGCGCGGCCGACCAAGGAGAGCGCCTGCGGCTGCGCCGGCTGCTACTCCGCGCCGCTCGCGCTGGAACTCTACGCGGAGGTATTCGAGACCGCCGGTGCGCTGGCGAAGCTCGAGGGATTCGCGAGCCACTTCGGCGCCGACTTCTACGGACTGCCGCGCAACGTCGAGCAGGTGACGCTCGTGCGCGAACCGTGGACCGTTCCGCGCGAATATCCGTTGGGCGAGCGACACGGTCGTGCCGCTGCGCGCTGGCGAGACGGTGCGGTGGCGGTTCCAGGGTTTGGCGGGGCCGGCGCGGGCTTAGCGACCGCCAAGCGCGGCATCGAGCGGGTGCCCGGCGCTCATGACCGTTCCCCACGGACGCTGGAACCAATCGCCGGCGGTGCTATCCTACTCGTCCGAAGCCAGCCAGACCGTCGCCGCTCGTGCCAACGAGGGGAGGAAAGTCCGGGCTCCGCAGAGCAGGATGCTGGGTAACGCCCAGACGCGATAAGTCGCCGCTCGCGCGGCCGACGAAAGCGAGGAACAGGGCCACAGAGACGAGTCGCTGCGCGTCAAAGCGCAGCGGGTGAAACGCGGCAACCTCCATCCGGAGCAACACCAAGTAGGCGGACGACGACGCTGCTCGCCGAGTCCGCGGGTAGGTGGCTCGAGCGCATCGGCAACGGTGCGCCTAGAGGAATGACGGCCATAGCGCTTCTGAGCGCCGTAACAGAACCCGGCTTATCGGCTGACTTCGGCTTTCTTGCTCGGCGCGGACATTCCCGTGCGCGGTGGCGGGTGCAGGCAGATCGGCTGGGGACGCACTTGCCGCGGCCTCGGCGCTATCGTCCGCCTCGGCAGGCGCGGGCAGATCCGGTGGGAACTCATGTGCCGCCAATCGTGGCGTCGAGCGGGTCCCGGCGCGCAGACGGCCGGTCAGAACATGACCGGCACGCTGCGCGCCGGACCCGCTTGCGACGCTCGGCGGCACATGCGTTCCCACCGGATCTGCCCGCGCCTGCCGCCAACTCTGCCCCCATTCCTGCCAATTCCTGATTGCCGGCTCGCGCCCGGACGCTCAGCGCCGTCGCCGCACGTCGCGCAGGATCTCGCGCGCCGCGTTGTGCCCCGGAACGCCGGTCACGCCGCCGCCCGGATGCGCGCCGGAGCCGCAGAGGTACAAGCCGCGCACCGGCGTCCGGTAGTCGCCGTGACCGAGCACCGGTCGCGCCGAGAACAGCTGGTCGAGCGACAGCGCGCCGTGGAAGATGTCGCCGCCGATGAGCCCGAACTCGCGCTCGAGATCGAGCGGCGTGAGCGCGCGACGGCCGAGGACGCTGGCCTTGAAATTCGGCGCGACGCCGATCGACCGTGGCGATCATCAGGTCGGCGACCTCGTCGCGCGCGTCGTCCCAGGTCCGGCCCGCCGCGACCTCCGGCAGCGTCCGGATGCACGTGCTGGCAGAAGAGGCTCGCGACGTGCATCCCGGGCGGCGCGAGCGAATCGTCGACGACCGACGGAATCAGCATCTCGACGATCGGCGCCGCCGACCAGCCCCGCGTGCGCGCATCGAAGTACGCGCGCTCCATGTAGGCGAGCGACGGCGCGATGACGATGCCGCTCGCGTGGTGCGGCTGCGCGATGCGTACCCGGCAAGCGACGGTGAAATCGGGCAAGCGCGGACAGCGCGACGTTCATCCGGAACGTTCCGGAGCCGCAGCGGTATCCGGCGATGCGCGCGCGAAAATCGTCCGGCAGCTGCTCGGGCGCGACGAGCCGCTCGAACAGCAAGCGCGGATTGACGTTGGCGACCACGCGCGCCGCGCGCGACCTTCTCGCCGCTCGCGAGCACGACGCCCAGTCGCTCGTCCGCCGTTCGACCAGGACCCGCGCGACAGCCGCGTCGGTGCGCAGCTCGACGCCGCGCGCGGCGCATTCCTTCGCCATCGCTCCGGTGATCGCGCCCATGCCGCCCCGCGCATGGCCCCACTGCCCCCGCTTGCCGTTGACCTCGCCGAAGACGTGGTGCAGCAGCACGTACGCCGACCCCGGCGCGTACGGGCTCGCGTAAGTTGCCGACGACCGCGTCGAAGCCGAACGCCGCCTTGATCGGCGCCGACTCGAACCAGCGATCGAGCACGTCGCCGGCGCTCTTCGTGAACAGATCGAGCACGTCGCGCTGCCCGGCGAGGTCGAGCGCGCGGAAGCGCTTCGCGACCTTCCAGGCGTCGAGCATCGCCGGCAATCCGCCGCCGAGTTGGGCGGCGTCGCGAGCAGCAGGTCGCGCAGCACGTCGGCGACGCGATCGAGCATCGCGTAGTACGCGGGCAGCCGCTCGGCATCGCGCGCGGAGATATTTCGCGACTTCGGCCTGCGTCGCCGCGAGCCCGCCGCCGACCTTGAGATAGCCGCCGCCCGCTTCCTCGGGCAGCGGCAGGAAGTTCGCGAACGGCCGCTCGACGATGGCGAGTCCGTGCTGCGCGAGCTTCAGGTCGCGGATGACCTTCGGATGGAGCAGGCTGACCGTGTAGCTCGCCGTCGAGTTGCGGAAACCCGGATGAAATTCCTCGGTGACGGCGGCGCCGCCGAGCACGGCGCGTCGCTCGAGGACGCAGACGGAGAGTCCGCCGCCGGCGAGATACGCGGCGCAGGTGAGGCCGTTGTGGCCGCCGCCGATGACGACGGCGTCGTAGCGACGGGCGGACGCGGGCATCGCACCGGTCGCGATCGCGTCGCGGTCAGTCCTCGTAGAGGCCGGCCGCGACGGTCGAGAAGCCGCAGTCGACGTAGGTGATCTCGCCGGTGATGCCGCTCGCGAGATCGGACAGCAGGAACGCGGCGACATTGCCGACCTCCTCGATCGTGACGTTGCGGCGCAGCGGCGCGTTCTTCTCGACGAAGCGAAAGATCTTCGAGAAGCCGCCGATGCCGGCCGCCGCGAGCGTCTTGATCGGACCGGCCGAGATGCCGTTGACGCGGATGCCTTCGGGCCCGAGGCACGCGGCCAGGTAGCGGACGTTCGCTTCGAGGCTCGCCTTGGCGAGCCCCATCACGTTGTAGCTCGGCAGCGCGCGCACGCGCGCCGAGGTAGCGTCAGCGTGACGCAGCGCGCCGTCGCGCCCCTGCATCAGCGGCCGCGCGCCCTTCGCCAGCGCCGCGAAGCTGTAGCTCGAGACGTCGTGCGCGGTCGCGAACGCGCGCGCGTCGATCGCCGTCGAGGAAATCGCCGGAGAGCGCCTCGCGCGGCGCGTAGGCGATCGCGTGCAGCAATCCGTCGAGCGCGCCCCATTCGCGACCGAGGCTCGCGAACAGCGCGTCGACGTCGTCGTCCCTGGTGACGTCGCAGGGCAGCACCGGAACGGTGCCGAACTCGGCCGCGATCTTGACGACGCGATCCTTGAGCTCGTCGTTGACGTAGGTGAACGCGAGCGTCGCGCCCTCGCGCCGGCACGCTTGCGCGACGCCGTAGGCGATCGAGCGATTCGAGAGAATGCCCGTGATCAGGATCTTCTTGTCGGCGAGGAAGCCCATTGAGACTCCGGCGGCGTGACCAGGCGATCGATTGTCGACGTGTCAGGTCGCGGGCGACGAACAGCGAACGCGGCACTCCGATGACGCCGCACGCGATCCGATTGTTGGGCACGCCCGGCTGCGCGTCGAGCGACCCTCGCGCGCCGGCGTGCACGACGACCGATCGGCCCATCGACGCCATCGGGGCCGTCGAAACGATAGCCCGGCAGGCGGACCGACAGCGGTGTCGCGTTCGTCGGTCTTACGTCGATCGGCTGCGCTGACCACGGCGACCCCCGGCGGCGCCCACGGCGGCCCCGCGGAGAATCCGTTCGTCGACGAGCAATTGCCGTTCTCATGCACGACGATCCGGTAGACGCCTGGCGGAGCGTTGTTGATGTTCACGGTCAACGTCGACGCCTCCGTCGTAGGCGCGCAGGATCGCCGCGCCGGTCAACGCGGATCCGCCGATGGGGACGAAGCTTCGCCTCGAGGTTGCGGCCCGGTTCCGGCCATGCGGAAGCCGGTCTGGTTCGTCGATCCGCAACCGGCGAGCGCCGCGGCACACGAGAGCGCCAGCGCGAGCCCGCCCGCCGCGGCGATCGAATGTTCGCGCCGGGCGCAACGCGGTGCGTCGCCACGGCCGCGCGCCGCATCCGCGCGCGTCCGGCGATCACGACTTGCGGATCACGCCGCAGGCGACGCGCGCGCCGGAGTTGCCGGTCGGCTGCGTCTTGAAGTCGTCGGGATCCTTGTGCACGATGACGCCCTTGCCGACGATGTCGGCGGCGCCGCCGCCGATCGTGATCACGTCGAGCTCGACGGTCAGCGTCGCCTTGCCGGCGCCGTCGGCCTCCAGCATCGGCATGTCGCCGGCGTGCCGGTCGGCGGTCGGACGGGCTCGCGTGCGGCTTGCCGTAGCGGATTGAAGTGGCCGCCGGCGCTCATGCCGTCGCCGGAGCTGCAGTCGCCCTTCTCGTGGATGTGGAAGCCGTGCGCGCCGGGCGCGAGCCCGGAGACGCTCGCGGTGACGACGACCTTGTCGCCCTTCTGGGTGAAGTTCACGGTGCCGCCGGCGGTGTTGCCCTTGGTCGGCTCGAGCGTCGCGACCGCCGCCGGCCCCGAGGGCGTCATGGATGCGCAGCCAGCGACGAGCACGCCGCAGCGCGAGCAATCCGAGTGCCTGCTTCATGTTGCCTCCTTCGAATGCGGTTGCGCGTCGGCACGGGAAGACGCATGCGACGCGCGGTTCGGGCGGGCGCTCATGATAAGCGATGCCCGTCGCGGCTCGCCACCCGATCGACCCGCGTGCTGGGCGAATCGGCGACGCGACGGCGACGCGCATCCGAAACGAGAGGCGCTGCACGCGCGGTAGAATGTGCCGGTCGCTCGACTCCGGCGATCGCATCGTTTCCTCCCGCGCAGGATCCGACATGTCGCACATGACCCCCTCCGAAATCGTCTCCGAGCTCGACAAGCACATCGTCGGCCAGGATGCGGCGAAGCGCGCGGTCGCGATCGCGCTGCGCAATCGCTGGCGGCGCCAGCAGGTGGCCGAACCGCTGCGCAGCGAGATCACGCCGAAGAACATCCTGATGATCGGACCGACCGGCGTGGGCAAGACCGAGATCGCGCGGCGGCTCGCGCGGCTCGCCGAGGCGCCGTTCATCAAGGTCGAGGCGACCAAGTTCACCGAGGTCGGCTACGTCGGCCGCGACGTCGACACGATCATCCGCGACCTCGTCGGAGGCCGCGATCAAGCAGACGCGCGAGGCGCGAGGCGCGCAAGGTGCGCGACCGCGCGGCCGATGCCGCCGAGGAGCGCATTCTCGACGTGCTGCTGCCGCCGGCACGCGAAGTCAGCATTCACGACATGCAGCCGACCGACTCGGCCACGCGGCAGAAATTCCGCAAGATGCTGCGCGAGGGCACGCCTCGACGACAAGGAGGTGGAAGTCGAGATCGCGCTGATGGCGCCGCAGATGGAGATCATGGCGCCGCCCGGGATGGAGGACCTGACGAGCCAGATCCAGGGAATGTTCCAGCAGCTGGGCGGCGCGCGGCGCAAGGTGAAGAAGATGACGGTGGCCGAGGCGATGCAGGCGCTGACCGACGAGGAGGCCGCGCAAGCTCGTCAACGACGACGAGATCAAGGCGAAGGCGCTCGCCGCCGTCGAGCAGAACGGCATCGTGTTCCTGGACGAGATCGACAAGATCGCGAGCCGGCAGGAAACCCACGGCGCCGACGTCTCGCGGCAGGGCGTGCAGCGCGACCTCCTGCCGCTGGTCGAAGGCACCACGGTGTCGACCAAGTACGGGATGATCCGCACCGATCACATCCTGTTCATCGCCTCGGGCGCGTTTCACCTGGCCAAGCCCTCGGACCTCATCCCCGAGCTGCAGGGCCGGTTTCCCGATCCGCGTGGAGCTCTCGTCGCTTTCGGTCGCCGATTTCGAGCAGATCCTGACCGCGACCGACGCGTGCCTCGTCCGGCAGTACGAAGCGCTCCTCGGCACGGAGAACGTTCATCTCGACGTTCAAGCCCGACGGCATCCGGCGGCTCGCCGAGATCGCGTTCACGGTGAACGAGCGGCAGGAGAACATCGGCGCGCGGCGCCTGTACACGGTGATGGAGCGGCTGCTCGACGACCTCTCGTTCCACGCGACGCGGCACACCGGCGAGACCTTCGACGATCGACGCCGCCTACGTCGACGCGCGGCTCGCCGGGATCGCCGGCGACGAAAATCTGGCGCGGTACATCCTGTAGTGCTCGAGCGCCTCCTCGGGATCATCGTCCCGGTGTTCTCGGTCGTGGCGCTGGGCTGGCTCTACGGCCGCCGGGCAAAGCCGGACATGGCGTGGGTCAACCGGATCAGCATGAACGTGCTGGCGCCGGCGCTCATCTTCTCCGCGCTGGCGAGCAAGGATTTCGACATCGTCGAGCAACTGGCCGCTGATCCTCGGCAGCATCGGCGTCGTGCTCGGGCTCGGGGCTGCTCGCCTGGCCGTTCGCGAAGCTGTTGCACGAGGATCCGCGCACGTTCGTGCCGCCGATGATGTTCAACAACTGCGGCAACATGGGACTGCCGCTCGCGATGCTTGCGTTCGGACCGCCGGGCTTCTCGGCGATGGTCGCCGCTGTTCACGATCTCGAACCTGCTGCAGTTCACGCTCGGCGCGTGGATGATCGACCACCACGCACGCTTCGGAGACCTGCTGAAGAGTCCGATGGTCTGGTCGACCTTCGTCGGTTTCGCCTTCGCGCTCGTCGCATCCGCCGCTGCCGGAGTTCGCCGCGGTAACGTTCCGGATGGTCGGCGAGGCGCTGATCCCGATGATGCTGCTCTCGCTCGGCGTGCGGCTCACGTCGATTCGCTGGGGCGACGCGCGCATCGGCGTGATCGGCGGCCTCGTGTGCCCGCTTACCGGCATCGCCATGGCCGCGCTGCTGACGCCCGTGCTCGGCCTCGACCGGACGCAGAGCGGGCTTGCTGCTGCTGTTCGGCTGCCTGCCGCCCGCGGTGCTGAACTTCATGGTCGCCGAGCAGTTCCGGCAGGAGCCGGGCAAGGTCGCGTCGATCGTGCTGATCGGCAACATGCTGGCGGTGCTGTTCGTGCCGCTCGCGCTGGCGCTGGCGTTGCCCTGATGTCGCCTCGCTCGCGGAAGATCCGATGAACCTTTACCGCATGCTCGCGCAGCGCGCCGCCGAAGCGCGGCCGCTCCGCGTCGGTCTCATCGGCGCCGGCAAGTTCGGGGCGATGTACCTCGCGCAGGCGAAGCACACGCCGGGCATCCACGTCGTCGGAATCGCCGACCTCGCGCCGGAACGCGCGCGAGCGTCGCTGGCACGCACGGGCTGGGCACCGGAGCGTTACGCCGCGCGCTCGTTCGCCGATGCGGCCAAGTCCGGCGGAACGCACGTCACCGACGATGCCGCTCGCACTCATCGCGGCGCCCGAAATCGAGATCGTCATCGACGCGACCGGCAATCCTGCCGCCGGCATCCGCCACGTTCTCGCCTGTTGCGCGCACGGCAAGCACATCGTGATGGTCAACGTCGAGGCCGACGCGCTTGCCGGCCCGCTGCTCGCGCGGCGCGCGCGCGAGGCGGGTGTCGTCTATTCGCTCGCTTACGGCGACCAGCCGGCGCTGATCTGCGAGCTGGTCGACTGGTGCCGCGCGGCCGGATTCGAAGTCGTCGCGGCCGGCAAGGGGACGAAATACCTGCCCGAGTACCACGCGTCGACGCCGGACACCGTCTGGCCTTATTACGGATTTGCGCCCGAGACCGTGGTCGCCGGCGATTTCAACGCGCAGATGTTCAACTCGTTTCTCGACGGCACGAAGAGCGCGATCGAAATGGCGGCGGTGGCGAACGCGACGGGTTTGACGCCAGCGCCGGAGGGGCTCGCTTTTCCGCCATGCGGCGTGGACGACCTGCCGCGGGTGCTCGAGCCGCGCGCCGAAGGCGGCCAACTCGACCACGCGGGTCAGGTCGAGGTGATCTCGAGCCTCGAGCGCGACGGCCGTCCGGTGTTTCGCGATCTGCGCTGGGGTGTCTACGTCACGTTTCGCGCAGGCGATGCGGTGGGCGCGGACTACGTACGGCAGTCGTTTCGCGACTACGGCTTCGTGACCGATTCATCGGGACATTACTCGGCGCTTTACCGGCCCTCGCATGCGATCGGGCTGGAGCTCGGGATCAGCGTCGCCTACGTCGGCTTGCGCGGCGAACCGACTGGGGCGGCGATCGGATGGCACGCCGACGTCGTCGCCACCGCGAAACGGAACCTGAAGGCGGGCGAGACGCTTGACGGTGAGGGCGGCTACACGGTCTACGGCAAGCTGTTCCCGGCCCGGGGCTCGCTCGCACTCGCGGGGTTGCCGCTCGGTCTCGCGCACGGCGTCAAGCTGGTGCGGAACGTCGCAGCACACATGCAGGTACGCTGGAGCGACGTCGCGATCGACGCCGCGAACGACGCGGTCAGGTTCCGGCGGGAGATGGAAGCGGCGTTTGGGGTCTAGGCGGTCCGCCGAAACGTCGCGAGCAACGCGCCGGCGGCCACGAACAGACCGCCAAACGTGCGGTTCATCCAGCGGATGTGGTGCGGCTCGGACAATGCCCGAAGCAGTCTTGCCGCCAGCCCCGTGTAGCCGCTCATCACCACCAGGTCGGTGAAGAAGAGGGTCGCCGCGCAGATCGCATACTGCGGCAGCTGCGGTTGCGTCGGATCGATGAACTGTGGCAGCACTGCCAGCATGAACACGATGCCCTTGGGATTGGTCGCGTTGACCAGAAATCCGCGCAACAGCAATCGGCGGGGCGTGCCATCTGCTCCGTTGGCGAGCGCTTCGCCGGTCACGGGCCCGGCCGGCGAGCGCCACTGCTCGATGCCGAGCCAGACGAGGTACGCGACTCCGAACCACTTGATCGCGAGGAAGAGTGTCGCCGAGGCCGCGATGATCGCTCCGAGCCCGAGCGCGACAATTGCCAGCACGAACAGGATGCCGAGCTGAAGTCCCGCGATGTTCCACATCGCCCGGCGGTAACCGTAGCGAACGCCGGCCGTCATGCACGAAATCGCGCCCGCGCCCGGCGAGAGGCTGATCAGCCAGGAAGCGACGAAGAAGGCGAGCCAGGTGGAAAGCGACACCGCACGTGTCTCCCGAGCAAATGGAGATTATAGCGTCGGCGCCGACACCCCCGACGACTAGCCGGGTTCGGCTCGGCGATGCGAACGGCCCCTGACGCTCTCGAAAATCACCCGAGCAGGCAAATTTGTCCGGCTTCGATCACGCATCGGTGCATTAGCCCGCCAAGCTTCAGCGGCTGGCAACACTCCGGACTTGTGATGCGGCGGGGAACGAGCGCTTGCAGGCCTCGCGCTCGGATACGAACGTGTGATTGGCGCAGGCGCGCTCGGCGACGACGATATGCTCCAACGGAGCACCATCGCGCTGGAACAGGCCGGCGACGGCACCCAGAAGCCCGGTCGCGATAAGGGCCGACACCGCGGCGGCGAGGATGATCGTGCCGACGTGGGAGCGGGGGAGGAAGGGCCCGGCGCTCACGGCGGTCTCCGGGTGGTCGTGTTTGGGTCGGGCGCGTCCCGTGCTGCTGGGAGCGTACTTTCCGATCCACCGGGTGCTTCAGTCCTTTAGCAGGCCTTAAACGTTCTGAAAGCTGTTCCGAAAGCTGCGACGCCGGAGCCGATTGCCCCCATTGCAGCGTCGAGCACCTCTGCCGCCTTCCGGATGCGACCGCCGTCTACCGTTCTGACCGTTTCGAACTGCAACCGAACCAGCGTCGCTGCCGAAAGAAGGTCGATCGGGCGCGCTCCGCCCGCCGCCCGAGTCGCGGCCGTGATAAGCTCGCCGGGTGCGCCCCTTGCGGGATTGAATCCCCCTCGCCCGGAAATCGGCCGCAAAGCTACGGCGGCCCGCACGAGCCTCGAATGCGCAGCTCCCGTGGCGGCGAACAGCGATTGCGGCCACCGCAAAGTCCGGATGCCTCGCGCAACATCAGGAATTCCGATGGAAACTCACGTACGAGCAATCGCCGACGATTTTCCCTTGCCCAAGCGCAGGATCAGATGGCTCGGGCTCATCTTCTTTGTCGTCCTTCACGTCGTCGGCATCGTCGGAACCCCGCTGTACGTCTACTACCGCGGCATCACGGCGCCCGAACTCGTGCTGTTCTTCTTCTTCCTCCTCGCCACCGGCATGTCGACCACGGTCGGTTATCACCGCTTGTTTGCGCACCCCACGTTCAAGGCCGTGCCGGCCGTACGCTTCCTGCTTCTGCTCTTCGGCGCGGCGACCTTCGAGGAGTCGGCGTTGAAGTGGTCTTCGCAGCACCGCCAGCACCACCGATTCACGGATACCGACCACGATCCCTACGGCGTGAACAAGGGCTTCTGGCACGCTCACATCGGCTGGATCCTGTTCTGGCGCCATCGCACCAATTACGACAACGTGAAGGACCTGCGAAGATCGAGTCTGGTGCGGCACCAGCACGATCATCACGCATGGTGGTCGATCGGCGGTGGCATTGTTCTTCCGATGCTCATCGCCTGGTGGATCGGCCATCCGCTGGGCGGATTCGTCATGGCCGTCTGCCTGCGGATCGTCATCGTCCTGCATTCCACTTTTTGCGTTAATTCCTTCGCCCACACGTTCGGCACGACAACGTACGATCGAGCTCTGTCGGCACGCGATAACTGGCTGGGTGCCCTGCTCACGAACGGCGAAGGCTTCCACAATTTTCACCACCGCTTCCCTACCGATTACCGCAACGGCGTCCGGTGGTATCACTGGGATCCTTCGAAGTGGTGCATCTTCGCCCTGTCGAAGCTCGGCCTCGCATGGGATCTCAGGCGAACTCCCGCTCGAAGAATTGCTGAAGCGGCGGGGCAATAGACTTTGCTCCGGGCCGCGGCTGCTCAATCGAGCGTACCGCGGAAAGAGCGCAAGCCGATCAGCGCAACCACGACCATGAATGCGACGATCGGCCAGATCTCCGGCATCGTCTCCGCCAGGCCGTTGCCCTTGAGCAGCAGTCCGCGCACGACGCGCAGGAAATGCGTGAGCGGCAGCACTTCGCCGATCGCCTGCGCCCAGCCTGGCATCCCGCGAAACGGGAACATGAAGCCGGACAGCAGCATCGACGGCAGGAAGAAGAAGAAGGTCATCTGCATCGACTGCAGCTGGTTTGCCGCCACCGTCGAGAACGTGAGTCCGAGCGTCAGGTTCGCGGCGATGAACAGCAGCACGGCGACGTAGAGAAGGGTCAGGCTCCCCTGCATCGGCACTTCGAAGATGAGCCACGCCAGCAGGAGCACCAGCGTGACCTGGATCAGCCCGATCGCGACGTAGGGGACGATCTTTCCCGTCATCACCTCGAGCGCGGTGGCAGGGGTGGAGAGCAGATTCTCCATCGTCCCGCGCTCGCGTTCGCGAGTGATCGCGAGTCCGGTGATCAGCACCATCGTCATCGTCAGGATGACGCCGATGAGCCCGGGAACGATGTTGAATTGCGTGTTCGCTTCCGGGTTGTAGCGCGGGTGCGCGACGAGCGAGAAGGCGCCCGGCTCGCCCGCGAGCGGCGCCAGCGGCCCGACGAGTTCGCGCGCGAGCGCCGATCGTGCGAGCGCGTCGAGCGCCGAAATGGCATTGGCGGTCGCCATCGGGTCGGTGGCATCCGCCTCGACCAGCGCCGCGGGCCGCTCGCCGCGGACAAGGGCGCGCGCGAATCCCGCGGGGATCGTCACGACGAACTGCGCGTCGCCGCGCGCGAGCATCCGGTCGGCGGCCGCCTCGTCGGCCGCCTCGCCGACGAAGCGGAAGTAGTCGCTGTTCTTGAGCGCCGCCTCGATGCCGCGCGAGAACTCGCTGCGGTCGAAATCGAGCAGCGCCGTCGGCAGATGCTTCGGATCGGAGTTGATCGCAAAGCCGAACAGCACCAGCTGGATCACCGGGATGCCGATGATCATCGCGAAGGTGAGCCGGTCGCGCCGCAACTGAATGAACTCCTTGGCAACGATGCCGAGCCAGCGCGACAGCGAGAAATAGCGATTCATGGTTGCGCCGGATCATCGTCGCGAACGGGACGTTCGCCGTCACGCATCAGGTGAATGAAGACGTCCTCGAGGCCCGGTTCGATGCGCCGCCATTGCCGGCCGGGCTCGCTCATGATCGGCGCGAGCGCCGTGTCGAGCTCCCCCCGGTCGGATCCGGTGACGTGCAGCACGGCCCCGAATGCGGTCACCTGCTCCACCTCCGGCAACGCCCGCAACCGGCTCGCGAGTGCCGTCAAGTCGGGGCCGTCGACGTCCCAGGTGACGAGCGACTGGCTTGCGATCACCTCCTTCGCCGTGCCCTGCGCAAGCAGGCGACCGCCGAGGATGTAGCCCAGCTTGTGACAGCGTTCGGCCTCGTCCATGTAGTGGGTGCTGACGAGCACCGTGATTCCCCCGGCGGCGAGCTGGTGCAGTTGATCCCAGAAATCGCGCCGCGCCTTCGGGTCCACGCCGGCTGTCGGCTCGTCGAGCAGGAGGAGCTGCGGTTCGTGCAGCAGGCAGGCGGCGAGGGCCAGCCGCTGCTTCCATCCGCCGGACAATTCGCCCGCAAGCTGATGCGCGCGCCCGCCAAGTCCGAGCCGTGCAAGCGCCGCGTCGCTTGCCGCCTTCACGTCGCGCATGCCGTACATGCGCGCGATGAACCGCAGGTTTTCGCGAATCGTCAGGTCTTCCCAGAGCGAAAAGCGCTGCGTCATGTAGCCGACGTGGCGCTTGATCTCCTTGGTCTCGCGCAGAATGTCGTAGCCGAGGCACGTGCCCTCGCCGCTGGTGGGCGTGAGCAGGCCGCAGAGCATGCGGATCGACGTCGTCTTGCCGCTGCCGTTGGGGCCGAGGAAACCGAATATCTCGCCGCGTCGCACGGTGAGCGCGAGATCCTTGACGGCGCGGAGCTTGCCGAACGTCTTGTTGAGTCCGCGGACTTCGATGACGACATCGGCGCCCGCGCTCGCGACCATCGTCAGGATGCGGGCAGCGCGATGTCGACCGGCTGGCCCGGATGCAGCTTGGCAGCGTCCGCTGCCGTCGGTCGAGCTTCGACGAGGAAGACGAGCTTGGCGCGGTTGTCCTTCGAATAGAGCACGGGCGGGGTGAATTCGGCGCGGTCGGCGATGAATGCGATCGTCGCGGCGATGGCTCCCGCACAGCCGTCGCAGGTGACGCTGACCTGCTGGCCGAGCTCGAGGCGACCCAGCAGCGGCTCCGGCACGTAGAAGCGCACCTTGCGATTGGCCGGCGGCAGCAGGCTCGCCACGGGACTGCCCGCGGGCACCCAGTCGCCGACGACGTAGTAGGTGTCGTGCACGAGGCCCGCCTCCGGCGCGGCGACCGCGCGCTGCGCGAGGCGCCAGTCGGCCTGTGCGAGCACATCGCGCGCCGCGCGCGCGTCGGCTTCGGCGGCGCGGATCTCGTCGGCGCGCGCGGGGAGCTTCACGGTCGCAACGGATGCCTGGAGGCTCGCGACCTGTGCATCGTCACGCTCGAGTTGGGCGCGTGCGTCGTCGAGCGCCGCGCTGCTCACGAATCCGCTCGCGTGCAGCTGTTGCTGCCGCCGAAGATTCGACGCCGAGAGCTCGCGCGCGGCCTTTGCCTGGCGCAGCTGCTCGGCCACGGTCTCGACTTCCGACGGTCGTTTGCCGGTTTGCAGATTGGCGAGCCGCGCCTCGGCCGAGCGCAATTGCTGCTCCGATTGGTTGCGTGCCGCAACCTCGTTCTCGCGCTCCAGCGCGAACACCGGCGCACCAGCCGGAACGGTCTGGCCCCGTTCCACCATCAGCCGCTGCAGCGTACCTGCGAACGGAGCAGCCACGCGGACGTACTCGCCTTCGACATACCCTGGAATCGGCCGGTCCGGCGGCGCGCTGCACGCCGCGACAATCAGCACGGCGAAGCCCGCGAGGGTTGCGGGCCACGACAGGCGTCCTGGCGAGGCTTGCGGCGATCGGTGACTCACGCTGCCGGATTTGAAACGCGACGTAGCGCGTCCGAGCCTACCCGCGCAGAGCGGAAAAAGCCAGCGGCCCGAGCGTTCCCGCCCTTACAGAGTCCGGCGAGCCGCCCCGGTCAGTACTTCACGCTGCAACCGTACGGCGTTGTGCTCGCGATGGTCACCGGCTTGCCGGAAAGCGCCTCGGTGAGCGCCGCGCGCACGTAGTTCTTCGCGCCGTTGACGTCGGCCGGGTTCGCCGAGCGTCTGTCGTCGATCGCTCCACCGTAGAGCACCTTGCCCGACGGATCGATCACGAACATCTGCGGGGTCGTCCGCGCACCGTACGCCCGCCCGGTCTCGCTGGTGCCATCCAGCAGCGCCGCGCGCGGCGCCGCGCCCTGGGTGCGCAGCCATTCGTTCATCTGTCGCGGGCGTCTTGAACTCGGGGTGGTTGGCGCTGGTCGAGTTGATCGACAGCCACACGACCTCCCGCGCGCCCCATTCCTTCTGCAGCGCCTGCATGTTCCCGCTTCCATAGTGCTTGCGCACGAACGGGCACTCCGGATTCGTCCATTCGAGGACCACGTACTTGCCGCGGAAGTCCGCGAGCCGCACGATCTTGCCGGCGGTGTCCGTCAGCGTGAAATCGGGCGCGGCCTGACCGGGGGTCTGGGCGAGGGCGGCGGTGCCGACAAGCGCGACGACGGCAACGAAGGGCGCGAGACGGGGAATTCGCATGAAGGCCTCCATATCGTTTCGTTTGCGGCGCGATCGTGTCCGCGGTTCGCGCATCAAGCGCTCGCGCAGGCCACCTGTTCGGGGCCGGCCTCCCCTAGAGTGTCGCCAACCCGTCGAGTATCGTACCGGACCGCAGGACCTCCGGCAGCAGCAGCGGCTCCTTGCCGGGGCGATACAACACGTAGACCGGGAACTCCATTGCGTCCGAGCGCCGCCAGCGCCCGCGTGATCGCCGGATCGCGCCGCGTCCAGTCGGCGCGCACGAGTGCGACGTTGCTGCGGGCGAACGCCGCGCGCACCTCGGCCGTGTCGAGCACGAGTCGCTTGTTGACCTGGCACGTCACGCACCAGGCCGCGGTGAACTCGACGAACACGCCGCGCCCCGATGCGGTCAACTCGGCGAGCTTCGCCGGCGCGTACGCGATCCACTCGCGATCGGTCGGCGCGGTTGCGGCCGACTTGGCTGCGGCCTCCGATTGCGCCGCGAACAGGGGCCACCCGACGATCGCCGATCCGGCGAGCGCGAGGAAGGCGACGATGCCCCATGGCCGCGCGCCCCCGCTGCGCACGATGCGCCACGCCCACAGGGCGAACCCGATTCCGAGCAGCGCAACCAGCAGGCGCACCACCGCGTCGTTGTCGCGCTGCGCGCCCAGCACCCACGCGAGCCAGATCACCGTCGCGTACAGCGGGAAAGCGAGCAACTGCCGGAAACGCTCCAGCCAGGGACCCGGTCGCGGCAAGCGTCGGCGCCACCCGGGAAACCAAGCGAGCAGCACATACGGGAGCGCCATCCCGACGCCGAGCGCGATGAACACGGCGAGCATCGTCGCCGCCGGGCCCGCCATCGCAAAGCCGAGCGCCGCCCCCATGAACGGCGCCGTGCAGGGCGACGCAATCACCACGGCGAGCACGCCCGAGCCGAACGCGTCGACGCGTGCGATTCTTGGACGTCCAGCCGGCGACGCCGGAAGGCGCCAGCTGTCCGAACTCGAACACGCCGGACAGGTTGAGCGCGAGCACGAAGAACAGGATCGCGAGCGAGGCGACGACCACCGGCGATTGCAGCTGAAAACCCCAGCCCAGCTGCTCGCCGCCGGCGCGCAACGCGGCCAGCAGCAATCCCAGCGCCACAAACGTCGCCACGACGCCGCTTGCGAAGGCGACCGCCTCGTGGCGCAGCGTCGGGCGGGTGTCATGGTGCGTCGCGAACCCCAGCACCTTGAGCGAAAGCACCGGGAAGACGCAGGGCATCAGATTGAGCAGCAGGCCGCCGACGAGCGCGGAGGCGATCGCGATCGCCAGCGCGAGCGTGCCGGCGCTCGCCGGCGGCGGCGCCGGCGAAAGATTGAGCGCCGGTGCGGCGGCGAGCGCGGGTTTCGGTCCCGCGATCGCGGTGCCCGCAAGGGCAACGTCGATCGTCGCGGCGCGCGCGGCGCCGAAGTCCACCTGTTGCGGTGAGCACCCCGGCGATCCGGTCCGGCCGGCCGGAAAGGGTGCTCGCGACGGGCAAGGTCAGGACGAAGGCATCGCCGTCACGCGCGAGACGCTGCGCCCCCGATGGCTCGATCTGGTCCGACGCATACGGAAAGAAGCGGATCTCCCCCGGATTCGCCGCTGCGGACGCCGGCACGAGCTTCAGTGCGATCGTCGCACCCTTCGCTTCCGCGCTTGCCTGCCATCCGCGAAGCGGTTGCGGCAATGCCGCGCGCGCGGCTGCGATCGCGGCGCCCCACCGTGGATCGACGCCGGCGTTCCGTGCGACCGGCAGTTCCAGCGTCAGATCAGCGCCCTCGGGGATGCACAGCTCGCGACAGACGAGCCAGTCAGCACGTGCCTTGAGCGAGAGCGTGTCGCCGACCGCCAAGGCGTCGGAGGGCTGCACTTCGACCAGATGCAGCGCGTCCCCCTCGTAGCCGAAGTTCACCAGCGGGCCGGCGGGCAACGCCCGCGGGGCCGGCCATTCGATCGGCCCGGCGGCGACGCCGGCGGGCAACGTCCATGCGAGGGTGGTGGGCAGGCCCGAATCACCGGGATTGCGCCAGTACGTGTGCCAGCCATCCTCGATCTTCAGCCGCAGCGCGACGGTGAGCGGCTCGCCCGGCACGACCGCGGTCTTCGCGGCGACGAGCTCGGCCTCGACATGCTCCGTCCTGACGCCGGCTGCCAGGACGCCGGACGCGAGTGCGAACAGCATCGTCCCGGCGAATACGGTGAAGGCCGTGGCCAATGTGCGTTGTCGAGGGCAGGTCATGCTGGGGTGCGGAGGATCGGACAGGTGCCCTCGGTTGGGGCGGGCTCCGAACGGATTTGGTTCCCGGTGAACCGTATAATTCTACCCGCGCGCCGTTCGTCGCCCGGCTGCACCGACCGGCAGCAACGACCATCAGGCTGCCCGGGACAGCCTGCGGCGCGCCGCTGCGACGATCTGCCGCGGGTGCGCCGTACCCTCCGTCAACATCCCTCGCCCCCTACCGATTCCCATGCAAGCATTCCTGGTCTCGACCGGCGTCGTCGCCTTGGGCGAGATCGGCGACAAGACGCAGTTGCTCGCGCTGCTGCTCGCCGCACGCTTCGGCAAGCCCGTGCCGATCATCGCGGGCATAGCGGTCGCGACGCTCGCGAACCATGCACTCGCCGGCTTCCTCGGGAACATGTTTCGCGCGTTTGTGCCGGCAGAGGTCTTGCGCTGGCTGGTCGCCCTGTCCTTTTTCGCCGTCGCGATCTGGGCGCTCAAACCCGACCGGCTCGACGAAGACGAGCCGCCGCCCGCCACGCGCTGGGGGGTTTTCGGGGTGACGGTGGTCGCGTTCTTCCTGGCCGAAATGGGCGACAAGACGCAGGTCGCCACCGTCGTTCTCGCGGCCAAGTTCCCGTCGCTCGTCGCGGTCATCCTCGGCACCACGCTCGGCATGCTGCTCGCCAATGTTCCGGTGGTGCTCGCCGGCAAGGCGGCGTCGACGCGCATTCCGTTCAAGGCGATTCGCGTCGCCGCGGCACTGCTGTTCGCCGGGCTGGGCATCTATGCGTTGGTCGCGTCCGACCTGCCCGGCGCCGAGCAGGCGGCGCCCTTATAATTCCTTGGCAACCGATGAAGCCATTCGACCACGCCAGAATCGAGTCAGCCGCGCAGGAAAGCTGGCGCGCCGCCGATGCCTACGGGGCGCGCGAACGCGACGGCCGCTACCCGAAGGGAAAGTTCTACTGCGTCTCGATGCTGCCCTACCCGTCGGGCAAGCTGCACATGGGGCACGTGCGCAACTACACGATCAACGACGTGATGTACCGCCATCTGCGGATGAACGGTTACAACGTCCTGATGCCGATGGGTTGGGATGCGTTCGGACTTCCGGCCGAGAACGCCGCGATGAAAAGCGGGCAGGCGCCGGCGCGGTGGACCTACGACAACATCGCCACGATGCGGCGGCAGATGCAGGCGATGGGACTCGCGGTCGATTGGTCGCGCGAGGTTGCCGCCTGCGATCCCGACTACTACAAGTGGAACCAGTGGCTGTTCCTGCGCATGCTGGAGCGTGGAATCGCCTATCGGAAGACCCAGGTCGTCAACTGGGATCCCGTCGACCAGACAGTGCTCGCCAACGAGCAGGTGATCGACGGGCGCGGCTGGCGTACCGGCGCGCCGGTCGAGAAGCGCGAGATTCCCGGCTACTACCTCAAGATCACCGACTACGCCGAGGAACTGCTCGCGTTCCTCGACCGGATGCCGGGCTGGCCCGAGCGCGTGCGCACGATGCAGGCGAACTGGATCGGCAAGAGCGTCGGCGTGCGCTTCGCGTTCCCGCACGAGGTCCGCGGCGAGGATGGGAAGCTGATCGGTGACGGCCGGATGTACGTGTTCACCACGCGCGCCGACACGATCATGGGGGTGACGTTCTGCGCGGTCGCGGCTGAGCATCCACTGGCCGAGCACGCGGCGAAGCGGAGCCCGGAACTCGCCGCTTTCGTCGCCGAATGCAAGCGCGGCAGCGTGATGGAAGCCGATGTCGCGACGATGGAAAAGAAGGGGATGCCGACGGGGTTGTCCGTCACGCACCCGCTCACCGGCGAAAGTGTCGAGGTCTGGGTCGGCAATTACGTGCTGATGGCGTACGGCGATGGCGCGGTGATGGGCGTGCCGGCACACGACGAGCGCGATTTCGCGTTCGCGAAGAAGTACGGGCTCCCCATCCGGCAGGTCATCGCGGTCGAAGGCGAAACGTTCTCGACCGATGCCTTGCAGCCATGGTACGAGGACAAGGTACGCGGCCGCTGCGTGAACTCGGGCCAGTACGACGGACTCGCGTACGAGGCGGCGGTCGATGCGATTGCGGCCGACCTCGCGGCGAAGGGCCTGGGCGAGAAGCGCACGACATTCCGGTTGCGCGATTGGGGCATTTCGCGCCAGCGCTACTGGGGCACGCCGATCCCGATCATCCATTGTGCGGATTGCGGGCCCGTGCCTGTGCCGGACCGGGACCTGCCGGTCGTTCTGCCCGAGGACTGCGTGCCGGACGGCACCGGCAACCCGCTCAACAAGCGGGAGGACTTCCTGAACGTGGCGTGCCCGAAGTGCGGCAAGCCGGGGCGGCGCGAGACCGACACGATGGACACGTTCGTCGATTCGTCGTGGTATTACATGCGCTACACCTGCCCGGATGCGTCCACGATGGTCGACGCGCGCAACGACTACTGGATGCCGATGGACCAGTACATCGGCGGCATCGAGCACGCGATCCTGCATCTGCTCTATGCGCGTTTCTGGACCAAGGTGATGCGCGACATGGGCCTCGTCAGGTTCGACGAGCCGTTCACGCGCCTGCTGACGCAGGGCATGGTCCTCAACCACATCTGGTCGCGGCGCAACGAGAAGGGCGGCGTCGAATATTTCTGGCCGCGCGACGTCGAGGCGCATTTCGGGGCCGACGGGCGGATCACGGGCGGTGTGTTGAAGGACGACGGGCAGCCGGTCGACTACGGCGGCGTCGGGACGATGTCGAAATCGAAGAACAACGGCGTCGACCCGCAGGAAGTGATCGACCGCTACGGCGCCGACACCGCACGCCACTTCGTGATGTTCGCGGCGCCGCCGGAGGCCACGCTCGAGTGGTCCGATGCGGGGGTCGAAGGGAGCTACCGCTTCCTCAAGCGGCTGTGGACGTTCGCCCGCGAACGGGAGGACGCGGTTGCCGAGGGCGCCGACCCGTCGCCGTGGCAGGAAGCCGCTCCGGCGACAAAGGCAGCCCGGCGCGAGATCCACCTGACGTTGAAGCAAGCGAACTACGACTACGAGCGCATCCAGTACAACACCGTCGTGTCGGCCGGCTACAAGATGCTCAATGCGCTCGAGTCGGTGCCCGCCGATGCGAGAGGTGCGGCGGCCTTGTACCGAGAGGGACTCGCGATCCTGCTGCGCGTGCTCTATCCGGTGGTTCCGCACACGACCTGGACGCTCTGGAACGACCTGGGTTACCGCGAATCCCATGGGGATCTGCTCGATGCGCCGTGGCCGCAGGTGGACTTGGCGGCCTTGGCGCAGGACGAGATCGAGCTCGTGTTGCAGGTCAACGGCAAGCTGCGCGGAAAGCTCGTCGTCCCGGCCTCTGCGGACCGCGCGGCAATCGAGGTAGCGGCGCGCGCAAGCGCGGAGGTCGCCAAGCACGCGGCCGGGGCCGTCGTGAAGAAGGTCGTCGTCGTTCCGGGGCGACTCGTCAATGTCGTCGTTTGAGCCGGCGGGAGGCGGGGTGGCGGCACCCGTGCGCTCGCGGGAGAATCGCGGCGCGACGGACAAGTGCTTCGCAATCGCCAGCGATCGAACCACCTTCAGGTTTCTCGCCGCCGCGTTTGTCGCCTGCGGACTTGCCGCGTGCGGCTTTCATCTGCGGGGGGATGTGTCGTACGCCTTCCAGTCGCTCTACATCAGTGGGCCCGCGGCGGCCCCGCTCGCCGGCGAACTCAGGCGCGCGCTCGAGAACAGCGGCGTGAAGATCGTCGACAGCGCCAATGCGGGAGAGGCCGTCCTCGACATCGGCAACGTCAGCGACGACAAAGCGGTTCTTTCTTTGTCGAGCGGCGGGCGCGTACGCGAGTACCAGCTCGTCAAGCGCGTGACGTTCGCGGTGCATGACGCGAACGGCCGGGACTGGTTGCCCGCGGCCGAAATCGTCCTCCGCCGCGCCTACACGTTCAACGAATCGGAAGTCCTGGCGCGCGAGATACAGGAAGCCCGACTGTTGAAAGAGATGCAGACCGAGGTCGTGCAGCAGATCGTCCGGCGACTGCAGACGGCGAAGAAACCCGCGTAATGGACCTGCGCCTCAACCAACTCGCCGTGCATCTCGAGCGCACGCTCGCGCCGATCTATCTCGTGCATGGCGACGAGCCGCTGCTCGCGCTCGAGGCCGGCGACGCGATCCGGGCTGCCGCACGCAAGGCCGGCTGCGACGAGCGTGAAGTCCTCATCGCCGAGTCCGGCTTCGCATGGGAAGCGCTCACGGCGGCGAACGCGAACCTCAGTCTGTTCGGCGAGCGCAAGCTCGTCGACCTGCGCATCCCATCGGGCAAGCCGGGCATCGAGGGCGCGAAGGTGCTCGAGCGCTGCGCGACACATCCGAATCCGGGGCAGGTGCTGCTCGTCACGCTGCCGAGGGTCGATCGGGCCACGCAATCGTCCGGGTGGTTCTCCTCGCTCGCCGAAGTCGGTGTCGCGATCGCCGTATATCCGCTCGAACGCGACCAGCTGCCGGCGTGGATCGCCGCGCGGCTCGCGCGACAGCAGCAACGCGTCACGCGCGAAACGCTGGCGTTTCTTGCCGATCGCTGCGAGGGCAATCTGTTCGCAGCCCGCCAGGAGATCGAGAAGCTCGGTCTCCTGCTGCCCGAAGGCGAGCTCGCACACGATGCGGTCGAGCGCGCGGTCGCGGACGTCGCGCGTTACGACGTCTTCGAGCTGTCGGAAGCGTGGCTGGCCGGCGACGCCGGGCGCGCCGTGCGGATCATCGCCGCGCTTCAGGCCGAGGGCGAGGGAGTCGGGCTCCTGCTCTGGCAACTCGGCGAGGACCTGCACGCACTTGCGTCGGTGCTCGCAGCGACCGTGTCCGGCGTCCCCGCCGCCTCGGCGGTCCGCAGCGCACGCGTATGGGGCAAGCGACAGGGAGCCATGGAGCGCGCGGCCCGGCGGGTCACGCCGACCGCGCTGACGCCCCTGCTGCGCGCACTCGCACGTCTGGATGCGTTGTCGAAGGGAATCGGCCGCGGCAACGTCTGGGACGAGTTGCGCGCGGCCGCGCTGGTCCTGGCGGGCAAGCCCGCGACGCCGCTTGCCGGGGGATACCCACGGCATTGACACCCCGCGGGCAGCGGCGTTGCGCAACCGGCCACTGGCACGGAGGCCAGTTGCATCGCCAATCGGCGCTTCCGCGCGCGCATGTTCATCGCAGGTCACCCCACCGCGACTGCAGCACGGCCAGCCCCGCGACGCCGGCAGTTTCGGTGCGCAGGACACGCGCCCCGAGCCGCACGGGAGAAAATCCCCGGGCACGTGCCACGGCGACGTCGCGTTCCGTGAGCCCGCCTTCCGGCCCTACCAACAGCGCGATTGGGGGTGCGGGTTGTTCGACCGCAGCGAGCGACGTCGCGGCGTCCGCCGCAAGAACGAAACCGCTGCCCGGCCACGCGGCGAGCCACGCCGAGAGGACCTGCGGCCCGGCGATCTCCGGCACGCGGTTGCGCCCGCACTGCTCGCAGGCGGCGATTGCAATGTGCCGCCAATGCGCAAGTCGCCTTGCATTCCGTTCGCCAGCAGGCAGCGGCGCGCTACGCTCGGTGACGAGCGGCTGGATCGAGGTGACGCCGAGCTCGACCGCCTTGCGCACGGCATAGTCCATCGCATCGTTGGCGGCGATCGCCTGCGCGAGCGTGAGTTCGAGCAGCGACTCGCGATCCGCCGGTTCGAAACGCTCGACGCGCACCGCCGCTCCGTGCTTGTCGATGCGGCTCAGGGTGGCCGCGTACTCGCCACCCCTGCCGTCGAAAAGCGTCAGTGCATCGCCGATCGCGAGGCGCACGACCCGAACGGCATGATGCGCTGCGGCGTCCGGCAATCCGACGGTCTCTCCCACCATCGCCTGGGACAGGTCGAGGGCAACGAAAAAGCGCGGTGCGGCCATCGCTCAGACTTCGCGTTCGCCGAGATCGTGCGCGCCTTCCCCGCCGGCATTCCGTGCTCGTGCCTGCGCGAAATCGGGCGCGATCGCGGGCATGACGGCATCGGGATCACGGTGGCGGATGACGTGCACGGGGGCGCGCATTAGAATGGACGCGCCACGATTCTGACACAGCGAAGCCACTCGATCCCTCACCCGGAGGTTGCGATGGTCAGCCTCACCACCCCATCCGGTCAGCTCGGCTGGCCCGCCGCGTCGTTCGATCTTGCCGGCACCGATGGCAAGCGGCACTCGCCCGACTCTGTCCGCGGAACGAACGGCACCGTCGTCATGTTCATCTGCAATCACTGTCCTTACGTGAAGGCGGTCGTCGACAAGATCGTCCGCGACATGACCGAACTCGCGCGGCACGGCGTCGGCAGCATCGCGATCATGAGCAACGACCCGACCGACTATCCGGAGGACTCGTTCGACCAGATGAAGACGTTCGCCGCCCGGCACGGCTTCACGTTCCCCTACGTGATCGACGAGACACAGGACGTCGCGCGCACGTACGGCGCGGTCTGTACACCCGACTTCTTCGGATTCGACCGGGAATTGAAGCTCGCCTACCGCGGGCGCCTGGATGCGTCGGGCCGCTCGAGTGATCCCACGGCGTCCCGCGAACTGTTCGATGCGATGCTGGCAGTCGCGCAGACGGGCAAGGCGCCCGCTGTGCAGCATCCCTCGGTCGGCTGCTCGATCAAGTGGCGCCGCCAATGACCACCGCCGCGCCAGGTGAAGGCTGTTACACGCGGCCCGGCGCGCGCCGCGCCGCATCCTGCAGCCGCTGTCTTTCGGCCCGCACGCGATTGGCGTAGGCATTGCGGGGGTCGCCCGCCGAGCCGTTGTACAACTGCAGGCCTTCCTCTTCGCTGCCGGCGCGCCGAATGTACTCCTTCAGGATGCGGGTGCCGACAGCGATGTTCGTGAGCGGGTCGAGGATCGCCCCGTCGCCGGCCGTCACGATCTTGTCAGCGTGAAAGCGTGGGATCACCTGCATCAGCCCCTTGGCGCCGGCACTGCTCTGCGCAACCGGATTGAAGCTTGATTCGATCGCGATCACCGCCACGACCAGCAGGGGATCGAGCCCGTGGCGGACCGCCTCGCGGTGCGCGGCACGGATGAACTCCCGGGTTGCCGGCTCGGCGACCCGATACTTCCTGGTAACGAATCCGGCCAAGGCGTCCAGGCGCGACGGCGAGAGCGAATCGGCGTGCCAGCGCGTCCGGGCCGACCCCGCGGCCTTGGCTTTTTGAACGGATGCTACCCGTGGCGCCGACTCGAACGCGTCGAAGGGAACCAGGTGAATGGCGAAGGCGAGAACCAGGAGGGCCGCGGCACCTCGTGCCAGAATCGCGGCGAAACCCTGATTCGGCATCGCTGGCGATCGAAGCCGCGTCGTCCTCGAACATGCGGCGAGTATGTTCGCTGTCATCGGAATGCTCCGTTGTCTTGCCGGGTCGACCTCGTCACCGCATCCAAACCGATCCGTTTCGAATCGAGCCGATATTGCGGTGCAACCAAACAAGGCCTGAACCCTGCCGGACGACCCTCCTATAGTGAGCGGTCAAGCGTACAATGAATATAGAAATTCATTGAATAATATCATTATTTATCGTCATCGGCAACCATAGCCGGTTGATATTGCAACGCAACATTGCGAGCCGCAAAAGTTGATCACTGGGCTGACCACCCGGTCGGCGTCGACCCGGGGCTTCCGATTTGAATTTCAGGGGGGCGGTCGCGAGGGATCGGATTCCCGATCCGCCTGCGGATCAGCGCCGGGAGCTGCGGCGCGGTCGAATTCCTTGCAGGTTCACTCCACCAACGCCCGGTACGCGTGCCACGTCGCGTGGCCGATCACCGGCACCGCGACGACGAGACCGACGAACAACAGCGCGAAGCCGGCTGCGGTGAGCAACGTGATCATGGGCCCCAGACGATCATCGCCGGCACATTGGCCGCGAACGCCTTGAGGCTCGTCAGCACGGCAACGATGCCGTCCGTGTTGCGGTCGAGCATCATCGGCACCGAGACGACGCTGATCGCGAACGTCAGCACCGCGAAGAACCCGCCGACGCAGAAGTAGGCGAACAGGAATTCCAGGTTCTCGGGCGAGATCAGCTGCTGGAGGAAGCCCGCGACGGTGGGCATCTCGCCGGTGTAGAACAGCGCGAACACCACGAGCGACGCGCGCGCCCAGACCAGCAGGATCACCACGAGCACCAGCGCGAACGTTCCGATCGCGCTGACGTTCTTGCCCCAGGCATCGAGCGTGGGCGCGAGCCACACCGGCTCGCCGCATTCGCGGCGCCGCGAAAGGTCGTAGAGCCCGATAGCGAGAAACGGGCCGACGAGGAAAAAGCCGGTGACCAGCGCCGACACGTACTCGTACGCATGGCGAAACGTAAGGGCGATCGCCCAGCCCATCGCAGCAAAGCACACTCCGTAGAACAGGCTCGGCAGCGGATGCGCGCGGTAGTCCTGCCAGCCCTTCGCAAGCCAGTCGAACGACGCCGTCAGCGGAACCGCGCGCACTGCCGGCACCGACGATTGCGCGGGCGTGTTCTCAGGCGTCATCGCGGTCCGCTCCCCGTCAGAGGAATCCGCGCAGCGCGTCGAGCACCGCGTCGGGCTGCTCGGCCATCATCGCGTGCCCACACTCGGGCAGCATCACGACGCGCGGATCGCGGAGCGCGGCAACGAGCGCCTGCGCGTTCTTCGGCGGCGCCATGAGATCGCGCGCGCCGAGGATTGCGAGCGTCGGGCAGCGCAATCCGCGCGGCCGCGTCGAGCCCGGCGACGTAGACATGGCAGGCGAGAAGATCGGTGTACAGCACGCCGGGGGGCGTGCGTTCGAGCAGCCGCAGCGAGTTGCCCGTCATCCAGATCCCGGGAATCCGGTTGCCGCCGAGTTGCTTGCCGGCGCTGTACGACCAGCCGTTGATCAGCTCGTAGGCGACGTGATCGTCGCGTTTCGCCGCGTCGAGCAGCACGTCGCTCACCGGCATGGGAACCGCCGGGCCGAGCAACGCCACCTTCGCCACGCGCTCCGGGTGGCGTGCCGCGCATTCGAGCGCGGCCAGCGAACCCAGCGAGTGGCCGACCAGCGCCGCCGCGCCGACGCCGCCGCGATCGAGCAGGGTGGGGATCCAGTCCGCGATCGCCTCGACCGACGGCAGCGCCTCGCCACCCGATCGCCCGTGGCCCGGGAGGTCGACCGCCAGCACGTTGCAGCCCATGATGCGCGAAATAGCGCGATTGCAGCGCCCACACGCTGTGATCGTTCGCTGCGCCGTGCACGAAGACGACGGTGGGCTGCTGCGGTGCCAATGCACGCGCGCCGGTGTACGCATAGATCCGGCCGACGGCGACATCAAACACCATGCTTCACCCCTTGCCCGCGGCATGGAGCGCGCGCGACAGGTCCTCGATGAGATCGTCGGGATCCTCGAGTCCGACCGACAACCGGATCGTCCCTTCCGTGATTCCGGCCTTGACGAGGTCCTCGGCCGACATCCGGAAATGCGTCGTCGACGCCGGATGGATGACGAGCGACTTCGCATCGCCGACGTTGGCGAGATGCGAGAAGAGTCTCAGCGTCTCGATGAACTTGCGTCCCTGCGCGCGCGTGCCGCGCAGATTGAAGCTGAACACCGCGCCGCAGCCCCAGCGGCAGCAGCTGTCTGCGCGAGCGCGTGATCGGGATGGTCCGGCAGCTCCGGGTAGCCGATCGACTCAACCAACGGCTGCGCGGCGAGAAACGCGACGATCCGCCGCGTGTTCTCGACGTGGCGCGCCATTCGCAGCGGCAGCGTCTCGATCCCCTGCAGGATCTGGAAGGCGGTGAACGGCGCCATGCACGCGCCGAAGTCGCGAATGCCCTCGCGCCGAGCGCGCAGCAGGAACGCGGCGGTCGTCGACTCCTCGGTGAACACCATGTCGTGGAATCCGGCATAGGGTTCGGTCAGCGTCGGAAATTTCCCGCGCGCGGCCGCGAACCGTCCGTTGCCGTCCCAGTCGAATTGCCCCGAATCGACGAGGAGTCCGCCGATCACCACGCCGTGACCCGACAGGAACTTGGTCGCCGAGTGAAAGACGAGGTCGGCGCCGTGGGCGAACGGCTGCATCAGGTACGGCGTCGTGAACGTCGCGTCGACGAGCAGCGGGAGTCCGTGCTCGTGCGCGAGCTCCGCCACGCGCGGGATGTCGAGCACGTCGAGCCCCGGATTGCCGAGCGTCTCGCCGAACAGCAGCCGGGTATCGGGCCGGATCGCCGCCGCGCCACGCATCGAGGTCGCGCGGGTCGACGAACGTCGTCGCGACGCCGAAGCGGGGCAGCGTGTAGTCGAGCAGGTTGTGCGAGCCGCCGTAGAGCGCGCGCGACGCGACGATGTGCGATCCGGCGCCCATCAGCGTCACGATGGCGAGGTGAAGCGCAGCCTGGCCGCTCGCCGCCGCGATCGCGCCGATGCCACCTTCCAGCGCGGCGATGCGTTCCTCGAGCACCGCACAGGTCGGGTTCGAGATCCGCGAGTAGACGTGCCCCGCGCGCTCCATGTTGAACAGCGCCGCCGCGTGGTCGCTGTCGGGAAACACGAACGACGCGGACTGGTAGATCGGCGTCGCGCGTGCGCCCGTCGCGGGGTCCGGCACGGCGCCGGCGTGCAGCGTCAGCGTGTCGAAGTGGGGCTTCCTGGGCTTGGTCATCGCAGATGCCGGAATGCAACACGCCATCGCGTCGGCGTCCGATTCTATGCGGAACCCGGCTCGCTTCACAATCGACGTTGGGCGTAGAATCGCGGCTGTTCCTTGCCCCGGACACCGTGGACCGCCGTCCTCCTCCATCCTCCCCCGCCCGGCGCGCCGGCCACGCCGGAAAAGGGCCGCGGCGCCACCTTCAACCCCGAAAATCGCTTTCGGCACGAGCACCGCGAGGCCGTCGACGACGGCTGGGCCGTGAATGATCCGGCGGCGGATGTCGACGCGCCGCCGCCGCTCAAGACCGAGGTGCGGATCCAGCCGGTGCGGACGATCATCACGCCGCAACGAATCGCCGGACATCCCGTTCACGCACTCGATCAATCCGTACCAGGGCTGCGAGCACGGCTGCATCTACTGCTACGCGCGGCCGTCGCACGCTTACCTCGACCTCTCGCCCGGACTCGATTTCGAGACCAGGCTGTTCGCGAAGCCCAACGCGGCCGAATTGCTGCGCGCCGAGCTGGCGAAGCCGGGCTACCGCTGCGAGCCCATCGCGCTCGGCGCCAACACCGACCCGTACCAGCCGATCGAGCGCGAATGGAAGATCACGCGCCAGATCATCGAGGTGCTCGCCGAATGCGACCACCCGCTGACGATCACGACCAAGGGCGCGCTGATCGAGCGCGATCTCGACCTGCTGGCGCCGATGGCGGCGAAGGGGCTCGTCCGGGTGTTCGTCTCGATCGCGATGCTCGACCGCGAGCTCGCGCGCAAGCTCGACCCGCGGGCCGCGGCGCCGCATCGCCGACTCGAGATCGTGAAGGCGCTTGCGCTCGCCGGCGTGCCGGTCGGCGTGAACGTCGCGCCGGTCATTCCGCAACTCACCGACAAGGACCTGGAAGCGATCCTCGAGGCGGCCGCGGCCGCCGGGGCATTGCACGCGGGCTGGACGATGCTCCGGCTGCCCCGTGAGGTCGCGCCGCTGTTTCGCGCCTGGCTCGAGCATCACTACCCGATGCGCGCGGCGCACGTGATGAGCCTCGTCCGGCAGATCCGCGGCGGCCGCGACAACGAGCCGCGATTCGGGCTGCGCATGGGCGGACAGGGCGAATTCGCCGACCTGATCCGTCACCGCTTCGCGCTCGCTTGCCGCCGCCTGGGGCTCAATACGCAGAAGGATGCCCCGCTCGACACGACTCGATTCCGGCAACCCGCAACATCCGGCACACCCACGCGGCGGCGGCTCGCGCGCCGAGCGTCGGACCGGCAGCTCGACCTGTTCTAGGCATCATGGCCATCGCCATGGTGCAACCGTGATCTTCTGCATTGCGAGAGAAGAGTTGCGCCCCCTCCCGCAGTAACCGCATCCATCACGACCAATGGCGTTTGATCCCAATGCGCGGGCGGTGATGCGGCTCTCGCCACCGGACAACGTCGCCGTGGCGTTGCGGCCGCTCAAGGCCGGCGAGTCCGTCGCGCTCGACGGCGTGCTCCTCACCGTGACGCGCAGCGTCGCCGTCGGCCACAAGCTCGCGGCGCGAGCCATCAACCAGGGCGAGGTCATCGTCAAGTACGGCTGTCCGATCGGTATCGCGACGCGCTCGATCGTGCCGGGCGAGCACGTGCACATGCACAACATGCAGAGCAACTACGCCTCGCCCCTTATAATTTCCGCGATGAACGGTTCGCCGCCACGTCCCGGTTCGCCGGTTGCCCCGTTGAAGGTCGCCGTCATTCCCGTCACGCAGTTCCAGCAGAACGCCTCGCTCCTCGTGTGCGAGAAGACCGGTGACGCCGCACTGATCGACCCCGGCGGCGAGATCCCCCGCTTGCTCGAAGCCGCCCGGAGCGCCGGCGCGAAGCTCACCCGGATCCTGCTCACGCATGGCCACATCGACCACTGCGGCGGCGCGGCGGAGCTCGCGCAGCGAACCGGCATTCCAATCGAGGGCCCGCAGCGCGAGGATGCCTTCTGGATCGACCAGCTCGAGACGCAAGCCAGAATGTTCGGCGTTCCCGGCGTGCGGGTGTTCACGCCCGACCGCTGGCTCGAAGGTGGGGATACCGTCGCGATCGGCGACATCACGCTCGAGGTGCGCCATTGCCCCGGGCACACGCCGGGGCATGTCGTGTTCATCGCGCCCCGCCATCGGATCGCTTTCGTCGGCGACGTGCTGTTCCAGGGATCGATCGGACGCACCGACTTCCCGCGCGGCGACTACGCGACGCTGGTCCAATCGATCACGACGCAGCTGTGGCCGCTCGGCGACGACGTGCGTTTCGTGCCGGGGCACGGCGCCCTCTCGACGTTCGGCGAGGAACGTCGCAGCAACGCGTTCGTCAACGACGCGACGCTTGCCCCGTAGCCGTCCATAGCGCGAGGGTACGATGGACATCGACCGATTCATGGAGCGTTACCGGGCGGCATGGGAGGAAAGCGACGAGCGAAAGCTCACCGCGCTCTTCGCCGCGGATGGCGTCTATCACAACACGCCGTTCGCCGAGCAACGTGGACATGCCGCGATCGCGGAATACTGGCAGCGCACCAAGCTGCAGAGCGACATCCGCCTCGCCTACGAAATCCTGTCGCGCCATCCGCGCGGCGGCATTGCGCACTGGCACGTCGGCTACCAGGTCACCTCGGAGGAGCTCTTCCGGATCTGGGCCGCCTCGACCGGCACCAACATGCTCGCTCGCAAGCCCGGCGATCCGCTGCCACGCCTCGCGCTCGACGGAATCGCGGTCGTCGAGCTCGACGATGCCGGATTGTGCAGGCATTTTCGGCTCTGGTGGCACAGCATCGTCGACGCGGAGCGCGGCGGGAAGGCCTGATGGCCATCCGGTTCCATTGCGGCTCCGGTTCGCCGTATGCGTGGCGAGTGTGGCTTGCGCTCGAGCACAAGGCGCTGCCCTACGAGCTCGAGATGATGTCATTCGCCGCCGGCGATCCTGCGTCCCCGGAATACGCCGCGATCAATCCGCGGCGCAAGGTGCCCGCGCTCGTCGACGACGGGTTCACGCTCTACGAGTCCGCGGCGATCCTCGACTATCTCGAGGAGGCGTACCCGGCGTCCGGCCGACCGTTGTACCCGCCGCAGCCGCAGCCGCGGGCGCGGGCGCGGCGCCAGATCCGCGAAGCGGACGAATATCTTGCCTTCGCGCTGGAGGGGATGGTCTTCGAAATTCTTTTCAAACCGGCGTCGGAATGGAACCCGGAGGTGATTGCCGAGGCCCGCGCCAGTTTCGGAAACGAACTGGCCCACTTCGAGCGCGAGCTTGCCGGCGATTTCTTCGCCGGCGCCGTGGGCGCGGTGGACTTCACGGTGTATCCGATGGTGGCGCTCGCCCTCCGGATGCAGGAGAAAAAGAAGCCGGATCTCGCAATTTGGGACGCGATCGGTCCGAACCTTGCCGCCTGGATGACGCGGCTCGAAGCCCTGCCCTATTTCGACAAGACCGTCCCCCCGCACTGGCGGGCGGGGTGAGCGGAAGTTTGCCGGAGCTCGCTGCGCAACGCGTGCCGGTCAGCCGGAGGTGGCGGGTGCCGGCGGTGGCGGCCCGCCCAGCTCGGTGCCGGGCAGCGCCGGAAAGCGGTAAATGGTCGCATTGAGGTAGCGCGCAACATCGACGATCTCTTCATCGCTCCACCCCAGCCCTCCGTTGCCCGCCCAGCGACGGACCTCGGCCTTGAGGCTCGTCCAGTCCACGACCATCTTCTTCGCCCGCCAGTGCATCTGCGCCGTGTGGCACGCGATGCAGTGGGTCGAGTACAGGAGCTCCCCGCGTGCCGCCTGCGGGCCGGATTGCGACTGCGCAATCGCGTTCGCCCCAACGACGAGCGCGATCGCCAGAAGGAGCATGTCAAATGTCGTCCGAATCATCGATGCATCGTCGTCGCTGTTGGCGCAGCGCTCATTATCGCGGCAATCCGGGTACCGGAGAAGCCGGATCGGTCACGGGGGCGCCGTTCCTACAGCCGGAGCACCCACGCGATGATCTGCTTGGCTACGAACCCCAGCATCCCGAAGGCCAGCACGAAGAACAGGACGAAGGTTCCGACCCGGCCCGCCTTCGACTTGCGCGCCAGGTCCCAGATGATGAACAGCATGTACAGGATGAAGCCGGCGACGCCGAACGTCAGCCCGAACTCGGCGAACTGTTCCTCGGTGAGACCGAACATCGGCGAGTCCACGATCCTCCGCGCCGCTCACCGGCGCGGCGGCAACGCGTCCGCGTCGACGACGTCGCGGTACGCGTGCCAGGTCGCGTGGCCGATGACCGGGACCGTGACCACGAAACCCAGCATGAGCGAAGCGACGGACAGCAGCGTGGCGAGCATGATCAGCGCGGCCCACAACGCCATCGCGAACGGATTGGCGCCGACCGCGCGAATGCTCGTCAGCACCGCGCTCGCGAGATCGATCTCACGGTCGAGCAGGAGCGGCGCCGAAACGACGGTGCCCGCAAAGATCATTGCCGCGCCGACGCCACCCAGCAGAACCCAGACGTGGAACAGGTTCGAACTCTGCGACAGGACCACGTGACGCACGAAGCTCTCGACGCCGGTGATCGGCGTGTGGACGAACAGCGCGATCAGCACCGCGGATACCAGCACCCAACCCGTCGCCGCAAGCGCCAGCAGCAGCCCGAGCCGCACCAGCGGCCGCGTCCCGCGCGACCAGGCGCGCGACGCGTCGCGCAAGGTGGCCGATTCGCCCGCCGCGAGCCGCCGGCTCAGTTCGTAGAGTCCCGTCGCGAGGATCGGCCCCACAAGCACGAAACCCGAAAACGCGCCGGGAAGGAGATACCAGACCTTGGCGGTGATCGCGAAGATGGCCCAGCCGCCCGCCGCGACGACGAGCCCGTGGAATAGGCTCGGCCACGCAGCCCGTGCAAGATCGCGCAGGCCCAGCGCGAGCCAGCGGAACGGCCGCCCGATGGGAATTTCGCGCACCTGCGCAGGGGTCAGTCCGGACGTCGTCGGGTCGAGAGGTCGCACGATGGAAGTCAACGAGGCGACGGAACGGTTACAACACTCAACCCCGCCGCCGTGCATCGGGTCGATGGGCGGGTAGACTACGCGAGTTCGGCGCTTTCCAGAATGCCTACGGCCTTGGTGAACTCACCGCAGCGGAACGCCCCATGAAATTCCACGCTCCCGCGAAAGCCATCATCGCGACGATCGTCGTTGCCTTTGCGATCGCACCGCGTGCCGGCGGCGAGGAGTTGCCATCGGCGCCTCCCAAACCTCCCCCGCCGACCGGTTGCACGGCCCCCGAACACCGCCAATTCGACTTCTGGCTGGGCGACTGGGTGGTGCGCGATGCCACCGGCAAGGTCGCCGGGGAAAACCGCATCACGAGCCAGCACAAGGGTTGTGCGCTGCTGGAGAACTGGACCGGCGCGGGCGGCTTCACGGGAACGAGCCTCAATGCGTACGATGCCCAGCGGAAGCGGTGGCACCAGACGTGGATCGACAACAGCGGCGGCGTCCTGCTGCTCGACGGAGGACTCCGGGACGGCCGGATGGTGCTAACCGGCGAATCGCCGGCATCGGACGCGGAAGGCACGGTCGCGTTGCAGCGGATCACGTGGACGCCGCTGCCCGACGGGCGCGTACGCCAGCTTTGGGAATCCTCGAACGACGCCGGGAAGACCTGGACCGTCGCCTTCGACGGCTACTACTCGAAGGCGAGATGATCCGTCACAACCGCTAATGACTCGGCCGGCCCACCTTCGCGCCTGACTTGCCGGCCAGGAAATCGAGGTCGACGCCCTCGTCGGCCTGCAGCACGGTGTCGCAGTAGAGCTTCACCCAGCCGCGATCGGCGTGCGGCTTCGGCGCTTTCCAGCGTGTCCTGCGGCGGGCGAGTTCATCGTCGGACACGTGCAGATGGAGCTTGCGCTTCGCGACATCGAGCTCGATCACATCACCGTTTTCGACCAGCGCGAGCGGACCGCCGGCCGCAGCCTCCGGCGCGGTGTGCAGCACCACCGTGCCATAGGCGGTCCCCGACATCCGCGCATCGGAAACGCGGACCATGTCGGTGACGCCCCGCTTCAGCAGCTTCGCGGGCAGCGCGAAATTGCCGACCTCCGGAAAGCCCGGATACCCCTTCGGCCCGCAATTCTTCAGCACGAGCACGCACGAGGCATCGACGTCGAGCTTCGGATCGTCGATGCGCCGGTGCAAGTCGTCGATGTCCTCGAACACGACCGCGCGGCCCTTGTGCCGCATCAGCTTCGGCGTCGCCGCCGACGGCTTCAGCACCGCGCCGTTCGGCGCGAGATTGCCCTTGAGCACGGCGATTCCGCCCAGTTTCTTGAACGGTTTCGCAAGCGGCGTCACGACTTTCTCGTTGTAGTTGACGGCGTCCTTGCTGTTCTCCCACAGCGTCCTGCCGTTGACCGTCAACGCATCCTTGTGCAGGAACTTGCCGATCTCGCGGATCACGACGGGCAAGCCGCCCGCGTAGTAGAAATCCTCCATCAGGTAGGCGCCCGAGGGCATCAGGTTGACGAGGCAGGGCATGTCGCGGCCGAGGCGGTCCCAATCATCGAGCGCGACTTTCACGCCGACGCGCCGCGCGAGCGCCAGCAGGTGGACGACCGCATTGGTCGATCCGCCGATCGCGCCATTGACCAGGATCGCGTTCTCGAACGCGGCCTTGGTCAGGATTTTCGACATGGTCAGATCGGCGTGGACCATCTCGACGATGCGCCGTCCGGTGAGCCGCGCCAGCGCCTTGCGCCGCGAATCCACCGCGGGGATCGCGGCGTTCGTCGGCAGCGCCATGCCCAGCGACTCCACCATCGATGCCATCGTGGAGGCCGTGCCCATCGTCATGCAGTGGCCTGCCGAGCGGGACATGCAGGACTCGACCTCGACCATGTCGGATTCCTGCATCTCCCCGGTCTTCAGCATCGCGGTGAACTTCCACACGTGCGTCCCCGAGCCGATGTCCTCGCCGCGGAACTTGCCGTTCAGCATCGGGCCCCCGGAAAGTCCGATCGTCGGCAGGTCGCACGAGGCCGCGCCCATCAGCAGCGCCGGCGTCGTCTTGTCGCAGCCCATCATCAGCACCACGCCGTCGAACGGGTTGGCGCGGATCGATTCCTCGACGTCCATCGCGACCTGGTTGCGGAAGAGCATCGTGGTGGGCCGCATCAGCGTTTCGCCCAGGCTCATCACCGGGAACTCGAGCGGGAAGCCGCCGGCCTCGAGGACGCCGGCCTTGACGTGCTCCGCGAGCTCGCGAAAGTGCGCGTTGCATGGCGTCACCTCGGACCAGGTGTTGCAGATGCCGATCACCGGCCGGCCGTCGAACAGGTCGTGCGTGAAGCCCTGGTTCTTCATCCACGAGCGGTGGACGAGCGCGTCGCGGTCGTGACGGCTGAACCAGGTTTGCGAGCGGAGCGTGCGCTTGGCTTTCTTGGCAGAGGAGCTCATGGTGGGGTCTGGAAAATTGGAGTTCGAACGATTGGCCCGTGCAAGCGGCGGTCGGGAGTCAGAGGGTCAGTGGAGATCTTACCTCCCGAACCACTCGGAACTCGGCGCGGATTCGGCCCCGGTCGGGAAGTCGAATGCTACCGTCCGGGTCGCCAACTACATCACCGCACCCACGTACCAGGGCACGAATTCGCTCTGCCCGTAGCCATGGCGCTCGCTCTTCGTCTTCTGCCCCGACGCGGTCTCGAGCAGCAGCCTGAACAGTCTCTCGCCCAATTCCGGGACGTTCGCCGTGCCGTCCACGATCTCCCCGCAATTCAGATCGATATCCTCTTCCTGCTTGACCCACAGCGCGGTGTTGGTCGACAGCTTGAGGGAGGGCGATGGTGCGCAGCCGTACGCCGAGCCGCGTCCGGTGGTGAAGACGATCATGTTCGCGCCGCCAGCGACCTGGCCCGTGGCCGACACCGGATCGTAACCGGGCGTATCCATGTAGACGAAGCCCTTCGCCTTGACCGGCTCCGCGTACTCGTAGACGTCGACCAGGTTCGTCGTGCCGCCCTTGGCCACAGCCCCAAGCGACTTCTCGAGAATCGTCGTCAGGCCGCCCGCCTTGTTTCCGGGCGACGGGTTGTTGTTCATCTCGCCACGCTCGCGCGTCGTGTAGTCCTCCCACCACTTGATCCGCGCGATGAGCTTTTCTCCGACCTCGCGCGACACCGTGCGCCGGGTGAGCAGGTGCTCGGCGCCGTAGATCTCCGGCGTTTCGGACAGGATCGCCGTGCCGCCGTGCCGGACCAAGAGGTCCACCGCGGCGCCCAACGTCGGGTTCGCGGTAATTCCCGAATAGCCGTCCGAGCCGCCGCATTGCAGGCCGACGACGATATGCGACGCCGGGACCGGCCGGCGCGCGACATCGTTTGCCGCCGGCAGCATCTCGCTGACGATCGAAACGCCATGCGCAATCGTCTTCGCGGTCCCGCCGGTATCCTGGATGCTGAACGTGCGCAGCAACGGCCCTTCCTGCAGACCTTCGGCGCCCAAGAGCGCGCTGACCTGATTTGCCTCGCAGCCGAGGCCCACGATCAGGACGCCGGCGAAATTGGCGTGCCGCGCATAGCCGCCGAGCGTGCGCCGCAGGAGCTGCATCCCTTCGCCGCGCGTGTCCATGCCGCAGCCCGACCCGTGCGTCAGGGCGACGACGCCATCGATGTTCGGAAACGCCGCCAGGCCGCCGCGCGCGAAATGGTCGGCGATGCCGCGCACGACCGTCGCCGAGCAATTGACCGTCGACAGGATGCCGATGTAATTGCGCGTCGCCACCCGCCCGTCGGCGCGCACGATTCCCATGAACGTCGCGGGCGGATCGACGTACAGGGTCGGCTTCGCGTCGGCGCCGAAGGCGTAGTCGCGCTCGAACTGACCCATCGCGAGATTGTTCAGGTGCACGTGCTCGCCCGGTGCGATGTCACGCGAGGCGAAGCCGATGATCTGGTTGTAGCGACGGACCGGCCCCCCGGCGGCAATCGCGCGCACGGCCACCTTGTGGCCCGGCGGAATGAGGCCCGACACGGTGACGGCTTCGTCGATCAGCTGCGTTCCGCCGACGAGCTGCTGCCGCGCGATCACGACGTCATCGTTGGGATGCAGGCGGATGGTGAGCGAGGTACGGGTGAGCATGGGATACCCCCTTTGGTTACGCCGGGACGCAGGCTCGTGCGACGGCGCGGCGCTCGACCGCCGCGAAGTCCCACTCGATGCCGAGTCCCGGCGACGACGGCGCCACCGCGTAACCCTCCGCGATCACGAGCCGCGACGTCGTCAGATCGTCGAGCTGCGGGATGTATTCGATCCACGCGGCATTCGGCGCGGCGGCGGTGAGCGATACGTGAAGCTCCATCAGGAAATGCGGACACACCGCGGCGTTGAAGCTCTCGGCCAGGTGCGCGACCTTGAGCCAGGGCGTGATGCCGCCGATCCGCGCCGCGTCGGCCTGAACGATCGAGCACGCATCGCGCTCGAGGTATTCGCGGAAGTGCGCCGGGTGGTAGATCGATTCGCCGACGGCGATCGGAATCGCGGTGTGGGCCGCGAGTTCGACGTGGCCGCCGAGATCCTCGGCGGGCAGCGGCTCCTCCAGCCAGGCGAGCCCGAACGGCTCGAAGGCGCGCGCGCGCCGGATCGCCTCGGCCACCGTGAAGCACTGGTTCGCGTCGACCATGATCTCGAAGGCGTCACCGACCGCCTCGCGGACGGCTGCCAGGCGTGTCACATCTTCGGACACATGCGGCTTGCCGACCTTGAGCTTTGCGCCACGGAATCCCAGCGCCTTCGCCTCCAGCGTCTGCTCCACCAGCGTTGCGGTCGGCAAGTGCAGCCAGCCGCCCTCGGTGGTGTAGACGGGCACCTTCGGCTGCGCGCCGCCGGCAGCCTTCCACAGCGGCAGGCCGGCACGTCGGCACCTGAGGTCCCACAAGGCGGTGTCGATCGCGGCGAGCGCGAGGCTCGTGATCGCGCCGACCGCCGTCGCGTGCGTGTGAAAGAGCAGATCCTTCCAGATGGCCTCGATGCAGTCGGGATCGCGGCCGACGAGCTTCGGCGCGAGGTGATCGCGCAGGAGCGCCACCACCGACGAGCCGCCGGTGCCGATCGTGTACGTGTAGCCGACGCCCTCGGAGCCATCATCGCAACGAATGCGCACGATCGGCGTCTCCTGCGTGACGAACGCCTGGATCGCATCGGTGCGCACTGACCTTCGGCGCAGGTCGACCTGGAAGATATCGACGCCGCGAATCGACCGCCATCGCTCACTTGCCGTAGACCACGCCCGGCAGCCAGAGCACGAGCTGCGGGATGTAGGTGATCAGCGCCAACGTGATGAGCAGCGGCCACAGCCATGGCAGCACGGCCTTCACCGTCGCCTCGAACGAGATCTTCGCCACCTTCTGCAGGATGAACAGCACCATGCCCACCGGCGGGGTCAGGAGCCCGATCATCAGGTTCAGCACCATCACCAAGCCCGAAATGCACCGGGTCGATGCCGAGCTTCGCGATGATCGGCATGAACACCGGCACCAGAATCGTGATCGCGGCGATCGTCTCCATGAAGCAGCCGACGAACAGCAGGAACAGGTTCGCGAGCAGCAGGAACACCCACGGCTGGTCCGAGATCGACAGCACCGCGTTGCCGATCGCGTCCGTCATCTGCGTCGTGGTCAGTACCCAGGCGAAGATCGATGCCGCGGCGACGATGAACAGCACGACCGCCGTGGTCTCGATCGTCTCCATCGAGATCTTGACGAACATGCGCCAATTGAGCGTTCGATACCAGATGAAGCCGAGGAATAGCGCCCAGGCGACCGCAGCGACCGCCGCCTCGGTCGGCGTGAACAGGCCGGTGGCCATGCCGCCGATCAGGATCACCGGGGTCAGCAGCGCCATGTAGGCCTCGAACTTGAACAGCTTGTCGGCGACCATCGTGCCGACGAGCAGTCCGCCGAAGCGCAGCCAACCGGGCAGCCCCTCGCGCGACCACAGGAAGTAGAGCACCGTCGCGGTGATCAGCACGAACGCCAGCTCGAAGAACGCGCGTCCCATGCGCGGCCACGAGAACGCGATGTCGGAACCGTATTTGCGAACGTGGGCGTAGTAGCGCGACCATCGCCATCATGAAGAGCGCCATCACCGCGCCCGGAATGAAACCGCCGGCGAAGAGCTTGCCGATCGAGACGTTCGCCTGCACGCCGTAGATCACCATCGGCAGCGACGGCGGGATGATCGGCCCCAGCGTCGCCGACGCGGCGGTGATGCCGAGCGCGAACTCGGTCGGATAGCCGTGGTCCTTCATCGCCTTGATCTCGATCGTGCCCAGCCCGCCGGCATCCGCGATCGCCGTGCCCGACATGCCGGCGAAGATCACGCTGCCCACGACGTTGACGTGGCCCAGCCCTCCCTTGAGCCAGCCGACCAGCGCGAGCGCGAAGTTGTAGATGCGATTGGTGATCCCGGCCGAATTCATCAGGTTGCCGGCCAGGATGAAGAACGGCACGGCGAGCAGCGGAAAGCTGTCGACGCCGCCGACCATCCGATGGACGACCGTGAGCGGCGGAATCGTGCCGGAGATCCAGATGTACAGCAGTGCCGCCAGCGCCATCGCGATCGCGATCGGCAGGCCGGTTGCCATGGCCGCGAGGAAGCCGCCGAGCAGGACGCTGTTCATCGCACGATCCCTCGCCTGAAATGAGCGCCCTTGGCGCTGCGCGCCGTCGCCCCGAGAGGGAGCAATTCGCGCTCGGGGCGGCCCGGCGCGCTCATGCGTCGGCGATCTCGTTCTCGCCCGGCCGCTCGAGCACGCTCCAGCCCTGCCGCCAATGGCGGATGCCGACGCCGACCGAACGAAGCGTGCAGAGCGCGAATCCCGCCGCCACGAGCCCGTAGATGACGCTCATCGGAAAATCGACGATCGTCATCTTGAGGTTGTGCATCCGCGGCACCAGCTCGATCGCGAGCCATGTGCAATAGCCGAAGAAGGCCGTGCGCGCGACATCGACGCACGTGGACATCCACCGAGCGAGCTTCGGCGGCAGCCAGCGGTAGACGAACTCGACGTGGATGTGCGTGTTCTTCCGCACCCCCATCGCCGCACCGACGAAGGTGACGACGATGAGCAGGTAGCGTGCGATCTCCTCGGTCCACGCCGCCGAGTCGTCGAGGACGTAGCGCGTGAAGAACTGATAGAAGACGTCGAGCGCCAGCAGCCAGAACACGCAGAAGACGAACCAGTCCTCGAGCGTGTAACCCGAGATGTCGACCGGCTCGTCGGCCGTGTGGAAATGGCCCTCGGCGTCGAGGACGTGATCCTCGGCCGCGCTCGCGCTCGACGGAGCGGACGTCATCGCGCCGTCACTGAATCGCCTGGATCTTGTCCCAGTCGGCTTTCGAGTAGCCCATCGATTCCAGCGACACGGTCTTCATGATCGCATCCTGGAACGTCTTCTTGTCGACCGCGTGGACGTTCAGCCCCTTCTTCTTGAACTCGTCGACCAGCTCGGCCTCGCGCTTCTTGATCTCGTTGGTCCCGTTGGCCGCGGCTTCCTGCATCACGTCGGTGAAGAGCTTCTTGTCGGCGTCGGAAAGCTTGCCCCACACGTGCGGCGCCACCTGCGTGGCAACCGCGTCGACGATGTGGGCGGTCAGGATGACGTTCTTCTGCACCTCGTAGAATTTCTTGGCCTCGATCGTGGTCAGTGGGTTCTCCTGCGCCTCGACCGTTCCGTTCTGCAGCGCCAGATAGACCTCGGCGAACGCGATCGGCGTCGGGTTCGCACCGCAGCTCTTCGGAAGCGCAAGGTAGGCCGGGACGTCCGGCACACGCATCTTCAGGCCCTTCATGCCGGCGCAATCGTTGAAGTCCTTGTTCGACGTCGACTGCCGTGTGCCGTAGTAGGTCATGGCCGTGACCTGGATTCCCGACTTCTCACGGTAGAGTCCCGCGAGCTCGGCGAAAGCGGGGCTCTTGGCCCAGGCGAGCAGATGGTCCGGTCCGCGGAAAGTGTACGGGTAGTAACCGACGCCGAACCGGGGTACCGTGCGCGCGGCGAACGAAAGACCGGAGATGATGATGTCGACCGTCCCGAGCTGCAGCCCCTGATTGATGTCGGTCTCCTTGCCGAGCTGCGAGGCGGGGAAAACCGAGATTTCGTAGCGGCCGTTGGAACGTTTCTTGATCTCGTCGGCCGCCCACACCGACCATTTGTGGAACGGCTCGCTCGTCTCGTAGACGTGCGCCCACTTGAGCTTGGTCTGCGCACTGGCCGGACCGGCCGCGACGACGGTGGCGACGGCGATCGCCGCGGCCGACAGGATCAGCTTGTCGAACATCTTCATGGTTCCTCCACGGGTTGAGTTGACAGGGTTGCTTACGATTTCAAGCGCAGACCACCTGGACCTTGGTGCTCTGCGTCTTGTCCTTGGCGAGGGCAAAGGCCTTGATCGCGTCCTGCAGCGGAAATTGCGAGGTGATGAGCGGCCGCACGTCGACGCGCCGCGTCGCGAGGTACCCGACCGCCCAGTCGAACTCGATGCCCCAGCGAAACGCGCCGCACAGATCGAGCTCCTTCACCATCAATTCGTTCACCACGAACGGCAGCGGCTCGTGCGGCAGCGTGCCGACCTGCACGACCACGCCACCGCGCTTGACTGCGGCAATGCACGCTTTCAGCGCGTTGAAGTTGCCGGAAACCTCGTACGCCACGTCGACCGGCTGGCTCGCGAGCATTCCGGCGTCGCGGTCCGCGCGCAACGTGACGTCGGCGCCGACCTCTCTGGCCTGCGCGAGCGGGCGATCGAGGACGTCGGTGACGGTCACGCGCGCCGCGCCCGCCAGTCGCGCGGCGATCACCGTGAGGCACCCGATTGTACCTGCGCCGGTGATCAACACCGACTTCCCGAGCAGATCGCCGCCCCGGTTGACGGCGTGCAGTGCCACCGCGAGCGGTTCGGCAAACGCGAGCTCGCCCAGCGACACGTCGGCGTGCACCGGATAGCACTGCCGCTCGCCCATGACGAAGTGCTCGCGAAACATTCCCTGCACATGTGGGAACAGGCTCGCGCTGCCGAGAAATTTCATGCTGGTGCACAGGTGCTCGCGCCCCTGCCGGCAGTACTCGCAGCGGCCACAGGCGTGCGACGGGGAGATCGCAACCTTGTCCCCGACCGCGACGCGCGTGACGCCGGGCCCGATCGCCAGGACGACGCCCGACGCCTCGTGCCCCGGAATCAGCGGCTCGCGGATCACGAAGCTGCCGTTGCGGCCCTCGTAGTAGTAGTGGAGGTCGGAGCCGCAGATGCCCCCCGCGCCCAGCCGCACCCGCACCTCGCCCGGACCGACGTCGGGCGTCGTATCGGGCTCGATTCGAAGGTCTTCCTTTGCATGAATCCTGCACGCCAGCATGGTGAAAGTCTCCCGCTGTTGCCGAAACGTCAGTGAATGCTATCCCAGCCCGTCGAGAACCGCTTGTACGCCTGGTTCAGGTGCCGCTGCATCGCGGCGCGCGCCCCGGCCGCATCCCGACTGGCGATCGCCTTCAGCACGATGCGGTGCTCCGCCATCGCAGAAGTCCATAACGCCGGCGAATCGTAGTGATGCTCGAGCTGCTGGTAAAGGGGTCCGGTGCGCTCGTCCCAGAGCATCTTGACGACGGCGACCAGCGCGCCGTTGCCGGTCGCCTCCGCTATGCGCAGGTGGAACAATCGATCGCCGTTCGAACGGCTGCTTCTGATCGTCCAACTCGCGCTGCATCTGGTCGAGCGCCTCGGCGATACTCGCCAGTTGCGTCTTGCGGGCAGACTTCGCCGCCAGCGCCGCGCATTCGCTCTCGATCACGTAGCGCGCGCGCAAGAGCTCGAAGGGCCCCGCCTCGGCGTGGATCTCGCCGGCCAACTTGCCGACGGCTTGCACGTTGGGGGCCATCACGTAGATGCCGGACCCGATCCGGACTTCGACCAGCCCCTCGACTTCCAGCGCGATCAGCGCCTCGCGCACCGAGGGGCGCGACACGCCGAGCTGCCGGGCAAGGTCGCGCTCGGGTGGCAGCCGCGATCCGGCCGGGAATTCGCCCGACCCGATCAAACCGCGGATCTGGTCGGCGATCTGCCGGTACAGGCGGCGGGGTTCGATGCTCTGGAACGGCATGGGGCGCCGGGCGCGGCCATCGAGCCGCGCCTTTCCGCGTTTGGGATTGGGCCGCAAGGCTACCTCTGCGCGCGAAATTGGTCAAGTGGTATGACCAATTCTACCGGATTCCCGCTGCAGGCGAAGCTACCGACATCGCGCGCAGCGTGATGCGGCGGGCGGTGCCATGGCGCTTTCAACGGCGCTTCGCATTTCGGCGTCACGCGTGCCGTGAGATCATGGCCGCCGGATCCGTCGGGCCGGCCGCGTCGGGGCAAGAAACTCGCGGCCACGGAGCGCTCACCGTCGGCACGGACTGCACGCGATCGACCTTCAATCCAGGGAGGAACGGCAATGCATGATTTTCGGAATCTGCACCATGTCGGGCAACAGGGGACGCGCCGGTCGCGCATTGGGTGTCGGCGGCATCGGCGCCCTGCTCTGTTGGCCGCAATCGTTGCGCTGGGCCTGTGTGGAAGCGTCGCCGCGCAGGAGATCACGCTGCGCTGGGGCGACGTCGTACCGGCGACGCATCCGTCGGCCCAGATGGTGGAACGGATCGCGGCGGAAGTGAAGGCGAAGTCGGGAGGCCGAATCGCCGTGCAGGCGTTTCCGGGCGGCCAACTGGGCTCGTCGCGCGACATGATCGAGGCCGTCGCCAATGGTACCCAGCAGGTCGTTCTCGAAGGCGCGGCCAACTTCGGGGCCTGGGTGCCGGCGATTTCGGTGGTGGAAAGCCCCTACATCTGGCGCGACGCCGATCATCTCGTCAAGGCGATGGCGGGCCCGGTGGGCCGCGAATTCAACAACGAGCTCGTGGCCAAGCGCGGCATGCGCATACTCGGTACCACCTACTACGGTACGCGCCACCTCACGACGTCGAACAAGGCGGTGAAGACGCCGGCCGACCTGGTCGGCTTCAAGCTGCGGGTTCCGGAGAACGACGTGTTCAAGGCGATGGCCGAAGCCTGGGGAGCCAAACCCACGCCGATGAACTTCGGCGAACTGTACCTGGCGTTGAAGCAGGGCACCGTGGATGGCCAGGAAAACCCGCTGCCGACGATCAAGTCCGGCAAGTTCGACGAAGTGCAGAAGTACCTGGTGTTGACCGGCCACATCATCACGCCGCGCCTCGTCGTCGTGAACGAAGCATTCTGGAAGCAATTGAAGCCGGCGGACCAGAAGATCATCCAGGATGCCGTCGACGCCGGGATCGCGTGGCAGAACGCCGAGCTCATCAAGCAGGAAAAGGAACTGATCGAGACGTTCAAGGCGGCAGGCGTCACCGTCGTTCCCGTCGACATCGATGCGTTCAAACAGCCGGTCGTGAGCGCCGTGGTCCCGAAGTTCGAGAGCAGGTGGGGCAAGGGCACGTACGAAAAGCTGAACAGCATGCAGTGAGCGCAGCGCCGGGTCAGACGGCAAGACCCAATAGGGCGCCCCCATGAACGCACTGCGTCGCATGGCCGAACGCGCGATCGACGGGGCCGCGATCGCGGTCTTCGTCGGCATCTTCCTGTGCGTCTTTGCGCAGGTGATCCTCCGCTACGCGTTCAACAGTCCGCTGACCTGGAGCGAGGAACTCGCGCGCTACCTTTTCATCTGGTGCGCGTTCCTGGGCTGGATCATCGCCTCGCGCAAGGGCAGCCACCTCGCGATGACCTTCGTCGCGGAGCGACTTCCGCCGCGCGCGCAGGTGGCGGTGGCCGTGGCGATCCAGATCGCGACGATCTATTTCGCCTGGATCCTCGGCACGCGCGGCCTCAGGCTCGTCGCCAACAACTGGGACGTCGAGAACGTCGCGGTCCCGTTCAATCTCGGGGTCGTCTACCTGATCGAACCCGTGGCCGCAGCAGCCATCGCCGGCTACGCGCTGCTCGCGCTGGCCGGCGCGCTGGCCGACCTGCGCGTGCCGGCTTCCGGGAGGCCGCGCGGATGACGACGCTGATGCTCGTGATCCTCGCGGCCTGGTTCGGGTCGCTGTTCCTGGGGCCGCCGATCTGGCTCGCGCTGGGACTCGCGGCAATCGCCTTCCTGCAACTCGCCGGCATCCCCGATCTTGCGGTTGCGCAGCGTCTGGCCAAGTCGGTCGATTCGTTTCCGTTGCTCGCGGCGCCGCTGTTCATCCTGATGGGCAACATCATGAACTCGGCCGGCATCACCACCCGCATCTTCGACTTCGCGAAGGTGTGCGTCGGCTGGATGCGCGGCGGGCTCTGCCACGCCAACATCGTGGCGAGCGTGTTCTTCGCGGGGACGTCGGGCTCCGCCGTGGCGGACGCGGGCGGACTCGGCACGTTGGAAATCAGGGCGATGACGGACGAAGGCTATTCGCCGGACATCGCGGCCGCCCTCACCGCAGCCTCCGCCACGATCGGCCCGATCATTCCGCCGTCGCTGCCGATGATCATCTATGGCGTGGCGGCCGAAGCCTCGATCGGCAGCCTGTTCATTGCCGGCGTCATTCCGGGACTGTTGATGGCGGGGGCGTTGATGGTCATGGTCCGTGCGATCGCCGTCCGCCTCAACCTGCCGCGTCATCCGTTTCCGGGCCTTCGCGATCTGTGGCGCGCCTTCAAGGCCGCGGTCTGGGCACTGCTGACCCCGGTGATCCTTTTCGCGGGCTTGTTCGGCGGAGTGTTCACGCCGACCGAGGCCGCCGCCATTTCCGTTGCCTACGCGCTCGTGCTCGGACTTTTCATCTATCGCGAGTTCAGGCTCGCCGATCTGCCGAGAATCATCCTGGAAACCGTGGAGACCACCGGCGTCGTGCTCGCCCTGGTCATGACCGCGGGGCTGATGGCGTACTGCCTGTCGTTGTCGCAGGTCCCTCAGGTTGCCGGCAAGTACCTGTCGGGCATGACGAACAATCCGCTGGTCTACCTCTTCATCGTGAACATCATCCTGCTCGTCATCGGCTGTTTCATGGAAGCGATCGCCGCCATGCTGATTCTCATCCCGATCCTGGTGCCCGCGGCGATGCAGCTCGGCATCGATCCGATCCAGTTCGGGCTGATCGTCGTCCTGAATCTGATGATCGGCACCATCACGCCGCCGGTCGGCGTCGTGCTGTACGTGACGGCGAAGGTGGCGGGCATCTCGTTCGAGCGGGTGACCCGGGCCACGATACCGTTCCTGGTGCCGCTGCTGGTGGTGCTCGCCGCGATCACCCTGTGGCCGCCGTTGACGACCTGGCTGCCCAACGTCCTGCTCGCGAAATAGCGTAAGGCCCGGCACACCCCTACAATGCCGGTCTGCCGACCGGGATTTCGGTCCCGCGGGGTCGGCACCACCACATCAGCCGCCCACTTCGTCCATGCCCGCCACCACGATTGCCGCGATCCGCGCGACCCCGGTCACGGTGCCGCTCGAGGCGCCGATCCTGCACAGCAACGGCGCGCACTGGGGCCGCTTCGTGCGCACCATCGTCGAAGTCGAAACCGCCGACGGCTACGTGGGCCTGGGCGAGATGGGCGGCGGCGGCGAGGACGCGACCCGTGCGTTCGCGGGGCTTGCCGATTACCTGCGCGGCCACGACGTCTTCCGGCTGGAGGCACTGCGCTTCGCGATCTGCAACCCGACCGCGAGCCTGTACAACAACCGCACGCAGCTCCACGCCGCAATCGAGTTCGCGTGCCTCGACATCATCGGCCAGAAGCTCGGCGTGCCCGTGCATGCGCTCCTCGGCGGCAAGCTGCGCGATGCGGTCGAGTTCGCGAGCTACCTCTTCTTCCGTTACAACGATCCGCAGACCGGCCGCGGCGAAGTGCGCACGGCCGAGCAGCTCGTCGCCCACGCGCGCGAGCTCAAGCGCCAGCACGGCTTCCGCGTGCACAAGCTCAAGGGCGGCGTGTATCCGCCGGCGCACGAGCTCGCGTGCTATCGGGCGCTTGCCGCGGCGCTCCCCGACGACCGCTACCGCTACGACCCGAACAGCGCGCTCTCGCTCGCCGACGCGATCGATTTCGGACGCGGCATCGAGGACCTGGCCAACGACTACTACGAAGACCCCGTCTGGGGCATGCCGCAGCTCGCGCGGCTCAAGGAATTCGTCGACCTGCCGATCGCCACCAACACGGTGGTGGTCAACTTCGAGCAGCTTGCGGCGAACATCGAAATGCGCGCGGTGGACGTGGTGCTGCTGGACACGACGTTCTGGGGCGGCATCCGGCCGTGCATCAAGGCCGCCGGCGTCTGTGAAACCATGGGCCTCGGCGTGGCCGTCCACAGCTCGGGCGAGCTCGGCATCCAGCTCGCGACGATGCTGCACCTGGGCGCCGTGATCCCCAACCTCGGCTACGCGGCCGACGCTCACTACCATCATCTGACCGACGACCTGATCGCCGGCGGGAAGATGCGCTACACGGACGGCAAGATCCCGGTGCCCGACGGCAACGGGCTAGGCGTTGCGCTCGATCGCGACAAGCTCGCGCACTATCACGAGCTCTTCCGCGAGCTGGGCAGCTATCCGTACGATCGCGACCCCGGACGCCCCGGCTGGTACCCCATGGTGCCCAATCACGATTGGGCCGATCCGACACGGTCGCTGACGCCGCGGCTGAAGCGCTGACGGCGCCGCAATCACGCAACCCGCAACGAAAGGGAGCTCGACATGAGTGGACGCTTGGCTGGCAAGACCGCACTCATCACCGCGGCCGGACAGGGCATCGGCAAGGCCACGGTCGTCGCGATGGCGGCGGAAGGCGCCGAGGTCCATGCGACCGACTTGAATGCGAAGCTGCTGGCGAGCCTCGACGGCACAGCGAACGTGACGACCCGCGTTCTCGACGTGCTGGACGACGCGGCGATCGCGGCGACGATGGAAGCGCTGCCGCCGCTCGACATCCTGTTCAACTGCGCCGGCTTCGTTCACAACGGCACGATCCTCGACTGCGGGCCGAAGGATTGGGACCGCAGCTTCGCGCTCAACGTGCGCGCGATGTACATGACGATCCGCTGCGCGTTGCCGAAAATGCTCGCGATGGGCGGCGGAAGCATCGTCAACATGGCGTCGATCGCCTCGTCGATCAAAGGGCTCCCCAACCGCTTCGTCTACGGAACGACGAAGGCGGCGGTCATCGGGCTCACCAAGGCGGTTGCGGCCGACTACGTGACCAAGGGCATCCGCTGCAATGCGATAGCGCCGGGCACGGTCGACACGCCTTCGCTCGCCGAACGGATCAACGCCCTTCCCGACCCGGCCGAGGCGCGCAAGGCCTTCATCGCACGACAGCCGATGGGCCGCCTTGCCCAGGCACACGAGATCGCGCCGCTGGTCGTCTTCCTCGCTTCCGACGAAGCTGCGTTCATCACCGGCAACGTGTATTCCTGCGATGGCGGAATGACGATCTGAGATTCAAATGGCAACGGCGAGTCACGGGGCGGCCCGGACGATGCTCCCGCCCCCGACTCGGCGTCACTGTCGCGACAACAACGTAACCAAGGAGAGCACATGAAACTCGTACGCTACGGTCCCGTCGGCAAGGAAAAGCCCGGCCTCATCGATGCCGAAGGGAAGCTCCGCGACCTTTCGCGCAAGGTGAAGGACATCGGACCCGAAACGCTCGCACCCCAATCGCTGAAGGCGTTGGCGAAGCTCGACTCGCGGAAGCTGCCGCTGGTGAAGGGCCGGCCGCGACTCGGTCCCTGCGTGACCGGCGTGTCGAAGTTCGTCGCGATCGGGTTCAATTACGTCGACCATGCGAAGGAGATCCGGCGCGCCGATTCCCGAGCATCCGGTCGTGTTCTTCAAGTCGACCACGTGCATCGTCGGCCCCAACGACAACGTGATGATCCCGAAGGACTCGACGCAGACCGACTGGGAGGTCGAGCTCGGCGTCGTCATCGGCAAGACTGCGCGCCACGTCGCCGTGAAGGATGCATTGAAGCACGTGGCGGGCTACTGCGTGGTCGACGACGTCTCCGAGCGCGAGTTCCAGCTGAAGCGCGGCGCCACCCAATGGAACAAGGGCAAGGGCTGCGACACGTTCGGGCCGCTTGGCCCCTGGCTCGTGACGACCGACGAGATCAAGGACCCGCAGAACCTCGACATGTGGCTTGACGTCAACGGCGAGCGGCGCCAGACCGGCAACACGCGGACGATGATCTTCGGCGTCGCCGAGCTCGTCGCCGACGTGTCGCGGTACATGACGCTGTTGCCGGGCGACGTGATCACCACGGGGACGCCGCCGGGTGTCGGCATGGGGATGAAGCCGACCCCGGTGTACCTGAAGCCGGGAGACGTCATTACGCTCGGGATCGCCGGCCTGGGCGAACAGAGGCAGAAGGTCGTCGCGTACCGGAAGGGCCGCTAGACCCCGGCGAGGGTCAGAGCAACCCGCGCCGCGCGAGATTGTGCATCAGCGCGAGCGTGCCGAACGTCCACGGCGCGACGCGATCGCAGTGCTCGACGCGGTTGACGAGCGCGCCCAGCTTCGGCGTTGCGATGGTGACGACGTCGCCGACAGCGTGCGTGAAGCCCTGACCGGGCCCGAGACGATCCTTCGTCGGCGCGAACATCGTTCCGAGAAAGAGCACCAGCCCGTCCGGGTACCGATGGTGCGGGCCGATCGCGTGGGCGACGAGATCGAGCGGGTCGCGGCTGATCTTCGCCATCGAGCTCGAACCCTCGAGCGTGAACCCGTCCGGTCCGTCGACGCGCATCGCAAGCTCGCAGCGGCGCACGTCGTCGATGCCGAAGCTGCGCGTCGAAGAGCCGGATGAACGGTCCGATCGCGCAGGACGCGTTGTTGTCCTTGGCCTTGCCGAGAAGGAGCGCGCTGCGGCCCTCGAAGTCGCGCAGGTTGACGTCGTTGCCGAGCGTCGCGCCGACCGCCTTTCCCGCGCTGTTCACCGCCAGCACGATCTCGGGCTCGGGATTGTTCCACTCCGAGCGCGGATGGATGCCGATGTCGGCACCGAGACCCACGGCGGACATCGGCTGCGACTTGGTGAAGATCTCCGCGTCCGGCCCGATGCCCACCTCCAGGTACTGCGACCAGGCCCCCGCAGCGATCAGCACCTCCTTCAGGCGCGCGGCCTCGGGTGAGCCCGGGCGGATCGCCGACAGGTTCTCGCCGATGACCGCGACGATCGACTTGCGAACGACGTCCGCCTTCGCCGGGTCGCCGCGCGCCTGCTCCTCGATCACGCGCTCGAGCATGCTCGACACGAACGTGACGCCGGCCGCCTTGATCGCCGCGAGATCGCAGGGGGCGAGGAGCCATGGCTTGGTCGACATCGCGACCGTCGGGCGCCGAGTTGGCGAGCACATCGGCGAGCGTGGCGATGCGCGGCAACGGTTCGGCTGCGCGAATATCGCGTGCCGGATCGTCGCGCTCGAAGAGCTCGCTCGCCGTCGCCGCGACGCGCGACAGATCGTGGACGCCGTCGCTCGTGACGCGTACCAGTGCCGGTCCTTCCGCATCGGGCAGCCAGACACGGCCGATCAGCAACGCACGATCGTGATCGTCGGGCAGGCAAGCGGCCAACGTCAGCCGGTTACGCATCGATTCCATGAGTTCCTCCCGTCCCGCGAAAATCGTTCTCGATTATAGGGCCGCCGGTCGTGACGTGCGCCGCGTCGCCGTTACTCGAAGCGCAGGGTTTTGCTGCATACTTCGCATCAGCGTGCCGTGCCTCGTCGGGCGCGGCCGTGCCGGAGATTTCCCATGGCCCTCGTGCCCCTGATCGAGTACGACGCCGCACCCCCCGAGGTGCGCGCGGTCTACGACGACATTCGCGCCACGCGCAAGACCGACTGGATCAACAATTTCTGGAAGGCCCTCGCCAACGACCCCGCGACGCTGCAGCGAACCTGGACCACGGTGAAGGAGGTGATGGCTCCAGGCGAGCTCGATGCGCTGACCAAGGAGCTCGTGTACGTCGCCGTCAGCGTCACCAACAACTGCGAATACTGCATTCACTCGCACACGGCCGGCGCGCGCGCGAAGGGGATGACGCCGGCGATGTTCGACGAGCTGATGGCCGTCGTCGCGCTCGCCAACGCGACGAACCGGCTGGCCAACGGTTACCGGATCGACGTCGACGAGCGCTTTCGCGCGCCGCTTGCGCCCTGAGCCGACGAACGAACCCCGCCCGATGCCCGACAATCCCGCCCCCCGCGACGAAATACTCTTCCCGGAGATCGATCCCTACGCGAGCGGACGCCTCGCGGTCGATCGCCGGCACACGCTGTTCTGGGAATGCTGCGGCAACGCGCAAGGCGTGCCGCTCGTCTTCCTGCACGGCGGACCCGGGCGGCGGGTGCCTTCCCCATCATCGTCGCTATTTCGATCCGGAGCTTCTGGCGGATCGTGCTCGTCGACCAGCGTGGCGCCGGACGCTCGACCCCAGTCGCCGAGCTCGCCGACAATACGACGCGCGCACCTCGTCGCCGATCTCGAGCGCCTGCGCGAGCATCTCGGGATCGAGCCGTTGGCTGCTGTTCGGCGGCTCGTGGGGCTCGACGCTGGCGCTCGCGTACGCCCAGGCGCATCCGCAGCGCTGTCTCGGACTCGTGCTGCGCGGCATCTTCCTCGCGCGACCCGCGGAGCTCGACTGGTTCATGCACGGGATGCGCAACATGTTTCCCGAGGCGTGGCGCGCGTTCGCGGAGTTCCTGCCCGCGGCGGAGCGTGGCGACCTGCTCGGCAGCTATTACCGCCGGCTGACCGATCCCGATCCGGCAGTCCACATGCCCGCGGCGCACGCGTGGGACCGTTACGAAGGGGCGTGCTCGACGCTGCTGCCCCCGGCGAACGGCGTCACCGAAGTTCGACAGCGACGCTTCGGCGCTCGCCATCGCGCGGATCGAGGCGCATTACTTCGTGCATCGCGCGTTTCTCGCCGACGACGAGTTGCTCGCCAATCTCGGGCGCATCCGGCACCTGCCCTGCACGATCGTGCAGGGTCGCTACGACATCGTCTGCCCGCCGGTGACGGCCGACACGCTCGCGCGCGCGTGGCCCGAGGCCGAATACATCGTCGTTCCCGACGCCGGCCACTCGGTGCGCGAGCCGGGCATCGCGCGCGCGCTGGTCGCGGCGGTGAAGCGAATGCAGAAAGTAGTTGGCCGCTGAGCGTTTGCGCGAGAACACCGCGCCGGTTCGTCACTTTAGCGGCGGCAGCACCATCCGCAAACGCACGTTGACCTCGTTGGCGACGGTGTCGGTGTCGGCCCACATGCCTTCGCCAACCTTGAAATCGAGCCGCTTGACCGCGAACTGGCCCTCGGCGACGCTGTTGCCAGCTGCGTCCTTTTTCAGCGTGACGGGAACCGCAATCTCCTTGCCATGCCCTTCATCGACAGCGTGCCGCGATTTCGTAACGGTCGCCACCCAGGTCCTCTGATGCCGGTCGACGCGAATCGCGCGACCGGGATATCGTCGCCGTGTCGAACCAGGTCTCCCGCCTCACTTCCGCTTCCGAGTCCTCGCTCGCAAGATCGATGCTCGCGAGCTCGACTTCGAACTCGGCTCTCGACTTCGCGAGCTCCTGCGGGCGGAAATCGACGTTGGCCTTCCATTTCCGGAACCGGCCTTCGACGTTCACGCCCATCTGCTTCGAGACGAAGCGGATTTCGCTCTTGTCGATGAGGACGCCCTGCGCGAAAGCACCGCCCGGGCCGGCCATCAGCATGGCGGCAAGCGGCGGGATGAACGAGCGGTATGGCTTCATCGTGGCGGGGGTTCCTTCAGTCGCGCGCAAGGAACGGGACCATCCGCGCGAGCACGCCGTCGCGATCGACGACATGGTGCTTCAGCGCGGCGCCCGCATGAACAAAGACCAGCGCCAGCAGCGAAAAGGTTCAACATCGCGTGGACCGCCTTGAGGATCGCGGCGAGCGCCCTGTCCTTCGCGACGAGGTCGGGCAGCGGCACGAGTCCGAGGTAGACGACCTGGACGCCGGTTGCCGAACTGTAGATCCATCCGGAAAGCGGAATCAGGAGCATCAGCACGTAGAGCAGCGCATGCGCGGCCCCAGCCGCGCGCCGCTGCCAGTCGGGCATGGCCACCGGCAGCGGCGGCGGATGGCGCCGGCGCCACGCCAGGCGCGACCAGTACCAGCAGGAAGATCGTGATCCCGATCCACTTGTGCCAGGCGTAGAGGCGGAGCTTCTGCGGACTGATCGGCAGGTCCACCATCCACGGCCCCAGCAGGAAGTTGCACAGGATCAGCGCGCGCAGCGAGCCAGTGCAGCGTGATCGCCGTGCGTGTGTATGACGCCGGTGCGCTAGCCTTCATGTCGCGCCGATCTTCGATCCGATGCGCGGACTGCGTCAAGCGCACGACACCGTCCATCGTCATGCCGACGCGCGGCCGATGCATCGTGCTGCGGTCGGTATAATCGGCCGCGCCATGGACGTAAGCGTGAGCGCCTACCGATGACCGCTAACGCCGAATGGCTCGAGCGCAGCCGCCGCGCGGTCTGGCATCCGTGCACGCAGATGAAAGTGCACGAGGCGCTGCCGCTGGTGCCGATCGCGCGCGGCGAGGGGGCCTGGCTTTACGACTTCGACGGCCATCGCTATCTCGACGCGGTCAGCTCCTGGTGGGTGAATCTGTTCGGTCACGCGAATCCGCGCATCCGCGCGGCACTCGCCGCGCAGCTCGCCGAGCTCGAGCACGTAATGCTCGCCGGCTTCACGCATCGTCCGGTCGTCGAGCTTGTCCGAGCGGCTCGCCGCGCTCGCGCCACCCGGGCCTCGGTCATGCGTTCTACGGTTCCGACGGCGCGTCGGCCGTCGAGATCGCGCTCAAGATGGCGTTCCACTACTGGAAGAACCGCGGCCAACCGGCGAAGACCGGGTTCGTCTCGCTCGCGGGCAGCTATCACGGCGAGACGCTCGGCGCGCTTGCCGTCACCGACGTGCCGATCTTTCGCGACACCTACGCGCCGCTGCTCAAGCGCAATGCAACCGTGCCCACGCCCGATGCGCGCAACGCCACGCCGGGCGAATCGGCGCGCGACGTCGCCGAGCGGGCCGCGCAGGCGCTCGACGCGCATCTCGCGGCGCATCACGCCACGACGGCGGCGCTCATCGTCGAGCCGCTGGTCCAGGGCGCGTCGGGCATGGTCGATGTACGACGCCCACTACCTCGTTCGGGCGCGCGAGCTGTGCACCCGCTACGGCGTGCTGCTGATCGCCGACGAGATCATGACCGGATTCGGCCGCACCGGAACGCTTGTTCGCGTGCGAGCAGGCCGGTGTCGCGCCGGATTTTCTCTGCCTGTCGAAAGGCATCACCGGCGGCTACCTGCCGCTGTCGTGCGTGCTGACGACCGACACCGTCTACGCGGCGTTCTACGCCGACGACATCGCGCGAGGCTTCCTGCACTCGCATTCGTACACCGGCAACGCGCTCGCCTGCCGGGCGGCGCTCGCCGTGCTCGACCTCTTTCGCGACGACGACGTCATCGCTGCCAATCGGGCGAAGGCGGCTCGCTGGGACGCGCTCGCCGAGGGACTCGCCACGCATCCGAAGGTCCGCGCTTTCCGCCGGCGCGGCATGATCTGGGCCTTCGAGGTGGAAACCACACGCGCGGATTTCGCGCGCTGGTGCTTTGCCGAAGGACTCGCGCGCGAGCTGTTGCTGCGGCCCATCGGCCGCACCGTGTACTTCATGCCGCCGTACGTCCTGACCGACGACGAGTTCGCTCTGCTCGCCGGTCGCACGGGCGAAATCGTCGATCGGGCATGAAACGCATTGCACGGCGTCGCGCTGCTGCTGCTGTGGCTCGCCACTACCGCTGCCGCGCCGCGCTGCCGCCGCCGGTTGCGCGCGCATTTCTCGATGCGGGCGTACCCCTTGCCGCGGTCGGCGTCGTCGTGCAGGAGGTCGCAGCGCGTGAGCCGCTGTTCTCGCACCAGGCCGCGCGCGCGTACAACCCGGCGTCGGTGATGAAGCTGGTTACGACCTTCGCGGCGCTGGAATTGCTCGGCCCCGACTACCGCTGGAAGACCGAGGCGTACGTCGCCGGTCCCGCTCGAGGATGGCGTGCTGCGTGGCAATCTCGTGCTCAAGGGCGGCGGCGACCCCAAGATCACCGTCGAGCAGTGGCGCGGCTTCATGGCGACGCTGCGCACGCGGGGGCTCGCAACCATCGAGGGCGATCTCGTGCTCGACCGCTCGTTCTTCGCGCCCGTTGCGCATCGAGCCGGGCGCCTTCGACGGTGAGCCGCTCAAGCCGTACAACGTCGGCCCCGACGCACTGCTCGTCAATTTCAAGGCGGTGAAATTCGCCTTCGCGCCGGATGCCGCCGGCACCGCGACGCAACTCACCGTCGAGCCGCCGCTGACGCGAAGTAACGGTCGGCCCGCCGCCGATACTCGCCGACGGCGATTGCGGCGATTGGCGCAGCGCGCTCGGCGCGATGTTCGTCGACCGCGGCAGCCGGGCCGAGCGCCACGTTCTCCGGCCGCTATCCGGCCGCATGCGGCGAACGCGAGTGGTGGGTGGCGCTGCTCGACGCGTCGACCTACGTGCACGGCATGTTCGAGACCTATTTCCGCGAGGCGGGCGGCCACTTCAGCGGCGGCTGGAGGATCGGGCTCGCGCCCGCGGAACGCCGACCCGTTCGCGACACTGCAGTCGCCGCCACTCTGGGACATCGTGGGCGACGTGAACAAGCTGTCCAACAACGTGATGGCGCGCCAGGTCTTCCTCACGCTCGCCACAGCGGGCGCGCCGCCACCGGCAACCACGGCCGGCGCGACGCGAGTCGTCCGGCGCTGGCTCGCGCGGCGCAAGCTGCGGATGCCGGAGCTCGTGCTGGACAACGGCTCGGGACTGTCGCGGCGCGAGCGGATCTCGGCCGGAAGCCTGGCCCGACTGCTGCTCGCGGCCGACGCGAGCGCGGTGCGCGACGAATTCGCGAGCTCGCTCGCGGTCGCGGCAGTGGACGGCACGGTGCAGCGCCGGTTCCAGAACGGCGGCGTCGCGGGCCAGGCCCTGCTCAAGACCGGGAACGCTCGAAGGCGTGCGCGCGCTGGCGGGCTACGTGATCGACGACAATGGGCGACGCTACGCGGTCGCCGCAATCGTCAATCATCCCAACGCGATGCGCGCGGGCGACGCGCTCGATTTCCTCGTGCAATGGGTCTATCGTGACGGCGGTTCCTGGCCGGCGACCCGCTGATTGCACAATAGCGCTCATGGGCCAGCGGCAGCCGGGCATCTGCGAGATCGACCCGGCCGCCTCGCGTCGCCGCGACCTGCGGCGTCACATCCCCGGGATCGGCTTGCTGTCGTTGAACAGCAGGTAGCCGCGGATCACGCGGTAGAGCACCCAGAGCGAAGCAACCGCCCAGATCGCGAACGCGATCGGGATGCCGATCAGGATGAGCCCGAGAACTACGAGGACGATGCCGCCGACCGCGCCCCAGAGCAGCGAGTACCAGAACGTCCGGATCAGCCAGCGAAAGTGCGAGGCCACCCAGGTTCCGCGCGCGTCGTCGCGCTTGACGTAGCAGACGATGATGCCCGCGATTCCCAGAATCCCCATCAGCGGAGCAACCGCCGGAAACCCCGAGGAAACGAGCGCCGCGACTGCGCCGATGCCCATCAGCGCGTAGGCCAGCAATGCGCAGAGATCGGTGGATTGCCGGCGGCGTCCGGAGCGGGGTAGCGGCGACAGGAGCGGGAAAGTCGGCCATGGTTGATACCTCCTCGCGAACGCGCTGCGGCCACGCCGGCCGCCGTCCGCAATATGGGGACGCTTGCCGCCCGAATCAACCGGCGCGACGACGCAGCGTGGTCGCCGGCTCAATATCGACGTGCCGTCCTTGTGGGCCGCGATACACGCCGTTCTCGTTCTCGCACCACATCAGGTCGTCGTCCGGGTAGAACGCGTTGTCGCCCTCGATGCGATTGCCCACTTCGAGATACTCCGCGGGCGCCGCGCTGCGATTGACGAAGTGGTGCGCGTCCTTCTTCCGGCCGGATAGCCGGCGCACATGCCGGCCCTCAGCACCTGCTCGCCGTCGTTCGGTGACGAGCACGACCTCGCCGGAAAGGACGTAGACGAATTCGTCCTCCAGCGTGTGCCAGTGCCGCAGCGCCGATTGGCCGCCGGGGCCCAGCGTCACCAGATTGACGCCGAATCGGGTGAGCCCGCAGGCATCGCCGAGCTTGCGTTTGACGCGATCGCCCATCCGCGATCGAAACGGCTCCGGGTAACCCGATCCACGCGTTTCGCTCACGGTTGCGGGGTCGACGGCAGGCGGTCGGATCGAACGCGTCATGGCGGTCAGGATGATCAGGTTCCAGTTTAACGCAGTCGCCGACCGGAACGCTAAGTGACCGAATCCTTCCGGCCGAGCGTGGTCGGCGCCGCTCTAGCCATACCAGGCAATTCTGACGATTCCTCGCGTTGGCGCGGAAAGCTTCCACAGCCGGTGTCGGGCAACTTCGCCGTATGCGCGACATAGCAACCTTCGGCGCTCCACTGCCGACCCGGGAAATACGTCCCGAATGTCGTGGTGGGTGACGGTCGAGACGAACTGGTGTGCTTCCAGACGGCAAGATTGCTCGGAAAGTGCGGACCGATTGCGGCGGGCCCAACTGGCGGACGGGACCAACGGGCCGACCGGCGCCCTACCGGTGCGACAGGAGCAACGGGTGCCACGGGAGCGATCGGCCCCACCGGCGCGACAGGCGCGACCGGCGCGAGCTTGTCGATGGCGCCGCCCCTCTGCCAGGGGCGATCATCACCCGTGGGGCCGAAGCACGATCGTGCGCCTGCGTCGCGCTCGTACCTGGGCGGACCTTCCGGATATAATGAGCGGCTCCGACGGCGATGATCCATCGATCGTCCATTCCAAGGAGTCGCTCATGTCTGCCACAGAAACGAATCGCGAAAAGCTGGTCGACGAGTTTTCCGCCGTCCTGACCGAGGCCGAGGGCCTGCTCAAGGCGGCAGCCTCCGAAACCGGCGACAAGGCCCGCGATCTGCGCTCGCAGGTCGAGGCCAAGCTGCTCGGCGCCAAGCTTCGCCTGCAGGAGCTGGAGGGTCAGGCCGTCGAACGCGCGAAGGCCGCTGCCGAGGCGACCGACCAATACGTGCACGACGCATCCGTGGCAGGCGATCGGCGTCGCCGCGGTCGTGGGTCTGGTTGCCGGATTGCTGATCAACCGCCGTTCCTGATGCGCCGACGCGTGACCGACGGCACGCCCGGCGGTTCTCAAGGCGGCCTGCGCGGCGCGCTCGCGCAGCTCGGCGGTGTCGCTGCTCGCGTTGCTCCGCACGCGGCTCGAGCTTGTCGCCGTCGAGTTCGACGAGGAACGCGAGCGGATCGCCGAGCGGCTGATCCTCATTATCGTCGCGGTGCTGTTCTTCGCGTTCGCGGTGGTTGCCGCGTCCGCACTCGTTGTCGTGTGGTTCTGGGACACGCACCGGATCGCCGCGATCCTGGGGGTGACGCTGTTCTACCTCCTGGTCGGCTCCGCCGCCTTGTGGCGGCTCCGCGCGCGGCAACGCACCGCCGCGTCGCCTTTCGCGGCGACGATCGCGGAGCTCGAGCGCGATCGCGCCTGGCTTTCCGACAGCGCCCGGCGCGAGCCATGAGTCAAGTGCGCCTCGCCGCCATTGCCGAGCGCAAAGCGCTGCTCACCACGCGCGCCGAGCTCGACCGGGCGCGCGTCACGTTTGCAATCCACCGAATCAGGACCATCGTCGCGCCTGTTCCCGCCGCGGCCCGAGTCGCCGGCGCGCGGCCGATGGCGGCGATGCTCGTCGGATTGGTCGGGCCGCTGGTCGGCATGCCCCGCCTGTCACGCTGGTTGCGCGTCGGCGCGCTGGCGCTCGCCGCGTATCGGATCGCGAGGAACTGGAGACGCTAGGTTCGCACTGGAACCAACCGCGGCACGCGTCAGAGTCCCAGGTTGCTCCACAGCGCGTCGATGCGCGCCTTGACGGCCGCGTCCATCGCGATCGGCCGACCCCACGCGCGCGCCGTCTCCCCCGGCCACTTGTTGGTGGCGTCGATCCCCATCTTGCTGCCGAGCCCGGACACCGGCGACGCGAAATCGAGATAGTCGATCGGCGTCGATTCGACCAGCAGCGTGTCGCGCGCGGGATCCACACGGGTGGTCAGCGCCCAGATCACTTCCTTCCAGTCGCGGATGTCGATGTCGTCGTCGGTGACGACGATCATCTTGGTGTACATGAACTGGCGCAGGAAGCTCCAGACGCCGAACATCACGCGCTTGGCATGCCCGGGATACTGTTTCCTGAGCGACACGACGGCAAGCCGATAGCTGCAGCCCTCCGGCGGCAGGTAGAAATCCACGATCTCGGGAAACTGTTTTTGCAGGAGCGGCACGAACACTTCGTTCAGCGCGACGCCGAGCACCGCCGGCTCGTCCGGCGGCTTGCCGGTGTACGTCGAGTGGTAGATCGGGTCGCGGCGCATCGTGATGCGCTCGATCGAAAGCACGGGAAAGCGCTCGATCTCGTTGTAGTAGCCGGTGTGATCGCCGAAGGGGCCTTCCTGCGCGGTTTCGTAGCCGGTCGAATCAGCGGGGTCCGGGCGAATGTGGCCTTCGAGCACGATCTCCGCCGACGCAGGCACGCGCAGCTCGTGCGAAACGCACCTGACGATCTCGGTGCGCGCGCCACGCAGGAGACCGGCGAACTGGTACTCCGAAAGCGTATCGGGAACAGGCGTCACCGCGCCCAGGATCGTCGCCGGATCGGCGCCGAGCGCGACCGCAACCGGAAACGGCTCCCCTGGCGATCGGAGCGCGTGCTCACGGAAATCGAGCGCACCGCCGCGATGGGCGAGCCAACGCATGATCACCTTGTTCGCGCGCGATCACCTGTTGTCGATAGATGCCGAGGTTCTGCCGCGCCTTGCCCGGACCGCGCGTCACCGTGAGACCCCAGGTGATCAGCGCGACCGGCATCGCCCGGCCAGCACGTCTGCACCGGCAGCCGCGCAAGATCGACATCGGCGCCCTCCCACACGATTTCCTGGCAAGGCGCCGAGCTGCGCTCCTTGGGCACCATGTGCATCACCTGCAGGAAGACGGGCCGCGTGTTCTGCCACGCGTCCTTCAGCCCCTTGGGCGGCTCGGGCTCCTTCAGGAACGCGAGCAGCTTGCCGACTTCGCGCAGAGCCGCGACCGATTCCTCGCCCATCCCCCACGCCACGCGCTTTGCCGTCCCGAACAGGTTTCCCAGCACCGGAATCGCGTGGCCCTTGGTTTCTCGAACAGCAAAGCCGGTCCGGCGTGCCGCAACACGCGGTCGCAGATCTCCGTCATTTCGAGCCGCGGATCGACTTCCGCGCGAATGCGCTTCAGCTCGCCACGGCTTTCGAGTTGCGCGAGGAAGTCGCGGAGGTCGGCGTACTTCATGGGGAACAGCCATGTTACCAAACCGCGGTGCCAGGGCCGGGTCGTTAGAATGCGCCATGATCGCCACCGCCGCCGAGTCGCGCTTTCCCGCCGCCCGCCGCGTCATCTTCGGCATCGTGCTGGCGAGCTTCGTCCTCTCGTTCTTCCATCGCACGGCACCGGCGGCGATCGCCAGCGAGTTGACGCGCGCGTTCGCGATAAACAGCGCGCTGCTGGGCACGCTCGCGGCGACGTACTTCTACGTCTACACGGTGCTGCAGATTCCAGTCGGCGTGCTCGCCGACACGTTGGGGCCACGACGGATTCTCGCCGGCGGATCGCTGCTTGCGGGTGTCGGTTCACTCGCTTTCGCTCTCGCGCCGACGTGGGAAATCGCCGCGGCAGGCCGCACGCTGGTCGGTGTCGGCGTATCGGTCGCGTTCATCGCGATCCTCAAGGTGAGTGCCGTATGGTTTCCGGCCAACCGGTTCGCGACGCTGAACGGTGTCACCATGTTTGCAGGCAACCTCGGGGCCGTGATCGCCGGCGCTCCGCTTGCCTGGATGGTGACGCAGACATCGTGGCGCACGGTGTTCGTCGGCCTTGCGGTCTTGTCGACGGCGCTCGGGATCGCAACCTGGTGGAAGGTTCGCGATCGCCCCGAGGATGCGGGATTCGCGCCCGTGAATGCACACGCTAACCAGCGGCACCAATGTGCCCGCACATTGGACGCAGGCGCTAGGACGCGTGCTCACGAATCCTGCGACGTGGCCGGGATTCTTTGTCAATGCAGGCATTGCCGGCAGCTATCTCGCCTTTGCCGGGCTCTGGGCGGTGCCCTATCTCGTCGAGACCTATGCGATGACGCGAGTTGTCGCCGCGCAGCACGCGAGCGCGCTGTTGCTCGGCGTTGCGTTCGGTTCGCTCGTTGTCGGCAGCCTCTCCGATCGCCTGGGCAGCCGGCGCGGGGTCATGCGTGTCTACGCGATTCTCTACGCGCTCTCGTGGCTTCCGTGGATCATGGACGTGCATTGGCCGTTGCCGGCCACGCTTGCGTGGTTCGTGCTGATGGGATTGCTGATTCCCGGCTTCACGCTGACGTGGACCATCGCCAAGGAAGTCAACCGCCCGGCGCACTCGGGAATCGCCACGAGCGTCGTCAACACCGGCATCTTCCTCGGCACCGGCATCCTGCAGCCGCTCGTGGGTTGGGTGCTCGACCGCGGGCGCGCGGCTGGCGATCTATCCGGCGCATGGGACGATGCGATCCTGCTGCTGGCCGGCGCCGCCGCGTTCGGAGCGGCGATGACGCTGTTCGTGCGTGCAAAGCCGGACCGCAGTTGATACTTTCGGAGCTCAGGCGCCCACAGAGCGCCTTGGCGGAAACGTCGGGACAGACCCCGCGGTCAGAACAGCCCGACAACCTTCCCGTCCGCGGCAAGGTCGATCTTCGCGGCCGAAGGCTCCTTCGGCAGGCCCGGCATCGTCATCACGTCGCCGCAGATCATCACGACGAACTCGGCGCCGGCCGCGAGCCGCACCTCGCGGATGTTGACGACGTGGCCCGACGGCGCCCCGCGCAGCAGCGGGTCCGTCGAAAACGAGTACTGGGTCTTCGCGACGCACACCGGGTACCGGCCATAGCCTTCGGCCTGCAGCTTCCGGATCTGCGCGCGGACCTTGCTGTCGGCCGTGATGTCGGAGGCGCCGTAGATCGTCTTCGCGACCTTGTTCATCTTTTCCCACAGCGTTTCGTCATCGTCGTAGATGAACCGCAGATCGGGCGGCACGCGCTCGATCACGTCGACGACCGTGCGCGCGAGCGTCTCGGCGCCCGCGCTGCCGTCGGCCCAGTGCGTCGCCACGACAACCGGCGCGTCGTGATGCGCGATCTTCCGGCGCAGCAGCGCGATCTCGGCGTCGGTGTCCGTCGTGAAGTGGTTGATCGCAACGATGCACGGCAGCCCGAAGTGGTTGCGGACGTTGTTCATGTGGCGTTCGAGGTTGGCGATGCCCTTTTCCAGCGCCGGCAGGTTTTCGTGCGTCGAGGTCCTTCGACGTCGACGCCGCCGTGGATACTTGAGCGCGCGGATCGTCGCGACCAGCACGACGAGATCGGGCCGCAGTCCCGACTTGCGGCACTTGATGTCGATGAACTTCTCCGCGCCGAGGTCCGCACCGAAGCCCGCTTCGGTGACCACGTAGTCGGCGAGCTTCAGCGCGGCCTTGGTGGCGATCACCGAGTTGCAGCCGTGGGCGATATTGCCGAACGGGCCGCCATGGATGAACGCCGGATTGTTCTCGAGCGTCTGCACGAGGTTGGGCTTCAGCGCGTCCTTGAGCAGCACCGTCATCGCGCCGTGGGCATCCAGGTCGCTCGCGTGAACCGGTTTCTGGTCACGCGTGTAGCCGACCACGATCCTGCCGAGCCTGGATCTTGAGATCCCCGAGCGACTCGGCGAGACAGAAGATCGCCATCACCTCGGAGGCGGCGACGATGTCGTAACCATCCTGGCGCGGGAAGCCGTTGGCGGTTCCGCCGAGTGCGACGGTAATCTCGCGCAGCGCGCGGTCGTTCATGTCGACGACGCGCTTCCACGTGATACGCCGCACGTCGATGCCGAGCGCGTTGCCGTGGTGAATGTGGTTGTCGACGAGCGCGGCGAGCAGGTTGTTCGCGACGGCGATCGCGTGGAAGTCGCCGGTGAAGTGGAGGTTGATGTCCTCCATCGGCACGACCTGCGCGTAGCCGCCGCCCGCGGCGCCGCCCTTCATGCCGAACACCGGCCCGAGCGATGGCTCGCGCAGGCAGATCGCCGCCTTCTTGCCGATCCGGTTCAAGCGCATCGCCCAGACCCACGGTCGTCGTCGTCTTGCCCTCGCCTGCCGGTGTCGGGCTGATCGCGGAAACGAGGATCAGCTTGCCGTCGGGCCGATCCGACAGTCCGGCGAGCCAGTCGAGCGAAACCTTCGCCTTGGTTCGGCCGTAAGGCTCGAGCGCCTCATCGGGAATGTTGAGCCCCGCGGCGATGTCATGGATGGACTTCTGCCTGGCCTGTTGGGCAATCTCGATATCGGTCGGCATCGGGTTCCTTGGCTCAGATCACCGGGTTCGAGGCGCCGTCCATGGGGATGATCGCGCCGGTGACATAGCTCGCGGCATCGGACGCAAGGAAGAGTGCGACGCGCGCCACTTCCTCGGGCGTACCCAGCCGGCCCAGCGGGATTTTCTCCTGGTTACGCGCGGCGAGCTCGGCCGCGGCGAGACCGGTCATTTTCGCTTCGGCGGCGAGACCTTCCGCAACGCGATCGGTCATCGTCGCGCCAGGATTGATCCCGTTGATCCGGACACCCTTCCTCGCGAAGGCGGCAGCGAGGCCGGCAGTCGCAAGCATCAGTGCGGCATTGGCGGCACCACCTGGCAGGTGCACCGGATTGGCGACCTTGCCGCCCTGGCCGATGATGTTGACGATCGCGCCCCGGCCGCGTGCGATCATCTGTTTGAGCACCGCGTCGATGGGATGAATGTAGCTGAAGTACTTCGCGTCCATCGCCGCATGCCACGCTTGCGCGTCGAGGTCTTCCGGAGCATACCGACGCGCCGCGCCGGCCGAATTGACGAGCACGTCGATCGGACCGACGTCGCGCTCCGCGTCCGCGGCCATTCGCCGGGCTTCCTCGGCGCGCGTCAAGTCGGCGCGAATCGCCAGCGGCACGTGTCGCGTTGCCGGGAATTTCGCCAGCGCTGCATCGAGGTTGGCCTCGTTGCGCGACACCACGACGACGCGCGCCCCTTCGCGGGCGAACGCTTCGGCACAGGCGAAACCGATGCCCTTGCTCCCGCCGGTGACGACGACGATCTTGTCCTTTAGTTCGAGGTCCATCGCCGCGCCCTCCCTGGATCGGTCGCGCGCATCGTAGCGCGATTTGGAAACCGCGTCGCGGCAGTGGTCGCTTTGCGATCACCCGCCCCGGCGCAGGAATGCGCCGATCGCGTGCCACGCGACCAGCTTCTCGGCGAAGGGCCGTGTATACGCCGGTGACGACGAAGGCAACACCAGCGTCGCGTACCCAGCCTCGCGCCATGCCGGCTCCGCGCGGGCCGCGCTCTTGCCATTGAAGCAGACGAGCGCGATCGATGGCGCGGCGCGCCGCACGCGCGCGATGTCGCCGCGCTCGGCGTTGCGGATCGAGCCGTCGAGGCTGCCCTTGCGCTCGCAGGCGACTATCACGTCCCACAGCGCGATCCGGCTGCGGCGCAGTCGGGCGAGCCGTCCGCGATACGGCAACGTCGCCAGCGGCGCGTCGAGCACGGCGCCGAGCAGCGGCCAGAAGTGATTGCGAGGATGCGCGTAGTACTCGCTGGCAGCAAGCGACGCCTCCCCCGGAAAACTGCCGAGGATCAACAACCGGGCGTCGCGGCCGAGGACCGGCGGCAGCCCGCGCAATCGCGGACCGGCGGCCGCGGCTGCCAAACCGGGCGTCGCTCGACGCGTTCCCGCGCGGGCAGTCGCCGAGCGCCCCCGGCTCACCACTCCCGCGGCCATGACCCGAGTCGCACCGCGTAAATCGGCTGCGATGCCGGCGAACACCGCGAAGCCGAGCCAATGGTTGTGCAGGAAGGCCTTGAAGCAGGCGTCGCGATCGCGCTGCCGGATCAGCCACCAATGCCACACCGCGCATGCCGCCGCCGCGACGAGCCCCGCGTAATAGAGCGGGCCGCTCGACAGGCGCCATCCGACGTATGCCATGCCGACCAGATACACGGCGTAACAGATCATCACCGCGGCGACGTCCGCACGGCCGAAGGCGATCGCCGAAGTCCGCAGGCCCAGACGCACGTCGTCGTCGCGATCGACCATCGCGTACTCGGTGTCGTAGGCGATCACCCAGAACAGATTCAACGCGAGCAGACCCCAGGCGACGAGCGGCACGGAATCGTAGACGGCCGCATACGCCATCGGAATGCCGAACGAAAACGCGATGCCCAGGAACGCCTGCGGCAATGCGAAAAAGCGCTTGAAGAAAGGATAGACGAAGGCAATGACTACCGCGGGCAGCGATAGCAGGATCGTCGCCCGATTGGTCCCGAGCACGAACAGGAACGCCACGAAGGCGAGGACGTTGCCGACGACAAGCGCTTCCCAGGGCGCGATCTCGCCGGTCGCCAACGGCCGCGTGGCGGTACGCTTCACGTGCGCATCGAACTCGCGGTCGGCCCAGTCGTTGACCGCGCACCCGGCCGAGCGCATCAGGATCGTTCCCACGGTGAAGATCAGCAGCAGCGAAATGGACGGCATCGCCTCGCGTGGCGAGCCAGAGCGCGGAGAGCGTCGGCCAAAGCAGGAGCAGGATGCCGATCGGCTTGTCGAGCCGGACGAGCCGCACATACGCGTCGACCGCGGCCCGCGATCCGGCCGCGCTTGCCCACGGGATTCGACGGCGACGACTCGGCCACGGCCACGGCCGCTCCGCTACAGGGGCAGCGCCAGCTGCTTCTTCAGGTCGCGCGGGGCAACCTCGTCGAGCAGCCGCTGCGGGAGCGGGTAGCGAAGCCGCACGCGCAATTCCCGCTTCATCCGCGTGTTCACGAGTCGACGTGATTCGCTCATGAACGACAGCAAGCAGCGGCGCGATCCGCTGTTCGGCTTCCTCCCACGAGACCCGCGGCGGACGCGGCAGGTGGTAGGCGTCGGCCACCGCATCGAACCAGCCGCCCATCTTCATTTCGGCGTCATCGGTGACGTTGTAGGCGCGATTGGGCTTGCCGCGGAAGAGCGCCGCGACGACCGCGCGCGCCAGATCGTCGGCGTGAATGTGATTGGTGAAAATGTCGTCGTCCGGCGCCAGCACCGGGGTGCCCTGCCGGATCCGGTCGAGGGGCAAGCGCGTCTGAGCGTAGATCCCCGGCGCGCGCAGGATCGCGAGCGCGACGCCATAGCGCTTCGCCCAGTCCCGCAGGCGGTCCTCGGCGGCGACACGACGGCGAGCGCGGGGCGTCTGGGCGCGGCGCGCCCGCATCTCGGTCACGCGCGCACCGGCACAGTCGCCGTACACGCCCGAGGTCGAGATGTAGACGAAGCGCTGTGGTATGCTTCGCGCCCGCGTCAGCGCGGCGATCAGCTTCTGCGTCCGCGGATCGTCGCGTCCGTCGGACGGCGGCGGCGCGAAGTGCGCGACAGCGAAAGGCGCCGCGCGCAGTCGGGAGAGGCTCGCAAACCGGTCGAGATCGCCGATGATGGGAACAATCCCGTGCGCGCGCAGCCTGGGAATGTCCTCGCGGCGGCGGGTGAGCCCGTACAGGCGAACCTTGCGCCGAAGCAGGTCGGCGGTGCGCAGCGCGACGTCGCCGCAGCCAATCAACAAGACCCGGATCACACTCGCCCCACGCTGTCGTTACCTGCGCCCTTCGCGTCAGGGCAGGCGATGGCCGGCCGGTGCGGTGGACCCCTGCCCAAGCGAATCTGCCATGCCGTTTCAGATTACCATAAAGCCCAGCGATCATTCGTTCACCTGCGCCGAGGACGACACGGTGCTCGCTGCCGCGATGACCGCGGACCTGATCCTTCCCTACGGCTGCCGCAACGGTGCCTGCGGCACCTGCAAGGGGAAGGTTCTCGACGGCCGGATCGACTACGGCCCCTACCAGGCCTCGACGCTGACCGAGGACGAACGGCGCGCAGGCTTTGCGCTCTTCTGCTGCGCGAAACCGCTCTCGGACCTGGTCATCGAAGTTCGCGAAGTCCGGCGGGCCGGCGACATCCGGATCAGGAAGTTGCCGTGCCGCGTCGAGTCGATCGACAAGCCCGCGCCGGACGTGGCGATCGTCCGCCTCAAGCTGCCGGCGAACGAGCGGCTGCAGTTTCTCGCCGGGCAGTACATCGACCTCCTGCTGAAGGACGGCCGCCGTCGCAGCTTTTCGCTCGCGACGCCGCCGCACGACGACGCGCTGCTCGAGCTGCACATCCGGCACGTGCCGGGCGGACGCTTTCTCCGGCCAGCTCTTCAACGAGTTCAAGGGACGGGAGATCCTGCGCTTCGAAGGGCCGCTCGGCACCTTCTTCCTCCGCGAGGATTCGGACAAGCCGATCGTGCTCGTCGCGGGCGGCACCGGGTTCGCGCCGATCAAGGGCATCATCGAGCACGCGCTATTCCATCATCTCGAGGCGACGCGGCCGATGGTCCTCTACTGGGGTGTGCGCGCGAAGCAGGACCTCTACCTGCCGGAGCTTCCCGGAAAATGGCAGCAGGCGAGCCGCAATTTCACGTTCATTCCGGTGCTGTCCGACCCCGCGCCCGGCGATGATTGGCCCGGTCGCACCGGGTTCGTCCACCAGGCCGTGCTCGACGACTTCGCCGACTTGAGCGGCTACCAGGTGTATGCGTGCGGGGGACCGGCGATGATCGACGTCGCGCGCAAGACGTTCACCGAAACGCGCGGCCTGCCGCCGGAGGAATTCTTCGCCGACAGCTTCACCTACGCGGTCGAGAAGTAGGCGATCAGCCGTACCGAGCGTGCGGGCGGCCGATGCGAAGCGGGCCGGCCAATGCGCTGCGGCCGGGGCGGGCCGTGCCGATGCGAAGCGGGCGAATGTTGGCGCCGGCGTCGCTAAGCGGGTGGCGCGCGGCTACTCGTCATGTTCTTACGGGTCGTCGCGCGCCGGGCACCCGCTCGACGCCACGTTTGGCGGCTTCCATTCGCCCGCTTCGCATCGGCACGGCCCGCCTCGTGTCGATCCGCCTCACATTCACCCGCTCCCGCATCGGCAGCCGTTCGCCCGACGCGCATCGGCGCCTCGCCGCACCAGCGTTGGCGGCACCAGACCTACTTCTCGAGCTCCGAAAGCGCGAGCCTGAGCGCCGCCGCGAGATGCGCGTTGGCCTCACCGTCGCGACCGAGACGCGCGAACAGTTCACCCAACGCGACGTGCGTGCGATGCGCATCGTCGAGCGCCAGACTCGCCTCGAGATAGGTCTGCGCCTTGCCCCACAGCTGCGCCCGCTCGCAGAGCACGCCCAGTGCGTACAGGAGCGCGGCATCCTGATTGTGCGCAGTGAGCCAGCGCTCCGCCTGCTCGAGCTGCGGTGTCGGGTCGGCCAAGCGACATTGCGCGTAGAGCACGACCAGCTCGGAGTCCCAGTGGCGCTCGAGACTGCGGGCGATGATCTCCGCCGCCTCGCGTTCGCTGCCGAGCGCGATGAAGCTTCGCGCCGCCGCACGGGCGATCTTCGGCAGCCGTTGCTCGGTGTCGGAAAGCCGTGACCAATATGAACGCAAAGCGGTCGCATCGTCCCGGCGCGCCGTCAGTTCCTCCGCGTGCGCCGCCGCGCGGACGAAATCCCCTTCCGCAGTGCCGTAGACCTTGCGCTTCACCAACGCGTCGACCAGCGCAGGGATCTCGGCGTAGCGACCGGCCGCCTGCAATGCGCGCAGCTCGAGCCGCAGCGCCGCCGTGTGCGAACCCGCCTCCTTCTTGAGCGCTTGCAGGATCCCGAGCGCCTCGATCGGCTGTCCCTGCTCGAGCTTCATCTCCGCCTCGAGCATGAGCCGCGGCACCGCGAGGCTCGCCACCTGCACATCCGGCCGTGCGAGCAGGGTCTCCGCAGCTGCAAATTCGCGGGTGTCCATCGCCGCGCGCGCGCCGACGAGGGCGGCGAGCCCCGATGATTGCGGAATCGCCAACGCCTCGCTCGCAAACTGGCGCGCCTTGCCATACCGGCCTTCGAGCAACGCGACGACGGCGGCGTCCTGCTTCGAGCGCGCGCGGTCCTGCTGCTGCCGGCGGCGGAGAGCGCGCACTTCCGCCGGCAACCCGATGGCGCGCTTGACCACGCGTACGAGCGCATACCCGGCGACGAACGCGGCGATCGACAGCACGACCAGCAGATTGAGCGAAACCTCGACGCGATAGGGCGGTGCCACGAGCAACGCATAGCCGTTGGTGAGCCTGGCCGCGAGCGCCACCGCGACGGCCGCCCCCGCCAGCAACAGGAACCAGAAAAGGACGCGCACGACAGCCGGCCTATCGCGGCGTGGCAGCGCGAGCCGCCCCGCGCTCCTGCGCGAGCCGCAGCACGCGCAGTGCTTCGAGGCTCACCGCCAGGTCCGGCGCGGCGCCCGGCATCGGGGTCGCCGCAAGCTGCTTGACCGTGGCCTGCAACGCCTGCACCGGTTTGGCACGCGTATCGAAGTACTGTGCGAGCCACGTGTCGGTCGCGGCAAGATCAGCCTGGAAGCTCGCGTCGTCGCGCGCAAGGAGGGCAATCCGCGCGGTGAGCAGCCGGAGCCTCAGGTTCTCGCGCAGGAAATACTGTTGCTCCGGCGGCACGAGCGGTGCCGCCGGCCGGTCGGCGACTTCCACGCGGATCAACTGTTTCAGATCCGCCCAGACCTCGCGCAGGAAGCGCTGGATCGATGATTCGTCGGCAGTTGGTGTATTGGGCTCCGGTCGAGAAGGCGGCACGCGCTCGTCCATGGCGAGCGGCAGCTTGTCGACGCTTGCCAATGCCTGGTCGAGCTTGAGACTCATGCCGGCCACGTCGACGTAGGGCATCGCCTTCAGTCGGTCCACGTCGCGCGCGAGCGCGCGGCGCAAGGGCACGAACTGCGGCCGGTCGAGCCGCTGCAGCTTGGCCTCCGCGAGCTGCAGCGCGGTAAGCGCCGATGAAACGTTACCGGCGAGCTGCAGCTGCTGGCTCGCGACGAGTAGCACCTGCTCGATCTCGGATAACGCGATTTCGTCGCGCGAGGGCGCGAGATCGCGGTAGAGCGCCTCGAGCGCCGCCTGCTGCGCCTGCGATTCCGCGAGCCGTGTCTCGAGCAACGTGATCTTCGCGTGCGCATCCCGCAATTCCGTCGCGAGCTGCGTCTGCGCCTTGCCCGAGGCCTGCGTCACGGACTCGACGCCGGCGAGGCGCTCGGCGACCCCTGACCGCAGCTCCTGCTCCGTGCGTTGGCCGTCGAGCCACACGGCGAGCGGGGCGAGGACCGCCAACGCTGCGACAGCTGCCAACATGCGGCGCGACACGCCCGTGGGCGTGCGAGGCCGAACGGGCGGCTGCGCGGAGCCTGCACCACCCGCATTCCCAAGCGCGGGTTGGCCGCCAGGTGGCTCCGTGGGCGGGTCTTCGCTGGCAGCGGATCGAGGACGTTCGAGCGGTTCGGACATGGACGGGAGCGAAGGAGTCGCCGTCGATTTTAGCAGGGGGTCCCCTTGAACGCCGCGACGGTTGGCCCGCAATGGTGCGGTCGACTACAATTCCGAAGCAGCCGCCGCCGCGGTCCGTCGAGATCCCGACCGATCGTGCCCGCCCCCGCACACGCGCGCACCCCCGAGCCTTGTCGATCGTCCTCGCTCTCCTGGCCTTGATCGTCGCATTCGCCATCGGTTATCTGGCGGGCCGCGGTCGTCGCGCCGCGATCCCGTCGCCCGCCCCGCAGCCACCGGCGGCACCGGCAGAGACACCGCTGGAATTTCTCGCTGCCCTGCCGGCAACCCCGCCGGCTGCGCCCGACAACTTGATCGCCGAGCGCGCGCGGATCATCCGCAGTTACGAAGCGGAAGCCGCGAAGCTGCGGTGCCGTCCGGTTGCGCCGGATTCGAAGATGACCGAACTCGTCGCCAAACACGCCGATAGCGCCCGCCTCGCTGCCGAGCTCGCGGCATCGCGCAGCGAGACTGAGCGCTACCGACAACTTATCGTCGATCTCGAGAATAACGCGCCGCCCGCACTCCTCGGGCCCGGCGCGCCCGACGACCTGAAGCTCATCGTGGGCATCGGACCCGTTCTCGAGCGGATGCTGCACCAGCTCGGCGTGGCGACGTATCGCCAGATCGCGCGCTGGACAGAGCGCGACATCGACGAGTTCGACGCGAGGCTGCCCGAGTTCCCGGGCCGCATCCGCCGCGACGCCTGGGTGACGCAGGCGCGGGAACTGCACCAGAGCAAGTACGGCGAAACGCTTCCGCCGCGCGGGCATTGAACGCGATCCGACTCGCGCGCGTGGGAGCCGGGTAATGGCGTCGTCCCCCGCATCGTTAGCGCAACCGAAGCACGTCGGCGCGAGCGCGCTGGTCCCGGTCGCCGTCCTGACGCTGGTCTGGGGCTGCAACTGGCCGGTGCTGAAGTTGGGTGTGGCCGAGATCGCGCCGCTCACCTTCCGGTCGCTGACGCTTCCGTTCTCGGCGCTCGGTCTCCTCCTCGTCGCCCATCTCTCCGGCGATTCGATCCGGATACCGCGCGCGCTGTGGGGCAAGGTCGTCGCGCTTGCGTTGTGCAATATCGCCGGCTGGAACGGACTGGTGTTGTTCGGTGTCCAGCAGCTGCCGGCCGGGCGTAGTGCGATCCTCGCCTACACGATGCCGATCTGGAGCGTGCTGTTCTCGCTCATGCTGCTGCACGAGCCGTTGTCCAAGCGCCGGATCGTGGGCCTCGCTCTCGGGATGCTGGCCATGGGTGTGCTGCTCGGCGACGACATCCGCAATTTCCAGCGGGCGCCGACCGCGGCGCTGCTGATCCTGGGCGCGGCCGTCGCGTGGGCGTTCGGAACGGTGCTGCTGCGCAAATGGAAGCCGCCGATGCCGCAGAACGCGCTCTCCGGCTGGCTGATGCTGCTGGGCTGGGTGCCGCTCGGCGTGCTCGCGCCGTTCTTCGCGACCGAACCGCTGCGCATGCCGTCCAGCGGCGTGTGGTTCGCGATCTTCTACAACATCTTTCTCGCCGGCACTCTGGCGCACTGGGCGTGGTTCACGCTCGCGCGCACGCTGCCGGTCGCGGTGTCGTCGATGTCCTCGCTGCCGGTGCCCATCGTCGGTGTGTTCGCCGGCATGCTGGTGCTGGGCGAACGGCCCGGGCCCGGCGAGTGGGCGGCATTGGCGCTCGTCGTCGCGGCGATGGTCGCGGTGCTCTGGACGCCCAGACCGCCGCCGTCGCCGATGGCGCCGGACGATTGACGCGGCCTCAATCTCGCGCCGCGGTCTCCTTCCCGTCTCGCGCCGCTACCGCAATTCGGGAATCAGGGTGGGCAGCGGTTTCCCCGCGAACCACGCGTCGAGGTTGGCCTTGCAGAGGTCGCCCATCGCCTGCCGCGTCTCCCGCGTCGCGCTGCCGACGTGCGGAAGCAGCACGACGTTGTCCATCGCATAGAGCGGCTGCGGAATGTTGGGCTCGTCGGCGAACACGTCGAGGCCGGCGGCCTTGATCGTGCCGTCGGCGAGCGCCTTGACGAGCGCCGGCTCGTCGACGATCGAGCCGCGGGCGATATTGACGATCGTCCCCTTGGTCCCGAGCGCGGCGAGCACCTCGGCGTCGACGATGTTCTTCGTCGCCGCTCCCCCCGGGCAGGCGACGACCAGAAAATCCGCTGCTGCCGCAAGTGCCTTGAGATCGGGAATGAATCGATAGGGGACATCCTGCGGCTTGCGTCCCGTGTACGCGACCTGCATACCCATGGCGCTGACCCGTTGCGCGATCGCCTTGCCGATTCGCCCGAGACCGAGGATGCCGACCGTCCTGCCGGCGAGCTTGGTCGTGAGTTCCGCGCCTCGCTTCAGCCATTCCCCCGCGTGGACGAACCGGTTGGCGCGCACGAACCCACGCCCGGTCATCAGGATCAGCCCGACCGCGACGTCGGCCACGTCGTCGGTCAGCACGTCGGGCGTGTTCGTTACCTTGATCGCGCGACGCCGGCAATAAGCCACAGGCACTCCGTCGTAACCCACGCCGAACACCGAGATGATTTCGAGCGCGGGTAGCTGCTCCAGCAGCGACTCCGGGGTCACCGTTCCGCCGCCTTGCACCAGTCCACGGATCACGGCCGCATGCGCGGCGAGGAGACCCGGTTTGTCGCTTGCCGCGGAATAATCGTGACAGCGAAAGTCGGCCTTCAGCGGGTCGTACAGGAATGGCGGCAGCGGCGCTGTGACGATGATATCGGGTGGCATGGGGTCAACGTCCTCTCTGGGGTCGTGACGCGGCCCATTCTAGCAATCCGGCGATGAGGCCGGCATCGCCGCCTGCCGTTTCGATCGCGGCAAGGTCGAGCTCGCGCGCGCGGGCTGCAATTCTCGGATGGGGGACGAATGTCGGGCACGCGCGCCATGCGGCACGCATCGCTTCGTCCGCAAGCGCCCACAGGTTGTCGAGCCCCTCGCTCGACGTGATGGTAACGCCGTCGATGCGGCCCGCGCGGAACGCTTCCGCGAGTCCCGCCACGCCGCCTTCCGGCCTCGCACGTCGATAGCACGCGACGTAATCGACGTGCGCGCCGCGCGCCGCGAGTGTCGTACCCAGGTGTTCGCGACCGCCATCGCCGCGGAAGATGACGATACGCTTGCCCCGCACGTCCGTCAGTTCCGGCAATGCAAGCAGCCCCTCGCTGTCGTAGCTCGTCGCCGGAAACCGCGCCTGCCCGATGCCGACTGCGCCGAGTGCCTCAACCGTGCCGGGCCCCGGGGCAAGCGCAGCCAGGGCGGGGGGCCAGCGGCGCGGATCTGGCGCGCCGTACTCGACCGCATTGGCCGAGACGAAAATGGCGTAGTCGTAACTTGGCAGCGTGGCATGCGCACGCTCGAGCGGACGGCGGTCAGCCGGAGGGAGGATCGCGATCGCCGGAAAGATCACTGGCGTGCCGCCGAGCACAGCGATCTTCTGCGCCAATCCGGCCGCCTGGCGCGCCGGACGCGTGATCAGAATGCCGATGCCGGCAAGCGGGCCGTTCGACGCGCTCACGCCATCAACCGCGCGGCGCCGCGTGCAAGGAACTCGTCGGCCAGTTGCCGTCCGAGCGTGTCGGCGGCAATGCCATCGGCGACAACCGCGCGCCGTTCGCCGCGCATCACCTCTGCGCCGTCGCGGCTGGCGAGCAGGCCTCGCAGCCACAGCTCGCCGTGGAGGTCGCTTGCGTGCGCCGCGAGCGGCGTGTGGCAACTACCCGCAAGCGCTCGCGAAAACGCGCGCTCGGCGATTGTCGCGAGCGTCGTGTCACGATCCGCGAGCGGCGCGAGCGCCGCGATCACGTCGGCACGATCTGCGCGACACTCGAGCGCCAACGCACCCTGCCCGACCGCCGGCAGGCTCTCGTCCGGGTCGAGCAGCGAAGCGATCCGGTTGGCCAGTCCCAGACGCTTGAGGCCGGCCGCAGCGAGGATGATCGCATCGTAGCGGCCTTCGTCGAGCTTTCGCAGCCGCGTGTTGACGTTGCCACGCAGCGGCAGGATCTGCAGCAGGCGATCGCGCTCGCGCAGCTGAGCCTCGCGACGCAGGCTCGACGTGCCGATGCGCGCGCCACCCGGCAAGCTCGCGAGATCGAGGTAGTGGTTGGATACGAAGGCGTCGCGCGGGTCTTCGCGGAGGCTGACGGCGGCGAGCGTGAAGCCATCCGCCAGGTCCATCGGCACATCCTTCAGCGAATGGACGGCAAGGTCGGCACGGCCATCGGCCATCGCGACCTCAAGTTCCTTGATGAAGAGCCCCTTGCCGCCGATGTCGGCCAGCGGCTGGTCGAGTATCCGGTCGCCCTGCGTCGTCAACCCCAGCAGTGTCACCTCGCTCGCCGGATACAACGCCGCGAGCTGCGCGCGAACATGTTCGGCCTGCCACCGCGCGAGCGCGGACTCGCGCGTGGCGATCGTGAGCCGGCGCGGTGCGGATGCACTGACCATGGAACTCCGGAGAAAAGCTGGCAGGGAGGTGATGCTATCGGCGCTCGCGAGGAGTCTAGCACGCGCTCGCGCGCGCCAGATGGCGCCGATGGCGATCGAAGCGAACCGACGCAACCATCCTCGCCGGTGACGCGAACCCGCCTTCAGATTTCGCGCTCCCGCCGCCGGAACCACCCCGTGAGCGCGAGCCGTGTTCGAGTCGCCGCAAGCACCTCGTGGTCGAAGCGCTCCGCCAGGAACGCGACGAAGGTTCCGCCCTGTGGCAGAACGTCGACGACCTGGCCGTCACCGGGATACAGCCGCAGCGCTCCTCCGTCCTCCGCTCGCCATTGCTCGTTCAGATAGAGGATGCAGGAAACGACACGGGCATCGTCGTCGCGGAACCGGTCGCGATGCCGCACATAGCGGGTCCCCGGCGGATAGAGCGCGTAGTGTCCCTCGAAGCGCCAGAGGCCGAGCAGCAGGTTCCGGTTGAGCGAATCGCGCAGGGCACCAAGCTTGCTCCAGACAATCGCCTCCGCCGCCGCGGGATCTGCTTCGTCGAGCCAGCGGATCCGGTCGCCGCGAATGTCGGAGCGCGCCGTCCGCGACGCGCCACGGCCGATTCCGGCAGCGACGAATTCGCCGCGCGCATCGAGCGCGAGCGCCCGATCGCGCAGTGCAGTAACGGCTTCCGGCCCGACAGCATCCGGGATGACGGCGTAACCGGTGGCTGCGATCCGCTCCACCATGGACGTGGGGAGATCGGTCATCTCGACGGTAACCGGTTTCACGTCGTCAAACGCTCGAACCTCGGTGATGCGCGCGGGCAAGGTCGTCGCGACCCGGGAGCCGCGATGCTCACCGATCCCGCCCGACCCACGGCGCTCGCCGCACGGTTATCATTGCGACGCCCCCCGAACCCGGACGATACTCCATGCGCATCGTGATCACGGGCGGTGCCGGCTTTCTCGGCTCCCGCCTTGCCCGCAGGCTCCTCGAACTCGGTTCGCTGACCGACCGCGCCGGGCAGACGCGGGCTATCGCGTCGATCGTGCTGCTCGACGTAGCTCCTGCGGCTCCATCGGCCGATCCGCGCGTCGTCGCGATCGCGGGCGACCTCACGGACCCCGCGGTCATCGAGCACGCCGTGACGCCGGACACCGATTCGGTGTTTCATCTCGCCGCGGTGGTCAGCGGGCAGGCCGAGGCCGACTTCGATCTGGGAATGCGCGTCAATCTCGACGCGACGCGCCACCTGCTCGAGCGTTGCCGGAGACTCGCGGCGCCGCCGAAGTTCGTGTTCGCGAGCTCGCTCGCGGTGTTCGGCGGCCCGCTGCCCGATCCGGTGCCCGACGATGCGCCGCTGACACCCCAGGCGTCGTACGGCGCGCAGAAGGCGATCGGCGAGTACCTGGTCTACGACATGACGCGCAAGGGGTTCGTCGACGGCCGGTCGCTCCGGCTGCCGACGGTGACGGTGCGCCCGGGCAAGCCGAACCAGGCTGCATCGTCGTTCGCGAGCGGAATCATTCGCGAGCCGCTCGCCGGGCTCGAGGCGATCTCCCCCGTCGCGCCGGCAACGCGGATGTGGGTGATCTCGCCGCGCGCCGTCGTCGCCAACATCCTGATCGGCCACGATGCGCCGGCCGATGCGTTCGCGCATACACGTTCGGTCAACGTGCCGGGCATTTCGGTCGCCGTCGGCGACATGGTCGCGGCGCTGCGCCGTGTCGCTGGTGATGCCGTCGCCGATCGTGTGCGTTGGCAATTCGATCCCGTAATCGATCGAATCGTCTCGACCTGGCCCTCGAATTTCGCGCCGAAGCGCGGCATTGGGCTCGGGATGCGCGCGGACGTCGATTTCGAAAGCATCGTCCGCGCGTACATCGCCGACGACATGCCGAAACGATGATCGACGCGGTGGCGAACGACCGTCCCGCGCGGCGCTAGCTCGCCCGGGCAACCGTCGCCGTCGGCTCCACCGCCTCCAGCGCGTCGAGGAATAGCTCCGGCCCCGCGGTCTTCAGGCGCTCGGAATCCGAGAGGATCCGCCGGAACCGCCGGCCGCCCGAGCGTCCGTGAAACAGGCCGAGCACGTGCCGCGCGATTGCGCGCAGCGGCACGCCGCGCGCGAGCTGTGCCGCCGTGTAGGGAACCAGCGCGCGCAGCACCTCGGCGCGCGATCGAGCCGGCGCATCCTCGCCGAAGGCCCGCCAGTCCGCCTGTGCGAGAAAGTACGGATCGTGATACGCGACGCGCCCAAGCATCACGCCGTCCACGCGCGCGAGTTCGCGCTCGATCCCGTCCCAGTCGTCAAGCCCTCCGTTGAGCACGAACGAGAGCGCCGGGAAGTCGCGCTTGAGCCGGTGCACCACGTCGTAGCGCAACGGCGGGATCTCGCGGTTCTCCTTCGGCGAAAGCCCCTTGAGCACCGCGTTGCGCGCATGGACGATGAACACCTCGCAACCGGCCGCGGCGACGGTGCCGACGAAGTCGCGCACGAAGTCATAGTCCTCGCTTGCGTCGAGTCCGATCCGATGCTTGACGGTGACGGGGATGGCGACCGCATCGCGCATGGCCTTCACGCAATCGGCGACCAGCGCAGGCTCGGCCATCAGGCAGGCGCCGAAGCTTCCGGTCTGCACCCGCTCCGACGGGCAACCGCAGTTGAGGTTGATCTCGTCGTAGCCCCAGCGTGCGCCGAGCCGCGCGGCGTGCGCGAGCTCGGCCGGATCGCTTCCGCCTAGCTGCAGGGCGACCGGATGCTCCGCCGGATCGAAGTCGAGATGATAGGGGACGTCGCCGTGCGCGAGCGCCGGTGCCGTGATCATTTCGGTGTACAGCCGCACGCGGCGCGAGATGAGGCGCAGGAAGTACCGGCAATGCCGATCCGTCCAGGCCATCATCGGGGCGACGCAGAGGCGGTGGGACATGGATCGCGGGTGAAGCGGCTGGTTGTCTCAGATCTTGCGTTCGTGCCGGTCCCAGAATGGCGCCCGCAAATCGCGCTTGAGCGTCTTGCCGGCAGCATTGCGTGGAAAATCGTCCAGCACGATGACCCGATCGAGCCGCTGGTATTTCGCCGCCACGCGCGAATTGATCCAGTCGCGCAACTCGTCCGCGCTGACGCTGTCCCGCTGCCGCAGCACGACCGCCGCCACCGGCGTCTCGCCCCACTTGTCGTGCGGAATGCCGAACACCGCGACCTCGAGGACCGCCGGGTGGTGGGCGGCGATCTCCTCGATGTCCTTCGGATAGACCTTGACGCCGCCGCTGTCGATCATGTCCTTCTTGCGGTCGACGAGGTGCAGGAATCCATCCTCGTCGACATACCCCAGGTCGCCGGTGAAGAGCCAGCCGTCGCGCAGCGCCTGCGCCGTCTGCTCGGGCCGGTTGTAATAGCCCGGCATGGTGATCGGCCCGCGGCCCACGATCTCGCCGATCTTGCCGACCGGCAGGTCACGGCCATCCTCGTCGACGATGCGCATGGCGTAGAACGGCGGCGGCACCCCCACGCTGCCCGTCTTGCGTTCGGCATCGTCGCGGTCGAGCACCGTGATGAACCCCTCGGTCAGTCCGTAGAGCTCGTAGAACCGTCGCGGCAACAGGCGGTTCAAGCGGTCCTTGTATTCCTCGTGCAGCGGCGCGCCGAGCGAGAGCACCATCTCGAGCGAGGTAAGCCGTGCCGGATCGAAGCGCTTTCGCGTTCAGCACGGCGATGATCTGCGAGGGAACGAGCATGGTGTGCGTCACGCGCTCGCGTTCCACCGTCGCGATGAACGCTTCGGCATCGAAGGCCCGGTGCAGCACGTACGTCGCGCCGAGCATGAACGCGGGCAGCATCGTCGTCATCGCGCCATTGAACACGATGGCCCCCGAGTGCAGCACGACCGACTCCGGCGCCATCCGCCAGACGCTCGCCATCGCCGAGTACATGGCGCGGATGAAATGCGTGTGCTGGATGCCTTTCGGCAGCCCCGTCGTGCCCGAGGTGTACATCAGCGTCCAGAGATCGCCGGCCGAAACCTCGACCCCGGGGTCCGCATCGCTCGCCGCGGCCGTGAGCGGGCCGAACGCGCGATAGCCGTTCGCTTCGTCGTCGGCCGCGGCGTCGATCAGCACCCACGCGGGCGCGGGATCGCCGGTTGCTTTGCGGCGCACGTCGTCGAGCATCGCCAACTGATCGCTCGATCCGACGATGACCCGGGGGGCCGCGTCCCCCAGCAACGACGCCAATCCGCTCGCCGTGAGCATCGGCGACAGCGGGACCGCGGCGGCGCCGATCTTCGCGCACGCCCAATACGTCGCGAGCAATTCCAGCGAGTTCGCGAGCACCGTCGCGACGCGGTCGCCGCGCCGCGTGCCGAGGGAAGCCAGCGCGTTGGCCCAGCGGTTCACGTAGCGGTCGAACTCGTGCCACGTGAGGCGGATCTCACGCTCGCCTCGTTCACGCGCGGCGACGATGACGGCCGTATGGTGCGGCCGGTATCGCGCGTGGCGCGCCGGCAGCGAGCCCATGATGAGGCTGTTGGTGGCGATCGGTGTGTCCATGAGCGATTCCTTTCGCTGCGTTGGTCATAGCCGGTGGCGACGATCGGCGAATCCGAATCCGGGCCAGGCGATCGCCGGCGATCGCGCCAGCGCCAGCACCTTGAAGAGTTCTCCCATTTCCGCGGGCGCGAGAAGCTTCTGCACGGGCGCCGCGGCCTTGATGTACGCAAGCGAATTCGGTCGCACCGGTCGCGGCCAGGGCATCCAGAATTCCACAGCCGACGAGGAACGGCGCCTGCGCGGTGTACCCCGCAACCTCGAGTCCGCCGCGTTCGCCCGCTGCGGCCATCGCGGTGAAATCGACGTGCGCGGTGATGTCGGTGAGACCCGGCCATGCGAACGGGTCGTCGTGCGCACGATGACGGTAATGACACATCAACGTTCCCCGGCTGCGTTGCGGATGGTAATACTCGGCGGCCGGAAATCCGTAGTCGACGAACAGCGCCGCACCCGCCACCAGCCTTCTTGCAACATCCTCGACGAGCGCCTCGGCCCGCAGGTTGATCTCGCTCGAGTAGTCGTCGATGGCAGGGAAGCGTGCCGCCGCGAGCGCAGCCAACGGGCGGTCGGCCGGACGCTCGGCCCAGGCGAAGCTTCCCGCCGGAATGGTCCCAGGCAACGCCGCGCTCGAGCCACCTGCCACTGCGTCGAACCACAATTTGCACCGGCAGCGCATCGAGCACTTCGTTCGCGACCACCGCGCCGTCGATTGCCTCGGGAAGCGCGTCGAGCCAGTCGACAAGCGAAAGATACGGCATGGCGGTCGCGCGCAAGTGTCGAGCGCTGTCGCTCGCGCAATTCGGGACTCACTTCGAGGAACGCATAACGCGACGGCAGCGCTTCGCGCACCGCCAGCGCGTGCAGCAGGTCGGCCGCGAGCCGGCCGCTGCCGCCTCCCAACTCGACGATCTCGCGCCGGCGGGTGACGGCAAGGATCGCCGCGACCTGCGTCGCGAGCGCGGTCGCGAACAGGGGTGTGAGCTCTGGCGCCGTCACGAAATCGCCGGCCGCACCGAGCTTCCTGGTCCCCGCCACGTAGTACCCGAGACCCGGCGCGTACAACGCGAGGTCCATGTATCGGTCGAACGGCAGGAAGCCGCCGGCTGCGTCGATCGCGGTGCGGATGTGCGCCACGACAAGATCACTGTGCGCGCGCGCTGAGGCGTCGGGAACGGGCAGGTCGGGCACGGACAGTGGAACGCGCGCCGCGTGGGCCAACGGCCCGGTGCGGCGCGGCGATCGATGTGCTAGATTCCGGCCAAGTCTATCGCGGAATCCGGGAGCGCGGCGTGCAGGGCAGGATCGTACTGATCACCGGCGGCGCCAAGCGCGTCGGCGCCTCGATCTGCCGCCGGTTGCACGGAGCCGGCGCGAGCCTGATGCTGCACTACCGGGTATCGGCCGGCGAGGCGCGCCTGCTGCAGGCCGAGCTCAATCACGTTCGCGCCGACTCCGTTGCGCTGATCCAGGCGGATCTCCTCGACCTCAACAAGCTGCCGGCGATCGTCGAGCAGACCATCCAGCGCTTCGGGCGCCTCGATGCGCTCGTCAACAACGCGTCATCGTTCTACCAGACGCCGGTCGGCGCGATCACGTCCGAGGCCTGGGACGATCTGATCGGGACCAATCTGCGCGCGCCGCTGTTCCTCGCCCAGGCGGCGGCCCCGGCGTTGAAAAAGGCCCAGGGGGCGATCGTCAACATCGCCGACATCCACGCCGACCGGCCGCTCAAGAACTTCGTCGTCTACTCGCTCGCGAAGGCCGGGCTCATCGGGCTGACGCGCTCGCTCGCGCGCGAGCTGGCGCCGGAAGTGCGCGTCAATGCGGTGGCCCCCGGCCCGATCCTCTGGCCCGACGATGCGGCGTTCGACGAGCTGTCGCGGCAGCGGATCATCTCGCACACGCTGCTCAAGCGCGAGGGCACGCCCGACGACATCGCCAAGGCCGTGCACTTCCTGCTCGCCGACGCCACCTATGTGACCGGCGAGACGATCAACGTCGACGGCGGGCGGCACGTCGCGATCTAGGGGAATTGCAGTAAGGGGTCTGGCGATTTGCATCGCCGGATAACTCACCTTGGCCCTACTTCCCTTCGGGCCGCGAGGCTGGCGGCGAGGCGCTCCAGATACGGATCCACGATGCCGTGCGAGACGAGCGCGACGCGCGTGCGCTCCAGATAGTCGAGCGAGGAGCCGAAGGCGCCACAGGCGCAGTCGAGGACTTCGACCTGCTTCGCCAGGGAGAGCTTTCCCGCGTACTGCGGGTGATCGTGCCGGACGACGAAGGTCAGCGCCACAAGCTCGCGCCCGTCGGCATCGAGCCTCACCCAGGTCGGCCGATACGAAGCCACGACCATTTCGCGCCGCCACAGCAAGTGCAGCTCGTCCAGCGCGAGCGGCGCCGGCAACCGCATCGCGACGCCCCGGCACGCGCCGCCGGGCTCGAGCCCGAGCACGAGCCCCGGCTGCTCCCGGGTGCCGCGCGACGCCAGCGACCAAAGGCAGAACCGCCGATGGAGTCCGGTCAGGGTCGCAGGCCGCATTTCCGCGACCGGAAACAGCGGATTCCACAACAGCGATCCGTACGCGAACACCCACCAGCCGGCGCCTTTCGGCTTCGCGGCGAGCGTAGTGGTGAGTGATTCGGAAAGCTCCTCGTCGGTGAGCGCGCGCCCGGGACCGTTCGCCTTCGGCATAGATCTCGCGCATCCGATTGCGCTCGAGATCGCCACGCGAAAGCGTGCCCGGGTGATGCGGCCAGCGCGTCATTCGACCGCCGCCGATTCGCGCAGGAACAGCGCCTGCAGGTCGTTCAGGAACCGTCGTCCCAGTTGAGTGGGCCTGATCATCGTCGGATCGTGCTCGAGGAGCCCCCGTGCTTCGGCTTGCGCCCGCTCGCGCCGCACGAGCGCGAGCGGAAAGCCGGTGCGCTCAACGAACAGCGCAGCGGGAACGCCATCGGACAGCCGGAGCGCGTTCAGCATGAACTCGAAGCCGACATCGTCGCGCGCCACGATTGCATCCTCGATGAGCGGGGTACCGCTGCCGACCTGTTCCAGGTATTGCTTCGGCTGCTTGTAGCGCACCTGCCGAACGATCCGGTCGGGAAACGACAGCTTCGAGTGCGCGCCTGCGCCGATCCCGAGGTAGTCGCCGAATTGCCAGTAATTCAGATTGTGCCGGCATTCGCGGCCCGGGTGCGAGTAGGCCGAGGTCTCGTAATGCCGATAGCCGGCCGCAGCGAGACGCGCGTGGACCACGTCCTCGATATCCGCGGCCGATTCCTCGTCCGGCAAGGGCGGCGGGTAGCGATGGAACAGCGTGTTGGGCTCGAGCGTCAACTGGTAGAAGGACAGATGCGGCGGCGCGAACGCCAGCGCGGCGGCGACGTCGGCTTCGGCTTCCTCCACCGTCTGTTGCGGCAGCGCGTACATCAGGTCGAAATTGACGTTGCCGAAGATCGTCAGCGCGGCCTCGGCCGCACGCCGCGCCTCGTCGGCATCGTGCACACGGCCGAGCGAGCGCAACGAGCGCGGATCGAAACTCTGGATACCGAGCGACAGGCGATTGACGCCGGCGCCGCGAAAATCCGCGAACTTCGCGCGCTCGAACGTGCCGGGATTCGCCTCCAGCGTGATCTCGGCATCCGGGAGCAAGGGCACCCGCGCACGGATCCCGGCCAGCAGCCGGTCGATCGCCGCCGCCGAGAAGAGGCTCGGCGTGCCGCCGCCGATGAAGACGCTGACGATCTTGCGCCCCCAGATCGACGGCAACGCGAATTCGAGGTCGGCGAAGAGCGCGTCGATGTACGCATCCTCGGGCACCACCTCCCGCGCCTCGTGCGAGTTGAAATCGCAGTAGGGGCACTTCTTCAGGCACCAGGGAATGTGGACGTACAGCGCGAGCGGGGGCAGCGTCGTGAAGCTCGGCCGGCCGGGATGCCTGGCATCGAGGATTTCGACCGCGCGTGTGGTCATTGCGTACCCTCGTTCAGCCGCGCGATCAGCGCGCGGATCGCCTTCCCGCGATGCGACAGCTCGTTCTTCGTCTGCAGTGGAAGCTCGGCTCCGGTCAGACCGGTCGCTTCGTCGAGAAAGTGCGGATCGTACCCGAAGCCGCCGGCACCGCGGGGCGTGTCGATGACGCTGCCCTTCCACTTTCCTTCGACGACGATGGGCTCGGGATCGTCGGCCCGCCGCAAGAGCGCCAGGACACAGACGTAATGCGCGTGCCGGTCGGCGATTCCGGCCAGCTCGGCGATCAGCTTCGCGTTGTTGCGCGCGTCCGACCGGGGATCGCCCGCGTACCGCGCGCTCTGGACTCCCGGAGCGCCGCCGAGCGCGCGGACACACAGGCCCGAGTCGTCCGCGAGCGCTGGCAGCTTCGCGCAGCGCGCTCGCATGTCGCGCCTTGGCCAGCGCGTTTTCGATGAACGTGACGTGCGGTTCGTCGCCTTCCGGGATGCCGAGCTCCGCCTGCGCGATGACCTCGATCGCAAGCGGAGCGAGGAGGCGCCGGAATTCGCGCAGCTTGCCGGCGTTGTTCGACGCCAGGACGAGACGCCGCAGCGCGGTCATTTCGGATCGACGCGCCACGTCAAACGCGCACCCCGACGTCCCCCTGAAGCGCCGCCTTCTGCGCCGCGATCAACTCGCGTATGCCGCGCCCGGCAAGCTCGACCAGCCGGTCCATCTCGTCGCGCGTGAACGGCGCACCCTCCGCCGTGCCTTGCACTTCGACGAAGCCGCCCGCGCCGGTCATTACGACATTCATGTCGGTGTCGCAGGCGGAGTCCTCCGCGTAATCGAGGTCGAGCACGGGCACACCGTCGACGACGCCCACCGACACCGCTGCCACGAAATCGGTGAGCGGCTCCCCGGCGATGAGCCCTTGCGCCTTGCACCAGGCGACGGCATCCGCGAGCGCGACATACGCCCCGGTGATCGACGCACAGCGCGTGCCGCCGTCGGCCTGCAGGACATCGCAATCGACGCGGATGGTCCGCTCGCCGAGCGCTGCGAGGTCGGTGACCGCGCGCACCGAGCGCCCGATCAGCCGCTGGATCTCCTGCGTGCGCCCGGATTGCTTGCCTTCGGCCGCTTCGCGCCGTGTCCGCGTATTGGTCGCGCGCGGCAGCATCCCGTATTCCGCGGTAAGCCAGCCCTGCGCCTCGCCCTTGAGGAACGCGGGCACGCTCTCCTCGACACTGGCCGTGCACAGGACGATCGTGTCGCCGGCCTCGATCAGCACCGAGCCCTCGGCATGCCGGGTGTAGTGGCGCGTGATGCGCAGCCGGCGCAATTCCTCGGCGCGCCGGCCGGACGGTCGAGCACTCATCGCGGTACCTCGAATTGGTGTGTTGGGGTCGGGCTATTTTATCCTCGCAGCGCTCCCGGACCGCGGATGCTGCGCGGACGGCTACCCCGCGGCGCTTCCCAACAATCCGGACTCCCCTCGAAGCGGTTTGCGTTGACAGGTGCTAAGCTGCCCCGCTCGATACGTCGTGCGGTCGGATTTGGTATCCTCGCCAGACTGGAGCTTGAGATGCCCCGAGTCCCTCGCCATGCCACGATCATCATTCCCACGCATGATCATGGCCTGACCCTCCGCTACCCGCTCGCAAGTCTCAAATACCAGACGCTGCACGAATTCGACGCCTTTGTTATCGGCGACGGCGTGCCGGAGTCGCTCAAGCCGGCGTTGCGTGAGCTCGTCGCCGAGGATGAGCGCTTTCGTTTCGTCGACCACCCCAAGCATGTCCGGCGTGGCGAACCGTACCGGCATGAGGTTCTGCGCAGCGCGGCGGACGGGATCGTGTGCTATCTCGCCGACCGCGACATCTGGCTGCCGGACCACCTCGAACAGATGTGGGATTTGCTCCAATCGGCGGACTACGCGCATTCGCTCCCGTTGCACGTCCTCCCGGACGGCAGTTATCGGGTTTTCCCCATCGATCTCGGCTTTGCAGGTTACCGATGGATGATGTGCGCGGTCAAAGACAACCGAATTCCGTTTTCCTGCTTTGCGCACAGTTTGGACGCATACAATCGTTTGCCGGAGGGCTGGGCCACCACGCCGGACAATTTGTGGACCGACCTGCACATGTTCCGCAAGTTTTTCGGCAACGAAGGCCTGCGGGGAACGAGCGGTCTGGCGCCGACCGCGGCGACTTTTCCGTCGCCGCCGCGCAAGGATTGGTCGGGCGAACAACGGCTGGCGGAATTGCAGACGTGGTGGCAACGTCTGGCGTCCGACGCGGGCAGGGCAGCGTTCGAACGGGATGTCCTGAAGGCGACCATCCGCGCGCATCGCGAAGAGGCGGTGCGCCTGAGCCAGTATGCGCAGCAGCTTCAGCAGCAACTCAACCAGCGCCAGGGTGTCGCGGCCGGGCGCAGCGTGGCGTAACCCGCGATCACGAACAGGACCAGGCATGAAACAGGCATGGCAACTGCCGGGCTGTCGCAAGGACTCCCAGAGCATTACCCGAGACTGGCAACCGACCAACCGGCCATTGATCGAAGGCGTCCAGGTCCGGGAGAGCCGCAACGTCATCAAGGGCAACGGCCATCTCACGGAGATGTACCGACGCGACTGGCTGGACAAGGACCAGGCGATCGATCAGGTATTCCAGGTCACGATCCATCCAGGTGGCTTGTCGGCCTGGCACGCGCATGGCATCAGCATGGATCGCCTGTTCGCCATCAGCGGCAGCTTGCTGATCGTCCTCTACGACGGCCGGCAGGACTCGCCCACCCATCGGCTCGTAAACGAGTTCCGTTGCGGGCTCGCGAGACCGACCCTGATCGTGGTGCCGCCGGGCGTCTGGCACGGCGTCCACAACATCGGCCACGAACCGGCCGTTCTGATCAACATGGTGGACCGGGCCTACACCTATGAAGACCCGGACCACTGGCGCCTGCCGGCCGACACCCGGGAAATTCCCTACCGTTTCAGCAGCCTGAACGGCGCTACCGACGCGCTGGGCTGACGCGGCAAGAGTACAGAAAATTCCGCGTCGCGCCCGCCGACTCCCCCATTGCCTAGATCGCGTGCCGCAGGCGCCACCACTTCGCCGTTGCTGCGAGACCTACTTCCAACGCATGTCGAGGATGCCAGCCGCTCGCGGTGGTGAACGATGCGGCGTCCACCTCCAGCGTGCGCGTGAGGCGCTCGACTGCGGCGTGCTTGCCGACGAGACGTGCGCCGAGCCTTAGCGCAAAGACCGGGACGGCCCACATTCTTACCGGCTCGTCCAGAGCGACACCGATGGCTCGCGCCAGGTCGGGCACGGTGATACTGTCGGTGTCGGCGACAAAGTGCGTGCCGGAGGGTGGAGGTGAGACATCGAGCGCGGTCGAGATCGCTTCGACCAGGTTGCCGACGTAGAGGATGCTGCGCCGACTGCGGATCGCTCCCAGCGGCAGCGTGCCGCCACCGGCGACCGCGTCGAAAAGTGCGAGGAAATTTCCCTTGACGCCGGGGCCGTACACGAGCGGCAGGCGAAGGATCAGCGGTGTGAGGCCGGTGCCGTCGCAGATGGCGATGAGCTCGCGCTCCGCGGCGAGCTTGCTCCGCGCATAGTCATCCTGCGGCGCGCACGGGTCTTCGGGCCGCAACGGACGACCGGGAGTGCTTGTTTCGCCGACCACCTTTACCGTGCTCGCATACACAAAGCGCTCGAGGCCCGCACGTACGGCGGCATGCGCCACGCGCATTGTCGCGATGACGTTGGCGTGACGATACGGTGCAACGGGGTCCGGTGCACTCTCGTCGAGCACGTGCGCACGACCGGCGAGATGGACGACCGCCACGGCGCCCGCCAGCGCGGCATCGAGGTCGGCCTGAGGCGCCGTTCCCAGATCGGCAACGACACGCTCGTTCGTCGATGCCGCGTGGTGCGCACGCCGCACAACTTCGCGCCAGGGCCGGCCGGTCGCCCGGAAATGCGCGCACAACGCGCGGCCGATGAAGCCATCGGCGCCAGTGACGACCACGAGGCCCGTGTTCATGCCCGATCTTTCGTCAGAACCAGCGCCAGCCGTGCTTGTTGTAGAAGCGCACACCGCTTTTCACGAACCAGGCGATGTGCTTCATCCCTTTGCGCGCGGCGCCGCCACCGTGATGAATCGCGCGGAACGACGGCAGATAGGCGGTCCCGCAGACCTTGTTGAGCCGCACACTCCAGTCGAAATCCTCGAAATACAGAAAGAACTTCGGGTCGAAGCCGCCGGTGGCGTCGATCGCCTTGCGTCGCGCCAGCACACAACACCCCGACATGACCGGGATGCCCAATACCGGCCGCTCGCTCGCGGAGTCGATCCAGTCACGGAGCTCATAGTGCTCGAGCCGCCGCCGGAACATCCGCCGGACGAACCGCGGCGCAAAGCCGCGCAGGAACAGGTCGAGAATCGCGGGGTAGCGCTTGCACAGGTAATCAGGAGTGCCGTCGGGCCGGGTCACGGCCGGCGCGGCGACGCCCACGTCCGGATGCACGTCGAGCCAGCGAATCGCATTGGCCAGCGCGTCGCTCGCGAGCTCGACATCCGGGTTCAGTACCAGCTGGTAGTCGGCGCCCGTGCCGTGCAGCATCAGATTGTGCGCCGTGCCGTAGCCGATATTCGCATGGCCGTGCAGGTAGGTGACCTGCACGCCGGAATCCGCGAAGCGCGACTGTCCCAGCCGGATCACCTCGTCCGCGACCTTGCGGTCCTCGCTGTTGTCGATCAGCGCCAGCGCGACGCTTTGCACCACACGATCCTCGCGCGCGGCGCCGATGGCGAGCGCGAGCTTGCGCAGACAGCGCTCGAGCAGCACGCGATCGGGCCGGTAGGTGACGACGCTGACCGTCAGTGACGAGGGGAGCACGGCGAGGCGGGGGTCATGGCGGGGCTGCGGCACGCGCCGCTCGGGCCGCGCGAAAAGCGGCAGACCGCATCGTCTGGGAATCGCGCCATGGCGTCAATCGCCATCGCGCGACGTAGAATGACAACCCTTGGAACCGGCGCGGTCCGTTCGCATCCTACCAACCGGACCTTCCATCCGATGACCAATGTGCGATACGCCTCCGACGCGCTCGTCGCGTTTGCGACATCGCTCCTTGCACGAGCCGGTTTGGACGGCAACATGGCACGCGACATCGCCGACGTGCTTGTGACGGGCGACCTGCTCGGACACACGACGCATGGACTCGCGTTGCTCGCCCCGTATCTCGTCGAGATCGAAAAGGGCGGGATGACGAAAGCCGGTGAGCCGCTGGTCGTCAATCAGCGCCCCGCGGCGCAGGCGTGGGACGGCCGGCGATTGCCCGGGCCGTGGCTGACGCTTCGCGCCCTCGACACGGCGGCGGCGATGGCCGCCACCTGCGGCACCGGCACCGTCGTCATCCGGCGCTCACACCACATTGCCTGTCTCGCGGCGTATCTGCTCCGCGCGACCGAGCGCGGCTTGATCGGGATCGTGCAGAGTTCGGACCCGGTCGTCGCGGCCGTCGTGCCGCACGGCGGACTCACGCCGATCGTGACGCCCAATCCGATCGCCGCCGGGCTGCCCACGTCGGGCGACCCGATCCTGGTGGACATCTCGAGTTCCATCACCAGCATGGGCTTTGCCCGGCAGGAGTTGAACGCCGGTCGAAAGCTGCCCGGGCCGTGGCTCATCGATCGCGACGGAAACGCGACCGACGACCCGGGCGCTCTCTTCGGTGAGCCCAAAGGCGCGTTGCTGCCGCTCGGCGGACTCGACGCCGGATACAAGGGATTCGGGCTCGCTCTTCTGATCGAGGCGCTAACCGCCGGGCTTTCCGGGTTCGGCCGTGCCGATCCGCCCGAGGGCTGGGGCGGCACCGTCTTCGTCCAAGTGATCGATCCCGAGGCCTTCGGCGGACTCGCGGCTTTCAAGCGGCAGATGGATCATCTCGTTGCTGCGAGTCATGCGTCAAAGCCGCGACCCGGCGTCGAGCGCGTGCGCGTGCCCGGCGAGGCCGGGATGCGCCGGCTGCGCGAGCAGCGCCTTGCCGGTGTCGCACTCTATCCGGCGATCATGCCGACGCTCGCGCCGTGGGCCGAAAAACTGGGCGTCCCAGCGCCGGTGGCGGCTGCTCGGACCCGTCCCTGATCTTGCGCGTCAGCGAGGCAGTTGTCCCGATCGCACGCCCGAGGGCGCGTTAACGCGGCGTGCGCGCCGCGATGGCTCGCTCGATGCCCGCAAGATCGCGGGCAAGTGCAATGTCCGACCACCCGGCCGCCGCCAGCAGCGCGCACAGCGCCGCCGCCTGGTCGTAGCCATGTTCGAGGGCGAGCGAGCCGCCCGCCACGAGGTGCTGTTGCGCGCCGGCGACGATGCGCGGCCCGAATTGCGGCCAGACCATCGCCGCCGGGAGACAACGCCACGGGAGGTTCGAAGCGTACATCGCCCTGCGCGAGGTGCGGGTCACCCGGCGCGATGTATGGCGGATTGCTCGCAATCAGGTCGAAACGCGTCCCTGGCCATACCGCGGCCACGTTCTCGTACCAATCCGACTGCGCGAACTCGATGTTTGCGAGACCGAGGCGTTGCGCGTTGTCGCGGGCGATCGCGAGCGCCGCAGACGAGACGTCGGTCGCGAGCACCCGGGCACGCGGTCGTTCGCGGGCGATGGCCAGCGCAACCGCGCCGGAACCGGTTCCCAGATCGAGAACACTTGCCTCGCGATCATTCGGCAGCCGTACGAGTGCCAACTCGACCAGTGTTTCGGTCTCGGGTCGCGGTATCAGCACGGCCGGCGAAACTTGGAGCGGCATCCCCCAGAACTCACGGACGCCGGTAAGGTAGGCGACGGGTTCACCGGTCCGGCGCCGTGCCGCGAGCGCGGCGAAGGTTTCGGCGAACTCGCTGCCGAGCATGTCGTCGGCGTGCGCCGCGACCCATGTGCGATCCCTGCCCATGACGTGCGCGAGCAGCACCTGGGCGTCGAGCGGAGCGAGGTCGCTCGCGGCAAGCACCCGACGGATCGTGATCGCCATCGTGTCGATTGCAGGGACGGCGGCACCTCCCGCCGGGTGGGTCAAGCTTCCTCCCCAGCAAGCGCCGCCAACTGCTCGGCCTGATGCTCCTGCGCCAGCGCGGTCGTCAGTTCGTCGAGATCGCCATCCATGATCGCGTCGATCCGGTAGAGCGTCAGGTTGATCCGGTGGTCGGTGACGCGGCCCTGCGGAAAGTTGTACGTGCGGATGCGCTCGCTGCGATCGCCGCTGCCGACGAGGCTCTTGCGCATCGACGCCTCCTTTTGCTGCCGTTCCTGACGCTCGCGATCGAGCAGCCGTGACGCGAGCACCGCCATCGCCTGCGCGCGGTTGCGGTGCTGCGAGCGGTCATCCTGGCATTCGACGACGAGGCCCGACGGCAGATGGGTGATCCGGACCGCCGAATCCGTCTTGTTGACGTGCTGTCCGCCCGCTCCCGACGCGCGGAAGGTATCGATGCGGATGTCCGCCGGGCTGATCGTGATGTCGGCAATCGGGTCGGCTTCGGGGATCACCGCGACGGTGCACGCGGAGGTGTGGATGCGACCCTGCGCCTCGGTTTCCGGGACGCGCTGGACACGATGGCCGCCGGACTCGAACTTGAGTTTCGAATACGCACCCTGGCCGACGATGCGCACGATCATTTCCTTGTACCCGCCAAGCTCGGACGGCGATGCGGACACGATCTCCACCTGCCAGCGGTTGCGCTCGGCAAAACGCGTGTACATCCGGAACAGCGCGCCCGCGAAGAGCGCGGATTCGTCGCCGCCGGTTCCGGCGCGGATTTCGACGAACACATTGCGCTCGTCGTTCGGGTCGGCCGGCAGCAACATCCGTTGCAGGTCCGCTTCGAGCGTGCGGATCCTCGCGGTCGCGGCGACCCGCTCCTCGTCGGCAAAGGCTTTCATGGCCGGATCATGGGCCATCTCGTCCGCAGCGGCGACATCGCCAATTGCCGCGAGATATTCGCGGAAGCGCGCGACGACCGGCTCGATGCCCGCGCGCTCCTTCGTAAGCGCGCGGTAACGGTCCATGTCTCGGACCGAATCAGCCGACGACAGTGTGACGTCGAGCTCGATCAACCGGCGAGCGAGCGCTTCGAGCTTGTTGTGGAGCGAAGACTTCATCAGGGAACCCTTGTTGGCTTCCGGCTGACGCCGGGGCCCTGCAGCCGATCCTGCGCGAAAGCGGGGGCCGTGGACGAGCTTTCAGGCAGGGTCGAAAGACCCGGCCGGAACTGGATGCACGGGGGCACCGAGCAGCGCTAATGCCCGTCGACGTCGGGGATCCGGTAGATGCGCTCGAACATCGCGACCAGCTCCGCGCGCTCCGCGTCGCCGGCCTGATTGAGCGCCTGCGTCGGCGCGTGCAGGAACTTGTTGGTGAGGCCGCGCGCGAGCAGCTCCAGCACCTGCTCGGGAGGCGTCCCGCCTGCGAGGAGCTTGCGCGCGCGCTCGAGCTCGGCCGCGCGCAGCTGGTCGTGATGCCCGTGCAGCGCGGTGATCGTAGGCACCACGACACGACCTTCGAGCCAGCGCAGGAAGCTCTCGGCCTGCGTCGCGATCATCTGTTCGGCCTGGACCACCGCTTCCTTGCGGACCTGCAGGTTGTCCTTGACGATGTTCGCGAGGTCGTCGACGCTGTACAGGAACACGTCGTCGAGCTCGCACGCTTCCGGTTCGACGTCGCGCGGCACCGCAAGATCGACGATGAAGATCGGTGCGTGCCGTCGCGCCTTCACCACGCGCTCGAGGAGCCCCTTGCCGAGGATCGGCAGCGTGCTCGCCGTGCAGGTGACGATGATATCGAAGGCGGGCAGCCGGTCCGGCATCTCGTTCAACGTGATCGCCTCGGCGCCGAAGCGTTCGGCCAATTGCTTGCCCCGCTCCATCGTTCGGTTGGCGATCGTCACCGACCGGGGCTTCCGCGCCGCGAAGTGCGTCGCGGTGAGCTCGATCATCTCTCCCGCGCCGATCAGGAGCAGCCGCTGCTCGGAAATCGAGGGGAAGATGCGCTCGGCGAGCCTGACGGCGGCCGCCGCCATCGAGATCGACGCGCTGCCGATGTCCGTATGCGTGCGCACATCCTTCGCGACCGCAAATGTGCGCTGGAAGAGGCGGTTCAACACGAGGCCGAGCGTGCCCGCCGATTCGGCGTGCCGCACGGCCTGCTTCATCTGGCCCAGGATCTGCGGTTCGCCCAGCACCATCGAATCGAGTCCGCTGGCCACACGGAAGGCGTGGGTCACCGCTTGGGCGCGCGGCAGCGTGTAGAGGTACGGCGACAGCGAAGCCTTTGGGACGCGATGAAAATCCTCGAGCCACTGGACCACGGGCTGCGGCTCGGAACCGTGGATATAGACCTCGGTCCGGTTGCAGGTCGACAGGATCGCCGCTTCCTTCACCTTCGGGCGTGCGAGCAGGTCGCGCAACGCGTGGCCGAGCGCGTCGGGCGCAAACGCGACCTGCTCCCGCACATCGACGGGCGCGGTCGCGTGGTTCAAGCCGAGGGCGTAGAGGGACATGGGCGGTAACGGGCGCTTGGCCGAGCATTTTAGCCTACTCGGAGCGCCTCGTTACCGCAAGATATTGATTTCGGTCAGGAAACGCGTTGGCGCGCGGCAACACGGCCGTGCCCGGGCACCCACCGCAGTTCTCGACCGGGCGGGGCAGGACGCATTCGTCGATACCGGCGCATGGCGAGCGTCGGCACACCACGGAAGATTCCCGGGATTGGGGTCAATCGGCCGGCAGCAGTTGTCCCCGTGCCACCCCACTGGGGTGGGCCACCGAGTGCACATTGACGTAGACGTTGCCCAGGCGCGCCTGCGCGATGATCGTCGCGAGGTCGGTGCCGCAGGCGGGATTGACAACGTTCGCGTCGGTGATCGTCGCGTTGTCCACCCACTTGCCGTCGACGTCCCAGCCCGGCGTATGGTTGCCCGCGAGAAACACGATCACGGGCCCATTGACCCCCGCCGGGCCGCAGTGAAAGTGCGCTTGCTGGAGCCGCACTCCACTCTCCACGCGCAGCGTGTACTCGCCCGAGCTGGCGGACTTGTCGAACAGGATCTCGAAGCGCCCTGTCGTATCGGTTGCGACGGGGGGAACCTCCTGGTCGCCGGTCAGCCGGGCCTGGAACAGCTCCGCCGCCCAGGCAACCGAATGAGCACCGACGATACCCAAGAACAGACCAACGACGACTGGCGTCTTCATGAACTGATCCTCCTTCGCGCGATGGTGAGTTGCGAATTGGCGGCTCGGACGGTCGAGCGATGATCTCGACGCAACGTGCCGCAATCGTGGTTGCGGCAAGTGCGACTGTCGACGAAAGGCTACAAGCGCATTACCTTTCGGGCCGCAGGCGCCGACACCCGACAAACAAGGTCACGCTCGACTCTATTCCTGCGTCGACGCCCGATTTCGACGACCGCGGCGGCCTACGTCGCGCTTCGCGTAAGGCCAAGGATCGGGAAGTATCCCCATCCGCGCCTGATCGAGATCAAGGATGCCGGCCCGCGCGCCCGCTAGCTTTGCCCTCGAACCGCGCTTGGAGGCCGGTGATCTAGGCCGGGCGTACGGTACCGGATGTTCGCTCGGCGTCACGCCTTGATGAACTCCTGCTTGCCGCCGAGCCACCGCTGCAAGTGCAACTCGGCCGCAACCGGGTCCTTCTGCAGGAGTTCGTCGGCCGCGTCGCGCGCCTGCTCGATCAGCGCGACATCGCGTTCGAGATCGGCAAAACGCAGCAACGGGACGCCCGACTGCCGCGCGCCGAGGAACTCGCCGGGCCCGCGGATGATGAGGTCCTGGCGCGCGATTTCGAATCCGTCGTTGTTTTCGTAGATCACCTTGAGCCGCGCCTTGGCCGTGTCGGTGAGCGGCTCCTCGAACAGAAGGTAACAGGTGCTCTCCGCGGCACCCCGCCCGACGCGGCCCCGCAATTGGTGCAACTGCGCGAGCCCGAAACGCTCCGCATGCTCGATCGCCATCAGCGACGCGTTCGGCACGTCGACGCCAACCTCGATGACCGTCGTCGCCACGAGCACGGCAATCTTGCCCGCGACGAATTCAGCCATCACTGTGGCCTTCGCATCGGGCTTCATCCGGCCGTGGAGAAGACCGACGCGCAAGCCGGAGCCGTTTTCCGATTGGGCCTTGGGCGCCGGAGAATTGGGGGCGGCAACCGGGTCAACGATGACTTCCCCAGAGCCTTCTGGTCCCACCCGGCGCGCATTGTCGGCGGGATTCTGGTCTCCCGGCGGCGACCGGGGTGGTTGGCCGCCCAACGCCGCCGTCAGCTCAGCGTGTAATGCCACGGCCGTCTGCAGCTCGAGCTTCTCGGATTCCTCGATCAGCGGGCACACCCAATACGCCTGCCGTCCCGCCGCGCAGGCGCGTCGAACGCGCTCGATCACCTCGGCGCGGCGTTTGTTGTTGACGAGCCGCGTGGCGACTGGCGTACGCCCGGGCGGCATCTCGTCCAGCACGGAAACATCCAGGTCGGCGTAGAACGTCATCGCCAGCGTCCGCGGTATCGGGGTCGCACTCATCATCAGCTGGTGCGCCTCACCCATTGCCTTGCCGCGGAGCTTCAGTCGCTGCGCAACGCCGAAGCGATGCTGCTCGTCGACGATCGCTAGCCCGAGTTGCGGCAACTCGACCTCGTCCTCGAACAGCGCGTGCGTGCCGATCGCGAGCATCGCGTCGCCGCTCGCAATCGCCGCGAGCGCCTTCCTGCGCGCCTTCGCTGGCAGCCCCCCTGACAGCCATGCGATTTCGATCGGAAGCCCTTCGAGCCACTGAGTGAGCTTCCGGTAATGCTGCTCGGCGAGGATTTCGGTGGGTGCCATGAACGCAACCTGCCGCCCGGACTCGATCGCCTGCAGTGCGGCAAGTGCCGCCACGATCGTCTTGCCGCTTCCCACGTCGCCCTGCAGCAACCGCTGCATCGGTGTCGCCCGCTTGAGGTCATGGCTGATTTCGCGCCAGACTCGTTCCTGCGCCCGGGTGAGCTTGAACGGCACGCGTGCGAGCAACGCGTCGGTAAGGGCGCCTGTGCCGGTCAACACCGGGGCGCGCCGCGCTGCGCGCGCCTTGCGGTGCGCCTTCAGCGACAACTGCTGCGCGATCAATTCGTCGAACTTGAGCCGCGTCCACGCCGGATGCGTGCGCTCGTCGAGCGCACGCTGCGTCAGCGGCGACAGCCGCGGCGGCGGCGTGTGCAGGAAGCGGACCGCGTCGTCGAATTTCCACAGGTGGCGCCGTGCGACGAGCCATCCGGGCAACGATTCCGCCGTCAGCCCGGCGTCGGTGGCCAGGGTCCGGGCGATCACCTTGCGCAATGTCTCCTGGCCCAGCCCCGCGGTGGTTGGATAGACCGGTGTCAGTCGGTCCGGCAACGGTACACCGGCCTCGACCACCTTGAATTGCGGATGCACGATCTCGCGCCCGAAATGCCCGTCGCGCACCTCACCGAACACTCGTACTCGCCGGCCAGGGGCGAGCGCCTTCTGCTGGCTCGGATAGAAGTGGAAAAAGCGCAGAACGAGTTGCGCCCGCGCACCGCGATCCGCATCCACGTCTTCCAACAGACAGACGAGTTGTCGTCGCGGCCGATACTGAATGTCGGTGTTGACGACGGTGCCTTCGGCTTGCTGTTCCGCGCCGCTCTTCAACTGAGCGAGCGGGACGACCCGCGTATGGTCCTCGTAGCGCAGCGGCAGATGCAGCACGAGGTCCTGGTCGCGCGTGAGTCCCAGTCTCGCGAGCTGATCGTCGAGGCCACGTCCGGTTGGCTTCGCCTTCCCGGATTCGTGGTTCGCCGGGGATACGAGATCGGCAACGGTCGCGTCGGCACGCGCGGCGCGGCTTTTCGCAGTCGGACTCGGCGGCTTCGACATGGAGCGGATCGGGAACGTGGCGCCCCGATTATCGCCCAGGAGCCACGAGATCTCCCGCACGGCTCGACGACAATGCTGGTTCGCCTCACTTGCGCACGCGCTTGCCGCAGCGGGCGCCCTCACGCGCCTGGCTGCTCCGCATTGGGGAAGAAAAGCTGCTCGCCGTTGATCTTGTAGTCGGCGATGGTCTTCTGTCCGGCCGGCGAAACGATCCAGTCGACGAACGTCTGACCGAGATCCTTTTTGACGCTCGGATGCTTGTCCGGATTCACCAGGATGACGCCGTACTGGTTGTACAGGCGCCGGTCGCCCTCGACGAGAATCGCGAGTTCGCCGCGGTTCCTGAATGCGAGCCAGGTCCCGCGGTCGGCGAGCAGATAGGCATTCATCGAAGCGGCGGTGTTGAGCGCGGGGCCCATGCCTTGGCCCGTGTCGCGATACCACGGCCCCTTCGCTTGCTCGAGGTCGACTCCCGACGCCTTCCAAAGCTCGAGCTCGGCCATGTGCGTGCCGCTCTTGTCGCCGCGCGATACGAACGGCGCATGCGCCGCCTGGATCTTCTTCAACGCTTCGAGGATGTCCTTGCCGCCGGCGATCTTCGCTGGATCGCCCTTCGGCCCGATCAGCACGAAATCGTTGTACATCACCGGCAGCCGCTTGACGCCATGACCCTCCGCCAGAAACTTCTCCTCGGCAGCCTTGGCGTGGACGAACACGACGTCGGCATCCCCGCGCCGCGCGAGGTCGAGCGCTTGGCCCGTCCCGAGCGCGACGACGCGCACCTTGATACCGGTTTCCTTCTCGAACTGCGGCAGGATCGCGCCGAAGAGTCCCGACTGCTCCGTTGATGTCGTCGATGCCACAACGATGAAGCGGTCCTGGGCTTGCGCGACGGTTCCCGTCAACGCGAAGAGCAGTGCAAGGACGTTGCGGCGGGTGACTACCATGGCAGTTCTCCTTCCAGAAAGCTGGCGGCCTCGGGCGAGGCCGGATGTTTGAGGAAACGGTCGGCCGGTGCGTGTTCCACGAGGCGCCCTTGATGCAGAAACAGGATCTCGTCACCGAGCCGATGGGCCTGTCCGAGGTTGTGCGTCACCAGCACGATCTTGGTGCCGGCCGCGTGCAGGGCAGCGATGATCCTTTCGATCTCGTGCGTGGCACCCGGGTCAAGGCTCGCTGTCGGTTCGTCGAGAAAGAGGACTTCGGGGCGCACGGCCCAAACCCGCGCGAGCGCGAGGCGTTGCTGCTCGCCGCCGGAGAGCACGCGCGCCGAATGCCCCGCCATCGCTTCCAGGCCGACCTTTTCTAGCGCCTCCAACGCCAGCCTCTCGCGGTGGCGGCGGGCAATACCCGCCAGCTTGAGCGCATAGGTCACATTACCCAACGCCGAGCGCCGGAGCAGCACCGGTCGCTGAAAGACCATGGCCTGGCGACGCGGAGCACCGGGCAGTTCCGGCGAATACCACCTTATGGTCCCCGCGGTCGGGGCCAACAGCCCATGACACAGCCGCAGCAGCACACTCTTGCCCGCGCCGTTCGGTCCGAGAATCACCGTGCGGGGTCCCGTCCTGAGGGTCGTCGAGATCCCCTGGATGATGCGGCGCGATCCGACTTCGAACCGTACCTCGTCGAGGCGCAGGGGCAGTAGCGAAAGCGGGGCACGCATATCCACGTCGCCTGTCACCCGTATCGCCGCTGCGCCGTCTCCTTGACGACATAGGCGCCGGCATTGAGGGCGAGAACGATGGAAAGCAGGATGATTCCGAGCCCGAGGGCCAATGGCAGATCACCCTTGCTCGTCTCCAGGGCGATCGACGTCGTCATCACCCGCGTCACACCGTCGATGTTGCCGCCGACGATCATCACCGCACCCACCTCAGACGCGGCCCGGCCGAAGCCGGCCAGTACGATCGTCACGAGCGAAAAGCGCAGGTCCCACAGCAGCGTCGTGGCGGCGCCCAGTTTCGTTTCACCGAGAGAGCGCAGCTGTTCGCGGTACTCCTGCCAGGAGTCGGCCACGACCTGCCGGGACAACGCCGCGATCGTCGGCGTGATCAGGATCGACTGCGCGATCACCATCGCGGTCGGCGTGAAGAGAATGCCCCACGCCCCGAGGGGTCCGGCACGCGACAGAAGGAGGTAGACGACGAGCCCCACGACGACCGATGGCAGCCCCATCAGGCCGTTGAGGATCACGATCAGCGTGCGGCGCCCCCGGAACTGGTTCACCGCGATCGCTGCCCCGAGCGGGAGCCCGATCGTGCAACCGATCACCACGGCGGTGAAGCTGACCCGCAGGCTCAACAGGACGATGTCGACGAGCTTCGGGTCACCGGTGGCGACGAGCCCGAGTGCTTGTGCGGTGGCTTCGGCAATGCTGTTCACGGGCGTCGTTGCGGCGCAGGGTGGGCTTGGATAATATGCACGCTTCTGCCGTTAATTCGTTCACGTGCTTGGGGGAAGCGTGAATCATAGCTAACTGCGAGGTCGATCAAAATATGCTCGTATTTGCATAATGCGCCTGGTCCCGACGTTCGGCTGGAAGCTCGAAGGGGAGCGCGTCGACCCGGTCGACGAGCGGCTCCTGCCGCTGCTCGAGTCGATTGGGGCAACAATGTCGCTCGCGGCGGCGGTCGCCGAACGCGGCATTTCCTATCGTGCGGCATGGGGAATGCTGCGCGATTACGAGCGAGCGCTCGGACTGCCATTGGTTCTGCTCGAGCGTGGCCGGGGCGCACGGTTGACTCCGACCGGAGAAGCTCTGCTGCGCGCGCAGAAAGCCGCATTGCAGCGTTTCACCCGGATCCTGCCGGGCCTCGCAATCGACGTCGGCCCGCGGCCGAACGGCCGGAACCGCGCCGTGCCATTGCGATTGCGTGTCGCGGCGAGCCACGATCTCGCGTTGGCGGCATTGGCGAAAGGGTTGCCCACGGCGGCCGGCGTCGAGCTCGATCTCTCGGTGATGGGCAGCTTGCATGCCTTGCGAGAGTTCGCCGAAGGCCGCGCGGAGGTCGCCGGTTTCCATGTGCCTATCGGTCGCGCCGATTGGGACCGCGCGCCCTTCCTGCGTTCGCTCTCCGTGCGCCGCGATCGGCTGGTCCGGTTCGTCGATCGCGATCAGGGATTGATCCTTCCGCACGGCAATCCCGCTCGTGTCAGGAACTTCCGCGACGTTGTCCAACGCAAGCTGCGCTTCGTCAACCGCCAGCGCGGTTCCGGGACACGCCTGTTGATCGACCGGATGATCGACGACGAGAAGATCGAAGCGACGGCACTGAACGGTTACGGCACCGAGGAATTCACGCATCCGGCCGTCGCCGCGACGGTTGCATCCGGCGGCGCCGACGCGGGATTCGGATTGCGTGCCGCGGCCGCGGAATACGGGCTTGCCTTCGTCCCGTTGGTGCGCGAGCGGTATTTCCTCGCGGTCCGCGCGAAGGACGTCAAGAAGTTGTCGGTCACCCGCGTTATGGCGGCGCTGCGAAGCCCGGCCTTTGCCCGGATCGCAAAGCGCCTGCCGGGCTACAATGCCGCCGCTGCCGGATCGATCAGCGGTCTTGACGCGCTGGCAACCGCGCCCGCGCGCGAAATCGACCAATCGTCGAGGAGATCATCATGAGAATCAGCGCTCGCAACAACATCGCCGGTACCATCACGAACGTCAAGCTCGGCCCCGTGAGCGCCGAAGTCACGATCAACGTGGCGCCGGGCCTCGACATCGTCTCGGTGATCAGCGCCCAGTCGGCCACCGACATGAAGCTCAAGGCCGGCGTGCGGGCCTACGCCGTGATCAAGGCGAGCAGCGTGATGGTCGGCGTCGAACACGCCTGAGGGCCTCGCTGCGACGATTGTCTTGCGTGCCGCCGCGCCACGTCGCGCGATGCGGGCCCGGAGCGCGGGATTCTCCGCGATGTCCTACGCGACGCGGATCCATCGCAGGAACGGGCTGTGCGCGAATCCACCCTACGACGCCAGCACCAAGATCCCCTCGACCTCGATTCGCGCGGCCTTCGGCAGCGCCGCCACCTGGTACGTCGCGCGCGCCGGGTATGGCGCTTTGAAGTAGGTCGCCATGATCTCGTTCACCTTCGCGAAATCCGCGAGATCGGCCAGGAGCAGCGTCAGCTTGACCATGTCGTCGAGCTCGCCCCCTGCCGCCTGTGCCACCGCGCGCAGGTTCTTGAATACCTGGTGCGCCTGCGCCTCGACACCTTCCGCCAGATTGCCGGTCGCCGGGTCGAGCCCCAGTTGCCCGGACAGATACACCGTGTTCCCCGCACGGACTCCCTGCGAGTACGGACCGAGCGCCGCCGGCGCATGCTTGGAATGAATCGCTTCCTTCCCCATCCGTTTTCTCCTGAATGTATGCGTGGCGAAAGCCGCGCGTGCACGAGGCACAACGCGCGCCCTAGCGTTCGACGTCGTACCCCGCCGCGATCCATGCGTCGATGCCGCCGGCAAGCGGCCGAACGCGCTTGAAGCCGTGCTGCATGAGCGCCTTGGCCACCTTGACGGCCGACGCCTCGTTCGGACACGCGCAGTAGACGATGACCTCGCTTGCGGGCTCGATCGCGAGCAGCTCGACTTTCATGTTGGACGCGTCGACGGTCAACGCGCCGGGAATCCGGCCGGTGGCCGCCTGCGAGAGCGGCGAACGCACGTCGATCACCGTCACACCACGCTCCTCCGCGGCCAGCTTGCGCAACTCGTGCACCGTCACCCGGTCCATCCGCAGTTGCCGGATGAACCGCTGCCGCTGGACCCACTTCACCGCGACGTACGCAACAAAGCCGGCGACGATCGTCGCGAGGCCGATCTTGCCCATCGCCTCGAACACCGCCAGCACTTCGTTGACCGCATCGCGGAAAACGTAGCCCACCGCGATCGCCACCCCCGACCACAGCGCCGCGCCGATCGCATCGAAAAGAAGGAAACGCCAGCGCGACAGGCGCACGACGCCGGCCATCGCGGTCGCCACGGACGCGAATCCGGGCACGAACTTGGCAACGGCCAGCGACGACGCGCCCCAGCGCGTGAATATCGTCTCGGTCTGCCGCACGCAGGAATCGGGGGACAGCGACAATCGGCACAGCGTCCGCAACACGCCCCCGCCTACGCGACGGCCGAGGACATACCACGCGATGTCCGCGATCATCGACGCGACCACTGCCGTTCCGAGCAGGGCGGCGAGCGAATATCCGCCGCGCGAGGCTAGCGCGCCGGTGACTATCAGCGTCGGATACGCCGGCACCGGCAGGCCGGCCTGCAGCATCAGCACGTTGATGAAGCACCAACGCGAGGCCGTAGTGCTGCAGCAGATCGATCAGGTCGGTCATGAATGTCGTCCGTCGCGCGAGGCGGCGCATTGCCCGCGCCGGGAACTCCCTGTCACCGCGGGATTCCGATTGCATCCCGTTGCGACGCTTCGATGAGGTCCCACCCACGAGCGGACAGGACCCGGAGTTTACGGGAGAAGCGGACGTTCGCTATAATCCTCCTCCCTCGGGGACGTAGCTCAGCTGGGAGAGCGTCGCGTTCGCAATGCGAAGGTCGGGAGTTCGATCCTCCTCGTCTCCACCAGTTCACGATCCAAAGCAGTCCAGCAAAGGCCGGTTTTCCAGAATTCTCATAGGGAAACCGGCTTTTTTTCGTCCGCAGGCGTTCAAACCGGGTTCTGGAAATCCTGCCGCTCTTGGGGGCATAATTGGGGGCATCGGTCGATTCCCCGGTCAGGATGCCCCCAAAATGGCGCTCAGCGATTCTGCGATCCGCAAGGCCAAGCCGGCCGACAAACCCATACGGCTGTTCGATGGCGGCGGCCTATATCTGGAGATTTCCCCGAGCGGCAGCAAACTGTGGCGGCTGAAGTACCGGTTCGCCGGCAAAGAGAAGCGGCTCGCGCTGGGGATCTATCCAGACGTTTCGCTTGCCGGAGCCAGAGAAGGCCGCGGCGATGCACGCCGACTCCTTGCTCAAGAGATCGACCCCGGCGTGTACCGAAAGGAACAAAGGGCTGCGAACGCCGACCGTGCAACGAACAGCTTCGAGGCGGTGGCCAGAGAATGGCTCGCCAAGTATTCGCCGCGCTGGGCTGCATCGCACTCGGGAAAAATTATCAAGCGACTCGAGAACGATGTGTTTCCGTGGATCGGAGCGCAACCGATTGCCGACATTGCCCCGCCGGAAGTCCTCAAAGTGCTGAATCGAATCGAGGGCCGCGGCGCGCACGATACCGCGCACAGGGCACTTCAGAATTGCGGCCAGGTGTTTCGCTACGGCGTTGCCACGGGGCGCATCCTCAACGACCCCTGCCGTGATCTTCGCGGCGCCCTACGCCCTCTGAAGCATGAGCACTTCCCATCTATCACCGAGCCCGTGGCAGTGGCGGAACTGCTGAGGGCGATCGACGGATTCAAGGGCACGTTTACGGTGCAATGCGCCCTGCGCTTGGCGCCCATGTTCTTCGTGCGCCCTGGAGAACTTCGCACAGCGGAGTGGGTGCACTTCGACCTTATAAAGAGGCGAATGGCGCTACCTGGCGACCAAGACCAATACGGAACATCTCGTGCCCCTTGCAACGCAGGCGGTGGCGATTCTGAATGACCTGCACGCGCTGACTGGGCAGCGGCGCTACGTATTTCCTGGGCGCGACCCGAAGAAACCCATGAGCGACGCGGCAGTGAATGCGGCACTGAGACGCATGGGATACGACACCAGGACCGAAATCACTGGACACGGATTCCGAGCCATGGCGCGGACCATCCTTCATCAAGAACTGGGTATCGCGCCGGAAGTCATTGAGCATCAACTGGCACACCGCGTTCCCGACGTTCTGGGGACAGCGTACAATCGGACAAAGTTCATCAAGGAACGCCGCAAGATGATGCAGCAGTGGGCGGATTTCTTGGACAAGCTCAAGGCAGGCGCTACGGTGATTCCGCTTCATGGTCAAACCGCATCACTGGAGTCCCGAAGACGATGAAGCTGGCCAGTGGCGCGAGGTCATATCCTTGGCCTGAACCACCGGAATCGACGGCTGGTTGCAGGCTGTATTGAACCGCTGCTTACTGAAAGCGCGACCGGACTGTATCGAAAAGCCGGACCGGCCGGTGTCGCCCCCTTCTTGCCGTCGAGCTTGACATTGCCAACGGCAGCAATGCCGGCGATGGAGCTTCGGCCTTGCCCTTCCGGCACAGGATCACGAGATCGTCGGCGTAGGTCACGATCCGAGTACCAAGGCTGCGCTCCAGCCCGAGTTTCTTCCACCCCAGCACGAAGCGGCGCATGTACAGATTGGCCAGCAGTGGTGAGATGGGAGACCCTTGCGGAATGCCGCGCCGTTGATCTTTGGCCTGGGTCGTGCGTGTCTTCCGACCTCGGTTGTCGGTCTCCTCCACGGCGCATTCCAACCACATCTTGATCAGATGCAGCACGCGCCGGTCCACGATGCGCCGCGCAAGCGACAGCATCAGTTCGGCGTGCGGAATGGACCCGAAGTAGTCCGCGAGGTCGGCGTCTACAACTTCCGGGTGGCCTCTGAACAGCGTCTCTTCCACCTCGATCACCGCCTGCTGGGCATTGCGGCCCGGCCGGTAGGCGTACTGCTCGGGTGGAAGGTCGGCTTCGAAGATCGGCTCGAGCACCAGCATCGCTGCTGTCATGCACACTCGATCGCGCAAGGTCGAAATGCCCAACGGCCTGAGCTTGGGGCTCTTCGCCGTCGAGTTGGCCTTCGGTATGAACACTCTTCTGATCGGATCCGGTCGATAGTCCTCATGCCTGAGCGCAAGCGCCAGTTCGCCGAGCCACCGCTGCACGCCATACGCCTCGACCTCCACGAAGTCCTGACCGTCCACGCCCGGTGCGCCCTTGTTGGAGCGGCACTGGGCCCAGGCATGGGCCAGGATGTCCTCACGGCTGATCTTGTCGTACAGCGCGTAGAAGCGATAGCCGGCTTCAGCCTTCGCTTTCGCGTGTAACGCCATCTGCAGTTTCTGAACACTCGTCGGAGTTGCTAGGTTGCCCAATCTCCAGGTCCCTCGCTACGTACTGCGTCTGTCTTGAACCAAGGCCCCTTCCCTCCACCGGCATTACCCGGCTTCAGCGGTACTCCGAGCCTCTCCGCCACCCCAAGGCGCCCGGCCTTTCCGTCACCGGAGTCCGGTTGGTCGTCCCCGACCACGCCAAGGGGCTTCCCGTGTTGCGCGCGCTTTCCTTGTGTACATGCTGCCGCCACTACCCCGGCGCAGCGACTGGCGGCACTACCTCGCTCATCCATCCAGTCGTGACAGACTTCCCCGATACGACAGTCGGGTCGTCCTGCGCATCTAGCTTTTCGAGGATTGCTCGGCGTTCACTCACGTTGCGGCCTGCACACTCGCGCTGCCACCAATTCGTGGCACGCTTACCCGAAGGCTTCAGACATTTCGTCACCTCCATGCCTGCTCCGGTTGCTTCCGGCTGGAGCGGTTGCCGGGTGGGGCTTGCACCCACTGGAAAGCGCCGCCTTTTCACGGCGCACGCCGAGAGCGCCAGTTGGCAAACCACGACTGAACGGCCGCCCACGGCGTTATAGACCGTCAGTATCCGATCAAGCGTAGACTTCCTGGCGTCTTTCCAGGGGAGGGAAGTGCATGGACCGGGTTCCACGCAGGGACTTCCTGCTCACGGGTATGGCACTTGTTACCGCACCACTCGCGGTCCGGGCGCAGCAGCCGGGGAAGGTCTATCGCGTCGGCCTCATCGCGACCACGTCCCCGGTCTCGGAGTTGGCTGGACCCGAGCCTGTCAACCCGGCCGTCAGAGCATTGGTGCAGAGTTTGCGAGTCCTCGGCTATGTGGAAGGGCAGAACCTCATCCTGGACCGTCGGTCGGCCGAGGGGAGGTTCGAGCGATTCGGCGAAATCGTTTCGGAATTGGTCCGCCTCAAAGCGGACGTGATTGTAGTTCCCGGCGATCGGCTGCCAAAGGTAGCCAAAGCGGTTACCACCACCGTCCCCATCGTCTTGGCGAGCAGCATCAATCCCGTGGGCGAGGGACTGGTTCAGAGCCTCGCGCGACCGGGCGGCAACATCACGGGACTCACGACGTTAGTCGGGCCGGAGATCGAGGCCAAGCGCCTGGAACTCTTGAGAGCGATGGTGCCCAGCGTTTCTCGCATCGCCTACCTCGCCGCAAGGAAGACAAAGACTGGAGAGCCCTTGGGGGCAGAGCGTTCGAACGGCCGCGCAGGCCTTGGGTGTGACGCTGGTTCTGGCCGAGTTCATACCGCATCAGTACACGGACGCCTTCGCGCAGATCAGCCGCACGCAGGCCGAGGCGGTCTTCGTTTCGGCGAGTGCGGCGGCCTACGCCGACCGAGCTGTCATCGTGGACCTTCTGTCCCAGGCTCGGCTGCCAGGCATTCTCTACTATCGGGAGGCGGTGGAACTCGGGGGATCTGATGTCCTATGGAGTGAACCTTGCTGACGTTTGGCGTCGTGCGGCCGGCTATGTGGACAAGATCTTGAGGGGCGCCAAGCCCGCGGAGCTGCCCATAGAGCAGCCGACCAAGTTCGAACTCGTGATCAATCTCAAGACCGCAAGGGCGCTCGGAATCACTATTCCGCAATCACTGCTGCTGCGCGTGGACGAGGTCATCCAGTAATCAACGCTCAGGCTGTACTCAGCGCCGCGAGCGCGATCATCCGGGCGTGCGGAAGAAATTCTCGTAGACGAACTGCGCCGCCCGCATGACTGCCGGGTAGGCCGCGAGGACGAAGATCGTCCACACGAGCCAGCGCCGGCCGCGCACGACCGCGCGCCAGAGGAGCAGCAGCAGACTGCCCAGAACCAGTGCGATCGGAATGATGAAGCCGATCGCCATCCCCTGCTGCGGGTCGTACTCGGACGGCGCGGCCAGCGCCCAGATCGCCAAGCCCAGGTAGCAGGCGAGTAGGATCACCGCGGCAATACTCACCCAGTTCCAGCGCCCGGCCACGTCCGCCATCGTCAACGGGGCACGCGGCCGCGCACGGCCCGCACTCGCGCGATCAGGTAAAACAATGCGCAGGGTTGGTGCTGCTCACGCAAACAGATGCTCAATTCCGCTCAAGATCGACCGCCTTCACCGGAATGACTGCGCGACGGCACAATGCACTTCGGTCATTTCGCCCTACTTGGCCTATCTGGCTGGCGCGCAGCCGCTGCTTGCTTGGCCGCGACCGTTCGAGCAAGTGGTTTCGGCGATGCACGCAGGACCCGAATTATTCTGGCATTGCCCGCCTTCTTCGATGAACTTGGAGAACCGGTGTTTGGCTTAGCAAACGCTCCAGCTTGTTCGTGAATCCACAATCTCGCGCAATCTCCGGCAAGCGCAGGAACACCTTGTTGGCCTCGAGACAAGGCGCGTGAGGAGCGCAAAGGCTCAGGACGTTTCCTTGCTCATTGAGATTCAGACCGTAACTCGAAAAGGGAACGACGACCCCATTTCCCTTCGAGGCAGTGAAATCGATGAAGCAAGCGTAGAGGATCTCTTGGGCTGGATCTCTCGGAGGCACCCCCATCACGCACTGATATTCGCTGTCGGTCAAGATCATGTCTTGCTCGATGCCGAGGGCCTGCGCGAGTCGACCCGCCTTCTCGTCTCCTAATGGCTCATTGATCTGGTCAGGGTGCTGGTATACCGGCGGCGCCAGGGCTTGCCATTGCTCTGTCGTCTGGCAGTATGAGGGCCAGACTGTATTCATGTCGCGCCTGACGTTCTTGTCGGCAGCTTGCTGCCGGAAAAATCGCGCCATCTGGTCGTAGGGGCAGCCATCAGGATTGTCGAGTAGGCACTTGTAGACCTGTTGCGGAAGCGGCACCCTGTAGGCGGGCATTAGCGCGGCAGTTGCGGGATTCGAAAAGTAGAGGAACAGGAAGTTTACGAAGTAGATCGGAGGCGCCAGGGGCACTCCAAAAGGAACGGTCTGGCGTCCTGAAGATCCGGAAGCCGCCTCCGGGACCCTACGAGGGTCCGTTTCCCGCTCCTGAGCGGGGAGACATCCCGCCCATACAGTTATCAGGAGACCCAACGTTATGCCGAAAAGGTTCTTGGTCCGCATCTGTACCTCCCGAGAACAGGATAATCGGACGGCTTCTTATCCAACGCCAAGCTAACCCAAGCCCCAGGCATACGCAAGGCGTTCGGTATTGCGCTTTCCGGATGACCGCAACGGGTCGAGGGCGTGTGAAAACTCGGTTCAGATAGTTCGCGCGAAAATTTGACCTCTCAGATCGCGCTGTATTCGATTCTTTGTGAGCAGGGAGGGGTAAGAGACCCCTGAAATCGAAATCGGGGCGAGTTTTCACACACCCTCGGTCGTTCACGGGCATCCGCTGCGGGGCGCCGAACGGCGGTTCTGCGATCCAGATC
>CAWELU010000039.1:0-90559 GCA_963809965.1 uncultured beta proteobacterium
CCTGGCAGCATTCTGCTAACTCACTGAATTAAAAGACTGACGGGAGTCCGGCCAAGCCGTCGATCGACTGGCAACCGGCGAAAAGCCGTGCTGCGTCCCGCGCCGCCGCGCCCGCGCCCCATTTTCGCTAGACTGCCCGTGCGCGATTCCGGTTCGGCAATGCGGCGACGTCTGGTTCGACGCGCTGGGCCGGGAGAATCACGGTAAACGTGCTTCCCTTCCCCGGCTCGCTCGTCACGTCGAGCTCGGCCTGGTGGCGCAGCAGCACGTGCTTCACGATGGCGAGGCCGAGGCCGGTGCCGCCGGTCGCTCGCGAACGGCTGCGATCGACCCGGTAGAAGCGCTCGGTCAGCCGGGGAATGTGCTCGGGCGCGATGCCGATGCCGGTGTCGGTGACACTGAACATTCCGCGCCCGCCTTCGTCGACCCGCCACGCCAGCGTGATCGTGCCGCCTTCCGGCGTGTAACGCACGGCATTGCTCACGAGGTTGTTGAACGCGCTCGCCAACTCGTCGCGACTGCCTGACACCATCGCCTGTTCGCCGATGTCGAGGACGACGGTGTGCCGGTGATCCAAGAGCGCTTTCGCGTCCGCGGACACCTCGGAGAGGAGCGGCACGATCGCGAACGTCGTCTCGGGGCGCACGCTCGGCTCGCTCTCCAGCGCGGAGAGCGTGAGGAGGTCGTCGACGAGCCGCTGCATGTTGCTCGCCTGCTCGCGCATCAGCTCCACGTAGCGCTCGCGCTTGCCCGGCTCGAGGTCGAGTTCCTGGATCGTCTCGAGAAAACCGGCAACGACCGTGAGCGGCGTCTTGAGCTCGTGCGACACGTTGGCGATGAAGTCGCGGCGCATCCTGGCAACCGCTTCGATGCGCGTGATGTCGTGGCTGATCAGCAACCGCTCCTCCGCCCCGAAAGGAACGATCTGGAGCGAGAGCGTCTGGCTCGCCTCGCGCTGTGCGTCCACGACCACGGGTTCCGAGTAATCACCTGCATCCAGGTAGCGTATGAACTCCGGCTGGCGCACGAAATTCGCCAACGGTTGCCCGATGTCGCGGACCGCATCGATGTGCAGCTGCTCCGCGGCCTTCGGATTCATCCACCGGATCCGGTTGGCCTCGTCGAGCACGACCATGCCGTCGGGAACGGCGGCGGCGGCGCTGCGGAAGCGCTGGATCGTTTGCGCGAGGTCGCGCTGATACGCCTTGCGAACGCGCGCGCGGCGGTGCAGCGCGGAAAATGCGGCGGCCCAGCACCCGCGCCCCTCGGGCACCGGCGCATCGAGCGAATCGCGGGCCCACCGGGACAGCCGGTCGAGGTGCCAGAGATGAAACCCGATGATCGCGGCCGCACCAAGCGCCAGGAATCCAAGGGCCCAGCGGGGACCCGCGGCCGCCCAGACCATCAACGTCAGCGCGGCCACCGACGCGGGCGCGACGAGTCCGGCGCGGGCGGCGGGACTCATCGGATCACGGCTGGCGGACTCGCCCGACGCCGACGCTAGCGCGACATCGCCAGCCGATAACCGCTGCCGCGCACGGTCTCGATCATCCGGTCCTCGCCGAACGGCTCGAGCGCCAGGCGCAATCGGCGGATGTGCACGTCGACGGTACGCTCCTCGATGTAGACATGATCCCCCCACACCTGATCGAGCAGTTGCGTGCGCGAATGGACGCGCTCCGGGCGTGCAAGCAGAAACCGCAGGAGCCGGAACTCGGTCGGTCCGAGCGCCGAGCGGCCGGCCCGCCGACAGTTACGCGATGCGTGACCGGGTCGAGGCGGATCGGCCCGACCTCGAGCGACGTCTGCGCCGCCTCGGGCGCCCGCCGCCGCAGGACCGCCTTGATGCGCGCCTTCAATTCCCGCGGACTGAACGGCTTGGTCACGTAATCGTCGACCCAGGCCTCGAGACCGGCGACCTTGTCCGCCTCGTCGGTGCGGGCGGTGACCATGATGATCGGCAACTCGCGCGTCCGCACATCCGCCCGCAATTGCTTCGCGAGCGCCAGGCCCGATTGTCCCGGCAGCATCCAGTCGAGCAACACGAGGCTCGGCAGCGCGTTCCTGAGCTCCGCCTGTGCCGTTTCGGCGTCGGGCACGCCGGTGACCTGGTAACCGGCATCGACCAGGTTGACCTTGAGGAGCTCGAGGATCGCCGGCTCGTCCTCGACCACGAGCACGCTCGGCGTCATTCGCTGGCGACCTCGGCGCGGATCTGCTCGGCCGAAGCATGCCGCACATCCTTCCCCTTCACGACCTGCACGACGCCCTCGGCGATGTTCTTCGCATGATCGCCGATGCGCTCGATGAACTTGGCGATGAACACGATCTCCATCGCCGGCCCGATCGTGCGCGGGTCCTCCATCATGTAGCTCAAGAGCTGGCGCAGGATCGAGGAGAACGCCGCGTCGATGCGCGTCGTCGCGATCGACCACCTCGGCGGCGGCCGCGATGTCGAGCCGGGCGAAGGCATCGAGTGCCATCTGCAGCATGCCTCTGCGCCATGGTCGCCGAACGCACGACGTCGAAGAAGCGCACCTGGGCGAGCTTGTCGCTGCCGCCGATCTGGAGCGCCTTGTAGGCGATCTTCTTGACCTCGTCGCCGATACGCTCCAGGTCGTTGACGATCTTGGTGATGGTCAGGATCATCCTGCAGGTCGATCGCCGCCGGCTGGCGCCGCGCGATGATCTGCCCGCATTCCTGATCGATGTCCATCTGCATCTGGTTGATCTTCTGCTCGTCGGCGCCCACCGCGTCGAGCAATTGGCGATCCTCGTCCGACTCCAGTGCGGCGATGGCGCGATTGAACTGCCTTTCGATGAGCCCGCCCATCGTCAGGACACCGCTGCGGATCGACTCCATCTCGGCGTCGAATTGCTTGGACGTATGGTCGCTCATGGGATTTCCTGGCGGGGTCGCGTCCTGCTCAGCCGAACCGGCCCGTGATGTAGTCCTCGGTTTCCTTCTTCCTGGGCTTCAGGAAGATCGTATCCGTACGATCGAACTCGACCAGTTCGCCGATGTACATGTACGCAGTGTAGTCCGACACGCGCGCGGCCTGCTGCATGTTGTGCGTGACGATGAGGATGGTCACCCGCCGCTTGAGCTCCGTGATCAGCTCCTCGATGCTGGCCGTCGCGATCGGGTCGAGCGCCGAAGTCGGCTCGTCGAAGAGCATCATTTCCGGATCGGTCGCCAGTGCGCGCGCGATGCACAACCGTTGCTGCTGCCCGCCGGAAAGGTTGGAGCCGACTTCGTTCAGCCGGTCCTTCACCTCATCCCACAGCGCGGCACCGCGCAGCGAGTCCTCGACCTTGTCGTCGAGCTCGTTCTTTCTCGACATGCCGCGAACCCGCAGGCCGTAGGCCACGTTCTCGTAGATCGACTTGGGAAATGGATTCGGCTTCTGGAACACCATGCTGACGCGCATCCGGACCTCGATGGGATCCACGTCCCTGGCGAGCAGATTGGTGTTGTCGGGATGGAGGATGATCTCGCCCTCGTAGCGGTTGCCGGCGTACAGATCGTGCATGCGGTTGAAGCAGCGCAGGAACGTCGACTTGCCGCAGCCGGACGGACCGATCAGCGCGGTCACCTTGCGGTCGTAGACCGGCATCGACACGTTCTTCAGCGCATTGAAGTTGCCGTAGTAGAACGAGAGCGCGCGCGCCTCCGCCTTGAGCAGCGGCGCTGCATCGTCCGACGTTTCCGCCGGCGAGGCGCCGGGTATCGCATTGCGAACCGCCAGCGGCTGGGCCAGCGGATCCGCGCACGAGCTTCCATCGCCATCACCACTTGATGTTCTTCCGAAGTCTGAAGCGAAGCCAGATCGCAAGTCCGTTCATCAGCAACGTCATCAAGACCAGGATCAGTGCCGGCCGCAGCGGCATTGGCGTGGAACGCCTCGTCCGGCCGCGACGTCCAGTTGAACATCTGGATCGGCATCACCGTGAATGGTGCCCGCAGCCATTCGAACGACAGAAACGGGAAATCGGCGGTCACCGGCATCGGCGGCAGGAAGGCGATGAACGTGAGCGCGCCGATGGTGATGATTGGTGCCGTCTCGCCGATCGCACGGGACATGCCGATGATGACTCCGGTGAGTATCCCGGGCATCGAGTAGGGGATGACGTGATCCTTCACCGTCTGCCACTGCGTCGCGCCGACAGCGTAGCTGCCCTCGCGAATGCTGGCCGGGATCGCGCGGATCGCCTCGCGGGTCGCGACGATGACGACCGGCAGAATCAGCAGCGCGAGCGTGAGCCCGGCGGTCTGGATGCTCTGGCCCAGCCCGAACGCATAGACGAACAGTCCCAGCGCGAGCAGTCCGTAGACGATCGATGGCACGCCGGCCAGATTGGTGATGTTGATCTCGATGATGTCGGTCACCCAGTTCTTCCGCGCGTACTCCTCGAGGTAGATTCCGGCCGCGACGCCGAGCGGCACGGCCACGGCGGCGGTGACAATCATGACCAGCGTGGTCCCGACCCAGGCAGAGAGTATTCCGGCCTGGCCGGCGCGCCGCGACGGAAACTCGGTGAAGAACTCCGGTCGCAGCCGGGACCAGCCGTCGATCAGCATGTCGATGAACAGCGCGACGAACGTGAGGAGTCCGATGCCCAGGGCGATGATGCCGAGCGCGACGAAGATCGCGTCCCAACGCTTCGCCGTCGCGATCAACGCGCGAATGCGGGCGGTGTCTTGCGTGATGGTCGTCATCAGTACGCCTCCCGGAAGCGCTTGCGCATCCAGAATCCGATCAGGTTGAAAGCCAACGTCATCAGCATCAGCGTCAACCCGGCGGCGAAGATGGTCTGATAACCGATGCTTCCGTGCGGAAGATCGCCAAGGGCCACCTGAACGATGTACGCGGTGATCGTCGCCGCGGGCTCGAGCGGATTGAAGGTGAGATTGGGTTGCATGCCGGCGGCCACCGCGAGAATCATGGTCTCACCTACGGCCCGGGAAACGCCCAGGATATAGGCCGCGGCGATGCCCGAAACCGCCGCCGGAACCACTACATTCACTGCGGTTTGCAGGCGCGTCGCCCCCATCGCGAACGAGCCCTCGCGCAGCGCCATGGGAACCGCGCGCATCGCATCCTCGGAAATCGAGGCCACGTACGGCACGATCATGATCCCCATGACCAGCCCCGCTCCCAGCAGATTGAACCCGGGCAGCGACGGGATCAGCAATCTGCAGGATCGGCGTGACGAACAGCAGTGCGAAGTACCCGTAGACGATGGTCGGCACGCCGGACAGGAGCTCGAGGATCGGCTTGGCGATCTCCCGGGCGCGCGGCGTCGCGAACTCGGACAGGTAGATCGCGATCGTGGTGCCCAGCGGAATCGCGACGGCCAGCGCCACGAAAGAGCTGGTGATCGTGCCCGAAAGCAGCACCATGATGCCGAAGTGCGCGTCGTCGAACAGCGGCGTCCACTGCGTATCGGTGAGGAAGTCCCACATCGAGACGTGGGTGAAGAACAGCACGCTCTCCTTCACCAGGACGTAGACGATGCCGGCGGTGGTGATCACCGAAACGAATGCCGCGAAGAACAGTCCCGCCTCGATCGCGCGCTCTTTCAGATTGCGGGAGAACTTCTTCGACAGCCGTTCGCTGATCATCGTCGGCAGCGCGCCCACCGGGGCGCGCATCGTGGACGCCGCGTGCATTATAAGTCCCCCCTTCAAACGAACGGCGCGGCGGCTTGCGCCCGCGCGCCGGCGTGCCGCGAGCTCGCTCGCCGCGCGATCGCGGCGAGCGGCCGTCCGCGTCCCCGCCCGCCGTCTAGATCTTCGCTTCGCGGGCCATCAGGTCGTCGATCCTGACGCCGACCTCCGCTACGCCGCCGAACACGGTACCCCTCTTGCCCTTGGCGAGGTGCTCCTTGTTCATCGTGTACGCCTTGTCCGGCAGCGGCACGTACTTCACTTCCTTGGCGAGCTTCGCGCCGTGCGTCATGTAGTAATCGACGAATTTCCTGACTTCGGGCTTGTCCAGCGACTTGGCATTGACGTAGATGAAGATCGGGCGCGAAAGCGGCTGGTAGGTACCGTCGATCACCGACTCCATCGACGGACCCACCGCCGGCTTGCCGGACTTCTCGATGATCGGCACGGCCTTGAGCTTGGACTGGTTCTCGACGTAATAGGCGAAGCCGAAATAGCCGATTGCATTGACGTCGCGCGGCGACGCCCTGAACCAGAACGTTGTCGTCTTCCGACGCCGTAAAGTCGCCGCGGCTCGATTTCGACTTGCCAACAATTGCTTCCGTGAAGTAGTCGAACGTTCCCGAGTCGGCGCCCGCGCCGAACAGCTTCAGCGGCGCGTCTGGCCAGGAAGCATCGATCTGGTTCCACTTGGTGATCTTGCCCTGCGCTCCGGGCTCCCACATCTTCTTCAGCTGCTCGACGGTGATGCCCTTGTCGAGGAACTTGTTCTGCGGATGGACGACGACGGTCAGCGCATCGAATGCGACCGGCAGTTCGAAATACGCGATCCCGGCCTTCGCGCAATCGTCCATCTCCGACTTGAGGATCGGCCGCGAGGCATCCGAAATATCGGTTTCGCCGCGGCAGAACTTCTTGAATCCGCCGCCGGTGCCCGAGATGCCCACGGTGACCTTGATCGCATTTCTTCTCGGCTTTCTGGAACTCCTCGGCGACCGCTTCGGTAACGGGATAGACCGTCGACGAGCCGTCGACCTTGACCAATGCGCCTTGCGCAAACACTGTCGTGGAAATTGCCACCGCCAGCGCGCCGGCGGCCAGCCCAGAAATCATTTGCATCGGAGCCCCCGTCAGAGGAATTAAGGACAAACGGGAGGTTAGTACCGCCACATGACAATCTGATGACGCGCAGATGACTGAACATGACAGCATCCGCTGCCACTTTCACGGAAACCGAGCGATTCGCGGCCGATCAACGACTTGGCGTCACCCGATGCGGCCAGCGATGTGCCGCCTCGAACGTGCTTTCAATGGGGGATGGCCCACGCCGGCCAGCCGATCGGCCATGCCAGCCGTTCCGCATCGGTGCGCAAGCGCGTCAACTGCGCGCGCAGAACCAGATCGTTCGGACGTTCCGCCAGCGCTGCGAGGGTTCGGGCACGCCCGATCAGGAATTCGCAGTACGGGACCGGCTCGGCCTGCGTGTGGTCCGCGAGCGCCGCGGCCTGCTTTAACACCTGACGCCAATCGGCGCGCTTCAGCGCGTCCTCGATCGAATTGCGACGGAACGCAATGTGGTTGTGGCTCATCGCCGGACCCGCCAACACGGCCTCGGCCTCGGCAATGCAACGCTCGCGTTCGCTCGGATCATCGAGCATCCGCAGCTTGATGCCGAGCGCCCATGGTCCGCAGAAGCCGATCCCCGTTTCGCGCGCCAGCGCAACCGCGCGCTCGATCGACTCCCGCGCCTCTGCCATGCGCCCGGCGGCCAGGTCGCATTCGGCGAGGTTGCCGAGGAGAATGGCCTCGTAGCGTCGCGCACCCAGCGCTTCGACGATTTGGAGGCCGCGTCGAATCCACGGTTCCGCCTCCGCATATCGACCGCACATCGTCCCGAGCGCGCCGACCGTTTCCAGCGCCAACATCTCGGCATGCCGATCGCCGAGCTGCATCGCGGCCGCCTGCGCGGCCAGGATGTCGGCAATTCCGCGGTCGAAGTCCGTGAGATACCCGCGACAGAAACCGATCATGACGCGGTTGGGGAGCGCGATGCGCGGCAGGCCGTGGGTTTCGCACAGTTCTACGCAACGCGTGAATCGATCGAGCGCGGAACGCATCCGGCCGGACGCGTAGTCGGCGTCGGCAAGGCCGCTCAACGAGCGCGCCTCCCACTCGGGGTCGCCCAGCGCGCGCGCGTAGCCAAGGGCCGCTTCGTGCTGGGCGCGACAGTCGGCCACCTCTGACCGCGCGAAGTGGAGATTGCCGCGCGTGTAGCAAATCTCCGCCAATTCCCGCGTGAGGCCCTGTGCCCCGGCAAGTGGTTCCGCTTCGTCGAGTGCCGCGAAAGCGGCGTCCACGCCCGCGATCAGTCGTTGTCCGGCCGCGATGCCGATCAATGCACGGCACCGTTCGGCCGGGTCCGCCGCGACGACCAGCGCGGTCTGATACGCCTCGACCGCAGGCCGGCCTTCGCCCACCTTGCGGCGCAGTTCGCCGCGCAGCATGTTCAGCGCGTAGACATCGGACGGCTCGCGCGCGATTGCGGCCCCGCGGTCGGCAAGCGCGAGTGCGCCCTCGAGGTTGACCGCAGCGACCTGCGCCCGCGCCGCCGCGGCGTAGGCTCGTGGCGCCTCGGACGAATCGGCCCGATCGAGATGCTCGGCGCGCAATGCCGGATCTCGACTGCCGTACCAGTCGGCTGCAGCGCGATGCAGTTCCGCGCGCCGGACCTTGGTCAGCGACGCATAGACGCCGTCGCGAATCAGCGCGTGCGCGAACAGGAACTCGTCTCCTTCGGGGCGGACCAGGAAATGCGCAACGAGGCTATCGCACGTGAAATCCGGCGCATGGGCCAATTCGCGCACGAGCTCGAGCGAAAAGCGCTGTCCGATCACGGCGGCGGCCCGGAGCGCGGTGCGATCACGCTCCGGCAGCCGATCCATCCGCGCCAGCACCAGACTGTGCAGCGATGCGGGCAGCTGGTTGTCCTGCTCGCTCGCCGCGCGCAGCAACTGCTCCAGGAAAAGGGGATTGCCCGCGGCACGCTCGACGCATTTCCCCGCGTACCCCTGCGAAGCCGAGAGGAACCCGCCCGCCAGGGCGAGCGCGTCCTTGCTGCCGAGCGGCCCGACATCGATGGTGAGAAACGGACTGCCCTGCACCGAAGCGCGCCACGCCGAATCCAGCGGATCGCCTTCGAGCCGGGAAGTCAACACAAGCACCATCGGGATCGTCCCGGCGGCGCGGGTCAGTGCGGCCACATGGTCGCGCGTGATGCGGTCGGCCCAGTGCACGTCTTCGACAATGACGAGCAGCGGCCGCTCGCGGCTCACGCTGGCAACCAATTGCGCGAGCGCCCCGGCGCGGCGCCGCTGGCGTGCCGCATTGTCCATTGCCTCGTAGAGGGCGCGGCTTTCGGCCGGCTGCGGCAAGTCCAGCAGATCGAGCAGGTGGGCTCTCTCGTCGCGCAACGCTGCGTCCACTTCCAGCGCGCGTTCCAGCGCCGCGTACCGCGCGGCGACGTCCGATGCCGTCGGCAGTTCGAGCAGCGAGGCAACGAGCTCCCGAATCGCGTCGCGCCCCTTGGCCATCCCGAAATCCAGCACGAGCCCCGTATGGCACGCGAACCCTTCGGTCCGCGCGCGCCGTCGCAACTCGTCGACCAGGCGCGATTTGCCGATGCCGGGATCGCCGCGCAGGAAGATCGTGCTGCCCGTGCCGGATTCCACGCAACTCTTGAGCGACGCGGCGAGCTGCGCGAGCTCGGCCTGCCGTCCCGACGAACGGGCTGCACACCGTCGTGGGCGGCACCGGAAAGCGACAGCTCCGACCAAACGCCATGCGCGCAACGGCGCATCGATGCCCTTGGCCTGCACGCCTTCGATTGCGACGCACTGCGCGATGCGCTGCGACGCCGGCATGCACCACCTCGTCGAGCACCGTCTCGCCCGGCCGCGCAAGCTGCAGCAGGCGCGCCGCGAGGTTCACCGAGTGCCCGATCACCGTATAGGCGCGGTGCCGCCCGCTTCCCAGCCCGCTCGCCACGACTTCGCCCGACGCGATCCCGATGTGCACCGCGAGCGGCCGGGCCAGCTCCGTGCCCAACGCGGGCACCGCGCGCTGGATTTCGGCGGCCGCCAGAACCGCGCGCTTGCGCCTCGTCGCCGTGCGCGATCGGCGCCCCGAAGATCGCCATCACGGCATCGCCGATGTGCTTGTCGACCGCGCCGCCGAAACGCTCGATGATTTCGTCGACGATCTCGAAATAGCGCCCGAGCAGCGCGTGCACGTCCTCCGGGTCGAGCGAACTGGCGAGCCGCGTGTACCCGACGAGGTCCGCGAAGAGCACCGTCACCGGCCGTCGCTCGCCGTCGGCCTCGGCGCCACTGCGCTCCGGCCGCGCTGGCGTCGAAGCGGCAGCGGCCAACGACACTCCGCAGCCACCGCAGAATTTCTCGGCCGCGTCGTTGACGAATCCGCATGCCGGACAGGACGCAGGCAGCGGCGCGCCGCACTCCGCGCAGAAGCGGCGGCCGGGACGGTTGGCCGCTCCGCAGCGCAGACACGCGTCGTTTGCCATTCGATCGTTCGCTTCGCCCAAGCGGGCGCCACAGATTAGGCCACCGTACGGCTTCGTGCAAAGGGCCGACGACCGCCGATGGGCCGCAATCAGACGAAGTCGGGGCCGATCACGACCTTGATCACGGTGGTCGCGACGCCGTCGCGTACCCGGTTCGACAGCCACCAGACGGCGCCCTTGCGGACGCTCCACGACGCTTCCTCGCCGGACAAGAGCAGCGCCGCGACTTCACCGAGCGTCGGCTGGTGACCGACGACGAGCACCGCCTCGCGCGACTCGGGCCAGCCCGCTGCCGACAAGTACGTCGTCCGCCGACACGCCGGGTGCGAGCTCGGGCACGACCCGGAATTTGCGCTTCAATGCGCGTGCCGTCTGCTGGGCGCGCTCGGCCGGGCTCACCAGCACGCGAGACGTCGCGGGCAGATGGTGATCGAGCCACTGCGCCGACGCGTTCGGCCTGCTGCACGCCCTTGGCCGTGAGCCGGCGGCCGAGGTCCGGTTCGCCCGGTTCGGCCTCCGCGTGGCGCCACAGGATCAGATCCATCGCTCGGGGTCTCCGTCTAATCGCTGTCGCCGCGATCTTTCCGCTCAGGCGTTCGACGAGAAGCTCCTGGGCCGGCGCGCGGGCGCGCTCGGCGGTTCTTCTTGGCCCGGGCATAGCTCGCCGTCGCGCGGCAAGTTCCCAGGCATCGCGGTTGTCGGCGAGGTAGGGCGACAACCCCTCCGCAATCACCCGCGCCTTGAGCTCGCCGATCGAGCACGGGAAACGCCACCTCGATCCGGCGAAAGAGGTTCCGGCCCATCCAGTCGGCGCTCGAGAGCCACACGTCGTCGCCGCCGTCGTTCGCAAAGTACCAGATCCGGCTGTGCTCGAGGAAGCGGCCCGACGATCGAGCGCACGCGGATGTTTTCGGAGACGCCTTCGATGCCCGGACGCAGCGCGCAGACACCGCGCACGATCGAGGTCGATCTCGACACCGGCCTGCGACGCCGCATACAACGCCCGGATCACGGCCTCCTCGAGCAGCCCATTCATCTTCGCGACGATCTTCGCCGGTCGGCCCTCGCGCGCGTGGCGCGCTTCGCGCCGGATCGCCTCCAGCAGGCGCTCGTGCATCGTGAACGGCGCGAGCCAGAGACGCTTCAATCGCTTCGACTTCGCCAGGCTCGTGATGTGCATGAAGACTTCGTTGACATCCGCGCAGATCTCCGGATGCGCCGTAAGCAGTCCGAAATCCGTGTACAGCCGCGCGGTGCGGGGATGGTAGTTGCCGGTTCCCAGATGCGCGTAGGCCTGCAACCGGGTGCGCCCCGCCGAGTCCTTCTCGCGCCGCATGAGCAGCGCGAGCTTCGCGTGGGTCTTGAAGCCGAACACGCCGTAGACGACCTGCGCCCCCGCCTGCTCGAGCTTTTCCGCCCAGTTGATGTTGGCTTCCTCGTCGAACCGGGCCAGCAGCTCGACGACGACGGTGACCTCCTTGCCCCGGCGTGCCGCCTCGACCAGCGCTTCCATCAGCACCGAATTCACGCCGGTCCGGTAGACGGTCTGCTTGATCGCGACCACGTCCGGGTCGTCGGCCGCCCGGCGGATGAACTGGACGACCGGCTCGAACGATTCGTACGGGTGATGGAGCAACACGTCGTGCTGCCGGATCGTGGCGAGCAGGTCCGCGCTGTCGCGCAGCCGCTCGGGCACGCCCGGAACGAGCGTGGGGTACTCGAGCCCGGAAACGGAAAGCGCGTCGATCAGCGCGGCCATCCGCGCCAGATTGACCGGCCCGTCGACGCGATAGAGATCGTCGTCGGAGAGCTCGAACTGCCGCAGCAGGAACTGCGCGAGCTCGGGCTTGCAGTTGGCGGCAACCTCGAGCCGCACCGCCTGCCCGAAGTGTCGCTGCGGGAGCTCGCCGTCGAGCGCCTGCTGGAGGTTCTTGACCTCCTCCTCGTCGAACCAGAGGTCGGCGTCACGCGTCACGCGGAACTGCGAATAGCCGACGATCTCGCGGCCCTCGAACAACTCGCCCAGATGCGCGTGAATGATGCTAGACAGCAGGACGAAGGTGTTGTCGTCCCCGCCGATCGGGCGTGGCAGCGCAATGACACGCGGCAGCAGCCGCGGCGCCTTCACCGTAGCCACCGCGGTCTCGCGCCCGAACGCGTCGCTCCCGGACAACTCGACGATGAAATTGAGGCTCTTGTTGGCGACTTGCGGAAACGGGTGCGCAAGATCGAGCCCGATCGGTGTCAGCAGCGGTTTTACCTCGCGCCGGAAGTAGTCCGCGACCCACGCCCGCTGGTCCGCATTGCGGTCGCGATGCCGCAACACCCGGATGCCCGCCGCCGAAAACGCCGGAACGATCGTCTCGTTGAGCACGCGATACTGCTCCGCGACCAGCGTGCGCGTCTCGTCGGCGATGACGCCGAGCAGCGCACGCAGGCCCGGCATCGTGAGCCCGGGCGGCGGTACGCGCGCGCGGAGCTGTTCCTTGAGGCCGGCCACCCGGATCTCGAAGAATTCGTCGAGATTGCTGCTGACGATGCACAGGAAGCGCAATCGCTCGAGCAGCGGCACAGCCGGGTCCTGCGCGAGCGCGAGAACACGACGGTTGAAGGCGAGCTGCGACAGCTCGCGATTGATCGGCGAGGGGTAGGCGGGGCGCATCGCGCTAGGAGCCACGGCGCGTGCCCGGGGCCGTGGCCAGCCGCGGAGTATCTCCTTTCGGCATGACAGTCATGTTACAGCGCCGGCGCTGGTCCGGCGCAAGGGAGCCAGCGTACGGCGCACCGATCCGTTTCTGCTACGCTACTTCGAAGGGGCCTTCCGCGCCCGAAGAAGGAATCGGCGTGTCTTCCACTTCCCTAGCCGTCGTCGATCTGGGCTCGAACAGCTTCCGGCTCGAGATCGGGCGCGTCGAGGGTTCGCAGATCTACCAGCTCGATACCTGGCGCGAGACCCTGCGTTTCGGCGCCGGCCTCGACGACCAAGGGCGCCTGAAGCCCGCGGCGATGAAGGCCGCGCTGGAATGCCTGTCCCGCTTCCGCGAGCGGCTCGCCGGCCTGCATGCGTCGGCGGTGCGCGCGGTTGCGACGAACACGTTCCGAGTGGCGACCAACGCGCGCGAGTTCCTCCGCCAGGCGGAGCGCGCGCTCGGATTCCCGATCGACGTCATCAGCGGCCACGAGGAGGCACGGCTCATCTACTTCGGGGTCGCCCACGAGTTGCCGCCGTCGACCGAACCGCGCCTCGTCATCGACATCGGCGGCGGCTCGACCGAATTCGTGATCGGCCGCGGACTCGAGCCCGAGCGGCTGGAATCCCTCAAGATCGGCTGCGTCGGCATGACGCAGCGCTACTTTGCCGACGGCAAGATCACGGCCGCGGCGCTCGACGCCGCCCAGACCGTGGCCCATGTCGAAATCGAGGCGATCGCCAGCGCCTTCGGGCCGCGCCATTGGCGCGAAGCCTATGGCTCCTCCGGCACGGCGCTGGCGCTCGCCGACATCCTCGTGCAGAACGGCTACTCCGCCGGCGGCATCACGCCCGCGGGGCTCGCCCGCTTGCGCCGGAAGATGCTCGCCGCCGGCCACGTCTCTCGCCTCAAGCTTCTCGCGCTGAAGGGGGAACGTGCCCCGGTGCTGGCAGGCGGCCTCGCCATCATGATGGCGGCGGTCACGGCGCTGCAGGTCAAGCGGATCGACCCGGTCGGGGGGGCGCTGCGTCTTGGCGTGCTCTATGACCTCCTGGGGCGCACGACCGACGAGGACGCACGCGCGGCAACGGTCGAGCGGTTCATGGGCCGCTACGGCGTCGATCGTCCGCATGCGTTGCGCGTCGGCGAACTGGCCGCGGCGCTCTACGGCCGGGCGACATCGGCTTCGGATCCGGCGCTCCGGCAACTGGTCGCCTGGGCGGGATTTCTGCATGAAACCGGCATGTCGATCTCGCACACCGGCTTTCACAAGCACGGCGCCTACATACTGCAGAACGCCGATATGCCGGGATTCGCGGCCGGCGACCAGGCGCGGCTCGCGCTGCTGGTCTACGGTTGCCGTGGCGGCCTTGCCAAGATCGCGCACGTACTCGCGGACAAGCAGGTTCGGGCCGCCATCCTCGCGCTTCGACTCGCGGTGATCGTCCATCACGCGCGCGCCGAGGTCGCCGTGCCGCGAATCCGGCTCGACCTTGCGGGCCGCATCCGCTTCGGCGTTGCCAAGCGCTGGCTCGCCGCACACCCGTTGAGCGCGTATCTGCTCGCCAAGGAACGCAATCAGTGGGAAGCGCTGGGTTACCCCTGGCGCCTGGGAACACGCTGACAGCGGACACTTCGGCTCAGCCGAGCCGGCGCACGATTGCCTGCGTCATGTCCCTGGTTGTCGCCTTGCCACCCAGATCACCGGTGCGCACGCCGTCGTCGCGCAGCGTCTGGTCGATTGCCTTGCGCAGGCGTTTGGCCATGTCGTGCTTGCCGACATACTCGATCATCAGCGCTGCCGCGAGCAACAGCGCGAGCGGGTTGGCGATCCCCTTGCCCGCGATGTCGGGTGCCGAGCCGTGCACCGCTTCGAAGATCGCCGCCCCTTCGCCGATATTGGCGCCCGGCGCCATGCCCAGGCCGCCGACCAGCCCGGCGATCTCGTCGGAGAGAATGTCGCCGAACAGGTTGGTCGTGACGATTACGTCGAACTGCCAGGGGTTCAGGACAAGTTGCATCGCGCAGGCGTCGACGATGCGTTCGTCGACAGCGATCCTGCCTTCGTATTTCCTGGCAACGTCCTTCGCCGTTTCGAGAAAGATGCCGGTCAACGCCTTCAGCACGTTGGCCTTGTGCACGATCGTGACCTTCTTGCGCCCATTCTTGACGGCGTAGTCGAAAGCGAACTCGGCGATGCGGCGCGAGCCGGCGCGCGTATTGATGCCGGAAGAAATCGCGACCGCGCAGGGGTCGCCGTCGATCGGGATGTAGTGTTCGAAACCGACGTAAAGGCCCTCGAGGTTCTCGCGCACGAGCACGAGATCGATGTCCTCGTAGCGGCCGCCAGGAATCAGGGTGCGCGCTGGACGAAGGTTCGCGTACAGCTTGAATTCCTCGCGCAGCCGAACGTTTACCGAACGGAAACCGCCGCCTACCGGCGTGGTCAACGGTCCCTTGAGCGCCAGCTTGGTGCGTCGAATGCTGTCGAGCAGGGCAGCCGGCAGCGGGTCGCCGGACTTCTGAACGGCAGCCATGCCGCCCTCCTGGGTTTCCCAGGCAAAAGGTCTGCCGAGGGCGTCGAGAATCTCGACGACTGCAGTCGAGATCTCGGGCCCGATACCGTCCCCGGGAATCAGCGTTGCAGGGACGGCCGGGTGAACGCTTGAAGATGCCATTGGGGTCCTCTCAATCACTGCCCGACAGCACGCCCGCGACCAGACTGTGCGTGTACGGATAGGTCGCGAACAGCAACGGCGTTACCGCGGCGATCCCGGGCACTAACTCGGCGCGTTCCCAGCCCAGCAGCGGCGAAGCGCGACCACAGCTCGCCGTACGGCTCAGCCGCGCTTCGCGGCGGTGGCCTGATACTTCGCGAGGTGCCGCGTCGGCAACGCCAGCGCGTCGCGCCGGAACGGATCGCCCAGTTCCCGCGTCACCATCATCTCGAGGATCGTGGTCCTGCCTTCGGCTTGTGCTCTTGCCGCCGCGCGGAACGCAGGGCCGACGTCGGCGAGCTTGTCGATCGTCGCGCCCTCGGCACCCATCGCGCGCGCCACCGCCGCCCAGGACGGCTGCTGGTCGAGGTTCACGCCGACGAAGCGGTTCTCGTAGAAGTCGACGTGGTTCTTCTTCTCGGCTCCCCACTGGCCGTTGTTGAAGACGACCGCGGTCACGGGAATTTTCTCCCGCACGCAGGTCTGGATCTCGCCGAAGCTCATCCCCCATGCGCCATCGCCCACGTACGCGATCGCCGGCCGGTCCGGCGCGGCGACCTTGGCGCCGATGATCGTCGGGAACGCGTAGCCGCAGTTGCCGAAGCTCATCGCCGCGAACATCGAGCGCGGGCGCGCGAAGCGCAGGTAGCTGTTCGACACGGAACAGATGTTGCCGATGTCGGTGGACACCATCGCGGCTTCCGGCATCGCGCGCTCGAGCTCGCGGAGCATCTGGCGCGGGTGCATGTGGCTCGAGCTCTTCGCCACCTCGAGCGACCACCTGTCCGTCTCGTGCGTCCAGCCGTCGAGCTCGGCTTCCCACGCCGACCTTTCGGCTTTCACGGTTGCGATCCGGGCGTCCTTGTTCGCGTGGCAGGCGAGCGACCGGTGCTCGAGGCGACCGCGCAGAGCGATCGCGGCAGCCTTCGCGTCGCCGCAGATGCCCACCGAGATCGGCTTGACGAGCCCCAGCATCTTCGGATCGGCATCGACCTGGATGATCTTCGCGTCCGTCGGCCAGTATTCCATCGCGTATTGCGGCAGCGTGCCGAACGGCCCGAGGCGCGTCCCGAGCGCTAGCACGACGTCGGCCTGCGCGATCAGCTTCATCGCCGCCTTGCTGCCCTGGTAGCCGAGCGGCCCGACCCAGAGCGGATGCCCCGCCGGGAACGAGTCGTTGTGCAGGTAACTGTTGGCCACCGGCGCCGCGAGCAGTTCGGCCAGTGCGATCGCTTCCGGCTGGCCGTTCGCCATCACGACGCCGCCACCGCAAAGGATCACCGGGAACCGCGCTTCGGCGAGGAGCCTTGCCGCCTCGTCGAGGCTCTTCTCGCCCCCCGCGCCGCGCTCGATCGTGAGCGGGTGCGCAATCTCGCACTCGATGTCGCCGTAGAAGAAATCGCGGGGAATGTTGAGCTGGGTGGGACCGAGCTCCAGATGCGCCCGGTCGAACGCGCGGCCCGTGAATTCCGCCATTCGCGCGCGGTTGTTGACGTGTGCCTGGTACTTGGTGATCTTCGAGAAGATCGGCAATTGCTCGGTCTCCTGAAAGCCGCCCAGGCCGATCGTGCCGCTGCCGGTCTCGGGCGTGATCACGACCACCGGCGAATGTGCCCAGAAGGCGGCCGCCGTCGACGTGACGAAGTTGGTGATGCCCGGCCCGTTTTGCGCGATGCATACCCCGTGCCGCCCCGACACGCGCGCGTAGCCGTCGGCCATGTGACCGGCGCCCTGTTCGTGGGCCACCGAAATGAAGCGGATGCCGGCGAGCGGAAACAGATCCAGCGCATCCATGTACGCCGACCCCACGATTCCGAAGACATCCTTGACGCCGTGTGCCACGAGCGTTTCGACGAAAGCCTCGGAGGGCGTCATCTTCTGCTTGCCGGCGACGGCGAGATTCCGCGGATCGGTCATCGTGTTCATCGCAATGCCTCGAAAAGTTGGTGGATGTCCCAGTTGGCCCCGAGCCTCGAAGAGCGCTACCGGCGCCACGATCGCCAGTTCGTGCGCGCGTGCATCAGTTGATCAGGATCGCCGGATCGACGAACGCATAGCCCAGCGCCTCGGCGACCGGCTGGCAGGTGACCTTGCCGTACGCGATGTTGAGGCCATTGGCGAGATGCGGATCGGCGGCGAGCGCCTTCTTCCAGCCGAGGTCCGCCAACGCCAGAACGAACGGCAGCGTCGCGTTGTTGAGCGCGAACGTCGACGTGCGGGGCACGCCACCCGGCATGTTGGCTACGCAGTAGTGCGTAACGCCGTCGACGACATACACGGGGTCGGCGTGGGTCGTGGGCCGCGAGGTTTCGAAGCAGCCGCCCTGGTCGATCGCGACATCGACGATCACCGAGCCCGGCTTCATCTTCTTCACGAGCGCGGCGGAGACCAGCTTGGGCGCCGACGCCCCGGGAATCAGCACGCCGCCGATCACCAGATCGGCGCTGGTCACGTGGTTCTCGATCGCGTCGCGCGTCGAGAACACCGTATTGAGCGGGCGGCCGAACTGGCGCCACAGCGCGCGCAGCACGTCGACGTTGCGATCGAGCACCCACACCTCGGCGCCCATGCCGAGCGCGATGTGACAGGCGTGCGAACCGACGACGCCGCCGCCCAGGATCACGACCTTGGCCGGGTCGACCCCGGGCACGCCGCCCAACAGCATCCCGAGGCCACCGTGCGGCTTCTCGAGGTAATACGCGCCTGCCTGGACGGCCATGCGTCCCGCGACTTCGGACATCGGCGCCAGCAGCGGCAAACCGCCATACGGCGAGGTGACGGTCTCGTAGGCGATACACACCGCACCGCCGGCGACGAGATCCTTGGCCTGCTCCGGATCGGGCGCCAGGTGCAGGTAGGTGAACAGGATCTGGCCCTCGCGCAGCATCGTCCGCTCGACGTCCTGCGGCTCCTTGACCTTGACGATCATGTCGGCCGCGGCGAACACCTCGGCAGCCGTGCCGACTACCTTGGCGCCGGCGCGACGATACGCATCGTCGTCCATCCCGATGCCTTGTCCCGCATTGTGCTCGACAACGACCTCGTGTCCGTGCGCGACGACCTCGCGGACGCTGCCTGGCACGAGGCCGACACGGTTCTCCAGGACCTTGATTTCCTTCGGGACGCCGACACGCATGGGGACGCTCCTTCGCTGGCTAGACGCGTGGGAACCGCCCTGACCGCGCCTTCGCGCGTCGGCGGCAAAGGTGTAGCATTGGATTTTCATCCTAGCATAGCGCCTTCCGCCCGCTGCCCCACCCCGGGGCGCCGCGCATGCCTCACGGAGACCACGATGGGCCACGCCGAATTGACCATTCACGACCAGGCCGCGACGCGACAGATATCGCTCGACGAGTACTGGATGCCGTTCACCCCCAACCGCGAATTCAAGGCCGACCCGAAGATGGTCGTCCGCGCCGAGGGGATGTACTACTGGAACGACCGCGGCGAAAAGATCATCGACGGTTCGTCGGGACTGTTCTGCGTCAACGCGGGGCACGGCCGCAAGGAAATCGCCGAGGCCGTCGGCCGGCAGATGCGCGAGCTCGATTTTGTCGCCCCGTTCACGCGCGGGCATCCGAAGCAGTTCGAGCTCGCGACGCGCGTTGCCGAGCTGACCCCGGGCGACCTCAACCGGATCTTCTTCACCAACTCCGGGTCCGAGGCGGTCGACACGGCGATGAAGGTCGCGCTGGCCTACCACCAGGCGCGCGGCCAGAGCGGGCGCAACGTGTTCGTCTCGCGCGAGCGGGCCTACCACGGCGTCAACATGGGCGGCGTCGCGCTCTCTGGCCTGGTCAACAACCGGCGCAAATTCGGGCCGGGGCTCCCCGGGATCGCCCACATGCGCCACACGCATATCCGGGAGAACTTCTTCACTCCGGGCGAAGGCGCGCATGGCGTGGAGCTGGCCGAGGATCTGGTGCGTTTCGTCAACCTCTACGGCGCCGAGAACATCGCCGCCTGCTTCGTCGAGCCGATCGCCGGGTCGACGGGCTGCCTCGTTCCGCCGAAGGGATACCTGAAGCGCCTGCGCGAGATCTGCGACGCCCATGGCATCCTGCTGGTGTTCGACGAGGTCATCTGCGGCTTCGGCCGCACCGGGCAGACGTTCGCCGCGCAGAGCTTCGGCGTGACGCCGGACATCATGACGATGGCCAAGGGCATCACCAACGGCGCGCAGCCGATGGGCGCGGTGGCGATCTCGGAGCGAATCCACGACACGGTGATGGCCGCCGCCCCCGAGGGCGCAATCGAGTTCTTCCATGGCTACACCTATTCGGGACACCCGGGTCCCTGCGCGGCGGGTCTCGCGACGCTCGACATCTACAAGAACGACGGGCTGTTCGAGCGCGGCCGCGAGCTCTCGCCGTACTTCCTCGACGCGCTCTTCTCGTTGCGCGACCTGCCGGTGGTCGCCGACCTTCGCGGCTACGGGATGTTCGGCGCCATCGACGTGCACCCGGACGGCGCACCCGGCCGGCGGGGTCACATCCTGCAGAAGAAGCTTTTCGATCACGGCCTGCACGTCAAGGCGACCGGCGACTGCGAGCTCATCGCGCCGCCGTTGATCGCCGAGAAGAAGCACGTCGACGAGATCGTGGGCATCCTTCGCAAGACGCTCGCGGCGCTATAACATTGCGGGTCATTCGAGTTTGGCCGGGCGGCGCCTTGAGTTGCGCCGCCGGGTCTCTATGCACGACCGTCCACTGGAGGAAACATGAAACGACTGATTGTTGGCATGGCGCTCGCGCTCGCGGCCTCGCTCCCGGCCTGGGCGCAAAAGACGGTGACGTTCGCCTATCAGGACATGATGAACCCGTTCCGCTGGGTGCAGCAGTCGGGCGAGATCGAAAAGGCGACCGGCTACAAGATCAACTGGCGCCAGTTCGGCGGCGGCGGCGACGTGATCCGGGCGATGGCTTCCGGCGACGTCGCCATCGGCGAAGCGGGCTCGGCCCCCATCGCCACGGCGATCAGCCAGGGTCTGGACGTGGAGCTCTTCTGGATTCTCGAGGACATCGCGGCGGCCGAGGCGCTCGTCGCGCGCAACGGGACCAACATCAATTCGGTCGCGGACCTCAAGGGCAAGAAGGTCGGTGTGCCGTTCGTCTCGACCACGCACTTCCACCTGCTCTACGCGATGGAGCTCGCGGGACTCAAGCGCGGCGACGTGCAGGTCCTCAACATGCGGCCCCCGGAAATCGCGGCGGCATGGGGACGCGGCGACATCGATGCGACGTTCATCTGGGATCCGGTGCTCGCCACCGTGAAGCAGACCGGCAAGGTCATCGTTACCTCGGGCGAACTGTGCAAGAAGGGCAAATGCACGTTTGACGGGCTCATCGTGTCGAAGAAGTTCGCCGCCGAGAATCCGCAGTTCATGACCGCGTTGGTCAAGGCGATCGCGAAGGCGGACGCCGACTACCGCGCCAATCCGACGGCGTGGACCGGGGACAAGGACAAGGTCGCGGCGGTCGCCAAGTGGTCCGGCGGCAAGCCGGAGAACGTCGCCGCCGCGATGGCGCTGTACGGCTTCCCGAGCCTTGCGGACCAGGCATCCCCGACCTGGCTCGGCGGCGGCGCCAACGGCGGTGCAGCCAAGGCACTCACGGAAACCGCGAAATTCCTGAAGGAGGAAGGACGGGTGCAGTCGCTGGCCGCCGACTACAGCCAGTCGGTCAACCCGACGTTCGTCCAGAACGCGATGAAGTAACGTCGGTGGCCGGTCGCCACCCGGTGACCGGCCACCGCACCCCGCGGCGCCCGTCCGCATGCGGGTGCCGTTTCCTTATGCCGACGCTCGACATCCGCCATCTCGGCGTGCGCTACGCCACCAAGACCGGCACCGTCGAAGCGCTCGCCAACGTCAACCTTTCGATGCGCGACGGCGACTTCGTCGTCGCGATCGGTTCCTCGGGCTGCGGCAAGACCACCCTGCTTTCCTGCATCGCCGGCTTCCTGCCGCCGACGGAGGGCACGATTCTGCTCGACGGCAAGCCGGTGACGGGGCCGGGGGCCGACCGTGGCGTCGTGTTCCAGAAGCACGCATTGATGCCTTGGCTCAACGTCACCGAGAACGTCGCGTTCGGCCTCCGGATGCGCGGCGTGGCGCTGGCGGAGCGCCGGCGCATTGCACTCGAGAAGCTGCGCCTGGTCGGGATCGAGGACTTCGCCAATCGCGCGATCTACGAGCTCTCCGGCGGCATGCAGCAGCGCGTGGGCATGGCCCGCGCGCTGGCGTCGGATCCGGAGCTCCTGCTGATGGACGAGCCGCTCGGGGCACTCGACGCGTTCACGCGCGAAGCGATCCAGGAGATCATCCTCGACGTGTGGCACGCGACCGGCAAGATGTGCTTCTTCATCACGCACTCGGTCGAGGAGGCGCTCTTTCTGGCGACCCACCTCGTCGTGATGACGCCGCGTCCGGGCAAGATCTCCCACGAGTACGAAGTCGATTTCGGGCGGCGTTTCATCGCGACGCGCGATGCTCGCGCCGTCAAGTCGTCGCCGGACTTCATCCGCGTACGCGAGGAGGTTCTCGCGGTGATCCAGCGGCGCGACCCGATGGCCGCCGCCGCGACGGTCGGTGAGTGACGATGGCCGCAAACGTGAAGGCGTCGGACAGCGCGCCCAAGACATCGTCCTACTCGACCCCCGGCGAGGGCCGGAGCGTGGCGTACAGCGCGGTCACGATCGTCGTAATCCTCGCGCTGTGGTGGATCGCCAGTCATTTCCGCTGGGTGGCGCCGCTCTTCCTGCCCACGCCGGAGACCGTCTTCACGCGGCTCTACGAGTCGGTCATGGGGCAGCTCACGGACGCGCCGCTCGCGACGCATTTCGGCTGGTCGATGTACCGCGTGTTCAGCGCGTTCCTCCTCGCCTGCGTCACCGCGATTCCGATCGGGATCGGCATGGGCGTGTCGCGGATCGTCCGCGGCATCTTCGACCCGCCGATCGAGTTCTACCGGCCGCTGCCGCCGCTCGCGTATCTGCCCCTGATCGTCATCTGGTTCGGGATCGACGAGCTGTCGAAGGTGCTGCTGATCTATCTTGCGTGCTTCGCGCCGCATGGCCATGAGCGCGCAGGCAGGCGTGCGCTCGGTGTCGCAGGAGCAGATCCACGCCGCGTACTCGATGGGGGCGTCGAAATGGCAGGTGATCTGGCACGTCGTGATCCCGGCCGCGATGCCCGAGATCCTGACGTCGATGCGCATTGCGATCGGATTCGGCTGGACCACGCTGGTTGCCGCCGAGATGGTCGCCGCGACGCATGGCCTCGGCCAGATGGTGTTGAACGCATCGAACTTCCTGCGCACCGACATCGTGATCATGGGGATCATCGTCATCGGCGCGGTCGCGTACCTGTTCGATCTGCTGATGCGCTACATCGAGCGCCTCGTCGTGCCCTGGAAGGGGAAGGTCTAAGCAACTGCGGAGCCCGACTCGGCACGTCCGTCGGCCAAGGGCGCCCCGCTGTCGGCTTCCCCGTCCCGGGCGTTGACAACCCCGGGGACGCTTGCCACGCTGCGTCCATGGCTCCGCGCCCGCACCTCCAGCGGCTCGTCGAGAAAGTCCGGCTCCTGCCGCCGCTGGCGGCGGCCTTCGTCTACCCCTGCGATCGCGATTCGCTGCAGCTGGCGGTTTCCGGAGCCTTTGCGGGGTATCTCGCGCCCCTGCTGGTCGGTCCCGAGGAACGCATCCGCGACACCGCTGAGGGCGCCGGACTCGACATTTCCCGCCTGCCGATCCATCCGACGGCCGATGAGCCACGGGCGGCGGGGGTGCAGGCTGCGGAACTGGCGCGCGACGGAATCGTGCTCGCGCTGGTCAAGGGCCTCCTCCGCAACGACGACCTGCTCGCGCCGGTCGTCGCGCCCGACGCCGGATTGCGCGGCGAGCACCGGTTGACGCACGCACACTTCCTCGACCTTCCGGGGCGGGAGCACGGATTGCTCGTTGCCGACGCGCTGCTGAACGTCGCGCCGAATCTCGCCGCGAAGAAGGACATCGTCCACAATACGGTCGATCTCGCGGTCGCGTTGGGCATTCCGGCGCCCAAGGTCGCCGTTCTCGCCGCATTGGATGCCGTCACGCCGGCGTTCCCGTCGACGGTCGACGCCGCCGCCCTGCGCAAGATGGGTTCCCAAGGCATGTTCGGCACGGCCCTCGTGGACGGCCCGCTGGCGGCCGACAGTGCGCTTTCGCGCGAGGCCGCGCGTGCGAACGGCAACCGGTCCGAAATCGCCGGTGCGCCCGACGTGCTGATCGCGCCGACGCTGGAGGCCGCCTCGCTCGTCCTGCGCACGCTCACGGGATTCTCGGGCGGTATCGCCGCCGGGGTCGTGTTGGGCGCCAGAGTGCCGATCGTCGCACCAGCGCGATCCGATGCGATGGAAGTGCGCATCGCATCGTGCATTCTTGCTTCCCTGCTGGTAGCGGCCCACAACGCCCGGCCCGATCGTGCAGCGACGTCACCGGCGGTGGCGCCCGGCGCACACGTCGAAACCGCTTAGCGCCGGTCCGCGCGGCGCCGCACGGCGGCGCCCGCTTCCCGTTTCAGCGTTTTGCAGCGTTCCGTCGGGGCGAGTTGGACCTCGCGGCACGTGCATTTGCGCGCCGACCGCGTCAGACCGCATCATTGCGGTCGTGCCGCCCCGATTCCCGCGCGATCGCGCGCACTCCCGTTACACTCCCCGCCCGTGTCCCCGCTTGCGCTGAAGGTCTTCCCCTTTCTTGCGTGGCGCGACCGCGATCACGCGCGCGACGTTGCGCGCGGATCTGCTGGCCGGCCTCATCGGCGCCCTCGTGGTGCTGCCGCAAGGCGTGGCTTACGCGACGCTCGCCGGCTTGCCGCCCGAATTCGGACTCTACTGCGCGATGCTGCCCGCCATCGCGGCCGCGCTCTGGGGTTCGTCGTGGCATCAGGTCTCCGGCCCGACCAACGCGATCGCGCTGGTCGTTTTCGCCACGATGACGCCGCTCGCGCAACCGGGCACCGAGACCTACATCGAGCTCGTGTTGACGCTCGCGCTGCTCGTGGGTCTGCTGCAGTTCGGGATGGGCGTCGCGCGTCTCGGGGCGCTGGTCAACTTCATTTCGCACACGGTCGTCGTCGGCTTCACCGCCGGCGCCGGGCTCCTCATCATCGCTGCGCAGCTCAAGAACTTCTTCGGCGTGCCGATCCCCTCCGGCACGCGCTTCTTCGAGGCGCTCGGCTTGCTCGCGCAACACATCGGGAGCCTCGACCCGTGGATCACGGCGATCGGCGTGGTGACACTCGTCGTCGCGATCGGTGCGAAGCGATTCCTCCCCCGACTGCCGTACATGGTCGTCGCCATGGTCGTGGGCAGCCTCGCCGGTTACGCGCTGCTGGCAGCCGGTATCGCCCGGGTGCCCGTCGTCGGCGCGCTGCCGTCCGGGATTCCCGCATTCTCGCTGCCATCGGCCGACCCCGAAATATGGCGCAGGATCTTTCCCGCGGCGCTGGCATTGACGGTGCTCGGCTTGACCGAGGCGGTGTCGATCGCCCGTGCCGTTGCCGTCAAGTCGGGACAGCGCATCGACGGGAACCAGGAATTCATCGGCCAGGGGTTGTCCAACATCGTCGGCGCCTTCAGCTCGGCGTGCCCGTCGTCGGGCTCGTTCAACCGCAGCGGCATCAACTACGAGGCGGGCGCGCAGACGCCGCTTGCGGCGGTGTTCTCGGCGGTGCTCCTCGTCGCGGTGCTGTTGGCGGTGGCGCCGCTCGCGGCCTACCTTCCGCTCGCCGTGATGGCGGGACTGCTGTTCGTGGTCGCCCGAGGCCTGATCGACATCGCGGAAATGCGGCGGATCTTCCGTGCGAGTCGCGGCGATGCGCTGGTCCTGGCGGTGACGTTCCTGTCCACACTCGCGCTGCAGCTCGAGTTCGCGATCTTCGTCGGCGTGCTCGCGTCGCTCCTCGTGTACCTGCAGCGGACGACGCATCCGCACCTGACGCCCGTCACGCCGGACCGCACGTCGGCGCAGCGCCGGTTCGTGCCCGTCGAGGCCGCCCGAGCCGCCGGCCCGGTCGACTGTCCGCAACTCGCGCTGCTGCGCGTCGACGGATCGCTCTTCTTCGGCGCGGTCGAGCACGTTCGCGACGAACTGCACGATGCGCGCATGGAGTCCCCGGACCGGCGCCATGTCCTGCTGATCGGCAGCGGGATCAACTTCATCGACGTCGCCGGCGCCGAACTCCTGGTCGCCGAGGCGAAGATCGCGCGCGAAGCCGGCGGCGCGCTCTACCTCTGCAATCTCAAGCCATCGGTTCGCGACCTGCTCGAGCGCGGCGGCTTTCTCGACCACATCGGTCGCGATAACGTGTTCGGCACCAAGGAAGAGGCGATCCGCGCGATCTACGCGCGGCTCGAAGCGCCTCGGTGCAAGGAGTGCACCGCCCTCATCTTCAGCGAGTGCCAGGAGATGTTGCCCGACGGAAGGCTTCGGGCCGCGTGAATCGCGCCGCAGCGCCGCGGCCTCAATGTTGCGCGGGGCTTCTGCTTTCCGTCTCGCGCCGCTAGCGCTGCCGCACGCAATCCATGAAGTAGCGCGTCTTCGCGCCGTCGCGTTCCTCGACGAGACCGTGGATGTCGGTGTCGAATCCGGGGAACTGCGCGTTGAAGTTCCGCGCGAACTTGAGGTACTCGACGATCGTCCGGTTGAAGCGCTCGCCGGGAATCAGGAGCGGAATGCCCGGCGGATAGGGCGTCAATAGCACGCTCGTGACCCGGCCCTCGAGGTCGTCGATCTCGACACGGTCGATCTCGCGGTGCGCCATGCACGCGAACGCGTCGGACGGCTTCATCGCCGGCTGCATGTCCGACAGGTACATCTCGGTCGTGACCCGCGCCACGTCGTTCGCCTTGTACATGTCGTGGATCTGCTGGCAGAGGTCGCGCAGGCCGACGCGCTCGTATTGCGGTTGCTTGGACACGAACTCGGGCAGGATCTTCCACAACGGCTGGTTCCGGTCGTAGTCGTCCTTGAACTGCTGCAGCGCGGTCACCAGCGTGTTCCAGCGGCCCTTGGTGATGCCGATGGTGAACATGATGAAGAACGAGTAGAGCCCGGTCTTCTCGACGATGACGCCGTGCTCGGCCAGAAACCGGGTGACGATCGACGCCGGAATGCCGGTCTTCGCGAACTTCCCCGACACGTCGAGCCCCGGCGTGATCACCGTCGCCTTGATCGGATCGAGGATGGTGAAGCCGGGCGCGAGATTGCCGAAGCCGTGCCACTTTTCGTTGGCGCGCAGCAGCCAGTCGTCGCGCTTGCCCATCCCTTCCGCGGCCAGCCGCTCCGGCCCCCAGACCTTGAACCACCAGTCCTTGCCCCACTCGTCGTCGACCTTGCGCATCGCGCGGCGGAAGTCGAGCGCCTCGCTGATCGATTCCTCGACCAGCGCCGTACCGCCCGGCGGCTCCATCATCGCGGCCGACACGTCGCAGGACGCGATGATCGCGTACTGCGGCGAGGTCGACGTGTGCATCAGGTACGCCTCGTTGAAGATGTGGCGGTCGAGCTTGCGGGTCTCGGACTCCTGGACGATGATCTGCGACGCCTGCGACAGGCCGGCGAGCAGCTTGTGCGTCGAGTGCGTGGCGAAGATGATCGCGTCCTTGCTGCGCGGCCGGTCGCGGCCGATGGCATGCATGTCGCGGTAGAAGTCGTGGAACGCCGCATGCGGCAGCCAGGCCTCGTCGAAGTGCAGCGTCTCGATGCTGCCGTTCAACGTCTGCTTCAGCATCTCGACGTTGTAGGCGATGCCGTCGTAGGTGCTCTGCGTGATCGACAGGATGCGCGGCTTCTTGTTCGACGCCAGGCGCGCGAACGGATTGGCCTCGATCTTCTTCTGGATGTTCTCCGGCGCGAACTCCTCGAGCGGGATCGGACCGATGATCCCGAGGTGGTTACGGGTCGGCGTCAGGAAGACCGGGATCGCGCCGGTCATGGTGATCGCGTGCAGGATCGACACGTGGCAGTTGCGGTCGACGACGACGATGTCGTTGGGCGCGACGTTGGCGTGCCACACCATCTTGTTCGACGTCGACGTGCCGTTGGTGACGAAGAAGCAATGGTCGGCGTTGAAGATCCGCGCCGCATTGCGCTCGGCGGCGGCGACCGGGCCCGAGTGGTCGAGCAGCTGGCCCAGCTCGTCGACCGAGTTGCAGACGTCGGCGCGCAGCATGTTCTCGCCGAAGAACTGGTGGAACATCTGGCCGACCGGGCTCTTGAGGAAGGCGACGCCGCCCGAATGGCCCGGGCAGTGCCACGAGTACGAGCCGTCCTGCGCGTAGTCGACGAGCGCGCGGAAGAACGGCGGCGCCAGCGAGTCGAGATAGGACTTGACCTCGCGGATGATGTGGCGCGCGACGAACTCCGGCGTGTCCTCGAACATGTGGATGAAGCCGTGCAGCTCGCGCAGGATGTCGTTCGGGATGTGCCGCGATGTGCGCGTCTCGCCGTACAGGTAGATCGGGATCTCCGCGTTCTTGAACCGGATCTCCTCGATGAACTTGCGGAGGTTGAGTACCGCAGGGTCGGGCTCGGGGCCCGGCGTGAATTCCTCGTCGTCGATCGAGAGGATGAAAGCGGACGCGCGCGATTGCTGCTGCGCGAACTGCGACAGGTCGCCGTAGCTCGTGACCCCGAGCACCTCCATGCCCTCCTTCTCGATCGCCGCGGCGAGCGCGCGGATGCCGAGCCCCGACGTGTTCTCGGAACGGAAGTCCTCGTCGATGATGACGACCGGAAAGCGGAATTTCATGGCGTGCGGGCCTCGCTGCGGACCGCCACCGAGCGCCCGAAGGGGGAACCGGCCCGCGCCACCACGGCGGGGGCCCCGCCAGTGGGGTTGGAAAGGCGCGCATTATGGGACGATTCGCCGCCCGTGGCTACGAAAAATGCGCGCGTGGCAACGCGCCCGTTGCGGCCCCGCGACATGCCGTTCGATGTCAGCTGTTCGCCAGGACGATCGCAGCGGCCCAGCCCATGAGCCCGACCCCGACCGGCGTCCGCAAGTGGCGCCCCCACGGCAGGTTCTTTTCCGCCGCCATCAGCGCCGCCAGCACGAGCATCCACCCCAGGCTGGCGGTCCCGACGACGAACATCATCAGCATCAGCGCCCAGCAGCAGCCCACACAGAATGCGCCGTGATCGAGCCCGATCCGAAGCGCCTCCCGTGAGGGCGAGCGGCCATGCCAGCGGGACGCGACGAACGCAAACGGGGTCCGGCATTCCTCCAGGCAGCGGTACTTCAGCGCGCTGAACTGGAACAAGCCGGCGGCGCCCAGCACCGCCGCGCCGATGACCCAGCCGTGGGTAACGAACCACGGATACCGGGTGGCCGCCCACAACAGCCCGGCATCGGCACCATGCGCAATCATGCCGAAGATGAACCACGCAGCGAAGAAGCCGGCCACCACCAATCCGGCGAGCCGCCCCGCGTCCGGCCGCTCTCCGGTGATGCGCCGGAACATCGTCAGCAGCGGAAACGTGGTGGGCAACATCATCGCCGCGATCATCAGCACCCAGCCTGTCGCATGCAGCAGGGCCGGGACAACGATCTCGCCTCCGGGAACGGCCTTGCACAACGGTGCTAGCACCCCTGCTTCGCCCCAGCCCCCGTGGTCGAGGTAGCGGCCGTAAGGACTCGCACTCCACAGCCACAGCGCGGCCCACGACGCACCGACCAGCAGCGCCAGCAGCGTCATGAGCGGTACGCGCCGATCGAGCGAACGCGCGCCCGCCCCCAACACCGGCGCGCCGGTGCCTCCCGTGGTCATCGATGCCATTCGCGCCAATCCGCCGGTTGCGCCAACCGCGCCGGCCGCGACGTGACCAACGCTACGCGTGGAATACGAACGTGCTCTGCAGCGCGTTGTGACCCTTGAGATCGAGGTCGATTCCGAGCTTCGGATTCTTCGAGCGATAACGCGGCGACTTGCCCACGAATACGGGGGCGCCCGGAACTGTCGAAAACACGGTATCCGCAAGCGTCGTCGTCGCGCCGGTTGCGTTGGTGTACGGCTCGAGCTCGGCGTAACCGGCATCGCCGATCTTGATCGTGCCCTTGCCGCCGTGCACTTCGAACGAGATCGGAACCTTCTCGACCGAGACCACCTCGCCCACCAGCTTCACGAGCTCGCCGACCGGCCCGCCCAGCTTGCCCGTATAGACATCGAGAATCGCCTGCTCCTGCTGTGGCGTGACCCGTTCGTCGAGGTAGACGGCCGCCTTCCAGTTGCCCTGCAGGATATTGCCGGGAACGTGCGCGATCATTGCGATCGTCCTACCCGACACGTCGACGCCGTCGACCGTCCCCTTGTCGAAGTGCCAGGCAATGATCGTGTCGCAGGTCCCGAAGTCGGGATCCTCGCCGATCCAGCAGGGGCACAGCACTCGGCAGTTGCAGACTTCGAGCAAGCGTCCCTCGAGGTGATACGCCATGGTTGCCTCCTTGGCATTCAATGGAAGTGCGAATGCGCCGATGGCACCGCTGGCCACGCGACGCCAGGCCATCCTACGCTCGCGCCGGCGGAGTTGCCATCCGCAATTGTGCGACTGCCTCAGCGTCGCCCTCCGGCGAGCTGCGCGGCGCGCGGGTGCGAGCGCAGCCGGACCATCGCCCACACGCCGGCCGCCGGCCCCACCGCCAGGGGTACGAACGCATAGCGCCAGCCGACCGCGTCGACGAAATACGGCAGCAGATGGATCGTGATCAGCGTGAGCGTGAAACCCAGCGCCGTCTGCACCGTCAGCATGGTGCCGACGCGGGTGCGATCGGACAGCTCCGCGACCGAAGCCGAAAACTGCGCCGAATCGGCGACGATGCTGACGCCCCAGACGATGCACAGGGCAACGAGCCACGCCGGATTGCCGCCGAACAGGAGCCCGACCAACGCCGCACAGCTGCCGCTGATGGCCATCGCGGCGATCGTGATCGTCGTGCGCCCGAGCCGATCGGCAAGCAAGCCGGCGGCAATGGAGCCGATGCCGCCGGCCGCGATCGTCGCGAACGCAGCGAGTTTGGCTGCCACCGGTGCGCTCGCGGATGGGAGCGTGAGCGCGAAACTCGCGTTGAGGAACACGCCGATCCACGCCCACATCGCGTAGAGCTCCCACATGTGTCCCAGGTAGCCCAGGTTGGCGAGCCGCAGCGGCACGTCGCGCCAGGCATCGAGCACGGCGCGGGGATCGAAGCGCGGTACCGGTGCCCGATTGGGGCCGATGGCGGCCTGCCCGATCAGCATCGCCGCGGCAAGTGCGCTCGCCGAAGCCACGGCGACCGGGATGCGCCAATTCACGCCGCCAAGCGCGTTGATAAGGTGCGGAGATGCCGAGCCGAGCGTCAGCGCCCCGACGAGCAGGCCGACCATCAGGCCCATGTCGCCCTTCGCCCAGGTCGCGGCAAGCTTCATCCCGATCGGGTAGACGCCCGCCATGCATGCGCCGGTGACCAAGCGCAGCAGCGGCACGGCAGGCGACCCTGGATCGACAACAAGCAGGAGGGCATTGGCCGCCGCGCCCACGCCCGAACACAGGGCGAAGAGGCGGCGCGGGTCGACCCGATCGGGAAGTCCGGCGAGCGCGCTGGCGAGGCAGCCGATCACGAACCCCGCCTGCACGCCGCTCGTCAGCGCTGCCTGCGCAAAGCCCGAAATGCGGTACTCGGCCACCAGCGCCGGGACCACCGCGGAGGCCGAAAACCACAGCGCCATCGCCGCGACCTGGCAGATCGCGATGATTGCGACCGATACCGCCTTCGCGTCGGCCAACCGACTCACCGTTCGCCCCGATCGCGATACGGGGTGCAACACCGGGTCCGTGCATATTGTGACGAACTTAAGAGTGCCCCACGTCGCAGCGCCATCCGTCTACCGGCGGAAGCCGCGCCAGCGCGCCTCGCCCCCCCAGCCGGCAACCCGATCCACCGATTCCGCCGCTTGTTGCCGCCAGGACAACGGCTGTCGCCGGAGCAGCCACTGCCGGGAAGGGCGCTCGAAGAATCGCCAAAGCAACCATGCCGCGACGAGGATTGCCGTGAATCCGACCGTTATCCGATAACCGATGTCCCACGAGGCGTACCACTGCGGATTGCGCGCCGCGACCATCAGCATGAACGCATGCAGCATGTAGAGCGAATAGCTCGATTCACCCAGGATCACGGCAACGCGTGTCGCCAACAGGCTCGCCAGCGCGCCCCGGCCCATCGCCAGCACGAGAATGAGCGGTGCATACAACAGGCACGCTCCCGTGCCGAGCGGCGTTGCGGTCAGCACCCGCCAGTCGAACGCAGGCCGCCCGATCATGGTCGCCCAGCCGGTGGCCTGTGTCCCGGCCCAATAGAAGTCGGCGACGATCGCGCCCAACAGCGCCAATTCCACGGCGGTCGCTGCGCCCCATGGCAGCCGCAGCCGATCGTGACCGCGATGCCACGCCAAGGCGACAGTCATTCCAAGAGCGAATTCGAACAACCGCGCAAGCGGGTTGCCATAGAGCAGCGCCAGCGCCGATACGCGGTTTTCGTTGGGATTGATCGCGGCAGGCATGTCGGTCGCATAGGCAATCGCGACCAGGACAAACAGCAGAAGGATGCTTCCAGCGACCTTCCAATGCCACGTGCTGGGCCACCGCAGAATGAGCAGCGGGTAGAATGCATAGAAGAACCATTCGACCGAGATGCTCCACGCCGGCGCATTGAACCCCCAGACGAAACGCTCGTAGGGAATCCATGCATTCACGAGGAGCACCTGCAGCGGCAAGATGGCCCACGTGATCGCGTCCGCGGAATCCCAGAAGGCCGCGGGCACCATGGCGACGCCGATCACGAGACAGAACGCGTGCACGGGCCAGACGCGCGCGAAGCGCGCCCAATAGAAGCGACCGATCGCCCGCCGACCGGCGAGTTCCGGATAGCGATAGCCGAGGATGAAACCGGAAAGGACGAAGAAGTACGACACCGCCTGCGCAAGATCGAGCCACGGCGGCAACGTGTAGCCGAGCGCTTGCCCATGAAGCACCAGGATGGCGAAGGCGGCGACGAACCGCGAGCCGGTCAGCGCATCGAGCTGCGCGACGGGGACCGCACTGTCAACACTCATTCCGGTCGGGTGCGCATGTTCGATCGCGTCATTCTAATCGCATTGCGGGTCATCGGCGCGCCCCGGAAACGGTCGAACCGCGCGTTCTTCCCCGCGCAATCGGACCACTCCATTCAAGCTATCATTGAGGTCTGCTGCCTCGCGACGATCTTCGGATGCGCGTCCCCTTCAATGACCTGTCCCGCTCGAGCTCGGACTTGCGTGCGGCTCAGCGCGAAGCGTTCGGCCGGGTGCAGGCAAGCGGCCGCTACGTGCTGGGCGTCGAGGTCGCCGCGTTCGAGGCCGAGTTCGCGGCCGCCTGCGGCGTTGCGCACGCCGTCGGCGTGGCCAGCGGCTCCGATGCTCTGGAACTCGCGCTTCGCGCCGCGGGCGTCGTCGCCGGAGACGAGGTCGCGACGGTCGCCAACGCCGCGATGTATGCGACGCTCGCGATTCGCGCCATCGGCGCGCGACCCACGTTCGTGGACGTCGACGACGCGCGACTCCTCATGGATCCCGCCGCGCTTGTGCCGGCGTTGACCAAGCGGACGCGCGCGGTCGTGGTCACGCATCTCTATGGCCGCCTGGCGCCGATGCGCGAGTTGGTCGATGTCACGCGGACGCGCGGAATTCCCATCATCGAAGACTGCGCGCAGGCGCACGGCGCGGCTCGCGACGGCCGCGGCGCGGGCAGCTTCGGCATCGCCGGCTGCTTCAGCTTCTATCCGACGAAAAACCTGGGCGCGCTTGGCGACGGAGGTGCCGTCGTCACCGACGATGCCGCATTGGCCGATCGGTTGCGCGCGCTGCGGCAATATGGATGGCGGCGCAAATACGAAGTCGTGACCGACGGTGGCCGCAACAGCAGGCTCGATGAAGTTCAGGCCGCGCTTCTGCGCGCAGGGCTGGCACAGCTTCCTGCCGCGAATGCGCGGCGCCGCGCGATCGCCGCGTCGTACTCGGCCCGAATCCGCAATCCGGCGCTGCGCACTCCGCCGGCCCCGGGCCCCGACGACGTCGCGCATCTGTACGTGCTGCGAGCGACGAACCGCGACGGGCTCGCCGCTGCGCTCGCCGCCCAGGGCATCGGCACCAACGTTCACTACCCGATCCCGGACCATCGTCAGCCCATCGTGGCCGCCGACTATCCTTCATTGCGGTTGCCGGTGTCCGAGCGCGCCTGCGACGAGGTGCTGAGCCTGCCCTGCTTTCCGGAGCTGGCCGTGGCGGAAGTGGAGTCGGTGATCGCCGCGTGCAACGCGTGGAATTGTTGATGTACTCGCTCATCATTCCGGTCTATCGCAACGAGGGGTCGGTGCCCGAGCTGCTCGATGCGATCCGCGGTCTCGATCGCGCGCTCGACGCGCGACTCGAAACCGTCTTCGTCGTGGACGGCAGTCCCGACGCGTCGTACGCTCGGCTCTCCGAGCTGCTCCCTGCCGCCGGCTTGCGCGCGAAGCTCGTGCTGTTGTCGCGGAATTTCGGCGCCTTCGCAGCGATCCGTGCCGGACTGCAGCTTGCCCGAGGTCCGTTTTTCGCGGTGATGGCCGCGGACCTGCAGGAACCTCCGCAGCTCATGCTCGACTTCTTCAGGGCCCTCGAGCACGAGCCTGTCGACGTCGTGCTCGGCGAGCGGGCGACCCGCGAGGATCCTTGGTTCTCCCGCCTTGCCGCGCGCACGTTTTGGTGGCTATACCGCCACGTGGTGCAGAAGGATATCCCGCCCGGCGGGGTCGACGTGTTCGGCTGCAATGCGATCTTTCGCGACTGCCTGCTCCGCCTGGACGAATCGAACAGCTCGCTGGTCGGCCAGATCTTCTGGCTGGGATTTCGGCGCAAGCTCTTCCCGTATCATCGGTTGCCGCGCCGGCACGGGGCCAGCGCATGGACGTTCGCCCGCAAACTCCGCTATCTGGGCGACAGTCTGTTCGCGTTCTCCGATCTGCCGATTCGCGCATTGCTCTGGGCCGGTCTCGCCGGGCTCGCGATTTCGACCGTTTTCGCCGCGGTCGTCCTGATCGCGCGGTTGTCCGGCGCGATCCCGTTGCCCGGCTATGCGGCAACCGTGCTCACCATCACCTTCTTTGCGGCGCTGAACTCGTTTGCGCTGGGTGTCGTCGGTTCGTATGCGTGGCGCGCCTACGAGAACACCAAGCGGCGGCCCGCGTCCATCGTGCTGATGTCGACGGACTACCAGCGTGGGGATCCCGCCACATGAGCCATTTCGTTCATCCGCTGGGCGTATGCGAGTCAACGTGCATCGGCACCGGTACCCGCGTCTGGGCGTTCGCGCATGTCCTGCCGGGCGCGCGCGTCGGCCGGGACTGCAACCTCTGCGACCACGTTTTTGTGGAGAACGATGTGCAGATCGGCGATCGCGTCACCGTCAAGTCCGGCGTGCAGTTGTGGGACGGCACGCAGATCGATGACGACGTTTTCATCGGCCCCAACGCGACCTTCACCAACGACCCGTTCCCGCGCAGCAAGCGCTATCGCGACTCCCCGGTCCGCACGGTCGTCGGCCGAAGTGCGTCGATCGGCGCAAATGCGACGATCCTGCCTGGCGTCACGATCGGTGCTGGCGCGATGGTCGGCGCCGGGGCGGTGGTCACCCGCTCGGTGCCGGCGAATGCGATCGTCCTCGGCAACCCCGCACGTATCGTCGGATACGTCGACTCGGTCGAAGGCACACCCGCGGCGAGCGCGCCGGACGCCACAGCAGCGCATATCGAGGCGACTCCGGTCGACGGCGTGACCGTGCACTGGATGCCACTGATCCAGGATTTGCGCGGCAACCTCACCGTCGGGGAAATACCGACCGACGTGCCGTTCGCCCCCAAGCGGTACTTTCTCGTTCACGAGGTGCCGAGCAGCGAAACCCGCGGCGCGCACGCGCACCGCCAATGCGCTCAGTTCCTCGTCTGCGTGACAGGCGCCTGTTCCGTGCTCGTCGATGACGGAAACCAGCGGATGGAAATAAGGCTCGACAAGCCGCGCCTGGCGCTGTACGTGCCGCCGATGATCTGGGCGGTCCAGTACAAATACACGAGTGATGCCGTGCTCCTCGTGCTCGCATCGCACGCCTATGACGCTGCCGATTACATTCGCGACTATGACGAATTCCTTGCCGCCGTCGGCCGGTCGCGGGCAAGCTGAAACCATCGTTCGTTATATCGTCGCCGGCGCGCTCAATACCGGGGCGACCTACGCGTTCTTCTACGCGCTGCTGCGTGTCCTACCGTACGCGACCGCCTACACGATCGCCTTCGTCGCCGGCATCGGCCTGTCCTATGTGCTGAATGCCCGCTTCGTTTTCGCGACGCCGATTCGTCTCGCGAGCGCGCTTGCCTGGCCGCTCATCTATCTCGTCCAGTACCTGATCGGAATCGCGGTGCTCGCGCTGCTGGTCGAGCGATTCAGCGTTGTCCCGGCAGTTGCCGCCGTCCTGGCGATCGTCGTCACGGTGCCGCTGACGTTCGTTCTGTCGCGCCACGTGCTCGCCGCGCGGCCCCGCTAGCGCGCGACCTCCCAGGCACTGATCGACGGCGACTGGTCGCGGACCCACGTCGACAACGACAGCGACCCGGCAACCCAGACCGCGACCCACGCCGCGACCAGCAACATTCGCTTGTCGCGCCACCCGTCGCGCGCCATGCTGACGGCACACCACGCACCCAGCGGGAATGCGATGAGAAGCAACGGAAGGCCGAACCGCATCTCGACGGCGGTCAACACGTGCACGCCAAGGTGCAGCGCCACGAAAACTACGAGCGCGAATACGGCGATGCGCGCGGTCGAGTCTCTTGGCGCACGCCGCGACCAGCGCCAGATACCGAGCAGCGCCAGCGCGACGAATCCATGCGTGAGGATACCGAGCGGGATCCGGTACCACGGATCGAGATCACGGCTGTAGGTAAACAGCAGATCCTGGTCGAGCAGATTGAATGCGTGCAGCGCCAACGTCGCGGCACCGGCACCCGGGTAATCGCGGTACCAGCGCAGCGGATGGGCTTCGTCAACCGGCCGCCCCTGCGCGAACGGATTGGCATAGAACACCGACGGCAACGGCACCGGCGGCAGCGCGGTTCCATATTTTAGGTAGGCGATGCCCCAGATCTGCTGGTTGTGACCGAGCGAGGCCGCCGGCAGCGGCGTGGCCTGCCCGTAGAAGCGGAGATTGATCGCGATCTGAGGTGCGAACGCAACCGCGATGCAGACGAATGCGGCGAGCGCGACGAGCGCGGCGGCGCGTCCAGTCCAGCGGCGCGCAATGCCAACGGCGAGCATCGCCACCAGCCATGCGATCAGCACGAACACATTGGCCGGTCGCACTACCATCGCAAATGCGGCAGCGAGCGTGCCGACGATGATCTCGCGCGGCAACGGGGTGGTGCTCGCGAGGAGACGGACCCACGCGCCCGCAACGACGACGATTAGCGTCAGCGACAGACTCTCGGAAAGGCTTTCCGGAGCGTAGGCGAGCACGATCGGATTGAGCGTCAGCGCGGCGAATACGATGCGCGTCGCCGACGGCGCGATGCGCGCCATGCCGGCACGAAGATACAACGCGGCGGCGAGATAGAGCGCGAGTTGCGCCTCGAACAGCCACAGGCCAACGGGCGCGCCCGACCAACTCGCCGTCCGCACCAACATTGCCAGGAACAGCGGATAACCGTAGGTGCGAATCTCCGAGCCGGGAAACGGCCGGAACAGCCCGTTGCGTTCGATATCGTTGGCGAGTTCCAGGTAATTCGCCGCGTCGAACGAGGACGGATAGTGAAGTATCCGCGCGAAGAACCCATGCGCGACAACGACGGCCGCCGCTAGCAGCAGCCAATCGCTCCGCCCGAGGCGCCATGGCGATGCGCCGCCCGGGCTCACTGCGGCGCGGCGCCCGTTTGGGCGCGCACACTGTTGAGCCGGTAATAGCGCGCAACGCAACGGTTGAGCCACGCGCCAGCGTCCGGAAAGAATTCGACATAATGGATCGTCGGCGGCATGGACAGACCCAACGGGGTCACGACGACGTTGGTCTGTCCGCGTGCGGCGGCTTCCCTTAGCATCCGGTCGCGCTGCACCAGACGCTCGCGCAGACCCTGCGCAAACGCCAAGTCGGGCGCGAGTTGCGCGAAGGCGAGCACCGCGACCGCAAACCCGCCCCCGACCAGCATCGCCGTGACCGCACCTCCCGCACGAGCGGCTCGCGCGATCCGAATCGCGTCGGCGTAAAGCGCCGTCGCCACAAGCAGCGCGAGGACATAAAGGAAGAATGCGTTGCGCGGCGCGAATTGCGCCGGCACCAGCAACATCGGGGCCAGGCTGGCAATGCCCCCGACTATAAGCACGGCCGATTCGAAGACCCCGATACGGTCGGGCATCGCTGCCACGGGCGCACTCCGCTCGCGCAGCACGGCGCGCGCCAACAGCGCCAGCGCCGCGGTCGCCGCCAACAGAGACATCACCGCCGTGCCGTTTACCAGGACCTCGCCCACGATCATGCGCCCCTGCGCGAGCAAGTATCCCGGGTCATGCCGGAAAGTCTCCGGGGTGACCTCGGCGCGCCGGTAATTGCCCGGCGCGATCGCCAACAATACCGCGCCCAGCACGAAACCGGCAATGCGCACCGCGAGCGCGCGGCGTCGGTCGCGCGTCATCGACGCGCGCTGCCGCATGCCCATAAGCACGAAGTAAGTCAATGCGATCGGCCACAACAACTCGATGGCGTTGCCAAGCAGCGCGCCCATGACGAATCCGGCGACCGGACCGGCGGCGCGGGCGCCATGCAACAATCTGTGGGTATCGATGATCCAGACGAGAAGCAACATCAGCGGCAACAGGTAGACCAGCGCGCCGGTAGTCCAGAACACCGTCTGCCCGAGCAACGGGTAGAGTCCGAGGGATAGTGCGGCGAGCGCGAACATCCGCACCGGCCAGCGCGTGTCGTCGGCGCCGGCAAGTCGCGCGAGCAAGCCCGCGGCGCCGAGCAGGCTTGCACCGCACAGGGCGCTCAACCAGTGCAGTGCCGGAAGATCGACCAATGCCAGCGTGACGTACATCGCGAGGCCGGTGACTACGCGGCCGCTCCACTCGAAGTATAGCCAGCGCATCGCGCCGGCAATACCCTTCTCGTCGAGATGCATCCAGTTGCAGTAGTCGTCGGCTGCAAACCAGGTCACGACCCCAAGCGCCGCCAGCAAGCCGGTGAGCGACGCGATCGCGGCCAGCGAGACGCCGTTGACGATCGTACCAACGGTATCGCGCGCGATGGTCACGCCGGCGCGTTCCGCCGCGATGCGGTGCAGCGATGAAGGGCGCCGGGCCGAATCGCGGCGTCGACGGCACTCAGATCTTGGGCAACGTGACGCCCTGCTGCCCCTGGTACTTGCCGCCGCGGTCCTTGTACGACGTCTCGCAGACCTCGTCCGACTCGAAGAAGATCACCTGCGCGACGCCCTCGTTGGCGTAGATCTTCGCCGGCAGCGGCGTCGTGTTCGAGAACTCGAGCGTGACGAAGCCCTCCCACTCCGGCTCGAACGGCGTCACGTTGACGATGATGCCGCAGCGGGCGTACGTGCTCTTGCCCGAGGCAGATCGTGAGCACGTTGCGCGGAATGCGGAAGTACTCGACCGTGCGCGCGAGCGCGAACGAGTTCGGCGGGATGATGCAGACGTCGCCGGCGAAGTCGACGAACGAGCCGGCGTCGAACGCCTTCGGGTCGACGATCGTCGAGTTGATGTTGGTGAAGATCTTGAATTCGCGCGAGCAGCGGATGTCGTAGCCGTAGCTCGACGTGCCGTACGAGACGATCTTGTGGCCGTTCGACCTCGCGCACCTGCCCCGGCTCGAACGGCTCGATCATCCGGTGCTCGCCGCCATCCGGCGGATCCACTTGTCGGACTTGATCACACTGCTCCCCTTTCCCCGACGCTGCCCCGCGTGGCAAATCCGTGCCGCACCCGGGTCGGCACCAAACCTATCCGCGGTGTCAGGTGTTCTGGATGACGATGCGACGGGAACTTCGCCGAGAAGTCCTCCGCCTTCTGCGCGACGAACACCGCGGTCTTGCGCGCGATCTCGCGGTAGATCTGCGCGACCTTGCCGTCGGGGTCGGCGACGACCGTCGGCCGGCCCGGAGTCGGTCTGCTCGCGGATCCGGATGTCGAGCGGCAGCCCGCCCAGGAACGGCACGTTGTAGTCGGCGCACATCTTCTCCGCGCCGCCCTCGCCGAAGATGTGCTCGGCGTGGCCGCAGTTCGAGCAGATGTGGATGCTCATGTTCTCGACGATGCCGACGATCGGCACGCCGACCTTCTCGAACATCTTGAGGCCCTTGCGCGCGTCGATCAGCGCGATGTCCTGCGGCGTCGTGACGATCACGGCGCCGGTGACCGGCACCTTCTGCGCCAGCGTCAGCTGGATGTCGCCGGTGCCCGGCGGCATGTCGACGACCAGGTAGTCGAGCTCGCGCCAGTTGCGTGTCCTTCAGCAGCTGCTCGAGCGCCTGCGTCACCATCGGCCCGCGCCAGACCATCGGCGTGTCGGCGTCGATCAGGAAGCCGATCGACATCGCCTGCAGCCCGTAGGCCTCGAGCGGCTCCAGCGTCTTGCCGTCCTTCGACTCCGGCCGGCCGGCGATGCCGAGCATCGTCGGCTGCGACGGACCGTAGATGTCGGCGTCGAGCACGCCGACCGTGCGCGCCTTCGGCGGCGAGCGCGAGCGCGAGGTTGACCGCGGTCGTCGACTTGCCGACGCCGCCCTTGCCGCGACGCGACGGCGATGATGTTCTTGACGCCGGGGACGAGCTTCACGCCGCGCTGCACCGCGTGCGACGTGATCTTCTGCGTGATGTTGACGGTCACGCGGCCGACGCCCGGCAGCGCGGCGAGATCCTGCGCGATCAGCTTCCGCAGGATCTCGTGCTGCGTCTTCGCCGGATAGCCGAGCTGGATGTCGACGGTGATGTCGCCGCCGTCGATCGCTGATCTTCTTCACCGCCTTGCCGGCGACGAAGTCCTTGCCGGTGTTCGGATCGATCAGCGCGCGCAGGCGGCGCCTGGACGTCGGCCTCGTGATGGCCATCGAATGCTCCGTGTCGGGCGAAGTTGGGCGAAGCGGGAAAAGTATTCGATTTTATCGAAAAACGGCGCCGTTCGATCATGCGATGGCGATCGCTTTGCTAGAATTCCGTTTTCCCCCTGCCCCGCGCAAGGTCTTCCCCGATGGCCGCATCGTCCGCCGGAGTCGTCCGGCCGCCGCCGCCTTTTCGTCACGACGGCGCTGCCGTACGCGAACGGGCCGTTCCACATCGGCCACATCATGGAGTACATCCAGGCCGACATCTGGGTGCGCTTCCAGCGGATGCAGGGCCACGAGGTGCATTTCGTCTGCGCCGACGACACGCACGGCGCGCCGATCATGCTGAAGGCGGAGGCCGAGGGCATCACGCCGCAGGCGCTCGTCGCGCGCGATCGCCGCGACGCGTCCGAAGCATCTCGCCGGGCTTCCACATCAGCTTCGACCACTGGCATTCGACCGACTCGCCGGAGAACGTCGAGCTGTCGCAGGACATCTACCGCAAGCTCAAGGCGCGCGGGCTCATCTATCGCGAAGACCGATCGAGCAGTTCTTCGATCCGGTGAAGGCGGATGTTCCTGCCGGACCGCTACATCAAGGGCAAGTGCCCGAAGTGCGGCGCGAAGGACCAGTACGGCGACGCCTGCGAGAGTCTGCAGCTCGACGTACGCGCCGACCGACCTCGTCGAATCCGTATTCGACGCTCTCCGGCGCGACGCCCGAGCTGCGCGACGTCCGAGCACCTCTTCTTCCGGCTCTCCGACCCCGCGGTCGTCGCGTTCCTGCAAGCGGTGGACGCGGCGCCTCGCCGGGCGCGCGCTGCAGCCCGAGGTGCTCAACAAGATCAGCGAGTGGCTGGGCGGCGACGGCGAGGAGGGCAAGCTCGCCGACTGGGACATCTCGCGCGACGCGCCGTACTTCGGCATCCCGATCCCGGACGCGCCCGGCAAGTATTTCTACGTCTGGCTCGACGCGCCGATCGGCTACCTCGCGAGCCTCAAGGCGCACCTGGCGCAGCAGGGCCTCGACTTCGCGCGCGTTCCTGCAGAGTCCCGACGTCGACCAGTATCACTTCATCGGCAAGGACATCGTCTACTTCCACACGCTGTTCTGGCCGGCGATGCTCGAAGTTCGCCGGCGCGCCGTACAAGGTGCCGGACAACGTGTTCGTGCACGGCTTCATCACCTTCTCCGGCGAGAAGATGTCGAAGTCGCGCGGCACCGGCATCAGCCCCGACGTCTACCTCGACCTCGGGCTCAACCCCGAGTGGCTGCGCTACTACATCGCGGCCAAGCTCAACGACCGCGTCGAGGACCTCGACTTCAATCCCGACGACTTCGTCGCGCGCGTCAACAGCGACCTCGTCGGCAAGTACGTGAACATCGCGAGCCGCGCGGCGCACGTTCATCACGCGGCATTTCGACGGCAAGCTGTCGCGGCGCCGCCGGATGCCGGCACGTCGATCAGCGCGCCGGGTCCACGATCATCGCGTGGGGCGCGCGAGGCGACGATCGCGGAAGCGTACGAGGCGCGCGAGTTCGGCAAGGCCGTGCGCGAGATCATGCGCGTCGCCGATCGCGTGAACGAGCGCTTCGACAGCGCGAAGCCATGGGAGCTCGCCAAGGATCCGGCGGCGACGCGACGAGCTGCAGGATGTCTGCTCCGATACCCTCAACGCATTTCGCGCGCTCACCTACTACCTGGCGCCGGTGCTGCCCGACGTCGCGCGGCGCGTGGCGACGCTGCTCGCGCTGCCATGGCCGCTCGCCTGGAGCGACATCGAGCGAGTCGCGCATGTCGATCGCGACCCTACGAGCACCTGATGACCCGGATCGATCCGAAGCAGATGGACGCGCTCCTCGACGGCTGCAGCAGGTGGCCGCCGAGTCGAAAGCCCTCGCCGCGCCGAGCCCCGGTGCCCGCGCCGTCGCCCGCCCCCGCCGATGCCGGCGGCGAAGCCGCAGCCAGCGCAGCGCCGATCTCGATCGACGACTTCGCGAAGGTCGACCTGCGCATCGCGCGGATCGTCAACGCCGAGCACGTCGACGGCGCCGACAAGCTGCTGAAGCTCACGCTCGACGTCGGCGAAGGCCGCCACCGCACGGTGTTCGCCGGCATCAAGTCGGCGTACCGGCCCGAGGACGCTCGTCGGCCGCCTGACGCCGATGGTCGCGAACCTCGCGCCGCGCAAGATGAAGTTCGGGCTGTCCGAGGGCATGGTGCTCGCCGCATCGGGCGACGGTCCCGGCATCTTCCTGCTCGCGCCCGACGCCGGCGCGCTGCCCGGAATGCGCGTGAAATGACCGCGGGCCGCGAGGTGGCCGCGCCGCGCGCGGCGACACTGATCCGGACGCGCCGCGATGACCCCGACGCCGCTCGAGCTCGTCATCGCCGCGATCGTGGCGTGGCTCGCGATCGGCGCGCTCGGACTCGTGCGGCCGCGCGCGCCTGCGCTTCGTCAGCCGCGCGCTGTTTCCGCGCCGGCGCGGCCGTCGGCCTCGCGCTCGCCGTCGTCGCGCTCTTCGCGATCGGGCCAGCTGCCGCAGTCGCATCGTGCTGCCGCTCGGCTTGCCGGACCTGCCGTTCCACCTGCGCCTCGACGCGCTGTCGGCGTTCTTCCTGCTGCTGCTCGGCGCCGCCGGCGCCGCGATCTCGCTTGTTCTCGGCCGGCTACTTCCGCTCGGGCGAAGGCACGGCGCCCGGACTCATCTGCTTCCAGTACCACGTCGTTTCTCGCGGCCATGGCGCTGGTGCTGATCGCCGACGACGCCTACCTGTTCATGGTCGCGTGGGAGACGATGGCGCTCTCGTCGTACTTCCTCGTCACCACCGACCACCGGATCCCGGAGATCCGCCGCGCCGGCTTTCTCTACCTGCTGATCGCGCACGTCGGCGCGATCGCCATCCTGCTGTGCTTCGGCGTGCTGCAGGGCGGCAGCGGCGACTACACGTTCGGCTCGATGCGCTCGGTCATCCTGACCGGCGCCTGGCCGACGGCCGCCTTCTTCCTCGCGCTGTTCGGCTTCGGCGCCAAGGCCGGACTGCTGCCGCTGCACGTCTGGCTGCCGGAGGCGCACCCGGCGGCGCCCTCGCCGGTGTCGGCGCTGATGAGCGGCGTGATGCTGAAGACCGCGATCTACGGCCTGCTGCGCGTCACGTTCGACCTTCTCAACGGTCAGCTCTGGTGGTGGGGCGTCGTCGCGCTGGCGCTGGGCCTCGCGACCGCGCTGTTCGGCGTCATCTTCGCCGCGGTGCAGATCGGACATGAAGCGGCTGCTCGCCTATTCGTCGATCGAGAACATCGGCATCATCGTCGCCGGCATCGGACTCGCCATCCTGTTCAAGGCCTACGGCAAGACGCTGCTGGCCGCCATCACGCTGACGGCGGTGCTCTACCACGCGCTGAATCACGCGTTCTTCAAGAGCCTGCTGTTTCTCGCCACCGGCTCGGTGCTGCACGCGACCAAGGAGCGCAGCCTGGGCAAGCTTGGCGGCCTGATCCACCGGATGCCGTGGGTGGCATGGCTCGCGCTCGTCGGCACGCTCGCCATCGCCGGGATGCCGCCGTTGAACGGCTTCGTTTCCGAATGGCTGCTGCTGCAGGCTTTCCTGTTCACGCCGACCCTGCCGCAGTCGTTCGTCAACATGCTGGTGCCGCTGGCCGCGGCCGCGCTGGTGCTCGCCGCCGCGCTCGCGGCCTACGTGATGGTCAAGTTCTACGGCGTCGTCTTCCTCGGGCGCCCGCGCGAACCCAACCTCGCCTATGCGCACGACGCCGGCCCGTTCGAGCGTGCCGCGCTCGTCTGGCTCGCGGCGGGCTGCGTCCTGCTCGGCGTCTTTCCCGTCAACGTGATTTCGATGCTCGATCCGATCATCACGATGCTGATCGGCGCCGGCGCCAGCATGCAGGGCATGGACAACTGGCTGCTGCTGGCGCCGATCAACGAGGATCGCTCGAGCTACAGCCCGCTGATCGTGCTCGTCGTCATCGTCGGCGTCGTGCTGCTGACGATCCAGATCGTGCATCGGTACTACCACGGCCGCGTCCGGCGCTCGCCGGCCTGGGATTGCGGGTACCCGTTGCAGACACCGCGGATGCAGGACACCGCCGAGGGCTTCGGCCAGCCGATCCGCCAGGTGTTCGAGCCGTTCTTCCGCATCGAGCGCGAGCTGCCCTCGCCGTTCGACCGCGAACCGAAATACCGGATGCAGACCTACGATCGCGCCTGGCGCGGGCTCTACGAGCCCATCGTCAAGAGTGCCGATTTCTCGCCCGGCTCGCGGGCCTGATCCAGCAAGGCCGCATCGGCGTGTACCTCACCTACAGCTTCTGCACGCTGCTCGCGCTGCTCTTCTTCGTCCGATGACGCTCGCCGGATTCTTCTCCCAGCTGCTGCAGGTCGCCATTGCGCTGACGCTCGCGCCGCTGCTCGTCGGCTGGGTCAACCAGTGCCGCGCGTGGATGTCGAACCGGAGCGCCCCGCCGCTGCTGCTCCCCTACCGCACCATCCGCAAGCTCTTCACCAAGGATGCCATCGTCGCCGAAGGGGCGTCGCCGATCTTCCGGGTCACGCCGTACATCGTCTTCGGTGCGATGACGCTGCGCTGCGGCGATCGTTCCCTCGCTCGCAACCGACCTGCCGTTCGCGCTCGCCGCCGACACCATCGCGCTGGTCGGGCTGTTCGCGCTCGCCCGCGTGTTCATCGCGCTGGCCGCGATGGACATCGGCACCGCGTTCGGATCGCTCGGCGCCCGCCGCGAGATGTTCATCGGCTTCCTCGCCGAGCCGGCGCTGCTGATGGTGCTGTTCACGGCCTCGTTGATCTCGGGCTCGACGTCGCTGCCGACCATCGTCGACACGCTCGCGCACCGCGAGTTCGCGATCTACCCCAGCCTTGCCTTCGCCGGTGTCGCCTTCACGATGGTGTCGCTGGCCGAGAACGCGCGCATACCGGTGGACAACCCGGCGACGCATCTCGAGCTCACGATGATCCACGAGGCGATGATCCTCGAGTATTCCGCGCGGCACCTGGCGCTGATCGAATGGGCGGCGGCGTTGAAGCTGTTCAACTATTCGTGCATCGGGCTGGCGCTCTTCTTTCCGTTCGGCATCGCGGCCGGGGGCGGCGACTGGCTGGCTATCCTGGGCGCCGCCCCGACCCTGATCGGCAAGCTCGCCATCGGCGGCTTCCTGCTGGCGGTGATCGAGACGCTGTCGGCCAAGATGCGGATTTTCCGCGCGCCGGAGTTTCTCGGCACCGCGTTCCTGCTGGCGGTGCTGGCGATGCTGGTCAACCTGCTGCTGGGCAGTTGAGGGCGCCCGACGCGATGGCCACGCTCCCCTTCTACGCGCAACTCATCAACCTCTTCGCGGCGCTCCTGCTGCTGCTCGCGTTCGCGATGCTGACGCAGCGGCGCGTGCTGTCGCTCATCAACCTGTTCGCGGCGCAGGGGCTGGCACTCGCGCTGTCGACCGCGGTCGTCGCCTGGGGAACGCACCAGACGCACCTGTACTGGTCGGCCGGCCTCACGCTGCTGCTGAAGGTTGCCTTGCTGCCCTGGCTCCTCCATCGCCTGATCCGGCGGCTCGACGTCAAATGGGACGTCGAGGGCCTGATCAACGTCCCGACGACGATGCTGATCGGCATCGTGCTGGTCGTGTTCTCGTTCAACCTCGCCCTCCCGATATCGCAGCTCGCGAGCACGGTCACACGCTCGACGCTGGGCATTGCGATGGCGAGCGTGATGCTGGCCTTTCTGATGATGATCACGCGCCGCAAGGCGATCCCGCAGGTCATCGGATTTCTCGCGATGGAGAACGGACTGTTCTTCGCCGCGACCAGCGCGACCTACGGCATGCCGATGGTCGTCGAGCTCGGCATCGCGCTCGACGTCCTGGTCGGGATGCTGATCCTCGGCGTGTTCTTCTTCCAGATCCGCGAGCAGTTCGACAGCCTGGACCTGAAGCACCTCGAGCAGCTGAAGGAGGGCGAGTGAGCGCGGCAGGCACGACCCACGGCCGGGCCAAGGCCCGAAGGGCGTGTCGCCACGCTGAGGTGCGCCCGAGTACCGTGCAGAGCGCGATGCGACTTCGGTGCGGAGGGCGCGAGTGATCGAGATCCTCGCGGTGCTCGCGCTGCCGCTCAGCGGCGGCGTGCTGCTCGGCCTCATCGGCGAGCGCGGCGTGGCTCCCGTCCGTCAATGTCGTCATCAGCCTGCTCACCTTTCTCGCCGCCGTGGCGCTGACGGTGCGGGTGATCGTCGACGGGCCGCAGCTCGCCCTCGAGCAGCAGTTCTTCGTCGACCCGTTCAACGTGTTTCTCGTGGCGCTGACCGCCTTCGTCGGCTTCACGACGGCGATCTTCTCGCGCCCCTACATGCGCATCGAGCACGAGCACGGCCGGCTGACGGCGGCGCGGTTGAGGCTCTATCACAGCATGTACCAGTTCTTCAGCTTCACGATGCTGCTCGCGCTCCTCACCAACAACATGGGCATCCTGTGGGTGGCCATGGAGGCCGCGACGCTCACGACCGTGCTGCTCGTCTCGCTTTACCGCACCCCGGCGAGCCTCGAGGCGGCGTGGAAGTATTTCATCCTCTGCGGCGTCGGGATCGCGCAGGCGCTGTTCGGCACGATCCTGCTCTACTTCGCCGCCGAGAAGCTGCTGGGCGCGGGAGGAGGCGCGCTGCTGTGGACCGAGTTGAACGGCGTGAAGGGCGAGCTCGAGCCTACCGTGCTGTCGATCGCGTTCGTGTTCCTGCTGGTCGGCTACGGCACCAAGGTCGGCCTGGTGCCGCTGCACAACTGGCTGCCCGACGCGCACGCCGAGGGACCCACACCGGTGTCGGCCGTGCTCTCCGGACTTCTGCTCAACGTGGCCCTCTATGCGGTCGTCCGCTGCAAGGTCCTGGTCGAGGGCTCGCTGCACACGACGTTCGCTCGCGAGCTGATGATGGGCTTCGGCCTGCTGTCGGTCGTCGTCGCGGCGCTGCTGCTGTCGCGGCAGAAGGACATCAAGCGCCTGTTCGCCTATTCGTCGATCGAGCACATGGGGATCATCACGTTCGCGTTCGGCATCGGGGGCGCCGTCGCCAACTTCGCCGCGTTGCTGCACATGACCGTGCATTCGCTCACCAAGTCCGCGATCTTCTTCGCGGTCGGACACGCGGCGCAGAAGACGGGAACGCAACTGATTGACGACATCCGTGGTCTCGTCGTCATCAGCCCGACGATCGGCTGGGGGCTGATCCTGGGCACGCTGGCGATCCTCGGCATGCCGCCGTTCGGCGTTTTCACGAGCGAGTTCCTGCTGCTCGTCACCGCGATGCGCGAGCAGCCGTGGGCGACGCCGATCCTGCTGGCCGCGCTCGGTCTCGCGTTCGCCGCGGTGTTCTCGAAGGTGCAGCCGATGGTGTTTGGCGAGACCAACGCCAAGCGCCTCCCGGTGCGTCCGGCGATGATCCCCGTTTTCGTCCATCTCGCCCTGGTGCTCATGCTGGGGCTGTGGATTCCCCCGTTCCTGGCCGGCTGGTACCGGCAGGCCGCGCAACTCATCGGGTGAGCGATGGACGTCGCCCGCCTCGGACTCGCCGCCGCATCATTGCCTTCGGCCGTGCCGGCGAGGCGTTGCCCGGTCGATGGAATGCAGCTCCTCACGGCGTGCCGCGTCGCGTGGGAACAGGGTGGGCAACTCGTCGCGCTGTGGGCGTGTGACGAACGCGACCGCGACCGCGGCTTCACCATCAATGTGGTGCTGCAGGATGTCGAAGGATTCATGTTGTTCGAGCACACGTTGCCCCGCGAGGACTCGACCTATCCCGATCTCGCGGTCGTCTTTCCGGCTGCGAACCGGATGCAGCGAGCGGCTTTCGATCTCGTCGGCATCGCCGCGCAGGCGGACGACCAGCGGCCTTGGGTGTGGCAGGCAAGTTGGCCGATCGATCGTTATCCGCTGCGCCGTGATTTCGAGGCGTCGCCGAAATGGGAGCCGGGCCAGGAGGAATACGCGTTCGTGCGCGTCGAAGGCGATGGCGTGCACGAGATCCCGGTCGGTCCGGTCCACGCGGGAATCATCGAGCCCGGTCATTTCCGCTTCCAGATCGTCGGCGAGAAGGTGCTGCGGCTCGAGGAGCGCCTCGGCTTCGTCCACAAGGGCATCGAGAAGCGCTTCGAGACGTTGCCGCTGGCGGAAGGCCACCGGCTCGCCGGCCGCGTCTCGGGCGATAGCACCGTCGCGTACGCCTGGGCGTATGCGCAGGCCCTGGAGGCGATCGCGGGCGTGACGCCGCCACCGCGCGCCGTATGGCTGCGCGCGCTGGCCCTCGAACGCGAGCGACTCGCCAACCACCTGGGCGACCTCGGCTACCTCGGCAACGACGGCGGCTTCGCGTTCGGTCTCGCGCAGTTCTCGCGGTTGAAGGAGGATGTGCTGCGCGCGAACCTTGCGGCATTCGGCCATCGCCTGCTGATGGACTTCATTGTCCCCGGCGGGGTGGCGGCCGATCTCGAGGCCGGCCCCTGCCGCCGCGATGCGCGACGAATGCGCGGTGCTGGAACGCGAGATACGCACGCTGCGCGGCATCTACGATGACCACGACGGACTGCAGGACCGGTTTCGCACCTGCGGTGTCGTGCTCCCCGCGCTGGCCGCGACAGCTCGGGCTCACCGGCATGGCCGGCCGCGCAAGCGGGCAGGCGCGCGACCTGCGCTGCGACTTTCCGAGCCCCCCGTACGACGTGCTCGCCGTGCGCAAGGTGGCATCGGACCGCGGCGATGTCGCCGCGCGCGTGGCCGTCCGCTTCGACGAGGCGTTCGAATCGCTGCGCCTCGTCCGCGCGATCGTCGATTCGATGCCGGAAGGCGCTGCAGCGAGCGAGGTTCGCGTGACGGTTCCCGAGCCGCCGCCCTACCGCAAGGGGCTGGGCGCGATCGAGGGCTGGCGCGGGCCGGTCCTGGTCGCGCTCGAATCGGGTCCCGGCGGGTCGATCCGCCGCTGCCATCCGCACGACCCGTCGTGGGCGAACTGGCCGGTGCTCGAGCACGCGGTGATCGGCAACATCGTTCCGGATTTCCCGCTGATCAACAAGTCGTTCAACCTCTCGTACAGCGGGCAGGACCTCTAATCGCCATGCTCCACATCCTCCGCCAGATCGCACGAACCGGGATCCGCAGCGAAGCCCCGCCCACGCCCGCCGAAGACATGGTCGTGGTCGCGCGATTGCAGGAGAAGATTCTGCGCATCCTCGGCCGCGCGTTGACGATCCGGCAGGTCGATGCCGGCTCGTGCAACGGCTGCGAGCTCGAGATCCACGCGCTCGGCAATCCGTACTACAACATCGAGGGCCTGGGCATCAAGTTCGTCGCGAGCCCGCGCCACGCCGACCTGCTGCTGGTCACCGGACCGGTGTCGAAGCACATGGCGATCGCGCTGCAGCGCACCTACGACGCGACGCCGGAGCCCCGGCTCGTGGTCGCGGTCGGCGATTGCGGCTGCACCGGCGGAATCTTCGGCGAGAGCTATGCGAGCCTCGGTCGCGTCGCCAACGTGATACCGGTCGACGTCGAGATTCCCGGCTGCCCCCCGACGCCGACGGCGCTGCTGCAGGGCATCCTCGCGGCGATCACGATAGGCGCCTCACCGGTTGACTCGTCAGGCGCCACGGCCGACTGATGTTCGCCTCCTGGTCGGCTCGCACACGGTACTGCTGATGACGGCCACGCGACGAGATTCGCGGCGGACGCGAGCCGAGCCCGCCGCTGCCGCTCGTACCGCGGCTAAGCGGACGTCATGGGATCTTACAGTACGGCTATCACAGGTCGCTCAACAACGCCGTCCAATTTGTCCGCAAGCTTACTTGGTCGGCGCGCAGGAGAAACGACTGCGGCATCGTGATTCCGAGCGCCTTGGCGGTCTTCATGTCTAACGCCAAGTTGAAGCGCGAATTCTGATAAACAGGCTGATCGCCCGGTTCGCCGCCATTCGGCACGCGCGCCAGTAGCTCGACGCCGAGTCGTGTGTCCTCCAAAGGATCCGTTCCGTACGACGCGAGACCTCCGCCAGCCACCCCTTCACAATGCCGTCTGCAATCGGATCGCTCACGTGCGTGAACACGATGGGAGTCGATTTCGTCGCAAACTGTACGGCTTGGGTTGCCGAGGAGGAAAACGTGAGGATCGCATCGGGCTGCGCTGCTTGTGCAGCATGACTCAGTCGCGCGTCGAGCGCTCGTAGCGCACGTCCGGCTCCCGTTCCACGTTGGCGCTGCCGTCGCCGAACATCACGGCCGTGAAGCCGTGGCGTTCGTAGAAGCGCCTAGCGCCGGCGTTGCGCGCGAAGGTCGACAGGCGCAGCACCGGCGTCACCATCGCCGCTTCGGCGAGAACCGCTTTGAGCAGTCGCGAGCCGATGCCGCGTCCGGTCCAGCCAGGCTGGACGTACAGGTGCATGAGCCAGGCGCCATCGCGCGCGGCGAAGCCGACGATCTCGCCATCGACTTCGGCGACGCGGACCGAATGCCGCTCGAACACCGTGTCGCGCATCCAGGCTCGCGTTTCGGCCTCCGTGTGCGGGTCGCGCAATCCGGGCAAGGTCGCGCGCCGCGAAGCCAGGTACAGGTGGCCGCGGCATCGGCCTCGGCCGCGAACTTCGCGGGAAAAGGCCGGCGAATGACGACGGAGGCTGGCGCGCTCATAGCCGGATTTCTTGCCGGTCGGGGCGGTCGCGTTTGCTCTCGAACAAGCGTGACGACGTTCAGAGATTGCCGAGCAGATCGCCGGATGCGCGGCGGCGGCGCCCTGCGCGCGCGGACGCTGGCGCTGCGTCGTCGCGCGGCGCAGGGTTGCCACGAACCTTGCGCCCCGCGTGCGCGTCGAGGACCGGCTTCAAGTACCGGCCGGTGTAGCTCGCAGGGGCCTTCACGATCTCCTCGGGCGGGCCCTCGGCCACGATCCGCCCGCCGCCCCCGCCCCCCTCGGGCCCGAGATCGATGATCCAGTCGGCGGTCTTGATCACGTCGAGATTGTGCTCGATCACGACGACCGTGTTGCCGTGATCGCGCAGCCGGTGCAGCACCGTCAGCAGCATCTCGATGTCGTGAAAGTGCAGTCCGGTCGTCGGCTCGTCGAGGATGTAGAGCGTGCGGCCGGTGTCGCGCTTCGAGAGCTCGAGGGCGAGCTTCACCCGCTGCGCCTCGCCGCCCGACAGCGTCGTCGCCGACTGGCCGAGCGTGATGTAACCCAGCCCCACGTCGAGCAGCGTGGCGAGCTTGCGCGCGACCGCGGGTACCGGCTCGAAGAACGCATACGCCTGCTCGACCGTCATCGCCAGCACGTCGTGGACGTTCCTGTCCTTGTAGCGGATCTCGAGCGTCTCGCGGTTGTAGCGCTGGCCATGACAGACGTCGCACGGCACATAGACGTCGGGCAGGAAATGCATCTCGACCTTGATGAGGCCGTCGCCCTGGCACGCCTCGCAGCGGCCGCCCTTGACGTTGAACGAGAAGCGCCCGGGACCGTAGCCGCGCTCGCGCGCTTCCTTCACCTGCGCGAACAGCTCACGAATCGGCGTGAACAGCCCCGTGTAGGTCGCCGGGTTCGAGCGCGGCGTGCGCCCGATCGGGCTCTGGTCGACGCTGATCACCTTGTCGAAGAACTCGATGCCGTGGATCTCGTCGTGCGGCGCGGGCTCCGTCGTGCTCCCGTAGAGCTGCCGCGCGACGGCGTGATAGAGCGTGTCGTTGATCAGCGTGGACTTGCCCGAGCCTGACACTCCGGTGACGCAGACGAAGACGCCGACGGGAAGGCTGAGCGTCAGATTCTGCAGGTTGTTGCCGCGCGCCCCTTCGATCCGCAGTACGCGGTCCGGATCGACGCGGTGTCGCCGCGCGGGCATCGGAATCTGGCGGTGCCCGACGAGATACTGCCCGGTGAGCGAATGCGCGGCGAGGCGGATCTCCTCGGGCGTCCCCTGGGCGACGATCTGTCCGCCGTGCTCGCCGGCGCCCGGCCCCATGTCGACGATGTAATCGGCGGCCGAGATCGCGTCGTGATCGTGCTCGACGACGATCACGCTGTTGCCGAGGTCGCGCAGGTGCTTCAACGTCGCGAGGAGCCGGTCGTTGTCGCGCTGGTGCAGGCCGATCGACGGCTCGTCGAGCACGTACATCACCCCGGTAAGGCCGGAGCCGATCTGCGACGCGAGGCGGATTCGCTGCGCCTCGCCGCCGGAGAGCGTCTCGGCGGAGCGATCGAGCGCGAGGTAATCGAGACCGACGTTGTTCAGGAACGCGAGCCGGCTCACGATCTCCTTGATGATCCGATCGGCGATCGAACGCTTCTGCCCGTCGAGCGCAAGCCGGCCGAAGTAATCCGCGGCCTCCTTCAACGGCAGCCCCGACACCTCGAAGATGGCGCGCGCATCGCCGCCCGACCCGACCTTGACGTGTCGCGCTTCGCGCCGCAGGCGCGTGCCGTCGCAGGCCGGACAGGGCTTCGAGTTCAGGTACTTGGCCAGTTCCTCCCGCACCATCACCGAGTCGGTTTCGCGATAGCGCCGCTCGAGGTTCGGGATGATGCCCTCGAACGCATGCTCGCGCGTCATCGGCTTGCCGCGCTCGGACAGGTACGCGAACGGAATCTTCTCCTCGCCGCTGCCGTAGAGGATGAGCTGCTGGATGCGCTCCGGCAGCCGCGCGAACGGCCGCTCCAGATCGAAAGCGGCGTGCTTCGCGAGGCTCCCGAGCATCTGGTGGTAGAACTGGTTGCGCCGGTCCCAGCCCTTGATCGCGCCGGAGGCGAGCGAGAGCTGCGGAAAGGCGACCACGCGCTTCGGGTCGAAAAAGCTGATCGCGCCGAGCCCGTCGCAGCGGGGGCACGCGCCCATCGGGTTGTTGAACGAGAACAGCCGCGGCTCGAGCTCCGCGAGCGCGTAGTTGCAGACCGGACAGGCGAACTTCGCCGAGAACAGGTGCTCCCGGCCACCGTCCATCTCGACCGCGATCGCGCGGCCGTCGCCGTTGCGGAGCGCCGTCTCGTAGGACTCGGCCAGCCTCTGCTTCAGGTCCGGCCGCACGCGCAGCCGGTCGACGACGACCTCGACCGTGTGTTTCGTGTTCTTGGCGAGCCGCGGCACCGCGTCGATTTCGTGCACCGTGCCGTCCACGCGGACGCGCACGAATCCCTTCGCGCGGAGCTCGACGAAGAGTTCCTGCTGCTCGCCCTTCCGGTTGACGACGACCGGCGCGAGGATCATGAGCCTCGTGTCCTCGGGAAACGCCAGCGTCGCGTCGACCATCTGCGAAATGGTCATCGCGGCGAGCTTCTGCTCCGGAGTGGTCGGGGCAATACGGATCCCCGACGCGCGCATACAGGAGGCGCAGGTAATCGTGAATCTCGGTAACCGTTCCCACGGTCGAGCGCGGATTGTGCGACGTCGCCTTCTGCTCGATCGAGATCGCCGGCGAGAGCCCCTCGATCAGGTCGACGTCCGGCTTCTCCATCAGCTGCAGGAACTGGCGCGCGTACGCGGACAGCGACTCGACGTACCGACGCTGGCCCTCGGCGTACAGCGTGTCGAAGGCGAGCGAGCTCTTGCCCGGATCCCGAAAGTCCGGTCACGACGATCAGCCGTTGGCGCGGCAGGTCGAGGTTGACGTTCTTGAGGTTGTGCGTGCGGGCGCCGCGAATGCGGATGTATTCCATGCCGGTCGATTCTGGAGACGTTCGCCGCTGTTAGGACGTTCGCACTAAGCCGTCCGACGCATGCCGGGCGACGAGGCAACCTGCTACTATACCGCCATTCGCGAGCGGTTTCTAAGACGTTCTTTCCTTCGCGTTTTTCCATGCCGCACGATCCTGCATCCACCGAAGCAGCCGCCCCGGTTTCGCGCGCACCCAAGGTGCGGATGACCTCGGTCGAACGCCGCGCAACCGTCGGCCTGGCGGGCATTTTCGGGCTGCGGATGCTCGGCATGTTCATCGTGCTGCCCGTGCTCGCGCTCTACGCGGAAACGATACCCGGCGGCCGCGACCACACGCTGGTCGGGCTCGCTCTCGGTGCCTACGGCCTGACCCAGGCGATCCTGCAGGTTCCCTTCGGCTGGGCCTCCGATCGGTGGGGGCGCAAGCCGGTCATCGTGGCGGGGCTCGTCGTGTTCGCGCTCGGCAGCTTCATCGCGGCGTGGGCGCCCACGATCCTGTGGACGATCGTCGGTCGCACCGTGCAGGGCGCGGGCGCGATCTCGGCTGCCGTAATCGCGCTGACGGCCGACCTTACGCGCGACGAGGTGCGGACGCGCGCCATGGCGGCCATCGGCATGACGATAGGCGCGACGTTTGCGTTGTCGCTCGTCGCCGGTCCCGCGCTCACCGGCGTCATCGGCGTGCCGGGCATCTTCGTGCTGACCGGAGTGCTGGCGCTGTCCGCGATCGCCCTGCTCAATCGCGTCGTGCCCGATCCCGGCGCACTCCCGGAGCGCAGCGATTCCGCCGGGCCAATGGAAGCGTGTGCTCTTCGATACGCAGCTGCTCCGGCTGAACTACGGAATCTTCGCGCTGCATGCGGCACTGATGGCGCTGTTCGTCCAGGTGCCGTTCATGCTGCGCGACGCCGGCATTCCGGGCAGCCGGCACTGGCTGGTCTACCTTCCGGTGCTCGCGGCGTCGGTGGTGCTGATGCTGCCGGGGATGCTCAACGCCGACCGTCCGGGGCGCGGCAAGCCGGTATTCATCGGCGCCGTGGGCACGTTGCTGGCGGGGCAAGCAATGCTTGCGTTCGCCGGCGTGTCGTTGCCGCTGACGATCGCGGCGCTCGTGGTGTTCTTCACGGCGTTCAACCTGCTCGAGGCCACGCTGCCCTCGCTCATCTCCAAGTTCGCGCCGCCGGGGGTGAAGGGCACCGCGGTTGGCGTGTATTCGAGCGTGCAGTTCTTCGGCACCTTCGTCGGCGCCGCGGTCGGCGGGTGGCTCTCGCAGCATCAGGGGCCGGCGGCCGTGTTCGGGTTCGGTCTCGTCCTGACCGCCCTGTGGCTCGCGGCAAGCGTGACGATGTCGGCACCGCCGGCTTTCAATCAAGGCAACTATTCGATGGGGGAAACATAAATGGCTTCCGTGAACAAGGTGATCCTGGTCGGAAACCTCGGCCGCGATCCCGAAACGCGGTACGCGACCAGCGGCGCGGCGATCTGCAACGTCACGATCGCGACGTCGCGGCAGTGGAAGGACAAGGCGAGCGGCGAGAAACGGGAGGAGACGGAGTGGCATCGCGTTGTCTTCTACGACCGCCTGGCCGAAATCGCCGGCGAGTATCTCAAGAAGGGGCGTCCGGTCTACGTGGAGGGCCGCCTGAAAACGCGCAAATGGCAGGACAAGGAAGGCCAGGACCGCTACACGACCGAGATCGTCGCCGAGGAAATGCAGCTGCTGGGGTCGCGCGAAGGCAGTGGCAGTGGCGGCGGCGACGTCGAGTTCAGTGGGAGCGCCCCGAGTTCACGCGCGAGCGGTGGCGGCGGTGGCGCAAGCGGTCCCGCCAAGGGCGGTGGCGCGAAAAAGACCAGTCCCGACGATCTGGACGACGACATCCCCTTCTGATTCCCGTCAGGCTGCAACGACGCCGCCCGCAACGGTCACGGCGTCCGCTACAGCCGATGCGGTGATCACGCCACCACCGAGACACACGTCGCCGTCGTACAGAACGAGGTACTGCCCCGGTGTCGGTGCCCACTGCGCCACCTCGAAGGTCGCGCGGCAACGGTCGCGTTCGCGGAGTTCGATCCGGCAGCCGGCGTCGGGCATCCGGTAGCGCGTCTTCGCGCCAAGCCGTTCCAGCGCGGACGCCCCCGGGGGTGCGCCAGCGATCCAATGGATATCCTGCGCGTCGACCTCGCGCCGGTAGAGCCGCGGATGATCGTGGCCCTGCACGACAACGAGCGCGTTGCGTGCGGCATCCTTGCCTGCGACGAACCACGGGAGCGCCGCCGCATCCTTCGCGCCGCCCACGCCGAGTCCCTGGCGCTGCCCCAGCGTGTAGTACGCAAGGCCGTGATGCCGGCCGACGACGGTGCCGTCCTCCGTTTCGATCGGACCCGGATCGCGCGGCAGATAGCGCGCCAGGAAATCGCGGAATGGCCGCTCGCCGATGAAGCAGATGCCGGTCGAATCCTTCTTGGCCCACGTCGGGATGCCCTCGCGCCGCGCGAGCGCGCGCACGTCCCGCTTGGCGAGGTCGCCCAGAGGGAACAAGGCAGGGGCGAGTTGCTCCTGGGTCAATCGATGGAGGAAATAGCTTTGGTCCTTCGTGCCGTCCACGCCCTTCAGGAGAGCGACGCGCGCGCCGTCGCGGCGGATCCGCGCGTAGTGGCCGGTGGCGATGTGGTCCGCGCCGAGCGCGCGCGCGTGATCGAGGAAGGCACGGAACTTGATCTCGCTGTTGCACAGGACGTCGGGATTGGGCGTGCGGCCCGCCTCGTACTCCCGCAGGAAATGCGCGAACACGCGCTCACGGTACTCGGCCGCGAAATTGACCGCCTCGAGGTCGATGCCGATGACGTCCGCGACGGCCGCGGCGTCGACCAGGTCGGCGCGCGACGTGCAGTACTCGTCGGTGTCGTCGTCCTCCCAGTTCTTCATGAACAGGCCGACGACCTCGAAGCCTTGCTGCTTCAGCAGCCACGCCGCGACCGAGGAGTCGACACCACCGGACATCCCCACGATCACGCGCGGTCTTCGCTTCACGCAAGCTCCGTCACGCAGGTGCGAGCGGCCGATTCGTTCCCCGATCGCAGCAATGAAAAAGGCAGGGGACTCGCGACCCCTGCCTTCGGTCCGGAAGAAAGACGCCTTACTTGCCGGCTTTCGCCTTGGTTTCGGCCTCGGTCTGCGCTGGCCCGTTCCTTCGCGGTCATCGTTGCCTTCTGCGGCGGCACCTTCTTCGACTCGGCCGTGGCCTTCTGCGGCCTCCTTGGCGGTGTCGACGCCGGACGACGTATCCACATTGGACTTGGTTACAGCCTGGGTCTGCCGCGGACCGTTCCTTCGCCGTCATCGATTGCTTCTCGCGTCGGCTTCTGTCTTCGACGCAGCAGTGGCCTTCTTCGCTTCCTTTGCGGCCTCGGCACCGGTCGTGCCTTCCGCCGCCTTCTCGGTGGTCTGTTCGACCGTCTGCTGCTTGGCCTTGTTCTTTTCGGCCTTGGTCGTGGGCGCGGCGGTCTGGGCGGCCGCCGTCACGGCAAACGCGCCGGCGATCAATGCAACGATGAGCTTGTTCATGTGAATCCTCTGGTGATGGTGGGTGATCAACTGGCTGAACGGAAATAGGAAACTCTGAAATTGTAGGCACTTTTGCAGCAATGGTCAACCCGAGCGGGAGGTGCTTGACCCGACCCGGAGCGACCAGCCGCCTATCGCGCCGGTCAGGACGCTGGGGGTGCTTGGGCGTGCGCCACGGGTGCCGAGGCGCGTGCCGTCGCGGCCACCATGAGCTTGTTCATACGGGTTCCTCGTTCGCGGTTGATCGGATGACACCGAACCAGCGTGTCGCCGCCCATAACGCCCCCTGGGCTGCGCGCGGTTGACACGACTAGGGCTGCCAACGTCAGCGGCGCTGGGCCCGACTACTCGAACGGCGCCGACGCCGTGCGCGCGGGCATTCCGGAGAGCGCAAGCAGAATTGCCGTTCCGGACGGCCGAGCTCGCGCCTCGGTGCCGTGCGCCGGCACCGGATATCCGGGACCGAGGCTCAGCGTTCGAGGTTCAATTGTCGCTGCAGCCACTCACGCAGAACCGGGACGGTCAGTGGACGCTTCGCTGCCAGCGTGTGGCGATCGAGCGCCACCAGCGTCGCGATGAGCCACGCCATGTCGCGCCGGCCATGCGCCAGGAGGTAGTCGATCACGTCGCCGCCAAGCCGGAACCCGCGTTGCCGCGCATAGCGCCATGAGGGCGGCCGGCTTGTCCGCGTCCGCAAGCGCGAAAACCTCGTAGACCAGACCCCAACCGAGGCGGGTACGCAAGTCCTCGCGCAGCGGAAGCGCGGCCGGCGGGACGCTGCTCGCGACCACCAGGTGCCCTCGGTTGGCCTGCAGGCCGTTGTACAGAGTGAACGCCAGTGCCTGCGCCTCGCGCGCGGCGAATTCGATCGCGTCGAGCGCGACCAGGGCCTGCGTCGCGAGCATCTCCGGGTCGAATGCGCCGAGCGCGCCCGGCTCGCCGATGAAGGTCGCGGCATCGCCACGCGCCGACGCCGCCGCCACGGCCGCGCGCAACAGGTGTGTCTTGCCGACGCCCGGCCCGCCCCACAGTACGAGGCAGGTTTCGGCAATTTCCCCGGCCGCCATCTGCCGCAACACCCCCAGCGCTTCGGCGTTGCGCCCGGGGAGGAAATTCGCGAACGACGGAGGCTCCGGCGCGGCGAGTTCGAAGACGAGTTGTTCCATCGGAGGGCCCGTGTTGCAGCAAACGTCGGGGAATGCGTGTCCGCGGCGGCAGGCACACCTCCGATTCCGGTAAACTTGCCGCAACCGCGCACTCTACCCCGTCGCCGCAGCTTCGCTCAATGTGGGCGACGCCCGGCACCGGCAAGGAAAGCGGGGCCCGCTCGGCGCGCCCGCGGATCCACGCCCGGTGCCGCGCTTCGATCGCACCCCCGACAATGACCGTTCCCCTGTCCGCTCACCCGTCGCCCCTTTCGTATCGTGACGCTGGCGTCGACATCGATGCCGGCGACGCGCTCGTGGAACGGATCAAGCCGTTCGCGAAGCGGACGTTGCGGCCGGAAGTTTTGGCGGGCGTCGGCGGTTTCGGGGCCCTTTTCGAACTGCCCAAGCGGTATCGCGAACCGGTGCTGGTTTCCGGCACCGATGGCGTGGGGACCAAGCTCAAGATCGCGTTCGCGCTCGGCAAGCACGACACCATCGGGATCGATCTCGTCGCGATGAGCGTCAACGACATCCTGGTCCAGGGGGCCGAGCCGCTGTTCTTTCTCGATTACTTCGTCTGCGAACGGCTCGACGTCGCCGTGGCCGCCGACGTGGTCAAGGGAATCGCCGCGGGGTGCGAACAGGCGGGTTGTGCGCTGATCGGCGGCGAGACGGCCGAGCATCCGAACGCGTTCATTCCAGGCGAGTACGATCTTGCCGGGTTTGCGGTTGGCGTCGTCGAGAAATCTCGGGCCGTCCAAGGCACGCGGATTCGCGCCGGCGACGTGCTCCTCGGGCTCGCGTCGAGCGGCGCGCATTCGAACGGCTTTTCGTTGATCCGCCGGATCGTCGAGGTGGCGGGCGCGGACCTCTCGCAGGCCGTTCCAAACGTGACCGGGACGCGCACACTGGGCGAAGCGCTGCTCGAGCCCACGCGCATCTATGTGAAGCCGGTGCTCGCACTGCTTCAATCGATCGACGTGAAGGGCATGGCGCACATCACGGGCGGCGGCCTCGTCGAGAACACGCACCGGATGTTCCCCGACGACATGGGTGCCCGGCTCGACCGCGCGCGCTGGCCACGACCCGCGATCTTCGATTGGCTCCAGCAACGTGGCAACGTCGCCGATGCCGAGATGCACCGGGTGTTCAACTGCGGTATCGGCCTCGTCATCGTCGTCGCGCCGGACGACGAAAGGCGCGCTTGCGAGCTGCTTGCCGCTGCCGGCGAATCCGTTTATCCGATCGGCGTCGTCGGTCCGCGCGCGCCAGGCGCACCCGGCACGGTCGTCGCATAGCCGGCGCGCGTGCGCCGTCACCGCCGGCGACGCCCTGATGGCGATTCCCCGCATCACTGTCCTGATCTCGGGACGAGGCTCGAATCTCGCCGCGCTTCTCGCCGCTGACGAGGCGGGCCGCCTCGGCGGCAAAATCACCATGGTCGTCAGCAATCGTCCGGATGCCGCAGGTCTGGCGATCGCTGCCACGCACGGCATTGCCACGGCGGTCGTTGCGCATTCGGCGTACCCTGCGCGTGAGCCATTCGAAGCTGCGCTCGCGGAAACGGTGGATGCGAGCGCGCCCAACCTGATCGTTCTCGCGGGATTCATGCGCGTGCTCGGTCCCGCGTTCGTTCGGCGGTACGAAGGCCGCATGCTCAACATCCACCCATCGCTGTTGCCTGCATACGCCGGATTGCAGACGCACCGCCGGGCACTGGCCGACGGGGTGCGGATCCACGGGTGCACTGTCCATTTCGTCACCAACGACCTCGATCACGGCCCGATCGTCGCGCAGGGCGCCGTCCCGGTGCATCATGGCGATGACGAAGCCTCGCTCGCGGCGCGCGTGCTGGCAGTAGAACACCGATTGCTGCCCGCGGCGGTGTGCGCATTTTGCGAAGGACGGTTGGTCATCGCGGGGCGCGGGGTCCGCGTTATGGGTGAGATCGTCCCGCAAGGCGCGCTCGAGGTGCCGGCCCCTTGACGGCCGACCCGCCGGCCGGAACCTTGGCCAAGGGCGGGTATCGAAACCGACGTGTTGACTGCCTGCATCCAGACAACGCCGATCGCCGGATCCGTGCCCGCGGGCACATCCGACGGCGGTGGTCGCTCGCCTGACCGGCCCCGACGCAGCCTGGTCATCGCGCTCGTCCTCTCGCTCGCCGCACATCTGGCGTTCTCGCTGTGGCCGGCGGAGGTTCCCACTGCACCGGACAGTGTTCCGCTGCAGGCGACGATTACCGAGATGCCTCCCCCGCCGGTGCCGGTCGCCCCGCCGGCGCCCAAGCCGCGGCCGAAGCCCAAGCGCGTAACCGCGCCACCGGCCGCCGCGCCGGAGCCGCCCCCGACGACCACGACCGCGCAAGCGCCAACACCCGAGACGGCGCCGGAAGCAGCGACGATCGAACCGACGCCCGAAGCGCTCGCGATGGGTCCGGAACCCCCGTCTGAGGTGGTCGCGCCGGACGCACCTCCGCCCAGCGCCGAGCCGCCGCCGAAGACGCTTCCGCCACGAATCGATCTCGTCTACAAGGCATTCCTCGGCACGCAAGGGTTCATGATCGGCGAGGCGACCTATCGCTTCGAGCACGCAGCGAACGAGTACCGGATCGCGACCGTCGGTGAGGCCAAAGGCATCGCCGCGCTGTTTCTGCGCGGCCAGGGCAAGGTCGAGAGCCACGGCACGATTACCGCGGCCGGCCTGCAGCCGCAGGAATTCTCCGTCGAGCGCGGCAGCGCCGAGCGGCGCGAAACCGCGCTGTTCGACTGGGAGACCGGAATCGTCACGCTGCACGAGCAGAAGACCGCGGCCCTCGAGCTGCCTACCTTCGACCCGCTCGCCCTGATGTGGCAGGCGTACTTCTCCCCTCCGGTCGAGTCGGTGCAGACCGTCAATGTCGCGACGACGCGCCGCGTGGGCCAGTACACGCTGACGCGCGAAGCGGAGGAGACAATCGCGTGGGGCGAGGGCGAGGTCGCCACCGAGCGCTGGCATCGTCAGAGTGAAGACGGCCAGACGGATGGCTGGGTGTGGCTCGCGCCGACGCTGCACTACGTTCCGGTGAAGATGCGGGTCACCCGCACCAACCGCGGCACCCTCGAGGCGTTGCTCGATTCGATTCGCGTCGACGAAAAGCTCGCGCAGCAATGACGTTGCGCGCGAACCAGCTCGCGGGCCTGGCCGCCGCCATCGCCGAGGTGAGATCGCTCGCGCAGCCGGCGGACCAGATGCTGCACCAGTTTTTTCGGCGGCACCCGGCGATGGGTCGGCAGGACCGCGCGTTCGTCGCGGACGGCGTCTATGCGTTCCTGCGCCGAAGGCGCTCGCTGGAGGCGCTGGCCGAGACCGACTCACCCGCGCGGCTGGCACTCGCGGTGTGTGCTCGCGAGCTGGGAATCAGCGTGCGCGAGCTCGCCGACGTGCTGAACGAGTCCGATGCCGTCTGGCTGCGTGCGTTCAAGTCGCGCCTCGCGACGGTGCTTCCACCGGCGGTTGCGGCCGATCTGCCCGACTGGTTGTGGACGCGGCTCGGACATGCCTACGGTGAGGTCGAGCGAGAGGCGCTTGCACGGGCGTGGCTGTCACCGGCTCCGCTCGACCTCAGGATCAATCCGATGAAGACGACGCGCGAGGACGCGCGCGAGGCGCTCGCTGCAACCGGCGTCGCCACGGAGCCGACTCCGTACTCGCCGCTCGGGTTGCGCGCGCGGGGGCGGCCCGCGTTGGCTCGGCATCCGCTCTTCGAGGACGGAGCCATCGAGGTGCAGGACGAGAGCAGCCAGATCGTCGGATTTCTGGTCGCCCCGAAGCGTGCCGACATGGTCGTCGATTTCTGCGCCGGTGCCGGCGGCAAGACGCTGCTCCTGGGGGCGTTGATGCGCTCGCACGGACGTCTTTACGCGTTCGATGTTGTCGATCGCCGGCTCGCCAACCTGAAGCCGCGTCTCGCCCGTTCGGGCCTTTCCAATGTGCATCCGCAGCTCATCGCCCACGAGCGGGACGCGAAGATCAAGCGGCTCGCCGGCAAGGTCGACCGCGTGCTGGTCGACGCGCCTTGCACCGGCTTCGGGACGCTGCGCCGCAACCCGGACCTCAAGTGGCGACACGGCGAGTCGGCGCTCGCCGAGCTCGCGGCAAAACAGCAGGCGATACTCACTGCCGCCGCGGGGCTCGTGAAACCCGGTGGCCGACTCGTGTATGCCACTTGCAGCGTGCTGCCCGAGGAAAACGAGGAGATCGTGGCCGCGTTCCTCTCCGCGCATCCGGATTTCGCTCCGGTCGATGCGGCGGCGGAACTCGCGCGGGCGGGAATCACGCTCGACACCGGGCCCACGCTGAAGCTGCTGCCGCACCGCCACGGGTGCGACGGCTTTTTCGCCGCGTTGCTCGCGCGCAAACTCTAGGCCGCGGGCGCCGCGCCAACGCGCGGCTTCCGGTAGACTTTCCCGATGCTCACCCCGATCGACTTCGGGTACATCGAAATTGCGCTGGCGACGCGCGTCGGCTGGATCGAACTCGGCATCGTCGCTGCCTGTCTTGCGGCAGGCTGGCTGTTCGATCGCCGCGTCCGGCTGAAATCCGCATCGGAAGCGGAACTCGTCCGCGTCGGCCTCGGCGGCGTCAACCGGCTGCTGCTGCCGCTGTCGACGCTGGTGCTGCTGTTCGTGGCGACGATGGTTTTCCGGCAATGGCACACGCCGTTCTTCCTCGCGATCGCGATGCCGCTCATGGTGGCGCTCGCGGTCATCCGGCTGCTTGTCTACGCCCTGCACGGCCTGTTCGGCACGCCCGCGTGGTTGCCCGCCTCCGAGCGCGCAATCGCGTTCACGGTGTGGGGGCTCGTCCTGCTCTACTTCATCGGCGTGCTGCCCGAGGTCGGCGCGGAGCTGGACCGGCTCGAACTGCCGATCGGCAGCAAGCGCGTTTCGGTGCTCGATATCTTCGTTGGCGCCATCGTCGTCATCCTGTCCATCGCCGCCGCGCTGTGGCTGTCCGGCATGATCGAGCAGCGGCTGCAGCGCGCGGCGAACCTCGACAGCAGCGTGCGCGTCGTTCTGGGCAAGTTCCTGCGCGCGGTATTGCTCGTGATCGGCGTGCTGATCGCGCTGCAGGCCGTGGGCATCGACCTGACGCTCCTGACCGTATTCGGTGGCGCGCTTGGCGTGGGGATCGGGCTCGGACTGCAGAAGCTCGCGAGCAACTACATCGCGGGGTTCACGATCCTGCTCGACCGGTCTATTCGCCTGGGCGACATGATCACGGTCGACAACCGCACCGGCGAGGTGGCGAGACTCACCTCGCGTTATGTGGTCGTCCGCAGTCTCGACGGCGTGGAGGCGGTCGTGCCGAACGAGACGCTGGTAACGACGACGGTGCTCAATCACTCGTACACGAACCGGGAGATCCGGCTCGCGGTAAACGTGCAGATAAGCTATGACAGCGATGTCGATCTGGCGCTGAAACTGATGGAAGCGGCGGCTGGCGCTGAAGCGCGGGTGCTGAAGGCGCCGAATCCGCCGCAGGCATTTCTCGCCAGGTTTGCCGACAGCGGCATCGACCTCGAGCTCGGAGTCTGGATCAACGATCCCCAGAACGGCCAACTCAACCTGAAGAGCGCGCTCAATCGGGCGATCTGGCGATCGTTCCAGGCGAACGGCATCGAGATTCCGTTCCCGCAGCGCGAAGTCCGGATCCGGACGATCGCCGGTGAGGGCATCGAAAAGCTCGCCTGATAGGCGGTCCGCAGCTCCCACGCCGATCCTGTATAATCAACCGGTTGAACTGAAACGCTCCAGGTTCAGAGCCGGAGCCTGCCTGGAGATTCGCTAGATGCCCTCAGATTTGCTCTCGTTCCTTGCGCAAGGCCTGCTGCCGCTTCCGTGGTGGGGCTACATCGTCGTCGCGTTCGCGCTGACGCACGTGACCATTGCTGCGGTCACGATCTACCTGCACCGGCATTCGGCGCACCGGGCGCTCGACCTCCATCCGGTGGTCAGCCACTTCTTCCGCTTCTGGCTGTGGCTCACGACCGGGATGGTGACAAAGGAATGGACGGCGATCCACCGCAAGCACCACGCGAAGGTGGAAACCCCCGATGACCCGCACAGCCCGCAGACACGCGGAATCCGGACCGTCCTCCTCCGCGGAGCCGAGCTCTACCGTGAAGAGGCGAAGAATCAGGAAACGCTCGAAAAGTACGGGAAGGGCACGCCCGACGACTGGATCGAGCGCAACGTGTACTCGCGCTACTCGTGGGAAGGCGTGGGCCTGATGCTGATGGTGAATCTGGTTCTCTTCGGCGCGCCGGGCCTCACCATCTGGGCGGTCCAGATGTTGTGGATTCCGGTCACGGCGGCCGGCATCATCAACGGCATCGGCCACTATTGGGGCTACCGCAATTTCGCCTGCGCCGATGCCTCGACCAACATCGTCCCCTGGGGCATCCTGATCGGCGGCGAGGAACTGCACAACAACCACCACGCGTACGGCTCGTCGGCGAAGCTCTCGTCGCGCTGGTTCGAGTTCGACCTGGGCTGGACGTACATCCGGATCCTCGAGCTCTGCCGTCTCGCCGACGTCCGCAAGGTCGCGCCGCAAGCTCAAGGTCGTGGCGCGCGCCAAGCCGGCGCCTGACATCGCGACGCTGCAAGCGGTGATCACGAATCGCTACGAAGTCGTGACCGCCTACGGACGTACGCTGAAACAGGCCTGTGCGGCCGAGCTTGCGCGGCTGCGCGAGCGCGCCGGGCGCGGCGAGTTCGCCGACCTGCCGAGCGTCCGGCGGGTCAAGCGGTGGCTTTCGGGCGACGGAATGCGCGCGCTGCGCGATCGCGAACGCGCCGCGCTCGCCCGCGCGATGGAAAAGAGCAAGGCGCTCGCGACGATCTACACCATGCGGCAGGACCTGAACGCGTTGTGGGAGCGCTCGACCGAGTCGAGCGAGCAGCTTCTTGCCCGGCTGCAGGACTGGTGTCGGCGCGCCGAGGCGTCGGGGATCGCCCCGCTGCAGCAGTTCTCGCTCGAGCTCAAGCGCTACGCGTAGCTCGTTGATCCTCAGCACGAAAGGAAGGCCCGCCGTCCGGTGGGCCTTTTTCTTGCGGCACTCGGCGACGCTGTCGTGCGACCAAATTCTGCCCTAAGCCCCGATGAGAGAGCGGACTTTTCCGCGCACCTCCTCCATTACGGCGTCGGTCGCGCGGCCCTTGCGAACGGCACGCCTCGCCCGCCAATCGAGGCTCCTGATTTGGTCCGCCAGGACTGCGCTAGGTGGATCCCGCGTGATCACCACCTCGAACGGGTAACCTTTGATTTGCGTCGTCAACGGGCAACAGACCATCATGCTAGTTCTGCCGTTGTAAATGCCCGGGCTTAACACGAGCGCGGGACGGTGACCCGCCTGCTCGCGCCCGGCCTGCGGCGACAACGCTAGCCAGACGATGTCACCCGCCTCGGGAACGCCCGGGCGCGGCATCACCAGACCTCGCGGCCAGCCGGCGGACCCGTGTCGATGACGTCGTGCAGGTTGTCCGCGCGGATTTCCTTCACGAGCGCACGAATGGCAAAGGTCTTGCGCCGCAACGGCTCGATGACGATCCGCCCGCGATCTTCGCGCACGTCGACCGGCTGATCGAGCTCGATTTTCGCCTCGGCAAGCACCGTGGCGGGGATGCGCACCGCGGCGCTATTGCCCCATTTCTTGATTTGCGCTTCCATGCGTCCGCGCTGTATCTACAATGTAGATACCGAAATCATAGCGGCGGGCCGTGCCCGACGTCAATCGACCGTGAGGACTACAGGTCGCGTCCGCTCGGCTTCGTCATGAAAAAAGGCCCACCGCGCGGTGGGCCTCTTCTTCGAAGCAAATCCGTCGGACACGAACCCCTGGAACTGAGTCCGCTCCGACCAGCAGACGTCACTTGAGCTTGGTTTCCTTGTACATGACGTGCTTGCGGGCGACGGGATCGAACTTCTTGATCTCCATCTTCTCCGGCATCGTCTTCTTGTTCTTCATCGTCGTGTAGAAGTGGCCGGTGCCGGCCGACGATTCGAGCTTGATCTTTTCGCGCATGGTCGGGCTCCTTCAGCGGGTCAGATGTGCTCGCCGCGCTCGCGCAGTTCGGCCAGCACGACGTCGATGCCCTTCTTGTCGATCGTGCGCAGCGCCGCGTTGGTCAGCCGCAGGCTGATCCAGCGGTTCTCGCTCTCCAACCAGAACTTGCGCCGCTGCAGGTTGGGCAGGAAGCGCCGCTTGGTGCGGTTGTTCGCGTGCGAGACGTTGTTGCCCACCATCGGGGCCTTGCCGGTGATCTGACAGACTCGAGCCATGGCTCGCTCCTTCGTAGTCGGGGATGCGTTGAAGCAAAGTCGGTCATTATAGCTGGATTTCCCGCCCTCATTCAAGCGCTTAGCATGGAGCGTGCCGGGATTCGGCACGCCGCCTTCGAGCGCGATTCCTCGCGGCTGATTTCGCCGCAATCGATACAACCTACTGCCCCTATGCCACGGTTACTGACGCAGCGCGTGAGTTTGCGCTTCGTCAATCCGCCGCGCTCGTTTGCCGCGCGCGTTTGCGAGCCGGCTCGCGCCGAGAGTCGGATTCCCAGACGCATGGACGACCTTGACGTACGGTCGCGAACTTCTGCGATCTGCCGTCCGCCGAGAGCGCCGTTGTAGAGACTTTCGCGCCCGAGGCCAGTATCGCGCGCTAGCCGCGTCGATCCCCTTGGCGCGAGCGATGTCGCCCAGCGCGAGCGAGACGATCCGAACGGGCGATCGCCCATCTTCCAGCGCCGCCTCGAGATAGGATGCGCGATCGGCGTCCGTGCTTGAGATGTTCCGCCGTGTCGTACGGCAGCGTTCGGGTCCGACCCCCTGCCATGTCGATCTGCCAACACGTGCAATACAACCGTCGTCATGGCGCTATTTCGATCCGGATGAACCGTATCTCATGGGATACATCGTGCCATCGTGGCCCAAGGCGGCACGGCTCGAACGCCGCGCGATCGGCCGGTCGCCGCTGGAGCGCCCGCATTCCGATCAGAGCAACCCCCGCTCGGCAAACGACGTGAGCCGGCCGCCGGCGACGACGAAATGGTCGAGCGTGCGGATGTCGACGAGCGAGAGCGCCTGCTTCAGCGCCTGCGTGAGCAGCTCGTCCGCGCGACTCGGTTCGGCGAGGCCCGACGGATGGTTGTGGGCGAAGATCATCGCGGCGGCGTTGCGGGCGAGCGCGGCCTTGACCACCTCGCGCGGATAGACGCTCGTCTGCGCGAGCGTGCCGCGGAAGAGCTCCTCGGCGGCGAGCAGGCGGTTCTGGCTGTCGAGGTAGAGCCCGACGAACACCTCGTGCGGCCGCGCGGCGAGCAGCAGCCGCAGGTAATCGCGCACCGCTTGCGGCGACGTGAGCGCGTCGCGTTCTCCGGCCTCCTCGGCGAGCGCCCGTTTGGCGAGCTCGACGACGGCGGCGATTTCGGCGTACTTGGCGGACCCCACCCCGCGCACCGATCCGACTTCCGCCGCCGACGCCGCAAGCAGTCCCGCAAGACCACGAAAGCGAATGAGCAGGTCGCGCGCGAGATCGAGCGCATTTCTCCCGGCGATGCCGGTGCGCAAGAGCAGCGCGACCAGCTCGGCATCGGAGAGCGCGGCGGCGCCGTGCGCCAGCAGCCGGTCACGCGGACGTTCGCCTTGCGGCCAGTCGCGAATTCCCATCGTTGTCCTCCGTCGGTCCTCGTCGTCACTCCGGCGCAAGCTCGAGTCAGCGCGGGCAGTGTAAACTTCGCGCCGTCGCGCCTTCCATTGGCCATCGGGACGATGCAAGCCAGACCGCTGTCGAGAATCGTGCTCGGCTTGACCGGCGGCATCGCCGCGTACAAGGCCGCGGAACTCACGCGGCTGTTCGTGAAGGCGGGCATCGCCGTCGACGTCGTGATGACCGCCGCCGCGTGCCGGTTCATCACGCCGATCACGCTGCAGGCGCTGTCCGGCCGCCCGGTGCGGACCGACCTGTGGGCGTCCGGCGCGGACAACGGCATGGGCCACATCGATCTCTCGCGCGGCGCCGATGCGATCGTCGTCGCACCGGCGTCGGCGGACTTCCTCGCCAAGATCGCCAACGGTCACGCCGACGATCTGCTCTCGACGCTGACGCTCGCGCGCGACTGCCCGCTCTTCGTCGCGCCGGCGATGAACCGGCAGATGTGGGCGAACGCGGCGAATCAGCGCAACGTCGCGCGGCTCGTCGCCGACGGCGTCACCGTGCTCGGCCCCGGCACCGGCGAGCAGGCCTGCGGCGAGACCGGCGAGGGCCGGATGCTGGAGCCCGAGGAGATCTTCGCCGCGGTCGTGGCATGGGCGCAGCCGAAGGTGCTCGCGGGACGCAAGGTGCTGCTGACGGCCGGACCGACGTTCGAGGCGATCGACCCGGTGCGCGGAATCACCAACACGAGCTCGGGCAAGATGGGCTTCGCGCTGGCGCAGGCGGCCGCCGAGGCGGGCGCCGCGGTGACGCTGGTTGCCGGCCCGACGTCGTTGCCGACGCCGATGGGCGTCGCGCGTGTCGACGTCACCAGCGCGGCGGAGATGGCGGCGGCGGTCGACGCGAACCTGCGCGGCGTCGACGCCTTCGTCGCGGTCGCCGCGGTCGCCGATTACACGCCGGAAACAGTCGCCGCGACGAAGATCAAGAAGAGCGGCGCGCCGCTCACGATCACGCTGAAGCCGACCGTCGACATTCTCGCGACCGTCGCCGCGCGACCCGATGCGCCGTACTGCGTCGGCTTCGCCGCCGAGAGCCACGACGTCGAGCGCAACGCCGACGCCAAGCGCCGGCGCAAGAAGGTCCCGCTGATGGTCGCCAACCGGGCGCAGGACGCGTTCGGCAGCGACGACAACGAGGTGACGCTGTTCGACGATGCCGGCGCGCAGCCGCTGCCGCGGATGGACAAGCTCGCGCTCGCGCGGCGGCTCGTCGCCGAGATCGCGCGCGCCGGCTCGCCGCGCCGCATCGCGAGATCGGCCGATTGACGAGCGCGGTCAAGGCGCGGATCGCGCTCAAGGTCCTCGACGAGCGGATCCGCCCGCATCTGCCCGCGTACGCCACGCCCGGCTCCGCCGGCATGGACCTGCGCGCCTGCATCGACGCGCCGCTCACGCTCGCGCCGGGACAGGTCGAGCTCGTCCCCACCGGCGTCGCGATCCACGTCGCCGATCCGGGCCTCGCCGCGGTGATCCTGCCGCGCTCCGGCCTCGGCCACAAGCACGGGATCGTGCTCGGCAATCTGGTCGGGCTGATCGACTCCGACTACCAGGGGCAGCTGATGGTGAGCTGCTGGAATCGCGGCGCTCGCGCCTATTCGCTGCAGCCGCTGGAGCGCCTCGCGCAACTCGTCATCGTGCCGGTCGTGCAGGCCGCGTTCGAGGTCGTCGAGGATTTCGAGGCGAGCGATCGCGCTGCCGGTGGATTCGGCAGCACGGGGCGCTGAACGCCTGCCTTCGCCTTGCGGACAAAGAACCGATTAGGCGAGGTAATTCATGTCCACGACTCATTTACCGGTCTACCATCCGCCTCGAGGCACGGATCAGGGACCCGCGCGGTCCTCGAACGCGCAGCGGACCTTAACGGCCTATCCGTGAACACGCGGATACACGCATTTGAAGTGTCCATCCGCGGGGCGAGCATCTGCCATGAAACTCGCGATCATGCAGCCCTATTTGTTCCCGTACATCGGCTACTTTCAGCTGATGTCAGCGGTGGACCGGTGGATAGTCTACGATGACGTTACGTTCATCAAGCGCGGATGGATCAACCGCAACAATCTCAAGGTAAACGGAGTGCGGCACCTGTTCAGCGTGCCACTCTCCGGCGCCAGCCAATTCCAACCCATCCATGACGTCATGGTGGATTCGGCACAATTCGGGAGGTGGCTCGACCGCTTCCGAAAGACGCTGCAGCAGAGCTACCAGCAGGCTCCTCACTTCGACAGTACGTTCGGCCTGATAGAGGCGGTACTGAGTCCTGGCGCCGAAACTATTGCTGAGCTTAACCTTCGCGGGCTGCTCGCGATTGGAGATCAGCTGGGACTGACGACGGAAATCGTTCCGACCAGCCCGAACTTATGGCAACCAGAAGCTTCGCGGGCAGGAACGGGTTCTCGATATCTGTAAACGGGAAGGTGCGGACACCTACATCAACGCGATCGGTGGAATGGAACTCTACGACGCGCCAATGTTCTCGGCGCGAGGCGTCACGTTGTACTTCCTCCAGTCGGGCGAGATAGTCTATCCACAGTTCGGCGGCGAATTCGTGCCGGACCTGTCGATCATCGACGTCATGATGCACAACGATAACGCCGACGTCCGATCCATGCTGCAGCGTTTTCGTCTGGTGCACGGATCGGAACCTTGATCACCTCTTCCGGAATTGGGGCCTTCCCGTGCCTCCCTTCCACGTTGTCCAAAACCGACCCGCGACCCGGTTCCCGCCTGAATTGGCAGGCAGACATGCTCGATCTCGATCTGATCGTTATGCGACTGCTCAAAGGAAGCGACTAATGGAACAAGAAGGGCGGCAACCGGAACATCAACGGATTCCGGAGCTCGAGCGCCTGCTGGGCGAGCTCAACGCGATTATCGAGGCCGGAGTACTCGCGCGCACGCGCAAATGGGAGCTGCGTCCCGCCCGCCCTACCATCTTCGTCGTCGGATGCGCCCGGTCGGGTACCACGTTGCTCATGCAATGGCTGGCCGCAAGCAACCGTTTTGCGTACCCGACGAACATCGTGAGCCGCCTTTACGCGTCCCCTCTGGTGGGCGCACTCTTGCATCGAGTATTGATCGAGCTGGACGCGCGCGAAGAGATCGTGCCTACCAAATCGCGACGGATCGACTTCTCATCAGTTCTCGGCAAGACGCGCGGCGCCACGCAGCCACACGAATATTGGTACTGGTGGAGGCGATTCTTCATCTTCGGGGAAACGCAGGCGATTCCGGAGGAAGTGCTGGCCAAGGTAGACACCCACCGGTTTTTGCACGAGCTTGCGCAACTCGAGCAGGTCTTCGACCGGCCAGTTGCGCTGAAGGCAATGCTATTGAACTGGAACCTTCCATTTCTGGCGCGCGTGGTTCCGAGGCCCGTCTTTCTGAACGTGCATCGGGAACCGGCCGCGAACGCCGCGTCGCTGATGTCCGCACGTCAGGCCTTTTACGGAAACCGAAGCACCTGGTACTCATTCAAGCCACCGGAATATGCCGTACTTCGGAACGCAGAACCCGATATTCAGGTCGCCGGGCAGGTGCTCGCCACTCAGCGGGCCGTGCAAGCCGGTCTCGCGGAAATTCCCTCCGTTAACAGTCTCGATGTCCAATACGAGCGGTTCTGTGACGCACCGGGGGAGGTCTGGAAACAACTCTCCGAGCGACTCGTATCGCTCGGGGACGCCGCACTTGGCCCGTACGAGGGCCCTCCGTCGTTCAAGCGCCAAAGGCGCACCGCGTCAGCCCGATGGTCACACGCCTTGGAACAGGCCGAAAAACTCCTCGGATAGGCGTGGGGCTGAACCCGTTTCAGTACCCGTCGAAGTTGAAATTCCGGCTCCGGTACTGAAACGCGTTCACCTTGACTCCGGCGCATCTCTCGCCGCATCTCTCAGCAAGCGCACCAACGTTTACGTTTCCGGCCCGGATCCGGAGCGAAACACAGGTGAGGTGCCATTACCACGATAGCCTGGCGGTCCGACACGTCCACTCCTTTTCGGTAAGATGGTGTCCTCTCGAAAGGTTGGGATAGCACCATGGACCGCTCAGAAGCATGGCTTGACTGGGTCATCACCGAAATGTTCGGACTGATGCACAACGTCGAAGTGGAGAACTTCGATGCCAATCGGTATCGCGGCGTGGATCCGAACGTATTCTTCTTTCGTCAGCACGCGAGCTACTTCTCGTTCCTTCGGAGCAATGCGTCGAGCTTTATGGCCGCGCGCGACCTGCTCGTCGACTCGATGTCCAAGGATCTGTTCGATCGGTTGGTGCTGTTCCGCCTCCTTGGGCACCTGCACGTCCGCCTACCGTTTAACACGCCACGAGCAAGGACCGCTCGGTCCGTAATCGAGCAATGGCGCGTCGAGGACACGGTCGACTCCGGCGTTCTCGGACCGCTTTCAATATTCGCGGTTCCGCTAGGCGACGACGTGCTTTGCATGAAGTGTTGGCCAGGTAACATCGCAGCCAATGTTCTATTTCGACAGTACTACTTCGATCGTAATGGCGTTAGCGTTGGGCCGACGACGGGGGACTACGCCTTGGACGTCGGAGGCTGTTTCGGCGATACGGCGTTGTTCTTTGCGCGTGACGTGGGTGAACGAGGAAGAGTCGACACGTTCGATCCGATGCCGAAGCACTGCGAGATTATGCGCGACAACTTTGCGATGAACCCGTCTCTCGCCAGCCGCATATCACTGCATACGTTCGGGTTATCGGACGCGAACAAGGACACAACGGGTGTACGCGACGGCATTGATCCCGGAGCACGTATCGGCGACGATTTGCCGACGCGTACGCTGGATTCGCTGAACCTGCCGCGCGTCGACTTCATCAAGATGGACATCGAGGGCAGCGAGCTTGCCGCGTTGAAGGGCGGCGAGCAGACAATTCGCCGGTGCAAGCCGAAGCTAGCTATCTCGCTCTACCACCGACCCGAAGACTTCTTCACTATTCCCGTATGGATCAATTCTCTTGGGTGCGGTTATCGCCTCTTTCTGGATCACTACAGCATCCACCACGAGGAAACGGTCCTCTACGCGACAGCGGCGTCAGACCTGACACCCTGTCTTAGTCCGGCCGGTACCTGAAGTGCCTGATCATCGTTGACCACTCTACAAATTTCGCGAAAAGTCAGCTTGAGCGCATGGTTACTACGAACCCTGGACTATGACCCTAGGCAGCACACCGTCAGAAAGTGGACATGGAAGCCGACAATACCGGAACCACACCCAAGCTTGCGAGTGACGTCATCGAGGTTGGCCAACCTATCTACGTGGCCCAGCCATTTCTTCCGCCATTGGAGGAGTTCATCCCATACTTGCAGGAGATCTGGAAGACGAAAACAACTCACCAACAGCGGTCCGTTTCACCGACAACTGGAAACGGCATTGTGCGAGTTTCTCGGTTTGGGCCACGTGGCGCTGTTTGCGAATGGCACCTTGGCACTCGTGACTGCTTTGCAGGCACTGCGCGTTACGGGCGAAGTCATAACCACGCCATACTCGTTTGTCGCTACTGCTCATTCGCTGCTTTGGAACGGCATCAAGCCGGTATTTGCCGATATCGATCCAGACACGCTCAATCTTGACCCCACCAAAATAGAGGCGGCTATTACGCCGCACACAACTGCAATCCTTCCGGTTCATTGTTACGGTAGGCCTTGCGACATGGAAGCGATCCAGAGGATTGCCGACAACTACAACCTCAGGGTGATCTACGACGCAGCACACGCCTTCGGCGTCCGTTGTACATCGGGAAGCATCCTCACGCATGGCGACCTATCGGTACTCAGTTTCCATGCGACCAAGGTCTTTACTACGTTTGAGGGCGGCGCGATCGTATGTCCGGATGCGAAAACCAAGCAGCGAATCGATCATCTGAAGAACTTCGGCTTCGTAAACGAGACTACCGTTGTTGCGCCGGGAATCAACGGCAAGATGAGCGAAGTGTGCGCGGCGCTGGGGTTGTTGCAGCTAAAATACTTCGACCAGACAATAGCTCGGCGCAAGGAGATCGATGCGCGCTATCGGGAACGGCTTGGGTCCGTGCGTGGTATCCGATGCCTGCCGAACGGGGAACAATACTCGAGCAACTATGCGTATTTCCCGATCCTCGTGGAAAGCGAGTATCCGGTCAGTCGCGATGCGCTCTATACGCTCCTTAAGAATCGCAATATTCATCCGCGTCGCTACTTCTATCCGCTGATTTCGGACTTTCCTATGTACAGGGGATTATCGTCGGCAACCCGGGACAATCTGCCGGTAGCGAGCCGGATTGCCGAGCAAGTGCTCTGTCTTCCGATGTATCCGGCTCTTTGCGAATCCGACGTTGATCGAATAATTCGATTGATTGTCGCTCGTGACTCCTCCGCAAGGTAGGAACCAACCAATCCCTAGACCCAGAACGGGTTAACAAGCTTTGCAAGGAGTTCGATGCGGTTCACGAAATCCTTGAAATGGAATCGGTCGTGATAGTAGCGAGCGAACTGCTGGGCTGCGCGCCGATGTTCCTCCGGGTCGCGCAACACCGCCGCACATTTCGCAGGAAGCTCATCCGTTCTGAAGCTGAAGAATAGCCGATCATATCGCGTGATGTCCGAAAGACTATCTTCCAGACTTGCGCTCGAAAGAAACGCGGTTCCGTTGGCCATGGCCCTGCGGGTCCGGTCATGCAGTCCCTTCGAGGGACTGATGTCGACAATCCCATATCGCGTGTAATAGAGATCCTGGCTGTCGGCCATGTTTCGGCCGGGTTCGAATACGTGAGTTCTTGGGGCAGCCTCGGCAACTCGGTCCCACCCACGCCCGAGAATGCGAAGCGGGAAGTCGCGAAGCGCGGTCGCAGCGGATACGCTCTTGTAGCTCCGCATGTAATGATCCAGCCGGCTATGAAACCGGTGATAGGCATCTGCGTTCATGTCCGGGTGCAGAAAGATCCAATCTTGCTGATCGATCAGATCGTCAAGTACGTCGTGAATCTCAACGTATGGCTCCCGCGAGATGCGGGGCTTCAGAATTTCTGCGGCCATCATGTACGCGTTGAACGTTGGGCCATCAAGGGTTTGCCGCCACTGATTCTCGGTATCAATCGGATGATGGACGTTCTTCGCGATCACGAAGTAGTCCCCTGTCTGCCGTTCCAGTCGAGGTTCCCGATGAAGCAGCGGGATATCGATTACTGAGGCACTACGCACTTGCCGAAAATGTCGGTTGGAGTAGCGCGCAAAGTCGGCATTCGTATACAGATGAAAGCAGTACGGACTCTCAAGCCTGTGGTTCAAAGGCATGTGTGAGGGATGGTCACCGTGAATGCATATCAGCGGGACTTTCAAGAAGTCCCATAGATTTTCTTCGTAGTCGCCGATCTTGACCCTGGTATCCGATGCCAGTCCCTGCCAGGTATAGGCAAACTCGATCTTGGACGAGGCCATTTCGCGAATCTGTGCGATCCAGTCGGAATCGGACGCCGAGATTTCGACTACTTCAACATTCTTTCCACAAGCAATGAAATGCTGACGGATCGTTCTGTTTATCACGGTAAACGGATCGTTCTCACCGCGATTCCAGTTGAGGATAACGGTCTTCATGTTCGACCGCGATGCAATCGTCTGACGGGGAGCATTTGACGGACTCCCACCCACTTTGATCTCCTGTCGCTCGCCGCCGGGAGTCGTGGGGTTCTCGGTGGAAGACCTTCTGATTAGGGAGGAAAGGGTATCAGCCAGAACCTGCTTCAGGATGCTCATGCGAAGAAACTCACGATAGTGGAGAGGTCGCAGATCTAAACGGGGTTGGATCGATCCGGCGTGCTCGTGATGCTGGACACACGCCAGAGAATTACGTTTGGTTCATTCGTTCGCTGTCGCTGACCTGCCTGACTATATCGGACGGCTCATTTCGAGAAAGATGGCTCGTCAACGCAAAGGAAGAGTCGATTTAGCGATGGGCAGGTGGTGCCGATCCCCATGGAAATCAAGGTCGACGTAGCGCTAGACCACTGCGCCGAGATAACATGATGCGACTGCATGCAGCGCCGGGTCGTGGTTCGATTGCGTTCGGGAAGCCAAATTGACATCTTGCTCAATACAAGCATGCACGCCGGACTACTTCAAGAACTTCGCGGCACCATCCATCGTCCATCCTACATGAGAGCTCGATCGATCTGTTGGGCAGTACGAATCGCGAGTCCGGTTTGTCTTGCAGGACGATTACGGCGCGCGTCGATGCGGGAGCCCTCCGCTTCGTCACGAATTGTATGTGTTGCGAAGGATGCGGGGGCGCCGTGAACCCCTGGCTCGAGACCGTCGCCGGCTGGTTTTCTACGGCACGCAGAGCCGTCGCGGGCAAGGTATTCGTTCCCGCCGAGCCAATGCCCTCCCTGAGAGTCCAGGACGCCATCGATCACCACCAAGCCGGACGGCTGGAAGAGGCGGAGGCGATCTATCGCCAGCTGCTCGCCGCAAACCCGAATCACGCCGACGCGTTGCACATGCTGGGCGTTCTGTCGCAGCAGACGGGCCACGGTGCGCGAGCGATCGAGCTGATCACCCGATCGGTCGCGATCAAGCCGGACAATTCGGCTGCACACGCCAACTTGGGAGTTGCGTATCAGGCCTTGCATCCCCTGGACAAGGCCGAGGAGTGTTTTCGTAGGGCGTTGGCGCTGAAGCCGAATTGGGACAATGCCCACAACCATCTCGGCATTGTCTTGCTGGCCCGCGGCGCCATCCCGGCGGCCGAGACGTGTTTCCGGCAGGCGCTGGCCATCAATCCGCATTCGGCGGAAGCGTCGAACAACCTGGGCAATGTGCTTAAGGAACGCGAAGCGGTGGACGAGGCCGAGGCGTCTACCGCCGGATCGTGGCACTGCGGCCGGACTTCGTCGGAGGGCCACTGCAATCTCGGGCCGTGCTGCAGCAACGCGGCAAACTTGGCGCAGCGGAAGAGGCTTACCGCCAAGCCCTGGCGTTCCGGCCACGGTACGCCGAAGCGCTCTGCGGCCTCGGTAATGTGTTCCGGGCACGAGGCGAGTTGCGCGGCGCGGAGAGCTGCTTCCTGCAGGCGTTGGACGCCAGACCGGAACTGGCCGAGGCCGCGTGCAACCTGGGCGACGTGCTGCAGGCCTCGGGTCGATTCGACGAAGCGGAGACGTACTGCCGCCAGGCGCTCGCGCTCAGGCCTGACTATCCGGATGCGTTGACGAATCTGGCAGCGGTCTGCAAGCGTCTTGGCCGCCTCGACGAGGCGGAAGCCCACTGCCGCCAAGCGCTCGCGCTCGATCCGAGCCATGCGCGCGCCTACGGCACGCTGGGCACAATCGCCAATGAGCGCGGCCGGCTCGACGAAGCGGAGGCTCACTACCGGAAGGCGCTTACGCTTACCCCCGGCGAGCGCGCCGGTCCGTTCAATCTGGGCGCCTTGAGGCTGCTGCGCGGAGATTACCGGGAAGGTCTGGAGCTCTATGAATCGCGATTCGAAACCTTCGTCGTTGGGGACCTGGCTGGTTCGACCGGCCTCTTCCGCTCGCTTGGACAGGTCCCCAGGTGGCGGGGCGAGTCGTTGGCCGGCAGGCGCCTCCTGGTCTGGACCGAACAGGGCCTGGGCGACAGCCTGATGGTGATGCGCTTCTTCGCGCAACTCGGCGAACGGGGAGCCGGCAAGGTCATTGTCCGCTGCGAATCCCCCCTGCAGCGGGTAATGGCGGCCATGCCGGGAGTGGACCGAACAACAACCGAAACAGAGCCGGTACCCTTCGGGGAGTTCGACCTGCATTGTCCGATCATGAGCCTGCCGCTGTTGTTCGATGCGCGGCCGGATTCGCTTCCGAATAACGTACCCTACCTGTCCGTCCCGGGGCCGCTTCGCCAGCACTGGAGGAATCGGGTGTCCGCCATCGGAAAGCCAACAGTGGGATTGGCGTGGGCGGGAAGCAGATCGCTGCGCGACGATGCCCGGCGGAGCATCCCGCTGCGTCGATTCTCTTCGCTGCTCGGCATCGGCGGCATACAGCTGATCAGCCTGCAAAAGGGCGACGCGGCGGAGCAGCTGCGCGACTGCGGCTGGGAAGTTCCGGACTGGATGGACGAATGCGCGGACTTTCTGGACACGGCTGCGCTGGTGGTCAACCTCGATCTCGTGATCGCCGTCGACACGGCCGTCGCCCATTTGGCCGGCGCGCTGGGCAGGCCGGTGTGGCTCCTCAACCGATTCGAGAGCGAGTGGCGCTGGGGCCTCGGGCGCGAGGACTCGCCGTGGTATCCGACGATGCGGATTCTTCGTCAGCCGGTGCCGCGGGATTGGGACAGCGTGATCGCGCAGGTTCGCGCGGACTTGGCGCAGGTTCGTAGCACCGCGCGTACGACCTCAGTCGAGTGAGGAATGACGTTTTCGCGGGCCGCCCGCGATTTTGGATACGCAGCGGCCGACCGTTATGCCGACGACGCGACGTCGCAGAGGAAGTCTTCCAGGGCGCGGACGGGTGCGAGATCACCCCAGAGCGAAGGACGCCGCAATTCCATGCGTTGCGCGACTTACTCGGCGATATTCGCCGTCCTGGCACAGTCGAACCGCCAAGTCCACGTACGCGCACTTGTCGGCGACCACCAACTCGTTCAACCCGATCCTCTTCAGGATGCCGCTCGCAAGGCGGCCACGCATGAAGCGGCCGTCGCACGTGACGATCGGGAGCGCGCATTCGACGGCCTGCATCGCCGTGTTGAAGCCCGAAAAGCCGATCGTGTCGAGATATACGTCGGACCGACGCAGCAGGCCGAAGAACGCGGGTCTTGACTGGCGCGGAAGAAATCTGACGAAGTCCGAGGCGCACAGACCCTCTTGTTCAAAGGCCGATTCCAGGCGCGCCTCGATCAGGCGGGACAGGCGCGGCGCCTGGTCGACGAAGAAAAGGAATTGACACCGACCAAGACGCCTGGCGATCCGGACCAGAACGTCGTCATGCTCCGGAAGGTATTTGTAGGGTGTGCCCGGACAGACCAGGACCGGCACGTCGTCGTCGATGCCGAGCGCGCTCCAATCCGGATCGACCGCTTACCGGGGTCAAAGGCTCGCAGTAGCAGCCAAGATTCGGCAACTTGACGAGCCGCTCGCGATAGTAGCGAGCACTTCCTTCAGGCTCGAACAGTTCCGCGGAAAGAAAGTAGTCGATCGTCGGCAGGCCGGTCGTCTCCGGATGTCCCCACGCGGCGATCTGAACGGGCGCAAGTCGAAGGCTCGCTAGCTTCGTGCACGTCGCGTCCATGCCGATCTCCGGGTACAGGAGGACATCGAACTCTCGAGCTTCGATCGCGTCCACCCATTCCGTCAGGCCGGAAAGCGAGGTGCAGAAGCTCGCCGCCTGTGCCCGGGCCAACGCCGTCTCCGCATCCGTCACGATTCCCGTGTGGATCAAGTGCAGCTCGATGCGGTCACGATCGAGATGGGTGCACCAGCCGCGCATGAGCGCGGTCCAGACGGATTGGTCATAGAAGAAGGCCGAAACGATTCCCAGCCGGACCGGCTTGGGACGTGCGCGGCCGAACCCGGAGTGCAGGCTCGGCCGGCCGCCATGCCTGCATCAGGCGAGCGCACAGATCGCCGTATCGTTCCAGAATCGCGCGATTGTCGACCTCGTGATAGGCGAGATAGAACGGCTGCAGGTTGCCGACGGCCCGGTGCCCAAGCGACATTCGCCCGGCAGCGAACCAAGTCCTCGAGCTCGACGAGCGCATCTTCGAATCGGGCGCGGAACTCCGCCGGGTTCTCGTTCGGTCCGTACGCGAGTGGAAGTTCCGCCATCGTGAGCGCCCACCGCGCTTCCGCGCAGTTTCCGTCGATTGAAAGGGCGGATTCAAACGCCTGCCGCGCTTCGGCACGCATTCCCTGCGCGTAGTAAAGCGATCCCGCGTGGTAGTAGGCAATCGCCTGATTCGGGCGCTGTCCGAGCAGGTCGCCGTAGCGCGCCAACGGCTTCCTCGGTGCGACCGAACTTGGTGAGCACTTGGGCGGCAGTTGAGCAACGCGTCGAGATGGCGCGGGTCGATCGCCAATGCCCGTTCATAACAGTCCAACGCGTCGGCCAAGACGCCCGAGCTGACCGAGCGTGGTTCCCAGATTGTTGTGGGCGGCCGCCGACTCCGGCGCAAGCCGCGCGACATGCGCAAACTCGACCGCCGCCTCTTCGAGACGCCGCTGTTTGTGAAGCAGGAAGGCGTAGCTTTCGTGAGCCGGTAGGTAATCGGGACCCGCCGACACGGCAGCACGAAAGCTGGAGATCGCCTCGTCGACAGTCCCCCAGCGCCTGGTACGCCAGACCCAAATGGTGAAGAGCGGGGTAGGCCGCAGGCTCGCTGCGGAGCGCCTGCTTGATGAGGCGGATCGCCTCTTGCGGATCGCCTGTGTGGAGTGCAATGACGCCTAAGAGGTGCGAGTGCATCGAAGTTGGTCCGCATCAATCGCAAGCACGTCGTTGTAGCCGGCAACGGCCGCCGCGAGGTCTCCGGCACGATGCCGGTCCATCGCCTCCGCGAGCAGCGCCGAAATCCGGGAACGTTTCGCGTTCATGTCCACAATGACGATACCAGATTGCCTGCCGATGCATCATGCTGGCCCCTCTGTTGTATGCTTTTCGATCGCGGCGTTCCCCTTCCCTTCATGCCTCCGCTACGCCCGCCTGCAACTCCGTACGGCAACACACCGGCACTTCCCTTGCCGGAGGCAATGCAACGCGCGTTTGTCGCCTACCAGCGGAGCGAGTGGGCCGAAGCCAAGCGGCTGTGCCGGGCAATACTCGATGCCAAGGCCGACCATTTCGACGCGCTGCATCTGGCGGGGGTGATCGCGTTGCAGACGGGACAATTGGAGGAGGCGGCCGAATGGCTCGCCGAAGCGGTTTCCGTCGATCCGGCCAGCGCCGACGCCCACTACAATCGCGGCACCGCGCTGGGTGGCCTGAATCGCCACGCGGAGGCGCTGGAATGCTTCGCGCGCGCGCTCGCTCTCAGGCCCGATAGCGTCGATACCCACAATAATCGCGGCATTTCGCTAAGCAGGTTGGGGCGCAACGCCGCGGCGCTCGAGAGCTTCGAACGCGCACTCGCGCTGGAGCCCGATCACCCCTACGCCCAGCGCAATCGCGGCAACGCGCTGCGTGATCTCGACCGTGTCCCGGAGGCATTGGAAAGCTACGAGCGCGCGCTGCGACTGCAAGGGCATGACGATTTCCTGTTCGGCGATTGGCTGCGCCTGAGGATGCAGGTGTGCGACTGGACCGATCTCGCCCGACATTTTGCGTCTCTGAACGAGGGAATCGAGCGCTTCGAGCGGATTTCCGCGCCCTTCCCGGTGCTTGCGACACCAAGCTCCCGTGCGACGCAGCGGAGGGCAGCGGAGATCTGGGTGCGGGCCAGATATCCTGCCAGTCGCGCACTCCCCGCGATTGCCAAGCGCACCAGGCACGACAGGATTCGTGTCGGATATTTTTCCGCAGACTTTCATGACCATGCCACCTCGCGCCTGATGGCCGAATTGTTCGAGCGACACGACAGATCGAGGTTTCGCCTGACGGCCTTCTCGTTCGGCCCTGCCGCGAGCGACGACATGAGACGAAGGGTGTCCGCTGCCTTCGACGAGTTCATCGACGTGCGCGTTCAGTCCGACATCGCCGTTGCGATGTTGGCCCGAAAGCTGGAGATCGACATCGCGGTCGACTTGAAGGGCTTTACCCAGGACTGTCGAACCGGCATCTTCGCGCTGCGGGCGGCACCGATCCAGGTGAACTATCTCGGCTATCCGGGCAACGATGGGGGCCGAATACATCGACTACCTCATCGCCGATGCCAAGCTCGTCCCGGAGGCGGATCAGCAGGACTATGCCGAAAAGATCGTCTGCCTCCCCGACACCTATCAGGCCAACGATAGCAAGCGCCGCATTGCGGACACGGTGTTCCGTCGAGAAGCGCTGGGCCTGCCCGAGAAAGGATTCGTATTCTGCTGTTTCAACAACAATTACAAGATCACGCCCGGCACGTTCGATTGCTGGATGCGGATTCTCGATCGGGTTGAGGGCAGCGTGCTCTGGCTCCTTGAGGACAACCACTGGGCGCGCACGAATCTGCGGAAGGAGGCGGCGTCGAGGGGAATCGACGCAGACCGGCTGATTTTCGCGCCGCGAATGGCCCCGCCCGAGCACATGGCCAGGCATCGCTCGGCAGACTTGTTCCTGGATACGCTCCCGTATTGCGCACATACGACGGCGAGCGATGCGCTTTGGGCTGGGTTGCCTTTGCTGACCTGTCCGGGCGGGACGTTTGCGGGGCGGGTGGCGGCCAGCCTGCTTAAGCGCAATTCGATTGCCCGAACTGATCGCGGCAACGCCCGACGAATACGAGCATCTTGCGATCGAACTCGCGACCGACGATGCCAAGCTAGCGGAAATCAAGCGCAAGCTGGCCCACAACCGCCTTGCAACGCCGCTGTTCGACACGCCGCGCTTTGTCCGGCATATCGAAGGCGCCTACACGGCAATGTATGAGCGGCACCTGGCGGGCCTGCCACCCGAGCACATCGTTGTGCAGGGTTGAGGAATCGGCAGGCGTCACCGGCGGCTGCGTCGGCGGCGCATTCCCGTCATCTGACGGCAAGGCGTGTCACGATTTCCTTGGTCGCCCGCTCGGCGAACTCGGCGCTGTACCCCAGCTCCTTCAGCTTCCACTGGAACACGTTGCCTAGCTTGGCCTTCTTGTAGACGCCGAGCTTCTTCTGCTCATGGAAGCGCAGGGCACGCGCCGCCAACCCCTCGAGGATAACCTTGATCTGGTGCTTCGCCCCGGGGTCGGTCCTCGCTTCCGATGCGGGAGGAAAGCGCCGCGCCAGATCGGCCGCCAGCTCGGCGGCGAAATCGTCGAGTTCCTTGGTATTGAGAAGACCCAGCAACGCCATCGCATTCCACCTTCGAGAATCAACGCAAGCCCACGCGCCGCTCGGACGCGATCCCTCGCTTATGATAGCGCGACGCAATCGTCGAGCACGATGTCCACTTCGATCTCTTCGGGGACCGCGAGCAGCGCCAACGCTGTGCGACCCGAAAACATGTCGCTTGCGCGACGATTGAAGTTGTGCGGATTGTACAGCGGGGTCTCGTTGCGCCAGCACCGGTAGCCGAATCCGTGCAATCGGCCCGCGAGCAGTCCCAGCGCCGATCGATCCGGCGCGGCGATAAGCAGCCACGGGCGCAGGCGCCAAAGCGTGCTTGCGCCACCATCGAGCAACGTCGAGTGCCGATGCGTGGTCGTTGATCTTGAGCCAGTCCAGGCGCTCCAGCCGCAATTCGTCCAACGGAATCCATTTCCGCGCCGGCACCCGTTGCCCGATCACTCGAACCCGGATCGGTGGCCAGACCCAACCCGCGCCGCATGACCGTGACATTGCCAATCCCGTTGGCGACCAGATTCTGCTGCAGAATCCGGCGCACGACCGGACGCGTTTCGTAAAGCAGCAGGTGCCCGGCGGGACCCAACGCCGCCGCTATCGCCAACGCATGCGCCCCGACCCCCGCGCCCGCCTCCAGAACCGTCGACCCCGGCCGCAGCAGCCGCGTCAGCAGGTTCAGCTGTGTTTGCAGAACCTCGCCATACATGCCAATTGCGGCACCGACATCGGGTTGGTCGGGCAAGTATTGCAGAATGCCCGCTCGGGTCTCGGCGACGGCGCTGAAGCCCGGACGGTGGCCAGCCGGCGGCCACTGATCGGCATGGGGCTCCAGCGAACTTGGCGCCGGCGCCGCTCGATTCGCCCGGGGAGTCAACTTCGCTTCTTCGCCTGCGGTCCATCGCTCGAGCGCCGCCGCCACCCGCTCCAGCACATCGCCCCAATCGCCCCGCCGGCGCTGGCGAAATAGCCGCATCGTCGGGTACCACGGGCTGTCCTCCCGTTCTTCCAGCCACCGCCAATCCGCGGGACGCGGCAACAGCAGCCATACCGGCCGGCCGAGCGCACCGGCGAGATGCGCCACGGCCGTGTCGACACAAATCACGAGATCCAGCTGGCTGATTGCCGCCGCGGTGTCGCAGAAATCCTGCAGTTCCGGCCCGAGATCCATGAGTTCGAAACTCGGTGGAGACGATTTCAGTGCTTCCGCCGCCGCCCCTTTCTGCAGCGAGAAGAGCCGTACTCCGCGGACGTCGGCCAGCGGCGCCAAGGAATCTAGCGGAATCGATCGATGCCGGTCGTTGGGATGGAGCGGGCTGCCCGTCCAGACGAGGCCGACCTTCCGCGGCCCCGATGGGCTCAGGACACGCGCCCATCGTGCCATGCGTTCCGGTTCGGCCTGGAGGTACGGAATCTCGGCCGGAATGGTAGCCAGGTCGGTGCCGAACACACGCGGCAGGCTGAGCAGATTGATGTAATAGTCGAAATCAACGTTCGGTTCACCTCGGCCCCATCACCGTGTCAATGCCGGGAAAGCCGCGCGCCAGATTCTTCATCGCCGCCGTCGTTCGCACGAGTACCGTCGCACCCTGCGCTTTCACGTACTTGGCGTAGCGGACGAACTGGATCATGTCGCCGAAACCCTGTTCCTCGCGGAGCATGATCGTCTTGCCCTTCAGGTCCTGTCCCGCCCATACCGGCCGATCGGTTTTGAGGCGATGCTGAAGCAACGGATAGCTGCAACCATCGAAACTCGTAGAAACTCCAACCTTCCCGCAAACGCCCCGCTTCCAGCAGCAAGTGCCCGTAGCCCAACAGGGCATGGACATTGGGCTTCTGCGCAAGGTTTGCCGCGCAGACATCCAACGCTTCGTCGGTTCGGCCCGCTTCGCGGAGGCTGGCCGCCAGGTTGTCGAAGCTCTCGACCCCCTCGACACTGGACTCGCTCGAGCCCAGCCGATCGCTCGAACGCCGCGTACGCCTCCTCATGGCGGTCCTGTCGCCCGAGCACAACCCCGAGATGTTCCCAAGCTATTGGGCGTTCGGCACTAGCCGCGATTGCCCGCCGGAACTGGTCTTCCGCGCCGACGGCGTCTCCCTGTTCGAGCAGGCACGTCCCCAAGCCGATCACGGCAATCGAAATCGTTGGATTCAGCGCGAGCGCCTGCTGATAGCTCGCGGCCGCGTCCGCGGCACGCTGTTGCGCGTGCAGCACCACCGCGAGATTGAGATGGGATTGCCAATCCATTCGCTCCGCCGTCAGCACCTTCTTCATCCACGCCTCGGCCTCGTCCAGACGGCCAATCCGGTACGATGCCCGACCCAGCAGCAAGTGGATCGCGCTGTGCCGCAACCCCAGCGCTTCGGCCCGGACAGCGGCGCCGTGGGCTTCTCGCGATCGACCCCATGCGAACAAGGTCGACGCGCGCGCGAAAATGAGCTCTCGTGTCGTCCGGCGCCCCCAGCAAGCGCTTCTTCGATCAGGGCGAGCGCCTCGCCGAACCTACCGGAAGCGGTCATTGCGGCAGCCTCACCCACGATTCGCTGCGCGATCCTCGGAGTCACGGGGTGCAGATACACCGGCCATTGCCGGTCGATCGACCTGTGTCAATCCGCGTCGATCCGGATCGATTTCGCCACCCGGAGTATTGCGCGCGAATAGCTTGAGTAGGAGTGACATACTCGGGATTTGGTCCGGCCGCGGTGCAATCAGCTCACGTTCGGTCGTGCGATCGCCGCCGCTCCGTGCGCGATTCGCAGGTCAAAGGAAACGCACGGAGGCGGTCGCGTCATGTAATGGAAGTCTCTGGCAATCGTAGCGCACCATCGCGGTTGCCGGGCGCGGTTGTGGGCGGCGCAAGCGAAAAAAGGGCCGCCCCATCGGCGGCCCCCACTTGCCCGAGATCTCCGGGCTTACGAATCAACGGAAATTCGACGGCACGTATTTCGGGGCGCACGTGCCATAGGTACCAGTCCACCCGGTAATCGCATCGTAGGTTCCTTGGGGCGTAAGGGTAAGAGCGCATTCACGCACTCGCGCCAGTGTTTTGAGACGTCGCAGTGATTACGCCGTCTCAGCGACCGTCAAGCGAAGCAACATACTGCGTTACCAGCGTCGAACATCCGGCTGCTGTTACGTCCGCGGGAAACGAGGTATGCGTCGACGCATATTCGCTTACCGACGTCTTGCACGCCGCGATTGCGGCAACGCGCTTCCGACATCTTCGACCGCACCACATAGTCCTGATACGCCGGCAGCGCGATGGCGGCCAGGATACCGACGATCGCAACCACGATCATCAGTTCGATCAATGTAAAGCCTTGTTGAACTCGCTTCTTCATCTGCATCTCCGTTAATTAGATTAGGACACCTGGACCCCGCGCACCCAGCGATGCTGGGCTCTATCGAGCAAGCGATATGCCAGGGTGTTATCGATTCGGGGCAAGGTCAGTCTTGTTACTCCAAGTCATTGTTATTTCTACCACTTGTAGTCCGGAGCGACCTTCCAATGCAGCAATCCTGGCATCTGGCGCAGACGCCAGTCTTCGGGCCAGACTAATAGGTGCGACGTAGCGGGCCAAGCAGGTGACGCTGGGCGGCACTTGTGACGCTCGGCCGAGATCGAGAGCCGAGCTCCACAACCAGGAGCGGATCGCCATGGCAAACGGGGGCGCACCCCAAATTCATGCATCCAGTGGGGCGCGGCCATCGATGGCTCGCCTGAACAGCATACTTGCGCGTCAGCCAGGGCCGTCCGCCAGCGCGATCATCCGGAGCTTCGTTCCCGCGACTTCCAGAATGTCTCCCGGAGCGAGGCGTTCCCCATCCGCCGGCAGCGGCAGGCCGTTGAGGCTGGGGGGACGCGAGCCTTCCACCGGAACGACGCGCGTTTGCCCGGCGACGCGCCGGATCGCGACCACCTGCACCCCCGCGCGGCCGATGAAGGTTTCGTCCTGCACCAGGGGTACGAGGCGCTCGGCCGAGGTTCCCGTCAGCACCCGCAGGGCATAGGCCGCCGGTGCGGAATCAGCGGCCGAAGCGGCATTTGTCATCGGGCTTGTGGGCCCGACCGGTGCCGCGGTTCGCGACGGATGAAACGCGCTTTTCCCGGACTCCGCGACGGTGGCACGGGGGCCCGACTCCCCGGTGAGGATTGCGGTGGCTTCGGCCGGGGTCGGTTGCCGTTCGTTCGGACGCACTTGCGCGGCATCAACGACGGGACGCGGCGTCACATCCACCGGTCGCGGCCTCGCCGGCTCGACCCGTTCCCCGAGAAACGCGGCCCGAACACGGGCCAGTTGCTGCATCGTCGGCTCCAGTACCGCCGATTCGTCGTCGAGATAGACGAGCTGCTGCCGTCCGATGTCGATGCGATCATGGTCGCGCAGCAGATGCTTCGCTATCGGCGGCCGTTGACCAGCGTGCCGTTGGTGCTGTCGAGGTCCTCGAGAAACGAGTCCGAAAGGACCGTCACGACCACCGCATGCTCGGAGCTCACCGCCGGATAGGGCAGACAGACGTCGTTGTCGGCGCGACGCCCGATGGTGATCCGCTCGCGGTCCAGCTTGATCTCGCGCGTCTTTCCGTCGGCCTCCAGCAACACGAGCTTGCCCATGCGCCGCCCCTAGTTCGCTCGCTTTTTCGCGAGCCAGCGCTGCGCCCAGCCGGCGGCCGGCAGGAACTCCGGCGGCACGCGGATCAGGACGACGGAAATGTTGTCGCGGCCGCCGTTCTGGTTGGCGGCGTCGACGAGTTCGGCGGCCGCCTCCGCGAGGTCTCTCTCGTTTCTGGTCGATGATCGTGCGCACGACGTCGGGGTCGACCATGTCGGTGAGCCCGTCCGAATTGAGCAGGTAGATGTCATCGGCCTCGACCCGGTACTCGACGATGTCCGGCGGCACGATCGCCTCGATGCCGAGTGCGCGCGTGACGAGGTTCTTGTTGAGCGAGAACTTCGCCTGGTCGGCCGTGATCTGGCCCGTGTCGATCTGCTCCTGCAGCAGCGAATGGTCGTGCGTCAGCTGCTCGAGCTTGTCGCCGCGCAGTCGGTAGCAGCGCGAGTCGCCGATGTGGCCGATGCTGATCCGGTTGCCGCAGAACACCGCACTGACGAGCGTGGTGCCCATCCCGGCGCACTCGGGACGTGCCTGCGCCGCCTCGTAGATCCCCTTGTTCGCGGCCGCGATCTGCTTTTGCAGCAGGAGCGCGGCGTGCGTGAGTCCGGTGGCGATATCGACCTTCGACAGCTCGCGACCGGAATTGAGCTCGGACAGCATCCCGTTGGTGATGACGTTGACCGCGATTCCGCTCGCGACCTCACCCGCGTTGTAGCCGCCCATGCCGTCGGCCAGGACCGCGATTCCCGCCTTGGCGTCGACGTACACCGTGTCCTCGTTGTGCGCGCGGACCATCCCGGGATGGGAAAGCACGGCACAATCAAGTGAGGCGCGTTCGGGCATCGAGGGAGTGTTCAGTGGTTGGGGAACAGGCGTGCGGGCCGATTCAGCCCACGAGTGTAGCGGGCCGCCGCAATTGTAGCGAGCTGCCGCTAAGCCCCGGGCGGAGCGCGTTGAGGAAGAAGGCAGCGGCAACACCTGACAGTGATCGTCCTTTCGTCTGAGGCGCGGGGCCTCTTGGCAGGAAGTCCCGGTCAGGCTTGCACGGCTTAACCTGATAGGTTAATATCGCCGGCGTGGAGAAACGCCGGCCGCACTATGCCCTGGCCGCCATGCAGGAGCAAATTGCGATCCTGGGGGCTGCGGCCTTCACTCAGTCCGCTCTCGACGGTGGCCGGGCAATGGGGCTGACGACCGCCGAGATGCTCGGCGTGATAGCAGGAATGGGACGAACCGAGTTCTACAAGTCGATGACCACGCACGCCGATCATCGGGTGTGGCAGGACGTCTATCACGCGCTGACGCCGGTAGGGCGAGTGGCATACATCAAGCTGACGCAGGTGCACGATCGGCCGGTAGTGCAATTCAAGGAGCGATGACGATGAGGCAATGTCCCGAATGCGGAAAGCGTGCGCTGCGTCGTTTCGAAGGCGAAACGATGACCGTCGACCATGCCGGTTTGCAGAGCGCGGTCGCCGATCTTTCCGGGTCGCGCTGCGGCGCTTGTGGGGAAGTGCTGTTCGATGCCGACAGCGCGGCGCGATACGCGGCCGCCGGCGATGCATTGGTGCTGCAGGCGCGCGAACAGCAGCGCCAAGAAATCCGCCGTATTCGTCGCAAGCTTGGACTGACGCAAGCCCGGGCGTCAGCACTTACCGGCGGCGGACCGAATGCGTTCTCGCGCTATGAGCTGGGCAAGGCCAAGCCGATGCCCGCGGTGACCAATTTGCTATTGCTACTCGATCGCCATCCGGAACTATTGGACGAACTGCCGGCATGACACATAACGATGATGCGCCGGTTCCGTCGCCCCAGCCGCAAGCCCGCGAGAACCACGATCACGATGCCCGCGGCCGGCAATCGTCGTCCGCGCGTAGCGATCAATCAGTTTGACGATGAACCGGCTGCCGACTGCCGACCACGACGAGCGGGATCCTGTCGACGTCCGAACAACAGCAGCAGCAGCAGGTTCCCCTTCGCGGCGCCCGCTAGAGCACCGATCGCA
>CAWELU010000040.1:0-14836 GCA_963809965.1 uncultured beta proteobacterium
GAGGACGTTGAACACCGTCCCCATCGGCGGCGCTAGCCCTGCAGCACGAACATCGCCGGCCGCTTCGCCCAGCGCGTGAAATCCAGGGTGCGCCACTCGCGAATCGTACGCGAGTGCACCGATTCCGTCGGCAACGTCAGATCGGCAGCGACGCACAGCCGCGTCGCTGAGGCGGCAGGCTGCAACGAGCGCAGCGAGCAGCGCGGCGTTGCGATATGGGCGTTTCGATGAAGAGCTGCGCGTAACCTGTGCGCTGCGAGTCGGCCTCGAGCCGGCGAATCGCTTCCGTACGCGCTTGCGCTTTCACCGGCAGGTAGCCGTGGAACGCAAACCCCTGGCCGTTCATGCCAGAGGCCATCAGGGCCAGCACGACCGACGATGGCCCGACGAGCGGGACGACGACGATGCCTTCCCGATGCGCGGCAGCGACGACGAGGGCGCCGGGATCGGCGACGCCGGGACAGCCGGCATCGGACAGCAGGCCGATGTCGTGGCCGGCGCGGGCCGGGGCCAGGAGTTCCGCGCAGCGCTCGTGCGTTTGCGTGGCGCCAACCTCTTCGACTGCAATCTGCTGCAGGGGTAGTGTCGGCGACAGCGACTTCAGGAACGCGCGCGCGGGCTTGGCGTTCTCGACGACGAAATGGGCGAGACCACGTGCGACCGCGATCGTGCGCGCCGGCAGCACATTCTCCGGCGGGACGGCCCCGAGGAGGTTCGGCACGAGGTAGAGCCGGCCGGTCATGGACTCGCGCGCACGAGCAGGGGATAGCCGGCCGTGCGTAGCATCGCGGCAAGGCGAATCAACGGCAGCCCGATCAGCGCGGTCGGATCGTCGCTTTCGATTCGTTCGAACAGTGCGATGCCCAAACCCTCGGACCGGACTGACCCGGCGCAATCGTAGGGCTGCTCGCGTCGAAGGTACGCCTCGATCTCCGCCGCGGGCAGCAGGCGAAACGTGCTGCGAACGTCGACCAGTTCGGCCTGGCATCGACCGGTCGCCGTGTCGAGCAATGCGAGCCCCGTGTGGAACACGACGGTGCGCCCGGAAAGCCGACCGAGTTGGACCACTGCCCGCGCGTGCGGTGCCGGGCTTGCCGACCGGTTCACCATCGCAGTCGGCAACCTGGTCGGAACCGATGATGAGCGAGTCGGGATACGTCGGTGCGACGCTGCGAGCCTTGGCCTCGGATAGCCGCAATGCGGTTTGAGCAGGTGTTTCCCCCGCCAACGCGGCCTCGTCGGTTGCCGGTGCGACTGCCACAAACGGGACATCCAACCGCTCGAGCAGCATGCGGCGGTATCTTGACGTCGAAGCGAGCACCAACGGCCGGATCCCGGGCAGGACCCGGGCGGGGCCGGCGAGGGGGGTGTTGACTATTGTTTTTGCAGACATTTTTGACACAAGTGCAGAATCAGGCTATTATCCAACGTTTTTAGCAGCCGGCCCAAGCGTGCGCTGGTTTGGGCATTGCCGTCCGGCTGGCGTCGGGACCCAAGTCGAATCGGTCCGCGCGCGGGATCGGGACGGAGGCAGGATGTCAGGGCGGCATGCAACGGCGGCACGCGGTGCAGGTGTGACCACAGCGCGTCGCGCCGGACATTTCGACGGCTTCGACCTGGCGCGCCGGCAGGCAAGCATTACCGGCCAGATCGACGCGGCGACGCTGCCGCGCGTGGTGGACCGCCTCGATCCCGAAGGCGGGGATGCACGGATCGCGTGGCGGATCGTCGGGACCACCGATGCGCGGGGACACCCGGCACTGGAGGTCGGCATCAACGGCGCGGTTCCACTCGTCTGCCAACGTTGCCTGCAGTCGTTTTCGTGGCCGGTTGCGCAACGCACGCTTTTGCTGCTTGCGCGCGACGAAACAGAGCTCGCGCGGATCGACGATGACGACGAGCACGAGGTCGTGCTTGCCCGCGCACCGCTCGACGCGGTAACGCTGGTCGAGGATGAACTGCTGTTGACGTTGCCGTTTGCGCCGCGTTGCGAGCAGGCCGATTGCACCGGCGAGGCGACGCACGCTGCGATGGCACCGCCTGGCGCCACGGCATTCGGCGCATTGGCGGAACTCAAGCGGGACGTTGCAAAGAAGGCGAAGCGATGACGATGCCGCGCCGGGGGCACGCGTTCCGGCAGACACGATAGGAGAGGATTGATGGCTGTTCAGCAGAACAAGAAGTCACCGTCGAAGCGCGGCATGCACCGGGCGCACGATTTTCTGGCCAATCCGCCGCTGGCCGTGGAACCGGTCACCGGCGAAGTGCATCTGCGCCACCACATCAGTCCGACCGGCTTCTACCGCGGCAAGAAGGTCGTCAAGACCAAGGCCGACGAATAGTGCTCGCCGGCGCACGCCGCGTCGACGCGTCCTCGACCCGCGATCGAGCGGGCGCAACGTCGTACCGACCATCAAACCGGTAGCCTGGACGCTCGGCGCGCCGGGCGGCCATCGGCCGAGAGGCGGCGACGACACATGGGCGCCTGAGTCTGCCAACGACATGCCGGTCACGGTAGCCGTCGACGCGATGGGGGGCGATCACGGCCCGGTCGTTACGCTGGCGGCGGCGCTTTCGTTCCTCGAGGAAACGCCCGACGCGCGCGTGATCGCCGTGGGCCGCGAGGACGCGCTCGCGGCCGCGCTCGCGCGCCACAAGTCGCCCGCATCGGGGCGACTATCGCTTCAAGCGGCGACGGAAGTCGTCGAGATGCACGAACCACCGGCCGACGCGCTGCGCAGGAAAAAGGATTCGTCGATGCGCGTGGCGATCAACCTCGTCAAGGACGGGATCGCGCAGGCATGTGTTTCGGCCGGCAACACCGGTGCGCTGATGGGCATTTCGCGTTTTGTCCTGAAGACGCTGCCCGGCATCGATCGACCGGCGATCGCGGGACAGTTGCCGACCACGACCGGCGGCGTGGTGACCGTGCTGGACCTCGGGGCCAATGTCAACTGCTCGGCGGAGCAGCTGGTCCAGTTCGCGGTGATGGGGACGGCGCTGGTCGCCGCCGTCGACGGCGTCGAGCGCCCGACGGTCGGTCTCCTCAACGTGGGCGAAGAGGAGATCAAGGGCAACGATCTCGCCAAGGAGACCGGCGAGCTGCTTCGCGCGTCCGGCCTCAATTTCTTCGGCAACGTCGAGGGCGACGATATCTTCAAGGGGACGACCGATGTCATCGTCTGCGACGGCTTCGTGGGCAACGTCGCGCTCAAGGCGTCCGAGGGGCTCGCGACCATGCTCTACGAGAGGCTGAAGGCGGAGTTCACGCGCAATCTGCTGACGCGTCTCGCCGCGCTCGTCGCCTATCCGGTGCTGCTTGCGTTCAAGCACCGCATCGACCCGCGACGTCACAACGGCGCGACGCTGATCGGTCTCAAGGGCGTCGTCGTGAAAAGTCACGGCTCGGCCGATGCGCTCGCGTTCAAGCACGCGCTGCGCAAGGCTTACGCCGAGGTCGCTCACGGCGTGCTCGACAAGATCGCGCAACGAGTGGCGGCGATGCCGGCGCTTGCGCCGCCAGCCGCCGAATCGGGTGTAGAACCGGTACCCGCAGCACCGACCGCCAATGCATAGCCGCATCGTGGGCACCGGCAGCTATCTGCCGGCGCACGTTCTCACCAATCACGACCTCGCGAAGCGCGTCCAGACGAGCGACGCCTGGATCCGCGCGCGCACGGGCATCCGCGAGCGGCGCATCGCCGCGCCCGCCGAGCAGACCAGCGATCTCGCCGAGCGCGCCGGGCGCGCGGCGCTCGACGCGGCAGGTATCGCACCGGCCGACGTCGAGCTCATCATCGTGGCGACGACGACGCCGGACATGATGTTTCCATCGACCGCGTGCGTCCTGCAGGCGAAGCTCGGCGCCCCGGGCGGGCCGGCGTTCGACGTGCAGGCGGTGTGCAGCGGCTTCGTCTACGCGCTCGCGGTTGCGGACCGGATGATCGCGGGCGGCATGGTGCGCAACGCGCTCGTCGTTGGCGCGGAAATCTATTCACGGATTCTCGACTGGAACGATCGGGGAACCTGCGTGCTTTTCGGCGACGGTGCCGGCGCCGTCGTGCTGGTGCCCTCGCAGGTCCCGGGCATTCTGTCGGCGCATTTGCATGCGGACGGCCGCCATCGCGAGCTGCTGTGCGTCCCCGGATCGGTCACCGGCGGTCAGATCACCGGGACTCCATTCGTGCGGATGGATGGACCGGCGGTATTCAAGTTCGCGGTCAACGTGATGGCCCAGGTTGGCATGGAAGCGCTGGCCGCGAACGGCGTCGACGCCAGCGCGGTCGACTGGCTGATCCCGCACCAGGCGAATATCCGCATCATCGACGCCACGGCCAAACGGCTCGGCGTCCCGCCCGAACGCGTGGTCTCGACGGTCGAGCGGCACGCCAATACCTCCGCCGCCTCGATTCCGCTGGCATTGGACGAGGCCGTGCGCGATGGACGCATCGCAGTGGGTCACCGGTTGCTGCTGATCGGTGTGGGAGGCGGATTCACCTGGGGCTCGGTGTTCCTGACGTGGTGAGGTCATGAAAATCGCATTCGTGTTTCCGGGGCAGGGGTCGCAATCGGTCGGGATGATGGCGGGTTTCGAGGCGCATCCGGCGATCCGGGCCACCTTCGACGAAGCTTCGGGGGTCCTCGGCCAGGACTTGTGGGCGCTCGTCACGACCGGGCCGGAAGCCGATCTCAACCAGACGGTCAACACTCAGCCGGTGATGCTGACCGCGGGCGTCGCCGTGTGGCGGGCGTGGCTCGCGGCGGGCGGGGCGGCCCCCATGTTGCTCGCCGGGCACAGCCTGGGCGAATACTCGGCTCTGGTCGCGTCCGGTGCGCTCGCGTTCCGCGATGCCGTCCCCCTGGTGCGCTTTCGCGCGCAGGCGATGCAGGACGCGGTTCCCGCGGGCGTGGGAGCGATGGCTGCGATTCTCGGCCTCGATGCCGCGGGCGTCCTGGCTGCGTGCGCGGAGGCGATGCTCGAGCCGCATTCGGGACAGGTCGTCGAGCCGGTCAACTTCAATGCGCCGGAGCAGATCGTGATCGCCGGTCATCACGAGGCGGTCGAGCGGGCCATCGCGGCGGCAACCACGCGGGGTGCGAAACGCGGAATGCTGCTGCCGGTGTCGGCGCCGTTTCACAGTTCGCTGCTCAAGCCTGCCGCCGCACGCCTCGCGGCGCGGCTTGCGAATGTGGCCGTCGGTCCGCCGAGGATTCCCGTGTTGCACAATGTCGACGTCACGGAGAGGTCGACCCCGGACGGGATCCGGGCCGCGCTTGCGGATCAGGCCGCTAGCCCCGTCCGCTGGGTCGATACGATCCGGGCGTTCGCCGCGCGCGGGGTCACGCACGTGGTCGAGTGTGGCCCGGGCCGCGTGCTGGCGGGGCTCAATCGCCGGATCGCGCGCGAGCTGACGAGTTACGCGCTCACCGACGGTGCCGACCTCGAGGCTGCGCGGCAGGCATTGGCCAGTTGAAGCAAGAGGAAAGGCGGGGGAAGGCATGGCGGAATCGATGCTCCTCGGACAGGTTGCGCTGGTGACGGGTGCGACACGCGGCATCGGTCGGGCAATCGCGCTCGCGCTCGCGCGAGGCGGCGCCAAGGTCATCGGAACGGCAACGACGGACGACGGCGCTGCGGCGATCGGCGCCTATCTGCACGAGGCCGGCAACGACGGCGGAGGCATCAAGCTCGATGTGATCGATTCCGCCGCCGTCGACGCGGCACTCGCCCACTGCGAGACGCATTTCGGAGTGATCACCATCCTCGTCAACAATGCGGGCATTACCCGCGATAACCTGCTGCTGCGGATGAAGGACGACGAGTGGGACTCGATCATGGCGACGAATCTGAAGCCTGCCTATCGTCTCGCCAAGGGCGTGTTGCGTGGCATGATGAAGGCACGCCACGGCCGGATCATCCAGATCGGCTCGGTCGTCGGCGCGTGCGGAAACGCCGGCCAGGCCAACTACGCAGCGGCAAAGGCGGCGCTCGTGGGCTTCACCAAATCGTTGGCGCAGGAGGTCGGCAGCCGCAACATCACCGTGAACTGTGTCGCCCCCGGCTTCATCGACACCGACATGACCAAGGGTCTGCGCGGACGCACAGCGCGAGAAGCTGCTGGAACGGATCCCGCTCGGTCGCCTGGGGGCGCCGGAAGACATTGCGCACGCCGTGGCATTTCTCGCCTCGCCGCAGGCGGGATACATCACGGGCGCCACGCTGCACGTCAATGGTGGCATGTACATGGCGTAGACGTGAGCCGGGACTGGGTCGCGACACTGACACCGGCCCGAAACACGAGTCCGACCGCATCGGCGCCCATCTGGTAAAATCGCGCGGTTTCAATCGCCCATTCCCGTTCGGGAGGAATCAAGCATGGAAAACGTCGAACAACGAGTGAAGAAGATCGTCGCCGAGCAACTCGGCGTCAACGAGGCCGAGATCAAGAACGAGTCGTCGTTCGTCGACGACCTGGGTGCCGACTCGCTGGACACGGTCGAGCTCGTAATGGCGCTCGAAGAGGAGTTCGAGACCGAGATTCCGGACGAGGAAGCAGAAAAGATCACGACCGTCCAGCAGGCGATCGACTACATCAATTCGCACTTGAAGAAGTGACGCGCAGGGTGGCGGGCGCGCGCGCCACCTCGCCCACGCTGTCGAAGGTGTGGTCGAGGCCCGCGGCACCCGCCTGGCGTCGCGCGTTGCCGGCGCTGTCCCCGTTGGACTGGGGCGTGACTCTGTCGGCCAGGGCGCGCGGCTCGCGCACCCATCGAAACAGTCTCCCGTCATGACCCACCGCCGCGTCGTTGTCACCGGAATGGGAATCGTGTCGCCCGTCGGCATCGGTGTTGCCGCGGCGTGGGACTCGATCCGCAATGCCCGCTCCGGGGTGGCGCGCATCACGCGCTTCGACTGCTCGACGTTTCCGACGCAGATCGCGGCCGAGGTGAAGGATTTCGACGTCGGCAAGTACCTGTCGGCCAAGGAGGCGCGGCGCTACGACACGTTCATCCATTTCGGCCTCGTCGCAACGATGGAGGCAGTCCGCGACGCCGGGCTCGAGGACTATCCGGGTGACAAGGAGCGCGTCGGCGTGTGCATCGGCTCCGGCATCGGCGGATTGCCAATGATCGAGGCGACGGACGAAGCTTTCCAGCATGGGTGGTGTGCGCAAGATCACCCCCTTCTTCATTCCGGGCTCGATCATCAACATGGTTGCTGGCGTGGTGTCGATCCAATACGGCTATCAGGGACCCAACCTCGCGATGGTCACGGCGTGCTCGACTTCAAACCATTGCCTGGGCGAAGCCGGAAGACTGATCGAGTACGGCGATGCGGACGTAATGATCGCCGGTGGCACAGAGGCGACGGTCAGCGCGCTCGGCGTCGGCGGGTTTTGTGCGGCCCGCGCGCTTTCCACGCGCAACGACGAGCCGGCGACGGCCAGCCGGCCCTGGGATCTCGGCCGGGACGGGTTTGTGCACGGGGAGGGTGCGGGCGTGCTCGTGCTCGAGGAATACGAGCACGCGCGAGCGCGCGGCGCGCGGATCTACTGCGAACTTGCGGGCTACGGAATGAGCGCCGATGCGCATCACATCACCGCCCCGCCGGAGGATGGACGCGGCGCGGCACGCAGCATGACGAATGCGCTCAGGAATGCGCGGCTTGACGCCGGCGACATCGACTACATCAACGCGCACGGGACGTCCACCCCGCTCGGCGACATCGCGGAATGCGTCGCGGTCAAGCGCGCGTTCGGCGAACACGCGAAGAAGCTCGCGGTCAGCTCGACCAAGTCGATGACCGGACACCTGCTGGGCGCCGCCGGCGGCGTCGAAGCGGTGTTCACCGTCCTTGCTCTGCGCGACCAGGTGGCGCCGCCGACCGCTAATCTCTTCAACCAGGATCCGCAGTGCGACCTCGACTTCGTGCCGCGCGTCGCGCGCGACATGAAGATCCGCGCGGCCTTGTCGAATTCGTTCGGCTTCGGCGGGACGAATGCGACGCTCGCTTTCCGGCTGCTCTGACCGCGAGCCGGGTCGGAGCGGGCGATGGGAACGTCGGGGTCGGAATCGAATCGCGCGCCGGCACCCGTGCGCTTCCCCTCACCCCGTCGAAAGTCGATCCTGATCCCAGATCCGTCATGGCACTGATCGTCCAGAAATACGGTGGTACCTCGGTCGGCAGCACGGAACGCATCCGGAATGTCGCCCGCCGCGTTGCCCGGTTCCACCGCGAAGGCCACCAGCTCGTCGTCGTCGTTTCGGCGATGAGCGGGGAAACGAACCGGCTCCTCGCGCTGGCGAAAGAACTCTCACCGAACCCGGACCCGCGCGAGCTCGATGTCGTCGCGGCCACGGGCGAGCAGGTAACGGTCGGACTCCTCGCCATCGCGCTCGACGCGATGGGGCTGAAGGCGAAAAGCTACACGGGGGGCCAGGTGAAGGTCCTCACCGACAGTGCCTTTACCAAGGCGCGCATCCTCGCAATCGACGAGGAGCGGATGCGGGCCGATCTCGCGGCCGGAACGATCGTGATCGTCGCCGGGTTTCAGGGCGTGGACGAGGAGGGGAACATCACGACGCTCGGGCGCGGCGGCTCCGACACATCCGGCGTCGCGCTCGCCGCGGCGCTCACCGCCGACGAATGCCAGATCTACACCGACGTCGACGGTGTCTACACGACCGATCCGCGAATCGTTCCCGAGGCGCGCCGGCTCGACACCGTGACCTTCGAGGAAATGCTCGAGATGGCGAGCCTGGGGTCGAAGGTGCTGCAGATACGCTCGGTCGAGTTTGCGGGCAAGTACAACGTCAAGCTGCGCGTGCTTTCGTCGTTCGAGGATCCCGAGGTCACCTCGCCGGGCACGCTGATCACGTTCGAGGAAGACGAGACCATGGAACAGGCGATCATTTCGGGCATTGCATTCAACCGCGACGAGGCGAAGATATCCGTGATGGGCGTCGAGGATCGACCCGGCATCGCCTACAGCATCGTCGGTGCGATCGCGTCGGCGAACATGGACGTCGACATGATCGTGCAGAACATCGGCGCGTCAGGGCACACGGATTTCTCGTTCACGGTCAATCGCGGCGAGTACCAGAAGGCGCTCGACGTGCTGGCCCGGGAGCGCGGCAAGTCGTTCAAGGCGCGCGAGATCATCGGCGACAATCGCATTTGCAAGGTGTCGGTTGTCGGAATCGGCATGCGCTCGCATGTCGGCATTGCTAGCAAGATGTTCAAGGCGCTCGCCGACGAGGGAATCAACATCCAGATGATCTCGACCTCCGAGATCAAGATCTCGGTCGTGATCGACGAGAAGTACCTCGAGCTCGCGGTGCGTGTCCTGCATCGTGCCTTCGAGCTCGACAAGGCGCCCGCGGCGGCTTAGGCACCGAGGTCCAATGCGATTTGCCCGCAGTTCGGTTTGACGCGGCGGGAGCCCGGCCGCTAGAATCGCTCGCTTTTCCGGAGACGTGGCCGAGTGGTCGAAGGCACTCCCCTGCTAAGGGAGCATGCGCCCAAAAAGGTGCATCCAGGGTTCGAATCCCTGCGTCTCCGCCAGATCATGCAATATAAGCCATTGTTAATTAATGGTTTTTTTTCTTTCAGGGGTGAGGGCACGAAGCTACCCGGGATATTACCCAGTTGGCTCGACGCTTGGCATCTTCGCAGCGTCGATCATCCCCCCAAGACCCCCGGCGCTGACAGTAGCCACGATTGCGCGAAGTCTGCACCGTCCACGCGCTCGAACCCGGCCAGTGAAAACGCGGAGGGACTCATCGCCACCAGTAGCGCGCTCGTAGAGCGGCGGCAATTCGTCAGGGTCCTTCACCCTGCCCACGTTGACCACGCGAGCCACCCTTAGATACCGACGCAGTTCTTCGTCGAACACCTGCTCCACGCGCACGCCGCCAATCGCCGCTGGACGATTCATCCATTCGTTCTTGGGCAGGGGCCGCCCCTTCTAGCGGAGGCGGAGGATGCGAAACCGCATCGGTATTGACCGTATGAATATACGGTATTGTATGCCGGTGCGCGTGCCGCCGCCCCAGCCTGCAAAGAGGGCAGCCGGTCATCAGCAGCACCCGCGCTGTTCTTGCATCGATGGACATCTCACCGATCCGTAGGAACAGAACACGCAGCAGTCGCCGGGCATCGGGCGCAGCAGCGCCTTGCTGTTCGGGCACTCGTAGAAGTACAGGCAAGCGTCCGTGGGACACCATCTCCGGCGCGGCGAAGCCGCAGCGCGGGCAGGTCAACACGGATTCAAGCACGACGTTCACGATGAACCTCGGGGCAGAAGGAGCCAGCTATTGCTTCTGGCCCTGCTGCTTCCGTTCGTATTCGTCGTAGGTCATCGTGTTGACGTGGGCTATTGCAGCGTGTCGGGGCTTTCGACTTCGGCATGCAGCACGGCAACGGCGCAGCCGAGGAAATCGGCCACCGGGACGCTTTCTTTCCGCCCGTCGCCCCGGGAACGGCACTGCCAACACCGCGAGCGTCGGCAGGCTGCGTTTGACCTCGCTGTCGTCGATATCGGCGCAGTCCGGCCCGGTATCCGATCATTGCGGCAAACGCTTCTTGGTGCTTCGCACTGGGCGCACCCACGGCACAAGCTCAATTCGGCAAAGGGAATCAGGGGGCGAATCGCCGCACTCTTGCTCGGGAGGCTTGGATTTGCTGAAAGCGCGGCGGCTTTGGCCGCCAACACTTTCGTTCGGGAAATGCCCGCCGCCTCGGCAAGCCAGATCAACATGGGCGGACATACGATGTGGTTGTAGACAAACTCCGCCGAACGACCCTTCCATTTCTTTTGCTTGTAATACCCCGGCCCTTTTAACCGGAGAGCCACCCGACCCAGTGCTTCTTCTGGGAGGTGTACCAGACATACTCCGAGTTCCAGCAGCCCTGCGTATCCACCGTGAGACTAGCGTACAGGTACACTCGCCCCCGGATATGGGTTGGCCGCGATCTGTACTCAGCCTGCTTTTCGCCGCCAAATATGAGCTCGACCCACGGTTGGCGAATGCTGATGGCACGCATGTCGGAATCATTGACTCGCTTGCCACCTATTCGGCCCTCCGATTGGTGACCGTGATTTCGCGGCGGTAGTCGACGCGCATCTTCCAGATTAGAAGGCCGGTGATTCCAAGTAAGACACCTGAGCCGGTGCCGAGAAGAGAATCCATCTCGGTCGCGACGATGATGCCGACCACGATGTACGCGAACGGCAGCATGCGGTAAATCCGGTCAGGCAGGAACATGCCAGGGCTCCATGTCTCAATCTATTGCAGGAATCCGTTTGCGTTAGAACCAGCTCATCGCCGCGAGAATCACGACCCACGCTACAACCCCGAGCAGCACGCCGACACCGATTCCAGAGGCCGCGTGCAAGTCGGGCGGTGTCTCCGCACGGGGGGATTCGATAACACTGGTGTCTTCGGCCAGATTGCCCGCCATTGCGCTCGATCCCGAAAGGTGCGTGGACGAGCGCCATGGTTTCAGATCGGCGGAGCCGATCCTTAACCTGCGTCAAGAGTGCATTGCAGCAATGCTGCCAACGCGCACGTTTGGCCGATTAGATCAAGGAGCCGGCTTTACCGCTGGCAGCGGCGCTTTCAACAGATCGACGCCGGCGCATACTCCCCGGCATGGAGATCGCCGCGCTTCAACACCTTGCGGTCGCAATGCGCGGCGCGCTCGCCGAACTCTTTGCGCGGGCGTCAAGTGGAGAACGCAGCGCGGATTTGCGCGAGTTGGCGCAGCACGTCCGCGAACTCTTGGAGATACTCGTCGAAGGCCTAGCCGAGCTTTCCGCAGATCCGAGCTCCGACACGCTGCGCGATTTCGCAAGGGCACTCACCGTGCGCCTGACCGCAATCGAGCGCGAGCTCGCGGGCGCGCGGCTGCAAGAACTCGCGGGGCTCTCAACTCCGCGAGGATATCCGACCGCGTAGAACGCGCTCAGAGCGATTCAAACTCGCTCGGATAGGTCCAGGGTAGCTCGGCACTTCGGAGTGCGGCCTCACTTCCTGCGACGCCCCATCACCGTGGGCTGGGTTACTACCGATCTCTTCGGCTTCGTGGCGCCAAATTTCGCGGCGGAAGTCGACGCGCATCATCCAGATAAAGCTGTCGTAAGCGGTACCCATCTTGATAGACAAACTAGAACCGCTCACCGGAACGCGATCGATAGACGGAGTACCGTTCACCGCCAACGATGCGCACCGACGAGATGGCGTTGCTCAGGCCCAGACGCGAGAGCGAGTTGTAGCTCCCAGGCTCCAGCACGACACATTGCCCTTCGAACCTTGCGTGTTCGCACACTTGCCACCTGCCCCCGCTCACGACTACCGACGAGGCCCGATCGTTGAAGCCGAAGCCATCGAAATTCTCGATCGACCGTTCGGTGGTGAAATCGCGCCCTCGGAATCCCTCGTCCTCGTACAACGTGATCTGCGCTGCCGCCTGCGTGACACCGGCGATCAAGGCGGCGCCCAGCATTGCCCGCATCGAATGTCGCATGTGCTCCTCCATTTTCGGGTTGCGCCATCGCGCACTCTCCGTGGGAGCAATCTAGGCGCGCGCCCCGGCGCTCGCTATCGACGCTTGGCGCAATTGCTCGTAGGACTCGGCTGGTCGCGAGGCTCACAAGTCCTACAAACAGATCGACGCATGGGGCGCTATTAGGCGATTCCAGTCAATGACGAGCGCACGCACCTGCTCGCGGCGGTAACGGCTCGACGCAGAGGCGCCGGCACGATTCGAGATAGCGCGCGTAGAACGCGGCGTCAGGGCCGGGCAAGTCAATATCCTTCGGCAGGATAGCGCAAGGCCATGATCGATCGTCGCCCATGGAACCAGCAAGCGTCGAACATATCCCGGTCAAGGGATGCGTTCTCCATTAGAAAGGGCCTGGATCTCTACTTGCAGCGCCATCGCCCCGAGGTACTCGTCACGCTTGAAACGTTCTAGTGTGGGAACTTGGTGCAAAACTAATGCGAGAAGGTGTTCTGGGGGCGACCACGAATCGGTGCAACCCAAGCTGCGCAACTCTTGACGGATGAGTGCGTCACGCCGCAATTTAGCCAAGAAGCCTTTTTTCCCCTGCCGATTCCACACCCACCACAGGAAGGCGATGACGGCAATAAGCGGCAGGAAGAAAGTCAACCCTCGCATCGAACGCTCCTGTAATTTCGGTATCGCGCGCGCTCGACATGGACGATGCGCAAGCTCTGCGGATCCAAATGGGGGTACCCTATCCGCCTGCGCAGCAAAATCCGTTCCTAATCAGTACCGTCAGGAATCCCTACGTCTCCGCCAGTAGTCGACGTGCAGGCGCCAAAGCAAAGAGGCCCGTTCGGGCCTCTTTCGCTTAGGCGGCACGCGAGCGTGCACGTCGCGCAAATCTACACCGCAAATCCCTTGCGACGCATGTCATCCCCCATCCAATAGATGAATGCGATCGCAATGGCCACCCACACAAGCGCCATCACCCGCGATTCGGTATAGAACTCCCAAACCGACGCGTTGATCGTGGACAACAATATGACCATGAACTTGAGTAGCGACTCACCCATGCGTTCTCCGAGCGTTCGAGGGGCCTGAATTCCGCAAGATGCAGTTCCCATAGCCTCCAACCACCACTCCAAGCAGAAAGCATGCCCGAGGGGGTCAAATGTTGGCGGGCGACGAGGCGTCAGCGGCCTATGGCCCGCTGATGGGGCGAACACGCCGCCCGCACCGGTGTCGGTGTCAGTCTCCCGAACGCTCGGCGAGCAAGGCAAGGTAGCTGAGGCAGGCGATCAGCATGGCCGCGATTCCGGCTTGAAGGAGCGTGCCGACCTGAAATCCGCCGACCAAATACGACCCGCCCAGCCGCGCGAGGATTGCGCCGATGCAAAGCAGCACACCAACCAAACCGGCGCTGCGACCTATCCATCGAAGCAAGCTTCCCATCGCGTATTCTCCCTGGGGATCGCTCCCGGTCCTGTTCGCGAAAGCGGACAATTGCCGCTGGCAATGGTAACGCGGGCCAACGGGCAACGCGAGCGACGATGCGCCAAGACTTGCGCCGAACATCAGCTTGCGTTGCCGATCAGGGAATCCGCTCGAGCCGCTGTCGAATCTTTTGCCACGTGCGACCAAATGTCGCCTGAATGCAATGCCGGGTATCAGGCCAAAAAGTACGCTCGTCAGAGGGAACTCCCCCCACGATTGGCGTCGGATTCTCTTACACTTGTCGAGCAATTCTGTAACGGGCTTGCCAGCGCGAATATTTTTCATCGTACAAACAATGCATTATGGTTAGACTGAGGATCGGCACGAGTATTGCAATCTTGGATTTGCGCAGTACAAGTTTGATTTCTCAATTCTCGAGCAGCGCGGATACTCGCTATGGTTTCTGCCTGGTGGCTTCTCTGGGCGTTCGTCGTTGGTGGCTACGCGGGCATGCTGCTCATCTCGCTCCTCGTCATCGCGCGAAAGGCACGCGCAGGCCGATCCGTGCTCGAGTAGGTCCTGTCGTAACCCGTCTGCAGGTGGTGCTTCGCGAACCGACGTCCCGGTTGGCTTCGTGACGCCAATCCGGTTGCCGTCGATCGATTAGAACTGCGCCGCGCGCGCCAGGGGATCTCGGATCTCAACCGATCGCCGGTGGCATGCCGCGCGACCCGATGCCACCGCCAGATCCTTTCCGGCCGATTACGCACTCGGGCGCGATTGGCGGTACATTGGACCGACCCATGACCGCACGTGATCCCGAGCTGACGGCTGCAGCGACGCCAGAGCGGATCCCGCTCGGCGAACTCGCGGACCGCGCGTTTGCTCGGG
>CAWELU010000041.1:0-108931 GCA_963809965.1 uncultured beta proteobacterium
CGAGCTCGGCCTCGTCAGCGTCAAGGCGACGACCACCGAGGGTCTGGGCTTCGCCGGTCGCAGGGAGGGCATCGCGGCGCTGGCGACGGTGCTGCTGATCACGCGCGAAAACGCGTAGCCCGTCGAACGTCACCCGCGCCAGTGTCCCGCCGCCTTCGCGCGGCAGGAGGTCGAAGCGTGCCGCCGTGCAGCCGCGCGACCCGATCGACGATGGCGAGCCCCAGGCCCGCGCCGGCCACGCCTGACGCCGATGTGCGCGCGGCCGACGCGCGCGTGAACGGCTGCTTCAGGCGCGCCACCTCGTCGGGCGGTATGCCCGGGCCCACGATCGGCGACGTCGAGCACGAACCGGTCCGCGCTGTCGCCGTGGTCACCTCGACCGGCGGCGCGCCGTAGGCGAGCGCGTTGTCGACGAGGTTGGTCACCATCCGCGAGAACGCGGTCGGGCGCAGCGGAATGGCGGGCAGCGGCCGGGCACGAAGCGCACGTCCTTGCCGGCGCGCGCGTAGCGGTCCACGCAGGCGGCGACGATCGCGTTGGGGTCCGTGCGTTCCAGCGCCGCGGTCTCGTCGCCGCGCGCGAAATCGAGGAATTGGCCGATGATCCGGTCCATTTCCGCGATGTCTTCGACCATGCCCGCGCTCGTCGTCTGCGTCCTGCGATCCCATTTCGAGACCGAGGCGCAATCGCGCGAGCGGGGTGCGCAGATCGTGCGATACGCCGGCGAGCAGCAGCGCGCGGTCCTGCTCGAGCTGCCGCAGATTCGGCGATCATCCGGTTGAAGCCGCGATTGAGCTGCGCGATCTCCGACGGTCCATGCTCGGGCAGCGGCGGCGGCGTTTCGCCGCGGCCGACGCGCTCGACCGCGGCGTTCAGCTCGCGCAGCGGGCGCGCGAGGTAGCGCGTGAACAGGAACGCCGCCGACGAGCGAGAATCGCCGCGCAGAGGCTCCAGACCAGCGCGCGCGAGGGCACGTCATCGGCCTGCGGCCGCGGCGGCAGCGGAAAGCCGACCCAGTAGCCGGTGCCGCGCAGCGGTCGACGCGCACGAGCAGAAGCCGCGACCCGGCGCAACCCGCAGCTCGGTGTCGGGACCGAGGCCTCGCGCAGGCGTTGCTCGAGCACCTCCAGCAACGGACCATGCGGCGGGCCGCGCATGAACGGACGCTCGCTCTCGGGCACGATGCGCACGCCGTACTCGTGCCCGATCCGCGCCAGCGATTCGCCGCGCTCGCGCGTATCGGTGCCTTCGAGCGCCGCGCGCACAGCCTGCAGCTGCACGATCTTGGTGTCGCCGAACTGGCGCGCAAGCAGCGCCGCGCGATCCTGGCGGAACAGCAGGATCGTCGCCGCCAGTGCGACGACGACCACCGCGATCAGCAGCAGCGTGAGCCGCCCGAACAGCGAGCGCGGCAGGAACGTCACCGCGGAGCGCTTTCCGGACGATTCGCCGCGGCTGGCGCAACCGCGTCGTCGGCCGGGACGTACACGTAGCCGAAGCCCCACACGGTCTGCAGGTAACGCGGGTTCGCCGGATCGGGCTCGATCAGCTTGCGCAGCCGCGATACCTGAACGTCGATGGCGCGATCGAATACGTCGTGGTCGCGTCCACGCGCGAGCAGCATCAGCTTCTCGCGGGCAAGGGGCTGCCGCGGATGCTGCGCGAACACGCGGATCAGCGAAAACTCGCCGGTGGTCAGACGGATCGGTTCGGGTCCGCCATCGAGCGTGCGCGCCGCGAGATCGAGGCGGAACGGACCGAATGCAATGGTGCCCTCCGATACCGGTGCTGCGAACGCCAGACGCTCGGTCTGCCGGCGCAGGACGGCGTGGATCCGCGCGACCAGCTCGCGCGGGTTGAAAGGTTTCGCGAGGTAATCGTCGGCGCCCATCTCCAGGCCGACGATGCGATCGACGTCTTCGCCCTTCGCCGTCAGCATGATGATGGGAACGGTTTCGCCCGCGGCACGCAGCCGGCGACAGACCGCGAGCCCGTCCTCGCCGGGCAGCATCAGGTCCAGCACGACGAGGTGCGGCGGGTCGCGTTGAAGTTTCTTGTCGATGTCGCGTGCATCGGCGAGGGCAGCCACCTGGAAACCCTGCTCGGTGAGGTAGCGCGTCAACAGATCACGCAATCGCACGTCGTCGTCGACAACGAGCACCTTGGGCGAGGCGATTTTCGTGGTCATGCGTCAGGTTACCGGCGTCTCGGGCAATGAATGACCGGCAGCGTGCAACAAATTGTAACGCTCCCAGGCGGATGTTACCTTTGGTTGCAAGCACAACGTCTATGCCGGGAACGCGCGCCCACAATGCGGTCCAACGTTTCGGATGCCACAGATCGACAATCGCCGCGCCGGCAGGTCGGCGTTGCTTTCCCGAAATGTGGCGTCGGATATTCGCCGGATCATTCACGAGAGGAGCATGGCATGTACCGAATGGGACTCCGATTCAGTCGTTTTTGTCCTCGCCACGCGGCAGCGGCGACTGCAGCTGCGCTGGCGCTGACTTGCGGCACCGCGGCGTTTGCGCACCCGATGGGCGGCCCCGGTGGACCGATGGGCCACGGGCCGGGAGGCGGCGGCTTCTTCGGCGACCAAATGGCAGTCATGCTCGAAGAGGTGAAGTCCCGCCTGGCACTCGACACGTCGCAGCAACTGATCTTCGACAGCGCGATCGCGCAGACCAGCGCCGCACGGGAATCGGGCCGGGCGCTCCACCAGAAGGTCAAGGAGGCCATGCGCGCCGAGCTCGCAAAGGCCGAACCGGATCTTGCGGCGCTCGCGGCGCTCGCCGACGACACCCAGAGTCAGGGACAGACGCTAAGACGCCAGGTCCGCGACCAGTGGCTCAAGCTCTACGCGACCTTCAACACGCAGCAGAAGGCGATCGTCCGCGAGCTGCTGCAGCAGAAGATGGATCGGGCGGAGCAGTTCCGCCACAAGATGCGCGAGCGTTTCGGCGGCGGCTGAGTCCGAGGGGCGACTGCACGTCCGCCGCAGGTCGTGCGGTGCGCGACGACTTAGCTGGGCGCATGTGGGCGGATGCGGGCGGATCAGGGCCGCGTTGGGCGAATGTTCGCCGCCGGCGTCGTTAAGCGGGTGGCGCTTGAGTGCTCGGTCGTGTGTTGACCGACGCTCAAGCGCCGGGCACCCGCTCGACGCCACGATTGGCGGCGCCATTCGCCCAACGCGGCCCTGATCCGCCCGCGCGCGTTTGCCGGCGCCATTCACCCAACGGCCCTGATTTGCCCGGCGGCGCGCTTCCCGGTTTCAGTCGTTCTCGACGGATGCAGCGCCGGACAACAGCGCCATTGCAGCCGCATGTTCGAGCGTGGCGGCGACCACCGGTTTGGCGAGCATCCGGATGCCGGCTTTGCGCACTTCGGCGCGCGCGGACTGGCCGGTATCGCCCGAGACGATCAGCGCCGGAGTCGGGCGGCCGAGCGCGTTGCGCAGGGCCGCCACCGCGTCGAGGCCCGACGCGCCGCCGGCGAGACGCAGGTCGGCGACGATCAGGTCCGCACCGCAAGGATGGGGACCCTCGCCCGTTCGCAACACCGCGAGCGCCGACGTCGCATCCTCGCCACCGGCCACTCGCGCGCCATGCGAAGTGAACAACGCCCGCATTGCGGCGATGACTGCAGGGTCGTCGTCGACGACGACGATGCGCCTGCCGGCGAACAGCGCACCGACCGCGATGGGCGCCGCCGGCGGGGGCTTGGCGGCCGCGCCTGACGGCGCTACCGCACGTGGGACGACGATCGAGAACCGGGATCCACGATCACGGATCGACGACAGCTCGAGCGAATGGCCGAGGAGCGCGGACAAGCGCCGGACGATCGCGAGGCCCAGTCCCATGCCACGGCCGCCGGCGTGCCGGCGTGGCGTCGCAGAGAGCTGCACGAATTCGTCGAAGACACGCTCGCGGTCGCCCTCGGCGATGCCCACTCCGGTATCGATGACGTCGATGCGAACCGAGTTGCCGCATCGCCGTGCTCCGACCACGATGCCGCCAAGCTCGGTGTAGCGGAGCGCATTGGCGACGAGATTGCGCAGGATCCGCTCGAGCAGCAGCGGGTCGCTGTCGACCACGAGTCTCGTCGCCACGAAGCGCAACGTGAGCCGGTTGGCCGCGACCTGCGGTGCGAAATCGATGCTCAGGCGCTGGAACAGCGGTGCGAGCGCAACGTCGGCGCGCGTCGGCCGCAGCATTCCCGCTTCCAGCCGCGAGAGATCGAGAAGCTCGCCGAACAGGTGCTCGAGGGCTTCGACCGACGCATGGATGCTCTTGACGAGCGGCCGGAGCTCGGGGTCGCGCGCTTTCGCGGCGAGGGCGGTTGCGAACAGTCCCATAGCATGCAAGGGCTGGCGCAGGTCGTGGCTCGCCGCGGCGAGGAACTGGCTCTTCGCCCGGTTGGCGGACTCTGCGGCTGTGCGTGCCGACTCCGCCGCGTCGCTCTGGGCGCGCAGCTCCGCGATCAGGTCGACGTTCTCGTAGCGCATCGCCAGCGATTGCGTCAGTACGTCGTTCACCTGACGCCCGAACGCCAGCACGAAGGCCAGGACGACGCCGAGCACCAGCGCGGTGAACAGGTGGACCTGGTCGCCCTCGAAGGCGACCCGCACGATCAGCGGAACGAGCGCGGCGAGCACGAAGCCGTAGAACGAAGGCTTGTAGACAGCCGTCAGATTGAGGCCGCCGAGGATCACGCTGAACAGGCACACGATCAGCAATGCCTCGTGCGGCGGCGACGCCGGATACATCGCGATCGCGGCAATGCCCCACAACGCGCCCGCGAGCGTCGAGCCGACGGCCCAGTAGGCTCCCCAGCGCGGCGCGGCGGAGATCCCGGGCCTTGCGCGCTGATACGCGCGTACCAGCGCCCCACGCCATGCCTGGTTTGCGAGGATCACGGCGAACCAGATCGTCATCGCCCAAATGTCCTGGCGATCCCAGAGCACGGTGCAAAGAATGAGCGCCCCCAGCACCATCGACGCCGTCGTGCGGTGCCATGACGCGTAGAGCGTAGCCACCTGATCGGCGCGCGCGCGCGCCAGCAACGGCGCTTCGATGGCGGCAAGCGGGGACATGCTGTCGATCCCGAAAGCCCGGCGGCACTTCGATGATGCGAGTGAGTAGCTCTAACGCAAGCTCGGATCGGGCCGCGCCCGGCGCGCCGCCAGCGTCTCGACACTGATGCCGCGTCGCGCGAGCGCGGCGACGGCCTGCGCCCGCGAATGCACGTTGAGCGCCTTCAGAATCGCGCTCACATGCACCTTGACGGTGCCCTCCGACAAGCGAAGATCGCGGCAGATGAGCTTGTTGGGCTTGCCTTGCGCGAGCAGCTTCAGCACGTCCGCCTGTCGGGCGGTGAGTCCCAATGCGTCGGAGGTGATGCGCACCCCGTCGCCGTCCGGCATCGGCACGGTGTTGGGCGCGAGGTATACATCGCCCTGCATGACCTTGCGCACAGCCTCGAGCAGCATCGAGGCGTCGGCGGTCTTCGGAATGAAGCCGTGTGCGCCGGCGGCGAGCGCTGCCATCACGGTCGCGGAATCGTGGGTCGCGGACAGCACGACGACCGGCACGCCGGGATAATCGAGCTTGAGGTCGGAGAGGAAATCGAGTCCGCGTGCGCCAGGCAGCGCAAGATCGAGCAGGACGAGCGCGACGTCCGGCTCGTTGTCCAGGATCGCGACCGCTTCGGGCGGGTCTATTGCGCCGCGCATCGTGACGTCCGGTCCGAGCTGCGGCAGCAATTGCGCGAGCGCGTCGAGGATCAACGGATGATCGTCGATGACAAGTATCTTCATGGCTTCCTCCCGGATGCAGCCCATTGCACGCGGCGCGCCGCGACCCTGCGTCGCCGCGTCTTGTTGTCGCGTTCTGGCGGCACGGTAAACCCGGTGCCCGCGCGTTGCAAACTGTAGAAAGGTACAGTTGGCTGAGGGTGGTTTCGGGGGTTGCGAGGCGGCCTTGCGAGGACTCAACACGTCGGTCACCGTCGTTGATGTCCGGAAGTCTCGACGACTTCGACGTCGCGTTCGGTGCGGTGACCGCCGAGCTGGTCGGTGCGGTCATCCTTCGGGGTGGGTCGCTGCAATCTCTGCGGTCGCCAACGATCCGTTGCAGTGGCTGCAAGCGGATTCGCAGTTAGCTCGACACTGGCGACATCGGGGCAAGGAGGGCGTTCAACGGGGAAACCACGTCCTGAACGAGTTTCTTTGTTCGAGTGCTGGCAGCCCTTTGTGCTGCACCGGAAGCTACATGAAGCTTTGCATCACGCGCACCTTGTCTTGTTGGGACCGCATCGGGAAACGAAACTCTGCTGGGTCTTATTGCGAGCAGCTTCCGTTGCCAGGTGCCGTGCGGACATACTGCCGACTCAGCAATAAGCGATGCTTCGAATCCCAGTTGCTCGGGTGGTCCAGTGCGGTCAGACCTACCATCACCGTCAAGGACGAAAAGGTGTACTTGGGGCGGCGATGTGAGGCGCAGAATGTGTAGTGGAAAGCCGATGTCGGATCGTCATTGCACTGGGGGCCGAGATCGGCGATGAGCGGAAATTGCCGGCGTCTGCTTGTCGGTAGGCAATGCTGCCTCCGCTGCCTCCGCAGGTTCGGAATGATTAGCCCTGACCACGGCCCGGCAATTCGGCATCGCAGTACGGAGCGAACCGCCGCTGTACCACCCGCTCGGAAACGTGGCTCATCGCATGACGGCGATTACAGCGTCGGTGGATTTGGGCCGATAAAGTACGGGCGCATCATCTCATTGTCCTCGTGCTCGACGATGTGGCAGTGCCAGACATACAGTCCCGGCAGGTCGAACAAGGCCTTGACCCGCGTGATCTCGCCTGGATAGGCGATGACCGAGTCCTTGAAGCCCGTCTCCCAGCTTTCCGGCGGTCGGGCATCACCGTCGAACGGCTGGCGGTTCACCACCTGGAACTGCACCTCGTGAATGTGAATCGGGTGGGCGTCCTCGGTGAAGTTGTAGATCTCCCAGATCTCGATGGAACCGAGCGCCGGGTTCTCGGTGATCGCTTCGTCCCAATCCTTCGGGACCGGATTGCCTGCCGCCGTCGAGCGTGCCTAGCATCCGCTTCAACGGGGCCGTCGAAGCCGGGGAACCTACTCGGCTCGTTCGTTGAGCGACACTTGCCGCGTATTGCTTGCCGGACCGAGCGGCTTGAACGCCGGCAAGGTCAGCCGCGCGGGGTCTTGACTGTGGTCCTTGCTCGCCAGCGGCACGACCACGAATTTCATCACCTGGCCGGTCGTGGCGGGATCCGCCGCGGTCGAAATCGGTGCCCGGTACACCGCCGCCAAAGGGCTCATCGGGCGCTTCGTTAATGAGGAAGAACTCGGTTCCTTCGGAAATCCCGGTGAAGTCGACGATGACGTCAGCCCGTTCGGAGGGACTGCATGAGGAGCTGATCGAGCTTGCACCGGCGCGGGCAGGAACCCGCCCTCGGTGCCAATCTGCCAGAAGGGGAGTGCTGACACCGCCGGTCTCATCGGCCTGCGGGTCGGTGACGATCTTCAGGATCAGGAAGCGGGAGTTGCAGCCGTTCAGGAACCGGAAGCGGTAGCGCCGTGGCTCAACCTCCAGGTGGGGCCAGGTGCGCCCGTTGACCACCATGGTGTTGCCGAAGAACTCGGGGTTCCAGATCGGCGATACATCGCTGTCGGGGATGTACGGCCCGGCGAAGCTCGTCGAAGAACTCGCGGCTGTTCGGGTAGAACAGCGAGCCGTCGGCGTTGAAGGAGCGGTCCTGGATGGCGATGGGGATCTCGTAGTACTCGCCCGAAGGGGTCGGCCCCCACACCAGGGGCTGGGCCGGGAAGAAGGGGATCCGGAAGATCGCCGGGTCCGCGGCGCAGGAGATAGAACCCCGCGGGTCCCGCATAGACATTCAGGCGGGTCATGCCCAGCGTGTGGTCGTGAAACCAGAGCGTGGTCGCCCGCTGATCGTTCGGATATTGGAAGGTCGCCGTGCCAGCTTCCCAATTCTCGCCAAACTTGGTCGAGAACTCGTTCTTGAAGGGCTCGTACCAGGTGCCCTCGGTGGCGTAGCCCGCGGGGATGTTGTTCGCCGCAGGCAGGTACCAGGCCTCGGCGTAGCCGTCGCTTTCCTGGGCGCTGTGGCCCCCATGCAGATGGGTCACGATCGGGACCGGGCCCGTATAGGGACCCGGCGTACTCGTGAAGCTCGGGCGCATGTCCCGACCCGTCGGTACCACCCGGCGGGTTAGCCCAGTGCAGCGTCGGGTCCACCGCCAGGATGTGCGGGAGGTAGTTGCCGTTGGCGTCTTTCAGGTCGTTGATCCACTTGACCCGGACCGGCCGGTGGTACTTGGCTTCGATGGTGAAGGCAGGGTAGTTGAACGTACTGGGGTGGTTAACTGAGCCGTAGCTCCATACCGTCGTTGTGGGCATGCCGGTAGGCAGGATCTGCTGCTGGAACTGCCGGACAGCGATCTCGTAGTAGTCGATTTGCCCGCCGCTGGTTTTCGGCATCGCCGGCGGGATGACCAAGGGCATGGCGTATTTCGTGATTGCGGCGGGGTCCAGCGTGCCGCCTGGTATCGCGGCAAAGGCACGCCGGATGAACCCAAACTTGGTGAATAGCAGCGACCCCGCGCCAGCCAGGGTACCTGAGTTTCAGGAATTCTCGTTTGGTGGTCATCGCGGACTCCTAACATTGTCCTAGGGTAGCAAATTTGCGCTGACGTGTTCGCAAGCTATTGGTCCGCGCAATCCGTGTTTTCCACTAGGTAAAGACTTTGATTTGGAGGTCGTTTCCTCTTGTATTCTCTTGAGCGGCTCCTTTGCCGTCAGTGGCGCAATCGCCTCGGTGTTCTACCGATTGTTGGAGCGACCTTACTTCGAATTTAGGTTGCGCTCACAACGGGCTTCTGCCCTCGGCCGCGTTCAAGCGGCAGGAAGCATGGTGATTAGCTACGTCGGCTCGTCGCGCTCGGGCACGAATTTGCAAGCATAGCTCTTGCGCGCGCGGCCCGTTCGACAATCACGCGGACTTCCGTCGCGCGAGCGTGAACCGCTGGCATCCCGCTAGCCCACTTACTAGGGTGGCCGGCGGCAGAATTACAACGGCTTGATTCTAAATGCCGGTTTAGCGCGCAATCGGGAGCTTGACGCTGCAAGAAGTGCAGGAAGCGTGAAGGCTGCGACTCCGGCACGGCGTGGGGCCGCGGAGCGATGTCGCGTACCCGCTTGCGCCCGACGGGGCGCGGCTCACTCGTGCCGCAGCGCCTCGATCGGGACGAGCCGCGACGCGGTGCGCGCCGGATAGAAGCCGAAGAACACGCCGACGGCGCCGGCGAAGCCGAATGCGAGCAGCACTGCCGAGGCGCTCATCTCGGTGCGCCAATCGGCGAAGTGCCCGACCGCCAACGAAGCGATCGCTCCCACCGCAACGCCGATCAGGCCGCCGATCAGCGCGAGCGTCACCGCCTCGACCAGGAATTGCGTCAGGATGTCGCGGCCGCGTGCGCCAACCGCCATCCGGAGCCCGATCTCGCGCGTGCGTTCGGTCACCGACACCAGCATGATGTTCATGATGCCGATACCGCCGACAAGGAGAGACACCGATGCGATGGCGGCGAGCAGCAGCGCGAGGACGTTGGAGGAGGCCTCCTGCGCAGCCAGCACTTCGGACAGGTTGCGGATGAAGAAATCGTCCTCCTGGTTCGGCTGCAGCCGGTGCCGCTGGCGCAGGAGGTCGCGCATGTCCTGCTCGGTCGCTGCGATGTCGACGCCGTCGCGCACGCGGACCGTGATGTTCGGCACGTTGCGCGACTTGACGTTCGCCCCGCCCAGCACGCGCTTGCGCGCCGTCGTGATTGGGATCAGCACAACGTCGTCCTGGTCTTGGCCGATCATGCTCTGCCCTTTGCGGTCCAGCACACCGATCACCGCGTGCGGCACGCGCCTGATGCGCACCGTTTCGCCGACCGGATCCGCGTCGCCGAAAAGCGTTCGCGCGACGGTCTGCCCGAGCAACACGACCTTGGCCGCGCTGTCGACCTGCGACTGGTCGATCGGACGGCCCGAGACGACCTCCCACTGCCGCGCCTCGAGGTAGTCCGGCGTGATCCCGTAGATCTGGGTCGCCCAGTTGCTGTTGCCGAAAACGACCTGCCCGTTGCCGCGCAGGATCGGCGCCGCCGCCTGAATGGCCGGGATCTCGCGCGCGAGCGCGTACGCGTCGTCCTCGCTGATCGTGAGTTGCGAGCCCACGCCGAGCCGCACGCCGCCCGACGTGAAGTTGCCGGACAGGATGATGATCAGGTTCGAGCCGAGACTCTTGATCTGGTCCTCGACCCGCGCCTGCGCGCCGGCGCCGACGGCGACCATCGTGATCACGGCGCCGACGCCGATGATGATGCCGAGCATCGTCAGTGCCGAGCGCAACTTGTTGACCCGGAGTGCGGCGAGGGCGATGCGCAGCGTGGCGAGAAAGCTCATGGGGTCGGACGTGGGTCAGGCGGGAGCGAGGCCCCTGGGCAGGGTGGGGTCCGGCCCCGGGGTCCCCGCTCTGGCATCTGAATGCGGTTGAGCAGGGCCGGGGTGCTCCCGCAGCGAGGCCAACGCGCTCGCCGCGTCCTTCGCCTCGTTCGGGACGTCGCTCATGAGCTTGCCGTCGCGGAACGTGAGGAGTCGGGATGCGAACGCCGCAATGTCCTGCTCGTGGGTCACGACGACCACCGTGATCCCGGCGCGATTGAGCTCCTGCAGCAGCGCCATCACCTCGAGGCTCGTCGTCGAGTCGAGTGCGCCGGTGGGCTCGTCGGCGAGGATCAGCTTGGGGTCGTTGACGAGCGCGCGCGCGATCGCGACGCGCTGCTGCTGACCGCCCGACAGCTGCCGCGGATGGTGATACGCGCGATCGCCCAGCCCGACCTGCGCGAGTTTCGCCTGGGCCCTTGCATGTCGCTGCGCCGCGGGAACGCCAGCGTAGAGCAAAGGCAATTCGACGTTCGCGAGAGCCGTCGTCCGCGGCAGCAGGTTGAATTGCTGGAAGACGAAGCCTATCTGGCGGTTGCGAATCCCGGCCAGTGCGTCGCGCTCCAGATAGGCGACATCGTCGCCCGCGAGCCGATAGCGTGCCCGACGTGGGCGTGTCGAGACAGCCGATCAGGTTCATGAACGTCGACTTGCCGGAGCCCGACGGTCCCATCACCGCGACGAACTCGCCCTCGCCGATGTCGACGGACACCCCGTTCAATGCCCGCACCTCGGTCTCGCCCAGCGGGTAGATCTTCACGAGGTCGCGGACGGACACGAGCGGCGTGCGTCGAGGCGAGCCCGATTCGGGAACAGGCCCCGACTTCGTCGGCGTTGGCGGGAGCATGACTGTCAAGCGGAGCGAAAGTGGACGCTGTTCCCGGCTAGAACGGCAGCCGCGGCGCGCTGCCCGACGGACGCGCCGCCGTCGCGCCCCGATCGACGTTGCCGACGATGACCTCGGCGCCTTCCTTGAGCTCGCCGCCCGCGGCTTCGGTGGCGTTGCCGTCGGTCAGGCCGAGCCGCAGGCGCACTTCCTGCGGCTTGTTGTCCGGTCCGAGGACGTAGACACGGCCGCTGGTACTGCCGCCGCGTCCGGTTTCCGCGGCGACGATCTCGGCGTACTGCTTCTGTTGCTCGGGCGTGAGCATGGCGTTGATCTTCTGCCGCACATCGGCGCGCAGGCGCTCGCTGCGGGCGCGACGATCCGCTTCGGGAATGTCGCGCAGTTCCGCCATCCGGGATCGGAGGTCCGCGAAGATCTCGTCCAGGCGCGCCTGCTGCGCGGCGTCGAGCTTCAGTTCGTCGACGAGCCGCTGCCGGCGCAGCCTGTGCATCGCCGCCTCCTCCCCCTGCCGCGGGGAGTTCCACATCCTTGGCGGCTGCCAAACCCGGCGGGCGATAGCGCAACGCGGCGTTCGGCACCTTCAGCACGTTCTCGCGCGCGTCCGCCACGATCCGGACGTTCGCCGTCATGCCCGGCACCAGTTGCAGGTTCGGATTCTCGGTCGCGACGACCACCGTGTAGGTGACGACGTTCTGCACCGTCTGCGCCGCCTTGCGGATCTGCGCGACGCGGCCTTCGAACGTGCGGCCGCCGAAAGCGTCGACAGTGAACGTGACGCGCTGGCCGGAGCGGATCTTGCTGATGTCCGACTCGTCGATGGCCACCTCGACCTGCATGTCGCGCAGGTCCTGTGCAATCGTGAACAGCGTCGGCGTGTTGAGGCTCGCCGCGACCGTCTGGCCGGCGTCGACCTGCCGCGAGATCACGATGCCGTCGACCGGCGCGACGATCGAGGTGCGCGCCAGATCGACCCGCGCCGAGGCGAGCGCCGCCTCGCGCTGCTTGATGACCGCCGCGGCATTGGCCACCTGCGCCTCGCCGACTTTCACCTGCGCGTCGGCGGTGCGGACCGCTTCGGCGAGCGCGTCGTACGTGAACTGCGCCTTGTCCCGCTCGGCGTCGGAAATGAACCCCTTCGCGAACAGCGTTTTCTTGCGCTCGAGATCCGCCTTCGCGTCGTTGGCCTGGATCTGCGCGCGCAACACCTGCGACTTCAGCACGAGCAGGTTGCCCTGCTGGTTGGTCAGCGCGCTTTGCGCCGCATCGAGGTCGGCCTGCGCCTGCTTCACCTTCAGATCGAACGTCTCCGGATCGATCCGCGCCAGCAACTGACCCTTCCGCACGGGGCTGTTGAAGTCGACGAAGAGCTCCTTGATCTGCCCCGATATCTGCGATCCCACCGCGACGGTGGTAACGGCCGAGAGCGTTCCGGAGGCCGAGACGACCGACGTGATCGCGCCGCGCTCCACCTTCGCGAAGCGGTAGCCGTTGCCGGCTTCGCTGCGGCCTGCGAACCACCACCATGCGGCGCCGGCCAGCGCAATGAGCGCGACCGCGCCCAACGTGATCCAGACGAGGCGCGAGCGTTTCGTCGCCCCGTACGGCGGCGAGGGAGCTGACACGGCGGCGGCGGCCATGAAGCGGGAGACGTCCTTCGTTGTTGTTCTTGTCGCGAGGATTCGCGCGAGGGGGGCAGTAGGCGCCGTCGATCAGCCTTGCCTGGGGTTGGCTGCCTGCTGCTCGGCGAGCTCGCGGCGCAGCGCGCGCAGTCGCGTTTCGACCACGGAGGTCTGGTAGAAATCGCCGTCGCCGGCCTTGGTGGCGAGCTCGAGCTGCGTCACGGCGCCGCGCAGATCGCCTTGCCAGGCATAGAACTCGGCCTGATGGAGGTATTGCTGGAGCTTCTTGCCGAGCTCGGCGTAGGCGCGGGCCGCGATCCGGTGCAGCGGTCCGTTATTGGGAAATCGCGCGAGCTGGCTTTCGAGGAAGACGACTGCGTCGCGTGCACGGCCCGCCTTGATGAGCGTCTCCGGATAATCGTAGACGAGCTGCATCTTGTTCGGATAGCGCGAGAGCGCAGACTGGAAGCGCGCGATCGCCGCGTTGAGGTCGCCCGATTCCATGTAGACATGACCCGCCATTGCCTCGATCATCGGATGCGGCGGGGCGATCTTCTCGAGCGTGGAGAGTTCCGCAATTGCGCGCTTGTAGTCGGCGGCTCGCAGCAGCGAAGCGACCAACCCGTAACGTGCGGCGACCTCGCTGTTGTATTTGCGCTCGGCCAGCGCGGCGGTGAAATACGTCACGGCTTCGCTGGGAGCGCCGCTGTAACTGCGGACGAGCGCGCGCACGAGATGAAAGTCGAGCGAGTCGGCGACCTGGCGGTACGGTTTGCCGAAAGCGCGGGCTTGTGCCTCGGCCACCCGCTCGCCGGTGATCGGATGGGTGCGCAGGTAGGACGGCGCGCTGCTGTCGGAAAACCTGCTGGCGCGCTGCAGGCGTTCCATGAACGTCGCCATGGCCGTGTCGTCGAATCCCGCGGCGTCCAGCCGCTGGAACCCGATGCGGTCAGCCTCGAATTCGTGCTCCCGGGTGTAGTTGATCTGCGACTGCATTGCCAGCGCCTGAGCCGACGCCACCCCCGCGCTGACGACCTGGCCGGCTCGACGCCGAGTTGGAACGCGAAGCGGCGAGCGCGAGTGCGAGTGCGGCGAGCGAATAGAGAATCGATCGCTGCTGGCCGACCATGGTACGCGCCATGTGGCGCTGGGTGACGTGCGTGATCTCGTGCGCAAGTACGGAGGCGAGTTCCGACTCGGTCTGGGTGAGCATGATCAACCCGAGGTTCACGCCGACATAACCGCCGGGCAGCGCGAAGGCGTTGATCGACGGATCGGCGATGGCGAAGAACTCGAAGTCCTGGCGCCCTTCGGGAACCGCGGCGACCAGGCGGTGGCCGAGCTCATTGAGATAGTCGTTGATCTCCGGGTCGTCGAGATAGGCGCCCGGCGGCGCGAATCTGCCGCACCACGGTCTCGCCGAGCTTGCGCTCCTGCTGCGGGCCGAGTGCCGCCTGCGACTCGTCGCCGAGGTCGGGCAGGCTCTGGGCATGCGCGGTCGCGAACGGCCACGACGGCGGGCCCGAGCGGCTGAACGGCCATCAGCGCGGCGACGCCGGCGGCGAGGATTCGCCGCAGGCCAGGGAATCGGATCGCGTTGGCGGGAGGGAAACGGGGCATCGACAGAGTCGGGTGGGCATTGACTGCAATGCTAAGATTCGCGGCGTTACCCGAAGTTCACGTGGAGGCAGCCGCCGTGGCGCGCGCAGGAGGCAGGGCGACCGGACCCTCGAGGCCGTCGAGGCGAAAGGCAGCGGATCGAGCGCCGCAAGGCCCTCATTTTACCCATTTCGATGCTGCCGGGCAGGCGCACATGGTCGACGTGGCGGACAAGGATGTAACCAAACGTGTCGCGCGCGCCGGCGGCCGCATTGTCATGCAGCCGGCGACGCTGGCGCTCGTTCGCGCCGGCTCCGCGAAAAAGGGCGACGTGCTCGGCGTCGCGCGCATCGCAGCGATCCAGGCCGCGAAGCGCACGTCCGAGTTGATTCCGCTTTGCCACCCGCTGCCGCTCACACACGTCGGCGTCGCGTTCGCGCTGGACGACGAAAGCAGCGCCATAGCGATCGAGGTCACTGCCGAGACGCTTGCGCAGACGGGCGTCGAGATGGAAGCGTTGACCGCGGCGGCGATCGGACTCCTCACGATCTACGACATGTGCAAGGCGGCCGACCGCGGGATGCGAATCGAGGGCGTGCATCTCGCCGAGAAATCCGGGGGCAAGTCGGGCCATTTTCGGGCGTCGCGCTGAGGCCTTTAGCTTGCGGCGCATCGATTGGGCAAGCGGCCTCAGGTCGAGTGGCTCGCTGCGGGAATCGACACTGCGTCCGCTCGATCTGCAATGCCGACGGTGCATTCCTCAATGCCGTAAGCGCCGAACGGAGACCGGCGAGCATCGACGAGACGATTCGAGCAGCGCATCGATCAGGTAGTGAACGCGCAACGCCGAGTCGCCGCTGTTAAGCGGTGGGCGACGCGCATCGAGCGCATCGAGGAACTCGATGAGCACCGCGCGGTGCGCGTCATGCGCGAAAGCCATCGGGTCGGCGCCGCCCCCCGTCGCCGACTCCTCGCCGACCGTTTCGCGTCGTCCGTCCTGATGGTGCAGGTCGAGCCGGCCGCTGGCGAGCGTCGCCGTGGCCTTCGTCCCGACGAGCGCGATCGTTTCCGGGAAACCGGGGTACGCGGCGGTGGTGGCATCGAGCGCGCCGAGCGCTCCGCCGTCGAAGGCGAGCGCACCGGCGACGCTGTCTTCGGTCTCCATGCGATGCAACGCGGAAGTGCCGCTGAACGCGACGACCTCGGCGACCGGCGGCGTCAGCGAAAGGAAAAGGTCGAGCGTGTGGATCGCCTGCGTGAGCAACACGCCTCCGCCGTCGCGGGCGAGTGTGCCGCGTCCGGGCTCGTCGTAATAACTCTGCGGCCGCCACCAGCGGACACTGACGGCGGCGTTCGCCAGCGCGCCGAGCGCTCCGGCGGCAACGCGTTCGGCCAAGGCTCGCGCTGCCGGACGAAAGCGATGCTGGAATACGACGGCGAGCGTCACGCCGGCCCGCGCACAGGAATCGACGACGGCTTCGGCATCCGCCACCGTCCCGGCGAGCGGTTTCTCGAGCAGGATATGCTTGCCCGCGGCAGCGAGCTGTCGCACCAGGTCGAGGTGCGCGTTGGGCGGCGTCAGCACCAGCACCGCATCGATGGAGCGGTCGTCGGCGATCGCCGCGAGATCGCCGGTCACCGGGAACGGAAACCGCGCGGCGAAGGCCCCTCGCCGCGCCTCGGTCGGGCTGTAGGCCCACGCAACCTCCACGCGATCCGCGAGATCGACGAGGCTCTTCGCATGCGGGGTGACCGCCATGCCCAGACCGACGACAGCGAGGCGACGCTTCGTACCCATCGAGTGGACTCCGGGACGGGGTTTGGACAGCCGCTATGATGGCGCCAACGCCCGCGATGCGCGAGGACCATTGGTCCGATGGTTGGGCCACTTGACCGGCGGGGCGCCCGGCAGTAGAGTCCGACCGGGCTGAGCGGCGCCACCATCGAAGTGCGGCCGGTCCGGTGTGCCTCATGGCGCCATCGAAACGGGGGGATCGTGCCGCTGCAAACCGTCGAGCCGCTGCGGCTCTACCGGCAAATCGCCGGGCAGATCGCCTCGCTCATCGACAACGGGGAGTTCGCGGTGGGCGTCCGGCTGCCGGCGGAGCGCGAGCTCGCGACGCAGCTCGGCGTTTCGCGGACTTCGGTGCGCGAAGCGATCATCTCGCTCGAAATCGCCGGCCTCGTCGAAGTGCGCGTGGGCAGCGGGATCTTCGTGCGCGCGACCGGCCGCGACGTGGCCGCTCAACGGGATCCGGCGGCGCCCGGCGACGATGGCCCCGGACCGTTCGAGCTGCTGGCGGCTCGCCGGCTTATCGAAGGCGAAATCGCCGCCGTCGCGGCGACCAAGGTGACCACCGCCGACATTGCCGGGATGCGCGAGACGATCGACGCGGATGCGTGAGCACGCCGACGACTTCGCGCCGGCGCGATGCCGCCGACCGCGACTTCCACGTACGCATCGCCGGGCCACCGGCAACAGCGCCTTTGCGCCGATCGTCGCCGGCATGTGGGATCAGCGCCGCGGCGATCTGTGGGCGAAGATCGAGGAACATTTCCACACGCCCGCGCTGCGGGCGAAGACGCTCACCGACCACGAGGCGATCGTCGCCGCGCTCGAAGCGCGCGACTCCGACGCCGCGCGGGAGGCGATGCACCGGCATCTCGCGCGAGTCGCCCGCGAGTTTCAGCGGCGCTGGGACGGACGGGCCCGCCGTGACGGAAGCGAGAGCCGCTTCCAGTCCGCACCGACTGCACGCAGCGCAACGTCCGGCGCAACCCGACGTAAACCTGACGAAGGAGGAGATCTGCCATGAAACGCATCGACCCGTATTGCCGCGACGCTGGCCGCGCTCGCCTTCTGCCTGCCGCGCGACGGCCAAGGAGTTCCGCTCGTCCGACGTGCATCCCGAGGACTACCCGACGGTGATGGCCGTCAAGTACATGAGCGACATCATCAGCAAGAAGACCGGCGGCAAGGACACGATCAAGGTCGTACACGGCGAGCACGCTCGGCAGCGAGAAGGACACGATCGAGCAGACCAAGATCGGCGCGCTCGACCTGGTCCGCATCAACGTGGCGCCGATGAACAACATCTGTCCCGAGACGATGGTGCCGACGATGCCGTTCCTGTTCCGGTCGAAGGAGCACATGCGCAAGGTGCTCGACGGCCCGATCGGCGACGAGATCCTGAAGTCGTGCGAGGCGCAGGGCTTCATCGGCCTCGCGTTCTACGACTCGGGCTCGCGCTCGCTCTACACGGTCAAGAAGCCGGTCAAGACGCTGGCCGACGCCAAGGGCATGAAGATCCGCGTCCAGCAGTCGGACCTCTGGGTCGCGCTGCTGCAGGCGATGGGCGCCAACGCGACGCCGATGCCCTACGGCGAGGTCTACACGGCGCTCAAGATCGGCACCGTCGACGGCGCCGAGAACAACTGGCCGTCGTACGACACGTCGCGCCACTTCGAGGTCGCCAAGTACTACGCGATGACCGAGCACTCGATGGCGCCGGAGATGCTGCTGATGTCGAAGAAGGTCTGGGACACGCTGACGCCCGACGAGCAGAAGATCTTCCGCGAGGCGGCCAAGGAATCGGTGCCCTACATGCGCAAGCTGTGGGACGAGAAGGAAGCCGAAGTCGCGCAAGCGACGGTCGAGGCCGGCGGCGCGCAGGTCATCGAGGTCGACAAGAAGTCGTTCCAGGACGCGATGAAGCCCGTCTACGACAAGTTCATCACCGACGCCGAAGCTGAAGGACATGGTCAGCGCGATCCAGGCGACGCAAGTAGCGTCGCCTCGCCGCGCCGGGGCGCCTGCGGGTGCTCCGGCCGCCTAACGCGGCCGTCGGCGGCCGCTCGTCAGGAGCTCTCCGCATGTTCACGCGCTTCTGCGCCGCGCTGGCGAAGTTCTGCATGGTCGTCGCGGTGACCGGCCTCGTCGTCGATCGTCGCCTGCGTGCTCGATCCAGGTGTTCGGCCGCTACGTCCTGAACGACACGCCGACCTGGGCCGAGGCGCTGGCGCTGGTGCTGGTGCTCTGGGTCACGATGTTCGGCGCCGCGGTCGGCGTGCGCGACGCCGGCCACATCGGCATGGAGTCGCTGCTGGTGCTGGTGTCCGGAGAAGCGTCCGGCACCGGCTCGAGATCGTGATCCACGTGCTGTCCGGCACGTTCGGCGCGTTGATGGCGTGGCAACGGCGCGTTGCTCGCCGAGTCGGTCATGGGGCTACAAGATTCCGACGCTCGGAATTCCCGAGGGACTGCAACCACGTGCCGGTCGCGATGGCCGGCGCGCTGATCGTGCTGTTCTCGATCGAGCACATCATCGCGCTCTTCAAGGGCGAGACAGTGGTCCCGTCATGGCACTGACCATCCTCTCCGTCGCGTTCCTCGCCCTCCTGATCCTCGGGCGTGCCGGTCGCCTTCGCGATCGGGCTGTCGGCCGTCGCGACGATCCTCTACGAGGGCCTGCCGGTCGCCGTCGTGTTCCAGCGGATGGTCGTCCGGGATGAACGATCTTCTCGTTCCTGGCGATCCCGTTCTTCATCTTCGCCGGCGAGCTGATGCTCTACGGCGGCATCGCCGACCGCATCGTCGCGTTCGCCAAGAGCCTGGTCGGCCACGTGCGCGGCGGGCTCGGGCATGTCCAACGTCGTCGCCTGCACGCTGTTCGGCGGCGTCTCGGGCTCGCCGGTGGCCGACGTCTCGGCGATGGGCGCGGTGATGATCCCGATGATGAAGACGCGAGGGCTACGACGCCGACTACGCGGTCAACGTCACCACGCACGCGTCGCTGGTCGGCGCGCTGATGCCGACCAGCCACAACATGATCATCTACTCGCTGGCGGCCGGCGGCAAGGTGTCGATCGCCGCGCTGATCCTGGCCGGCCTGCTGCCGGCGCTGATCCTGACGATCTGCAACCTCGTCGCCGCCTACCTCGTCGGCGATCAAGCGCGGCTATCCCGGCCGGCACGTTCCCCGGCTGGGACATCGTGCTGCGGTCGCTTCGCGGCCGCGGTGCCCGGGCTGTTCGTCGTCGTCATCATCGTCGTCGGCATCCTGTCCGGCGTGTTCACCGCGACCGAGTCGGCGTCGGTCGCCGTGCTCTACGCGCTGGTGATGACCGTGTTCGTCTATCGCAGCCTGTCGTGGGAGAACTTCCTCAAGGCGGCGGCGCAGGCGGTGAAGAAGACCGGCGTCGTGCTGCTGCTGATCGGCGTCTCGGCGACGTTCGGCTACCTGATCAGCCTCTACAGCGTCGCCGACGCTGACCGGCAAGGCGCTCTCGAGGCGATCACGACGACCCCGTGGGTCATCTTCCTGCTGGTCAACGTCATCCTGTTCCTGCTCGGCACGTTCCTCGACATGGCGGCGACGATCCTGATCTGCACGCCGATCTTCCTGCCGATCTGCCAGCAGTACGGGATGGACCCGGTGCAGTTCGGCATGATGATGCTGATCAACTGCGCGCTCGGCCTCAACACGCCGCCGGTGGGCACGACGCAGTTCGTCGGTTGCGCCATCGGCGAGGTCTCGATCGGTCAGGTGATGCGCACCATCTGGCCCTTCTACGGCGCTTGATCGCGGCGCTGATGATCGTCACCTACGTGCCCGCGTTCTCGCTGTGGCTGCCGCAGCTCGCGGGCTACATCCCCCGCTGATGCGATGACCCGCCTCTCGCTTGGCACGCTTTCCGTCTGCCTTCCGGAGTGGCACGCCCAACGTACGACCTGGCGGGGGTGCGCATCGGCATCGTCCACCTGGGCCTCGGCGCCTTCCACCGCGCGCATCAGGCCGTCTACACCGACACCATGCTGCGCGGACGATCCGCGCTGGGGCATCTGCGGCGTGTCGCTCAAGACGCCGCGTGCCACCGCGGCGCTGGCCGCGCAGGACGGGCTGTACACGGTGCTCGAGAAGGGCGCGAGCGAGCACAACGGCGCGCGTGATCGGCGCCGTGCGCGAAACACTGTTCCTGGGCGAGGAGCGCGATCGTGTCATCGCGCGCATCGCCGATCCTGCCGTTAGCGTCGTCACGCTGACCGTCACGGAGAAGGGCTACTGCCACGACCCGGCGACCGGGCAACTCGATCGCGCGCACCCGGACATCGCGCACGATCTTGCTCACCCCGATGCGCCCGTCAGCGCGCCCGGGCGTGCTGGTGGCGGGGCTCGCCGCGCGCCGTGCGCGCCGCGGGCGCGGCCGATCAACGTCGTCTGCTGCGACAACCTTCCGCACAACGGCCGCGTCGTCGAGGGCATCGTGACCGAGTTCGCGCGTGCCGCGGGACCCGGCGCTCGCCGACTGGATCGCGCGCGCACGTCGCGTTTCCGTGCACGATGGTCGATCGCATCGTCCCGGCCACGACCGGGGCCGACGTCGCGGAAGCAGCGAGGCTGCTGGGCCTCGACGACGCGGTGCCCGTGGTGGCCGAGCCCTACACCGAATGGGTGCTCGAGGATCGGTTCGTCGCGGCCCGGCCGGCGTGGGAGGACGCCGGCGCGCGGATCGTCACCGATGTCGCGCCGTTCGAGACGATGAAACTGCGTCTGTTGAACGGCAGCCACTCCACGCTCGCGTATCTCGGCTTTCTCGCCGGTCACGAGTTCATCTGGCAGGCATCGGCAGACCCGCCCTTCGCGACATTGATCGATGCGTTTGATGACGGAGGAGATCGTGCCGACGCTCGTGGCGCCGGCGGGCGTCGACCTGCAGGCGTATTGCCGGCAACTGCTCGCACGGTTCCGCAATCCGGCGCTTCCGCACCGGACGCAGCAGATCGCGATGGACGGCTCGCAGAAGCTGCCACAGCGACTGCTCGCGACGGTGCGTGACCGGATCGCCGGCGGCGGCTCGTATGCCCATCTTGCGCTCGCGGTGGCGGGCTGGATCCGCTATGCGAGCGGCGTCGACGAAAAAGGGCGGGCGATCGCGGTCTCCGATCCGCTCGCTCCGACCTTCGCCGCCATCGTCGCCGCGGCCGGCGGCGATCCGGCGCGAATCGCCGGCGGATTCCTCGACCTCGCACCGGTGTTTGGCGCCGACCTCGTGACGAACGCAACCTTTCGGGCCGCGGTGATCGGCAAGTTCACTGCAGTTGTACCGCGACGGCGTCGCAATGACGCTCGCCGCCCATCTCGCAAAGGGCTGACGCCATGGCTGCGACGACCTTGCACCTCGATCCGGATCGACTGTTTCCCGCGGACCCGGCAACGCGCGCGCTGGCGCGCCGGCTCTACGCGACTGTGGCCGGTCTCCCGATCGTGAGCCCGCACGGCCACACCGATCCGCAATGGTTCGCCGACGACGCGCCATTCGCGAATGCGTCCGCGCTCTTCATCACGCCGGACCACTACGTGTTCCGCATGCTCTACAGCCAGGGAATCGCGCCTCGAGGATCTCGGCATCCCGCGCCGCGACGGCTCGCCGGTGGAGCAGGATCCGCGCACGATCTGGCGCACGTTCGCCAGCGCACTACCACGTCTTCCGCGGCACACCGACGCGCCTCTGGCTCGACCACGCGTTCGCGACGGTGTTCGGCGTGGACGAGCGACTTGGCCCCGAGTCGGCCGACCGCATATTCGACCGGATCAATGCGTGTCTCGCGCGGCCCGAGTTTCGCCCGCGCGCGCTGTTCGCAGCGCTTCAACATCGAGGTGCTCGCGACCACCGAGTCGCCGCTGGATCCGCTTGCCGCATCACCGCAAGATCCGGGCATCGGGCTGGAATGGTCGGGTGATCACCGCCTACCGCCCGGACCCGGTGGTCGACCCGGCGTTCGAGGGCTTTCGCGACAACGTGCTGCAGTTCGGGCGCGATCAGCGGCGAGGACACCGCGACGCTGGCGCGGTTACCTCGCCGCGCACCGCAACCGCCGCGCCTACTTCAAGTCGATGGGCGCGACTTCCACGGACCATGGTCATCCGACCGCGCAGACCTGCGATCTGCCGGAGGCGACGTGCCAGCGGTTGCTCGACCGCGCGCTGGCCGGAACGGCGACGCCCGACGAGGCCGAGCAGTTCCGCGGCCAGATGCTGACCGAGATGGCGCGCATGAGCCTCGACGACGGGCTCGTGATGCAGATCCACCCCGGCAGTCTGCGCAATCACAACCCGGCGCTGCTCCGCGATTTCGGCCGCGACAAGGGCGCCGACATCCCGACCGCGACCGACTACGTCCGCGCGTTGAAGCCGCTGCTCGACCGCTACGGCAACGAGCGCGGCCTCACCGTGATCCTGTTCACGCTCGACGAGACGACGTACGCGCGCGAGCTCGCGCCGCTCGCCGGCCACTATCCGATCCTGAAGCTCGGTCCCCCGTGGTGGTTCTTCGACAGTCCCGAGGGGATGCTGCGTTTCCGCGAGCAGGCGACCGAGACCGCCGGGTTCTACAACACCGTCGGCTTCAACGACGACACGCGCGCCTTCCTGTCGATTCCGGCGCGGCACGATGTCGCGCGGCGCATGGATTGCCGCTTCCTCGCGACGCTGGTCGTCGAGCACAAGATCGACGAGGACGAAGCCTTCGAGCTCGCGCCCGAGCTCGCGTACGGGCTCGCGAAGCGGGCGTACAAGCTGTAAGGCCACTTCAGTCGGGAAGAGCCGCGTCCCGATGCCGTTGCTCGCCGCCGCGATCGGCGCGATTCGGCGCATCTCCCGCGATCGTGCCATCGACCAGCTCGACGATCCGGTCGCACCGGCGCGCGAGTCGCGGATCGTGCGTGACGATCAGGAAGGCGACGCCTCGCTCCTCGTTGAACTTGCGCATCAGCGCGAAGATCTCGTCGGCGGAATGGGTGTCGAGATTGCCGGTGGGTTCGTCGGCGAGCACGAGTGGCGGCGCGAGCGAGAGTGCGCGCGCGATCGCCACGCGCTGCTGCTGGCCGCCGGAGAGCTTGCGCGGCGGATAGTCGAGCCGATCGCCCAGACCGACTGCACGCAGCACGTCGCGCGCCGATTCGCGGCGCCCCGGCGTGACGGGACCGTGCGTGATCAGCCCGGGGATCAGCACGTTCTCGGTTGCGGTGAATGCCGGCAGCAGATGGTGGAACTGGAACACGAAGCCGATGGAGGTCGCGCGGAGCCGCGTGAGCTCGGCTTCCGGCGAGCGCGTCGTCTCCTGCCCGTTGAGCCGGTAGGCGCCGCCGGTCGGCGGCTCGAGCAGCCCGATCAGGTTGAGCAACGTCGACTTGCCCGAGCCCGACGGTCCGATGAGCGCCGTGAATTCGCCGGCGGCCAGCACGAGGTCGATGCCGTGCAGAACCTCGACCTCGATATCGGTGCCGGTCCCGTAGGACTTGTGGATGTCCGATAGCTCGACGAGCGGCGTCGCCATGGTCACATCCGGATCGCCTGTGCCGGATCGAGCGCCGCCGCGCGGCGCGCCGGCGCCGCCGCCGCCAGCGAGTCCGCCGACCAGCGCACCCAGCGCCGCACCGACGAACAGCCACGGCGTGAGCTCGAGCACGAACAGCGGGCTGCCGTCCGCATTGCGGGCCACCTTGAGGAACACGACCACCATCGCGACCGCGAGCGCGCAGCCGATCGCCGAACCGACGAGGGCGACCATCGCGCCCTGCAGCAGGAACACGCGCTGCACCTGGCCGCGCGTCGCGCCCATCGCGCGCAGGATCCCGATCTCGCGCCGCTTCTGCACGACCCAGACGACGAGCACGCTCGCGATCCCGAGCGCGACGATGATGATCACGAACCCGCGGATGGTTCGCGTCGTGATGTTCTGCGCGTTGATCGCCGCGAGCAGTTGCTCGTTGGTGCGCATCCACGATTCGACGGTAAGACCCGTTTCGCGCTCGAGCCGCTGTGCGATCTCCTCGGCGGCGAAGAGGTCGGCGACCTTGATATCGAGCTGCGATGCGCCGCCGGGGAGCCCCAGCAGCGTCTGCGCGGAGCGCAGCGTAACGAATACCGTGCGGCGATTCAGATCGCGCACGCCCAGGTCGACGATGCCCGTCACCGTGAACGCGTCGGACACCGGCGCATCGGTCTCCGCGGTGACCAGCCGGAACCGGTCACCGAGCGACAGGCCCAGGTCCTTCGCGAGGTCCTTGCCGATGACCGCTTCGCCCGCCTGGACCCGGTACTCGCCGGCGACGAGCTTCTCGTCGACCGCGACGATGCGGTTGTAGCGTTCGGGCTCGACGCCGAACAGCACGATCGATTTGGTCGCATCGCCGCGGACCGCGAATCCGGGTCCGGAGGCCATGGGCGACACCGCGGTGAGCTCGGGCATCGCCTGCAGCGCGAGATCGAGCGCCTGCCACTGGTCGATCGAGCGCAACCGTTGCGCGCGCGCATCGATGCGGGGCAATACCGCCTCGCCGGCCGCGGCGCCGCGTTGCGGCCGCGCGACTTCCTCGGTCGGCCGAATCACGATGTGGGCCTGCGTGCCGAGCACGCGCCTGATGGTGTTCGCCTGCAGCCCGTTGACGAGCGCCGTGATGAAGATCACGACCGCCACGCCGGCCGCTGCGCCGCCGATGATGAGCGCGGTCTGGAAGCGGCCCTCGCGCAGGAAGCGCAGCGCGACGACCCACTCGAACGTCATTGGACCCCCACGGCACTCATCGCATCACCGTGCGTGCACCCGGTCGCCGGGCACCACGCCCGGCGTGGTGATCACTTCGGTTCCGGCGGCGAGGCCCGAAATCACCTCGACCTGCGACGCCGCGCGCGCACCGATGCGAATCGGTTGCCGAACGGCATGACCGTCCTTCAGCACCAGCACCCACGGCTCCGCCGACTGCGGATCGTGGAGGGCGCTGGCGGGGATGACGAGCGCATTCGGCTTGTCCGCGACCGCGATGTCGATCGAGACCGTCATGTCGGCACGCAGGAACGGGGGCGGCTCGGGAACGGCGAACTTGGCTTCCACGGTGCCGCGCTGCACGTCGATTCCGGGCGAGAGGTAGGAAAGCTCCGCGCGAAAGCGCTGGTCCGGGTACGCATCGGCCGACACCAGCGCGGCTTGCCCGACCTTGAGCACCGAAAGATTCTTTTCGTCGATCAGCGCGGCGAGGCGGACCTCCCCGGCAAGCGCGAGCGACAGGAGCCGCTTGCCGGGCTGCACGATGTCGCCGGGTTCCACATTGCGCTCGAGGACGACGCCCGCGGCGGGCGATCGCAAGCGAGGTCTGCGCGAGCTTCGCGGCTGCCGTCTCGCGCGCCGCCCGCGCCTGCGCGAGCTGGTCTTCGAGCAGGCGGCGATCGACGCCGGTGGGCGCGTTTGCGGCAGCTGTCGCGCGTGCGGTCTGCAACTGGCTCTGCGCCACGGCGAGCGCGCGCCGCGCTTCGTCCACGCGCGCCTCACCGATGAACCCCTGCCGGTACAGCTGCTCCTGGCGCGCCGTGTCGCGCTCGACATTGCGATGGTTGATCTCCGCTTGCGCGAGCTGCTCGCGTGCCGTGAGCGATCCGACGTCGCGCCATTGCGCGATCCGGGTGATCGCGGCCTGTTCGGCTGCGACAGCCTGCGCCAACGCCGCGGCGAGCTCCACCCGTTCGAGCTCGATCAGCAGTTGGTCGGCCTTGACATGATCGCCCTCGTCGACCTTCACCGCCTGCACGCGGCCGGTGATCGTCGCACCGATGTCGACCTTCGCGGGCGTGAGCACACGACCGCTCACGACGACCGTCTGTCGCAGCCTGGTGTTTTCGGCACGCACGATTTCGACCGCGTTGGCGCGCCACAAGCAAAATGGTCGTGCCGGCCGCCGCGGACAGTGCGACAACGAGTGCGATCAGCGCGGCGCGCGGGATTCGGGGGAGGGGCATTGCGTTGAAGAGCGCCGGCAGGGGAAGCGGTCCCTGCGCGTCTTCGGCGGTGTCGCAGACGGCATGGCGGCGCGATTATCGCCGAGTGGCCGCACACCTGTCCAACGGTGGCCTCGCGCGAGCGTCGCGTTCCTGATCCCGGGCAACGCTCGCGCGCCTTGCCGATCACTCCCGTGCCCGCGAATCGAGCCAGATCGTCACCGGACCGTCGTTGACGAGCGCAACCTGCATCGCGGCGCCGAAGATGCCGGTGGGAACGGGCCGGCCGAGCTCGCGCGCGAGCGCCGTCGACGAACGCATCGAACCGCGGCTGTGCCGTTTCGGGCGGTGCCGCCCCGGACCACGATGGCCGGTTGCCCTTGCGGGTCGACGCGTAGAGCGTGAACTGGCTGACCGCGAGGATGTCGCCGCGGACGTCCGCGACGGACCGGTTCATTACGCCCGCTTCGTCGTCGAAGATGCGCAGCGCAACGATCTTGCGAGCGAGCCAGTCGCCCTCGGCGTCGCCGTCGTCCGCAGCGACGCCGGCCAGCACCAGAAGGCCCGGGCCAATGGCGCCGACGACGCGACCATCGACGCGCACGGACGCCTCGCGCACGCGCTGGATCAATGCGCGCAACTGACGCACCCGCCGCTCTGCTCGTGTTCGCCTGGTCATTTCCGATAGAGCTTGCGGTCGACGTCGGTCACGACACCGTTGGCGAAGGTGAGCGACGTGATCGTATCGGGATCTCCCGGCGCAGGCAGATAGGTCCAGCGCGCGCCCTTGCGGTTCTTGCCGCCACTGGTCACGTCCGGCTGACCGAGCCGCGCGAGCACTTCAGCCTCGCTCATCCCGGAACGGACATGCTTGCGCTCCGCGGCGGTTGCCCTGCCTTGGTCGCCGGGTTAGGTGCCTTGGATTCCTTGACCACCGCACCTTGCTTGGAGGGGCTGTTACCCGGCCGCGCGGCCGCCGGGCTGCGCCGGCACCGGTGCCGGCAGCACCGTGATCTCGGGCGGGTCCACCTGGAAGTTGCGCAGCTCCTTGCCCGGCGGACAAGGCATTTCCTGGTAGATCGGCGTGCCGCGCTCGCCGGCGCACTTGAACACGTCCGCGGTGACGGCACCGGCATCAGCGATCAGGACCGCGAGGGCGACAGCTCCGCGCGAGGATCGCGCAGGCTAACGTTCATGGCGTCGGAATCGGCCTTCGCTGCACGGAGAAGGCATTACCATAGCGCTTTTCGCAACGGTTGGGAGTAAGTCCTTCGATGGATGCCCGCTTTGCCACGGCCGCTCGCGTCGCCGAGATCGCACCGTTTCACGTGATGGAAGTGCAGACGGCGGCGCGAGCGCTCGAGGCTGCCGGACGCACGATCGTCCACATGGAGATCGGCGAGCCGGATTTTCCGACGCCATCGCCGGTGCTCGCCGGGCGCAGGCGGTGCTCGCGAAGGGTGACATCTACTACACGTCCGCGCTGGGCATTCCCGGAGTTGCGGGAAGCCATCGCTGCGCACTACGCGGAACGTTTCGGGGTGCGCATTGCGCCGGAGCGCGTAATCGTCACCTCCGGTTCGTCCGCGGCGCTGCTGCTGGTGATGGCGCTCGTCGTCGATCGCGACGAGGCGATTCTGCTGGCTGATCCCGGTTACCCGTGCAATCGGCATTTCGTCCGCGTGCTGGAGGGCGAGCCGGTGGGTGTTCCGGTGGGGCCGCAGACGAACTACCAGCTGTCGGCGGACCTGATCGACGAGGCGTGGTCGCCCCGGACGCGCGGCGTGCTGATCGCCTCGCCGTCCAATCCGACGGGAACGCAGGTCCCGCCCGAGGAATTGCGCCGCATTGCAGCCGCCGTGGCGCGACAGGGTGGGCGGCTCATCGTCGACGAGATCTACCTGGGACTTACCTACGACGGCGAGCCGTCTTCGGCGCTCGGCCTGATCGGTGCCGACGCCGACGAGTCTGTTCGTGGTTTCGAGCTTCTCGAAGTACTTCAACATGACCGGTTGGCGGCTGGGCTGGATCGTTGCCCCCGAGCGGCACGTGCGCGATCTGGAAAAGCTCGCGCAGAATCTGTACATCTCGCCGCCCACCGTGTCGCAGCGCGCGGCGCTGGCGTGCTTCGAGCCGGCCACGCTCGCGCTGCTGGAGGAGCGCCGCCGCGCCTTCCGCGACCGTCGCGATTTCCTCGTACCGGCGCTGCGCGAGCTGGGGTTCGCCATTCCCGTGACCCCAACCGGCGGCTTCTTCGTCTACGCCGACAGCTCGGGGCTTGCCGCCGACAGCGAGCAATTCTGCCGCGACCTACTTGCCGGCGCCGGAGTTGCCGTCACGCCCGGTATCGACTTCGGCAGTCACCGCGCGAGGGCGCATGTGCGTTTCGCCTATACGATCGAGCGTCCGAAGCTCGAGGACGGCGTCGAGCGCATGCGACGATTTCTCGGCGCTCGGTGAAACGGCACGCGGCCTTGCGGCACGACCGGTACGCGGCTTCGCTGATGGCAAGTGCGATGCGCGCATCGCTCATGACGTTGCTTTGCGTCGCGACCGTGCTGGCCGGATGCTCGGCGGTGGAGTTCTACTGGCAGGGAGCGGCGGGTCAGCTCGATCTCCTGGCGCGCGCGAAGCCGATTCCGGAAGTCGTCGCCGCGACGCCCGATCCTGCGCTCAAGACTCGGCTCGAGCGGGTGCAGGAGATACGCGCGTTCGCCTCGCACGAGCTTGCGCTGCCGGACAACGGCAGCTACACGAGGTATGCGGATCTCGGCCGGCCATTCGTCGTCTGGAACGTATTCGTTGCGCCGGAACTTTCGCTCACGCCGCGGCAGTGGTGTTTCCCGGTCGCCGGCTGCGTTGCCTATCGCGGCTATTTCGCGGAGACCGACGCGAGGGCGGAGGCGGCGCGGCTCGCGGCGGAGGGCTTCGACGTGCACGTGAGCGGCGTGCCCGCGTACTCGACCTTGGGCTACTTCGACGATCCCGTGCTGTCGACGTTCGTCCGCTTCCGTGAGGCCGAGCTCGCGCGGCTCATCTTCCACGAGCTCGCGCACCAGGTCGTCTACGTGCGGGACGACACGTCGTTCAACGAATCGTTCGCGACGGCCGTCGAGGAGGTTGGCATCGCCCGCTGGCTGGCCGCGAATGCCGGTCGGTCCGATGCCGGCGCGCTCGCGGCCGATGCGCGCGCGGACACAGCGGCTGCGCGCCGAGTTCCGTCGGTTGGTGAACGCCACGCGCGACCGTCTGGCAGCGATCTATTCGAGCGAGGCCTCCGATTCCCGGAAGCGTTCGGAAAAGGCCGCGGCATTCGCGGCGATGCGAGCCGAATACGAGCGTCTGAAAGCGGAATCAAAGGATGCTCCCGTATTCGACCGCTGGTTCGCCGCCGGCGCCAACAACGCCGGCATCGTCGCCGTTGGTCTCTACGCCGATCTCGTCCCGCAGTTCATGGCGCTGATTCAGGCCGAAGGCGGGGACCTGCGGCGGTTCTACGTCCGCGTGGGCGCATTGGCGGCATTGCCGAAGGCCGACCGCGACGCTGCGTTGCGTGAAGAGCGCCGGCAGGAGTCTTCACGAGCGGATCGAATCGCTCCACCCCATTTGCCGTGAGCCCAAGCCGCATGCTAGCTCTTCAAAGAATTTCCTTTGAAGACAATATTATAGATCATAATCATCAGATTCATTCTCAGCATTGGACTAGCCTTGTCGATTCCGTTCGGCACCGTCGTCGCGCCGAGCGCGCGCGCAGCCGATGAAGCCGGGGCCAGCGTCGCGGCGCGGGCGGTTGGACCGGAGCAGGCCAGACGATCGCCATCCTGGTTCGGGTGTGGACAAGCCCCATCCGTTTCTCGCGGGGCGGCACCTACCACGTTGACGGCCGAGGCGCTGCCCAAGCTGCGGATCCAGCTCTCCTGGACGGATCGGGCGAGCAACGAATCCGGGTTCAAGATAGAGCGCAAGACCGATCGTGGGGGGACCTGGGCAGCGCTCGCGTTCGTGGGCAACAACGCGACAACGTATACCGACAGCAAGCTTGTCGTTGCCAAGCCGTACGGCTATCGGGGCAAGGCCGGGAGCAGTTGCGGCGAATCGGCGACCGCGAACGTCGCGAGCGCGACGGCGAAGCGGTAGCGAATCGCCGAGCCAGAACTACTCGCGCACTCCCGAAAGCGTGCCCGGCAAGGCGCTCGCTCCGCTTGGGAACGACGGCAACTGCGAGCGGTTGTCACTCGCTTGCAAGAGACCCAATGATTGCCGTCTAATCCCGAAACCGTCCACCCCTCTCGAGGAAGCCTTACATGAAGCCGTTGCTCAACATCGTCACCGCGCTTGTCCTGAGTGCCGCGGCGTTCGGGGCTTGCGCCCAGGACAAGGTCGTCTATCACTTCGACAGCGGCATCGCCCAGGCAACCAAGGGCCTGCGGAACATACGCAATCATCTGGACGTGGATCCCAAGGCGAAAATCATCGTCGTGGCCCATGCGGAGGGTGTGGATTTCCTGATGGAAGGCGCGAAAACGACTAACAACCAGGAATTCGCCGCCCTGGTGAGCGACCTCTCGGCCCGCGGTGTCGAATTCGAGATTTGCGAGATCACCCTCAAGAACCGCAATCTGAAAAAGGAGCAGTTCATTCTCGGGCCCGCCTTTACCCCCTCGGGCGTGGTCCGCATCGCGAATCTGCAGGCGAGGGAGCATTACGCGTATATCAAGCCTTGAGTCGGCGGCACACCATACCGCCGCCGCCAACTATCGCGGCAGTGCTCAACAGGATGGATCACCACATGAACGACGAAAAGATTCCGGTACGGGTCACCGCCAGCGGCCAGACGCTCCAGGTCGTCGTCTTGAACAAGCGTCTGGACGTCATCCAGATCGTGCTCGGGGAAGGCGTCCACAACGTGCGATGCGAGTTGAAGCCGACGCGAAACGGTTCGGCGTACGTCGGCAATGCCATGGGGCGCGAGATCGTCTATGAGCGCAGCCGCGAAGACGTGAAGGCGGACCTGGCGCGCGCCGCGGGCTTCCACGACTTCAAGCGGTAACCGCCGTGCCCGGCGTGCAAATCCGCGATCCGTAGAACCAAAACCTATCGCCGGTTGCGGCCACCCATCCGTTCCAGGATATGCTTCGTCATCCCCAGCGCGAGCTCATGCTCTCCCACGAACACCTTCCCAAGGCTGTCCTTCTCCAGCAGCTCGGCTTCGTCCTCGTTGTGCGTACGCAGGACTGTCTCTATCGTCGGATTGAGCGTGCGAGCGATCCCGACCATCTTGCGGACATTGAACGTGTCGGGCGTGGCAATCACCAGCATGCCGGCTCGCGCGATGTGAGCCTGGATCAGGACCGCCGGGTCGGACGCATCGCCAGACACAGCCGGGACATTGCGTTCTCGCAGTTGCTCGACCAGTCCGCGGTTCTGCTCGGCGACAACGTACGAGATCCCCTGCTCACCTAGCACTCGGGCGATACGACGCCCGACGCGGCCGTATCCGACAAGCACGATCTGCCCCGTCAGGCGGGACTCATCGATCGTCGCCGGCAATTCGGCTAGTGGGTCGGCGCTGCGCTCCAAGGTTCTGGCAAGGGCGGATCGCGCGCGGATCCACCGCTGAGCGGGCTCGATGGCTGCAAACACCAGCGAATTGAGCGCGATCGATATCAGTGCCCCGGCGAGGATCAGGCTCTGTCCCTCCGTCGGCAACAGTCCGAGCGTGACGCCGAGACCAGCCAGAATGAACGAGAACTCGCCAATCTGCGCGAGACTCGCGCCAACCGTAAGCGCCGTGTTGAGGGGATAGCGAAAGGCAAGCACCAATGCCACTGCCGCAACCGTCTTGCCCACCATGATGATGGCGACTACCGCCAGCAATTTGAGTGGCTCTTGCAGCAGCACCTGCGGCTCGAACAGCATACCGACGGAGACGAAGAACAGAACCGAGAATGCATCGCGCAGAGGCAGCGATTCTTCAGCCGCCCGATGGCTGAATTCCGATTCGCGCATCATCATCCCGGCGAAGAAGGCTCCGAGCGCAAACGAGACGCCAAACAACTCGGCCGCGCCATAGGCGACGCCCACGGCGACCGCAACGACGCATAGCGTGAACAGCTCACGCGAGCCGGTGCGAGCGACCAGCCAGAGCAGTCGGGGAAACACACGGCGTCCTGCCACCAGCATCAATGCGATGAAGGCGGTGACCTTGGCAAGCGTGATTACGAGCGTCGTCCACATCTCGTTCTCGCCGCCCAGGGCAGGCACTTCGGACGCGCTCCCGAGAACCGTTGCGAGCGGCGGGAGTAGCACGAGCACGAGCACCATCACCAGATCCTCGACCACCAGCCAGCCGACAGCGATCCGGCCGTTGACCGACTCCAACACCCCTCGATCTTCAAGTGCACGCAGGAGCACGACCGTGCTCGCCACGGAAAGGGCGAGCCCGAACACCAGTGCCTCGCCGAACGCCGAGCCCCAGACGAGCGCGGTCGCTGCGCCGAGTGCGGTGGCGGCGGCGATCTGGACGATGGCGCCTGGCACCGCTATGCGGCGGACAGCCATCAAGTCGCCAAGCGAGAAATGCAGTCCTACGCCGAACATCAGGAGCATCACACCGATCTCGGCCAGTTGACGGGCCAGGTCGACATCGGCAACGAAGCCCGGCGTGGCGGGACCAATCATGATCCCGGCGATGAGATAGCCGACCAGTGGCGGCATCTTCAGGCGTGAGGCGACAAAGCCCATGACCATCGCGAGCCCCAGCGCGGCAGCAATGGTTGTAATCAGGCTGATGCTGTGCGGCATGTCGACAACGCAGTCAGTCTCAACGTGCGGGAGGGAGAGCCATTATGAATGAAGCGGTCCGGCGACCGGACCGTGAAAGAGCTTGCCGATCGCGAGCTCAAGCGCATTGCAACTGGTCTGCGAGGTCATCCAGGCTCATGGCGGACAGATCCACCGACACGCTCGCGGAGCTCTCGCCTTTGCCATGCCCGTATTCGTTCGGCCGGGCGACGAATGCCGTCCGGAGCCCGGCCGCGGCGGCGGCGGCGAGATCCGACGAATGCGCGGCGACCATCATCGTCTCGCCCGGCTGCAAGTCGAAGGCCGCAGCGGCAGACAGATAGACACCCGGCTTCGGCTTGTAGTCGCGCGCGATCTCGGCGCCGAGAATCGCATCCCAGGCCCACCCGTTTCGCCGGGCGAGGTCGACGATCAACGAAATGTTTCCGTTCGAGCAGGGGGCGATCCGAAATCGGGTGCGCAGTCGTTGCAGCCCGGAGGCAACGTCCGGCCACGCATCAAGACGATGCCACGCCAGATTGAGTCTCGCCCGGGTGGGCTCGTCGATGCGGTCGAGGCCAAGATCGCGGAGGATCACGTCGAGATTTCGCCGATGCAGTGCATCGAGCTTGCTGAACGGAACGCGTCCTGTTCGTACCTCGTCCATCGCCGGCTGGTACTGGTCGCGCCAGGCGTCGGCGAACGGCTCCCAGTCGAGGGCAACATCGCAGGGGGAGAGGATTTCCTGCCCCTCCCGGGCAATCGAGCTGCGCCAATCGACGAGCGTCCCGAAGACATCGAAAAAGAGCGCATTGACTTCGTGCATGTGCGGCCCCGTGGATGGTAGACGATGCGAGTTGAGCGTGCGGATCGAGCGCCGGTAGGCCGGGACGCCCATTGTGGCACCGGGTTACGATAACGGTATGGCTCGACGATCTCGCCCGGGTGAGGGTGCCGTCGCTCGTAATCTGCGGTCGGGCGATGCGGTGACGCCGGTGGAGGATCATGAAGCGATAGTGGCAAGGATTCCGAACGCGCGGCTGGAGATCATCGAAGACTGTGGCCATCTGTCGACCATAGAGCAGCCGGAGTCCGTCAATCGCGTGTTGATCGATTGGCTGCGGAAGACCGGTCCGCGTTCGGCCGGCGATTGAGTGCAACGGTTGCCTCACCCGCATCGTGGCGGCATGATACGGGTCCCCTGATCCCGCGCCCCGGCATGATCCAGCACGCTGGCGGTGCGCGGGCCAACGACGAGGAGCGAGCACCATGACTGCATTCAATGTCGTGCGGTTTCGGGTCAAGCCCGGACGCGAAGGCGATTTCATCACCGCGCAGCGCAACTTGCACCGGGACTTCGCCGGCTCCAAGCGGTACGTGCTGATCAAGACCGGCGAGAGGACCTACTGCGCCATCGGCGAGTGGGACAGCCTCGCGAGCATCGTCGCGGCGCGGCCAAACATGATCGCCACACTCGACACCTACCGCGACATGCTGGAAGACCTGGGCGGCGGACTTGGCGTGACCGACCCGGTGTCGGGCGAGGTCGTCCTCGAAAAGTAGCCGGATGGCGCCGGCATACCCGGCAGAACATTGCAAAGAGCTCGAGGACTCCTGCCAATCCGATCAGCAGCGACATGCCGATGGCCGGAGTCGCGGGTCAACCACCGGGGAGCAACCTGATGCCGCCCACCGACTCCATGCCCGTCATTTCCCACGCGATCCAACTCGCGATCGCTCCCGTTTTTCTGCTGACGGGGATTGCTGCGCTGCTCGGGGTCATGGCCACTCGCCTCGCCCGCATCATCGACCGCGCGCGTTACTGGGAGCAGACCTGGGAGAAGCTGGACGATCGGGCACGCGCTGCGGCGCGCTCCGAGCTCGCGAACCTCGAGCGCCGGCGCCACTTGGCTAGCTGGGCGATCAACTTCTGCACGTCCGCGGCGCTGCTCGTGTGCATCGTCATCGCCGCGCTCTTCGTCGAGGCCTTCTTCAGCGCCGACCTCAAATGGCTCGCGGGCGTGCTGTTCATCGGCGTGATGATCGCGCTGATCGGCGGCCTCGGCTGCTTTCTGCGCGAGGTCTACGTCGCGACGCACACGGTGCGCGTCATGTCGGCCCGGTTCCGCCAATGAAGGTCGCTGCACCGTCGCTTGTGCTCGAGTGCTGCCGACGGGCATCGCATTCAGGCGTGATCGGGCTATCGTCCGGCCTTCTGACGCGCAACGTCGATGTCGACGAACCGCCAGACTTGCAGGAATTGCGGTGCGGCGGAATCCCTGCACCCACGGCCGCACGAGCGCATTGCGGATCGCGTAGACCCGCTGCCCCCACGGATTGTAGGTCGCCACGATCCGCGACATATTTTCGTAGAGCCGGACACGCTCGGCGTCGCTGGCGGTCCGTTTGCTCTGCCGATATCGCGTCGGCGGTCGACGCGCTCACGCCCAGCATCCACACCTGCGGTTGGCCTGGGGGCGACTCGCGCAGCCCATCGCCGTCGCGATCGCGGTAACCGAACTTGTCGAGCAGAGTTCGCCCTCGCGATAATTCGGGTTCGCTTCGAGCACCATCTTCTGGCCGCGGCGCCACTCGACCAGCCGATACGGACCCGTTCCGACCGGATGCTCCATCGCTCTGCCATCGGCACTGGCACGCGCCTCGATGACTTCGCGTGCAACCGCAGCGAGTCCGGAAACCGCCAAGTATGGGAGCAGCGTGTAATCGGTTTCGACCAGCCTGAGTTGCAGCGTATGGCGATCGAGCGAGCGCAATCCCTCGATCGGGGAGTCGTAATCGAAGCGCCCACGCGAATTGGCTTGTTCGATCGCGGAGCGCGCACCGGCGATCCGCTCCGCAAGGATCTCGACGTTCGGGGAGCGTACCTTCGGGTCGAGCAGCCGCTTCCAAGAGAACACGAAGTCGTCCGCCGTGAGCTCGCGCGGCGTGCCTTTGAATGCCGGATCAACCGCAAAATACACCCGGGGTCTGATCCGGTTCGTCCAGGTGCGGCCATCGGCGGAGATCTCCGGCATGGCGGCCGCGACCTTGGGGACGATCTGCGATCCGCCGAGGTAATCGTACTGGTAGAGCGCATCGAAGATTGCCGAAATGATGGTGAACGAATAGAAATCGCCGACGGCCTGTGGATCGAAGCCTGCCTCGCCGCCTTCCATCATGACGTGCAAGGTCTTGGCTGGATCGGCCCACTTGGGTTGCGCGTCGGTTGCCGTGGGCACGGCGAGCACCACGCCGAGGACGAACAGGTGTGCGGGCCAATGCAGCGGCCGGAGAAACCACTGACTCACGTTGTCGCGCCGCATCAATCCATCGCTAGCGGCGGACAAGCCAGACCACAATCGAGAGGACAATCGAGACGATCACGCAGGTCGTGATCGGAAAATAGAAGACGCCGTTCTCGGTCTCGACGCGAATGTCTCCCGGCAGGCGTCCAAGACCGAGTCCGGAAAGCCATGGCCACAGCAATCCAACCAGCAGCAGAACCACTCCGACGGCGATCAGGACCCGTTGCATGCGGAACATGGTACTTCACTTTGCGCAGCTGATCGTGCGGACGATCGTTTCCGGGCGCGGTGCAATCGTGCGACAATTACGAGAGCGCCAATTCGAAGATTTCCAGCTTGCCGGCGGTCCCACGGATTCCAATGAAGCGGACAGTTCCTCGACGGAACCGAGAGGCGCCTGCCCACGGTTTCTCTTTCGATCGGTGCTCCGGCCGCTACGCAACTCCACTCAATCGTGATCGGCGTGATTGCGAGGATGCATGCCAAGAATTGCTCGCCTGATGCTCGCCGCGGCAATGTTAGTGGCAGAGATTGCCCACGCCCAAGTGCAAGACGTGCCATCCCTCCTGCAGAAATATGGCTGCAGCAGCTGTCATGCCGACGACGAGAGGATCACGGGTCCCGCGTTCCTCGACGTGGCCATCAAGTATCGAGGCAATCCCAAAGCCCCGGCGATCCTCGCCGCGGTGGTGCGAAAGGGTGTCCACGGTGGGGGGCCATGGCCGATGCCCCCCAGCCCGCAGGTCACGGACAGCGACGCCGCGAGGATCGTGCAGTACATTCTTGCGCTGCGCAGCTGAATCTGCAGGCGCATGCGGCGTCGACGCAGGCGCGGCTGTTACCACTCGCAGTCTGGCTGCCTTGGAGGCTCGGATTCCGGTCGCGAAGTCGATTCGCGAGCTGCCTACCGCGTCGCAAGTTCCATCGCCAATTCGACCTCGAGGCTCCCCATGTCACGCCCGATCGTCGCGACGGCTAGCGTTCGATCGCCGCGCCTATAGGTCACGGCGCAGTCGCCTGCGGCCAGCGCGCCATCGATGACGACATTATCCCAATGCTCCGCGTGCCCGACATAGTTGATCACGGTGTCGTAGTGCTGGCTCCAGAAGAAGGGAACGGCGTCGAAGCGCTCGCGACGGCCGAGCATGTTCCTGGCCGCCACCTGCCCTTGGCGTTGCGCCACCACCCAATGCTCGACGCGCGCGGAGGCTCCCGAATGCGGATCCGGCCACCGCGCCACGTCGCCGGCGGCGAAAACGCCGGCGGCACTGGTCTGGAGGTACTCGTCGACCACGAGGCCGCGGTCGATCGCGAGACCTGCTCGCTCCGCCAACGCAACTGCGGGCCGCACGCCCACCCCGAGGACGATGAAATCCGCGGTGATCGCGGTCGCATCGCTCAACGTCACCCGGGGTCCATCGATGCGACTCACGGTCCGGCCCAGGTGAAATGCGACGCCGCGAGCCTCGTGAAGGTCGCGGACAAATTGACCGACTTCGGACCCCATGACCCGCTCCAGGGGTACGCTCTCGGGCCCGACGACATGAACGTCGACCCCGCGCGCGCGAAGCGATGCAGCAACCTCGAGGCCGATGAAGCTTGCGCCGACCACAACCGCGCACTGCGCGGACGCGGCTTTGGCAACGATGGACCGACTGTCTGCGAACGTGCGCAGGTAGTGAAGTTGCGACCTTGCCGCCCCCGGGATGTCGAGTCGGACCGGCTCCGCGCCGGTCGCGATCAGCAGCGCGTCGAACGCATGCTCTGCACCACCCTCGATCTGAACGCTTCTTCGTTGCACGTCGAGCGACGCCACCCGCGAATCGAGCTTGAGGTCGATCCGGCGGTCGACATAGAATTCAGGCGGGCGCAGCGGTATCCAGTCCTCTGGTGCGGTCCCCGCGAGGTAGTCTTTCGACAGATTGGGCCGGTCGCATGGCGGCGAGTCGTCCGCACTCAGCATCGTCAGGGTTCCGTCGTAGCCTTCGCGACGAAGCATTTCCGCCGCTGCCAAGCCGGCGGCGCCGCCGCCGACGATGACTACGGAAGCAGGGGAGCTCGCTGACCTCGGAGATGGCGTGCTGCTTCGTGCAAGCGGTGGCGGGAGTTTCTCGCGGACAAAGACCATGTTGTCCACTCGCTCGACGCGCCAGCAGGCGATCGGGTCCAGCGCGGGTGCACGCAACGCCTCGCCGGTACGAAGGCTGAAGCACGCATGGTGCCAAGGACAGCGCACGGTGTCGCCTGCGACCAGCCCGTCGGCGAGCGGTCCGTGATAATGCGTGCAATACGCGCCTACGGCGAAGAACGCGTCACCGCGACGCAGCAGGATCGCGTCTTCGGTATCGACACGGCCGCGTACCATCCCGCCGTCCGGAAGATCGTGAACCGAAATTCCGTTCGCGAGGTCGATTTCTCGGGCGATTTCCTGGTCTGCCATTGGATCCGGGCGGCTATCTTCTCGACACGCGACGAGCGTCACGACTGGAACGTCACGAGCGCGCCGCTTGCGCCATCGCCATGTGCGTCCACGGTCGCGACCTCGGTTCCATCGTACCGCAATCTCGCCGCGCCGATGGGCACCATTGCCCCGGCCGCAGGCCGATGCTCGCGCCCAGGCGCAACGGGTGGGTGTGTGGTAGCCGGGGGGCGCCGCGCGGTCGCTTCTGCAGGGGCTTGTTCTGGAAGGGGAAACTCCGTATAATTTTCGGTTCCCTTGCCTCACCCCTTGCAGACGGGGGAGGCCGCCGGCGGCGCCGACATCGGCATACCGCCCAACCACGACCAGAAGGAGTGTTCTGCATGCGTCACTACGAAGTCGTTTTCATCGTGCACCCCGACCAGAGCGAGCAGGTTCCCGCGATGGTGGAGCGGTACCGCGCGACGATCGCCGGCAAGAATGGCCGGATTCACCGCGTCGAGGACTGGGGCCGGAGGCAGCTCGCCTACCCGATCGCCAAGGTCCACAAGGCGCATTACGTGCTGATGAATATCGAGGTCGATGGCGAAACGCTGGACGAGCTCGAGCACGCGTTCAAGTTCAACGACGCGGTGCTGCGTCACCTGATCGTGGCGATGAAGGAAGCGGTGGTCGCGCCTTCGCCGATGATGCGCGAAGAGCGTGCGAAGCCGTCCCGTGACGGTGAGCGGGGCGAACGGGGAGATCGTGGCGAGCGCGGCGACCGTGGTGATCGCGGCCCGCGGCCCGGCGCCGAGACCCCGGCGGCGCCCGCGACGCCAGCGGCATACAGCTGCAGCCTTAGCCACGGCGCGACGGCCTCGTGCCAGGCGCGAACCGGCTTATCCTCGACGCGACGCTCTGCCGAACGCGCCGACCTGCGCTACACGCCAACCGGAATCCCGGCGCTGGAATGCGTGCTCCGGCACGCGTCGATCCAGCCCGAGGCCGGCGGCGAACGCAAGGTCGAGTGCGAGCTGGCGGCGGTCGCCTACGGTGATCCGGCAATCGCACTCGCCCGTGTGCCGCTCGGCGCCGCGTTGCGATGCCGGGGTTTCCTGGCCCGCCGCTACCGCACCGGAATCACCGTCGCGCTGCACGTGAGCGAATTCGAATTGAACCACAACGCTACGAAGGGAAACTGACATGCCCCGTCCACAAGGCAGGTTCGGCAAGAAGAAGGATGGCAAGAAACGCGAGCGCGGGAACAATCTGTTCAAGCGCCGCAAGTTCTGCCGGTTCACCGCGGAAGGCGTCAAGGAGATCGATTACAAGGACATCGATGTCCTCAAGGACTTCGTCCAGGAGAACGGCAAGATCATGCCGGCACGCATCACCGGCACCAAGGCCCGTTACCAGCGCCAGCTGTCGACCGCGATCAAGCGCGCGCGGTTCCTCGCGCTGATCCCGTACACCGACCTGCACTGAGAGCGAGAGGACGCGATGCAGATCATCCTGTTGGAAAAGATCGTCAACGTCGGCAACCTGGGCGACGTCGTCAAGGTCAAGCAGGGCTACGCCCGCAACTACCTGATCCCGCAAGGGAAGGCGAAGCGCGCAACGCCCGAAAACATCAAGTTGCTGGAAGCGAAACGCGCGGAGCTCGAGGCCGCCGCGGGGCAGAAGCTCGCCGAGGCGCAGGCGGTCGCCGCGACGCTCGAAGGCATGACGGTGCAGATCACGCAGAAGGCGGGCGTCGACGGAAGGCTGTTCGGATCGGTGACCAACGTCGACATCGTCGAGGCGCTGAAGGCGCAGGGTATCACCGTCGAGAAGGCGGCGATCCGGATGCCCGCAGGACCGTTGAAGCAGGTCGGCGATTACCCGCTCGTGGTCGCGATGCATGCCGACGCGTCGGCTAACATTACGGTAAGCGTCCTGGGCGAAACGCCTGCAGGCGGCTGAGGGTACGCGGCCAACGCTCGCACTCACCCGCGTGGGTCGATTGCGAGCGCGCGGTGCGGGGCCTATGATCCGCCGACCCGGCGCTCCGCCCGAACATTCGATCCGGTAGGAGGCGGCCATGAAGGATTGCTTCCAGCTGTTCGACCCGGTTTCGTCGACGTTTACCTACGTGCTGACCGACCCGCGCACGCGCGAGGCGGTGATGATCGACCCCGTCGACAGTCAGTACGACAGCGTATTCGGTCTTGCTCGACCGCGAGCGACTGCAGCTTCGCTACGTGCTCGAAACACATACGCACGCCGACCACATCACGGGTGCCGGGCGACTGAGCGAGGCCACCGGAGCGAAAACGGCGACACCCTTGCCTTGCGGCATTGTCGCGGCGGACTTGCAGCTCGAGGATGGCGAGGAGCTCCACTTCGGCGAGGAAACGATTCGCGCCCTGCACACGCCCGGTCATACGGCCGGCTCGATGTCCTACCTGTGGCGCGACTCGCGTCTTCACCGGCGATGCGCTGCTGATCGGCGGTTGCGGGCGCACCGACTTCCAGAGCGGCGACGCGGGCGCGCTCTACGACAGCATCACGGGAAGGCTTTTCGCGTTGCCCGATGCGACGATCGTGTACCCGGCGCACGACTACAATGGGCGCACGTCCACGACCATCGGCGCCGAGAAGCGCGACAACCCGCGGCTTGCGGGGCGCACGCGAGAGGACTTCATCCGGTTGATGGCGGGCCTCAACCTGCCGAAGCCGCGCCTGATCGACGTCGCGGTGCCGGCGAATCGGCATCTCGGTCTCGACGTGCACGCCGCATGACAGAATCTGACGCAACGGAATGCCCGACGATCCGCAACTCGACGCCCTGAAGCTCCCTCCGCACTCGCTGGAGGCGGAGCAGTCCGTGCTTGGCGGCCTGCTGCTCGACAACGAGGCGGCGGACCGCATCGGCGATGTCATCGGCGACGCCGACTTCTACAGCGATGCGCATCGGCTGATCCACGCGCACATCGTCCGACTCGTTGCCGACGGCAAACCGGCCGACGTGGTCACGGTCTCGGAGTCGCTGGCGTCGGTCCAGAAGCTCGACTACGTGGGCGGCCTCGCTTACCTCGGGGCGCTGGTCGAGAACGTTCCCACCGCGGCGAACATCCGGCATTACGCGCAGATCGTGCGCGATCGGTCGATTCTCCGCCAGCTGGCGGCGACGGCCGGCGACATCGCCGACTCGGCCTATCATCCGCTCGGCCGGAACGCCAAGGAGATCCTCGACGAGGCCGAGGCGAAGGTGCTGCACATCGCCGAGCAGGGAACGCGCGGCAGCAAGCAGTTCGCCGAGATCGGCGATCTGCTGGCGGACGTGGTCGAGCGGATCGAGACGCTGTACAACCGCGACGATCCGTCGGACGTCACCGGCGTGCCTACCGGCTTTTCGGATCTCGACCGGATGACGTCCGGTTTGCAGCCGGGCGACCTCGTGATCGTCGCGGGGCGCCCGTCGATGGGCAAGACCAGCCTCGCGCTCAATATCGGCGAGCACGTGGCCCTGACGGCGAAGCTGCCGGTCGCGGTGTTCTCGATGGAGATGGGGGCCTCGCAGCTGGCGTTGCGCATGATCGGATCGGTCGGCCGGCTCGACCAGCATAAGCTGCGCACCGGGCGTCTGGCCGCCGAAGACTGGGAGAAGCTCTCGGCGGCACTGGGGCGGTTGTCGGAGGCGCCGATCCTCATCGACGAGACGCCGGCACTGAACGCGATCGAGGTCCGCTCCCGCGCACGCCGACTCAGCAAGACGTACGGAAAGCTCGGCCTCGTGATCGTCGACTACCTGCAGCTGATGCAGGCATCGACCAGCGGCGAGAACCGCGCGACCGAGATCTCCGAGATCTCCCGCGCGATGAAATCGCTGGCCAAGGAGCTCAAGGTGCCGGTGATGGCGCTCTCGCAGCTCAACCGCTCGCTCGAGCAGCGGCCGAACAAGCGGCCGGTGATGTCGGACCTGCGCGAGAGCGGAGCGATCGAACAGGACGCGGACGTGATCCTGTTCATCTACCGCGACGAGGTCTACAACCCCGATACGCAGGACAAGGGCGTGGCCGAGATCATCGTCGGCAAGCAGCGCAACGGCCCGATCGGCACCGTGCGTCTCACCTTCCTCGGCGAGCACACGCGCTTCGAGAATTTCGCCGCGCCCGGGAGCTACTGAGGCGGGGTATCGAGCCGGCGCGGTCAGACAACCATGATCCGATCGCGCCCGCTGCTCTTCGCCAGGTACAGGGCGCGATCCGCCGCGAAGATCGTCGCCGCGATGGTCATGTTGGTCTCTCGCGTCGCTGCTCCGATCGAAAGCGTGACCTGCAGCCCGGCGGCTTCCTCGTCCCACGCGCCGTCGTCGACCGCATCCTTGAGGCGGTTCAGCACCAGCGCGCTCCCGTCGCGGTCGGCGCCTGCCAGCACGACCAGGAACTCGTCGCCGCCGTAGCGAACCGGCAGGTCGTTGACGCGGCAGTGCGCGCGGATGATCGAAGCCACGCGCTTCAAGACCACGTCGCCGATCGGGTGCGAAAACGTGTCGTTGATCTCCTTGAACCGGTCGATGTCGATCAAGGCGACGGTGAGCGGGACGTTGTTGCGTTCGCAGGTCGCGACGAGGGCAACGATCTGTGCGTCGAGACCGCGCCGGTTCAGCAGACCGGTCAAGGGGTCCTGCTGCGACGCCGCGGTGAGCTCCTCGGCCTGCCGGGCGAGCACCGCCTTGTCCTCGGCCAGGAGCTTGGCCTGCTCCCGGTATTGCGTCGCCTGCCGCGTCGCCTGCTGGAAGTCGATCCACAGCTGCGCCGCGCGTGCGGCGTGCCGTCGGGCCATGGCGAACTCGGTCTCGCGCACCGAATGGAATCGCTTGTACATCGTGAGCGCCGTTGCGGCGTCGCCTTCGCGCTCGCACTGCGCCGACAACGCTTCGCACACGTCGGCGAGCATCGCCTTCGCGCTCATCCGCTCGGCGAGCGTGATCGCCTCGTAGAGGCAGCGGCGCGCGCGATCGCCGCCCTCGTCCGCATAACAGCCGGCCGAGCTCGAGCATCGCTTCGGCCTGCACGTGCGCCTCGTCGAGTTCGCGGCCGAGCGCGAGCGCCACGTTGAGCGCGGCCTCGGCTTCCGCCGGGCGGCCGAGCAGGCGCAGCATCGAGCCCGACTGCCCGAGGCAGTGCGCCTCGTCGTAGCGGTTGCCGAGCTCGCGCGCATGGGCGAGCGCGTTGAGCGCCATGGCGTGGCTCTGTTCGTACTCGCGGAATGCCTCGTCGGAGTCGGCGGCGTCGTCGCCGCGCCGCTTCCACACCAGTGACTGATTGAGGAGCAGCTTGGTGAGCAGGTTGTCGTTGCGATCCTCGCGCGCCCGCTCGATGCCGATGGCAAGGTGTCGCGCGGCGTCGTCGGTGCGGCCCGCCGCGAGCAGCGCCGACCCGAGCGAATTGTGAATGTTGACCTGCAAGCGTCACGAAGCCGTGCTCCTGCGCGGACTCGAGCGCATGGAGCAGCGAGGCCACGGCGTCTTCCTGGGCGCCGAGCCGGTGCTGGCACAACCCGACGCCGGCAAGCGCCATCGCGGCATTCGCGAAATCGCCGAGGTCCTGATAGGCGCGCGCCGCCTCGAGCAGGAGCTCGAGCGCGGCCACAAAATCGGCGAGGTAGAAGTAACAGCGGGCGAGCCCGTGCACCGTCGAGGCGACGAGCGCCGGATCGCCGATCGAGTCCGCGAGCGTGCGCGCCTCCTGGGCGAGCGCGATCGCACGCTTCGCGTAACCGGTGCGGGCCAGTTCGGTCCCGAGCGCGTTGAGCGCACGCACGCGGTCCGGCACATCCGTGGCGTCGGCCAGCGCGGCTTCGAGGGCCCCGATGCGCGTCTCGTTGTCCATCGCGGCGAACAGGATCAGCGGCGGCGCGGGCGCAGTTCTGCCCGCTGCGCTTCCGCCGAGAACGGTCCTGTCCAATGGCCCGGTACGTCGGCATGGTCTTGCGATTGTACCGGCTACAGGCCGAAGGCGCCGGCCGCGCGTCGCCCTGCAGCGTCGCGCCGCCGCCGGCGCCGGTGCGCGCAGCTTCTCCGACGCGGCTCTGCTAGAGGATCTCCGCCGCGTGGTCGGCGAGGCGCGAGCGCTCGCCGCGCTGCAGCGTCACGTGCCCGGAATGCGACCAGCCCTTGAACCGGTCGACGACGTAGGTGATGCCCGAGCTGCCCTCGGTCAGGTAGGGCGTGTCGATCTGCGCGATGTTGCCGAGGCAGACGACCTTGGTGCCCGGCCCGGCGCGGGTGATCATCGTCTTCATCTGCTTGGGCGTGAGGTTCTGCGCCTCGTCGATGATCAGGAACTTGTTGATGAACGTGCGGCCGCGCATGAAGTTCAGGCTCTTCACCTTGATCCGCGAGCGGATCAGGTCGCGCGTGGCCGCGCGCCCCCATTCGCCGGCCTCGTCGTCGGTCTTGTTGAGCACGTCGAGGTTGTCCTCGAGCGCGCCCATCCACGGGTTCATCTTCTCCTCCTCGGTGCCCGGCAGGAAGCCGATGTCCTCGCCGACCGGAACCGTGACCCGCGTCATGATGATCTCGGAATAGACCTTGAACTCGAGCGTCAGCATCAGGCCCGCGGCGAGCGTCAGCAGCGTCTTGCCGGTGCCGGCCTGCCCGAGCAGCGACACGAAGTCGACCTCCGGATTCATCAGCAGGTTGAGCGCGAAATTCTGCTCGCGGTTGCGCGCGGTGATGCCCCAGACGTTGTTCTTCTGGTGCGTGTAGTCCTTGAGCGTCTGCAGCACCGCGGTGCGGCCGCGAGATCTCCTTGACCAGCGCGTAGAGCGGCGCCTCGCCCGGCGATCTCCTGGTAGAGGAACTCGTTGATCAGCAGCGACGGCACCAGCGGCCCGGTGATCCGGTAGTACGTGTGCCCGCCCTGCTGCCACGACTCCATCGCCTTGCCGTGGCGGTCCCAGAAGTCGGCCGGCAGCTCGCGCATGCCGCAGTAGAGGAGCTCGGTGTCCTCGAGCACCTTGTCGTTGAAGTAGTCCTCGGCGGCGATCCCCAGCGCGCGCGCCTTGATCCGCATGTTGATGTCCTTCGACACCAGGATCACGTTGCGCTTCGGGTGCATGTGCTGCAGGTGCATCACGACGGCGAGGATCTGGTTGTCGGCCTTGCCGTTGGCGAGCGAGGCGGGCAGCACCGTCGTGATCGACCTCGGTCTGCAGGTAGAGCCTGCCGGTCGCCGCGCCGCCCGACTTCGCCTCGAGCGGGATGCCCTCGGCGATGCCGTCGGGCATCGCGGTGACGAGCTCGTCGAGGAAGCGCGATGCCTGCCGCGCGTTGCGCGCGACCTCGGTCACGCCCTTCTTGTTGTTGTCGAGCTCCTCGAGCGTGAGGATCGGCAGGTAGATGTCGTGTTCTTCGAAGCGGAAGAGGCTCGTCGGATCGTGCATCAGCACGTTGGTGTCGAGCACGAACAGCTTGTTGGCCGGGAGGAGGCGGGTGGCCGGGCCGGGCTTGCCGGAGGGTCGGACGGACTTGCGGGCAACGAGGGTTAAGGGCGCGGGGCGGATCTTGCGCTCGACCATGAGCCTCCTTGACGCGGAGAGTTAATGGGGCAGTGCCATGGCCATGCTAGCGTCGGGGGCGGGCGAATACAAGCGATAGTGGATGCCGAGCGTCGCAGTCGCTACCGATTGTGGTGCGTTTCATACGACGCGCGTCGACGGCACGGCGGCGGGAAGCCGTTACGCGTGCGGTGCTTGCCATCCGCGCTACGGGAGTCGGCATGGCGTCGCCGGAGAAAATCGCATGCCGCGCCGTCGGCGCGTCACAACGACTTGACGAAAGCGAGCACCTCGCCCGCATGGCCGGGCACCTTCACGCCACGCCATTCCCGCGCGAGATTTCCCTTCGCGTCGATGACGAACGTGCTGCGCTCGATGCCGCGCACTTGCTTGCCGTACATGTTCTTCATCTTGATGACGCCGAACTGCGTGCACAGTTTCTCGTCGGCGTCGGACAGGAGCGGGAAGGGGAACCCCATCTTGGTCTTGAAGCCCTCGTGCGACTTGAGCGAGTCGCGCGAAACGCCCGCGACGACCGCGCCGAGCTTCGCGAACTCCTTGTGCAGATCGCGGAAGTCGGCGCCTTCGGTCGTGCAGCCCGGCGTGTTGTCCTTCGGGTAGAAGTACAGAACCACCGGGTGGCCCTTGTGGTCCGACAGCTTGAACGTCACGCCGCCGGTGGCGGGAACCGAGAAATCCGGAATTTTCTTGCCGGGCATGGAAGCGGCTCCTTCGGTTCTATTCGAGAGGGTGACGCCAGCGCAGTCCTTTGAAGCGGCTGAAATCGCGGTCGGTCGAAATCCATTCGCAGCCCGATTCGATGGCCAGGGCGGCGAGATAGGCGTCGGGCACGAGGTTGCCCTTCACGCCCGTTTCGGTGCACAACCGCCGAAACAGATCCCAGTGCCGCGGGCCGGATTCGATGCGCACGCAGTTGGGCTGATCGCGAACCTGCGCGGCGAAGGCGAATGCATCCGCTCCATGGCTCGGGCGCTTGAACACCTTGGGATGGGTCACCACCCGAATGAACCCGCTCAGGACGAGATCGCACATCGCATAGGCCTCGTCGCCATTGACGACGCTCTCGAGCCATGCGCGGTACGCGGCATGGTTGGGGGTCTCCTCCCGGTGTGCGTAGACCAGCACGTTGACATCGGGGAGGACCATCTCAGGACTCCATCAGATCGAGCAGCGCCGCCGTGTCGTCGAGGTCCACTCCCGGCCGCACGCCGTCGCCTTTCACGGTTTTCAGGCGCACGGGCTTGCGCTTGGCCTGCGCGCCGCGCCGGGCAAGCGTTTCGCGCAAGGCATCCTCCAGCACCGCGGTAAGCGTTCTGCCGGTCTCCGCGGCCAGCTTCTTTGCGCTGGCCAGGAGTCGCTCGTCGAGACGGACCGTCGTTCGCATGCATCAAAGCATATATACCATGCATCAATATGTCAAATCGCTCCGGCCGGACCGGCAGCGTGCGGCGGATTCACTGCGCCTGCGCAAGGTCGACGTCGGCGAGAAATTCGGCCCCTTGCACGAGCACCGTGCCGCTTCGCCCTGGAATTTCGCCTGCGCCGACCTCGCAACGAGGCTGCGCGAACGCCGGCAGCGATTCGAACAGCGTCCGCGTCGAGCCAAGCGTCCAGCCCTGTGCCTTCCAGCCGGCCAGCAGCTGCTCGAAGGCGGGCGCCAATCGCATCCCCTCGAGCTCGGCATGCAGCGTGAACACGTGGGGGCCCTGGCCGGGAGTCGTCGTCAGCTCCAGCAGATGCGCGGCAACGTTCTGTTCGGTGATGCCGTCGCAGCCGATCAGCTCGTCGAGGGTGGGCAGCGTGGTCGGCAACTGCGGACAGCGGATCAGCTCGCCCCTGCAACACGGGCAGATGCGGCGAGGTGCCCCGGCCGTCGGAGCAATACTCGAACCCCAGGCGTTGCGTCAGCCGGAGCGCGTGGACGTTCATCTGCCAGCCTGCCGCACCGTGCACGAGCGGATCGGCGCGCGAAGATGTCGGTGAAGCGATCGCAGGCGCGCTGCATTTCGGCACGCGTCCATTCGGCATCCGCGGCGGCGACGCCATCCTGCCAGCGGACGTGATCCCAGCAATGGATGCCGACCTCGAATCCCGCATCGCGTGTTGCCCGCATCACGTCGGCCGCCCGACGTCCGATGTCGGGGCCCGGCAGCAGCGTCCCATAGCAGAGCGTCTTCACGCCGTAATGCCGCACGACCGATGTCCGGCGCACCTTGCCGACGAACCCGCGCCGGAACACCCGCTTGATCGCGCGCCCGGTGTGGTCGGGACCGAGCGAGAAGAGGAAGGTGGCGTCGGCACCGTGCTTGCGCAGCAGCGTCACGAGCGTCGGCACGCCTTCGCGCGTTCCCCGCAGGGTGTCGACGTCGATCTTGAGCGCCAGAAGCATGGGCGGGCAGCGCCCTCACTCGACCAGCCGCCGCGCCTCCGCCACCTGTCCGCGGTAGGCATCGAAGATCCGGCGCAACGCCTCGTCCATGGCGACCGTCGGCCGCCAGTGGAGGTCGGCGCAGGTGTTGTCGATCTTCGGCACGCGGTTCTGCACGTCCTGGTAGCCCTTGCCGTAGTAGTCGGCCGACGTCGTCTCGACGATCCGCACCCGTTCCGCGGTCGTGCGGTACTCGGGGTAGGTGAGGGCGAGGTCGAGCATCATCGTGGCGACTTCGCGCACGGAGAAATTGTTGGCCGGGTTGCCGATGTTGTAGATCTTCCCGGTCGCGATGCCGCCGGGGTTGGCGATGATCTTCAGCAGCGCGGCGATGCCGTCGTCCACATAGGTGAACGCGCGCTTCTGGGTGCCGCCGTCGACCAGCTTGATCGGCTCGCCGCGGACGATCTGGCCGAGGAACTGCGTGATCACGCGCGAGCTGCCTTCCTTCGCCGTGTTGATCGAGTCGAGGCCCGCGCCGATCCAGTTGAACGGCCGGAACAGCGTGTAGTCGAGACCCTGCTCCATGCCGTAGGCGTGGATCACGCGGTCCATCAGCTGTTTCGCGCAGGCGTAGATCCAGCGCGGCTTGTTGATCGGTCCCAGGACGAGCGCGGACGCCTCGGAATCGAACTCGGCATCGGCGCACATCCCGTAGACCTCGGAGGTCGACGGGAAGATGATCCGCCTGCGGTGCCGCAGCGCGGCGCGCACGATCGGCAGGTTGGCCTCGAAGTCGAGCTCGAAGACGCGCAGCGGCTCGCGGACGTACGTCGCGGGCGTGGCGATCGCAACCAGCGGCAGCACGGTGTCGCATTTCTTGATGTGGTACTCGATCCATTCCTTGTTGATCGTGATGTCGCCCTCGAAGAAATGGAACCGTGGCTCGGCGATGAGGTCGGCGATGCGGTCGGCCTGCATGTCCATCCCGTAGATGTCCCAGTCGGTGCCGTCCAGGATGTGCCGGGAGAGGTGGTGGCCGATGAAGCCGTTGACGCCGAGGATCAGTATTCTTTTCATGAGGGGTCCACGTCGGGGCGGCGCTTGCCGGGAGGGGCGGCGCGAACAATCCGATCGATCGTGCCGGGAACGAAGGCAGGGATTGCGAGCAGCAGGTAGAGATACATGCCGACGCGCGGGCTGAAGAGCGAGGTTGCCATCGAGACGAGGGGAATCGTCGCGAACATCAGCATTTGCTGCCGCATCTGCAGGACTTTACTGTCCGCCAAGTCCGGCGACGCGAGATCCGGGCAGGCCACCAGGTGGCGCAGGTGCGCAAGCAGCAGCGATGCCAGCACGAGCAGATTCACGCCATACACGAATACCGGCAGGAGCAGATGGCCGTGGTCGCCCATGAGGTCGGTGGAGAAGGGGACGAGCACGGTGAACAGGAGGAACACGAGGTTGATCCAGAGCAGGCGGCGGTCGACGTAGCGCACGTAGTGGAACTGCTGGTGGTGGGCGAGCCAGAACATGCCCAGCACGACGAAGCTGATCGCGTACATCGCGAAACTGTGCTCGAGCGTCCCCAGATGTTCGACAAGCGCGCGGTTCGTGTCGAACCGAAGGTTCACCGGCGACTTGATGTCCAGAACCAGCAGCGTCATTGCCACGGCGAAGATCCCGTCGGCAAGCGCCTCGATCCGGCTCTTGGACAGGCCGCGCGGGTCTGTCGCTCCAGCTTCGCGTTCGCGGGTCATGCTGCCGCTCCCCCGGGGAGTGCAAAGGGCGCCGGTCCCAGGCGTGCGGCGAGCGCGCGCGGATCGACCGGTGCACCATCGAGTTCCAACGCCAGGATCGCGAGCGTGCCGCCGCCACCGCAATGGGCCAGCAAACGAGCGTCGCGCACATCGAGCATCGGGGCGAGCGTCGGGGGTGTCGCGGGATCGACAACGCGCGTCCGGAGGATCCGCGCGCGAACGCCATTCAGGGTCGTGCGAGCGCCCGGGTAGGGCGGGGCGACGGCGCGCACGAGGTTGTGTACTTCGGTCGCGCTGCGGAACCAGTCGATGACCCCGTCATCCGGCTGTACGGCCGCCGAAGTAGCTGGCCTGCGCGGGGTCCTGCCGGATGCGCGGTGCGGTGCCGGCGACGAGCGCAGGCAATGCCGCGTCGAGCGTGATTTCCGCCGCGACCGTCACCTTGTCGAAGACCTCGCGCGCCGTGTCCTCCGGGAGGATGGGGACGGCGGTCTGCGCCACGATGTCGCCGGCATCCGGCGCTTCGATCATGTAGTGCAGCGTGGCGCCGGTTTCCCGCTCGCCGCGGAGCACCGCCCAATTCACCGGTGCACGGCCACGATAACGGGGCAGCAGCGATCCGTGCATGTTGAGCGCGCCACGCGCAGGAAGCGCCAGCAGCGGGGCCTGCAGGAGCTTCCGGTAATAGAACGAGAACACAAAGTCCGGTTTCAATGCAGCAATGCGCGCGACCTGGGCCGGCGCGTTCGGGTCGGCCGGACGGATTGTCGCGAGGCCATAGTCCGCGGCGGCGGCCGCCACCGAGTCGAACCAGAGGGTCTCGCCGGGACTGTCCTCGTGCGTGACGACCAGCGGCACGTCGACGCCGTGCGCAAGCAGCACCTTCAGGCAGCGGACACCGACGTTGTGATAGGCATAGACGACGGCGCGGGGCATGGACGGCAGCTCGGGCGATCGACGCAGGGCTTTCGCGACTCAGGTGTTCGGCCGGGCGGCCGATTCGCTTGACGCAGGGATTTCGCCCACGACTGCCGATCCCGGTTGCGCGCGGGGCTGCCGGGCATCGCGCTCCAGCACGGCCTCGATCCGGTAGCGCGGACGCTCGCGCACCTGCTGGTAGATCCGGCCTACATACTCGCCGATGAGTCCCATGCCGAACAGCAACGTCCCGATCAGGAAGAACGCGAGAATGTCGCGATCCCACAACACGCCCGGTCCCGGAAAAACACCCTCCCACAGCGCGAGGGCCACACGGTACGCGATCACGACCAGGTAGGCTCCGAGCGCGAGTGCGGAGACCAGCATCCCGAACATCGAGAACATTTGCAGCGGCACCAGGGAGAAGCCGGTGGCGAGGTCGAAGTTGAGCCGGATCAGCATGTAGAGCGAATACTTGGATTCGCCGGCCGAGCGCTCCTCGTGGGCGACGTCGACCTCGGTCGGGTTGCTGGCGAACGTGTAGGCGAGCGCCGGGATGTACGTGCTGACCTCGCGGCTCGCGACGACGGCGGCGACGATGTCGCGGCTGTACGCGCGCAGCATGCAGCCCTGGTCGGTCATCCGGATGCGCGTGGTCCGCTCGCGCAGCCGGTTCATCGCCTTCGACGCGAGCCGGCGCCACCAGGTGTCCTCGCGGTTGCGGCGCACGCCGCCGACGTAGTCATGGCCGGCATCCATGGCCGCGAGCAGCTTGCCGATTTCCTCGGGGGGGTTCTGCAGGTCGGCATCCAGAGTGACGACGCGTTCGCCGCAACAGTGCTCGAAGCCGGCGAAGATTGCCATGTGCTGCCCGAAGTTGGCGTTGAACAGCACGACGCGGGTGACGTCCGGGCGCCGCTGCCACTGCTCGCGCAGCAGCGCCGCCGAGCGGTCGCGGCTGCCGTCGTTGACGAAGATGACTTCGTAGGTCGTGCCCAGCGCATCCAGCGCGGGATAAAGCCGAGCGAAAAGCGCCGGCAACCCGGGCTCTTCGTTGAAGACCGGAATGACGACCGACAGCTGCACGTTTTCCATGGCGGCGCTGTCGCGCCGGTCAGTCAGTGCCCGCTCGGCCGCTCGAAGGGCACTGACGCCCCGGGGGTGCGAACGTGTGAGCTGAGGCGTTCATCAGGCGCGCAGCCGCCATGACATCGGCCACCGCGGCGCACACACGGTCGACGTCGGCGTCGGTCATTCCTGCATGCAGCGGAAGCGCGACGGTTTCGCGCGCGATCCGCTCGGTCACCGGGAAATCGCCCTTCCCGGTAGCCGTAGCGCCGCCCCAGCGTGGTGAGGTGGAGCGCTTCGTACGATACACCCGTGCCGATCCCGCGCGCATCGAGCGCATCGCGGAAATCCTTGCGCGTGAGGGTCAGGCGATCCAGCGGCAGGAGCACCGAGAACATGTTCCAGGAATGGCCGTCGTCGCCCTGCGGACGCGGCGGCAGCAGACACGGCGGATCGGTCGCGAAGCGCTCGAAATAGCGATCGACGAGTGCCCGGCGACGCGCGAGAAACTCCGGCAGGCGCTCGAGCTGTGCGACGCCGATCCGCGCGTTGACGTCGGGCAGATTGAACTTGCCGCCGGGAAAGGCGACGTCGCGCGTGCGGTCGGACAGGTAGACGATCCCGTGAAAGCGAAGGGCGTCGACGCGGTTGGCTTCGTCGAGGTCGTTGACGACGAGCGCGCCGCCCTCGATCGTCGTCATGTTCTTGTTCGGATGGAAGGAGAACGCGACCAGATCGCCGAGCTCGCCGACGTTGCGACCCTTCCAGCGCGAGCCCATCACCAGCGCCGCGTCCTCGATCACGCGCAGTCTGTGCCGTCGAGCGAGCGCGTGGAGGGCGTCGAGATCGACGAGCGACCCCGGCCAGTGCGTTGGAGCGATGGCCCGGGTGCGTGGCGTGATCGCGGCCGCAACCTGTTCGAGATCGAGGTTGCGCGTGACGAGGTCGCAGTCGACGAACACCGGCTTCGCGCCGACCTTGACGATCATGTTCAACACCGTGAAGAAACTCTGCGCCGACGTGATCACCTCGTCGCCCGGACCGATGCCCGCGAGCTGCAACGCGACTTCGATGGCCGCGGTCGCCGAGGTCATCGCCTTCACCGGACGGTCGCCGCAATAGGCCGAGAGCGCTGCCTCGAATCGCCGCACCCACGGCCCGCTCGTGATCCAGCCGGAGCGCAGGACATCGGCGACGCCCGCGATCGTCGCCTCGTCGAGCACGGGACCGGCGAATTTCAGATAGGGCGCTGCGCTCATCACGGATCCCGCGCCGGTCAGCTCTTCGCGACCAGCCACACGCCGAGAACGATGAATCCGATGCCGAGCCAGCGCGTCGTGGTCACTGTCTCGCCGAACAGGTAATGCGCGGCGATCGCGTTGACGATGTAGCCGACCGAAAGCAACGGATAGGCCACCGATACGGGAACCCGCGAGAGCCCGAGTATCCAGACGACGAGCGAGGCCGCGTAACACGCGGCACCGAGCACGAAATGCCGCTGCGTCGCCATCTTCGCCAGCGTCGTCGAGCCAGTTTTCCGGCGTCAGCGTGAGCACGCCCAGCACGTTGGTGCCTGCCTTCAGCAGCAGCTGCGCGCCGGCATTGAGCAGCACGCCGGCCATCAGGAAGGCGAACGCCGCGTAGGTCATGGTTGAGCCACCACGCTTGCGGCCAGGGCCGCAGCGCGATTCGCGACTTGGGGCGGCCCGGCGTCGCTCATCGCCGGCTCACCACGACGCGGCGCGTGTCGCGTGCGAGCACGCGCATCGGAACGCCATCGGCCGCGAGCCTCGTATGCAGTTCGGGCGGCAGGAGCGCGTAACCCTCGGCCAGTCCCTGCCACGTTGCGATCCATACGGCGAGAGTGGGAATCTGCCTCCCCGGCTCGGCGTCGATTCCGGGGCCGAGCTCGTCCCGAAACGCGACCGGCGTCGTCGTGCGGCCTAGATAGAACGGAGCCGTCTGGTCGTACATTTGAACCTGGTAGAACGGCGCATCGGCGGCAAGTGGCGCGGATGCCCGCGCGGAGCCGAGGATAGCCGAAGTCGACCGGGTCGCGCTGAACGCGTCGAACCCGGCAACCGCGACCTGGAGGCCACCGAGCATCGACAGCGCGAGCGCCGCCACCCCCCAGAATCGCAACGCGCGGTGAAACGCGAACGCGGCCACGACGCTGCCGCCGGCCACGACGGCCACGGCGGCCTTGAGCCACGGCCCGAACGCAACCAGCGTCCCGACGGGCTGCCGCTCGCTTCCAAGGCGCGCGACGACCTGTTCGTACCCGAGCAGCAGCGCCAACGCGAGTGCCACCACCAACACTGCGCCTGGCAGCGTCAGGCGAAAGAGCGTGCGGTCGTCCAGCGCAAGCAGGAGAACGCCGGTGACGAGCGCCAATGGCGCGAACATCGGGAGGATGTACGACGGGAGCTTCGAACCCGACGCGCTGAAGAACAGGAACACGAACGCCGCCCACACGAGGGCGAACCGTTGCCACGAAAAGCCGAGCGCGTTGGGCAAGCCTTCGCGCCACGCCCGCCGGACTCCGTAGGCGAGAACCGGGAGCCAGGGCAGGCTACCCGCCAGCACCAGCGGTACGAAGTAGTACCACTCGCCGGTTCGGCGATGCTCCGTGGTGAGGAATCGCTGCAGGTGCTCGTGGACGAAAAAGAAATGCAGAAACTCGTCGTTCGCGGCCGATACCGCGACCAACCACGGCGCGGTCAATGCGAGATACAGCGCGATCCCGGAGACGGGGTGCAACCGTCGCCATACCGCGTAGTCGCGCGTGATCGCGGTATAGCCGACGAGCGAACCGCCCGCGAGTACGAGGCCGACCGGGCCTTTCGACAGCGAGGCGCCCGCGAGCGCCGCCCACGCAAGCCACATCCACGCCCGGCGCGAGCGGTCGTTCGTCTCGGACCGCTGCGCGATCAGGAACGCACCGAAGGCGGTTGCGAGCCAGAACGACAGTCCGGAATCGAGCGTCACGATCTGGGCAAGCCCGGCATGCCACAACGTTCCCGCCAGCGCGAGCCCCGCGAACGCACCCAGCGTCGCGCCGCCCAGGGCGTATCCGGTGCGCGCGATCGCCAGCACCGCCAGGAAGCCGGCCAGCGCCGGCCACAGTCGTGCCGTCCACTCGCTCACGCCGAACGTGCGATAGGCGGCGGCAGTGACCCAGTATTGCAGCGGCGGCTTCTCGAAATACTTCACCCCGCTGATGCGTGGCGTGACCCAATCGCCGGACTCGGCCATCTCACGGGCAATCTCGGCATACCGGCCCTCGTCCGGATGCACGAGCCGTCGCGTGTCCAGGTTGACGAACCACAGGACCGCGATCACCGCGAAGATCGCCCACAGAACTGGGGTCGGCGGCAGGGTCGAGGCGGGAGACATCGGGGAGGAGGCGGGGACGGTGCGCTCTCGTCGCGCCCCGGTGTCGGCGCGGTGCGCGCGGCGAAGCCGTAATTCTACCGTGTCGCCCGGCGATTCCCGGCCGCACGTCGCGGATGTGGCGAGCCGTCGGTCGCCCGCGGTCGTGCTACGCTTCGGGCCTTTCGCACGCGAATTTCCCGCATGCGATGCCGACGACCCCATCCAGGATCGAACTGCGCCCAGCCTGCCGCGACGATGTACCGGCGATCAAGGAGCTCGCCCACGTCATCTGGCACGCGCACTATCCCGGCATCATCACGGTAGCGCAGATCGATTACATGCTCGAGCGGGGCTATTCGACTGCGGCGCTCGTCGAATTGCTCGACCGGTCCGACCGCGGGCTGCTGCTGGCGCTCGTGGACGGCGAGCCGGCGGGATTCGCGGCGTGGTATCTCACCACGCAATCGCACGAGGCGAAGCTCGACAAGCTCTACGTCCTGCCGACGCGGCAGCGGTCCGGGATAGGTGGTCGCCTTGTCGCGCGCGTCGCCGAGGATGCTCGCGGGACGGGGGCGAAGACACTGATCCTCAACGTGAACAAGCGCAACACCCGGGCCATCCGCGCCTACGAAAAGCACGGCTTCGGCATCCGGGAGGCGGTCGTCAACGACATCGGCGAGGGCTACGTGATGGACGATTTCGTCATGGCGAAGGCGCTTTGAAGAGCAGGTTGCGCGTTATCCATGCCCGATAAGCTCACGCTCTACGACAACTACTCGCGCACGCTGCGCGCGTTTGCGCCGCTCAATCCGCAAGGCGAGGTCGGCCTGTATACCTGCGGGCCGACGGTTTACGACTACCAGCACATCGGGAATTTCCGGACCTTCCTGTTCGAGGACGTGTTGAAGCGCGTGCTCGAATGGAACGGCTTTTCCGTCAGACACGTGATGAACATCACCGACGTCGGCCACCTCACCTCGGATGCCGATACGGGCGAGGACAAGATGGAGAAGGGGGCGCGCCGCACCGGCAGGACCGCGTGGGAGATCGCGCAGCTGTATACCGACGCGTTCCTGGTCGACATGAAGTTCCTCAACATCGAGGCCCCGACGGTGCTGTGTCGAGCCACCGACCACATCCGCGAGCAGATCGATTTCATCGCCGATATCGAGACCAACGGCTACACGTACCGGACCACGGACGGCATCTACTTCGATACCGCGAAGCAGAAGGACTACGGCCACCTCGCGCGTCTGGACGTGAAGGGGCTGGAAGCGGGCAAGCGCGTCGAGCTCGGGGAAAAGCGGCATGCGACGGACTTCGCGCTGTGGAAATTCTCGCCGCCTGGCGAAAAGCGGCAGATGGAGTGGGACAGTCCCTGGGGCCGGGGCTTTCCGGGCTGGCACATCGAGTGCTCCGCGATGGCGCAGAAGTACCTGGGCGATTATTTCGACATCCATTGCGGCGGCGAGGATCACATTCCGGTCCACCACACGAACGAGATCGCGCAGACCGAGGCCCGCGTGGGAACGCGGCTGGCCAACTTCTGGATGCACGGCTATTTCCTGCTGCTCAACGATGCCAAGATGGCGAAATCCGCGGGCGAATTCCTGCGGCTCGCCTCGCTCGTCGAGCGCGGTTACGATCCGCTGGCGTATCGCTATCTGTGCCTGACGGCGCACTACCGCGGTCAGCTCAACTTCACGTGGGACGCGCTCGACGCTGCGGCGACGGCGCTCGACCGGATGCGCAATGGTGTGTACGCGCTGCGGAACGCCGGGACGGCACCGGCGGACGCCGATTGCGTCGAACGGTTCGGGAACGAGGTCAATGACGATCTCAACCTCCCGCGGGCACTCGCGGTCGCGTGGGAGGTGCTGCGCGGCAATCTCGCGTCGGGGGTGAAGCGTTCGACGTTGCTCGTGTTCGACCGGGTGCTCGGCCTTGGGCTCGCTAAGTGGGCTCCGAAGGAGGAGCAGGTTCCGGACGAAGTGAAGGTCAGGGCCGAGGCCCGGCTGGCCGCGCGCCGCGCGAAGAACTGGGCCGAAGCGGACCGGCTGCGCGCGGAGTTGCATAGAGCCGGATGGGAAATGGAAGACCGGGCCGACGGCTACGCGCTGAAGCGGCGACCGGGCCACTAGACTTCACCGTCGGTCCAAGCGACGGTCCGTACCACGGAGGCGCATCGGATGAAGCTCGCCAGCTTGAGAAACGGCGCCCGTGACGGGCAGCTCGTCGTCGTCTCGCGCAACCTCGCGCATTGCGTCGCGGTGCCGGAGATCGCGTCCACGCTTCAGGCGGCGCTGGACGACTGGAACGCGATCGTGCCCGCGCTCGCCGCCATTGCGGCGGAACTGAACGCCGGGCGCCTTGCCGACGCCAAGCCGTTTGATTCCGGAATGGCGATGGCGCCGTTGCCACGGGCTTACCAGTGGGTGGATGGTTCCGCTTACGTGAACCACGTCGAGCTTGTCCGGCGCGCGCGCGGCGCGACGATGCCTCCGGAGTTCTGGACCGACCCGTTGATGTACCAGGGTGCGTCCGACCACATGCTCGGTGCCTGCGACGACATCGTGCTCGCCGATGAGGCCTGGGGCATCGACTTCGAGGCCGAAGTCGCCGTCGTCACCGGCGACGTGCCGATGGGTACTGCGGCGCCGGCCGCCGGAGACTTCATCCGGCTGCTGATGCTGGTCAACGACGTGAGTCTGCGCAATCTGATCCCCGCGGAGCTCGCAAAGGGCTTCGGCTTCTTCCAGTCGAAGCCGGCGAGTGGTTTTTCGCCGGTCGCGGTCACGCCCGACGAACTGGGGGACGCGTGGCGCGACGGCAAGGTGCACCTGCCGCTGGTCTCGCACGTCAATGGGCAGCTCTTCGGTCGGCCGAACGCCGGTGTCGACATGACCTTCGATTTTGCGACGCTGATCGCCCATGTCGCGAAGACGCGCGAACTCGTGGCAGGCAGCATCATCGGGTCGGGCACGGTGTCCAACAAGGAAGCGGGCGGACCGGGGCGTCCCGCGGCGGTCGGTGGCGTCGGCTACTCGTGCATCGCCGAGCAACGTACCGTCGAGACACTGCTTGCCGGCCAGCCGTCGACGCCGTTCCTGCGCTTCGGCGATCGAGTGCGGATCGAAATGCATGACGCGACCGGGCGCTCGGTTTTCGGCGCGATCGACCAGAGGGTTCGATCGCCCGCCTGACGGCCGGACATGCCGTCGGGCCCTTGTGTCGCTAAAACCACGGTTCCGCCACGTGATGGGCGGGGCCGGGTGCAGGAAGAACTTGAGCAGGTCTTTGTCCTCGCCCAGGATTCAGCTTGCCAGGAGCGCCCAAGCGGGAAGTCGCATTCGAAGCAGCCGGATCGGCAAACCGGTTGTGCCGGCGAGCCCGCCGGGGTAGCATCCATGGCCATCAGGAGCCGACCATGAACGCCTTTCGCAGCGAAGCCTCGATGTTTCGACCGCATTTAGTCGTCGCGGCGCTCGCCTTGACAGTGCTCACGCTCGCACTCGGTGTTGTGGCTCCCGCCCATCTCGCACCCGCTGGCCAGTCCACCGACGTGCTGCTGGCGTCGAAGTCCGGGGTGCCAAAGGCGACCGAAGTGCTCATCAGCCCCGCTCGCATCGACGTCGTCGGACGGCGGGCGTAAGCAACGGCTTTCGAGCAGATTCGGGACCCCCGCCCGGACGCGGGCGGCGGACGCAAGCTTGGCCGCAGCCTCTGGCAGCGGCGCCTTCGTGGTCAATAGAGCTTCTGCACCGCACCTGTATAGATGAGCGGGCCGGTGGGTTTGCCGTGCGGCGCACCGGCGGTGGGCTCGAGGCTCACCGCCAGCTTCGGGATGTGCTGAAATGTGATCCCGGCGGGCGCTCCCAGCGCGATCCGGGCGAGCCCCGACGCCGGGACGAGGCCGAGCGAACGTGCTTCCTTACCCTCGGGCAGCGCCCATAACTCGAGTGCGTAACCCGGGCGCGGGACGACTTGCTCGAGCACCTTCACAGTTAGAAAGCGATCGCTGCGGTCGACGGAGGCGATGAGCGCGGGTTGCGCGTCCTCCGCCCCCAGCGAGACGACGATTCGCTCGTCCGGCCGATCGGACCGCGGCGCAAGCATGGTCCAGCCGAGGGCGAAGGCGAGCGCGAATCCCGCGAACGCCAGCGCCCGCCAAAGATTCAATCGGGCCCACCACGGCGTCGGGCGGCGAGGTGGTCCGTCGGACCGCAAGTCGGATTGGGGACTCGTCTCCCGGGGCGTCGCAGGCGGAACGGAGGTCACGGCGCACCGGCGGGGCGGTTCTTGCGCCACAAGACGTCGCCGCGGCCGGCGGCCCGGTTCAGTACGCGGGTGAGCACGAACAGGAGGTCCGAGAGCCGGTTGAGATAGCGGCGCGTCGGATCGCTCACCGGATCGAGCGTTCCCAGCCGCACGACGGCGCGCTCGGCACGGCGGCACACGGTACGCGCCACATGCGCGAGCGCCGCGGCCCGTACGCCGCCGGGCAGGATGAATTCCTTGAGCGGCCCGAGGTCGGCGTTGAAGTGCTCCACCGCCTGTTCGAGTCGGGCGACGTGCTCGTCGGTCACCGCCGAGTAGCCGGGTATCGACAGCTCGCCGCCCAAGTCGAACAGATCGTGCTGGGCGCTCGTGAGACACGCGGCAACCGCCTCCGGCAACGACTCGGTCAGCAGCAGTCCCAAGACCGCATTGAGCTCGTCGACCTCGCCGATCGCCGCGATGCGCGCCGAGTCCTTGGTCACGCGCGAGCCGTCGCCGAGGCCGGTGGTGCCGGCATCGCCGGTGCGGGTGACGATCTTGGATAGTCGATGGCCCATGGTCCTGGTTCGCGGTCGCGGTCGCGGGGCAGCATACGAGAACGCCAACCCCAGGGCAAGTCTCGGAAATGCGCCGGCGCAGTATGATTGCACTTCCGCGGCGTTCCTTCCGCCGGCAAGACGACCCTCCTGCCCGCCATGACCCGATCCAATCCCTACGAGCGCGATCTCGACCGCAATGCCGCGAACTACACGCCATTGACGCCGCTGTCGCTCATCGCGCGCACGGCGTACACGTACCCGCGCCATCTCGCCGTCGTGCATGGCGATCGGCGGTACACGTGGGCGGAAACCTACGCGCGATGCCGCCAGCTCGCGTCCGCGTTGGCGAGCGCGGGCATCGGGGTCGGCGACACGGTCGCCTTGATGGCTGCCAACACGCCCGAAATGTACGAAGCCCACTTCGGCGTGCCGATGACGGGCGGCGTCCTCAACACGCTCAACACCCGGCTCGACGCCGAAGCGATCGCGTTCATGCTGCAGCATGGCGAAGCCAAGGTGCTGATCACCGACACGGAATTCGCGCCGACGATCGAAAAGGCGCTCGCGGGCCTCGATGCGAAGCCGCTGGTCATCGACATCGTGGATCCGCTCGGGCCGGGCGGCAAGCGGCTCGGGGTCGAACGACTACGAAGCTTTCATTCGAAGCGGCAACCCGGAGTTCGCGTGGCAGCACCCGGCGGACGAATGGAATGCGATCTCGCTCAACTACACCTCGGGCACGACCGGCAATCCGAAAGGCGTCGTCTACCATCACCGCGGCGCGTATCTCAACGCGCTGTCGAACATCATCGACTGGGGCATGCCGCGGCACGCGGTGTACCTGTGGACACTGCCGATGTTTCACTGCAACGGGTGGTGCTTCCCGTGGACGATGGCCGCCAACGCCGGCGTCAACGTGTGCCTGCGCAAGGTCGAGGCACAGGCGATCTTCGACGCGATTCGCACCCACAAGGTGACGCACTACTGCGGCGCGCCGATCGTGCACCTGACGCTCATCAACGCGCCGGCCGAGATGAAGCGGGACATCGACCACGTCGTCCACTGTCTCGTCGCGGGCGCAGCACCGCCCGCCGCGGTGATCGAAGGCATGGAGCGGATGAAATTCAACATCACCCACGTCTACGGTCTGACCGAGACCTACGGTCCGGCCGCGGTGTGCGCGAAGCACGATGCTTGGGATGCGCTCGACATCGGCGCGCGCACGGAGCGCAACGGCCGGCAAGGGGTCCGCTACACGGCCGAGGAGGGGATGACCGTGATGGACCCGCAAACGATGGCCGAGGTGCCGTGGGACGGCGCGACGATGGGCGAGATCATGTTCCGCGGCAACATCACGATGAAGGGCTACCTCAAGAATCCGGTAGCGACTGCGGAGGCCTTCGCCGGCGGCTGGTTCCACTCCGGCGATCTCGCCGTCATGCAGGACGACGGCTACGTCAAGATCAAGGATCGCTCCAAGGACGTCATCATCTCCGGCGGGGAAAACATCAGCTCGCTCGAAGTGGAAGACGTGCTGTATCGGCATCCGGCGGTCCTGGCGGCGGCGGTCGTCGCGCAGCCCGATCCGAAATGGGGCGAGACGCCGTGCGCATTCGTCGAGCTCAAGCCCGGTGCAGCGACGACCGAGGCCGAGATCATCGAGCACTGCCGGGAGCATCTCGCGCGCTTCAAGGCGCCCAAGCGCGTGATCTTCGGCGAGTTGCCGAAGACGTCGACCGGCAAGATCCAGAAGTTCGTGCTGCGCGAGAAGGCGAAGTCCGCGAGCGCGATCGAGTAGACCAGGGAGGATTTCATGAACGCACCCGATCAACAGGCCTTGGCTGCGCGCGTCGAGCCAGCGCCCGTGCTGTTGCGCACCGACGAAGGCGGCGTCGCCCGACTGACCATGAACCGTCCGCGCCAGTTCAATGCGATCTCGCACGACATGCTCGTCGCGCTCCAGGCGCAGCTCGATGCCATTGCCGTCGATCCGTCGGTTCGCGCCGTGGTCATCGCTGGCGCCGGCAGCGCGTTTTCCGGCGGACACGACTTGAAGGAGATGATGGCGAACCGCACCGAGGCGTTCGTCGGTGATCTGTTCGAGCGCTGCAGCCGCGTGATGCTGACGATGCAGTCGCTGCCGCAGCCGGTCGTCGCGCGCGTCCACGGCATCGCCACCGCGGCGGGCTGCCAGGTCGTCGCCGCGTGCGATCTGGCCGTCGCGTCCACCGATGCGCGATTCGCGACCTCCGGAATCAACTTCGGCTTGTTCTGCGCGACACCGGGGGTTCCGGTGTCCCGCAATGTTTCGCGCAAGCGGGCCTTCGAGATGCTGTTCACCGGGGAGTTCATCGACGCGGCAACCGCGCTCGACTGGGGGCTCGTCAACCGCGTCGTGCCGCCGACCGAGCTCGACGCGGAGCTCGCGCGCCTGATCGGTTTGATCGTTTCGAAGCCGCGGGCGGTCTGCGCGGCCGGCAAGGCGCTGTTCTACGAGCAGCTCGAGGCGCGGCTCCCGCAGGCCTATGCGGCCGCGAGCCGGGCGATTACCTGCAACATGCTGGGCGACGACGCCGCCGAGGGCGTGCGCGCGTTCATCGAGAAGCGCGCGCCGCGCTGGGACGTCTGACTCGCGACGCCGTCCATCAACCTGCGAGGACGGGTTGCGCCGCGCCTCGGCGGCCGACTCGAACACCCGCGAGGAGAGGCGGCGGCTCTCGAGCTCCTTGCCGAGCTTCAACCGCAGGAAACCGCTGTTCGTGTAACGCGTGACCTTGCGGTAATAGCGCTCTTCGACGTACTTGACCGCGTCCATGTAGGCGGCGGTCAGGTCGTCGTCGACGGTGAAGCGGTCGTAGTTGACGACCGAGTTCACCCGCTTGTCAAGCGGTGCAAGCAGCCGGTCCACGGCGTCCAGGATCGTCCGGGTCGGACTCGGTTCCGCACGCGCATGCCCGCGTAATTCATGAATACCGTGTTGGACTCCGGGTCGTAGGAGAGCCGATCGTCGCTATGAACGTCTAGCATTCGTTCGCGCAACCGCATCGGCGCGGGATCGAATATCGCAGCGTCCATCAGCGCGGGCGAGTCCACGCGCGGCCGGAATGGGAGCAGGCTCAGGCTGTCGCGCTCGATGTCGATGCCGGGCGCTACCTCGGCGAGCGTCAATGCACCATCGCCGAGCCGGAAAACGCAGCGCTCGGTGATGTAGAGGATCTCCTGCCCTCGCTTCGCCGCCTGCGCGCCGCTGAAGGTCACCTGCGACACGTCGGTGACGAATTGCGGTGGTTGCCGTCCTGCTCGATCGCGAGCCGGCCGTTGGCGATCGCGGTCTTCCTGGGCCTGTTTTCGGGGGGCGACGTTGATGATCGAGTTCGGCACGAGCTCGAATGCCGCTCGCCGCGCGATCACCTTGCGCTCTCGAGCGGCATCGGCGGCAGCGTCTTCAGCGGAATTCGCACCTCGCCAGAGTAGGCCGGGTCTTCTTGAGCCGCATGCGTCGATGCCTCCGCAGTCGAAGTCTGCGCTTGCGCGCCCACCAGCACCCGCGTACGCTCTTTCGGCAATTCCGGTGCGAGGGACCACGGGGGATGCGCAAGGTCGCGGACACGAAGGCGCATGGTCTACGCTGGGGCCAAGCGGGCGCGGCCCTGTCAGGTGCCGCTCGACGGTTTCCTCAAGTTGGCCCCGGCCGCTGCACCGGGGCATGGAAGAATGTCCGGCGGAAGACAGACATCGGACACCGCGCCAAGTAAAGTTGCGGCGGCGGTGCGCGGCAACGGGCGCTTGCGCGCGATTTTGGCTACGGTTGCGTTTCGTGAGGAAATGCCGGACGCGCGGTTGCGCGGTTCGTTGCCGGCGCGGGTCGACATCTACGGGAGGGGAACATGGCAGAAATGACACAGATGGACTGGAAGGCGGTCGTCGCCGACCCGCGGTTTCACGCGCTGCACCGGAAGAAGATGGCCTTCCTTTGGGGGTTGATGGTCTTCTCCGTGGTCTACTACTTCCTGCTCCCCATCGGCGCCGCGTATTTCCAGGACCTGTTCAAGATAAAGGTTTTCGGCCCGGTCAATGTCGGCATTCTGTTCGCAATGTCGGAATTCGTCGTGGCGTGGGGGATCGCCTTCTACTACGCGCACAAGGCCAACGCCGAGTTCGACACGGAGGCGGCCCAGATCGTCAAGGACGTGGAAAAGAAATACGGGGGTCGCAAATGAACTCACGTCGTCTTGCTCTTGCCGCTGGCGCCGTCGCGCTCGCGGCTGTGGCCAACCCCGCGCTGGCGCAAGGCGCCGTCGCGGCCAAATGGCAGTGGCTGACGTTTGCCGTGTTCGGCGCCATCATCGGCGTCACGATGTTCGTCACATATCTTGCCGCCAAGCGCGTCAAGAACGTGGCCGATTTCTACACGGCCGGTGGCGGCGTGTCCGGCCTGCAGAACGGCTGGGCCATCGCCGGCGATTACCTGTCGGCCGCGTCGTTTCTCGGCATCGCCGGCCTCATCTCGATCTGGGGCTACGACGGCTTCATGTATTCGGTGGGTTGGCTGGTCGCGTACATCACCGTGCTGCTGGTGATCGCCGAGCCTTGTCGCAACATCGGCAAATACACGCTCGCCGACATTCTTGCGTACCGCAACAATCCAAGGGCGACACGGATCGTCGGCGCGATCTCGGTGATCACCGTTTCGACGTTCTACCTGACCGCGCAGATGGTCGGCGGCGGCGTGCTGGTGAAGACGTTGATCGGCATCGATTACGAAGTCTCGGTGGTGGTAGTCGGTGTGCTGATGCTGGGGTACGTACTGTTCGGCGGCATGGTCGCGACGACCTGGGTGCAGATCATCAAGGCAATCCTGCTGGTGACGGCCTCGATCGTGCTGGTAATCATGGTGTGGTCGCAATACGGGTTCTTCGGTGATTTTCTCAACAATGTGATCGCCGACCCCAAGATCCAGGCGCGCGTGGCGCAGATCCTGGGGGACGGAGCGAAGAACATGACGCCGACGGAGCTTGGCACGCGCTTCCTCGAGCCGGGCCTGCTCTTCAAGGCCCCGATCGACCAGATTTCACTCGGCATGGCGCTGGTGTTCGGGACGGCGGGCCTGCCGCACATCCTGATGCGCTTCTTCACGGTGCCGACGGCCCAGGCGGCGCGCAAGTCCGTTATCTGGGCGATGGCGATCATCGGCGGTTTCTACGTGCTGACGTTGTTTCTCGGCATGGGGTCGGCGATGAAGGTCGGTGCCGATCAGATCCGGGCGATCGATCCCGGCGGGAACATGGCGGCGCCGCTGCTCGCGCAGGCATTGGGAGGCGGAGCCGATTCGCTGCTGGGCAACTTCATGCTGGCATTCGTCGCTGCCGTGGCGTTCGCCACGATCGTCGCCGTTGTCGCGGGCCTCGTGCTTGCCGCGGCATCGGCGATGGCGCACGACCTCTATGTCGGCGTCATCCGCGAGGAGCACGTTTCGCCACAGGAACAGGTGAGGGCGGCCCGGATCGCCACCGTGATCGTCGGCGCCATGGCCATCGCAATCGGCATCGCGGCGAAAGGGCAGAACGTCGCTCACTTGGTTGCACTGGCGTTCGCAGTCGCCGCCTCGGCCAACTTCCCGTGCGTGCTCCTGACGCTCTACTGGCGGCGCTGCAATACGGGCGGCATCGTGCTTGGCATGATCGTCGGCACGCTGACCGCCATCGCGCTGGTGCTGGTCTCGCCGAACATGACCTACCCGAAGGCGCTGAAGGCAGCGGCGCAGAAGGTCGTCGATGCGTCGCCGGCCAAGATCGAGGCGCTCAAGGCCGACCTCGGCAAGGCGGCGGACGATGTCGCCAAGGCCGCGGTCAGCAAGTCGCTCACCGGAGCGGAAAAGGACCTGGTGACGGCAAAGGGCACGCTCGACAGGTTCAAAGGCGACGAAACGTCGATGGTGGGCCTCGAGAAGCCGTGGTTCGAGTTGCGCAATCCGGGCCTGATTTCGATCCCGCTGGGCTTCCTTGCGGTGATCATCGGTTCGCTGCTCTACCGTGACAAGCGCGCCGACGACATGTGGGACGAGCTTTACGTCCGTCAGAACACCGGCATCCTGGCGGCCAAGGCTGTCGCGCACTGAACGTTGACTGTTGATGCAGCGCAAGGACCCCTGCCGCGAGCGGGGGTCCTTGCTTGCGCGGGCGGCACCGACTGCTTACGCTAGCGAGAGCGATTGCAGCGCCGCCGCCGCGCTCGAGTGACATGCCAGCCCGGTCCCCCACCGCCGACGCGACGACGGAATTTCTCCGTCACTACACGCCGTTCAATCGGATGAGCGACGCCGCGCTGGCGTTCTTCGTGCCGCGGCTGACGTATGCGCAATTCGCGAAGGACACGACGATCCTCGGCACCCACAGCGGTCCGGTCACGAATCTGCACATCGTTCAGCGCGGGCTGGTCGGCAGCCGGCCCGACAATACCCAGGCTGATCCCGACCGTACGCTCGGCCCGGGCGAGCTTTTCCCGGTTGGCGCGCTCTCGGCCGGAGGCACGACGACGAAGGTCTTCTCCGCGCTCAAGGACACGGCCTGCTACCTGCTCGCGCGTGATGATTTCCTCGAGCTGCGGCAGGCGTCGCCGGAATTCGAGCGCTATTGCACGCAGGCGATCACCGAGACGCTCAGGCAGTCGCTCGAGAGTCTGTACAGCCAGTACAGCCAGCGGGCCGCCGAGCAGCAGCTTCTGACGCGCCCACTCGCGGAACTGGTTCGCAACGCCCCGGTCGCGTGCGCGGCGACGGCGACGCTGCGGACGGCGGCGCAACAGATGGCTGACGCGAAGGTACGCACCATCATCGCGCTCGGTCGCGACGATGCCCCGGTCGGGATGTTCACCCTCGTCGATCTGCTGCGCCGCGTGGTGCTGCCCGGGCGCGGGCTCGATGCTCCGGTGGCCGACGTCATGACGACCCCGCTGGTGACGCTGCCCGCATCGGCGACGGCGTCGGAGGCGATGCACGTGATGGCCGAGCGTGGCGTCCGGCAACTTGTCGTCGTCGACAACGGCCGCCTGTGCGGCGTCGTCAATGAACGCGATCTGTTCGCGCTCCAGCGGGTCACGTTGCGGCAGGTGCACGAGGAACTGCACGCCGCCGAGACGATCGAGGCATTGCAGCGCGTGGGCGAGGACATCCATCGGCTGACGCAGAACCTGCTCGCCCAGGGCGTGGGCGCCGAGACGCTGACGCGGACGATCACCGCGCTCAACGACGCGCTGTCGCGCCGCGCGATCGAGCTCGTGCTGCGGCGACACGATCTGTCCGATATCGACTGGTGCTGGCTCGCGCTCGGCAGCGACGGGCGTGGCGAGCAGACCTTCGCGACCGACCAGGACAATGCGCTGCTGTTCTCGGCTGCCGACGCGACGGACGCGCCGCCGCGGCGTGCGCGGCTCCTCGCCTTCGCGCGCGAGGTCAACGCCGCCCTTGATGCGCTGGGATTCCCGCTGTGCTCGGGTAACGTGATGGCGAGCAACCCGGACCTCTGCAGGTCGATGGACGAATGGAAGGACAAGTTCCTGGCCTGGATCCGGGAGCCGACGCCGCAGGCGCTGCTCAACGCGAACATCGTCTTCGATTTTCGTCCCCTTTTCGGCAATACCACACTATGTGACGCACTGCGCGAATGGCTGTTCGGCTATACGCAGGCCAATCCGATGTTCCTGCGCTTCATGGTGCAAAACGCGCTCGACGTGGAGCCGCCGCTGGGACTGATCCGCACGTTCGTGGTGGACGACGAGCCCGGTGCCAAGGGAACGCTCGACCTCAAGACCCGCGGTACGCGGCTATTCGTGGACTGTGCCCGGGTCTTCGCACTCGCGCTGGGCATCCCCGACACGGGGACGGCCGCGCGGCTCCGGCACGCCGGCGAGCGCCTGCACGTCGCGCGCCGGCACGTCGATGCGACAGTCGAGGCGTTTCAGTTCCTGCAACTGTTGCGGTTGCGCCAGCAGGACCAGCCGAGCGTGGCGGGCAAACCCAATCGCCTCGATCCCAACATGCTCAACGAGATCGACCAGCGGATGCTGAAGGAAGCCTTTCGTCAGGCGAAACAGGTCCAGGAACGGCTGCGCATGTCCTATCGCCTTTAGAAGGGACAGGCCCTAACATGGAGCCGTGCGCAACGACACGACGCGGAAGTCGACCCGAGGAGGAGAGCGTTCGATGCTTCGATCTGCGATAAAGGGGCAGCGGCTCGTGGTCGTGTTCCTGCTTGGCGTGATCCTGTTCAACTATCCGTTGCTGGCGCTGTTCAACCGGGCAACGGACATCGCCGGCATTCCGGTGCTGTACGTCTACATCTTCGGCGCGTGGGCGTTGCTCATCGGCCTCGCCGCGCTGGTGATCGAGCGTTCGCGCTAGTCCCGTCGCCGGAACCGCGCGGGACTGCCATGCTCCAGAGCTGGGTGATCATCCCCATCGCGCTGGCTTACCTCGGCGTGCTGTTCGCCATTGCCTACTACGGCGATCACCGGGCCGACCGTGGCCGCTCGATCATCGCCAATCCATACATCTACGCACTGTCGCTGGGCGTGTACGCCACGGCATGGACGTTCTACGGAAGCGTCGGCCGCGCCGCCGGGGACGGTGTGGGCTTCCTGCCGATCTATGTCGGACCGACGCTGATGATGGCGCTGTGGTGGCTGGTGATCAGGAAGATCATCCGCATCAGCAAGACGAACCGCATCACGTCGCTTGCCGACTTTGTTTCGTCCCGCTACGGCAAGAGCGCGCTTTTGGCCGGGCTCGTCACCATCATCGCGGTGATCGGCGTTCTCCCCTACATCGCGCTGCAGCTCAAGGCCATCTCCCACAGCTACACCATCCTTGCCCAGTACCCGGACGTCGTATTGTCCGCCCAGCGCGCGACGGTGCCGGTGCAGGAGGATACGGCGTTCTGGATGGCTCTCCTGCTCGCAACGTTCACGATCCTGTTCGGGACGCGGCATCTCGATGCCTCCGAGCGCCACGAGGGTCTGGTGGCGGCGATCGCGTTCGAGTCGATCGTCAAGCTGGTTTCCTTTCTCGCCGTGGGTGCGTTCGTGACCTACGGGATCTACAATGGCCTGGCCGACATCTTTCAGCGCGCCGCTGCACCATCCGAAGCTTGCCGCGCTTTTCGCGCCGCTGGGCGGAGTTGCGGGCAGCTACGCCAACTGGGCCTGGCTGACACTGCTCTCGATGTTCGCCATCGTGTTCCTGCCGCGCCAGTTCCAGATCGCGGTCGTCGAGAACGTCAACGAGAACCACGTCGGCAAGGCGATCTGGCTCTTCCCGCTCTACATGCTGGCGATGAACCTGTTCGTCGTGCCGGTCGCGTTCGGTGGGGTCATGCATTTCGACGCGGCCGGGGTCGATCCGGACACTTTCGTCCTCACCCTGCCCATGGCCGAGAAGCAGGAGGCGCTCGCGCTGCTCGTGTTCATCGGCGGGCTTTCCGCCGCGACGGGCATGGTGATCGTGGAGACGATCGCCCTCTCGACGATGGTGTGCAACGACCTGGTGATGCCGGTGCTGTTGCGCATCCGGTGGATGGGGCTGGTCGAGCGGCAGAACCTCACCGGCGTCCTGCTCGGCATCCGGCGTGGAGCAATCGTCGGCATCGTGCTCCTCGGCTATCTCTATTTCCGGTTGGCTGGCGAAGCCTACGCGCTCGTCGCGATCGGATTGATCTCGTTCGCCGCGGTGGCACAGTTCGCGCCGGTGACCATCGGCGGGATCTACTGGAAAGGCGCTACCCGCGCCGGCGCGCTCGCCGGGCTCCTCGCCGGCTTCGCCGTATGGCTGTACACCCTGTTGCTGCCTTCCTTCGCCAAATCCGGCTGGCTGCCCATCGGCTTCCTGCAGGACGGGCCGCTGGGCATTGCGCTGTTGAAGCCGTACGCGCTGTTCGGACTCGAGGGCCTGAACGACATAACGCACGCGATGCTGTGGAGCATGCTCGCCAATGTCGGTGCGTACGTCGCCGTGTCTGCGCTTACGCGCCAAAGCGTGGCCGAGCAGGCGCAGGCGGCGCGCTTCGTCGACGTGTTCCGGCGCGACGGCGAGGTTGCCGACGTGCATTTGTGGAAGGGAACGGCCTCGCTGCCGGACTTGAAGGCGCTGCTCGCACGGTTTCTTGGGCCGGAGCGCGCCGACGCGGCGCTGTCCGAGCACGCCACGCGGCGTGGCTTCGCGTCCATTTCCGTAATGCCGGCCGATGCCGGCCTCGTGCAGTTCGCCGAAACGGAGCTCGCCGGGGCCATCGGCGGCGCGTCGGCGCGGATCATGGTCGCTTCCACCGTACGCGAGGACGAGCTGTCCGTCGACGAGGTTCGGTCGATGCTCGACGAGGCCTCGCAGGTCATCGCGTACAGCCACGAACTGAAGCAGAAATCGCAGGAGCTCATTGCGGCCACCAACGAGCTGCGCGCCGCCAACGACCGGCTGCAGGAGCTCGATCGACTGAAGGACGACTTCATCTCCACGGTGACCCACGAGCTGCGCACGCCGTTGACGGCGATCCGCAGCGCGGCCGAAGTCCTGCACGACAACCCCCAGCTCGGTGCCGGAGAGCGGCAGGCGTTTCTGGCGATCGTCATCCAGGAAAGCGAGCGCCTCACCCGGCTCATCAATCAGGTGCTCGATCTGGCCAAGCTCGAATCCGGGCGCGCCGAATGGCACGTGGCCGAGATCGACCTCGGGTCCGTCATCGCGGATTCGCTGGATGCGACGCGGCAACTGTTCCGCGCCAGGAACGTCACCCTCGAGGCGCACCTTCCCGACCGGGTACCGCCGGTCAATGGCGACCGCGACCGGCTGGTTCAGGTGCTGGTCAATCTGCTGTCGAACGCGGCCAAGTTTGTCATGCCCAACGAGGGGCGGGTCACCGTTGCATTGGGCCGGCGGGACGCGATGCTGCGCGTCGCGGTCAGCGACAACGGACCGGGCATCGCCAGTGAAGACCAGCGAATCATCTTCGAGAAGTTCCGCCAGGCCGGAAATACGATGACGGAGAAGCCGCAGGGTACGGGGCTGGGGCTGCCGATCAGCCGGCAGATCGTCGAGCACCTCGGCGGACGGCTCTGGGTCGAGAGCGAAGCGGGCCGCGGGGCGACCTTCATCTTCGAACTGCCGTTGGCGCGGCAGGCGGAACCGGATCGCGAAGCAGCCGAGGAAGCGGGCGGCAAATGAAACGCGACGGACGGAAACCCGGAGGAAGCACCCTCACGGCGCAGGAGGAAAGGTGGGAAAGAAAATACTGATCGTCGAGGACGAGCCCAATATCGTGTTCACGCTCGAATTCGTCATGAAGCAGAAAGGTTACGTCGTCAAGGTCGTCAACGACGGCGAGGCCGCGCTCGCCGCCGTGGCCGAGTTCGCGCCGGACCTGATCCTGCTCGACGTGATGATGCCGCGCATGAGCGGCTATGACGTCTGCCAGCGCGTCCGCGAGAATGCCGCGTGGCAGGGAATCCGGATCATCATGCTTTCCGCGAAGGGCCGCGAGATCGAGGTGAACAAGGGCCTGGCCGTGGGTGCGGACGCGTACGTGACCAAGCCGTTCTCCACCCGCGACCTGGTCGAGAAGGTCCGCTCGATGCTCGGCGAATAGACGTGTCGGACCGGATCCGCCTCGGCCTCGCGCTGCTTGCCGCGTGGGGCCTCGTACTCTCGGCGATCGCCGCCACCGCGCTGCTGGTGGGGGCGGACCTCACCGCGCGGGAACGCGAACCGCTCGTGCAGATTCTCACGGACCGGGCGCCGCACGTGATCCTGATTTCGCTGCTGCTGCTCGCCCCCCTCGTGTTCATCCTCCAGGCGCTGTTTCGCCGCTACATCGCGGCGCCGAGAAAGCTCTCCGAGGACGCCCGCATCATGCTGACGGCGAATCCCGCGCACCGAGCGCCGCCGCGCGGCTCGGTCGAGATGAAACGGCTCGCCGCGGACGTCAACGGCATCGCCGAGGCGCGCGAGTTGCTCCAGCAGGACGTGGACAAGCGCATTCGCGAGGCGAACGCGCGCCTCGAGGAGGAAAAGAACCGTCTGGCGGCACTGATGTCGGAGCTCGCGCAGAGCGTGGTGATGTGCAACGTCGAGGGGCGCATCCTGCTTTACAACGCGCGCGCGATGCAGCTGCTGCGCAAGCCGCTCGACGGCGCCGCGAACGTGGGCAAGGCGCACAGCCTCGTCGGGCTGGGACGCTCGATATTCGCGATCTTCGACCGCAACCTCATCATTCACGCGCTGGAGAGTATTGCGGACCGGCAGCGCCAGGGAACGCGCAACGCGGTGGCGAACTTCGTCACGACGGCACCGGCGGGCCAACTGGTACGCGTGCAGATGGCGCCGGTCCACGGACCGGCGACGGATGCCTCGCAGGCAGGGACCATCGGCGCCATTACGGGCTTCGTGCTGGTCCTCGACAACATCACCCGGCGGATCGAATCCGGAAATCGCCGCGACCTGCTGCTGCAGACATTGACGCAGGGAACCCGCGCTTCTCTGGGCAGCGTTCGTGCCGCGGTGGAGGCAATTGCCGCATTTCCCGAGATGGATAAGGAGGCGCAGGGCCGGTTCATCGAGATCATCGGCGACGAAGCGCAGCGCCTGAGTGCGAAGCTCGACGAGACGGTGAACGAGTTCGCGGATTCATTGCGCACCGAGTGGCCGCTCGAGGACATGCGTGGTGCCGACCTCATCGCTGCCGCGCGCCGGCGGATCGAGTCGAGGCTCGGACTGCCGACGAAGCTCGAGACCGTCGACGAATCGATTTGGCTCAGCGTCGACAGCTATTCGCTCATGCAGGGCATCAGCTATATCGTGAGCCGCCTGCGGGAGGAGTTCGGCATCCGCGAAATCCGCTTCGCGCTCGAGCCCGCCGGCGCGTTCGCCCACCTCGACCTCATCTGGACCGGAGCGCCGCTAGGCTCCGAGACCACGATGTCGTGGCAGACCGACTCGATGGAACTCGGCGGCGAGGCGTGCCCGTTGACGCTAAAGCAGATCGTCGAACGCCACAACGCGGAGATCTGGTACCAGATCCACAAGCCTTCTCACCGCGAGTTCTTCCGGATTGCCATTCCGGTGACGAAGCCTGAGGAGGCTCTCCTGCCTGCAACGACCGAGGTGACAAGCCGTCCGGAATTCTACGACTTCGACCTGTTCCATCAGCCGGGGCAGACGCCGGAGCAGGACAACCGGCCGCTTTCGGCATTGAGCTATACGGTCTTCGACACCGAAACGACCGGTTTGCAGCCGTCGCAAGGCGACGAGATCGTTTCGATCGGCGCCGTGCGGATCGTCAACGGACGCCTGCTGCAAAACGAAGTGTTCGAGCAGCTGGTCGACCCGGGGCGCGACATGACCGCCGAAGCGACGCGGATCACGGGGATCGAGACCCCGATGCTTCAGAATCAGCCGACGATCGACAAGGTGCTGCCGGCATTCTCGCAGTTCTGCGAGGACACGGTGCTCGTCGCGCACAACGCGGCGTTCGACATGCGTTTCCTGCGCTTGAAGGAAGCCGCTACCGGCGTCCGCTTCACGCAGCCCGTGCTCGACACGCTCCTGCTTTCGGCGGTGCTGCAGCCCGATGCCGATGCCCACCGCCTCGAAGCGATCGCCGAGCGGATGGGCGTCAGTTCGATCGGGCGGCACACGGCGCTCGGCGACGCGATCATGACCGGGGAGGTGTTCTTGCGCATGATTCCATTGCTTGGCGAGCGCGGCATCCGGACGCTTGGTGAGGCACGGGTGGCCGCGCAGGCGACGTACCATGCGCGCATCGAGTACTGACCAAAGCGGCGCGCGCGCCGCCCACGCATGGAGTATGGAGGAAGCGGCGCGCACACCGGGTCTGCATCGAGTACCGAGGAAGCGACGCGCAAGCCACGCCCGCGGCTTTCCATTGCCATTCACGCGGGCGTTTCGCATAATGTCTCCCACATCAATTGCAGCGAAACCGGGCGCCGGGAGCGCCGGTGCCGGATGGCCGACGACATCATTCTGGAAACGCGGGGGCTCACCAAGGAGTTCAAGGGCTTCATCGCGGTCAAGAACGTGGACCTGCGCGTACGCCGCGGCACGATCCACGCGCTGATCGGCCCCAATGGGGCGGGCAAGACGACGTGCTTCAACCTCCTCACGCATTTCCTGACGCCGACGCGCGGCCAGATCTCCTACAAGGGCCGGGCGATCACCGGCGCGAGGCCCGCGGCCATTGCGCGGATGGGTCTCGTGCGCTCGTTCCAGATCTCGGCGGTGTTTCCCAAGCTTACGGTGCTGGAGAACGTCCGCATCGCACTGCAGCGTCGCCACGGCCATTCGTTCGATTTCTGGCGTTCCGACAAGGTACTCGCCCGGCACCATGACCGCGCGCAAGAGCTGATCGAGGCGGTCGGTCTGACCGAATTCACAGGCACGCAGGCGGTCGAGCTGCCCTACGGTCGCAAGCGTGCGCTCGAGATCGCCACCACGCTCGCCCTCGATCCGGAGATGATGCTCCTCGACGAGCCGACGGCAGGCATGACGCACGAGGATGTCGGGCGCATTACCGCGCTGATCCGGAAAGTCGCCGCGAATCGCACGGTGCTGATGGTCGAGCACAATCTGTCGGTCGTGTCGACGCTGTCCGACCTTATCACGGTGCTGGCGCGCGGCGAGGTATTGGCCGAGGGCGATTACGCGCAGGTGTCGAAACACCCCGCCGTCATCGAGGCGTACCTCGGATCGGTTCATGCCTGACGATCGCGCGACGGCGCATGGGACGGGCGCACCCGCGGCGAGCGCGGCTCCTCTGCTTGCCGTGCGCGAGCTCAACGCCTGGTATGGGGAATCGCACGTGCTGCACGGGGTCGCCTTCGAGGTCGGCGCGGGCGAAGTCGTGACGCTGCTGGGACGCAACGGCGCGGGCAAGACGACGACGTTGAAGTCGATCATGGGCGTCGTGCCGCGGCGCGAGGGCTCGATCACCTTCGAGGGACGCGAGATCACGAAGCTGCCGTCGAACCGGATCGCGCGGCTCGGCATCGCCTGGTGTCCCGAGGAGCGCGGCATCTTCGCGAGCCTGAACGTCGAAGAGAATCTTCTGCTGCCGCCCGCAGTGCGCGACGGGGGCCTTTCGCTGACGCAGATCTTCGAGCTGTTCCCGAACCTGAAGGAGCGGTTGAAGAGCCAGGGAACGAAGCTTTCGGGTGGTGAGCAGCAGATGCTAGCGATCGGCCGCATTCTGCGCACGGGCGCACGCCTTCTCATGCTCGACGAGCCGACCGAGGGTCTCGCCCCCGTGATCGTGCAGCAGATCGGGCGCACGATCGCGAAGCTGAAGGCGCAGGGCTTCACGATCCTGCTGGTCGAGCAGAACTTCCGGTTCGCGGCGACCGTCGCGGACCGCCACTACGTGATGGACCACGGCCGCGTCGTCGACATGATCCCCAACGCGGAGCTCGATCGCAACATGGGGAAGCTGCACGAGTATCTCGGCGTTTGACGCCCGGATAGATTTTCGAACCCGCGCGCTGCAGCCGGCGCGCATTTTTCACCGACCAGGAGGAGACTCAACCATGTACACCACGAAACCCACGCTCCTGAGCCTGGCCCTCGTTGCCGCCCTCGGGGCGGGCGCGGCCCACGCTCAGATTTCCGACGGCGTCATCAAGATCGGCGTGTTGAACGACCAGTCCGGGACCTACGCGGACCTTGCCGGACCCGGCTCGGTGGTCGCCGCGAAGATGGCGGTCGAGGACTTCGGCGCCGCGGCCAAAGGCATGAAGGTGGAGATCGTGGCGGGCGACCACCAGAACAAGCCCGACGTCGGGTCGAACATCGCGCGCCAGTGGTACGACGTTGACAAGGTGGACGTGATCGTCGATGTGCCGACGTCATCGGTGGTGCTGGCGGTGAACGAGGTGACCAAGCAGAAGGGCAAGGCGCTTCTGGTTTCCACAGGCGCGACCTCCGACCTGACCGGCAAGGCGTGCAACGCGAATGCCATCCACTGGACCTACGACACGTGGATGCTGGCGAACGGCACGGGCAGCGCAATCGTCAAGACCGGCGGCGACACGTGGTTCTTCCTTACCGCCGACTACGCGTTCGGCCACGCGCTCGAGAAGGACACGGAAGCGGTCGTGCTGAAGAACGGCGGCAAGGTGCTGGGCAAGGTCCGGCATCCGTTCCCGAGCGCGGATTTCTCGAGCTTCCTCCTGCAGGCGCAGGCATCCAAGGCCAAGGTTATCGGCCTGGCGAACGCCGGCGCGGACACGACCAATGCGATCAAGCAGGGCGCCGAGTTCGGCATCACCAAGGGTGGCCAACAGTTCGCAGGGCTGCTCGTCTTCCTCACCGACGTGCATGCGCTGGGGCTGAACACCGCGCAGGGGCTGCTGCTGACCGAATCGTTCTATTGGGATCTCAACGACCAGACCAGGGCGTGGTCCAAGCGCTTCGGCGCTTTGCACAAGGGGGCAATGCCGACGATGGCGCACGCCGGCGTCTATTCGTCGGTGCTGCATTACCTGAAGGCAGTGGAAGCGGCGAAGACCGACGACGGCACCAAGGTCGTCGCCAAGATGAAGGAACTGCCAACCGACGATCCGCTGTTCGGCAAGGGCACGGTCCGTGCCGACGGCCGCAAGATCCACCCGGTCTACCTGTTCGAAGTAAAGAAGCCCTCGGAGTCGAAGGGCCCGTGGGACTACTACAAGGTCCGCGCCACGATCCCGGCCGACCAGGCGTTCCGTCCGCTGAAGGACGGGGGCTGCCCGCTCGTCAACTAGGCATGATCCGTTGCCCGGGCGCCATCCCCTCGGCGCTCGGGCAATGCAAGTCCCGCGGCGCTCTAATGCAAGCCCTCTACGGCCAGCTGCTGATCGGCCTCATCAACGGCGCGTTCTACGCGATGCTGTCGCTCGGCCTCGCGGTGATCTTCGGCCTGCTCAACATCATCAACTTCACGCACGGCGCGCAATACATGATGGGTGCGTTCTGTGCGTGGTTCCTGCTGACGAAGGCGGGGGTCGGTTACTGGTTGGCGTTGCTGGTCGCCCCCGTCATCATCGGCGCATTCGGCGTGCTGATCGAACGCACGATGCTCGCGCGCCTCTACAAGCTCGACCATCTGTACGGCCTGCTGCTGACGTTCGGCCTGGCGCTCGTCATCCAGGGCCTGTTCCGCAACGAGTTCGGCTCCTCCGGCCTCCCTTACCAGATCCCGGACGAACTCGCAGGCGGGTTCAATCTGGGCTTCATGTTCCTGCCGAAGTACCGGGCCTGGGTCGTCGTCGCCTCGCTCGTTGTCTGTCTTTCCACGTGGTACGTGATCGAGCGAACGAAGCTCGGCGCCTACCTCCGCGCCGCGACCGAGAATCCGGCGCTCGTGCAGGCGTTCGGAATCAACGTCCCCAGGATGATCACGCTCACCTACGGATTCGGTGTCGGCCTCGCGGCGCTGGCGGGCGTGATGGCGGCCCCGATCTACCAGGTGAATCCGCTGATGGGCGCGGATCTCATCATCGTCGTGTTCGCGGTCGTGGTCATCGGCGGCATGGGTTCGATCATGGGCTCGATCCTGACCGGGTTCAGCCTCGGCGTGGTCGAGGGCCTGACCAAGTACTTCTACCCGGAGGCGTCGAACACGGTGATCTTCGTGATCATGGTGATCGTGCTGTTGATCAAGCCCGCGGGACTCTTCGGGCGGGAAAAGTGAGCTCGGCCCCGTCGGTGTCGGCGGCCGCATCGGTGGAGCGCTCGGCGAACGGCTTCCTGCTCGCAACCGCCGCGATGGCGATCGTGCTGGTCGTCGCGCCCCTGATCGGCGTCTACCCGGTGTTCCTGATGAAGGCGCTGTGCTTCGCGCTGTTCGCGTGTGCCTTCAACCTGCTGCTCGGGTTTGGCGGCCTGCTGTCGTTCGGCCACGCGATGTTTCTCGGCACGGCCGGTTACGCCTGCGCGCACGCGGCCAAGGTGTGGGGATTCCCGCCGGAGCTGGCGATCCTCACCGGCACCGCGGCGTCGGCTGTGCTGGGTATCGTCGTCGGTGCGCTGGCGATCCGGCGCCAGGGCATCTACTTCGCGATGATCACGCTCGCCATCGCGCAGATGATGTTCTTCTTCTACGTGCAGACGCCGTTTACGCACGGCGAGGATGGGATCCAGTCGGTTCCGCGCGGCCGGTTGCTCGGTCTCGTCGACTTGTCGAATACGCTGACGCTGTACTACGTCGTCCTCGCGATCTTCGTTGCCGCGTTCCTGCTGATCCATCGGATCATCCACTCGCCGTTCGGGCAGGTGCTAAAAGCGATCCGGGAGAACGAGGCGCGCGCGATTTCGCTCGGTTACGACGCCGACCGCTACAAGTTGCTGGCATTCATTCTGTCGGCAACGCTCGCCGGACTCGCGGGCGCGACGAAGGCCATCGTGTTCCAGCTCGCGTCGCTCACCGACGTGCACTGGACGATGTCCGGCGAGGTCGTGCTCATGGTGCTGCTGGGCGGGATGGGCACGATCTTCGGCCCCGTTGTCGGCGCCTTCGTCATCATCGCGCTCGAGAATTATCTCGCCCCGTTCGGCCAATGGGTCACGATCATCACCGGCGCGATTTTCGTCGTCTGCGTGCTGGCGTTCCGCCGCGGCATCGTGGGCGAGCTCGGAGCGTGGTGGGCGCGACGGCGCGGCTGAGCGAGCACCGGACGCGACGGCGTCCGTCCCGGGCCATCATCGCACCCCGAGGGGCGAGCCTTAAGCTGGTCATCGGCGTTGCCGTGTGTTGTTGCGCGTCCCTCGTGGGAGCCCAGTCGTCGTCGTCATACGTCGTCGAGGGTACTTGCCGCGACGGTCATCCCAATGGCGCCTACGCGCTCAGGATGCTCGACGGCCGGTTGCGAGTCACGGGAGCGTTCGCCAAGGGTCGGCGGACCGGCACCTTCCTGTTCTGGAGGCAAGACGGTGTGCGCATCGCGGTCATTCCTTACGACGACGCCGTGAAATCGGGAACGGTTGCAACCTGGTATCCCGAGGCCGGGCCCCGCGGCGAACTTCGGCGCAAGCTCGAGGCGGCATACGTGAACGACGTGCTTCATGGGCTCACCCGGTCCTGGTACTCGTCCGGCCGCCCGCGAGGCGAGTATCGCTATGAGCGTGGCGAGCTCGTCGAGGTTACCGCGTGGGCCGAGTCCGGCGCGCGCGTGCCGGCAGCCGAGGCCCGCCGAATGGCCGAGGCCGATCGCGCGGCGGGGGAGAAAAGCTATGCAGGCCTCGAGCAGCTGATCGACGACAACCAGCCCCGGTGCGGCTGATGCACGTTGCGTTGTTTCAGCGCCGGAAAGGGCTGTGCCGCCGGATAACGGCGTTCATTGGTAAGGCCGCTTGACCACATGCGACCGCGCTGCTAACGTCGCGCGGTGGTCGCCCCCCGGCGAAGGGTCGCGCGGCCGTCGCGTCCTTTCCTACCCGGAGAAACCATGAAGAACCTGCATCGCGCTCTGCTTGCGGTTGCGACACTCTGCCTTGCCGGTGGCGCAATGGCCGCCTATCCCGATCGACCGATCACCTTCGTCGTCCCGTGGGGGGCGGGCGGGGGCACTGACACTACCGCGCGCTATTTCGCCGCGATGCTCGAGAAGGAGTTCGGGCAACCCGTCAACGTCGTGAATCGCACCGGCGGCGGCGGCGTCGTCGGGCACAGCGCGATCGCGTCCGCGCCCCCCGACGGCTACACGATCGGGATGATCACCGTCGAAATCACGATGATGCACTGGCAGGGCCTCACCGAATTGAACCCGACGTCGTACACGCCGCTTGCGCTGGTCAACGCCGACCCGGCCGGGTTCACGGTCCGCGCCGACTCGCAGTGGAAATCGGCCAAGGAGTTCATGGAATACGCCAAGGCCAATCCGGGCAAGCTCAAGGCTTCCGGCACCGGGCAGGGCGGCATCTGGCACCTCGCGCTCGCCGGCCTGATGAACGACGCGAAGATCCCGCAGTCCGCGATTCCCTGGGTGCCGTCGAATGGTGCCGCGCCGGCGATGCAGGATCTCGTGGCCGGCGGCGTCGACGTCGTCACCTGTTCGCTGCCGGAGGCGCGGGCGCTCATCGACGCAGGCAAGGCGCGCCCGCTCGCCGTGATGGCACCTTCGCCCTCGGCGCTTTTCCCGAATGTTCCCACGATGCAGCAGTCGATGGGCATCAACTATTCGGTGTCCGCATGGCGTGGCATCGCCGGCCCGAAGGGCTTGCCCAAGGACGTGAGCGACAAGCTGATCGCGTCGATCAAGAAGATCTGGGAGAGCAAGGAGTTCAAGGACTTCGCGACGAGCAAGGGTTACGGCACCGAGTGGGCCGCCGGCGACGCGTTCGCCGCATTCATGGCCAAAGGTGACGCCGACATGGGTGTCGTGATGAAGGCGGCCGGCCTCGCCAAGTGACGCAGCGGCCTACCGCGGGCCCATGGCGGACCCGCGGTTGGTGGTGGCTGTGCGCCGAGCGTCGCTTCGCGATGTGATGCGATGAAGATCAACGACGCGATCTTCGGCGCGGTGCTGCTTGTGCTCGGGATCGTCATCCTGGCGCATGTCCAGGGGTTTCCCACCATTCCGGGCCAGAAGGTCGGCCCGGCCCTGTTCCCGGGAGTGGTCGCAGCGGGGCTCGTGATCTGCGGCATTCTGCTGATCGCGAGCGGGATCCGGCGCCGGTCGACCGAACCATGGTTCCAGATGGCCGACTGGGTTCGGTCGGGCCAGCACATTATTGCGTTTGCGGCGATCATCGGCGGCGTCATAGCCTATATCGCCTGGGCGGACGATCTGGGCTTCCTGCTCCTCGCGCCGATCCTGCTTTTCGTATGGTTCATGGTGCTCAAGGTGCGCCTGCTGCCCGCGGCCGTGACCTCCCTCGTCGTCGCGTTCGTGATCTGGTACGCGTTCTACAAGCTGCTGCGGGTTCCCTTGCCGTGGGGGCTGCTCAAGTCATACACCTTCTAGGTCCGAATGGACGCTCTCGCCACGGCATTCGGGATGGTGTTCAGCGCGCAGACGCTGCTGGTCATGCTCGGCGCGTCGCTCTACGGACTGTTCGTCGGCGCGGTGCCCGGGACTCACCGCCACGATGGCGACGGCGCTGCTCGTGCCCGGTCACTTTCTTCATGCCGCCCATCCCGGCCATCGCCGCGATCGTGACCGCCACGGCGATGGCGATCTTTTCCGGCGATATCCCGGGTTGTCTGCTGCGCATGCCCGGCACGCCGGCCTCGGCCGCGTATACCGACGAGGCGTACGCAATGACGAACAAAGGCCAGGCCGAACTCGCGCTCGGCGCCGGGCTGGTCTTCTCGGCGATCGGCGGCCTGTTCGGCACGGCGGTGCTGATCGTGGCAGCGCCCGCGCTCGCCGAGGTCGCGCTCAAATTCAGCTCGTTCGAGTATTTCTGGCTCGTGCTGCTGGGGCTTTCGTGCGCGATCGTGATCACCGCCGAGCGGCCGCTGAAAGGCATCGTGTCGCTTCTGCTCGGCTTGCTGGTCGCCTCGGTCGGACTGGGGAACCCGGCGGGCTTTCCGCGTTTCACGTTCGGCAATGCGGAACTCACCGGCGGCATCGGCTTCATCCCGATGATGATCGGAATGTTTGCCGTCTCCGAGATCATCCGCTACGCGGTGGACCTCGACCCGCCGATGAAGATCGTCGACCAGCCCATCCATAATATCTTCCGCGGCATGTGGGGGCTGTTGAAGAAGTATCCGTTGCAGCTTGTCCGCGGCAGCGCACTCGGCACGCTGGTCGGGGCGCTGCCGGGTGCCGGCGCCGACATCGCGGCGTGGATGTCCTACGCGGTCAGCAAGAAGACCTCGAAGGAGCCGGAGAAGTTCGGCACCGGCCACGTCGAGGGCATCGTCGAGAGCGGTGCCGCGAACAACAGCGCGATCGCGGGTGCCTGGATCCCCGCGCTGGTGTTCGGCATTCCCGGCGACTCGATCACCGCGATCGTGATCGGCGTGCTGTACATGAAGAACATGAATCCCGGGCCGACGCTGTTCACGCAGAACCCGCAGAACATCTACGCTGTCTACCTGCTGTTCATCATCGCCAACCTGCTCATGATTCCGCTCGGGTTTCTGTGCATCAAGGTCGCCAAGCAGATCCTCAGGGTTCCGCGCAACGTGCTGATGCCGGTGATCCTGCTGTTCTGCGTCGTCGGCTCTTTCGCGATCAACAATACGCCGTTCGATGTCGGCGTGATGGTGGTGGCAGGACTGATTGCCTATCTGCTCGAGGAAAACGGGTTTCCGGTCGCACCGGCGATCCTGGGTGTCGTGCTCGGCACGATGTTCGAGGAGAACTTCGTGACCTCGATGATTAAATCGGACGGCAGCCTGCTGGCCTTCTTCGGCCGTCCCGTGGCGGCCACGCTCGGCGTGCTCACGCTGGGCGCGTGGTTTCTCCCACCGGTTATCCGGAAACTGCGCCGCACCGCCGGCGCGTGACGCCCGACGGCGCGCGCGTTGCGGGCCGTTGCCGCAGCGCGGTATAATTCACCGGTTTTGCAGCCGCGCCCCCGATGAGCCTGTTTTCGGGGGCGTATTTGCATCAAACAGGAAGCGGATGGCATGCGCGGCAGACTCGTCGTCGGCAACTGGAAAATGAACGGCGGGATCGCGGCCAACGCGGCGTTGCTTGCCGCGCTCAAGTCCGGCTGGCAGTCCGAGGCAGCGCGGCAGCTCGCCGTGTGCGTGCCGTATCCGTATCTGCCGCAGACCGCGGCGGCGCTGGCGGGATCGGCGATCGCATGGGGTGCCCAGGACGTGAGCGAGCACGCGGCGGGTGCGTATACCGGCGAGGTGTCGGCGGCGATGCTCCTGGAGTTCGGTTGTCGGTACGCGATCGTGGGCCACTCCGAGCGCCGGCAGCACTTTGGCGACACGAATGATGTCGTCGCGGCGAAGGCCGAGGCGGCATTTGCGGCGGGCCTGATTCCGATCGCCTGCGTCGGGGAAACGCTCGCCGAGCGCGAGTCCGGGGTGACCGATGCGGTCGTGTTGCGCCAGCTCGACGCCATCGTTGCGCGGATCGGAGGCAATGCGGCGAAGATGGTCGTCGCTTACGAGCCGGTCTGGGCGATCGGCACGGGGCGCACGGCCTCGCCGGAGGAGGCGCAGGCTGTGCATGCGATTCTCCGAAAGCGGCTCGCCGATGCCCACGCAGCCGAGGCGCCGCTGTTGTATGGCGGAAGCGTGAAAGCGGACAATGCGGCAGCGCTGTTCGCGATGGCGGATATCGATGGCGGGCTCATCGGTGGCGCGTCGCTCAAGGCCGCGGAATTCTTGGCAATCGCCCGCGCTTGAGGCGCGAGCGGCAACGGAGCATTCGATGACCTTGTTGGAAACGATTCTTCTGGTCCTGCACCTGTTGGTGGCGGTCGCGATCTGCGGATTCATCCTGCTGCAGCACGGCAAGGGCGCCGACATGGGCGCGGCGTTCGGCAGCGGCGCGTCCGGCAGCCTGTTCGGAGCTGCGGGATCGGCCAATTTCCTGTCGCGCACGACGGCGGTACTCGCGGCCGTGTTCTTTCTGTCGAGCCTCGGACTGACCTGGTTCGGCGCGAGCCACGGGGGACCGAAGGGCGTGATGGAGCAGGGCATCGTCGAAAAGCTCGCACCCAAGACGTCGGACGTGCCGCCGGTACCTGGATCTGCTTCGGGCGCGGCCCCAGCCGCGGAACCCGCGAAGGCTCCGGTGCCCGCCGCGCCGGATGGCTCGAAGTCGAGCGAAATACCCAAATGAACGTATGTCGGATGAGGCAAGTCAGATAACAGAGGGCACGGCAAGCGATCAGTGATCAACTGCCGGGCGCGGACCCAAAGCGATGACGCGTGAAGGGTCTTGGGACGTGGTCTTTCCCGAGCGAGCTTCGACCGTCAATCTCGATTTCAACCGACAACGGACACTTGAACGCCGCCGACGTGGTGAAATTGGTAGACACGCTGTCTTGAGGGGGCAGTGGCGTAAGCCGTGTGAGTTCGAGTCTCACCGTCGGCACCAGGATGGATGGGCTCTCGGTGCGGAGCCCGGAGGGCGGCACGCTGGTCGGCAGTTGGCGTGACGTCGTAGCGTAACCCGTGCGGCGGAGGCCGTCGGCGCCTCGCGGCGTCGGCTCCCCGTCGGGGACCGCGGTCCCGTGAGGACCGGCGGCCAAGGGCAACCAGGAGGCCCCCTTTACCGGAGGCCGACCATCATGCTGGAACAGTACTTTCCGATCCTGCTTTTCATCCTGGTTGGTCTTGCCCTTGGCGGAATCCTCGTCACCGTGGGCACGATCGTATCTCCGCGGCGCCCCAACGCCGAGAAGCTGTCCCCGTACGAGTGCGGCTTCGAGGCGTTCGAGGACGCCCGGATGAAGTTCGACGTCCGCTATTACCTTGTCGCGATCCTGTTCATTCTGTTCGACCTCGAGATCGCCTTTCTGGTCCCTTGGGCGGTCGTGCTCCCCGACATCGGCTTTTTCGGCTTCGCCGCGATGATGGTGTTTCTCGCGGTGCTGGTGGTCGGGTTCGTCTACGAGTGGAAGAAGGGCGCGCTCGAATGGGAATGAGCGGGTAGCGGAGCGACCCCATGGCCATCGAAGGCATTCTCGAGAAGGGTTTCGTCACGACATCGCTCGACGGCGTCATCAACTGGTGCCGCAACGGCTCCATGTGGCCGATGACCTTCGGTCTCGCCTGCTGCGCAGTGGAGATGATGCATGCCGGCGCGGCGCGCTACGACCTCGACCGCTTCGGCATCGTGTTCCGGCCGAGTCCGCGGCAGTCCGACGTGATGATCGTCGCCGGAACGCTCTGCAACAAGATGGCTCCGGCGTTGCGCAAGGTCTACGATCAGATGGCGGAACCGCGCTGGGTCGTATCGATGGGGTCCTGCGCGAATGGCGGCGGGTACTACCACTATTCGTACTCGGTCGTCCGCGGCTGCGACCGTATCGTGCCGGTGGACATCTATGTCCCCGGGTGCCCGCCGACGGCGGAGGCGCTGCTCTACGGCCTGCTGCAACTCCAGAACAAGATCTGGCGCACCAACACGATCGCGCGCTGATGGCGACGACATCCGACATCCTGGCGGCGGCGCTGAACGACGCGTCCGGGGAAGCGCCCGCCGACGTCTCGGTCGTGCTCGGCGAGGTCACGGCATTGGTGCGGCACGACCGCCTGCTCGCAGCGATGCGTATTCTGCGGGATCGGCCGCAGTTCCACTTCGAGGAGCTCATCGACCTCTGCGCGGTCGATTACTCGGCTTACGGCAACGGGACCCGCGAAGGGCCGCGTTTTGCGGTCGTCTACCATCTGCTCTCGCTTGCCAACAACTGCCGGCTCCGCGTGCGCTGCTTCGCGCCGGACGACGATTTTCCCGTCGTGCCCAGCGTCGTGGACGTGTGGCCAGTGGCGAACTGGTTCGAGCGCGAGGCGTTCGATCTTTTCGGGATCATGTTCCCGGGGCATCCCGATCTGCGCCGGATCCTCACCGATTACGGCTTCGTCGGGCACCCGTTCCGGAAGGATTTTCCGGTCTCGGGCCATGTCGAGATGCGCTACGACCCCGAAGAGCGCCGTGTCGTCTACCAGCCGGTGACGATCGAGCCGCGGGAGATCACGCCGCGGATCATCCGCGAAGACAGCTACGCTTCCGATGGCTGAGATTCGCAACGACACGATGAATTTTGGCTCCGGCCGGCCGGAGGCCTTGACTTGCTCGCGCAAGTTGGCCTGCGCCGAAATGCATCTGCGTTGGCGCTAGATGGCCGAGATTCGCAATTACACGATGAATTTTGGCCCGCAGCACCCGGCGGCGCACGGGGTGTTGCGGCTCGTGCTCGAGCTCGATGGCGAGGTGGTCGAGCGCGCGGATCCGCACATCGGCCTCCTGCACCGGGCCACCGAGAAGCTCGCCGAGCATCGGACCTACCTGCAGGCGCTGCCGTACATGGACCGGCTCGACTACGTATCGATGATGTGCAACGAGCACGCGTACTGCCTCGCGATCGAGCGCCTGGCGGGAATCGAGGTGCCGATTCGCGCACAGTACATCCGCGTGATGTTCGACGAGATCACCCGTCTTCTCAACCATCTGCTCTGGCTCGGCTCGCATTCGCTCGATGTCGGCGGCATGACGACCTTTCTCTACGCGTTTCGCGAGCGCGAGGATCTGTTCGACATGTACGAAGCGGTCTCCGGGGCGCGGATGCACGCGGCGTATTACCGCCCCGGCGGCGTCTACCGCGATCTGCCGGATCGCATGCCGCAATATGCGGCCCAGCACACGCGCAATACCCGAACGTTGCAGGCGATGAACGAGAATCGCCAGGGCACGCTCATCGACTTCATCGAGGACTTCACGCGCCGCTTCCCGGGCTACGTCGACGACTACGAAACGCTACTGACCGAGAACCGGATCTGGAAGCAGCGCACGGTCGGCATCGGCGTCGTATCGGCGGAGCGGGCGATGGCGCTGGGTTTCACCGGCCCAATGCTGCGTGGCTCGGGCGTGCCTTGGGACCTGCGCAAGAAACAACCCTATGCAGTCTACGACCGGATGGATTTCGACATTCCGGTCGGCACCAATGGGGATTGCTACGACCGCTACCTGGTCCGCATCGAGGAGATGCGGCAGGCGAACCGCATCATCCGGCAATGCATCGATTGGCTGCGGGCGAACCCCGGACCGGTGATCACGGACAACCACAAGGTGGCCCCGCCGTCGCGCGAACAGATGAAGACGAACATGGAGGAACTGATCCATCACTTCAAGCTCTTCACCGAGGGGATGCACGTGCCGCCGGGCGAGGCCTACGCGGCGATCGAGCATCCGAAAGGGGAGTTCGGCGTGTACATCGTTTCCGACGGCGCGAACAAGCCGTACCGGATCAAGCTGCGGGCGCCGGGTTTCGCTCACCTGGCTGCGCTCGACGAGATGTCGCGCGGGCACATGATCGCGGACGTGGTCGCGATCATCGGCACGCAGGACATCGTGTTCGGCGAGATCGATCGATGAGCCCTGGAATCGTCGTGCCGGCCGATGACGACCGCTGACAGGCCGAAGGATGACGACGTGCTGTCGGAAGCGGCGCTGCGCCGGATCGACCGCGAGGTCACCAAGTATCCTCCCGACCAGAAGCACTCGGCCGTGATGTCGGCGCTCGCGATCGCGCAGGACGAGAAGGGCTGGCTCGCGACCGAGACGATGGACTTCGTCGCGAAATACCTCGGGATGCCGCCGGTCGCGGTGTACGAGGTAGCGACCTTCTACGCGATGTACAACGTCAAGCCCGTCGGCAAGTACAAGGTGACGATCTGCACCAACCTGCCCTGTGCCCTGCAGGACGCGGTGAAGTCCGCGGAGTACCTCAAGGAGAAGCTCGGCATCGGGTTTGGCGAAACGACACCGGATGGCCTCGTGACGCTGCAGGAAGGGGAGTGCATGGGTGCCTGTGGCGATGCGCCCGTGCTCCTCGTCAACAACAAGCGAATGTGCAGCTGGATGCGTCCGGACAGGCTCGACGCGCTCATCGCCGAGCTGCGGGCAGGCGGCGCGGGCTCATGAACGCACCCGCCGAATTTCTGGATTTCGGACCCGACGCAATCATCCTCGCGGGGCTCGACGGGCGAAACTGGCACCTTGCGGATTACGTGACCCGCGGCGGCTACGAGGCCCTCCGGAAGATCCTCGCCGAGAAGGTTCCCCCGGCCACCGTGATTGCCGAGATCAAGCGATCGGCATTGCGCGGTCGCGGCGGCGCGGGTTTCCCCACCGGGCTCAAGTGGAGCTTCATGCCGCCGCAATACCAGGGGGACAAGTACCTGGTCTGCAACTCCGACGAGGGCGAGCCGGGAACGTTCAAGGACCGTGACATCCTCCGCTACAACCCGCATGCGCTGATCGAGGGCATGACGATCGCCGCCTACGCGATGGGCTGCAAGCGCGGCTACAACTACATCCACGGCGAGATCTGGGAAACCTACGAGCGCTGCGAGGAGGCCCTGGCGGAGGCTTACGAGGCCGGGTTTCTCGGCAGCGACATCCTCGGCTCGGGTTTCTCGTTCCAGCTGTTCAACCACCATGGCTACGGCGCCTACATCTGCGGCGAGGAGACGGCGCTGCTCGAGTCGCTCGAGGGAAAGAAAGGCCAGCCCCGGTTCAAGCCGCCATTCCCTGCAAGCTTCGGGCTCTACGGTAAGCCGACAACGATCAACAACACCGAGACTTTCGCAGCCGTGCCGTGGATCATTCGCCACGGTGGCGAGGCGTTTCTCGAACTGGGCCGGCCGAACAACGGCGGCACCAAGATCTTCTCCGTATCGGGCGATGTGGAGCGTCCCGGCAACTTCGAAGTGCGGTTGGGAACGCCGTTTTCCACGCTCCTCGAGCTGGCCGGCGGCGTGCGAGGCGGCCGCAAGCTGAAGGCGGTGATCCCGGGCGGATCGTCGATGCCGGTGCTGCCGGGAGAGGTCATGCTTGCCACGGACATGGATTACGACTCGATCGCGAAGGCGGGCTCGATGCTGGGCTCGGGCGCGGTGATCGTAATGGACGAAACGCGCTGCATGGTCAAATCGCTGCTGCGGCTATCGTATTTCTACTTCGAGGAATCGTGTGGCCAATGCACACCTTGTCGCGAGGGAACAGGCTGGCTGTGGCGCGTCGTGAACCGGATCGAGCATGGCCGGGGCGCGAACGAGGATCTCGATCTGCTCCTGTCGGTGTCGGACAACATTGCCGGGCGGACGATCTGCGCGCTGGGGGACGCGGCGGCGCTGCCCGTGAAGAGCTTCGTCCGGCATTTCCGCGACGAGTTCCAGTACCACATCGACCACCGGCGCTGCCTGGTGCCGACGTACGTCTGACCCGCACGCGATGCCCACGCTCGAAATCGACGGCAGGCAGGTGGAGGTGGCCGCAGGCAGCACGGTGATGGACGCCGCGCACAAGCTCGGTGTCTACATACCGCATTTCTGCTATCACAAGAAGCTGTCGATCGCCGCGAATTGCCGGATGTGCCTCGTGCAGGTCGAGAAGGCGCCGAAGCCGCTGCCGGCGTGCGCGACGCCCGTCGCCGAAGGCATGAAAGTCTTCACGCGATCCGAACTGGCCGTCGACGCGCAGAAGGCGGTGATGGAGTTCCTGCTCATCAATCACCCGCTCGACTGCCCGATCTGCGATCAGGGCGGCGAGTGCCAGCTGCAGGACCTCGCGGTCGGCTACGGCGGCTCCGGCTCGCGCTACGGCGAAGAGAAGCGGGTCGTCTTCCACAAGAACCTCGGCCCGCTCGTCTCGGCCGAGGAAATGGCCCGATGCATTCATTGCACGCGCTGCGTTCGCTTCGGGCAGGAGATCGCCGGGGTAATGGAACTCGGCATGATCGGTCGCGGCGAGCACGCCGAGATCGTGTCCTTCGTCGGCCGAACCGTCGATTCCGAACTGTCGGGCAACATGATCGACCTGTGTCCGGTCGGGGCCCTCACGTCGAAGCCGTTCCGATACGCCGCTCGGACCTGGGAGCTCGCGCGGCGCAAGTCGGTCTCCCCGCACGACGCGCTCGGCGCCAACCTGATCGTCCAGGCGAAGGGCGACCGCGTGGTACGGGTCGTCCCGCTCGAGAACGAAGCGGTCAACGAATGCTGGATCTCCGACAAGGACCGGTACTCGTACGAAGCGCTCGCGAGCGACGAGCGCCTTACCGCGCCGATGATCAAGGAGGGCGGCGAGTGGAAGACGGTCGATTGGACGACGGCGCTCGAGTTCGTCGCGCAGAGGTTGCGCGATGTCCTCGCCAAGCATGGCGGAACCGCCCTCGGGACCCTTGTGTCGCCGCACGCCACGCTCGAGGAGATGGCGCTGGTGGCGCGCCTGACGCGTGCCCTTGGCTCCGACAACATCGACTTTCGGCTACGGCAAACCGATTTTTCCGCAGACGGCCGGCGAACGGGCATCCCGTGGCTGGGGATGCCGATCGCCGAGGTGGGGACGCTCGAACGTGTGCTCGTTGTCGGCAGCTTCCTGCGCAAGGACCATCCGCTGCTCGCGCAACGGCTGCGGCAGGCGGCGAAGAAGGGGGCGCACGTCTCGGTGCTGCACGCGGTCGGCGATGATTCACTGATCCGGCTCGCCCACGCCTTCGTTGCCGCGCCGTCGCTGCTGCCGCAGGCGCTCGCCGAAATCGTGGTTGCCGCAGCGCAGGGTACCGGCAAGGATGCGCCACCGGCGCTCGCGGGGATCGAGCCGACCGCGGCTTCGCAGGTGATCGCGGCGAGTCTGGTTTCCGGCGAGCGGAAGGCGATCTTCCTCGGCAATTTCGCCGAGCAGCACGCGCGCGCGGCCCAGTTGTTCGCGCTTGCCGGTGCGCTCGCGGCAATCGTCGGTGCGCGGCTGGGTTGCTTCACCGAGGCGGCAAACAGCGTCGGCGGCTACGTCGCCGGCGCGTTGCCCGCGACGGACGGGCTCAATGCCCTGGCGATGCTGAACGACCCGCGGAAGGCCTATCTGGTCGTCGGCGCCGAGCCGGAATTCGATTGCTCGAGTCCGGTTGCCGCACGTTCCGCGCTCGAGAAGGCCGAGTTCGCCGTGGTCCTGTCACCGTTCCGGCATGGCATGCAATATGCCGACGCACTGCTTCCCGTGTCGCCCTTCACCGAGACAGCGGGCACCTTCGTCAACTGCGAAGGTCGCATGCAACGATTCAACGGCGTGGTGAAGCCGCTCGGCGAAACGCGTCCGGCATGGAAGGTGCTGCGCGTTCTGGGGTCGATGCTCGGCGTGCCCGGCTTTGACTTCGACTCGATCGACGATGTCCGCGCAACCTTGCCCGACCAGGCCGCGATCGCTGCGAGGCTCGCCAATGCGACCGACGTCGCGATTGTGCGCCCGGCAGCGGCGACGCCGGGCCTGGAGCGCGTCGCCGACGTCCCGATCCATTTCGCGGATCCGCTCGCGCGACGCGCACCGTCGCTGCAACAAACGGCCGACGCGCGGCCGCCGCGCGCGCGCCTGAACGCATTGACGCTGGCGCAGATCGGCGTCGCCGAGGGCACACAGGTCAAGGTGCGGCAGGGACGCGGCGAGGCGGTGCTTACCGCGATCGCGGATCCGGGGGTGCCTGCCGGCGTTGTCCGCATCGCGGCGGGGCACGCGTCGACCTGCAGCCTCGATGGCCTGTCCGGACCGGTGACGGTGGAGCGTGCTTAGATGAACGGCCCCCAGGCTCACGTTGTTCGCTGTTCCCCGAGGAGCGGCGTTCGCCCAGCGGCGAGGGGCCCCGCGCTGATTTTTGCGCGGGGATCGGCGCCAAGGCGAATCGCCGCATCGGCCGACACCTCGGCAATGCGCGTGACCTCGAACGGCCCGGAGGCTGGGCGGTCAGTGCCCTTCGGGCGGCCGGGCGGGCACTGACGTGGACTCAATGCTCGCTCCGGCGCAACAACTGCTCGGCCCGGCGTGGCCGGTGGTGTGGACGCTCGTGAAGATCGTCGTGATTGCCGTGCCGCTGATCCTGGGCGTCGCCTACCTGACCCTTGCCGAACGCAAGGTCATCGGTTGGATGCAGGTACGCATCGGGCCTAACCGCGTGGGTCCGCTGGGGCTGCTGCAGCCGTTTGCCGACGTCTTCAAGCTCATCTTCAAGGAGATCGTCGTCCCGACCGGAGCGAACCGGTACCTTTTCTTCATCGCTCCGATGCTGGCGCTCGCGCCGGCGCTGGCGGCATGGGCGGTCGTGCCGTTCGCCGAGGGCATCGTGCTCGCCGACATCAATGCCGGGTTGCTCTACCTGCTCGCGATGACGTCGATCGGCGTCTACGGCATCATCCTGGCCGGCTGGGCGTCCAACTCGAAGTACGCGTTCCTTGGCTGCCTGCGCTCGGCGGCGCAGATCGTCTCCTACGAGCTCGCGATGGGCTTCGCGCTGATCGGCGTGCTGATGGCGGCGTCGAGCCTCAACCTGTCCGACATTGTCCGCGGCCAGGAGGGCGGGCTCGCGCACTGGTACTTCATCCCGCTCTTCCCGCTCTTCCTCGTCTATGTGATCTCGGGTGTCGCCGAGACGAACCGGCACCCCTTCGACGTTGCCGAGGGCGAGTCCGAGATCGTCGCCGGCTTCCACGTCGAATACTCGGGCGTCACCTTCGCGCTCTTCTTCCTCGCCGAGTACATGAACATGATCCTGATCGCCGCGCTAGCCGCGGTCATGTTCCTGGGCGGCTGGCTTTCGCCATGGCCGTTGCTCAATGGCGTCGAGATACCGGTGCTCGGCATCCGTCCGTTTGGCGACGGCATCCCGTGGCTGCTTGCGAAGATGGCATTCGTGCTGTTCTTCTTCCTCTGGATCCGCGCGACGTGGCCGCGCTACCGATACGACCAGATCATGCGGCTGGGCTGGAAGGTGTTCATCCCGGTGACGCTCGTCTGGATCGTGGTCCTCGGCGCGATGATGCAGACGCGCTGGGCAGGGCTGTTCCATTGAGCCGATGACCATGCTCGCGCGCATCAGGGAACTCGCCAACACCTGGCTGCTGCTGGAGCTGGGCCGCGGCCTGCTGCTGACCGGGCGCCATCTGTTCGCGCGCAAGATCACGGTGCAGTTCCCGGAGGAGAAGACGCCGGCATCGCCGCGCTTTCGCGGCCTGCACGCGCTGCGCCGGTATCCGAACGGCGAGGAGCGCTGCATCGCCTGCAAGCTGTGCGAGGCGGTGTGTCCGGCGCTCGCGATCACCATCGAGTCGGAGCAGCGCGCCGACGGAACGCGACGGACCACGCGCTACGACATCGACCTCACCAAGTGCATCTTCTGCGGGTTCTGCGAGGAGAGCTGCCCGGTCGACTCGATCGTCGAGACCGGCATCCTCGAATACCACGGCGAGAAGCGCGGCGACCTCCTGTACACCAAGGAGATGCTGCTGGCAGTCGGCGATCGCTACGAGGGCGAGATCGCGAAGGCGCGCGAGGCGGACGCGAAGTACCGATGAACGTCGCCGGGTCGCCTCAAGACGTGAATTGCGCCAGGCCTTCCCGGGCCGGTATGGCACGTGCAGCGACGAAGTGTCGGCCGGTGCGGCGATTCACCTTGGCGTCGATCCCCGCGCATGACAACGCGCGGGGCCCCTCGCCGTGTGGCGAACGCCGCCCCTCGGGGAGGCGCGCTGCGGCCTCGGCCGCAAGCGTGGGGGCACACGCATGACCTTCCAGGGCTTCCTCTTCTACGTCTTCGCCGCGATCCTCGTGTTCGCGGCGCTGCGGGTGGTCACCGCCCGCAACCCGGTGCACGCGGCGCTCTGGCTCGTACTGTCCTTCTTCACCGCCGCGGCCCACTGGCTGATGCTGAAGGCCGAGTTCCTCGCGATCGTACTGGTGCTGGTCTACGTCGGCGCCGTGATGGTGCTGTTCCTGTTCGTGATCATGATGCTGGACATCAACTTCGACACGCTGCGCAAGGAGTTCAAGAGCTACATTCCGGTCGGCGCGACCGTGGGCGCGCTGGTCCTGGCCGAGATGGCGCTGACGCTGCTCGGCAGCCGGCTCGCCCCGGCGGCGGCCCAGGGCGCCGGAGCGCCATCGGGGAGCAACACCAAAGCGCTCGGCGCGTTGGTGTACACCGACTACGTCTACCCCTTCGAGATCGCCGCGGTGATCCTGCTGGTTGCGATCGTCGCCGCGATCGCTCTTACCCATCGCCGACGCAAAGAGACGAAGTACCAGAATCCAAGCGAGCAGGTGAAGGTGCGCGCGCGCGACCGGTTGCGGGTGCTTTCCATGCCGGCGGAGAAGAAATGAGGCGCTTCGTCGAGCCGCTCCGCGCCCCCGACGCCGCGAAGCGCCAACCATGGGCGAGATGATGACCATCGCACCGACGCTGTCGCACTACCTGGTGCTGGGCGCGATCCTGTTCGCGATCAGCATGGCCGGCATCTTCTTGAACCGCAAGAACGTGATCATCCTGCTGATGTCGATCGAGCTGATGCTGCTCGCGGTCAACCTCAACTTCATCGCGTTCTCGAGCTACATGGACGACATGGCGGGGCAGGTGTTCGTGTTCTTCATCCTCACCGTCGCCGCCGCGGAGTCGGCAATCGGGCTCGCGATCCTGGTGCTGCTCTTCCGCAACGTCGGCTCGATCGACGTCGAGGACATGGGACGGTTGAAGGGCTAGCTCCGCGCGGATAGCCACCATGACCATGCAGCAACTCTACCTCGTCGTGCCGCTGGCGCCGCTTGCCGCCGCGATCGTCGTCGGCCTCGCCGGCGCGAAGCTCGGTCGCCGGGTCTCGCACATGCTCTGCATTGCGGGCGTGGCGGTGGCGATGGTCGCTTCGTACCTCGTCTTCCGCGATGTCCAGGCCGGCCACACGTTCAACGGCGACGTCTACACGTGGCTGCAGTCCGGAACGCTCAAGTTCGCGGTCGGCTTCCTGATCGACCCGCTGACTGCGACCATGATGCTGGTGGTCACGTTCGTGTCCCTGATGGTCCATGTCTACACGATCGGCTACATGGCCGACGATCCCGGCTACACCCGGTTCTTCAGCTACATCTCGCTGTTCACGTTCAGCATGCTGATGCTGGTGATGAGCAACAACTTCGTCCAGCTCTTCTTCGGGTGGGAGGCCGTGGGGCTGGTCTCATACCTGCTGATAGGGTTCTGGTATACGCGGCCGACGGCGATTTACGCGAATCTCAAGGCGTTCCTCGCCAACCGCGTCGGCGACTTCGGCTTCGTGCTGGGGATCGGCCTCGTGCTCGCCTACTTCGGCACGCTCGATTACGCGCAGGTGTTCGCCGGTGCCCCGGCGCTCGCCGACACGAAGGTCAACCTGTTGGGGAGCGCGCAGTGGTCACTGCTGTCGGTGATCGCCATTTGCCTCTTCATCGGGGCGATGGGGAAGAGCGCGCAGGTGCCGCTGCACGTCTGGCTCCCCGACTCGATGGAGGGCCCCACGCCGATCTCCGCGCTGATCCACGCAGCGACGATGGTCACCGCGGGGATCTTCATGGTCGCGCGGATGAGTCCGCTGTTCGAGCTGTCGGACACGGCACTTGCGGTCGTGACCATCGTCGGGGCGACCACGGCGCTGTTCATGGCGTTCCTCGGCATCGTGCAGAACGACATCAAGCGCGTGGTGGCCTACTCGACGCTCTCGCAACTCGGCTACATGACCGTGGCGCTGGGCGTGTCGGCGTATTCGGCGGCGATCTTCCACCTGACCACGCATGCGTTTTTCAAGGCGCTCCTCTTCCTCGGCGCGGGTTCCGTCATCATCGCGCTCCACCACGAGCAGGATCTGCGCAAGATGGGCGGCTTGCGCAAGTACATGCCGATCACCTACTGGACGGCGCTCGTCGGCTCGCTGGCGCTCGCGGGCATTCCGCCGTTCGCGGGCTTCTTCTCGAAGGACGCCATCATCGAGGCGGTCCACGCGTCCACGGTGACGGGCCACCAGTACGCGTACTTCGCGGTGATGGCCGGCGTTTTCGTCACGGCGTTCTATTCGTTCCGGATGCTCTTCCTCGCATTCCACGGCAAGGAGCGATTCGGCGTCGCGGAGCACGACCGGCACGCGAATCACGGCGGTGACGATCATTCCCACGACGTGTCGCACCACGCCGGCCCCGGGGCCGACCCGCACGGCCACGCGGCCGGCCCGCCCAGAGAGAGCCGTTGGGTCGTCACCGTACCGCTGGTCCTGCTCGCAATTCCGTCGGTCTACGCGGGGTGGTGGTACGTCGAGCCGATGCTGATCGGAAGCTATTTCGGCAACTCGATCGTCGTGCGGCCGGAGCACCCGGCGATCTGGAACTTCCGGGCCGAATGGCATGGTGTCGGCGCCTTCATCCGGCACGGGGTGTTGAGCCTGCCGTTCTGGCTCGCGATCGCCGGCATCGTTGCCGCGTGGTACTGCTATCTGGCCAACCCCGCGCTGCCCGAGAGACTGAAGCGCACGGCCGGGGTGCTCTACACGCTGCTCGACAACAAGTATTACTTCGACCGCTTCAACGACTGGTTCTTCGCCAGGGGCGCACGCGCGCTAGGCCGGGTCCTGTCGGAGATCGGCGACCGCTCGATCATCGACGGTTTCTTCGTCAACGGATCCGCGCGCGTGGTCGGCTGGACCTCGGCGCTGTTGCGGCACATCCAGTCCGGCTACGTGTACCACTATGCGTTCACCATGATCATCGGCCTCTTCGCGCTGCTCTCCTGGTGGTCGAACTGAAACCGCGATAGAGATGCCGTACCTTTCGCTCGCGATCTGGGTGCCCATCGTCGCCGGCCTCGCCGTGCTGGCGGTCGGCCGCGACAGCGATGCGGGGCTCGCGCGCTGGATCGCGCTCGTCGGCGCACTGGTCGGCCTGCTGGTTACGCTGCCACTGTGGCTGCATTTCAACCTCGGCACCTCCGAAATGCAGTTCGTCGAGCGCACCGACTGGATTCCCCGATTCGACATCCACTACTTCCTCGGCGTGGACGGCATCTCGATGCTGTTCGTGCTCCTGAACAGCCTGATGACATTGCTGGTCGTCTGGGCGGGCTGGGTGGTGATCCAGACGCGCGTCGCCCAGTACATGGCCGCGTTCCTGATCCAGTCCGGGCTCATCAACGGCGCCTTCTCGGCGCTCGACGGGATCCTGTTCTACGCGTTCTTCGAGGCGATGCTGATCCCGATGTACCTGATCATCGGCGCGTGGGGCGGGCCGAACCGCGTGTACGCGGCGCTCAAGTTCTTCCTCTACACCCTGCTCGGATCGCTGCTGATGCTGGTGGCGCTGATCTACCTGTACAACGTGTCGCAGACCTTCTCGATCCTCGAGTGGTACCACGTCCCACTGTCGCTGCCGGTCCAGATTCTGCTGTTCGTGGCGTTCTTCCTGTCGTTCGCGGTCAAGGTTCCGATGTGGCCGGTGCACACCTGGCTCCCCGATGCGCACGTCGAGGCGCCGACGGGCGGCTCGGTGATCCTCGCGGCGATCACGCTCAAGATCGGCGCCTACGGTTTCGTCCGCTTCATCCTGCCGATCGCCCCGGACGCCAGCCGCTCGCTGTCGACGTTCGTCATCGTGCTCTCGCTCATCGCCATCGTGTACATCGGCTTCGTCGCGCTGGTGCAGGCCGACATGAAGAAGCTGATCGCCTACTCGTCGATCTCACACATGGGATTCGTCACGCTGGGCTTCTTCCTGTTCAGTCAGCTTGGGGTAGAGGGCGGCCTCGTGCAGATGATCTCGCATGGCTTCGTGTCCGCGGCGATGTTCCTTTGCGTCGGCGTCATGTACGACCGGATGCACAGCCGGCTGATCGCGGACTACGGCGGCGTGGTCAACACGATGCCCAGGTTCGCGGCGTTCATGATGCTCTTCGCGATGGCCAACGCTGGCCTGCCCGCCACGTCGGGCTTCGTCGGCGAATTCCTGGTGATCCTGGCCGCCGTGAAGGTCAATTTCTGGCTCGGGGCCCTCGCGGCGACGATCATGATCCTCGGCGCGGCCTACACGCTGTGGATGTACAAGCGCGTGATCTACGGTGCGGTTGCGAACGACCACGTCGCGCAGCTCACGGACCTCTCCCGGCGCGAGTTCTGGCTGCTGGCCTTCGTGGCGGCGCTGGTGCTTTGGATGGGGGTGTGGCCGAAGCCCTTCGTCGACGTGATGCACGTTTCGGTGACGGACCTGCTGGCGCACGTCGCCAAGTCCAAGCTTTGACGGGACGGCCTCGACCATGACGCAACTCGACCTCGTCCCGATCCTGCCCGAGATCGTGCTGCTCGCATCGGCGTGCACGATCCTCATCGCCGACCTGTTCGTGCCCGAGCCCAAGCGCCACTGGAGCTTCTGGCTGACCCAGGTCGCGCTGGGCGTCGCCGCGTGGACCTCGCTCGCGACCATGCAACCGGAGCCGGGGCGGGCGTTCGGCGGCATGGTCGTCGCTGACCTGCTGGCGGATACGCTCAAGTTCATGGCCTGTGTCTCGGTGTCGTTGATGCTGTTCTACTCGCGGAGCTATTTCGCGCTGCGCGGACTGTTCCGCGGCGAGACGTTCGTGCTGACGCTCTTCGCGCTCATCGGCATGATGGTGATGATCGCCGCCGGTAGCTTCGTCACGCTCTACCTTGGACTAGAGCTCCTCGCGCTCTCGCTCTACGCGATGGTCGCCATGCACCGGACTTCGAACCAGGCCTCCGAAGCGGCGATGAAGTACTTCGTCCTCGGGGCACTGGCGTCCGGAATGCTGCTCTACGGAATGTCCATGATCTACGGCGCGACCGGCTCGCTCGACATCGTCGAGGTCGCGACGGCGGTGGGGTCGGGGCAGGGCAACCGGACGATCCTGCTGTTCGGGCTGGTGTTCGTCGTTTCGGGCATCGCATTCAAACTGGGTGCGGTCCCATACCACATGTGGGTCCCCGACGTTTATGACGGAGCACCAACGGCGGTGACACTTCTGATCGGTACGGCGCCCAAGCTCGCCGCGTATGCGTTCATGCTCCGGCTCCTGGGCGTGGCCCTGGGGGGCCTGTGGTTCGACTGGCAGGGCATGCTGATCGTGCTGGCCCTGCTGTCGATGGTGCTGGGCAACGTGGTCGCGATCGCGCAGACCAGCATCAAGCGGATGCTCGCCTACTCGTCGATCGCGAACATGGGCTACCTGCTGATGGGCTTTCTGGCCGCGAATCCCAACGGCTACAGCGCCGCGATGTTCTACGCGGTCGCCTACGTGCTCACGAGCCTGGCTTCCTTCGGCATGATCATGCTGCTCTCGCGGGATGGCTTCGAGGCGGACCAGCTCGCCGATTTCAAGGGGCTCAATCAGCGCTCGCCATGGTGGGCATTCATGATGCTGCTGGTGATGTTCTCGCTCGCCGGTGTGCCGCCGACCGTCGGGTTTTACGCCAAGTTCGCCGTGATCCAGGCGGCGGTGGACGCGGACTTCGTATGGCTCGCCGTCGTCGCGGTGCTGGCGTCTCTGGTCGGCGCGTTCTATTACCTTCGGGTCGTCAAACTCATGTATTTCGACGATGCGACCGACATCGCACCGATCGCTGCACGCGGGGATACCAGCGCGCTTCTCTCCGCCAACGGCCTCGCGCTGCTCGCCTTCGGCATCCTGCCGCAACCATTGCTGTATCTTTGCGCTGCCGCGCTTGCGCACTCGGGATTGCTCTAGCGGTGCGCTGCGTGCCGATGGTGCCGTGATAAGATCGTCCAATCCCCGGATTTCCTGGTTTCCCTCCGTCGATGCGCGTCGGTTTCTTCGTCACTTGCCTCGTCGACCTGATGCGGCCGTCGATCGGTTTCGCGGCGATCCGGCTGCTCGAGGCCGGCGGTGCGGAAGTCTTCGTGCCGCCCACGCAGACCTGTTGCGGCCAGCCGGCGTACAACTCGGGGGATCGTGCGGACGCGCGCAAGCTCGCCGCGAAGCTCGTCGCAGAGTTCGAGGGCTGCGATTATCTCGTCGCGCCATCCGGCTCCTGCAGCGGCATGATCCGGACCCATTATGCTGATTTGTTCGCCGGCGATGCCCACATGTCGCGGCGGGCGGAGGCATTGACGCAGAAAACGCGCGAGCTCACCGATTTCCTGGCCAACGTACTGAAGCTCGACCGGGTGCCCGGCCGCTTCGACGGTACGGTCACCTACCACGACAGCTGTTCCGGTTTGCGCGAGATGGGCGTCAAGGCGCAGCCACGGGCGCTGCTGGGGAAGGTGCCGGGACTCAAGCTCGAGGAAATGATCACCTGCGAGACCTGCTGCGGCTTCGGGGGAACGTTCTCGATCAAATTCGGGGAGATCTCGGCGCGGCTCGCGGACAACAAATGCGGCGACATTGTCGCCACCGGCGCCGATGCCGTCGTGCTGGGCGATCTCGGCTGCATGCTGAACATCGAGGGCCGGCTGCGGCGGCGCGGCGACACGAAAACGCGGGTACTGCACGTCGCGGAAGTGCTGGCCGGCGAAGCGAAGTAGCCTCCCCCGCTAGAAGCGCACACGAACGGTAGCCCATGCAAGTCGCCTCGATGCACTTCAAGGAGCGCGCGCACGTCAAGCTGCACGACGAACGGCTGCAGCACAACCTGAAGAAGATGCAGGGAAAGTTCGTCGCCAAGCGGCGCGCGTCGCTGTCCGAGCTCGATGATTTCGAGGGAACGCGGGAGGCGGGCAAGACCATCCGCAATCGCGCATTGGAGAACCTCGACGTCTGGCTCGAGCTCTTCGAGCGCAATGCGACAGCCCGCGGCGCGAAGGTCCTCTTCGCCGAGACGCCGGCTGACGTCAACGCGCTGGTTCTCGCGATCGCGGCGAGGCACGGGGTCCGCAAGATCATCAAGTCGAAATCGATGGTTTCGGAGGAGTCGGCGCTCGATCACGCGATCGAGGCAGCGGGCCTCAGGGTGGTCGAGACCGATCTCGGCGAGTACATCCTGCAGATCAACGACTACGAACCGCCGTCGCACATCATCGGCCCGGCGCTGCACAAGTCGAAGGAGGAGGTTGCCGAGCTCTTCCACAAGGCACATGGCACGCCGGTCAAGACGGGCATCGAGGAACTCTGTCTGGAGGCGCGCGGCGTGCTGCGGCAGCACTACCTGACCGCGGACATGGGAGTCTCGGGCGGCAATTTTTTCGTGGCGGAAACCGGGTCCGTGGTGCTCGTCACCAACGAAGGCAACGCGACGCTCACGACGACGCTGCCGAAGGTCCACGTGGCGATCTCGGGCATCGAGAAGATCGTGCCCACGCTCGAGGATGTCGCGACCCTGATGCGCCTGCTGGGGCGCTCGTCCACGGGGCAGTCGATCTCGAACTACGTCGACATCCTCACCGGGCCGAAGGGAGCGGGCGAATTCCACGGCGCGGAGCACATGTACTTCATCGTCGTCGACAGCGGCCGCACCGCGGTGCTGGCGAGCGACGTGCGCGAGGCGCTGCGTTGCATCCGCTGCGGCGCGTGCATGAACCATTGCCCCGTCTACCAGAACGTTGGCGGGCATTCGTACGGCTGGGTGTATCCGGGGCCCATCGGATCAATCCTGACGCCGATGTACGTGGGGCTCGAGCAGGCGCAGGACCTGCCGGCCGCCTCGACCTTGTGCAACCAATGCGGCGTCGTCTGCCCGGTCAAGATTCCGCTCCCGGATTTGCAGCGCAAGCTGCGGGAGCAGGCGTTCGAGCGCGGGCTGCGGCCCTGGTACGAACGTTCGGGGTTGAGGCTGTGGACGTGGGTTGCCTGCCATCCATCGCTCTATGCGCTCGGGACGAAGATCGGCGTGCGGGTCATGAAGGCATGGGGTGGCCGAACCGGGTTGATCCACAAGCTGCCGATCGGCAGCGGCTGGACCGAAGGCCGCGATCTTCCCGCGCCGGCCGGCCGGACCTTTCGCGAACTCTATCGCGCGCGCGAGAACCGCCAATGAATGCACCACACGAAACGCGGCCGAGCGCGGCCAAGCTCTCGCGCCGGGCCGAATCGCTCGGAACCGAAAACGCATTTGTGGTGCTGGCCGAAGTCAATGCGCTCCTCCGCCAGGGGCGGGACATCGTGTCGTTCTGCATCGGGCAGCCGGATTTTCCGACACCGCCGAATGTCCGGGTCGCCGGCATTGCTGCGATCAAGGCCGGCAAGCACGGCTACACGCCCTCGGCCGGCATCGACGAGTTGCGCGCGGCCGCGGCCAAGGATATCGGCGCGCGCCGTGGCCTCGACTTCAAACCCGAGGACATCGTTGTCGGGGCGGGCGCGAAACCGTTCATTGCGTACACCATCGCCTCGGTCACCGATTACGGCGCCGGCGACGAGGTGATCTACCCGGTGCCCGGCTTTCCGATCTACGAATCGCAGATCCTCGCCAACGGCGCGGTCCCGGTGCCGATCTACCTGCGCGAATCACGCGACTTCGCGTTCGACCCTTCCGAGCTCGAGGCGAAGATCACGCCGGCGACGAAACTGCTCATTGTCAACACGCCGCACAACCCGACGGGTGGCATGCTGCAGCGGGCGGATCTCGATGCGATCGCGGCGATTCTCGCGCGACATCCGCACATATGGGTGTTCGCCGACGAGATCTACTCGCGGCTGGCGTATGCCGGCAGATTCGACACCCTCGCCACGCGCCCCGGAATGCTGCAGCGTACGATCATCTGCGACGGTGCGTCGAAGACCTGGGCGATGACCGGCTGGCGCATCGGCTTCGCGGCCAACCGTGCGCTCGCGCCAGTGTTCACGCGCTGGATCACCAACACCGACTCCTGCGCTTCGCAGATCTCGCAGTGGGCCGCGCTCGAGGCCGTCAGCGGCCCGCAACACGCCGCCGATGCCATGCGGGCAAGCTTCCTCGAGCGCCGGGACCTGATCGTCGGCCTTCTGAACGCGGTGCCCGGCGTGAGTTGCAAGGTACCCGGTGGCGCGTTCTACGCGTGGCCGAATGTCACGCAGGCCTGCGCGATCACCGGGTGCGCCGATTCGGAAGCGTTCCGGCGGCGGTTGCTCGACCAAGCGGGTGTGGCCGTGCTTGCCGATATCCATTTCGGGCGCCGCGTCCCGGGCGAGGGACAGCACATCCGGTTCTCCTACGCTGCGTCGCCGGACATGATCCGCGACGGGATCGGACGCATCGATGCGTTCATTCGCCGGCACATGAAGTAGGAATGCCGATGCCGGGCTCGCTCGACGACAACCATGCCGCGCGCGATGCCGTGCTGGCGCGCGTCCGGAAGGCGCTCGGCAAGACGGGCAATCGCGCCTCTGCGATGGCCGAGGGGGAATCGTACGTCGCCGCGCACCGGCACGGACCGCGTCCGACGCTGCCTGCCGATTTGGCCGAGTGGTTCGTCAAGCGTGCGACTGACATGGAAAGCACGGTGGAACGCATTTCTGATGTCGGCGAGGTCCCGGCAGCGGTCGCGCGCTATCTCGACGCGTTGCAACTTCCGCCCGAACTCGCGGCGCAGCGCTCACGCGCCGGCGTCTGCTGGCCCGAGTTCGCCGATCTCGATTGGCGCGGCGCGGGGCTCGCGATCGAGGCGCGCCCGACGGCGGGCGACGACCGCCTCGGCATCACCGGCACGTTCTGTGCGATCGCCGAGACGGGAACGCTGGTCGTGCTTTCCGGCGCAAATACGCCGACGGCGACAACGCTGCTGCCGGATACGCACGTGGCCGTCGTCCGCATCGAGCGAATCGTCGCCGGGATGGAAGAGGCGTTCGCCCTAATACGGCGCGAATGCGGTCACCTGCCGCGCGCGATCAACCTGATCTCCGGCCCGTCCCGCACGGGCGACATCGAGCAGACCATCGTCCTCGGCGCGCACGGGCCGTTCCGGGTGCACATCCTCGTCGTCGGCTGAGTGGGTGGCCGGGTCGTGCACGGGCATGACGGGGAAGACCTCCCAGTTACTCCCCGTGCAGGAAGCGCACGAACGAGTTCAGCAGATACAAGGTAAGTAGGCCCAGGCTGACCCAGCCTACGGCGCGGAGCATGCGTGCGCGCGGCCGGTACAGCAGCCCGACGATCACGATGCCCGTCATCACGGACGCGGAAACGGCCGAAATCGCGTGCAGGGACGAGACGTGCGCCAGGATCGGCCCCCGAAAAAATTACAAGTCGTCGACGGCCAGCATCGCAATGTTGAAGCCGAGAAGGTTGGCGATTGCCATGTCGATCGTCCCGATGCGCACGGCGGCTATGGTGACGACCAGCGTCGGAAGTGACGTGGCCCCGGCAACGAAAAGGGTTCCGACGAATGTCCTGTGCCAGCCTATCTCGTCGGCGAGCCGGACCCAGACGAACGGCAACCAGATGCCCGCGGCCACGACTGCAAGTGCGGCGGGTGTATAGCCCAAGGTGTCGCGTGATGGCCGGCTAACGGCTGGCTTCCGTTTCGGCATGGACCTGCATTTGCTCGCGCTCGTAGCCGAATACCGTGCGGACAGCCACAATGCAGAACAGCAGGATTATGGGCGTGTACATGCCGACGTGCCGCAGCGAAAACCCGATCATCGTCGAACCGAGCAAGACGTTCTCGCCGGCACCGAGGTTGCGCGTGCCCACAAAATGCCATCGCAGTGCCGCTCGTGGGCCATGCGCGTGATGACTTCCGCCGGGTGTCCATAAACCACCTCGAAGTCGTACAGAAGTCCGGACTTTGCGAGCAGAGCACGGCTTCAGCGGTGGCCTCCTCCCCGCTGTGCTGGAGATGCGCAATGGCGTCTGCATTGAGGAGGGCGTGCTTGCACCAGCGTTCCAGCGATTCCTGGACGTTGATGAGCGCTAGCTTGGTCTCGCTATTAATAATTGCGCGCCGCCTGTCGAATCCTACAGCAAACTCGTGCTTGTCATGCGTTCTCGAATATTGTCAGGTGTTGTCATTTTTGCGTGTCCTCGCTCTCGCGCGGTACGCTCCATCGCAGAATGCGACAACCGATGACACGACGTGACAACGTGCGCAAAAGTCGCCAATCGCTAGCCTATTTGCTAGCCCGCGCGAAGGAGCGAGTATGAGCCACGGAATTCGACTGAACACCAAGAGCATCGCCGCACTCCCACCGCGCGCGAAGCGCTACATCGTGTGGGACGCGGCCAATGCGGGCTTCGGCGTGCGCGTGACGACACGCGGCACCAAATCATTCGTGTACGCCTATCGCTTCGATGGCCACTCGCGTTTGCTCACGCTCGGCAATACGCCACCGCGCACGCTCGAACAAGCACGGGCAGCATTCGCGGAAGCGAAAGCGACGGTGGACTTGGCGGCGCATCAACGGCGGCATGAAGGCATCGCCCCAGCCGTCGAGCTCGACCCGGCGCGCACGAAAAGCAAACGGCACCAGGTGCGCAACATGTCGCCGACCGTTGACGATCTGTGGACGAGCTACAAGCGCAAGCGGGGCGCACAACTGCGCCCGAAAACGCTGGCCGAGTACGATCGCATGATGCGAGTCCATGTGAGCCCAGAGCTAGGCACGGCGAAGGTGCTCGACGTTAAGCCGCGGGACATCAAGCGCATCTTGGACGACGCCCACCTTCGCGGCCCGGTGCTCGCCAACCGCCTGCATGGTTTCCTCGCTGGGCTGTTCAACCTTGCGCGGCACGATCTGATTATCGAAACGAGTCCGGTGCGCGCGGTCAAGCAACCAGCCACGGAGGCCCCGCGCCAGCGGGCGTTGACCGAGGCTGAAATGCGCGGCCTGTTCACGGCGCTCCCGCAGACCACGCTACCCCCACCGGTGCGCCTCCTGCTGCAACTCGTGCTGGCAACGGGTGTGCGGCCGGGCGAAGCGTGCAAGATGCGCTGGAGCGACATAGACGACGAGGCGCGGTTGTGGACGGTGCCGGCAGAGTTCGTGAAGACGAAGAAGGCGCACATGGTTCCGCTCGCGCCGTTCGCGCTGGCGCTGATCGAAGAATGCCGGCGCGCGAAGTGCAACGACGTATGGGCATTCCCCGCGCCCCGCGGCAAGGCAATTCTTACCGGCGCATTGAGTCAGTCGCTTCGAGATCCGAAAATCGCCGCGCGCTTTCGGGAGCAAGGCGTTGCGCCGTTCACGCCGCACGATTTGCGGCGCAGCTGTCGCACCGGACTCGCCCGGCTCGGCATTCTGCGCCATGTCGCCGAAGCCACGGTCGGCCACGAACACCGGCGCGGCATCGAGCAGGTGTACGATCAGTATGGTTTGCTGCCCGAGCGCCGGGCAGCATTGGAGGCGTGGGGCGCGCACCTGACGGCGCTCTGCGCCGGGCCGAATGTCATGCCGCTGAAATCGGCGGCCTGATCCGCCCCGCAGGGCATCGGGAAGCGGGCAGTGCGAGCGCGGAAACGCTCGCGTGCCCTGACCGCAATGCAACCTTGTAGGCCGAGCAGACGCCGCAGACGAATCACCGACGCCTGAGATAGATCAGCGCCGCGTCTAGGTTGATCCCCGAACGCCGGACACCCTACCCGGCTGGCGCGGCACCCCATAGGAGCGCCACGAGAGGCGCAATGCCGAAACGCAACATCCCCTTGGGCAGCGCCTCGCCGGCCGGAGTGCAGATGCCCGCGGATGCCTTAACGAAGGCTCGCGAGGCCATTCTCAAAGAAATCGTTCGCCTTCAGAGTGCCGGAATTGCTGCCGAGGCAAAGGGGCTCGGCAGGGCCATCCGTATCATCGACGAGGAGCGCCGGCATACCCTTGCGCCGCGCGCATTTTACGATGCGGAATTAGCTTGGCGCTACACCCTGCGGCAATGCGCTGGCGGGGAACCGACAACCAAGGAATCGCGGACCGCGCTTGTCGCTGCGCTGTTGATGGTCATTGCCTCACTTCGGCGCGTTTGTGCGATGAGTGGCATCGACGAGAACGTCTTGGGCCTCCGTCCACCGCCAGGAAAGAAGGGAAGGCACACTAAGCTCACCGCCGACGGCGAGCAAGAGCTATACGACGAATACTGCCGCGTGAAGAAACGCAGAGTGCGAAGCATCGTTGCCGCCAAGCTGGCCCTATTCAAGATGGGAATGCGGAGGACCAAGGCGAACCTGAATTATCTTGAGCACGTTCTCGCAAAGTTCAGCACACGAAAATTCGGGCGCGTTGCGACGAAGGCCAAGGCCAAGTACGGCGACGATTCCAATTTAGCACAGCGCCTTTCGGACAAGCCCAAAGCTCGGCACGCCGAGCAGCTCTTGAAGCAGCGCGCCACGGCAAAAACGATGCGCGAGAATGACAAGTCCATCGCTGAGATCGCGCGCGCCTTTAGTAGATCGGAACGAACAATACTTCGCTGGTTGGCTGACAAGTAGACACCTCCGCGCCCGCGTCCGACGGGCGCCCCTCGGCTGCAATCGCGGTAACAACGCGGCTGCAGCATCCGTCTTGTACTACTCGCCGGTAAAGTGTCATTTCTTCGGTAGTGTCATGTTCCCTTCGCTTCCGTTGGCGCGCAGCCTTCGCAAAGTATTGCCAACCAGTGGAACCATAGGAGGCGGCATGACAACCGGTGCTACGTACGACGTTTTAGTCTCGCGCCCAGTCGCGCGAAAGATCGCGGGCGGGATCAGTGAAAGCACGGAGTGGCGGCGCCTTAAAGGCGATCCGCAGTGGCCGAAGCTCTCGGCAGACGGGCGGCACTATCGGTTGGCCGACGTGCAACGTTATCTTGCCCTCGAGGGAACGCAACGGGTCAATCCCGAACTATCACGCCGCAGAACGAGTTCCAAAGCTGCTGTAACCAAGGCGGCTATATGCACGTGAACGCCACCCAGAAACGACGAGAGCCGTTGGCGCGCGCCTCATCGGCGCGAATCGAGAAGAACGACAATGGCAATCGTGACACCGGCCGGCCGCCGCCACAAGTGGACGGCATCGTCCGCGTATCGCATGAGCGGCCACCCTCGCGGCCGCGCCCTCCGAAAGCCGACGCCCTCGACGACCTCACTTGTCGCGTGCAGCCGCAGCGAGGTCGGCAATGACCGCCCGCCCTTGCCACGGCTGTCGTGTCAGTTTTCGACCACGTCTTTCGTGGCACGCCTACTGCCCGAAGTGCTGGTGTTGGATTCGGATTGGCCGACATATCACCACGCTGCGCGCTCTGACTCGGGAGGTGCGGACATGAGCGCCACCCATGAGAAAGGCCCGCTGCTTCTATGTGGAAACGGCGAACCCGACAAGCACGATCGGCAAGAGTCGTCGTCGCCCTCTACTGCGGGTTACACCTTGACGCTTTGCCGGCGATGGCGCGGTCATTCCGCTCGGCGAGTTCGTCGGCCCGACGTTCGACGCAGCGGCGCGAAGAGCCTATCACCGGTTCCGCAGCTTGCTCAGGCGACTTGATCCGCATGCTTGGACAATCAGGGATTCTGCAGGCACGAGCGCTCACCTCGAGCCGCTCACCAAGCAGCGCATTATTAAATAGACTGGGACCCCCATTATGAGCACCGACCGGCAAGAGGTAGACGACCTGTTCGATCCCGAGAAACTACGTGTCCGCGGCGATCACTTGAATGGCGTCGCCGTTCAGAAATTGTTGACCACCGTGCCGGTTCGGCGGCCCGGTAAGCAATCCTTCATTCGGGTACACCCTGACGAAGCCTATCGGCTGGACACCGTGCTCCTCGAGCTCAAAGACGAAGACGAGGTGTACCTCTTGGCACCTAGTCTCGCCATTGATCTCCCCGGCGTTCGGGTCGCCCGGCTGCACTT
>CAWELU010000042.1:0-292475 GCA_963809965.1 uncultured beta proteobacterium
GGTGCGCCAACGGATCATCGTCATCACGCTGCTCGCCTGGCTGCCGCTCCTGGTGCTCTCCGCTCTGGAAGGACAGTTGCTGGGCGGCGAGTGCGGCCGTGCCGTTCCTGAAGGACGTGGAGGTTCACATCCGCTTCCTGGTGGCGATGCCCCTGTTGATCATTGCCGAGCTGGTGGTGCACCGGCGCATGCGTCCGCTGCTGCAGCAATTCCTGGAGCGCAAATTGATTCCCGAAAGCGCGATGCCGCGGTTCGAGGCCGCCGATCGCGTCGGCATTCCGGCTGCGCAACTCGGTGCTCGCCGAGGTGCTGCTCATCGCCTTCGTCTATGGGGTCGGTATCCTGATCGTCTGGCGCCAGTACGTGGCGCTCGACACGGCCACGTGGTACGCGACGCCCTCCGCCGAGGGCTCGAAGCTCTCGCTGGCCGGAATGTGGTATGGCTACGTGAGCCTGCCGATCTTCCAGTTCCTGCTGTGCCGCTGGTATTTTCGATTGTTCATCTGGGCGCGCTTTCTCTGGCAGGTGTCGCGCATCGAGTTGAGCCTGGTTCCCACGCATCCGGATCGCGTCGGCGGCCTGGGTTTTCTTTCCGACACGGCCTATGCCTTCGCCGTGCTCGCCGTGGCGCACGGCGCCATGCTGGCCGGACCGCTCGCCAACCGCATTTTCTTCCTCGGGGCCTCGCTGCCTCAGTTCAAGGTCGAGATCGCCGTCCTGGTCATCTTTCTGCTGTGCGTGGTCCTCGGCCCGCTCCTGGTGTTTGCGCCTCAGCTTGCGCAGGCGAAACGGAAGGGCCTTCGCGAATACGGGACGCTGGCCGAGCGTTACGTGCGCGAGTTCGATGCCAAATGGCTGCGCGGCGGTGCGCCTGCCGACGAGCCGTTCGTGGGCAGCGCCGACATCCAGTCCCTCGCCGATCTGGGCAACAGTTACGAGGTGGTGCGGACCATGCGCATCGCGCCGATAACGAGGGACGCCGTCATCCGGCTCGCGGCCGCGACACTGCTGCCGATCGTGCCGCTGCTGCTCACCATGATGCCGCTGGAAGAACTGCTGAAGAAGCTGTTCGGGATATTGTTCTAGGGAACCGCCAAGTTTCGGTGGAACCGAGTTAATGTTCATTCACCAGTAGCGGAGACAAAGCATGAACCCTGCAATCGTAGATGTGACGGAACAAAAGCGCTTGAACGAGGCGCGTGAGAAGCAAGTCCCATGGAAGAAATGGGGACCTTATCTGAGCGAAAGGCAGTGGGGCACCGTCCGCGAGGACTATAGCGACGACGGCAACGCCTGGAATTACTTCACCCATGACCAGGCGCGCTCACGCGCCTACAAGTGGGGCGAGGACGGGCTTGGCGGACTTTGCGACGACAAGCAGCGCCTCTGCTTTGCGCTGGCATTGTGGAACGAGCGCGATCCCATCCTGAAGGAACGCCTCTACGGCCTCACCAACAGCGAGGGCAACCACGGCGAGGATGTCAAGGAGTACTACTTCTACCTCGACAGCACGCCGACGCACTCGTACATGAAGTACCTGTACAAGTATCCGCAGCGCGAGTTTCCCTACCGGGACCTGATCGAGACCAACCGGAGACGATCACGCGAGGAGTTCGAGTACGAGCTGCTCGATACCGGCGTCTTCGACGACAACCGCTACTTCGACGTGTTCGTCGAATACGCCAAGGAGGGCCCGGAGGACGTGCTGATCCGGATCACCGTGCACAATCGCGGGCCGGAAGCGGCCCGGCTGCGGGTGCTGCCGACGCTGTGGTTCCGCAACACCTGGTCGTGGGGCGAGGACGATCGCAAGCCTTCGCTGCGCGAGGCGGGGCCGGGCGCCATTCAGGCCACGCACCATGAGCTGGGCGAGTACTGGCTCCATTGCGATGGCGCCCCGGAGTTGCTCTTCACCGAAAACGAGAGCAATGCGCAGCGTTTGTGGAGCCAGCCCAATGGGTCTCCCTACGTCAAGGATGCGTTCCACGGCTATGTGATCTCGGGACAGCGCGATGCGGTGAATCCGGCCAAGACGGGGACCAAGGCCGCGGCCCACTATGCCCTCGACGTTCCCGGCGGCGGCAGCAAGACTGTCCGGCTGCGTCTGGCGGCAGCAAAGGCCAAAGATCCCTTCGGCGGTTTCGAGAAGATATTCGACAGCCGCATCGCCGACGCCGACGAATTCTACGAGCGGATTGCGCCCAGGTCGCTGACCGAAGATCAGCGCCGGGTGCACCGCCAGGCGCTGGCGGGAATGCTGTGGGGCAAGCAGTACTACTACTTCGATCTGGAGCGCTGGCTGCGCGAGCACAAGAGCCATCCGCTGCTCGAGGCGGCCCGCCACGACGTGCGCAACACCGAGTGGTTCCACATGCTCAACGCCGACGTGATCTCGATGCCGGACAAGTGGGAGTACCCATGGTATGCCGCATGGGACCTCGCGTTCCATACGGTCTCGCTGGCGCTGGTGGACTTCGACTTCGCCAAGGAGCAGCTGCTGCTGATGCTGCGCAGCCTCTACTTCCACCCGAGCGGGCAGATTCCGGCCTACGAGTGGAACTTCAGCGACGTGAATCCGCCCGTGCATGCCGCTGCCACGCTCTGGCTGTACAAATACGAGAAGCAGCTGGGCCGGGCTGACCTGCGGTTCCTGGAGCGCTCGTTCCAGGGGTTGATGCTCAATTTCAACTGGTGGGTCAATCGCAAGGACCCTTCGGGACGCAACGTCTTCGCCGGCGGCTTCCTGGGTCTGGACAACATCGGCATCTTCGATCGCAGCGCGCCGCTGCCGACCGGTGGCTCGCTGGAGCAGGCGGACGGGACGGCGTGGATGGCGTTCTATTGCCAGAGCATGCTGGAGATCGCCCTCATCCTGACCGAGTACGACCCGATTTACGAGGAGATCGCCTTCAAGTTCGTCCAGCATTTCATGTGGATTGCCTATGCGATGGACCGTCGCGGCGACCACCACGACGAGATGTGGGACGAGGAGGACGGCTTCTTCTACGATCTGCTGCGGCTCCCCGACGGCCAGGCGATGCGTTTGAAGGTGCGCTCGCTGGTGGGCCTCTTGCCGCTATGCGCGTCGACGGTGTTCGAGGGGGATGCTGCCGCTCGCAATCCGAAGCTGATGGAGCTGATCGCGCAGTTTCGAAAACGCCATCCCGAGTTGATTTCCCAGGTGGCCCCGACCGACGGGAGTTTCATCGGCTACAGGGACCGGCGGCTGTTATCGATCCTCAACAAGAGGAAGCTCGAGCGCGTGCTCGGCTACCTGCTCGACGAGAACGAGTTCCTGGGGCCGCACGGCATTCGTTCGCTCTCGCGCTATCACCTGGACCACCCGTTCGTCTTTCACGTCGGCGGCCAGGAGTACCGGGTGCAGTACCTGCCGGCGGAATCGAACACCGGCATGTTCGGCGGCAACTCCAACTGGCGCGGTCCGGTGTGGATGCCGGTCAATCTGCTGATCGTCCGGGCGCTGATCAACCTGTACACTTTTTACGGCGACGCGTTCAAGGTCGAATGTCCGACCGGTTCGGGGCGGCACATGACGCTGTTCGAGGTGGCGCAGGAGCTAGTCCGCCGCCTGACCGGGACGTTCCTGCGCGATGCCCATGGGCAGCGACCGGTCTACGGCGGGGCGGCCAAGTTCCAGGACGATCCGCATTGGCGCGATCTGATTTTATTCTACGAGTACTTCCACGGGGACAACGGCGCGGGCCTTGGCGCCAGCCACCAGACGGGCTGGACCGGTCTGGTCGCGCCCCTGCTGGACATGTTCGGACGTGTCGACGCCAAGGCCCTGCTGGAGACCGAACGCGGGCGGGTGATGGCCAGACTCGTGAGGGAACAAGTGGGCGGAGAATCCGCGAGGCAGGGCTGAGGAGCGGCCATGTCCGATCCACGCTACCCGGCGCTTTACCAGATCAACACGCGGGTCTGGCTTACCGAGTTGTCGCGCGCGCTGGGTAAGCGCGCGACGCTGGACGACATTCCGGACGCAGAATTGGACCGCCTGGCCAAGCTGGGCTTCGACTGGGTCTGGTTCCTGAGCGTATGGCAGACCGGTCCGGCGGCGCAGGCGATCTCGCGCGCGAATGCCGAATGGCGTCGCGAGTTCGCGGAAACGTTGCCGGACTTGACGGACGAAGACATCGGCGGCTCCGGGTTCGCCATACAGAGCTATACCGTCCATCGCGATCTGGGCGGCGCCGCGGCCCTGGCGCGGCTGCGAAAGCGGCTGCAGGAACGCGGATTGAAGCTGATGCTCGACTTCGTTCCGAATCACATGGCGCCGGATCACCCGTGGATCGACGAGCATCCGGAGTACTTCGTCCATGGCAGCGAGAGCGACCTTGCTCGCGCGCCGCGAAACTACTGTCGCGTGCAAACGAATAAAGGTCCGTTGCTGCTCGCCTACGGCCGCGACCCGTACTTCGACGGCTGGCCCGACACGCTGCAGCTCAACTATGGCAACCCGGACTTGCAGCAAGCGATGATCGGCGAGCTCACGCGAATCGCCGGGCAATGCGATGGGGTGCGCTGCGACATGGCCATGCTGGTCTTGCCCGACGTCTTCGAACGTACCTGGGGCGTCCGGGCCGATCTCTTCTGGCCGAAGGCCACCGAATCCGTGCGGCGCAAGCATCCTGACTTCCGATTCATGGCCGAGGTCTACTGGGATCTGGAATGGACGATGCAGCAGCAGGGGTTCGATTACGCCTACGACAAGCGGCTGTACGACCGCTTGCGCGAGGGTCACGCCCGGCCGGTGCGCGAGCATTTCCATGCCGGGCTCGATTACCAGGACGAGCTGGCCCGCTTCCTGGAAAACCACGACGAGCCACGGGCGGCTGCAACTTTCTCAACGGAGGCCCATGAAGCGGCGGCGGTCATTACGTTCCTGTCGCCGGGCCTGCGGTTCTTCCACCAGGGGCAATTCGAGGGGCGCAAGAAACGCATCTCTCCCCATCTGGTACGCGGGCCGCAGGAAGCGATCGACCAGAGGTTGGAACAGTTCTACCGGCGGCTGCTGGCCGTGCTGCGTCAGCCAGTGGTGCGCGATGGCCAATGGCAAGTGCCCGACTGTACTGCGGCCTGGGAGGGCAACTGGACCTGGGATTGTTTCGTGGCCTTTGCCTGGCAGGGCCGGGGTGACGAGCGGCTGCTGGTGACGGTGAACTACGCGTCCAACCAGAGCCAGTGTTACGTGCGGTTGCCGTTTACGGACCTCGGCAATGCGCAGTGGCGGCTCGAGGATCTGCTCGGTGACGCAACGTACGAGCGGGATGGCAACGACTTGCAGGCGCGCGGACTCTACCTGGATGAGCCGCCGTGGCGAGCGCACGTTTTTTCGCTGACGAAAGGCGGCACGGTACAGTCATAGCGGGTTCGTCCTGGGCCCTTATAATCCACGGGGAATGGCCCGTGGTCGGCCCCCATCGGGCCGGCCCACCGAACCCCAAGGCAGAGACCCTACCGCGAGTGCATCCGAACACCTCAGACGTGCCTTCCGCGCTGGAAGGCCGCGCTCGTGCACGAATAAGTTTAGGTGAGCCTATGACTCGTTTGCGCCTAATGCCGTTGCTGGCAATCGGTTTGATCGCGCTGCTCGGCGGGTGCGCGACCCGCCCGATCAATCCACCCGTCACCCAGGCTGACCCGAGCACCGGCTACCGCTACGAGGCCCGCCAGTCGCGCAGCAAGGACACCGGCAAGGAAGCCATGGTCATCCTGGCCTTTTCCGGTGGCGGAACCCGGGCGGCCGCTTTTTCCTATGGCGTCCTGGAATTTCTGCGGCGAACGCAGATCGTCAACACCAAAGGACAGACCGTTCGGCTGCTGGACGAGGTCGACATCATCACCGGGGTCTCCGGCGGCAGCTTCACCGCCCTGGCCTACGGGCTCTACGGGGAGAAGCTGTTCGACGTGTACGAAACCGCATTCCTGAAGCGCGATGTGCAGGGCGAGATCGTCTCGCGCACGTTGAGTCCGGCCAACTGGGGAAAGCTGTCGGCGACGGCTTGGGGACGCTCCGAACTCGCGGCGCAGCTTTATGACGAGATCCTGTTCAACGGGGCAACCTATGGTGACCTCAACCGCGGCGACGGCCCGATGATCCTGGCCTCGGCCACCGACCTCTCGACGGGCTCCCGTTTTGTTTTCAACCAGAGCACCTTCGATGTCATCTGTTCGGACCTCAATGCGGTGCCGTTGTCCCGCGCGGCGTCCGCCTCCTCGGCGGTGCCGGTCGTCCTCTCGGCGGTCACGCTGAACAATTACGGCGGCACCTGCAACATGAAGATGCCCCCGTGGGCGGCGCCGTTCCTCGATTCCGCAGACCCGCCGCGCCCTGCGGCACGCGCGATACGCACGCTGAAGTCGATACAGGCTTACGGCGACAGCGCCCATCGGCCCTTCCTGCATCTGGTGGACGGTGGCGTGGCGGACAACCTCGGCATGCGCAGCGTGCTCGATACGTTTGAAGTTATCCAAGCGCTGAGCGAGAGCGGCGTTCGCACGCCATTCGACAAGGTGCGCAGGATCATCGTGTTCGTCGTCAACTCGATCTCCGAGCCACCAACGAACTGGGATAGGTCCGAGGAGCCCCCCGGCACCGTGGCTACCATGCTGAAATCGGCCGGCACGCCGATCGACCGGAATTCCTTCGAAAACGTCGAACAGCTCAAGGACATGGCAGCGAATTGGCGCACGATGCGAATGATCGCGAACTCGAAGGCGATGACGGCCAACACCGATCCGGCGGTCGCCAAGGCGCTGCGCGTTCCGAAAGCGGAGATCTATGCGATCGACGTATCGTTCGCTGCCCTCACTGACAGGGCGGAATTCGATTACCTGAACCAGCAGCCCACAACGTTCGTTCTGCCGCCCGAAGCGGTCGACCGGTTACGCGCCGCCGCGGGGACGATCATCCTGGCGTCCCCCGAATTCCAACGGTTGCTGAGTGAGATCGATGCCAAAGTCGTCACGGTCCCGAAGTAATTCGGCAGCGAATCGAAGCCATCAGTGACCAAGTAGTCTTCTGCCATGGATTCGCGCTCCTTGAGAAGGAAATTCGTTGCCGGACTGCTCACCGGGTTGCGCGTGGTGTGGCCGATCCTGTCGGTCCTGCTCGGACTGATCGTCGCGCTCGGCTTGGTTATCGGCGTGATCGAAGGCTGGTCCGTACACGAGTCGATCTATTTTGCGTTCGTATCGGGCCTGACGATCGGCTACGGTGATTTCGCGCCGAAGTCACTGCTCACACGCGCGCTGGCGATCTCCATCGGGATGTGCGGCGTGCTGTTCACCGCCCTGGTGGCAGCGATCGCCGTAAAGGCGTTGACAGCGGCGACTGATGATGGCGAGGGATGAGCGCTGAACTGGCCCAGCGCCGTGATGCCTTGCGCGGTCATTGGTGTACGATATCGCCGCGTTCACATTGCTCGGCTTGCACGCCGCTTGGGCTGTTTCGCTGACGGCATGCATTCCCCTCGACGGCAAACAAGGGGACGCAGCGCCGCATTGGCGACCTCGACACAAACGGAGACCCGTCCCCAATGAAATTCCGAATGCCCACTCCGGGGTTGCGTTTCGCGCTCGCTGCGGCGGCACTCGCCGTGACCGGCCTTGCCCTTGCGCCAACCGCGCACGCATCGTTCCTGCCGCCCGAGATGATGGACACGGCGGCAATGGGGCTCGCGTGGTTCGTCATCTGCGTTGTCCCGATCGGCGGGATCGTGCTGTTCTGGCTGGTGCACGTCCTGCCGGAGAAGATCGCCCACAAGAACCACCATCCGCAGCGCGACGCCATCCACACGCTTTGCCTGCTGTCGCTGGCATTCGGTGGCCTGCTGTGGCCTTTGGCCTGGCTGTGGGCGTACACGAAGCCGGTCGTCTATCGCGGGGCGTATGGCACCGAGAAGCATGAGGACTACTACCACGAGCTAGGCGAAAAGGCGCAAGCAGGAGAGCTCTTGGAACACGAGCTTGCGCATCTGCGCGAAGAGCTCGACGCCATGGCCGCCAAGGGAACATTGACCGCGGAGCTGAAGGTGCTGCGGAAGGACTTGGCGGCAGCGATGCCCGCATCCGCCAAATCTGCGACGGCGCAGGCAGCGCGCGTCGAGGCCGGTGCGAAGGCGGGAGGCGCCTGATGGAAGCCCTCCTTCTTGGTATCTATGCGTTCTTCGTCTGGCTGATCTTCATCAAGTTCAAGTGGCTGCCGTGGAACACCACGTCGCAGGTCACGGTCGTCATCATACCGATCGTCGCACTGTCGGCGATGATCCTGACGCTCAATGTGGTGGCGCCTTCTACCAGCGACGTCCGGGTCATCAAGTACGTCGTTCAGGTGATCCCGCAGGTGCGGGGACGCGTAATCGAGGTGCCCGTCGAGCCCAATCGGCTGGTCAAGAAGGGTGAGTTGCTCTTCCGCATCGATCCGACCCCGTACCAGAACGATCTCAACGTCGCGAAGGCGAAGCTCGCGGCCGACGAGGCAAAGCTCGCGCAGGCCGGCGCGGGTGTTGTGGATGCCTCGGCCGGAGCGCGCGAGCTGCAGGAACAACTCAAATCGGCAAGTGCGCAGGTCAGGGTATTGCAGCCGAGACTCGAGCTGGCGCGGTTGCGGGTTCGGCAGAACCGGGAACTGGTAGCCACCGGCGCCGGTGATCGATTTGCGCTGGAGCAGGCCGAGGCCAACGTGATCGATCTGGAGGCCCAGATCGCGACGGCTGCGGCGAACGAGGCGCAGGTTACGCAGAAGCTGTCAGGACAGGTGAACGGCGAGCAGGCATCGGTAGCGGCGGCCCGTGCGAACCTCGCAACGGCGAAAGCGCAAGTCGATGTCAGCCGCGCCGACCTTGCCAACGCGCAGTGGAACCTCGACCAGACAGCCGTCTATGCACCGGCCAGCGGCTACGCGGTCAACGTCCAGTTGCGGCCCGGCTCTTACGTGACCGCGTTCCCGGTGGCCCCGGCGATGAGCTTCGTCGAGGAAACCTACCAGGTGATTGCGCTCTACGCGCAGAACGAATTGCCGCTGGTCGAGCCCGGCAACGCGGCGGAGTTCGCGCTCAAGACGTACCCCGGTCGGATCATCAAGGCGAAGGTGGACTCCATCGTGTGGGCGCAGGGCCAGGGGCAGGTGGCGCAGTCGGGCACGTTGCCACAGACCGGCGCCTATCCGCAGGTGGCGGGCCGGTTCCCCGTCAAGTTCGACGTCGCCGAGCGTGACCGCGAGTTGTTCCTTGCCGCGGGAGCGGATGGCGCCGGGGCGATCTACACCGAGCACGCGGCGGCGCTTCATCTCGTGCGCATGGTGATCCTGCGCGTCGGCTCGATCACCGATTACCTCGTGCTGAAGCTGCACTGATGCGCGCGCGTCGGACCTGCCGAAGGATCTTCGTGGCGGCTCCCGCGGCCGGCCTCGCGGTTGCCATCGCGGGCTGCGCGCTCAACCCGCCGCCTACGGCCAGCGAACTGCAAAAGGACGCGCTGCCGCACACGAGCGTGCCGGCAGCGTGGAAGGCCGCCGGCGGCGTGGCGGCACCCGTTGCAGACCGCTGGCTTGCGTCGTTCGACGATCCGGCGCTGTCCGCACTGGTCGCCGAGGCGTTGACGTACAACGCCGATCTGCAGGTGGCGGCGGCGCGCGTCGAGCAGGCCGCCGGCTACGTGAAAGTGGCCAACGCTTCGCTGTGGCCATCAGTCGGCGTGTTTGCGATGGGCGGCGGCAAGTCGGGCGGCAGTGGCGGCCTGGACGGCGTCTTCCTGAATGCATCGTTGGAACTCGACGTGTGGGGCCGCGTGCGCTACGGCGGTGCCGCGGCGGAGCAACAATCCGCGGCATTCATCGCCGATTATGCGTATGCGCGGCAGTCGCTGGCGGCCACCGTGGCCAAGAGCTGGTTCGTGGCGATCGAGGCCGGGTTGCAGCGCGCGATCGCACGGGATGTATTGCGCTCGGCCGAGGAACTGTTGCGAATCGCGCAGGAGCGACTGCGCGTGGGCAGCGGCAATGAGCTGGCGGTGGCGCAAGCGCGCGCCAACGTGGGCACGTATCGCGACACGTTGCGGCAGATCGAGTTGTCGCGCGAGCAGGCGTTGCGCGCGCTCGAGCTTCTCCTTGGCCGCTATCCGGCGGCGGAGATCGCGGTCGCCGAGCGTCTGGCGCCGATGCCACCGCCGGTGCCGGCAGGCGTGCCATCGCAACTGCTCGAGCGCCGACCGGACGTGGTCGCGGCCGAGCGCCGCGTCGCTGCGGCGTTCAACCGGGTCGGCGAGGCGCGTGCCGCGCAACTGCCGCGCATCAGCCTGACCGGCGGCGGCAGCAGCGTGTCGAGTGACCTGATCGAACTGAAGGACACGAGCAACCCCATCTGGAGCCTGGGTGCCAACCTGATCGCACCGTTGTATCAGGGTGGCTCGCTGCGCGCGCAGGTGGAGATTCGCTCAGCCGAGCAGAAGCAGGCGGTCGCCGAATACGCTCGCGCGGGACAGCGTGCGTTCGGCGAGGTCGAAGGCGCATTGGCGGCAGAGAACGCATTGCGCGAGCGCGGTGACATACTCGATGCCACCGTCCGTGACAGCGCGCGCGCGCTGGAACTCGCGCAGATCCAGTACCGCGTTGGCACGATCGATCTGGGCACGGTCGAGCAACGCCAGCTCGCGCTTTACTCCGCGCGGACATCGCGCCTGCGCGTGCAAAGCGAGCAACTCGCACAGCGTGTAAACCTTTATCTCGCGCTCGGCGGCGCTTTCGACGAGCCGGCAATGGGGCCGGTGGCGGCGCAGTGACGTGTCGGCGAGTGCCGGGGATCATCGCGGCGGGTGTGTTCGCGTTGATTGGCCGAAGATGCTACGAAATGACTAGATGGAGATGACGATGGGCAAGAAGAACGCTGGACAGAAGGGCGACGCCAAGGGCAAGGCGAACAAGGGCAAGGCGACAAAGGGCAAAGATGATACCGTCACGACCGAGGCGGAAAAACGCACCGGCACGGAGCCCGGCGAAGAGCTCTCCGGCAAAGAGTACGCCCGCGCGCTCAAGAAGCTGCACGTCGAACTGGTGAAGCTCCAGGAGTGGGTGAAACTCAAGGGCCTCAAGGTATGCGTCCTCTTCGAGGGGCGCGACGGCGCCGGCAAGGGCGGGACGATCAAGGCCATCACCGAGCGGGTGAGCCCACGGGTGTTTCGTGTCATTGCGCTTCCCGCGCCGACCGAGCGCGAAAAGTCCCAGATGTACGCGCAACGCTACCTGCCGTACCTGCCGGCGGCCGGCGAGGTCGTGATCTTCGACCGCAGCTGGTACAACCGCGCAGGCGTCGAGCGCGTGATGGGCTTCTGCAGCGAGGAGCAGGCGAAGCAATTCCTGAAAGTCGTGCCGTTGTTCGAGAAGCTGATGGTGAATTCCGGCATCATCCTGCTCAAGTACTGGCTGGAGGTGAGTCCGGACGAGCAGACACGACGGCTCGAATCGCGCGTCGACGATGGCCGCAAGATCTGGAAGCTGTCCCCGATGGACATCAAGTCCTACACCCGCTGGGACGATTACTCGAAGGCGCGTGACGACATGTTCGCCGAAACCGACACCGCATGGGCGCCATGGTACGTCGCGCGCTCGGAGGACAAGAAGCGGGTGCGGCTCAACATCATCACCCACCTGCTATCGCGTATCCCCTACGAGTCGCCGCAGCGCGAGAAAGTGAAGCTGCCGAAGCGCAAGGTGCGCGCGCAACCGCTGGCCGAATCCGTCAAGATCATCTCGGAGAAATTCTGAGGGTGCATCGGCAGGCCGATCGATCGGCCGCGGCGCGATCCAACGGGCCGGGTTAGCTCGCGCGCGGGCCGCCACGCGTGCGCCCGGCCGACGGCTTGCCACTGGACCGCCGTCGGTACCAGCGCGAGAACCGGCTCGGCGCCGCGAAGCCGAGCAATGTCGACACCTCCGCCAGCGAGCGGTGCCGCTCGTCTACATAGCGCTCCGCGAGCTCGCGGCGGACGGTTTCGACGATGGCGGACAAAGTCTCGCATTCGCGGGCAGGGTGGCGGTGCACGGTGTGCCGTCCCGACGGCGTCAGCGCGTACACGGAGGCAATGGTGGCATCGGCCCAATACAGCATGGCGACCCTCGGTGAGTTCGTCGGCCGGGAAATCGGGACCTCGGATTGGTGGATCGTCGACCAGCACCGGATCGACGAGTTCGCCGATTGCACTGGCGACCGGCAATGGATCCACGTCGATGTCGAACGTGCGCGGCGCGAGAGCCCGTACGGTGGAACGATCGCGCACGGTTACCTGACGCTCTCCCTCGCGGCGTCGCTGGCGATCGAGGCCGGGGTCATTCCGCCCGACGCGGCGGCAGCGCTCAACTACGGCCTCGACAAGGTGCGTTTCATCGCGCCAGTAAAGGCTGGATCGCGGGTGCGCAATCGGGTCGTACTGGTCTCGGTCGACAACAAGACTCCCGGTCGCGTGCTGGTCAAGCTGCAAAATACGGTCGAAATCGAAGGCGAGTCCAAGCCGGCGCTGATCGCCGAGTCATTGGCGATACTGATGAGCCGAAAGGCGAGTTGACGCAATCGGTTGCGGGGGCGCGGATGGCTGCGACATAGATGAAGCGGAGCGTAACGACCGCGGCGCGGCGGCGTGGAGCAGGCACGGTGGCGGGCAGTGGGGCCGGGAGGGCCCGTGTGGGCCATCATTCGGGGAATGTCGAATGGACCAGCCTCGACGTGTACGTGGACGTCTTCTGCGCAAGGTCAAACAGTGAAGCCACGCCTGTACAATAGATTATCGACCTGCAAACCTCATTCGATTTCGCGAAAGGGCTGAATTGAATCATTACTCCAGGTGTCTTGTCGGCTTGGCATGTGCAAGGTTTGCATTTGCTGCGTGGGCCCAGAAGCCCATCGTCTACCCGGCCAAGGGCCAGAACGCCCTGCAGCAGAAAAAGGACGACGGCGAGTGCATGTCCTGGGCGAAGTCGAACACGGGAATCGATCCGGTCGCCGCATCGCAGCCCGCGCCCCAGAAGACGGGTCCGGCTACCGGCGGCGGCGAGCGCGTGCGAGGGGCCGCGCGCGGCGCTGTTGGCGGCGCGGTGATCGGCGGCATTGCCGGCGATGCCGGTGCCGGTGCCGGTATCGGAGCCGCAGCCGGTACGATGGCAGGCGGCGCCAGGGCCCGCCAGAACCAGCAGGCGCAAAACCAGCAGGCGCAGCGCAGCAGCAGCAACAGCAGACATTGAACACGTTCTACCGGGCATACGGCGCGTGCATGGAAGGGCGCGGATGCACGATTAAGTGACACGCGCCGGCAGCAGACACCTAAGCCGGGCTGAATGACGTCGCCATGCGGCAACGAAAGGAAACCACATGAAGTCTCTGAGATCGCTCATTGCACTGGCGTTGTGCCTTGCGCTGACGCTCCCGGCGCCGGCGCAGGTCCCCGCCCCACCGGCGTCGGCCGCCGCGCCCGCCGCGGGCGCGAAGACGTTCTCGCAGGAGGAACTCGACCAGCTGCTCGCGCCCATTGCTCTGTATCCGGACGCGCTGCTCGCGCAGGTGCTGATGGCGTCGACCTATCCGCTCGAGATCGTCGCGGCCGAGCGCTGGGTGAAGGCCAACCCGGGGCTCAAGGACAAGGCGCTGGAGGATGCGCTGCAGCAGCAGACCTGGGATCCCAGCGTCAAGTCGCTCGCGGTCTTTCCGCAGGTCCTCACGATGATGAGCGAGAAGATCGACTGGACGCAGAAGCTCGGTGACGCGTTTCTCGCGCAGCAGAAGGAGGTGATGGCGACGGCGCAGGCCTTGCGCAGCAAGGCTGCGGCGCAGGGATCGCTCAAGGACTCCAAGGAGCAGAAGGTCGTCACCGAAACGGTCGAGAACACGACGGTGATCAAGATCGAGCCGACGAATCCGGAAGTCGTCTATGTGCCAACCTACAACCCGACGGTCGTCTACGGCGCATGGCCGTACCCGGCGTACCCGCCGTACTACTACTACCCGCCCGGCTACGTCGCCGGCGGCGCGCTGCTAGGCTTCACCGCGGGCATCATCGTTGGCGGCGCGCTATGGGGTAACTGCAATTGGGGTCGCGGCGATGTCAACGTCAACGTCAATCGCTACAACAACTTCAACCGGACCAACATCTCGAACGGCAACTGGAACCACAGCGCCCAGCATCGTGGGGCGGTGCCTTACCGCGACAAAGGCGTCGCGCAACAGTACGGGCGCGGACAGGCAGCCGACGCGGCGTCGCGCGACGCGTTTCGCGGGCGCGCCGATGCCGGGCGCGAATCGATCCAGCGCGGCGAAGTGTCGTCGCGCGACATGGCCGCGGCGGGACCCGGCGGCGCCCGTGGACCAGTCGGCGGGCGCGACATGGCCGGCACGCGCGACATGAGCGGTGCGCGGGACATGAGCGGTGCGCGGGATATGAGCGGTGCGCGGGACATGAGCGGCACGCGCAATGCCTCGGCGTTCGACACGGGCCGCGGCGCGCAGACCCGCGATTACAGCAACCGCGGATCTTCGAGCATGAGCTCGGCTCGTTCGTCCGGCAACATGAGCAGTGGCGCACGCTCGGGCGGCATGTCCGGCGGCGGTGCACGCGCGGGCGGTGGAGGCGGTGGCGGACGCGCGGGCGGAGGAGGCGGTCGTGGCGGCGGCCGGCGTTGAGACGCGTGGCGCGCAACGGGGAATCGAGGATGCCATGGAGAACACGATGAAGGTTGACCGCTGGAATGACGCTCCGCGCGCACGCGGGTGGGCGTGGGTGTCGGCGCTGTTTGCTGCCACGCTGCTCGTCGCAACCGGCGCATGGGCCGCAACGCCTGCCCAGAAGACGTTCGCGTCGCCGGAGGACGCAGCGAGTGCCCTGGTTGAAGCCGTCAAGGCGCACAAGCGCGCCGACGTACTCGCGGTGCTGGGCAACGCGGCCGAGTGGATTTCGTCGGGCGATGCGGTCGCCGATCGCGCGGTCGGCGATCGGTTCGTCGCCGCCTACGAGACCAAGCACGCGTTCACGCGCGATGGCGATGTCGCGAAGCTCACGATCGGCAACGACGATTACCCGTTCGCGTTTCCGATCGTCAAGACTGGCGAGCGCTGGCGCTTCGACACCGCCGCCGGCAAGGACGAGTTGCTCGCCCGTCGGATCGGCGAAAACGAGCTCGATGCGATCAAGGTCCTGCAGGCGATCGTCGATGCGCAGCAGGAATACGCCTCCGAGGACCGTAACGGCGATGGAGTGCTCGCGTACGCGCAGAAGTTCGCGAGCACCGCGGGCAAGCGCGACGGGCTGTATTGGCCGGTGAAGGCCGGGGAGGCGGCGAGCCCGCTTGGCGAATTGGTCGTGCGGGCATCCGGCGAAGGCTACAAGAAAACGGAGAAAGGTCCGACGCCGTACCATGGCTACTACTACCGGCTGCTCAAGGGCCAGGGCAAGAACGCGGAGTCCGGTGCGCTCGATTACGTCGTGCGCGGGCGGGCGATCGGTGGTTTCGCCGTGATCGCCTATCCGGCGAAGTACGGCAACTCCGGCATCATGACCTTCATCGTCAATCAGGATGGCAAGGTCTATCAGGCCGATCTCGGACCGAACACCCAGGCACAGGCAAGCAAGATGCAGCGCTTCGACCCCGGCAAGGATTGGTCGCCGGTTCCGTCGAAGTAACCTCGGGCGTGCGCTCGATCATCCCGTGACCGACCCGCGCGACTTCGCCTCGTCCGAGACGCTCAAGAACGGGCTCGCGGTGACGATTCGGGCCTTGCGCGCGGACGATCGCGAAAGGATGGCCCGCGCGGTCCGCGGTCTCGAACGCGAGTCGATCTATACGCGGCTTTTCAGCTACCGCGCAGAGCTTACGGACGCCGGACTCGACCGCATCATGCGGTTCGATCCCGAGAACGAGGTTGCCCTGGTCGTGACCACCGGTGCCGGCAGCGACGAGATCGTGATCGGCGCCGGTCGCTACATCGCATCCGGCCCGGGCCAAGGGGAACGCGCGGCGGAGGTCGCGTTCATGGTGGAGGAGGACTACCACGGTCTGGGCATCGCCCGCCGTCTGCTGAGGCACCTCGCCGAGATCGCCCGCGAGAAGGGCATCGCCACGTTCGAGGCGGACGTCCTCGCGAAGAACAAGTCGATGCTCGTCGTGTTTGCTCGGTCCGGGTTGCCCATGCGCAAGCGCCACGAGGGCGACACCGTGCATGTCACGCTCTCGCTTCGGGGTGATCCGGCATGACGCCGGACACTCGCTGTCGCGCGCCGTCGTTTCGCGCTCGCAGATCGCGAGCCGATGATTCCCGCATGACCGATCGGCGCCGGCGGATGATTGCCGCATGAAGGAATCGACAGCGCCGGACCAAGGCGCCGCATCGCGCGCGTCGGTCAGGTGACGCGGGTCAGCGTGGTCGCCGGGTTGATGGCGCTGTCCGCGTGTGGACCTTCACCCGCGCCGCCGAGCGCCCCCACGGCACCCGATGAGTGGCGCGAGTTCCAAGGCTCATGGACCGCGGCCGGCAGCCGCCGCACGCTTGCGCTTGGCGGCGATCGCCGGGTTTCAATTGTCGATCTCCAGGGATCCATGTTGCTCGCCGGGCCGTCGCGGCCCGGCGTGGGCTTTCGCGCAGAAGTGATCGCGCTCGGCGACAGCGCAACGGGCCTCGTCGGCCGCGCCGTCTGGACGGACGAGCGTGGGGACCAGGTCTTCAGCGAACTGCGCGGCGAAGGCACCGCTACGGGCAACCGCATTACCGGAAACTTCTTCGGCGGGACGGGGCGATACACGGGCGCGACGGGGTCCTACGCATTTTCGTGGCAATACGTCCTGGAAGCCGAGGACGGCACGGTGCAAGGCCGCGCAGTCGGGCTCACCGGTCGGGTGCGCTTCGTCGCACCGCCGGCGGCTCCCGCCGCGCAGGGGGTCAAGCCATGATCCGACCCGCGCTACTGATCAAGGGCGCGCTGCCCTTCGTCATTGCGCTCGGCATCTGGTACACCCCGGTGCCCGCAGGACTCACTGCGCAGGCGTGGCACCTGTTCGCGGTCTTCGTAGCGGCCATCGCGTCGGTACTCCTCGGCGTATTCCCGCTGCTGACATCGACCATGCTGGCGGTCGCAGCCGTGGTGCTCACCGGAACGGTCACCCCGGCGCAGGCGTTCGGCGGTTTCGCCAATGCCAGCGTGCTGTTGGTGGTGATTGCGTTCCTCGTCGCGCAGGCGGTCGTGAAGTCCGGGCTGGGGCACCGGATCAGCCTGTTCATGGTGAGCCGATTCGGGCGCTCTCCGCTCGGGCTCGCGTACAGCATCGTGCTGACCGACGCCGTGATCGCCCCCGCGTTTCCGAGCAACACCGCGCGCGGCGGCGTCCTCTATCCGGTGGTGCTGTCGGTTGCGCAAGGCGCAGGGTCGCGGCCGGAGGATCCAGAGGGCCGCCGCCTTGGCGGTTACCTCATGTTCTGTGGCATGGCGAGCCTCGCGGTCTCGTCCGCGCTGTGGATGACGGCAACCTCCGCCAATCCGATCGGCATCCAGGTCGTGCGTGAGTTCGGACTCACCGTCAATTTCGGCAAATGGCTTCTGGTGGCCTCGGTGCCGGCGCTTACCGCAATCCTCCTGCTGCCGCTGGTACTCGCAAAGCTCCATTCACCAGGGGTGCGTGCCACGCCGGATGCACCAGCTGCGGCCCGCGCGGCGCTCGCGTCGATGGGAGCATTGACTCGCGACGAGAAGATCACTGCGGTGGCATTCGTGCTGATGGTCTCCGGCTGGATCTTCGCGGACCATCTGAAGCTCAACGTTACCAGCATCGCGTTCGCCGGTCTCGGCGTGCTGCTGATGACCAATGTCCTCACGCTGGACGACATCGCGAAGCAGGGCGACACGCTGGCCACGTTCCTCTGGCTCGCCGTGCTCTTCGCGCTCTCCGGTCAGTTGAACGAACTCGGCTTCATGTCCTTCGCCGGGCAACGGCTCGCGGATCACCTGGGCGGACTCTCGTGGCCGGTCACCTACGTCACGCTGGTCGTGCTCTACGTCGCGATCCACTACATGTTCGTGAGCCAGTCGTCCCAGGTGCTCGCGCTGCTTGGTGTCTTCCTCGACGTAGGCATTCGCGGCGGCGTGCCCGCGCCGTTGATGGCGTTCGCGCTGTTGTTCGCGAGCAGCTATTTCTCCGTCATCACGCCGCAGGGCGGCAGCCAGAACGTCATCTTCGTCGCCAGTGGCTACCTCACGCAGCGCGAGCTCTACCGGCTGGGACTCGTGATGACGCTGTTCTTCCTCGTCGTATTCATGGTGATCGGCACTGCCTGGATTATGGCGGTCACTTGATGCGCCAACTCCGAGGCTCGCGCCCGCCTGGCTTCACTGCTGCTTGATGCGTTCGTGTTTCTCACAGGCGAATTATCGCCACCGGTCCAATCGCTTTCGCGCTCCGTCCTGGACGCGCCCATCAGGATACGGCCGTTTCGAATACGTGGTAACCCCATGGCGGCAGATCCAGGTAAAGGCCACGCGAGGCGAGCTCGGTTCCGTCGCGGTCGTAGCTCGCGGGTCCCGTCAGGTCCTGCAATCGCACGGTGCGGCCGGCGAGATCCGGAGAAAGGAGTCGCACGTAGCATTGGCTTGAATTCCCTGCATAGTTGACGGCGAGCACCCACCGCTGGCCTTCGCGTCCACGCCAGGCCCAGGCGACGAAACAATCCCACGTCCAGTTGCCGTCCCACGCGGGGAGGCATTCGAGCAGGTTCCACTCGCCATCCCGAACCGTCGGCTGCCGCAGGACCGAGAGAAGCCGCACGTAGAATGGTTGCAGCGTTTCGTCAACTGGCTCCGAAGGCGCGCGAACCAGATGCGGCGAGATGCGCTTGCGTCGGCCCTCGAACTGACCCTGATGAAAGAAGCGCAGGCCCGGTGACAAATAGGTGATGATGGCTGCCGCCTCGTGCATGCCTGGCGCGAAGGTCGCCGCTGCCCTCGGTTCGTCGTGGTTTTCCAGGAATCGCGCGAGCTTGTCCTGGTAGTCGAGGCCGGCGTACAGGTGCTCGCGCACCGGCCGTGCGTGTCCTTCGCGCAGGCGGTCGTACAGGCGCTTGTCGTACGCGCAGTCGAACCCCTGCTGCTGCATGGTCCACTCGAGGTCCCAGTAGACCTCGGCCATGAAACGGAATTCGGGTGCGCGCTCGCGCACCCGCCGCGTCGCTTCGGGCCAGAAGTGTGGCGCTCGGCGACCCCAAGTTCGCTCGAAGACTTCCGGCAGCACGAGCATCGCCATGTCGCAACGCACCCCGTCGCATTGCTCCGCGATCTTCGTGAGCTCGCCGATCATCGCTTCCTGCGTGGCCGGATTGCCGTAGTCGAGTTGGAGTGTATCCGGCCAGCCGGGGAAGTACGGGTCCCGGCCGTGCGCGAGCAGCAGCTCGCCGCTCGCTCGCCTGACCCACGTGTAGTTCTGCGGCGCGCGCGCAAGATCGAGCTCGCTGCCGGCGACGTAATACTCGGGGTGATCCTCGACCCAAGGGTGATCGAGCGCCGTGTGGTTGGGTACGAAGTCGAGCATCAGCCGCAGACCACGCGCACCAAGTCGCTCTCGGATTCGCACCAATGCCGCATCGCCACCCATCTGCGGATGCACCGTGTATCCGGTGATCGCAAATCCCGACCCCGCGATGTCCTCCTCGCGCAAATCGGGCAGAGTCTCCTCGAACTCACGTCGCCACTCGCGGTTCTCGCGCGACACGCGCTGCCCGGCCGGACCGGTCCGCCATACGCTCAGCAACCACAGCCAGTCGAACCCCTCCCCGGCGATGCGATCGAGCTCGGCATCCGGAATGTCGTCCAGCGTGGCCGGCCGGCCCAGGGAGCGCGACAGCTCCGTCAGCCAGACACGGGTGTTGATCTGGTAGAGCGACGCGTAGCGCGGATCGCGCAAGCGGTCGCGCCCATCGTCCAACTTGTTTTGCATCCTCGTTCTCCGGCTTGTGGGCACCCGATTTCGTTGTCACACTACGCGGGCCGACGCGGGCAAGCACCGGTGCGCGCCAGCGCCATCATGACAGCAATCGACCGATGAGCCAGAACGCTGGGGGCAATAGGGAGGGGCACTTGGTCGCGACCACCGCCACCCGGTGGCGCGGAGTGCGGCGTTTCGTCGCCACCAAGCTTACATGGAACCGGCTCTACGGCGCGACAAGCTACCTCAAGTCGGCGCTGTGGACCGTTCCGATCCTCGCCATCCTGATCGAACTGATCGTGGCGCCGCTCGTGCATCGTTTCGACGTCTGGCTCGGCTGGGAGTTCAGCGGACTGGAAGTGTCCGGCGCCCAGGCGATGTATCAGGCGGTCATCACGCTGGCGCTCTCGTTCGTGGTGTTCACCTTCGGTTCGCTGCTCGTGGCCATCCAGGTTGCCGGCGGACAGCTGACACCGCGGATCATCGCCATCCTCCTGCTCCGCGACAACGTCGTCCGCTACAGCGTCGGCCTGTTCGTGTTTACGCTGGTGTTCGCGGTCATGGCGGTGAACCGCCTGGATACGTCGGTGCACGAGTTGGTCGCCCTCCTCACGGCGATGCTCGGCATTGCGTGCATCGCCGACTTCCTGTTCCTGATCGACTATGCCGCGCGGCTGCTGCGGCCGGTCAGCGTGGTCGCCAGCGTCGGCGAACAGGGACTCGTCGTCATCAAATCCGTGTACCCGCAGCCCACCGTTCGCCCGGTCGAGAGTTCAGGCGATATCCGTGAGCAGCTCGGCGTGGCGATTCGATCGGTTGCCCATCAGGGCCGATCGGAAATCGTGCTCGCGGTCGACGTGCCGACACTGGTGGCGCTGGCGCGGCGCGCAGACGGCGTGGTCGAATTCGTGCCGCAGGTCGGAGACTTCGTCGCCGCGGACGAGCCGCTCTTCCTCCTGTATGGAGGTGCGGCAAAGATCGCTGACCACAGGCTGTTCTCCGCGGTGGCTTTCGGGCCCGAGCGCACGTTGGAGCAGGATCCGATGTTCGCATTACGGATCCTCGTGGACATCGCGCTGAAGGCCCTCTCCCCGGCGATCAACGATCCGACGACGGCCGTCCTGGCCCTCGACCAGGTGCACCGGCTGCTGCGGGTCCTTGGCAAGCGCCACTTGCGCGGCGAAGTCGTCGCTGACGACGATGGCCGGCCGCGTGTGATCTTCCACACGCCGAACTGGGAGGATTACGTTCGCGTCGGCTGCAATGAGATTCGGGCCTTCGGCGCGGGAAGCATTCAGGTCGCGCGCCGCTTGCGCGCAATGCTCGAGAATCTTCTCCGGGTGCTGCCCGAGCATCGTCATCCCGTGCTGCGCCTGGAGCTCGATCTGTTGGACCGGACGATCGAGAAGTGCTACGAGCTGCCCGAGGATCTCGCCGTGGCGCGGATTCCCGATTCGCAGGGGATGGGCGGATCCTCGGGTTTACGCGCATCGAATTCTGCGTGAAGCCGCCGGCCGGATGCGACACGGGAAAAGGGTGAGGCTGGCCGGCCGCGCGTGCCGGCTGGTCGCCGCGTTCGTCAGGCCCGACGGATTCCGGTGACGGGCGTCGTGCCGGATTGGTTGCTGTCCGCCGCAGCTCTCGCGACGGTGTTTACCATCATGTTCGACGTGGGACTCACCGTCGTGCCGGGCGAGTTCCGCTGGGTCAGCGAGCGTCCCGGCCTGATGCTGAAGGGATTGTTCTCGGTGCTCGTCGCCGTGCCGGCGGTGGCGTGGCTCGTGGCTCGGGCGCTCGACCTCCCCCGGCCGGCGGAGGTCGGGATCATGCTGATGGCTATCTCGCCCGGTGCGCCCGTCGCATTGCGCCGGTCGCTCCGCGCCGGCGGCCACCGTTCCTTCGCGCCGGTGCTGCAGATCGCGGTGGCTGCGCTCGCGGTTGTGTCGATGCCGCTGTCGGTCGCGGCGCTCGCCGAGTATTACGGCGCCGAGCGCGACCGCCGCCCCGCAGAATCTGGCGCGCCAGGTGTTCGTGGCCCAGTTGCTCCCGCTGGGGCTCGGCATGCTGATGCGGCATTTCCACGCCCGCCGCGCGGCATGGTTCGAGCCGAAGCTCCGGCGGTTCGGCGGCGTGCTGCTCGTCGTCCTTCTTGGGCTCGCACTGATCGACATCTGGCAAGTGGTGGTCAGCGCCGGCCTGCGAGTGAGCCTCGCCATCGTGATCGCCACGGCGCTCGCGTTGGGCGTGGGGCACCTGTTAGGCGGCCCGGATCCCACCACGCGGACGGCGTTGGCGATCTCGAGCGCGGCCCGCAATCCCAGCCTTGCGTTGCTGGTGGCGACGCTCAATGCCGCCTCGCCGGCGATCACCGCAGCGATCCTCGCCTATTTCGCCATCTCGGCGGTCACGTTGGTTCCCTACGTCAATTGGCGCCGTCGAGCCACCGCGCCCGGCGGATCCTGAATGCATGCATCAAAGTGAATGCATGCATCAAAGCCCGCCGCCCCAGCGGTACTGCCAGGCGATGCCGAACAGGTCGAAATTGTTGCCCGTGCGTGCCGACACTCCGCTGCTGGCATAGAGCTTGACGGAATTGTGGATGTCGACAGGAAACGCCAGTGTAGCGCCCAGGCGCCAGTTCTGCTGGAGGTCGTTGCCGAGCGTGCCATCGATGGTCGTCCGCCCACCCGTGAAGTAGGTGGCGTCGAACGAGCCCCAGATGCCGGAACGAAAACTGTAGATCGCGTGACCCTGGAACGAGTAGATCGGGTCCTGCGAGCGAGTGCTGCCGCCGTAGAAATCCGTGTTGTCGGTGAAGAGGGTCGCCGCGGCCGTGACCTCGAGCGTCCACGGACCCGACGCCTTGGACACGCCGACCTCCGGCTTGAACCACCAGCGGTTCGTGCCGATGTTGACGACCCGACTCGGGTCGTACTGGCCCCAAGGGACCGACACCTGCAGGCTCGCGCCGACGATGATGTCCTGTCGGTAATCCGCGAACTCCTTCAGCGTCAGTGCCGGCGCACCGTAGAGGTTGACCGACAACCGGAACTTCGGGTCGGCAAAGCCGTCGACGACGCGCTCGACCGGCGCGCCGGCGTAGTCGGCCGATCCCGATAGCCAGGTGTAGGGCACGATGACGTCGAACTTGCCGGACTTGCCCCACAGGTCGAGCACTCGCGCATACGCGACCAACGCGCTCGAAGTGTGGAGGCTCGCGTTGGTGATGGGTACCGATTGATCGAAGCCGAGGCCGCCGCGCGTGTAGCCGTAACCGGCGATGACGAAGTTCACGCCGATGGGCGCGTTGGAATAGGCGCGCGGCTCGATGTCCTGCCCACGGGCGGTGCCCGCGACCGCCGCCAGCAAGCATGCGCCAATTGCGACGTGCAGGAGCGGCGCGCTTCGGAAGCGTGGTGTACGCTGCATCGATACCAGCCTGAACATGCGTCGGCTTTCCTGCGCCGGCACGCGACGATGTCCTATTGCGGGGCCATGTCCAGAAGCGTCGAGATGCGCCTTGATCGGACCACCGCGTCGCCGAAATCCTCGAACGCCGCGATGTCGGATGGCGGATTCGCGAGCCCGTCGCATTCCGCGCTGCCGCCGCGCGGCGCCCAGACCTGGCGCTCGCCGATGAGATAGACGCCGTAGGCCGCGCGAATGCCGTTCGGGACGCCGCCGATCTCCTGCTGGATCGTATAGGCGGTCAAGGCGGCGTTCGAAACGATCGCCGCTTCGATCAGCGCTTCGCGATAGCCGGGGCGGCGCGTGACCTCCGGTCCCGCGATGGTCGCCAGGCGCTTGGCCGCGGTGTGTACCACGAGCAGCAGGCGATCGAGGATGTTGCGCAACGCGTGCTTGCTGGCGAGCGACAGGTAATCCCGCGGGTTGAGGAAGACATCGACCGCGGCCGAGACGGCACCGCATCCGCTGTGCCCCAAAACGACGACGAGCTTCAGGCTGTCCCCGAGGTGATCGGCCGCGTACTTGAGGCTGCCGAGGACCTCGGCGCCCAGGCCGTTGCCTGCGACGCGCACGACGAACAGGTCATTGGGGCCTTCGTTGAAGATCAGCTCGATCGGCACGCGGGCATCGGCGCAGCCGAGCACCGCGGCGTAGGGTCGCTGCTTGGGCGTCCCTTGCTCGCCGGGCGCGAGCCCGAGGTCGCGCGGGTCGACCGTGATGATCCGCTGCGCGACTCCGGTGCCTTCCCGCAGGCCATCCAGCAGTGTAGCCATCGCGCGGGTTCCCGCGTCGAGCCGGTTGCGCGCCTCATCCGCGTCGGCCGGGCGGGGCCGCAACGTCGAATCGCTGCCGTCGTACCGATACGTGACCTCGACGATCTTCAGGGGAACCCTCGCGCGTTGCTCGACGCCGAAATTGTAGCCCGGGACCGGATCGGGACAACGTCCTGAGACTTCATATTTAGAATCGGACTGCGTAGTTGAGGTACGCGCGCAGTTGCGTGCCGGTCTGCGCCGCGCCGTCCTGATGCAGCCACGAGTAGCGAAACGTGGCGCTCAGACCCTCGAGCACGGAACCCTTCGCAAACGCGTAGTCGACGCGAACGTCAGTCTCGTTGCGGTCGGGAAGCGGCGCGCCGGTCGTGTAATCGATCCGGTCGCGACCATCCGCGTAGATGGCTGCTGCGGTGAGCCCCGGCGCGCCGATCGGGCCGAAATCGACATTGGCGCCGATCCCCCAGGCCTTCTCGCCAGCCGTGTTGAAATTCTCCTGCATCAGGATGAAACCGAGATACGACGCGTGCGAGCCAAAGGGCGAGAGCGTGTCACGTTCCTTTCCGGTCTGCTGCCAGTAGAGCTGCACGCCGAACGGACCGCGCGTGAGAGCGGCCTCCAGGCCGTATCCCCAGGTCGAGAACGATCCGATCTGCTCGTCGCCCACGGAGGATTGCGGATAGTACTGGCCTCCCAGCGTGAGAGAAGTCGCCTCGTCGATGGCGATCGGATAGCGGACGTCGGCGTAGAACGTGTTGAACACGTCGATCGCGTATTGCTCGTCGATGCGCACGTAACCGGTCTTGGCGAAGCTGTAGGTCCCACCGCCGAAGACGACACCCTCCTGGTTGCCCGCGCCGCCGGCGACGTTCGACATCCAGCGGAAGCTCTCGGTGTCGCGGACCTTTTCCTTGGTGATGTACCCGCCGATGTAGGAAACCGGTCCCGCGGCGCCAGTGAGCGTGTAGGCCTCGAACGTGTTCGGGACCATTCGGTTGTCCTGCGGATTGATGAACGGGCGATTGATGAGCTGCCGGTACGCGGTCACCGTCTGGCCCGCGAAACGAACCGCACCGAATGCCTCCCCAAGCACATTGATTGCCGCCTGGTCGGACTGCAGCAGCCTGGTGCCGCCCTTGTCGTCGGGACCGTAGAGCCGCTGCGATGTGTAGAAGTTGACCGCCGCCTGGAAGAAGTCGCCCCACCACGGAGTGCGCAGCCCCGCCCAGCCCCCCAACGCCCATGCCTCGCTGGGCACGCCGCTGGTGCTTTCCTGATCGAAATAGTAGGTGCGCAGCTGGATCACCGGCTCGATCCCGCCGGGAAGCTTGTACCCGTCCTTGGGAAGCTCGCCCGGGTAGATGCCCTGGGCGCAGGCCGTGCCGACCAATGCCAGCGCAACGAGCGTCGAGGTGACGACTCGCGGCAATGCTCGCGAACAGGATCTTGCCACGCAATCACGTGCGAAGGACATCGTGCGCCTCCTCGAGGACCATTTCCCGGCCTTGTTCAGAACATGACCCGCGCGAGCGCGAGCCCGGTGATCACCGCAACCGCGGTGGCGACGACGCCCGGGATCATGAACGAGTGGTTGAGCACGTACTTGCCGATCTTCGTCGTGCCGGACAGGTCGAAGTTGATCGCCGCGATCAGCGAGCCGTAGGTCGGGATGAAAAAGTAGCCGTTGACCGACGGGAACATCGCGATCAGGAACTGCGGCGGAATGCCCAGCGCGATGCCCAGCGGCATCAGCGCGCGGGTCGTCGCGGCCTGACTGTACAGCAGCACCGACGCGAAGAAGAGCCCGAACGCGAACGTCCACGGGTGCGCGTCCGCCTGAGCGCCGATCGCCGGCACGATCACGTCCTTGTTCGCGGCGATGAAGCTGTCGCCGAGCCACGCGAGCCCGAAGATGCCGATGACCGCGACCACGCCGGCGCGCAGCGTGGGCGTCTTCGGCACCTCATCGACGTGGATCTTGGTCGCGAGCAGCATGATCGCCGCCACCGACAGCATCACGATCTCGATCACGATCGGCATTGCCAGCGCGCTCTTCGCGCCGGGCAGCGTGCGCAGCGACGGGAAGAACCCGAACAGCACCACCAGCGCGACGCCGATCAGGAAAAGATACGCGGAGAGTCTTCGCCGCCGGCTTCAGCGGCGGGCGTTGCCTCGGCGGCCTTCGGCGCCGGGATCTCGCCGGCCGCGAGCCGCGCCTGGTACTCCGGATCGTCCTTCAGGTCCTTGCCGACGAACATCGAGACGATCGCGGCCGCGAGCACGCCGGTGAGCGTCGCCGGCACGCAGATCATCAGGATCTGCGGCAGGCCCCACTCGGTGATGCCCTTCTCGGCGAACAGGCCGATCATCGCCGCCGTCGCCGCCGCAACCGGGCTCGCGGTGATCGCCTGCTGCGAGGCGATCGTCGCCACCGCCATCGGGCGCTCGGGCCGGATGCCGCTCTGGTGCGCCGTTTCGTAGATCACCGGCAGCAGCGGATAGACGATGTGCCCGGTGCCGGCGACGAAGGTGAAGCTCCACGTCGTGAGCGGCGCGACGATCGTCACGTACTTCGGATTGGCGCGAATGATGCGTTCGGCGATGCGCACCAGGAAGTCGATGCCGCCCGCGGCGTCCATCACCGAGGCGGCCATGATGACCGCCAGGATGATCAGCATCACGTCGATCGGCGGCGAGGTCGGGTTGATCCCGAAGGCGACGACCAGCACCAGCAGCCCGACGGCACCCCAGAGGCCGAGGCCGACCCCGCTGTAGCGGGCGCCCATCCAGATCGCGGCAAGCACGACGACGAATTGCAGGACGATCGACAGCGTCATGATTCTTCTCCCTGCCTGGCGTTGGTTTCGCAACCGCCTTCGCCGACGCGCACACGCCGGCGGCGTCCCGATCCGTCATTGCTCGAACTTCGGGCTGATCAGGTTTTCGAACGAAAACACCTCGTCCCACTTCTCCTGGCGTCAGGAGCTTCTTCTCCTTGACCACGATCTGGTGCAGCGACTTGCCGGTTTCGTAGCCTTCGCGCGCGATTTCCGCGCATTGCTTGTAGCCGAGCGAGGGCTTCAACACCGTCACGATGCCGAGCGAATTGAGCACCATGTCGCGCGTGCGCTCGGCGTTGGCCGTGATGCCGTTGACGCAGTTGACGCGCAGGCTGTTCACCGCGTTCTCCATGGTCGCGATCGAGGTGAACAGCGCGAAGGTGATCACCGGCTCCATCACGTTGAGCTGCAGCTGGCCGGCGGACGCCGCGAGCGTCACGGTGAGGTCGAGCCCGATCACCAGGAATCCGGTCTGATTGACGACCTCCGGGATCACCGGGTTCACCTTGCCGGGCATGATCGAGCTGCCGGGCTGCATCTGCGGCAGGTTGATCTCGTTGAAGCCGCATCGCGGCCCTGAGGCGAGCAGCCGGATGTCGTTGCAGATCTTGGTGAGCTTCGACGACGTCCGCTTCAGCACGCCGGACAGCAGGACGTAGGCGCCGGTGTCGGAGGTCGCCTCGATCAGGTCGCCCGCCAGGATGAATTTGGTGCCGGTGAGCTCGGAAAGGTACTTGGTCGCGAGTTCCGGGTAGCCCGGCGCCGCCGTCACCGTCGTGCCGATCGCGGTGGCGCCGAGGTTGATCTCGTGCAGGAACTGGCGGACCTCGGCGATGCGCTGCACTTCCTCGCCGATCGTGGTGCCCCAGCCGTGGAACTCCTGACCGAGCGACATCGGCACCGCGTCCTGCAGGTGCGTGCGGCCCATCTTGAGCACCTTCTCGAATTCCTTGCCCTTGGCGAAGAACGCCTCCTGCAGCCGCGTGAGCGCGTCCATGTAGCTCGCCAGCCGCAGGATCAGCGCGAGCCGGAAGGCGGTCGGATAGATGTCGTTGGTCGACTGCCCGAAGTTCACGTGATCGTTCGGGTTGACGTACTGGTACTCGCCCTTCCTGTGGCCCAGTTGCTCCAACGCGAGGTTGGCGATCACCTCGTTCGCGTTCATGTTGGTCGAGGTGCCGGCACCGCCCTGGATGAAATCGGTCACGAACTGCTCGCGCATTTCGCCGGCGATCAGTCGGTCGCACGCGCCGACGATCGCGTCGGCGATCTTCGCGTCGAGTACTCCGAGATCGCGATTGGCCAGCGCGGCGGCCTTCTTGACGTAGCCGAACGCCTTGACGAAATTGGGCTCCAGCGACATCGGGATGCCGGTGATGTGGAAGTTCTCCTTTCCGCGCAGCGTCTGGACGCCGTAATACGCGGTTTCGGGAATCCGTTTCTCGCCCAGGAAGTCCTTCTCGATGCGATCGGCCATGATGCGGCTCCTTGGTCGTGGAGGTTGCGCAAGTTCGGGGCAGGGTGCCCGTTCCGGGAACGCGACGGGATAGTGTCGAATCGAATTTTCTGCCCCCTCATCGGCGGGTGCGGATTGACGCTGCTCAAGCAGTCAGCTCGCCGATCTGCCGGTGGCCGCCCGGCACACAAGCGCATGTCAGCAGCCTCTTGTTGACACGGGTCAACGGTGCCCGAGGTCGCTCTTGGGATAATTATGTTGCACTGCGGAACCGCAGCGCCTGGCCGACGGTCGAAACGGTCGTCGCTGGGCGCGGCGGTTCAGCCATCAGGCGGGAGCAGGATCTGGTACGAGCGTCCGCGATACCGTGCTGGCGCGCACGTGGCAGTTCGAACATGGGCTCGCCGCTACGGCCGATGCGCCAGCGAGAAACTCCTCTTCGATTCCCCACATCGCACCCAGGGCCCAGCATGAACGCCACCAAGCAACTCGCACGCAGCTACGACCTCTCGACCAAGGTCACCCAGCTTTATGCCAAGCGGGCGAAGCTCGCCCAGGAGCATTTCGCCGAACGGTTGGGCGATGCCTTCAAGGACACCGTCGCCGATCTCACCCAACGGCCGGTGGCGCCTTGGGATGTCTGGTCCGATTGGTACCGGTACTCGACCGATCTCACGCAGCGAACGATTCTGTTGTGGGATACGCTGCGCGAGCGCGGGAACAATTTCGTCGAGCATCACCGGAAGGGAATGCCGCCGGTGCTGCATTTCGAGTACGAGATGGTCGTCGACGGCCGCAAGCTCGCCCGTGCCCGGTCAACTACGCGCTGGTGCGGATCGTTCCGCCGCGAAGGCGTGACGGTCGACCCGAAGCGGCGGCCCGTACATGGTCATCGATCCGCGCGCCGGTCACGGCCCGGGCATCGGCGGCTTCAAGGACGATTCGCAGGTTGGCGTCGCGCTGCGCGAGGGGCACCCGGTCTATTTCGTGATCTTCTTCCGCGATCCCGAGCCGGGCCAGACGCTGCTGGACGTCTGCGATGCAGAGCAGCAATTCGTGAAGAAGGTGCGCGAGCTGCACCCGACGAGCCCCAAGCCGGCGATCGTCGGCAACTGCCAGGGCGGCTGGGCGGCGATGATGCTCGCCGCGTCCGATCCGGACGATACCGGCCCGATCGTGATCAACGGCGCGCCGATGTCGTACTGGGGTGGCGCATTTCAGGAGGGCGCCGGCGACAACCCGATGCGCTACTGCGGGCGGCATGCTCGGCGGCACCTGGCTCGTCGTCGCTTACGCGCCGACCTGGGCGACGGCATCTTCGACGGCGCCTATCTGGTCGAGAACTTCGAGAATCTCAATCCGGCCAACACGTTCTGGGACAAGTACTACAACCTGTTCGCCAACGTCGACACCGAGCCCCCGCGCTTCCTCGAGTTCGAGCGCTGGTGGGGTGGCTTCTACCTGATGAACCGCGAGGAGATCGAGTGGATCACCCGCAATCTGTTCGTCGGCAACAAGCTGTGGAAAGGCGGCGCGCCGATGAAGGGCGGAAAGGCGTTCGATCTCGCGCGAGATCAAGTCGCCGATCATCCTGTTCGCGTCGATGGGCGACAACATCACCCCGCCGCAGCAGGCGTTCAACTGGGTGGCCGACGTCTACGGCTCGACCGACGAGATCAAGGCGCGCGGGCAGGTGATCGTCGGACTGCTGCACCAGGACATCGGTCACCTCGGCATCTTCGTCTCCGGCAAGGTGGCGAAGAAGGAGCACGCGCAGATCGTCTCGGTGCTGAAGTCGATCGAGGTGTTGCCGCCGGGTCTGTACGGGATGCGGATCCACGAAGTCAAGGGGCGGGACGGCAAGGTCGAGTACGAGGTCGATTTCATCGAGCATCGGCTCGAGGACATCGCCGCGCGGCTCAATCGTCTCGAACGCATCGACGAAAAGCCGTTCGAAGCCGTGGCCGCGGTGTCGGAGTTCAACCAGCGCGCCTACGAGCTCTTCGCGCAGCCGTTGATCCAGGCGATGGGGAACGAGCTGACCGCGAAGGTTTCGCGCCAGTTCCATCCGCTGCGCATTCCAGCGCTGGGCGATTCTCGGATCTCAATCCCTGGCTTGCGTGGCTCGCGCCCGTGGCGCAGGCGGTCAAGGCGCAGCGTCAGCCGGTTGGCGCGGATGAACCCGCCCGCAAGGTCGAGGCGATGATCTCGGAGGCGATCAGCGCGTCGCTCGACTACTACCGCGCCATCCGCGACGCGACGAGCGAGGCGATGTTCTTCCAGACCTACGGCAACGTGTTCTCGCTCTACCTGGCCGACAAGCACGAGGCTGACGAGCGCAGCGGCCGAGCGCATGGCCGAGCCGCGCGACCTGCCGGTCGTCAAGGAGGCATTGGCTTCGATCGAGGAAGGCGGCTACGCCGAGGCCGTGGCCCGCGTCGGCGCCTTGCTGGCCCGCAGGGGCGCGCCGCTGCCGCTCGCCCGGCTCGCGCTGAAGCAGGAGCTCGCCACCAAGTACCACGACCTGCTCCCAGACGTTGAGCCCGATGCGTGGCGGCGCATTCGCGGCGAGCAGGAGCTCATCGTGCGATACGAACCCGAGCGCGCGGCCGCGACGCTGCCGATCCTGCTGCGCAATCCGGCGGACCGCGAGCGGCTGATCACGCTGGCCCGGACACTGCTGGCCGACGAGCGGATGCAACGGGACAAGCCGTCGACCGAGCAGATCGCGATGCTCCAGCATATCGGGAAGACGCTGCACGTCGAGCCGATTGCGCGGACGCCGCGCCATGGCGGGCGTGAGGGCGGTGCGCAAGCCGGCGAAGAAGCCTTCCGCGAAGCGCCAACGCGTTCAGCCTTCGGCGAAGCGTCAGCGCGTCCGCGCGTAGCCCGGGGGCCGAATGGAACGCAAACACGAGAAGTACCAGCGCCTGCTCGACTTCTGCAAGACGCTGCCGCCAACACCCGACAGCGGTAGCGCATCCCTGCGACGAGAGCTCGCTGCGCGGCGCCGTCGATGCGGCGGCAAAATCGGTCTCATCGCGCCGATTCTCGTAGGGCCGCGGGCGCGGATCGAGGCGGTCGCGAAGGAGCACGGGATCGACATCAGCGGCATCCCGATCGTGGATGCCGAGCACAGCCACGATTCGGCGGAGAAGGCCGTCGCGCTGGTGCGCGAGGGCAAGGCCGAAGCGCTGATGAAGGGGAGCCTGCACACCGACGAGCTGATGGGCGCGGTGGTGAAGCGCGAAACGGGGCTGCGCACGGCGCGCCGCGTGAGCCACTGCTTCGTGATGGACGTGCCGACCTACGCCGAAACGCTGATCGTCACCGACGCCGCCGTGAACATCGCGCCGACGATGGAGGACAAGGTCGACATCATCCAGAACGCGATCGACCTCGCGCACGCGCTGCAGCTTCCCCGAGGTGCGCGTCGCGATCCTGTCCGCGATGGAGACGGTCAATCCCAAGGTGCCGTCGACCGTGGAGGCTGGAGCGCTGTGCAAGATGGCCGATCGCGGACAGATCACCGGCGCGATCGTCGACGGGCCGCTTGCGCTCGACAACGCGATCAGCCTCGAATCGGTGGCGATCAAGAAGATCGATTCACCGGTCGCCGGACGCGCCAACGTGCTGGTGGTGCCGGATCTCGAGGCGGGCAACATGCTGGCGAAGAGCCTGTCGTTCCTCGCGCAGGCCGATGCCGCCGGCATCGTGCTGGGCGCGCGGGTGCCGATCATCCTGACGAGCCGCGCCGATTCGGTGATGACGCGGCTCGCGTCGTGCGCGATCGCCGTGCTGGTCGCGCAAGCGCGGCGCGAGGCGGACGAAGGCGGTGGCCTGATGGAACGGACTCGAGCTGACCTCGAGCGGCCGAACGCATGACATGGCCGACGCGATCGCAGTGCTCAACGCGGGCTCGTCGAGCCTCAAGTTCTCGCTGTTCGTCGAGCGCGGCGACGAGCTCGAGCTGACCGCGCGCGGCCAGGCGGAAGGCCTGTACACCGCGCCGCGGTTCGTGGCAAAGGACGGTGCGGGCAAGGTCCTGGCTGAGAAATCCTGGGGTGAGGGCATCAAGCTCGGCCACGAGGGTGCGCTCGATCACCTGGTCGGCTTCATGCGTGCCGGGCGCGCCGAGCAACGCCTCGTCGGTGTCGGCCATCGTGTCGTGCACGGCGGTCTCGAATACACGCATCCGGTACGTCTCGACCCGGCCGTGCTGGCGGCGCTGGAAAAGTACATACCGCTGGCGCCGCTGCACCAGCCGCACAACCTGGCCCCGATCAGGGTGTTGCTCGCGCGGTCGCCCGAGTTGCCGCAGGTCGCGTGCTTCGACACGGCGTTCCACAGCGGTGCGCCGCCGGTCGCACAGGCGTTCGCGCTGCCGAAGGCGATCACCGATCGCGGCGTGCGGCGGTACGGCTTTCACGGGCTTTCGTACGAGTACATCGCGAGCGTTCTGCCGGAGTACGACAAGCAGGCGGCGAGCGGGGAAGACCGTCGTGTTGCACCTCGGCAACGGCTCCAGCATGTGCGCGATCGCCAACGGCTCGAGCATCGCCAGCACGATGGGGTTCACTGCCGCGGACGGCTTGCCGATGGGCACGCGGTGCGGCAACCTCGATCCCGGCGTGGTCCTGTATCTGATGGACGAGCTGAAGATGGACGCGCGCGCCATCGAGAAGCTCATCTACCAGCAATCCGGGCTGCTCGGCGTGTCGGGGATCTCCAGCGACATGCGCACGCTGGAAGCGAGCGGCGAGCCCGGCGCTGCCGCCGCCATCGATCTCTTCGTCTACCGGATCGGACGCGAGCTCGGGTCGCTCGCGGCGGCGCTCGGCGGGCTCGACGCGATCGTCTTCACCGCGGGCATCGGCGAGAACAGCCGCCGGCTGCGCGAGCGCGTGTGCCGCAATGCGGCGTGGCTCGGCGTCGAGCTCGACGCGACAGCCAACGAGCGCGGCGGCCCGCGCATCAGCGCTTCCGGAAGCCGCGCTTCGGCGTGGGTGATTCCGACCAACGAAGAGCTGATGATCGCGCGGCACACTCGGCGCCTGCTCGCGAAAGCCTGAAGGAGATACGGACATGACGCTGGAGGTACCGCGTCCGGTGCTCAAGGGAAGCAGGGCGCTCGTCGTCGGCATCGCCAACGAGTACTCGATCGCGTACGGCTGCGCCAAGGCGTTCCGCGAGCTCGGCGCCGACCTCGCCATCACGTATCTGAACGAGAAGGCGCGACCCCACGTCGAACCGCTGGCGCGCTCGCTGGAGGCGACGCTGTTCCTGCCGCTCGACGTCAGCGTGCCGGGCGAGCTCGAGAAGGTTTTCGACGCGATCGCAAAGCAGTGGGGCCGGCTCGACATCCTCGTGCATTCGATCGCGTTCGCGCCGAAGGAAGACCTGCAGGGCGGGCTCGTCAACTGCTCGGCCGAGGGTTTCGCGAAGGCGATGGACGTGTCGTGCCACTCGTTCGTGCGCATGGCCCGGCTCGCCGCGCCGCTGATGGCGGACGGCGGGACGATGTTCGCGATGAGCTACCACGGCGCCAACAAGGTGGTGCCGACGTACAGCGTGATGGGGCCAGTCAAGGCGGCACTCGAAGCCGCGTGCCGCTACCTGGCGTTCGAGCTGGGCGGCAAGGGCATCCGTGTGCACGCGATCTCGCCGGGCCCCCTCAAGACACGCGCCGCGTCCGGGCTCAAGGACTTCGACCTGCTGCTGAACGAGGCGGCGCAGCGGGCGCCGATCGGCGAACTGGTCGACATCATGGACGTGGGCTTCACGTGTGCCTTTCTCGCGACGCCGTACGCGCGGCGGCTCTCCGGCGAGACGCTCTACGTCGACGGCGGCGTTAACATCATGGCCTGAGGGACCGGCGGAATTCGCGAAACGCAATGCCGCGGCCCGGTATCATCGGAAAAGCAACAATATCGGAGGCGCAATGGAACGACTGTGGCTGGCGAATATCGCACCGGGTACATCCGACGAGGAACTCAAGGAGCTCACGAAGAAATATGCGCCCGACATCGAGTGCGTCGAGATCCAGCGCGAGGAGGGTGACGGCTCGCGTCCCGCCGCGCTGATGACATTCACGGGGAAGAAGTTCGATTCGCTGGGGAAATTGAGCCTGCGTCTGAACGGCATGTTCTGGAAGGGGCGTCAGCTGACCTGTTCCACGATGCTCGGTGCGTGATGCGGTGGCTGCGCTCGCTTTGCATCGCGGTACTTGCCGCTGTCGCATGCGCGGCAGCGACGCCGCAGAGTTCGAGGTTGATCCACAGGGCACCCAGTGCCGGCCGAGGCGAACAGCGCATCACGGAATGATGCAGCGCGTTCAGATCGTGCTCCGTGGCGCCGGAGACGGTGACGCGCGCGAAGTCCCCGACCGGCGAGGCGCGCGCTCCGTGATCGCAACGCGGACGACGCCATCGATCTCCGGGGCGTCGGCGGCGCTGCGAGCGATGGCGGTCTTGCCCTCGTGTGCATCGACCAGCACGGTGAGGGTGTTTCCCACCCGCCGTGCGAGGCGTGCGGCGCTGATCCGCGACTGCACGGCCATGAAACGCGCGCGCCGGTCTTCCTTCACTTCGTCCGGCACCGGATCAGGCAGCGCATTCGCCGCCGCCCCGTCGACCGGCGAATAGGCAAAACAGCCCACGCGATCGAGTTGAGCCGCGTCGAGGAACGCAAGCAGCTCGTCGAATTCGCGCTCGGTCTCGCCGGGGAAGCCGACGATGAACGTGCTGCGGATGACGAGATCGGGTCGCGCGGCACGCCAGGCTTCGATGCGCCGCAGCGTTCCCTCGGCGTTCGCCGGACGTTTCATCAGCTTGAGAATCCGCGGGCTCGCGTGCTGGAACGGCACGTCGAGATAGGGCAGGAGCCCGCCCGCGCGCGGGGTCGGCCGTCATCCGCTCGATGACCTCGTCGACGTGCGGATAGGGGTAGACGTAGTGCAGCCGCACCCACGCGCCGTGCGCGCGCGCCATCGCGTCGAGCGCGGCCGCGAGCTCCGTCATCCGCGTCTTGAGCGGCCGACCCTGCCAGAAGCCGGTCCGATACCGGACGTCCACGCCGTAGGCGCTCGTGTCCTGCGAGATGACAAGCAGCTCCTTCACGCCCGCGCGCAGCAGGCGCTCGGCCTCGGCGAGCACTTCGCCGATCGGGCGCGACACGAGGTCGCCGCGCATCGACGGAATGATGCAGAAGGTGCAGCGGTGGTTGCAGCCTTCGCTGATCTTGAGGTACGCAAAGTGGCGCGGCGTGAGCTTGATGCCCTGCGGGGGCACGAGGTCGACGAACGGGTCGTGCGGCTTGGGCAGGTGCGCATGCACGGCGGCCATCACCTCGGGTGCGGCGTGCGGGCCGGTGACCGCGAGAATCTTCGGGTGCGCCTGGCGCACGAACTTGCCGCCGTCCTTCGCGCCGAGGCAGCCGGTGACGATCACCTTGCCGTTCTGTGCCAGCGCCTCGCCGATCGCGTCGAGCGATTCGGCGACGGCCGCGTCGATGAAGCCGCAGGTATTGACGACGACCAGGTCGGCGCCGGCGTAGGTCGGCGAGATTGCGTAGCCTTCGGCACGCAGCTGCGTGACGATCTGTTCGGAATCGACGAGTGCCTTCGGGCAGCCGAGCGAAACGAATCCGATCTGCGGCGGCGCAAAAAAACCGGGCCGCGGGCCCGGCTTATTGCGGCGCATCGGACGCTCAGCGTTTCTTTTCGTCATCCGGCGCCGTTTGCTGCGCAGCACCGAAGTTCGGAAACGGGAACGCCGCGAACATCCCGCGCGTCTGATCCTGCATCCGCTGCTGCATGTCCATGAAGAGCTTTGCGCTCTGCTCGAGGTAGTTGCCGAGCATTCCCTGCATCGCCGGGGCCTGCATCTGCATGAATTGCTTCCAGAGGTCGGGCGTGATCATCATCTTGTCGCCGTAGATCTGCTTGGCCTGCTCCTGCAGCTTCTTCTGGATCGCGAGGAACGCGGTGACGTTCTGCTCGATGTACTGGCCCATGATCGTCTGCTGGGCGCTGCCGTAGAAGCGGATCATCTGCGCGAGCATCTCGGAGCTGAACATCGGCATTCCGCCCGCTTCCTCCTCGAGGATGATCTGCAGCAGGATCGCGCGCGTCAGGTCATCGCCGCTCTTCGCATCGACGACCTGGAAGTCGATGTTCTCGAGCACCATCTGCTTGACATCGGCCAGCGTGATGTAGCCGCTGTTGGCCGTGTCGTACAGGCGGCGGTTGGGATATTTCTTGATGATGCGCGGCTGATCGCTCATTGGCGACTCCCATCGGTCGAGGCTCCCATTATAAACCACTGATTTATCGGCGGTTTGGATGGGCCGGCCGGCTCGTCGCCGGGCATTTGGTGCACTGCACAAAAAAGCTCTTGACTTCCGGGTTTCCCGTCCCTACAATTGGTTTTGTGCGGTGCAGCAATTCAGGCCGCCGAGGCGGTAGAAGGGTAGTTCGAAGTCATCCAATCGCCTCGCAGGTTTTTCAAGGACCGGGTCGGCTACCGACCCTTTATCGACCCACAGACGAAAGGAAATGCCATGTATGCCACGCCTGAGCAGTTCGCTGAACTCAACAAGGCCAATGTCGCGCAAGCGACCAAGCTTGCCGCCCTCGCGTTCGAAAACGCCGAGAAGCTCGTGAAGCTGAACCTCAATGCCGCGAAGATCGCGCTCGCGCAAGGCGTCGAAAGCGCCTCGGCCGCCGCGTCGGTCAAGGACGTGCAGGAACTCTTCGCGATCCGCGCGAAGTATGCCGAGACGGGCGTGCAGACCGCGCTGGGTTATTCCCGCAGCCTGTACGACGTTGCGTCGGAAGCGCAAGTGCAGTATTCCCAGCTCGCCGAAGAAGCCTGGGCCGCGTACACGAAGGGCGTCGCATCGTGGGTCGAGAAGGCCAGCAAGTCGGCCCCGGCCGGTTCGGATGTCGCCGTCAACGCGTTCAAGTCGACGTTCGCCGCCTCCACGGCCGCGTTCGACCAGTTCCAGAAGGCGACCAAGCAGGTCGTGAGCCTCGCCGACGCCAGCGTCCGTGCCGCAGCCGCGAATGCAGCGAGCGCGACCAAGGCCGCCGCGAAGGGGCGCAAGGCCGCGTAAGCCTGGCCGAACCTCACGCGAGGGGATAGATCTCCACCTGTATCTTTCTCCTCCTCCTGAGAGATACAGCCTCGGCCCCGGCCTCAAAACCGGGGCCTTTTTTCGGCAGTGCGAGGGGGGCCTTTCCCGCAAGCGGGCAGTCCCTCGTCAGTACATGTGCTGGCCGCCGTTGATCGCGATGTTGGCGCCGGTAACGAAGGCCGCTTCCTCGCTCGAAAGATACGCGACGAGCCCCGCGACTTCCTCGGGCTTGCCGAGGCGGCCCATCGGGATCTGCGGGATGATCTTGGAATCGAGCACTTCCTTCGGGATCGCCATCACCATCTTGGTGCCGATGTAGCCCGGCGAAATCGTGTTGACGGTGACACCCTTGCGCGCGACCTCGAGCGCCAGCGCCTTGGTGAAGCCGTGCATTCCGGCCTTGGCCGCCGAGTAGTTGACCTGGCCGAACGCGCCTTTCTGTCCGTTGACCGACGAGATGTTGATGATCCGGCCCCAGTTGCGATCGACCATGCTGTCGCAAACCTGTTTCGTCATGTTGAAGCAGGAGTCGAGGTTGGTCTTCATCACCGCGTCCCAGTTGACGCGATCCATCTTCTTGAACGTCGAGTCGCGCGTGATCCCGGCGTTGTTGACGAGCACGTCGATCGGCCCGACTTCGGCCACGATCTTCTGCGCGCAGGCGGTGCAAGAGTCCCAGTCGGCGACGTCGCAGGCGTAGGCGCGGAAGCCGTAGCCCATCTTGTTCATGCTGTCGAGCCATTCCTGCGCCTTCGTGTTGCCCGGAGAGTGGGTGGTGACGACCTTGTAGCCGAGCGCGGCGAGCTTGATGCAGATGGCTTCGCCCAGGCCGCCCATCCCGCCGGTCACGAGGGCGATGCGGGAAATCTTCAGTGGCATTTCTTCCTCCTCTTTCGATGACAGCAAAGGTCACCCGCGCCGCGCGCGAGCCGTCCGGAACGTGCCGCACCCCGATCTTAGCGCAGGTCGCGCCTGGGTTGCGTGGACCCGGGGCCGACGGACTACATTCACTCCGACTGGTTTTCAGCGACCACGAATCGGTTCCGGCCCGGTTGGTTTGAATCGCACGGTTGTCCGCAGGCGGGCGCCCGGCTCGAGCGTCAACATGCCGGTATCGGTGCGTCCCTGCCCGGCAAGATTGAACGCGTCCGTGCAGTGGCTCACCGGCTCGGCGCAGAAGAAGTCGCCATCCCGCGGCGAATAGATGACCAGGAAATCGAGCGGTGGATCGGCCGTCATCGCAAGCCGGCAGTTGCGCTCGGGCCACGCGATCGTGGCCTCGCGCTGCCACCCAGCAAACACGTTGTCGAGCGCGTTGGTCGCAATGGGGAGTCCGTCGCGTGCGGCGAGCCGGAGGTCGGCTGCAACCAGCGTCGTGGGCATCGTGTCGTGATCCGTGGCCCACATGGCCGCGACGTGTGCCGATAGCCGACAAGCCGGCGTGCGCGGGAAGTACGGGTGCAAACCCAGTCCGACGGGCATTGTTTCGGAGCCGCAATTCTCGATGGACAACGTCAGTCGCAGCTCCTTCTCGGTCAGCGCGATGTCCTGCCGCGCGCGGTAGGAGAACGGCCACTCGCCTCCGGCGTACAGATATTCGAGCACGATCTTGCCAGCGTCTCGTTCGACGACCTGCCACGCGGTCTGCCAGCCGTGGCCGTGCCGCGGATGCGGAGCCGGCCACTGATTCGACGGCAAACGAATGACGTGCCCGCCAAACGCAAAGCGGCCGTCGCGTATACGGTTGGAGAAGGGGATCAGCGGAAAGCAGGCCAGGCGATCGGCCCTCCCTGCGGCGAGATCCACCGCAGCCGCGGGGCGAAGCCAGTCGTACGTCGCGCCGTCGATGACCCATCGATAATGCACGAGCGAACCGCCGATTGCGGGAGCGAGCCCAAGCACTGCGCATCCGGCACGGAGCTCGACAATCTCGGCAGGATTATCCACGGGTGGCCTGTAGCAGCGCTCGATCGTGCGCGAAATCGGACCGGCGCGGCTCACCGCGGGCCGGCGGACTCCAGCACGTACGAACCGGGCGCCGGCTGTAGAGGCGGATACACGGCGTTGCCCGCCGCCCTCGGCGATGGTCCCACCGCTCCGGCATGCCGCGCGAGCCAGGCGCCCCAGTGCTTGCCACCAGCTTCCCGGTTGGCTTTGGGCACGTGCGAACCAGTCGTCGGCTTCTTCGGCCGGGGCGTCGCTGACCCAGTAGTTGCGCCGCTTTTTCTCCGGCGGATTGATGACGCCGGCGATGTGGCCGGAGGCCCCGAGCGTGAATCGCGTCTCACCACCGAGGAGCGCTATCGTCCGGTACGCCGAACGCCACGGCACGATGTGGTCATCTCGCGACGCGTAGACGTACGCGGGTATGGTCACTCGCGACAGGTCGATGCGTTCCCCGGCCATCGTCAGCGCGCGGGGCTCGCGTAATCGGTTGTCGAGGTAGAGATTGCGCAGATAGTAGACGTACATCGGCCCCGGCAGGTTCGACGAGTCGCTATTCCAGTACAGCAGGTCGAACGCGGGAGGCGTCTCGCCCTTAAGGTAGTTGTTGACGACGTAGTTCCAAACGAGCTCGTTGGCGCGAAGGCTCGCGAAGGCACCGGCCAACTCGCCTCCGTGCACGCGCTGCCCGGCGAGCAATGCCGGCTCCCGCATGGTCAGGAATTCGCGCGACACATAGACGCCAATCTCGCCGGGATCCTCGAAATCGAGCATCGTCGTGAAGAACGTCGCGCTTTGGACGCTGCGATCGTTGCGTGCCGCCAGCACCGCCAACGTGCAGGCGAGCAGCGTCCCACCTACGCAGAAGCCGAGCGCGTTGACGCTCGGGCTGCCGGCGATCTCTTTCACCACCGCGATTGCCGCGAGCGCGCCGTCCTCGATGTAGTCGTCCCAGCCGAGGTGCCCGAGCTCGGGCGGGATATTCCGCCACGAGACCATGAACACGGTGTGACCCTGGGCGACGGTCCAACGCACTAACGAATTCTCCGGCGCTAGGTCGAGAACGTAGTACTTGTTGATGCATGGCGGAACGATTACGAGCGGGGTGCGGTGAACGCGTTCGGTCGTCGGCGCGTACTGGATCAGCTCGATCAGCTCGTTGCGAAAAACGACGCTGCCGGGTGTGACGGCGATGTTGCGTCCAACGGTGAAGGCGCGCTCGTCGCTCATCGAGATGCGGCCCTTTTGCACGTCGGCCACGAGATTCGCGAGGCCTTGCACGACGCTCTTACCCTCGGTCGCGAAAGCGCGCGCCGCCACCGTGGGATTCGTCGCGGGATAGTTCGTCGGCGCGACGGCGTCGAGGTACTGGTGCGTCATGAACTCGAGCCGCCGCTTTTCGTGGGCAGGTAGCTTTGCCAACGCGGCAAGTTCGTTGAGATAGTCGGCGGCGAGCAGATAGCCCTGCTTTAGCAGAGCGTAGAACGGCAGCCGGTCCCACTCGGCCCCGGCAAAGCGGCGGTCGCCGGGCAATGGCTCGGCGACTACCGGAATCGACGCCATCGAATTCGCGTTCGCTGCCGCCGCTGCAGCAGACCACAGCGCCTCGACCCGAGGCCGGTATTTCTCGTTCAGAGCGGCGAGTGCGCGCGGGTCGATATAGTCGCGGCCAGGCGAATGTTGCGGGACGCAGCCCGGCCGTCGGGGCCGGAACGAGCGGAGTCTGCGACGCGGACGCCGGGCGGGTCCACCAGCGAGCCCATTGTTCGCTGGTCGCCTGCCATTGCGCGGCGAGCTCGGCCCAGGATCGGGGTTGCGACGGCGATCCGGGCTGCGCCATGATGGCAATCAGTGCTCGAGCGCGACGTGAGCGAGCGCGATGACCGCAATGCCGACGACGATAAGTGCGAGCTGCTTGGCTGTTTCGAGCGGTTCCGGCCGCCGGTGCAGGCTCGGGATCAGATCGGCAACCGCAACGTAGAGCAGGCTGGAAGCAGCGATCGCAAGAACTATCGGCAATACGCGCTGCATCCCCGCAAGCGCATAGTAGCCGGCAAGCGCGCCGACGAGCGTCGCGGCGCCGACCGTTACGTTGTAGGCAAATGCCTTTGCGCGCGCGAATCCGGAGTGGACGAGCACTGCGAAGTCGCCGACCTGCTGCGGCACGGCGTGCGCGACGATCGCGACGGTCGTGGCGACGCCGAGCGCAGGACCGGCGAGGAACGCCGCGGCGATCACCACGCCGTCGCAGAAATTGTGGACGCTGGTGCCGATCAGGATCATCAGTCCCGTCCGGCCCTGGTCCGCACCCGGGTGCGCGTGCAGCGCGTGCTCATGCTCGGTCTCGTCTGCGTCGTCATGGTGCTCGTCGTGCCCATGCGCGTGGCGCCACAGCACGAGCTTCTCGAGCAGGAAGAAGGCGAGCATTCCCGCGAGTACCGTGACCATCACCGTCTGCGGGTGTCCGATTTCCAGCGCGTGCGGCAAGAGCTCGAGGAACACGGCGCCCAGCAACGCGCCGACCGCGAACGACACCAGCCGCGAGATCCACGACGAGCGCAGCCCCAGCGTGGCCGCGGCGGCGATCGTGGCGATCACGCCGCCCGCGAGCGCGGCAAGGACGATCTGCGCGAGCGTGGACAAGGAAGGGCGAACAAGCGGTGGACGAAGCCGCCGTGCGAACGCTGCTTCGCCGCTGCGGCGGACGAGGGATTATACGCACCGGTTTCGGTGCCGCATGCCCATGCGAGCCGAGGCGGAACCGCGTCCCGCGGCACTGGTGCGCGAGGGACCGGGTAAGGCTCACGCAACCGAGTGCGGCTATGTCGGTGCTGGTGGAGCGAGCCAGACGAGCGCAGCCATGCGGCCCGACGCGCGCTCGCGCCGGTAGGAAAAGAAGCGTGCCGAATCACGGTAGGTGCAGTAACCGCCGCCGCTCACGCGCGGTACGCCTGCCGCGGCGAGTCGACGACGCGCAAGGCCGCAAAGGTCCGCCAGCCACTTGCCATCGCGGTGCGGCGCGAAGCACAACGCTGCTTCCGGCTCGCGATCGGAGAATGCGGCGCGAACCTCGTCTCCCACTTCGAACGCGTCGGGACCGATGCCGGGACCAAGCCAGGCGACGAGATCGCCGGCCGGTGCACCCAGGTCGCCCATCGCGGCCACGGTCGCCTCGAGGACGCCTGCGGCAAGGCCCCGCCAGCCAGCGTGCGCGACGCCGACCGCTCTTCCCCCGACGTCCGCGAACAATACCGGCAGGCAGTCCGCGATGAGGACGGCGCAGACGATGCCGCGCTCGCGCGTCACCGCGGCGTCAGCAATCGGCGCCGGGGCGCCGGGCAATGGCGCCCGATCGAGTACCGCGACGGCAGTGCCGTGGACCTGATCGAGCCAGACCGGCGCGGCGGGCAGAAAAGCATCGAGCCGACAGCGGTTCGCAGCGAGCGCTGCCGCGTCGCCGGCGCCGCTTCGGCCAAGATTCATCGTCGCACAGGGACCGGTGCTGGTGCCGCCGCGTCGCGTCGTAACGAACGCTCGGATATCCGGCGTGACCGTCCAGTCGGGAACGATCCAGTCGAGTCCTGCCGCGCGAAGCGCGACCTCCGGTGGCGCGAGCGCCCGACTCATCGCTCGGTCCGCCCGCGCAGCATGTCGACGAGCTGGGCGAAATCCGGTGGGAGCGGCGATTCCCATCGGCACGCGGCGCCCGTCAAAGGATGCACAAGACCGAGCCGTGCCGCATGCAATGCCTGCCGCGTAAAGGGAACCGGACTTCGCTTTCCGTACGCGGGGTCGCCGACGAGTGGGTGACCAAGCGAAGCGAGGTGGACGCGGATCTGATGCGTGCGCCCGGTCTCGAGCTTGCAGCGCAGCAGCGTCGCGACACCGAAGCGTTCGACGACGTCGTAGTGCGTTCGCGCGGGCTTGCCCGTCGCGACCACGGCCATCGTCGTGCGATGCCGGGGGTGCCTTCCAATGGGTGCGTCGACAGTGCCGCCGTGCGCGATGTCGCCCGACGCCAGCGCCAGATACTCGCGCTCGACCTTGTGGGCCGCGAGTTGTCGCACGAGAACGGTCTGCGCGGGAAGCGTCTTGGCGACGACGAGCAAGCCGCTCGTGTCCTTGTCGAGCCGGTGGACGATGCCGGCGCGTGGCACGCCAGCGAGTTGCGGGGCATGGTGCAGGAGCGCGTTGAGCATCGTGCCTTCCCAGTTGCCGCTTCCCGGGTGCACGACGAGGCCTGCCGGTTTGTCGATGACGACGAGCGCGTCGTCCTCGAAGACGATCGCCAGCGCGATCGCCTCCGGCGCAAACGCCCTCGCGAGCGGCTCGACCGAGGTGTGCACGCTGACGTGCTCGCCACCTCGCACCTTCTGCGCGGGCTCGGCGCACCGTCCGCCTAGCGTCGCGCGCCCCAGGTCGATCCAGGCCCGCAACCGGCTGCGCGAGTACTGCGGCAGTGCGCGGGCGAGGGCGGCGTCGAAGCGCAGGCCCGCGCAATCCGCGGGCAACGTCAGTCGATGCGTCGTTTCGCCGTTCGCCGGCGAATCGGATGATGCGTTCGACGGCGGAGACATGGCGGACCGCGGCGGCGCGCGAGACGAAGGCAATGGCAGGGCTCGGTTATAATTGACCGACTGTCGATGGCTCGGCGTACCCGCTCCACGCGACATGACACGTCTCTCCTGGGCAGCGATCGGACCGCATGACCTCCTTCTCACCCCCCTGGCGGCCGATTGGCCCCGGCTTCCCGTTGCGCAGGAACATTGTTGCGCTGCTCGTCGCGCTGCTGCTGGCGCTGGCCGCCGGCGGCTGTGGCCTGCTGCCCGATGTCAAGGACGAGACGTCGGACTGGACCGCGGAGCGCCTCTATCGGACGGCGCACGATGCGATGCTCGAGGGAAATTATACGCGGGCGATCAAGCTCTTCGACACGCTCGAATCCCGCTTCCCCTACGGCCGCTTCGCGCAGCAGGCGATCCTCGAATCTGCGTACGCGAACTATCGCGCCGGCGAGACCGCAACCGCGGTCGCGGCATGCGATCGCTTCATCCGGACCTACCCGAATCATCCGAATGTCGATTACGCGTATTACCTGAAGGGGCTCGTGCATTTCCGCGAGGACCAGGGGCTGCTGGGCTACGTGTACGAACTCGACCTGTCGGAACGCGAGCCCAAGGGAATGCGTGAGTCCTTCGCGGCGTTCAAGGAGCTGGTGACGAAGTTTCCGGACAGCCGGTATGCGGCCGACGCCACCGACCGGATGAGGTACCTCACCAATTCGCTTGCGCTGTACGAAGTGAAGGTCGCGCGCTATTACTACAACCGCGGCGCATATGTCGCGGCGGTCAATCGCGCCCAGGTAGCGCTTATCAGCTATCCGCGCACGCCGGCGAACGAAGATGCGCTCGACGTGCTGATCCGCAGTTACGACAAGCTCGAGATGCCGCAACTGCGCGACGATACGCAGCGGATCCTGAAGCAGACCTTCCCGAACAGCCCCTATGTCACCGGGGCGACCGCGAAGTCCTGGTGGAAATTCTGGTAGCGTCGCTTCGCGTCATCCAAAGAAAGACTCCACCTCCGCGAGCTCGCGCGTGCGTTTCATCGGCGGCAGACTGCGCCAGATTCGTTTTCCGTACGGCTTGTCGGTGAGCCGCGCGTCGCAGATCATCAACACGCCGCGGTCGGTTTCCGTGCGGATCAACCGGCCCGCCCCCTGCTTCAGCGCGATGGCCGCCTGCGGCAACTGGTAGTCGAAGAACGGGTTGCCACCCTCGGCGCGCAGGTGCTCGAGGCGGGCCGCGAGCAGCGGGTCGTCCGGCGGGGCGAACGGCAGCTTGTCGATGACGACGACCGACAGCGCATCGCCGGGCACGTCGACGCCTTCCCAGAAGCTCGCGCTCCCAAGCAGAACGGCGTTGCCCAGTTCGCGGAACCGGCTCAGGAGCTCGCTGCGCGCGCTTTCGCCCTGAACCAGCAGCGGCCAGGCAAGTCCTTCGCGCTCGAAGGCGCTTGTCAGAAGCTCACGCGCGACCGCGAGCGCCCGCAGCGTCGTGAATAGCAGGAACGCCCGGCCTTTGCTGGCCTTTAGCACCGGCAGCACGGCGGCGACGACCGCCTCGGTGTGCTCGCGCGAGTTCGGCGGCGGGAGATCGCGTGGCACGTAGAGGAGCGCCTGCGTTGCATAATCGAACGGCGACTCCCAGCAGCCCGTTGCCGCGTCGGCGAGACCGAGCTCGCGCTGGTAGAGCGAGAAGTCGCGCTCGACCGCTAGCGTGGCGGACGTGAAGATCCACGCGCGACCCGATTCGGCCACCTGTCTGGAGAATATGTCCGCGACCGACAGCGGCGAGGCATGCAACTGCCAGCCCGCGGTCATCACATCGACCCAGCGGATCCACGCGCCGTCATCGCCGCCGTGGCCGGTGCGCCACCGGGCAAGTCCTTCCGCTGCTTGCGCCGCGCGATGCGCGCAATTCGCGATGTCTTCACTGCGCTCGGCGACGAGACCGAGTTGGGTCGCAAGTCGTTCGAGCGCTGCGCCGAGGTCGTTTAGTGCTGCGGCGAACCCCTCCCGTTCCATTGCCGTAGCGTAAGCGAGCTTGCCCGTCGTATCGCCGAGCGAGAGGCGCAGCTTCCGGATGGCCGGACCGAGTTCCGAGGCCGCGTCGGGCAGCTCGGAGATGTCGCGTGCACCTGTGCGCACCGCCACCTCCGCGTCGCGCGCCAGGTCGGCGAGCTGCCCGGCGGTCAATTGTTCGCCGAAAAAAAGCGTCGCGATCTCCGGCAACTGATGCGCTTCGTCGAGCACAACCGTGTTGCAGGCGGGGAGCAGCTCGGCAAGCCCTTCGTCACGCAGCATCACGTCGGCGAAGAACAGGTGGTGGTTGATGACCACGACGTCGGCTTCCAGCGCCGCCTTGCGGGCCTGGAGGACGAAGCAATCCGCGTGAAACGAGCAATCGCCGCCGAGGCAGTTTTCGCGCGTCGACGTAACCAGTGGCCAGATCGTGGCGTTCTCGGGCACGTCGGCGAGCTCGCCGCGATCCCCGGATTCGCTCGCGCGCGAAAAGGCGACGATCTTCGTCAGGTGCCGGGCGTCCTCGCGCGATGGGAAACGTCCCTCGGACGCGGCCCGTTCCAGATGATGATGGCAGACATAGTTCGCGCGCCCCTTGAGGAGCGCGATCGTTGCCGGAAGCTTCAATGCGTCGCGGACGAGCGGCAGGTCGCGTTGAAAGAGTTGGTCCTGCAGCGTCTTCGTGCCCGTGGATACGATCACCTTCCCGCCGTAGAGCAGCGCCGGGACGAGGTACGCGAACGTCTTGCCGGTGCCGGTGCCGGCTTCCGCGATGAGCGAGCCGCGTTCGGCGATCGTGTCCGCGACGGCATCGGCCATGGCGAGCTGCTGCCCGCGCAGGCGAAAGCCGGGAAGCTTCGCGGCCAACGGGCCGCGGTCGCCGAAGATCTCGGCGAGCGCGGTATCGTGCAGTGCAGTCGGGCCGCTGCCGTCGCCCGGGATAGTGATAAGGGCGGTGCGGCTCAGTTCGCGCTCTTACCGCGCGCCGGCGCTGCGGCGGAGGCGGTGGTTTTGCTCTTGCCGACGGGCATGGCGACACGGACCGCCTCGGCACGCTCGCGAAACACATCGTAAGCCTTCGCGATCCGCGTCTTGTAATCCTCGTCGTTCTCGCCGGGGATCCACTTCAGTTCGGCGAGCGCCTTGAGCCAGAGATCGTACAGTGCACGCACGCCGTCCACCGCGACACGGCTCGGGGTGGCTTCGCGCAGCGCTGCCTGGTAGGGGCGCGTCATCGACAGCTTGTGCTTGTCGACGCAGTACTCGCTCTTGGCGCCGTTGACGCCTTCCTGTGCTTTCTCGTAGCCGAACTCGATGATCTCGATGCTCTTCACCTGTCGACACATCGTGTAGAGATGCTCGACGGCGTTGAGGAAGCAATCGACCGCGCCACCGGTGGCGTTCGGACAGAGATAGGTTTCGGGCCTTGGCGCCGGGTCTGCCCTTTGCGCAGCGGCTGGGAGCGGCGCGAAGGCCAGCAATGCGGCGACGACAAGAGCGAGACGCGGGAGACGACGCATGGGGCGAGCGACGGTGTGATGACGAGGTCTGCGCATGCTACTCCGATGGCAGCGCGTGCTCAAGTCGGCCGGCCGGCCTAACTGGCCAGCGTTCAGTGATCGAGGCGCCAAGACAACAACATTTAAAAACAACGCTTTAGCAAGGCAATCGCGGAGCGCAACGGTCAGGGACCCAACGTTTGCCGATACTTGATCCGCGTCAATGCCACGCAAGTACGTGACGCCCGTCAAATTGCCTACGCCGGTGCCCAATCCTCGACGATCAATTGCAGCGAGGCCGTGCCGTTCCATTCGTTGATTTCCGGACGGTAGGCCGCGTGGATCGTCGGCGGGAGAGGTTCGGCGTGATTGAAAAGGATCGCTTCGAAACGCTCGCCTTCACGCCCGAGAACGAGCCTCGAGTGCTTCTCACCGACCGTGCGCTGGTCAACCACCGCGAACCGGTCGTCGAACACCGGCGCCGCGAAGCCCTGGCCCCACACACGCTCGCGCAGGGCACCCGCCAGTTCGTACGTCAGGTCGCCGGGAGCGAGCGAGCCGTCGGTTTCGAGCGTGCGCGCGAGCTGTGCGGGCGATAGCTGTTCGCGGGCGATCGCCTCGAACAGCACGGCAAACCGGGGCAGATCGGCTTCGGCGAGCGTCAGGCCAGCGGCGTAGGCGTGGCCGCCGAAGCGCGCGATCATTCCCGGCGCGCGTTTCGACACGAGGTCGAGCGCATCGCGCAAGTGAAACCCCGCGATCGACCTGCCGGAACCTTTCAACTCGCCGCCACCCGGAGCGAACACGATGGCGGGACGGTGAAAGCGATCCTTGAGGCGGGCCGCGACGATGCCCACCACTCCCTGGTGCCAGCCCGGACGGTAGAGGCAGATCGTGAACGAGTCCGCATTCGATTCGGTCGAAACCAGCGCACGCGCCTCCAGTTCGGTCTGCGCTTCCTCCTGCATCGTCGCCTCGAGGTCGCGGCGCTCCCGATTGAGGCGATCCAGCTTTGTCGCGAGCGGCAACGCAGCAGCATCGGTTTCGGCCAGGAGACAGCGGATTCCGATCGCCATGTCGGCGAGGCGGCCCGCGGCGTTCAGACGCGGGCCGGCCGCGAAACCGAGATCGTAAGCGGTGGCCCGGCGCGCATCGCGGCCCGCTGCGCGCAAGAGCGCGCGCACGCCCGGTTGGGCGCGTCCGGTGCGAATGCGCGCAAGACCTTGCGCGACGAGAGTCCGGTTCAGGCGATCCAGGCGCACGACGTCGGCGACGGTGCCGAGCGCGACGAGATCGAGCAGCGTCGCTAGGTTGGGCTCGGCGCGAACCGCGAATTGGCCGCGCTCGCGTAGCGTGGCCCGTGTGGCCAACAGTACGTAGAACATCACTCCCACACCCGCAAGGTGCTTGCCGGGAAACGAGCACCCGGGCTGGTTCGGATTCACGATCAGCGCGGGCGCGGGCAAGGTTGCGGCGGGAAGGTGATGGTCGGTGATCAGTACCTCGATTCCGCACGCCGCGGCCGCTGCGACTCCCTCGTGGCTCGCGATGCCGTTGTCGACGGTGACGATGATCCGGGGCAACCGGGTTGCCGCCTGGGCGACGATCTCCGGGGTGAGTCCGTAGCCGTACTCGAAGCGGTTGGGGACGAGGAAATCCGCGTCGGCGCCGAGAAGGGTGAGCCCGCGAATGCCGACCGCGCACGCCGTGGCGCCGTCGGCGTCGTAATCCGCGACGATGACGATCTTCTCGCGGCGCTCTATGGCATCGGCAAGGCGGCTGGCCGCGGCATCGATCCCCTTGAGCGTCCCGAAAGGCGGCAGCGTTGCCAAGTCCGTATCGAGCTCGTCAGGCGCGCCGACCCCGCGCGCTGCGTAGACGCGCGCGAGCACCGGCGGCACTCCGGCGGCAATGAGTGCTCGCGCGGCGTCGGGAATCGGGCGGCGGACGAGGTTCATCACGGTGTCGGCTGGGCGGCGTCGAGGAGCGCCTCGAGATCGGGCTTCGTGAATCGTTGGCGGAGGCGCTGCCAGTGGCTCGGGCGCCGTGCGGTCCAGGTGATTGCATTGCCGGCGCCGTCGGCGATCAGCGTAACCGTTTCCAGGATTCCCGCTGCCAAGGCATCCCATGCCTTGGCGGCCCACGCTGTCTCGACCGTTGCAAGATCGAGCGGCGCTTCGAGTACGACGACGTGATCCTCGTCCTTTTGCGCGCCGATCAGGACGGCGCCAAGACTTGCGGGCAACGCACGCGCAGGTGCGCCCGCGTGCAAGGCAAGTGCCGTCGCGATCCCGCTGTTCGCCCAGGTGCGAATCCGCATGCCGGCCGCGGCGCGCGGCGGCAGTATTCCGCCGCCGGAGAACCAGACACTGTTCACGCTGGCGCCACCGGCGCGCTCACGCTCGATGTTGACCGGATGCTCGTGGAAGAGCATCTGTATTTCGGAGAGCCAGCGGCGCCACGGACCGGCATCGGTCCCCTCGGGCAGCAGCATGCGCAACGGACGACCCGCCGCCCCATCCAGCGCGTGGGTGACCATCTGCGGCGGTGACTGCGCGCGCACGAACCAGGCATCGGGCCGTGGCGCGACGAAGACGAGGCCATCCGCTGCCAAATGTCGATTGAGCGTGGCGATCAAGCGGTCCGCGTCGGCCGGTGCAAGATCCGTGATCGCCTCGGCAGGCCGTACGTCGTCGCGGCCGGCAACGAGGGTGACCGGATCGGCCGCAAGCCAGTACGCCGTGCCCGGGTCAATACCGAGCGCGGCGAGCCGAAGGGGCGCGAGTGGCCAGTCGAGTTGTCGCGCGATTGCGTAGCGCTGCGCAAGAGCCGCGGCCAGTCCCTCGGGTTCACGCAGCGGCACCCCGGCAGCGCCGACGATGCGCGCCAACGCGAGCAACCGCTGCCTTTCCGCGCGTTCGCCGGAGTCGGGTCGTGCGGTGAAACCGGGCAGGACAAGGACAAGATGCATGTGCAGGCGAGCGCCACCCCGCGATTGCGAACCTGGCAGCGACGGTGTCGATGGCAGGCGATTATCCATCGAACCGCCGACCCGGCACACCGGCATGCGATAATCGTCGCTCGCTGCCGCCGAAACACGCGGAATCCTGGCGACACTGTTCCCTCCGGCCACCGAGCGCGGACAACGTTCTTGTCACCGTACGAACTCGCTGTAGGGCTCCGCTACACGCGTGCACGCCGCGGTTCGGGCCGCAACCGGTTCATCTCGTTCATTGCGCTGACGTCGATGGCGGGAATCGCGCTGGGCGTCGCCGCACTGATCGTTGTCCTGTCGGTGATGAACGGTTTCCAGGAGGAACTGCGGACGCGGATCCTTGCGGTCGCCTCGCACATCGAGATTCGCGGCCTGCCGACGCTGGTGGATGACTCGGCCGTCGCGAAGACCGCACTCGCGAACCCGCGCGTGAAAGCTGCCGCGCCCTACGTGCTGGGGCAGGCGATGCTCTCGGCGGGCGAGGTGAACCGCGGCGCGATCATCCGCGGTATCGATCCAGCACGCGAAGACACCGTCGCCGACATCGGTCGCCACATGCGTGCCGGCTCGCTCGCGGACCTCAAGCCCGGGGCGTTCGGCATCGTGCTGGGAGCCGAGCTCGCGCGCGCCCTCGGCGTGCGCGTCGGCGACACGGTCGTCGTCATCACCCCGCAGGGCACGATGACGCCGGCGGGGACGCTCCCGCGCCTGAAGAGCTTCCACCTCGTCGGCGTGTTCGAGGTCGGCATGTACGAGTTCGACAGCGGACTTGCGCTGATCGATCTCGAGGATGCGAAAAAGCTGTATCGCCTGGACGGCGTGTCGGGGGTGCGCCTGAAGCTCGACGACCTGTTCGCCGCGCCCATGGTCGCGCGGGAACTGGCGGGAACGATCCGGGTCGACGCCGAGATCCGCGACTGGACGCGCAGCCACGCGAACTTCTTTCGTGCGGTTGCCATCGAGAAGCGCGTGATGTTCATCATCCTGACGCTGATCGTCGCGGTTGCGGCATTCAACATCGTGTCGGCGCAGGTCATGACGGTGACCGACAAGCAGGCCGACATCGCCATCCTGCGCACGCTTGGGGCATCGCCCGCCTCGATCACGGCGATCTTCATGATCCAGGGTGCGCTGATCGGCATGCTCGGCACGCTGATCGGCGTGGTTGGCGGCGTGCTGCTCGCGCTCAACGTCGGCACCGTCGTCCCGGCGATCGAGCGCGCGCTCGGCATTCAGTTTCTCGACAAGACCGTGTATTACATCAGCGAGTTGCCCTCCGACCTGCAGCGCGGCGATGTGGTCACCATCGCGGTGATCGCGCTCGCCTTGGCACTCGCGGCGACGGTGTATCCCGCGTGGCGTGCCGCGAAGGTGAACCCCGCGGAGGCATTGCGCTATGAGTGAGCCGACGCCCGACGCGCCGGTGCTCGAGTGCCGCGCGCTCGCGAAGACCTATCGCAGCGGCCCGCTCGAGGTGCCCGTGCTCCTCGGGGTCGACCTCGCCGTGATGCGCGGCGAGCGCGTCGCGGTCGTCGGCGCCTCGGGGTCCGGCAAGAGCACGTTGCTGCACCTGCTCGGAGGGCTCGACGCGCCGACCGGGGGCGAGGTGCGCGTCGAGGGCATCGCGTTTACCGCGCTGACCGAAAAGGAGCGGGGTGCAGTCCGCAATCGCGCGCTGGGCTTCATCTACCAGTTCCACCACCTGCTGCCGGAGTTCACCGCCCTGGAGAACGTCGCGATGCCGCTGACCATCCGGCGCACGGCGCCGGCAACGGCGCGTGCCGCCGCGCAGCGGATGCTCGAGCAGGTCGGCCTCGGTCACCGCGTGAAGCACCTGCCCGGCGAACTGTCCGGGGGCGAACGGCAACGGGTGGCGCTCGCCCGTGCGCTCGTCACCGAGCCGCGATGCGTACTTGCGGACGAGCCCACGGGCAATCTCGACCGGCGCACGGCCGGCCAGGTGTTCGACTTGATGCTGGAGTTGAACCGGACCGTCGGAACGAGCCTCGTCATCGTCACGCACGATCCCGATCTCGCGGCGCGCACGGACCGCACGCTGCACCTCGTCGACGGCGTGTTGATGGGTGACCCGGTCGACCGCGCACGACTCAGCGATTGATCTCCAGCGGTGGCTCGTCCATCAGCGCCACCTGTTCTCGCAACTCGAGGATGCGGTCCTGCCAGTATCGGTGGGTGTTGAACCAGGGGAAGGCGAGCGGAAACGCGGGATCGTCCCAGCGCTGCGCGAGCCACGCCGAGTAATGCAAGAGGCGCAGCGTCCGCAGGGCCTCGACGAGATTGAGCTCGCGCGGATCGAACTCGAAGAAGTCGGCGTAGCCCGCGAGGATCGCGTCGAGCTGCCGTGTCATGGCGGCTCGGTCACCCGAGAGCAGCATCCACAGGTCCTGCACCGCGGGACCCATGCGGCTGTCGTCGAAATCGACGAAGTGGGGCCCTTTGGCCGATCCGTGCTCGATCCACAACACGTTGCCCGCGTGGCAATCGCCGTGCAGCCGCAGGTTTCGCACGATTCCGGCGCGGTCGTAGCAGCGGCGCACGCCGTCGAGCGCAAGTGCCACGATGCTGCGCCAGGCATCGAGCAGGTCGGATGGAATGAAGTCGTGCGCGAGCAGCCACTCGCGAGGGGCTGTGCCGAACGTGTCAAGGTCGAGCGCCGGACGGTGACCGAACGCGGCGCGCGCACCTACCGCATGGATGCGCCCCAGGAAGCGGCCCATCCAGGTCAACGTCGCACCGGATTCGAACTCCGGAGCGCGGCCGCCGCAGCGGGGATAGACGGCGAAACGAAAGCCGCGCGAAAGAGTGCAGAGTCCGGTCGGGTGCTAGCGCGAGCGGCGCGACGACGGGGATTTCGCGATCCGCGAGCTCGGCCACGAACTCGTGTTCCTCGCCGATCGCCTCGTCCGACCAGCGCCCCGGCCGGTAGAACTTGGCCACGACCGGCGCCGCATCGTCCATCCCGACCTGGTAGACGCGGTTCTCGTAGCTGCCGAGCGCCTGCAGTCGGCCGTCGCCGTGCAAACCAACGCTGTCCAGCGCATCGAGCACGCGGTCGGGCGTGAGTGACGAGTACGGGTGCGCGGGGCCGGGATCCACGCGACCATTGTACGGTTCGCAGCAGGACGGTCAGTGCCGTCATTCTCGACGGTTAACGGCCCCTCACAGTAATCTCGTAGGTCACATCCAATGAGAAATCCGGCGGGGCAATCCCGCCGGCGAAGTGAATCGTGTGGTTCCCGGCTGACAGGGGCGGCAGCAGCGCCCAATAGCCATCGGCAACACATTCATGAGGCCCGGCCACCACCCCGAGGCTACTGAAGATATTGTCCTCCGGAAGCGTACACACGCCGACCTCGCCGGGTACTCGGAGGCGGTTGACATTCAGGACCGGCTGCCCGTCGATTTCCAGGACCACGTCTTGGGCCGTATCGACCACGCCCGCCAAGAATTCGCGCACAAAAGCTTCCCATTCTGGTGACCAAGCAGGATCGCCGAGCTCCGGTGTGTTAACCCAGAAATAGTTCACGATCGGAAAGTACAGGGCCGTTCCCACTGGCACCGTGACAGTACGCGTCACTGACCCGCTAGTTGCTGTTCCCACTAGGAACCAAACCGTACCGGACTGTCCGACAGCAGCATAAGTTCCGTCGGAGTCAAACAGAGGATTGGTTGCGGAGGGGATCGATGTAACCCACTCCAACCAATCCGCGGTCAATTCGGCATAGCCCTTGCCGTACGCATTGGAGTTTGGCGGAAGCGGGTTTGGACCCGCTTCGGCTAGGCCGGTCGTCACTGCAAGCAACAGTGCAAGAGCGCCGGACAAGATGATGCGCGAGTATCTGCTTTTCATGTTGGACCCTCCCGTTTGTCGTGTTTCGTGCCACTCGAAGCGCCACGGTGTGTTGTGCGCCATCGGACCACGTCGATCGCCCCGGCAGAACTTCGAGATCACCCTGGTGCAAACAGCCCAACGCACGTCGCAGACGATCAGTGCTGACATCTGGTAAGCACGTGTTGTAGCTTCTAGGCCGAGCGACAGATTGTCGCAAGTCGGCTGCGCAGCCGACGGCTGTGCAGCCCGCTGTGAAGCTCGGCGTCAAGGGGACTGGCCGGCCGAGGGATGGACGGCCAGAACGAAGAGATACGAAGAATTGCGCCCGCCTGGACCGGCGGCGACGAGCTAAGGACGGAGGGGACAGCGACGCGTCCCGCGATCGGAACAGATCGGCGGCAGGTCGTGTCCTGGTGTGGCGGTCAGAGCAAGAAACTCCTGCGTAACGCGCAGCAGCAGTTGCGCCCGGTCGGTGATGACCAGCTTGTGGTGCAGGCGCTCGACGTGCGTATGGATCGTGCTCGGCGAAATGTGGAGATCGGCGGCGATTTCGAGTTCGGTCTTGTCGTCGAACGTCCCGCGCACGATCTGCAATTCCCGACCGGAGAGCCCAAGGCTGCGCCCTATTTGCGTCCACGCCTCGGTCGAGAACATGGCTGAACCGGCGGCGCGCGCGGGCTCGCGATTGCAGCTGGAATTCGCTTCAGCAGGCGAAGAAATCCGGGCTTTCCTCATGACGGCCTCCGTTCTGTCGCCTCTGGATGGCCAGCCCTTCGATTGAGACAGCGCTTCGATCGAATCAGCACATCCACGGATCGCCGGCGGCGGCTTTCGCGAACGGCCCAGAGGCGCTCTATCGGATCAGTATAGTCTCCCTTGTCCGGCAACATGAAAGGGAAACATGTCTGAATGGCAAAGGTCTTCGCGCCGCTTGCCCGGATCCCTGCGAAGGCGGGCCGAACGCTTCCACGGCAGCTTCCTCTCTTGGGCTTCAATACTCCACCGGAATCGGATCGAGCGAGCGCCACAGGTACCAGGTTGCGACGCTCCGATAGGGCTGCCATCGGATCGCGAGGTCGCGGATCGCGGCGGGCGGCACACGCTCGCCTCCGTGGTAGTGCAGTGCGACCGCGCGCTGCAGGCCGATGTCGTCGACCGGCAGCACGTCGGCGCGCAACTCGTGGAAGATGAGGAACATCTCCGCAGTCCAGCGTCCGATGCCCTTGACGTCGGTCAGCGCGGCGATCAGGTCCTCGTCGGAGAGAGCGGTCCAGCTCGTCGGATCGAGCCTGCCCGACGCGAAATGGGCGGCCAGATCGCGCAGGTACTCGGCCTTGCGCTGCGAAAGCCCGCAGCGACGAAGCGTCGGCACGCGCAAGCGCTTCACGCGCGCGGGATCGACCGGTGGCGCGGGAGCGTCGGCGTCGCGCATGGCCCCGGCGGCGGTAGCGAAGCGTTCCCAGATCGTCTGCGCGGCCTTGACCGAGATCTGCTGGCCGACGATGGCGCGAGCGAGCGTCGTGAACGGATCGCCGCGTCGTGCGAGGTGAATGTCCGGGAATCTCCGGATCAGTCGCTTCATGATCGGGTCGGCGCGGCCGAGCGCGCGCGTGGCCTCGTCCCAGTACGATGGTTTCATCGCCGGCTCGACGTTATGCGGCTCATTGGGGCGCCGTTGGCACTGCGCGCGGTCCCTCCGCGAGGAGACAAATCGTACTCAGGGCGGCCCGGCGCGCTCATTCAGGTCGGCGCCGTGCCAGGGCGCGACGCCGCCACGCGGCGACCGTGTAGAGGCGCCAGCCGATATGGACCGCCGCCCAGCCCAGCGCTGAAAGTGTCGAGGCGAGCAGGACGAGACCGAGCGCGAGCGGCTTGCCCAGCGCCAGCGCCCAATCCATGACGGCGGACAGGTGCTCGATGGGCCCCGATCCCGCCGGCGCGGCAAAAGGAGTCGCCTCGGCGGTTCCGGGAAGAAGGAGGTGCCCGATTTCGTAGGCCAGGAGATAGAGCGGGACGATCGTGAACGGATTGGTGTAGAGCGTCGTGATGACCGACAGCGGAAAATTGGCGCGCAGGGGGATCGCCAGCGCGATTGCCGAAATCATTTGCAGTGGCCCCGGGATCAGGCCGCAGAAGAGCCCGATGGCGACCGCCCGGGCGGTCGACCGTCGGTTCAGATGCCAGAGGTCCGGATTGGCCAGAGCCGGGGCGAACCGTCGGACCGTGGGATGGTGGGTGAGCGCATCGACCGTGGGTCGCAATCGGTCGGTGAACGCGCGGATCAGGCGGCGTGGCATGGGCGAGGAGGTAAGTGGTACATTACGCCGCTTTTGTTTGCGGGGGCACCGATGGTGCAGGGGTTGGGGCGCCGTTTCCTGCGGCTCGTCGCTGCGATACGGACGGCCGCCTTGATTGCCGCGATACTTGGCCTCCCATCCACCTCCCCCGCGGCGGCCGATCCGAACAAGATCCTTCGCGTCGCGTTCCCTACCGCCGAGACCGGATTCGATCCGGTCCGGGTCTCCGATCTGTATTCCAACACGATCAACGAGGCGATCTTCGAGCGCCTGTTGACCTACGACTACCTCGCCCGGCCGGCGAAGCTGGTGCCGATGGTAGCCGAGGCGATGCCCGAGGTGTCGGACAACGGGCGGACGTATGTGTTCAAGCTGCGCAAGGGCATCTACTTCACGCCGGATCCGGCCTTCCGGGGAGCGCGGCGCGAACTCGTCGCCGAGGACTTCGTTTATGCATTCAAGCGGTTCATGGATCCGAAAAACCGTTCGCCCTATGCGTTCATGCTCGAAGGCAAGATCGACGGCTTGGACGAGCTGGCCGACGCGGCGAAAAAATCCGGACGCTTCGACTACGACGCGAAGGTGCCGGGAATCCAGGCGCTCGACTCGCACACGCTGCGTTTCCGTCTGAAGAAGACCGACTACAACTTCCTGTACGTCGCGGCGCACGTTCCGTTCGGTGCGATGGCCCGCGAAGTGGTGGAAGCCTACGGCGACGATCTGCAGGCGCACCCGGTCGGCACCGGGCCGTACGTCCTCAAGGAGTGGACGCGCGCGGCGAAGATCGTCCTCGAGGCGAATCCAGGCTACCGCGGCTTCGTCTGGGATTTCGCTGCGTCGGACCCGGCGTGGGACGATGCGCTGATCGCGGCCATGAACGGCAAGCGGATGCCGCAAATCGGCCGCGTCGAAGTCAGCATCATCGAGGAGGAGCAGTCGCGCTGGCTTGCGTTCAACCAGAAGGAGCTCGATTATCTGGCGTTGCCGGCGACCTTCCGGCCGCAGGTGTTCGATGCCGACAACGCGTTGAAACCGGAGTGGAAGGAGCAGGGTGTGTCGCTGTTCACGGCCATCGAGCCCGACATCACCTACACCTACTTCAATTTCCGCGATCCCGTCGTCGGCGGCTTCGCCAGGGAAAAGATCGCGCTCCGACGGGCGATCATCATGGCCTACAACCTCGACGATGAAATCCGCGTCATCCGCAAGTACCAGGCGAGGGCGGCCGAGATGCCGATCCCCGCGGGTGTGGTCGGCCACGACCCGGGTTATCGGAGCATCAACCGCTACGACCCGGCGCTCGCCAACAGGCTGCTCGACCATTTCGGGTACAGGAGGGGCAAGGACGGATACCGCTCGCTGCCGGACGGCAACCCGCTCACGCTGCGCCTGGCGACGGGCAGCAGCGCTCTCGAGCGCAATTTCAACGAGTTGTGGAAGAAGTCGATGGACGCAATCGGGATCCGCATGGTCTTCGATATCGGCAAGTTCGCCGACAACCTGAAGGCGTCCAAGGCCTGCCAGCTGATGATGTGGGGGGCGGCGTGGACCGCCGACTACCCGGACGGCGATAATTTCATGCAGCTCCTCTACGGCCCGAACAGCGGCCAGAGCAACAACGGATGTTACGAGTCCAAGGCTTTCGACGCGTTCTACGAAAGGTCCAGAGCGCTGCCGAACTCGCCCGAGCGCAACTTCCTGTTCCTCGAGATGACGCGGCAGATGGAGGTGGATGGCGCGTGGAGCCTGCACGTCTCACGCGAGCGCAACCAGTTGATCCGGCCATGGGTCAAGGGGTACAAGAAGCACCCGATCCTTCACGGCGAGTTCGTCTACATGGATCTCGAGCCGCGTCGGTGACGCGAACGCGATCCGGCACCGGAGTTTCCGATGAAACCTTTTCCGCAACGAGCCTTGTCGCATCTCTCCCGTGTGCTCGCGTCCGCGCTGGTGACGCTGACATTGTTTCTTGCCGGAGCCGGAGCCTTTGCGGCCGACATGAACAAGGTGATCCGCCACGTCTTTCCGGCCGGCGAGGAAGGCTTCGACCCGGCGGCGGCCCATGACCTCTATTCGGGAACGGTGGAACAGGCAATTTTCGAGACGCTCTACACCTACGACTATCTCGCCCGGCCCGCGAAGATCGTGCCGCTCACCGCCGAGGTGCTGCCACAGGTCACCGACAACGGAAAGACCTACACGATCAAGGTCAAGAAGGGCATCTACTTCACTCCGGACGCAGCGTTCGGCGGCAAGAAGCGCGAGCTCACGGCCGACGATTACGTCTACTCGATGAAACGGCTCATGGACCCGAAGGTGCGCTCGCCGTGGGCGTGGCTGCTGGACGGCAAGATCGTCGGACTCGACGAAGCCGCCGCAGAGGCGAAGAAGACCGGCAAGTTCGACTACTCCGCGAAGGTTGCGGGACTCGAAGCCCTCGATCGCTACACGCTGCGCATCCGGCTGAAGCAGCCCGACTACAACCTTTCGTATGTGCTTGCTCACGAGCCCACGAGCGCACTGGCGAAGGAGGTCGTCGCGGCGTATGCGGACGAGGGCGGCCGCGTCATGTCGAACCCGGTGGGCACCGGACCATACAAGCTCACGAACTGGGTCCGGTCCTCGAAGATCACGCTGGAGGCGAATCCCGATTACCGCGGCTTCGTCTGGGATTTCAAGCCCGGTACCGATCCGGAGGATCAGCGGATCGTCAGCGAGATGAAGGGCAAGAAGATGCCGCAGGTGGGCAGGATCGAGATCAGCATCATGGAGGAGGACCAGTCGCGGCTCCTCGCGTTCGAGAACGGCGAGCTCGACCTCATGAACATGGAAGGCCCGCTGGCGCCGAAAGTCCTCGATGGCGACAAGCTCAAGCCCGAGCTTGCGCGGAAGGGCGTCAAGCTGTCGCGTTTCGTCGACCCCGAGATCAACTACCACTACTGGAACCTGATGGACCCGGTGGTCGGCGGCCTGACGAAGGAAAAGATCGCGTTGCGCCGCGCGATGGCGATGGCCTACCCCGTCGACGAGGACATCAAGGTCGTCCGCAACGGGCAGGCGGTCGAGGCGCAATTCCCGATCCCGCCCGGAGTGGTCGGGCACGACCCCAACTACCGGTCGAGTGTGAAGTACGACCCCGCCGCGGCCAACGCGCTGCTCGATCGCTTCGGCTACAAGAAGGGCACGGACGGCTGGCGCACGCTGCCGGATGGCAAGCCGCTCGTCATCCGCTATGCGTCGCGTCCGGACTCGCTCGGCCGCCAGCAGGACGAGCTGTGGAAGAAGGCGTTCGATTCGATCGGCATCCGGATGGACGTCCAGAAGGAGAAGTTCGCCGAGCTCTTGAAGCTCGAGAAGCAGTGCAAGCTGCAGATGCGGACCGCCGCGTGGATCGCCGACTATCCCGACGCCGACAACTTCATGCAGCTTCTCTACGGCAAGAACATCTACCAGAGCAACAACGCGTGCGCCGCGATTCCCGAGTACGACAAGCTCTACGAGCAGTCGCTCCGGATGCCCGATTCGCCGGAGCGCGACAAGCTCTACCGCGAGATGGCGAAGGTCATCGAGGCCTACGCGCCGTGGCGGCTCAACATCAGCCGCTACCGGAACATGCTTGCGCAGCCGCGCGTGCAGGGATTCAAGAAGCACCCGATCCTGCACTCGGAGTGGCAGTACATCGATGTGACGCCGACGGCAAAATGAGGCTCAACGGCCGGGGCGCGCAGCCGGGCCGGAGCAGGTGCGGGCGGCGCGACGCGGGTGCTCCGCCGCGCCCGGGCCATCGCGCGACCCGCGCGGCAGGGGGAAGGGGACCTCCATGACCGCCTACATCATCCGGCGCCTGTGGCAGATGGTCCCGACCATGCTGGGCGTGATCCTGCTCGTCTTCCTCCTCTTCAACTGGGTCGGCGGCGATCCCGCGTACGTCCTGGCGGGCAAGATCAGCAACCAGGAGCAGATCGACAACATCCGGCGCCAGCTCGGGGTCGACCAGCCGTACTGGGTCCAGCTGTGGATCTTCGTCAAGCAGGTGCTGACCGGTGATTTCGGCGCGTCGTGGAGCACCAACGAGAAGGTATCGGAGATCCTCGGCACCCGGCTCGGGCCGTCGCTCACCGTGCTCGGACCGCTGGTCCTGCTGGACACGATCATCTCGGTGGCACTGGCACTCGCGGTCGCGTACGTGCGCGGCTCGCTGACCGACCGCCTGGTGATGATCGTCTGCACGGTCGGCCTCTCGATCTCGATCCTCGTCTACATCATCGTCTTCCAGTACGTCTTCGCCTACAAGCTCGGATGGTTCCCGGTCCAGGGTTGGGGCGACAGCTTCGTTCAGAACCTGTTCGTCTATTCGATGCTGCCGATCCTGATCGGACTCACGGTGAGCATCGCGCCCAGCCTGCGGCTGTACCGGACCTTCGTCCTCGACGAGATCTACCAGGATTACGTGCGCACTGCGCGCGCCAAGGGGCTCTCCGAGAACCGGATCATGTGGCTGCACGTGCTGCGGAACGCATCGATTCCGATCATCACCAACCTCATGGCGACGCTCCCCGGACTCCTGCTCGGGTCGTTCCTGATCGAGCGCTTCTTTTCGATTCCCGGCATCGGCCGCGAGGTGATCCTCGCCGTCGAGCGATCCGATTTTCCGGTGATCAAGGCGATTACCGTGTACGTCGCGTTCGCGACGATGGCGTCGAACCTCCTGGCCGACCTGATGTACAAGGCGGTCGATCCACGGGTCCAGCTCAAGTGACCGAGACGCCGGTGGTCAACGAATCGGCGATCGAGACGAGGGTGCCGCGGATGCGCCAGATTCCGCACACCGTTTCACCGGGCCTGTGGGCACTCGGCTGGAAGCGGCTCAAGTCCGATCGCGTCGGCATGGTCTCGCTCGCCATTGTCGTGGTGTTCGTCGTGATGATGATCGCGTCCGGCGTCGGGCTCGTCGCGAAGGACTGGGCGAAGGAGATCGGGGTCAATTACGCGCCGCCGAGCTTCCTCGGCGCCGACATCGAGGGCGGCGCGCCGGCGGCGCCCGTGCCGACGGTGCCCGTTACGCCGGCAACGGAGCACAAGACGAGTGTCGTCGACCCGCTGGCCGACGTGCTCGCTGAACTCAAGGGCGAGAAGCCGGCGTCCGGCGGCGCTGCCGCGCCGCCAACGGCCGACGATACCAAGGTTGTCGATCCGCTCGTCGACGTGATGAAAGAGATCCAGGAGCAGAAGCCGGCGGCGGGCGAGGCCGGCAAGTCGATCGATCCGCTCGCCGATGTGATGGCGGACATCCGCAAAGACGCAAAGTCTGCCGGAACCGTTGCCGCGGAGGTGCGCGCATCGACGTTGCCGCTCGGCGGCGACAAATGGGGCCGCGACGTCCTGAAGAAGACGATCAAGGGCTCGGAGACCTCGATCTTCGTCGGCCTCGCCGCCGCGGCGGTCGCGACTTTCCTCGGCACGCTCTTCGGCGCAGTCGCCGGCTACTACGGCAAATGGATCGACGATTTCTTCAACTGGTTCTACAGCGTGTTCAGCTCGATCCCGTACCTGCTGCTGATCCTCGCGGTCGCCGCGGTCCTGCAGCAGAAGGGGATGCTGACGATCATCCTGATCCTGGGGCTCACCGGCTGGACCGGCATCTTCCGCCTGGTGCGCGGCGAGTACCTCAAGCACAAGGCGCGCGAGTACGTGCAGGCAGCGGACGCGATCGGGGCCTCGAACGCGCGCCGGATGTTCGTCCACATCTTCCCCAACATCAGCCACGTCGTGCTGGTGCAGCTTTCCATTTACGCGGTCGGCTTCATCAAGGCGGAGGTGATCCTGTCGTTTCTGGGCTTCGGCGTGCCGGTCGACGTCGTTTCGTGGGGGTCGATGCTGAACGAGGCGCAGAACGAGCTGATTCTCGGCAAGTGGTGGCAGCTTGCTGCGGCGGGCACCGCGATGGCGATCCTGGTGACGGCGTTCAGCCTGTTCACCGATGCGCTGCGCGATGCGCTCGATCCCAAGTTGAAGGGAACAGCGTCGTCGTGAGCCCAAGCGAGCACCGTACGATGGAACCGCTCGTCAGCGTCCGCGACCTCAAGGTCGCCTTCCAGCTCGACCGCGAGCACATCGTCGAGGCGGTCCGGGGCATCTCGTTCGACATCGCGAAGAACGCGACGGTCGCGCTGGTCGGCGAATCGGGCAGCGGCAAGTCGGTGACCGCGCTCGCGATCCTGGGGTTGCTGCCGCCGGAGAACTCGATCGTCGATCCGGCGAGCACGATCATGTTCGGCGGGCGCAACGTCGTCGGGTTGCCGGCCGACGATCTGCGTCGGCTGCGCGGGGCCGAGATCTCGATGATCTTCCAGGAGCCGATGACCTCGCTCAATCCGGTCTTCACGGTCGGTTTCCAGCTCGTCGAGGTCTTGCGGCTGCACATGGGCATGAGCGCGGCGCAGGCGCGCCGCCGCGCGATCGCGTTGCTGGACGAAGTCGGCATCCCGGACCCCGAGTACAGGATCAACGCCTATCCGTCGCAGTTGTCGGGCGGCCAGCAGCAGCGGGTGATGATCGCGATGGCGATTGCCTGCGAACCGAAGCTCCTGATCGCCGACGAGCCGACGACGGCGCTCGACGTGACGATCCAGAAGCAGATCCTCGAACTGATCGCGGAGCTGCAGAAGAAGCACCAGATGTCCGTGCTGTTCATCACGCACGACCTCGCGGTGGTCGGCGAGATCGCCGACTACGTGATCGTGATGCGCGACGGCGAGATCCGGGAGCAGGGCCCGGCGCAACGGGTGTTCGAGGCGCCGCAGGACAGCTACACGCAGGCGCTGCTGCAATGCCGGCCGCGTCTCGACCGGCGCCCGGTGCGGCTGCCGGTGATCGAGGACTTCATGGACGGCGGCGCGCACGCGATGAACCTGACCGAGCGCCACCGGGGCATCGATGCCTCCGACCCGATCGTGCTCGACGTGAAGAACCTCGGCAAGGATTTCTACTCGCGCGAAGGGCTCTTCGGCCGGCGCAAGTTCGAGGCGGTGAAGGATGTCTCGTTCAGGCTGCCCAAGGGGAAGACGCTGGGGCTGGTCGGCGAGTCGGGCTCGGGCAAGACCACCGTCGGGCTCACGCTGATGCGGCTGCACGAGGCGTCCGCGGGCGAGGCGATGTTCGAGGGGCGGGACATCCTCGCGATGTCGCCCAGGGAGTTCATGGCGTACAAGCGGCGCATCCAGATCATCTTCCAGAACCCCTATGCGTCGCTCAACCCGCGCTTCACCGTCGGCCACATCCTGACCGAGCCGATGATGATCCACGGCATCGGCGACGTCGGCGCAGGAACGCACCGAGCTCGCCTTCGAGCTGCTGCAGAAGGTGGGCCTGCCCGAAGTCTCGTTCTACAAGTACCCGCACGAGTTCTCGGGCGGACAGCGGCAGCGCATCGCCATCGCCCGCTGCCTGACGATGAAGCCGGACATCCTCATCTGCGACGAGTCGGTGTCGGCGCTCGACGTTTCCGTGCAGGCGCAGGTGCTCAATCTCCTCACCGACCTGCAGGACGAATTCCGGCTCTCCTACATCTTCATCTCGCACGACCTCGCCGTCGTCAAGTACATCGCCGACGAGATCATGGTGATGAGCGAGGGCCGGATCGTCGAGATCGCGGACTCCGACGAGATCTACCGGAATCCGCGCGAGGCGTATACGCAGCGGCTGCTGGCGTCGATCCCGAAGGGTTGGCACGGACCACACCGGGAACCCGCCGGGGTCGGGGCCGGTCCGGCCCGGAGTTTCAAAGCGTGAAGGTCAGCTCGGAGAGGAGCGCGCCGGGCAGGCGCATGCTGGCGAGCGAGCGTTCGCGATAGGTGTCGCTCGCAAGCAGCAGTTCGGTTTCGGTGGTCAGCGCTTCGAGGTTCGTGCCGAGCATCCGGTAGACCGTGTCGTCGAAGCGCAGCACGTCGATCGGCGCGGCGATCTTCCCGTCCTCGACCCAGAAGGTCGCGAAGCGCGTCATGCCGGTCATTCGGCAGGCGGGACGGTCCGAATAGTTGAGGTAGTGCAGGTGGCCGACATACAGGCCGGTGTCGAGTGCCGCGACAGCGTCGGCCGCGGCGAGCGATCCGCCCGCCATCGTCAGTGCGACGGGGCTTTCGTGGCCGTTCGCGCCGTTCGCCTCGAGCGAGAACTCGCGCGCGGTGCGCGGCGAAACGAGCGATCCGACCAGCCGGCCGCGTTCGATCAGCGTAACCGCCGCCGGCCGCACGAAGCCTTCGTTCTGGAAGGCGGGCGCCACCCCTTCGGCGATCGACTCCGTCATGGCGATCCGCGGGTCGAGGCGGCCATTTTCGCCGCTGCCGTCCCGCATTCTTTCAAGGCTGCTCTGCCTGGTCGCGAGCGCGCGCGCGGAGAAGCCGTCCCAGCACAGCATCGAAACCAGATCCTCCATCGCTGCCGGCGAAAGGTAGGTGCGATATTTGCCGGGCCCGAGCGCCTTCGCGGGTCGTGCGACAAGCTCGAGTTGCGTGCGTGCCTCCGTCATTTTCGACGCGAAGGCCGCGGCGTCCCACGCGAAGCCCGACAGCGCGGATTTCACGGCCTTGTCCGCGCGATGGTAGAGGCTCCACTGCAGGTTGAACGACGTGACCTCGTGCCAGTTGCGCTGGCCCAGCGAATTGGCGAACCCGGCGCAAACGGGACCGCTGGCGTACAAGCCGACCAGATCGAGGCCGTCGCGCGGCCTGCAGGATCTCGTCGACGATGCTCTCGGCGGGCGGCAACGCCGCGCCGCGCACGGTGCGCGTCGAGTGAACGTCCGTCGCGATCAACAGGTGCGGGTCGTCGTCGAGGTCCGGCAGCGCGGCGCGCAGGCCCGCGACCGCGCTGCGCAGCAATTCCCGGTCAGCCCCAAAGTGACCCGAAAGCGACAAGCCGGTGCGAGGCGTGCTTTGCGCCGCGGATCAGTTCGACGTCGAGATAGCGCTGGACGACGGTTCCGGGCTGGCGCACCTTGCCGCGGTTCATCCGTACGAAGTCGGACGTCTCCGCCGAAAACCAGGCGAGCGATGTCTCGCCGGCGGCGAGGCAGCCCTCGATCGCGGAGGCCAAATCGAGGAAATAGGATTCCATCGACGCCTGGATGCGCCGGTGTCGCGGGGCACGTTCATCGCTGGTTTCCCGCGGCACGCAGTCGCCGCTCATGCTTCCCCGCCGAATACATCGACGTTGGTGAACACGCACGCCGGTGAGGCATGGCCGACGCGGATGACCTGCGACGGTTCACCCTTGCCGCAATACGGCGTTCCGAGCACCTGCATCGTCCCGGCGTTGCCGACGCGGGCGAGGCTGCGCCAGAAATTCGCGCTGATGCCGCGGTAGTTCGGATTCTTCACGACCGCACCGAGTTGCCCGTTCTCGATCAGGCGGCCGCGCTCGCAGCCGAACTGGAACTTGTTGCGCGAATCGTCGATCGACCACGAGCAATTCGTCTCGAGCAGGATGCCGTGCTCGATGCCTGCGACCATCTCGTCGAGCGTTGCGTCTCCGGGCTCGAGATTCAGATTCGCCATCCGGTCGATCGGCGGCCGGTTCCAGCCGTCGGCGCGGGCGTTCGACGTGCCGGGGAGTCCCGCACGCGCCTGCGAGATCGCCCCGCCGAGCGGCCGCTCCAGAATGCCGTTGCGGATCAGGTGCACCTTTTCGGCCTTCGCCCCTTCGTCGTCCCAGCCGTAGCTCGCGAGTTCCTCGTCGACCGTGGGGTCGAACGTGATGTTCAGCAGCGGCGAGCCGTACTGGTAGGTGCCGAACATGTCCGGCGTAACGAAGCTCGTCCCCGCGAAGTTGCGCTCGTCACCCAGGATCCGGTCGAGCTCGAGCGGGTGTCCGATCGACTCGTGGATCTGCAGGACCATCTGATCGGGCAGCAGGAGCACGTCCCTCGTTCCCGCTCGGGCAGTTCGCCGCGGCGAGGAGCTCGAGCGCCTCCTCGGCGATGCGCCGCATTCCGCCTTGGAAGCCGAAGCGCGCGAGAATCTCGGCGCCGCCCTGCTGGCAGATGCCGCGATAGCCGTTGAGCGTTCGCGTCTGCGTGTCGCCGTCGGCGTGTGCGGTGACGCTCATCCCCGGGAACAGGAAGCGGAAGTGCTGCACGACGTCGCCACCTTCGCTGGTGACGAGCCGGTGCGTCGCGGTCGTGATGTCGATGGATGCATTCCAGTCGACGATGCGCGAATCGAACGCCGCTTCCTGCGACTCGCGCATCAGGAGCTCGTACCATTCGCGCCGTGGTCGCAGGGGAAGGCTCGCCGAGGGCGAAGCGTAATCGCCACGCGCCGCTGGGCGCGGCAGGGTTCTCGTGTCGACTAGCGCGTGTCGCGCGCTGGCGCGCGCCCAGGCCGCCGCCCGCTCGAGCGCGGCGCGCAGGCCCGCGGCCGACGTATCTCCGGTTGCGGCGTAGCCATACCCGCCTCCTGCGTAGACGGAAGCCATCGCGCCGCGATCGGTGCATGCGGCAAACGGCAACGCGACGTTCTTGCGCACGGTGCAGGATTCGGTCCTCTCCTCGACGATGCGCAGCGACCAGAAATCAGCGTCGAGCGTCGCGTGGCGAGATGTCGGGAAGCGGGAAGTGGTCGGCGTCGGGCATTCGGGTCTCGAAACGTTGGGTGGCGACGGCGCCCCGGGGCTTCCGGGTCCGTGTCGCACATGGCCGCATTATCCTTCGCGACGAGCGTTTGCGGAAATGGGGCAGGGAAGATGGCGGGATCATTCCCCATAGCAGGCGACCCTGGAAACTCCTGCTTGCCGCACGTTTGCCCTCCTGCATTTTGCGCTGATGACAAACGGCACACAATCGTATATCCTGCCCGCGTGAAGCCTTTTCGGTGGGATCATGAGAAGAATGAACCGCTCAAGGCGGAGCGCAACGTCTCGTTCGAGGACATCGTGCTCGCCATAGAATCGAAGGGCTTGTTGGATGTGCTGCAACATCCCAATCGTGGAAGGTATCCGGGGCAGTTGATCCTCGTCGTGGCCTACGATCGTTATGCCTGATTGGTACCTTTCATCGACGAGGACGACTACCACTTCCTGAAGACAATTATCCCGAGTCGCAAGGCAACTCGGGATTACCTGGAACGAGGTGACCGGGATGAAGAAGCGTGACCTGCTTGAAGAAGAGATACTTGCCGCTTACGAGCGCGGACAGCTCAAGTCCATTACTCCCTCCAAGGCAGAACTGGAGCAATATCGAGGTGCTGCGCGCGCCACAGTGATCAAGGATCGGCGAATCAATATCCGCCTGTCCTCGCCGGACCTGATGGACCTCCAGGCGCGCGCGCTTGAAGAAGGTGTGCCCTACCAGACGCTCATTGCAAGCGTGCTGCATAAGTTTGTGAGCGGTCGTCTGGTCGCAAAGCCGGTGCGGCCAACTTCGCAACCGCGCGGCACCGCGCGCAAGCGGATGGCACGATAGTCGAATGAAGTGCTGTTGCTCAAACGGCTGCAGGGACGACGCTGCGTTGATCCGCGAAGACTGGAACACGAGGCGCAAGGAGGCCATGGCGTCGGTCAAGTCCCGTAAGACCAGTCGCTGACGGTGGCGGTATTCAGGCGGGCCTGAGGTCAGGTCGTGCCACGATATACGTCTCGACGGTGTCCCACCTTCACGACTTCCACCACACGCGCCTCATCGTCGACGGCGTACACGATGCGATAGCTTCCCTGCCTGATCCTCAGGCGTCCCGCAACCCCGGCGAGCTTTTCGCAACCGATTGGATGGAGTTCAGCGGCGAGCGCCAGGATGCAAGCAACGATGCGCTGGCGATCACGTTTTACTCCGATCGCCTCGATTTCCTTCGCGGCCGAGGGTTTGATCAGCAGCCTATATCCGGCCACGCTGTCTCAAGCCGCGGACGAACGATTCGAAGGAAATGCTTCGCTCGGCCCCGCGCTCATCGAAAGCGGCCAGATCCTCGGCATCCTCGGCGAGAGCAGCTTTGACCGCATCGTTGACCATCTCCGAAATGGAGCGGTCGGTCGCTGCCGCCTTGAGCCGAAGGGCCTGATGTACCGCGGCGTCGAAATACACCGTTGCGCGCTTGTGTTCTTCCATCGTTGCGAGGTAGCACTATGACGTCATGGCGTCAAGACGTGCGCCGCCAAGCGTAACCAGGAGGCGCGACGGGCTTCCGCTCCCGCGTGGGCGACAAAGATCGTTACGTGCACGGCAACGAGATCAGGCTGCGCTTTCAACCGGTAGTTCCCATCCGGGAAAAACCAAGACTGCCGGGTGGCAACGCAACGCGCGCGCCAGCACCTTCGCGCGTTCGACGCCGAGCCGGACGCGATCATTCTCGATGGCCGACAGTGTTGCCTGCGGAATGCCACTCGACTTGGCCAAATCATTCTGGCTCAGGCCTTGAAGCTCGCGAATGATGCGGACCGATTCCCCGACCGAAACCTCGGCGCGCTTCTTCGCGGGACGAAATTGACTCATTCAGCGCCTCCGATAGTCATGAGGGGTAAGCGCAACCACCTGAAACAGCATCCGCTCAGGCAGGATCCGGTAGATGACACGATACTGGAGCCCCAACCGCGAAGAGCGATGGCCATTCCATCTGCCCGAGAGTGCCTCGTCGTTGAACCCGGTGATTTGGCGCAAGCCAGGCGGACCCGAGATTGACGCGATATCCTTCCACTTTTCGTAACGCTTCAATATCTCCTTCGGAGCGGCAGCGCACTGTCTGTCGACGCGCCGGTGCTCCTCGATCCGCCACATACCACATTATACATATATCACATATGGCATGTCACGCGCCGCTCCGTGGTGCGGCCCGAAAGACACGACAACCAGCGCCGCCCGCAGCGGCGTTTCCCGCCGGCAGACGTCCCGCATTGACGGGCTCAGGACCGTTCCCGATCCCGTCGGTGGCCATCCGCCAAAGTGTCCAGCGCCGGCCCGACTACACGCACGATCCGCCAATCGGGAAGCACGGTCGCACCCAGCGACCGGTAGAAGTCGATGGCCGGCGCATTCCAGTCGAGGACTGCCCACTCGAACCGGCCGCAACCCCGTACCCGGGCGATTTCCGCCAATGCCCGCAAGAGCGCCTGCGCGCAGCCTTGCCGCCGATGCTCGGGGCGGACGTAGAGGTCCTCCAGCCAAAGCCCGGGCCGGCCGAGAAACGTCGAGAAATTGTGGAAAAAAAGCGCGAATGCGGCAGCTTCCCCATTTTTCAATGCAATCAACACTTCGGCCGCCGGCCGCGGTCCGAACAGGGCGGCCGTAAGATCGGCCTCGGTCGCGACGCACAGATGGGCAAGTTTCTCGAATTCCGCGAGCGCGCCGATCATCGCGTGGATCGCCCCGACGTCGGCGGGCTCGGCCGGCCGGATCTCGAATTGCGACACAATGCCAGGCGACGCGGTCACACGCGCTGGCCCAGAATCAGGACATCGCGCTCGACGCCGTCGAGTTCGGCCACCTGCGGCAACCTTCCCCAGATCCCGAATCCGCAGCGCTCGAACAGACCCAGCGACGCCGCGTTGTGCGCGAAAACGAAGCCGAGCAAGGTTCGAATCCCCAATGGGGGCGCGGCGTCAACTGCATGGATCAGAAGGGTTTTCCCGATCCCGGCACGCAGATGTCCCGGGTGCGTGTAGACCCCGACCTCGACCGTCGCGTGGTACGCGGGTCGCCCATAGAACGAGCGGAGGGACAGCCATCCGAGGACGGGACCACCGACCGTACCCGTGAGCACCCATAGGGGTCGTCGTGCCGGGTCGAATTCGGCGAACCAAGGCTCTCTTGCGGCGACCGTCGTCGGTTCGGTGTCTGCGGTCGCCATCCGGCCGGGGATCGCTGCGTTGTAGATTGCAACGATCTCCGGCAAGGTCAGAAGCCCGGGCGTGGCGGATCGGCACGATTGGCACAATTACAACACTCGCTTGAGGACCATTGTAGCAACCTCGCCTTTTTCGTTGCGGCACAATTCTGGTGCGGCGTACTGTCGCAGTACGGGAATACTCGCAAAAGGCGGACACCCCGGATCCGCCTCACTCTTCCTTGGGGGAACGTCAGATGAAATTCCAACAAAAGAAGGTTGCAGCCGCGCTCGCACACGCATTGGGCGGAACGGCCCTGATTGCCGGGATGCCGGCCGATGCGCAGGACATCGTTCGTTACGTCACGGGGTCGAATATCCCGCGTATCGAGACCGAGGGTGCACTACCTGTCCAGATCATCACCCGACAGGATATCGAGCGCGAGGGCATCCAGACCGCGATGGGGGTCGTCGAGCGCCTGAGCGTCAACTCATCCGTAGGCGGCCTCAACCTGCAGGGATCGGAGGGTGGCTCCCTTGTCGGCTTCGCCGCGGCGTCGTTGCGCGGGCTTGGCGCGGCGAGAACACTTGTGCTGATGAATGGCCGGCGTCTGGCAAATACGGCCTTCGGGGGCGTCAACGTCGACGTCAACTCGATTCCGCTTTCCGCGATCGAGCGGGTCGAAGTGTTGACCGATGGCGCCTCCGCGATCTACGGTACCGATGCGATCGCGGGCGTGATCAACTTCATCATGCGCCAGGATTTTTCCGGCATCGATGCGTCTGCCTATTATGGCGACTCCGATCAAGGCGGCGGAAAGGTTCAGCGGTACAACGTGTCCGGCGGGTGGGGCGATCTCACCAAGGACAAGTTCAACCTCTTCGCGACGGTCGACTACAACAAGATCGACGCGATTGCGGCCACCCAACGGAATTATTCGAAATCCGCTTACGTGCCGGATGCCGCCGGGGGCGTCTACGACAAGACTTCGGGAAACAGCATCCCGGGCAATGTGTTCCTACCCAGCCAGGGCGACACCTTCAACCCGAAGACCCCGGGTTGCCTGCCGCCGTACTCGTTTCCCACCGAGGGCTCGCCGACGCAATGTCGCTTCAACTACGCCAGCGTGATCGACATCGTTCCACCGTCCGAGTCGTGGAACGTCTACGGTGCCGGTCGGTGGCAATTTGCCCAGGACCACCAGGCGTTCATCGAGGCATCTTGGTCCAAGACCGAGAGCACGGCGAGGGTATCGCCCTCGCCGATCTCGTCGGCAACGATTCTGTCGGGCGAACCGGTTCTCACGTCTCCCTCATCGCCGTACTACCCCAAGGCCTTTGCCCAGCAGTACGGTGTCGACGGCGAACCCCTTCAGGTGTTCTGGCGAAGCCTCGACCTTGGCCCCCGCACCGATTTGAACACCATCGAACAGACGCGCGTCGTTGCCGGGTTGCAGGGCCTTATCGCCGGCTGGGACTACAACGCGAACGTCAACTGGTCGGTGAGCAAGGCGACGGACGAATGGCTGGCGGGCTGGGTCGAGGGCTCGAAGATCCTGCCGATCCTAAACGGCGGCCAGATCGACCTCTTCGGACTTAACACGGCGGCGCAGATTGCGTTGATGCAGCCGGCACTGATTCTCGGCAAGGTCATCGACAACAAGGGAACGATGACCGAGGCCAATTTCACTGCGTCCAAGGCGATCTACAACCTGCCGGCCGGACCGCTTTCTCTCGCGCTGGGTGGCACTTGGCGGAACGAGAAGTTCGAGCAGGACAGCGCTGCTGCGCTTTCCTCAGGTGACATCCCGGGCTTCGGCGGCAGCATTGTTCCGCTCTCCCAAGTGTCCCGCGACGTCTGGGCGATCTATGGCGAGTTGAACGTCCCGATCGTCAAGAACCTGGAAGGCAATGTCGCCGTCCGTTACGACGACTACGAGGGTGTGGGCAACACGTGGAACCCGAAGGTTTCGCTGCGGTGGCAGCCGGTGAAGGAGGTGTTGCTGCGCGGCGCGTACGGCACTGGATTCCGCGCGCCCGCCCTTCCCGAGCTCTACCTCCCGGCCTACTACTCGGCAACGGGGGGTATCTATAACGATCCGCTCCGCTGCCCGTTCACCGGCGGCCCCCGAGACTGTGATGCGCAGTTTACGACCCAGCTCGGCGGCAATCCGAACCTGGAGCCCGAGAAATCGACCAACTGGACTGCAGGCATCGTTTGGCAGCCGGTTCCCAGCCTGTCGCTGGGCGCCGAATACTTCTACATCAAGGTCAAGAACATCATCGGCGTGAAGGGTGAAGCCTCGATATTCAACGACATGGTTGCGGCCGAGGCGGCGGGACTGCTGGTCCGGTATGCGCCCGGCAGTCCAGGATGCCCGCCGTCGGAGCAGGTAGGCGGTATCCCATGTCCGGTTAATTACGGCGTTCAGAACAACCTCAACGTAAACCAGATCACGACGTCGGGGTGGGACTTCAACATCAACTATCGGTTCCCGGAAGCGAGCTTCGGTCAGCTGAACTTCAGCTTCATGGGCACCTATGTCGACCAGTGGGATCAGCAGGAAGAGGGCGGTGAAGTACAGAAGCTGGCCGGCACGTATGCGGGCGGGATTGCCTCGATTGTGCAAGGCCCGGGATCGACCGGCGCGTTTCCACGCTGGAAGCACAACGCCAATCTCGCGTGGAATTATGGGCCTTGGGCGGCGAATCTGAACCAGACCTACGTCCACAGCTACACCGAACCAGCGGACGACACACCCACCCGAACAGTCGGCACCTTCAGCGTCTGGGGACTCAACGGTTCCTATACCGGCTTCAAGAACTTCACGCTGACGCTCGGGGTCAATAACCTGATGGACCGGGACCCGCCGTGGACCCGGCAGGCTCAGGCATTCCAGATCGGCTACGATCCGTTCCAGGCCGATCCGACGGGGCGCTTTTTCTGGGGCAAGATCCAGTACGCGTTCAAGTAGACCCGAGGTTCACTCTTGTCCAAAGGGGGCCTTCGGGCCCCCTGTTTTGTGGGCATCCCGATTGAGCGTTCAAGGCCTGGAAATCGAAGCGAAGTGAAGCGTGCCAAGGCGCGCCCCGAAGATTCCCGTGCCGGCTCGCACTATCGGTGAGCAATCGGGCACACTTACGAGAACGTTGCCATTGGGCCGCTGAGTCAGCAGGCTGCTGCGGCGCTGACACGGTTTCCAATGCGGCGCGTCGCGATGCAGAATTGAGTTCGAGGAACAATGATGAACAAGAACCTCGCGGCGATTCTGTTCGCCGCTGCAATCGTCACGGCCCAACCGGCCACGGCGCAGGGCAATCCTGCCGATGTGACGGATCTGCAGGCACTGCGCACGGCGGTCAATGCCGACAAGAGAGCCTTCGTCGCGTCCACACTCGAGCTCACCGTTGCCGAGGCGAAAAAGTTCTGGCCGCTCTACGACGCGTATCAGCGCGGGCTCGACCTGGCCAACCGGGAACGGAACCTGGCACTGGAGGGCCTGATCGGCCTGGACAAGCCGCCATCCGATCTTTTTGCGAAGAGCCTGGCTAGGGAATTGGTAAGCGCCGAAGAGATGGAGGTCCGCGCCCGACGGACGCTCTACAACGGACTGATGAGAGCCCTGCCGGCGAAGAAGGCTGCGCGCTACCTGCAGCTCGAATCGAAGATCCGCGCCACCCAGGTTTATGACGTCGCGGCGGCGATCCCGTTGATCAAATAGTCAATCTTGCGCGTGTGCGTTCGCCTCTATTGCGGCGCGTCATTTCGATTCCACTGTCGCACTTCATTCCAGACGATCACAATCACGTGCGAACACCGGTGCCATTTTTAGAGTGCCGCGCCAAATCGTAGGGTGGACTTTTCGGCTCAGTTGTGTAGAATCGCGCGGCTTTCCGACGAAGCTTGGCCCCGCCCCTCGGCGGGGCCAATGCGTTTTGGCGTGTGCGTGTCACGTCCGTCTTGCCGGTGCGGTTTTCGCGGTCCGGCTATTGCGACCTCCTGCGCGCCCGCCAGCCGCATCCGGGGAATCGGGTCCGCTTTGGGTGGCATGCGCCGCTGCCGGCGAGTACCCTCTCGTTCACCGCGCGCCTCGTCCGAACGCGTCCGTCCGTGACCGAAAGTTCTGACCGAACGACCCAACAGTCTGGAGAAACCATGCTGAAGTTGACCCGCCTGGCCGCGTTGGCCGCGGTCCTGTTCATCGCCGTGGCCGCGACGGTCGTCCCTCAAGCGGCGCGCGCGCAAGCGCAGTCCCCCGCGCCCGCCGATGCTCCCGCGCAATCGCCTGCTGCCGCACCTGCCGCTCCGACGGCGCCGAGCGCACCCGCAGCAAAGGCGGTCAACGGCTCGAAGTCGACCGAATTGGTGGATAACCCCTACGGACTGGAAGCGCTGTGGCGCGGCGGCGATTTCGTCGCGAAGTTCACGCTGGTTATTCTCGTCATCATGTCGCTCGGCAGCTGGTACATCATCGTCACCAAGGTCTACGAGCAGGCCAAGATGGGCCGGCAGGCGCGAATGGCGGACAAGAAATTCTGGAGCGCGCCATCCGTGCGTCAGGGCGCCGAAGCGCTGAAGCAGGGGAGTCCGTTTCGCTTCATCGCCGAGTCCGGGCTCGAGGCGTCGGCCAAGCACGTCGGACTGCTGGGTACCGTCGACCTGAACGAATGGATCTCGATGTCGATCCAGCGCGCGATCGACAATGTGCAGAGCCGGATGCAGGACGGCCTGGCGTTCCTCGCGACCGTCGGCTCGACAGCCCCCTTCGTGGGACTGTTCGGCACCGTCTGGGGGATCTACCACGCACTCACCGCAATCGGCATTGCAGGCCAGGCGTCGATCGACAAGGTTGCCGGCCCCGTGGGCGAAGCGTTGATCATGACGGCGATCGGTCTGGCCGTCGCTGTCCCCGCGGTGCTCGGCTACAACTGGCTCATCCGGCGCAACAAGGCGGCGATGGAGAACGTGCGAGCATTCGGCGCGGACCTGCACGCCGTTCTGCTCTCGGCCGCGAAATCGCCGGCGAAGGCATAAACCATGGCGATGAACGTCGGCCAGTCCGATGGCGACGAAGACGAGGTCGTCTCGGCGATCAACACGACGCCGCTCGTCGACGTGATGCTGGTGCTGCTGATCATCTTTCTGATCACGGTCCCGGTGGTCACGACGTCGATCCCGGTCCAGTTACCGAAGGAAAGAAACGAGATCCGCGAAACCAAACCGGAGAACATCGTGATCTCGGTCGATGCTGCCGGGCGCATCTACTGGAACGATCTGCGGATCGCGAACACGGCCGCGTTGATCGATCGGCTGAAGAAGGTCTCCGTGCTGACGCCTCAGCCCGAGGTGCAGATCCGCGGCGATGGTGGCGGACGCTACGAGGGCGTCGGACGCGTCATCTACGCCTGCCAGCGGGCCGGGATCGCGAAGGTCGGCTTCATCACGGAGCCGCCCGTTCGCGGCAGCTGAAATGGCGCCGGATCGTCACACGACGAGGAACAGACCATGGGCATGAACGTAGGCTCGGGTGGCGGAACACGCGACCCCGACGTGATGATCGACATCAACACCACGCCGCTGATCGACGTGATGCTGGTGCTGCTGGTGATGCTGATCATCACCATCCCGATCCAGCTGCATTCGGTCAATCTCAACATGCCGACCGGCAATCCGCCGCCACCGCTCGTGAAGCCCGAGATCGTCAAGGTCGATATCGACGGCGCCGGGATCACGTACTGGAACGGCGAGGTGGTGCCCGATCGAGCCACACTCGAGGAACAGCTGAAGGCCGCTGCGGACCAGGCCGTTCAGCCCGAGTTGCACCTTCGTCCCGACAAGGCCGCCAAGTACGAGATCGTCGCGGGCGTGATGGCCTCGGCGCAACGCCTCGGGCTCACCAAGATCGGTATCGTCGGCAGCGAGCAATTCATCGACGAGTAGCCGGTCGCGGGCGCTCGCGCGCCGGCCGGGCAACCGGAGTCAACACGAAATGGATTACGCACGACGCCAGAGAGACCCGACCCGGCACCTGATCGGGATGGCGTTCGTCGTCCTCGTGCATGTGTTGGTCATCTATGCGCTGGTCACCGGGCTCGCGCGCACGGCGGTGGAAGTGATCAAGAAGCCGCTCTCGGCGACGATCATCGAGGAGATCAAGGCGCCGCCACCACCGCCACCACCGCCGCCGCCGAAGAAGATCGTCGAGGCACCGAAGGTCCAGGCACCGGTCCAGACGTACGTCCCGCCACCGGATATCCCGGTGCCGACCACGACGGCGGAACCGGTCATCTCGGCGGTAACCGCGACACCGCCGACCGAGCCGCACGTGATCGCGCCACCTCCGGTCGTGGAGGCTCCGCCGGCGCCGCTCCCGAAACCGGCGGTTCGTCGCGGCATCACGCGCCTTTCCGGCGAGGATCCGGTCTATCCGCGAGCCGCGATTCGCGCCGGGATCGACAAGGGGAGGGTGCTCGCGCGCGTGATGATCGACGAGAAAGGCAACGTGCACGAGGTCATCATCGTCAAATCGGAACCGCCGGGGCGTTTCGACCAGGCGGTGATCGACGCGCTCAAGGAATGGAAATTCCACGCCGAGGGGGAGAAGTACGTCGGCGAGGTGGAGATCAATTTCAGCCTGAAGGATTAGCAGGTGCGAGCCGGGGAGCATAGGCCCAATGCTCCGGCCGCGAGTATTGCGGCCGTACTCTTGCGTCGGATCGCGAAGGATATCGGGCTCACCGTCGCCGAATTGCTCAAGACCGGTAGGCCGACCCCATTCCGAGAGCGCGAAGGCAGCCACTGTCCGCGTGAGCGCGACCAGAGGCGACGACGCCAACGGCGATCCCGGCCAGCGTGTGGCTTCGGGAGCTCGCTCGGCGCAACGTCGCGCTTGCCGCAGAGCAGGCACTCCCTCGGGGCGATCCCGGCGGGGTGAGCGTGCTATTATTCCCGGCGACGGCAACGCGCCACGAAAACGCTCCCCGCGCGCGGCATTCCTCTGTTTTTAGGCGCCAATTCGCCACAGGATCACGAGCCCCGCCCTTCGGCATCCGTTTGGCCACCAAACCTCACTCCGCGCCTCGTCTGTCCGCGTTGCCCAGCGCCGCCTGCCGTTGCAGGCGTTCGCTGGCCGTTCTGCTCCTCACTTTAGTCGCCGTCTGGTCGCCGTTCGCGCGCGCGGCGGAAGAGCCGGTGACGCTCAACTTCGTCAACGCCGACATCGAGGCCGTCGTCAAGGCGGTTTCCGAAATCACGGGGCGCAATTTCGTCCTCGATCCGAAGGTCAAGGGCACGATCAACATCATCTCGGCGCGCCCCGTGCCGAGAAGCCTCGTTTATCCGACGCTGCTTTCCGCGTTGCGGCTGCAGGGATTCGCGGCGGTCGAGGCGGATGGCGTGGTCAAGATCGTCCCCGAAGCCGACGCCAAGCAGCAGGGCGGCGCCGTGACTCGGGGAGCGGTGGCGGGCGGTGGCGATCGGCTGGTCACCCAGGTCGTCACGCTCAAGTACGAGTCCGCGCAGCAGCTCGTCAACGTGCTGCGGCCGCTGATCACGCCGAACAACACGATCGTGGCGTATCCGGGCAGCAACGCGCTCGTCATCACCGATTACGCGGACAACCTGAAGCGGATCGACCGGATCATCGCGTCGCTCGATCAGCCGCCCGCCGGCGAGCCGATCCTGGTGGCGGTACGGTACGCGTCGGCTCTCGACCTCGTGCCGATCCTGAACCGGTTGCTGGTCGAGCCCGCGGCCGGGGTGCGCCCGGCGCGCCGGCCGATAGCCAACAGCGCGTTACGCTGGTCGCGGACCCGCGCTCGAACACCATCCTGGTGCGCGCCGACAACCCCGGCCGCGTCGCGCGCGTGCGACAGTTGATCGGAGAACTCGACACGCCAGGTCGCGCGGGCGGCAACATGTTCATCGTCTACCTCAAGAACGCCGAGGCGGCGCGCGTCGCCCAAACGCTGCGCGGGATGCTGACCGGCGGGGACGGTGGGACGCCGGTGGCGGGAGGAGCGACGCTCTCCCCGCAGTCGCCGACGACGCTCGCGGCAGCCGCGCCGACGGCTGCCATGGCAGCGGCACCCGGCCACGACGCCTCTGTCGGCAACGATCGCCTCGAGTGCGCAGTCGTTTTCGGCGAACGGCGCGACGATCACCGCCGACACCGCCAGCAACGCGATCGTGATCATGGCGCCGGAGCCCGTCTACAACAACCTGCGCGCGATCATCGAGAAGCTCGACGTGCGCCGCGCGCAGGTGTTCGTCGAGGCGCTGATCTGCGAGGTGTCGGCGGACAAGGCGGCCGAGTTCGGGATCCAGTGGCAGGCATTGAGCGGCTACAACACGACGCAGACGCGCGTCGTCGGCGGCACCAATTTCGGCGCGCGCAGCGCCACCAACAGCAACAACATCATCGACATCGCGGTGAATCCGGGCGCTGCGGCCCAGGGCTTGAACCTCGGCGTGATGCGCGGCACCGTCAACATCCCGGGCCTCGGTACGATCACCAATCTCGCGTTTCTCGCCCGCGCGCTGGAGTCGCAGGTCAACGCGAACATCCTGTCGACCCCGACATTGCTGACGCTGGACAACGAGTCGGCGCAGATCCTCGTCGGACAGAACATCCCGATCCTCACCGGCAGCTACGCGACGACCGGCAATACCAGCACGGTGAATCCGTTCCAGACCTTCGAGCGCAAGGACGTCGGGCCTGATGCTGCGGGTCAAGCCCCAGATCACCGAGGGCGGGACGGTCCGCCTCGTGCTCTACCAGGAAGTCTCGCGCGTCGATCAGACGGCATCGACCAAGGACTTCGTGGTGCTGTCCAAGCGCGTGCTCGAATCGTCGGTCATCGTCGACGACAGCCAGATCGTGGTGCTGGGCGGACTGATCGAGGACCGTCTTACCGATGGCACCGACAAGGTCCCGCTTTTCGGCGACATTCCGCTCGCGGGCGCACTGTTCCGCTATGACGCGCGCGCCCGGACCAAGACCAACCTGCTCGTGTTCATCAAGCCGACCGTGGTGCGCACCGATGCGGACGGGCCGCATCGATCACGTCGGAGCGCTACGACTACCTGATGGGCGAGCAGGCGCGTTCGGCGCCACCGCAACGCCTGTTCTGGAACGACCCCACGCAGCCGCAGCTTCCGCCCGAGGGTGTCATGCCGGGAACGCCGCAATCGATTCCCCCGCCGCCGGCGCCGCCGAGCGGCGGTTTCTGGGACCCCCCCGCGACGCCCCCGGCCCCTGCCGGCGCAGCACCCAGCAAACCCTGAGTACCCGGCCCGCCATGGCAACGCTCCCTGCCAGCGTTTCCGCCGCAGCGGCCAATCACGCACAGCGGATCAGCTACGCGTTCGCGAAGGCGCACGGAGTGCTCGCGCTCGGGGTCGAGGACGACGCCGTCGTCGTTCTCGCCCGCCCCGATGCGACGCTCGAGGGGATCGCAGAACTCAAGCGTGTGCTGCAACGCCGGCTCGTGACGCGCACGGTCGACGCGGCACGTTTCGCAAGCGAGCTCGCGCGTGTCTACAACCCCGGCGGCCGCGACGCTGCGCAGATCACCGAGGATCTTTCGCGCGAGACGGACCTCGCCCGGCTGATGCAGGACCTGCCGCCGGCCGAGGATCTGCTCGACGCAGGCACGCAGGCCCCGGTGATCCGGATGATCAACGCACTGCTCCTGCAGGCGTTGCGCGAGCGCGCATCCGATCTGCACTTCGAGCCGTACGAAGCACGTTCGGTCGTGCGTTTCCGCGTCGACGGCGTGTTGCGCGACGTGATCGAGCCGCCGCGCGCGCTGCACGCGGCGCTGGTCTCGCGGCTGAAGATCATGGCGAGCCTCGACATCGCGGAAAAACGGTTGCCGCAGGATGGCCGCATTGCGCTGAAGCTCGGCGACAAGCAGGTCGATGTCCGGGTGTCGACGTTGCCGACGGGGCCCGGCGAGCGTGTCGTGCTGCGGCTGCTCGACAAGGACTCCGCGCAGCTCGACCTTACGGCGCTCGGCATGAGCACGCCCACGCTCGCGACGGTCGACGCATTGATCCGCGAGCCGCACGGAATCGTGCTCGTCACCGGCCCGACCGGATCGGGCAAGACGACCACGCTGTATGCGGCGCTGTCGCGGCTGCCGCGCGGAACGCTCAACATGATGACGGTCGAGGATCCGATCGAGTACGCGCTCGACGGCGTCGGCCAGACGCAGGTGAATCCGAAGATCGAGCTCGACTTCGCCCGCGCGCTGCGCTCGATCCTGCGCCAGGACCCGGACATCATCATGATCGGCGAAATCCGCGATCTCGAGACCGCGCAGATCGCGGTTCAGGCCTCGCTGACCGGGCACCTCGTGCTCGCGACACTGCACACCAACGATGCTGCGAGCGCGGTGACACGTCTTGCCGATATGGGCGTCGAGCCGTATCTCTTGGCGTCGAGCCTGCTGGGAGTGCTCGCGCAACGGCTGGTCCGAACGCTGTGCCCGCATTGCCGCGCGGAGGCGGCGCCGACTGCCGGCGAGACGGGGCTGCTCGAGGAACTGGGCTTGCCGGCCACGCAGACGCTCTTCGCGCCGGTCGGCTGTGGCGAGTGCCGCCAAACCGGTTACCGTGGACGTACGGGGATCTACGAGCTGATCGTGATCGACGATGCGATGCGCCGGCTCATCCACGACCGAGCGCCGGAGCATGCGTTGCGCGAGGTCGCGGTCCGCGCTGGGATGACGACGCTGCGCCGCGACGGTGCACGTTGGCTGGCCGACGGCACGACCTCGCTCGCCGAGCTGGTGCGCGTCACGCGCGAAGCCTGATTCCACGCGGCTCACCGTGTCCGCCTTCCGCTACGAAGCGGTCGATGCTCGCGGCAAGCCCCGGCGCGGCTTGATCGACGCCCAGACGGCGCGCCAGGTGCGCGACCGCCTGCGTGGCGAAGGTCTGTTCCCGACTGCGATCGAGGCGGCGAGTCCCGGCTCTGCCGGGGAGGGCCGGGCGGGTGCCATCGCCGATCGCACGAAGCTTCCCGCGGCGCTCGTCGCGCTCTCGACGCGCCAGCTCTCGACGCTGGTCCGCTCCGGAATGCCGCTCGATCAGGCACTCGCCGCGGTCTCCGAGCAGGCCGACGACGCGCGGGCGGCGAAACTCTACATCGCGGCCCGCACACAGGTGGCGGCAGGCGAAACACTTGCGGGCGCGCTGGCGCGCTGGCCGCGGACCTTTTCCGAGCTGTATCGCGCCTTGGTCGCCGTCGGCGCCGAGACCGGTCGGCTGCCCGACGTGCTCGCGCGGCTGGTCGACTATCTCGAAGCGAGGGAAGCGCTGAAACAGCGCTTCATGCTCGCCCTCATCTACCCGATGCTGGTCACCGTCGTCGCGCTGGCCGTCATCGCCGTGCTGCTCGTCTACGTCGTGCCGCAGGTCGTATCGGTGTACCAGCAGAGCCGGCAGACGCTGCCCTGGCTCACGCAGGCGCTGATCGCGGCCAGCGACTTCTTCCGTGCAACCGGGTGGTTCTGGCTGGCGGGCGCCGTTGGCGCCATGGTCGCGTTCGCGATCGCAAACCGCCGCGAAGCATTTCGAATGCGCTGGCATGCAACGTTGTTGAAGACGCCGGTCGCGGGGCGGCTCGTTACCGCGGTCGACACCGCGCGGTTCGCAAGCACGCTCGCGATTCTCGTCGGCAGCGGGGCGCCGCTCCTGCGCTCGCTCGATGCCGCGCGCGACGTCGTGTGGGCGCTTCCACTTCGGCAAGCGGCCGGGGCCGCCGGAGCGCTCGTCCGCGAGGGCGTATCGCTTGCGCGCGCGCTGAAGGAGCAGCGCGTCTTTCCACCGGTGTTGATCCATCTCGTCGCGAACGGCGAGGCGAGCGGACAGCTGGCGCCGATGCTCGAGCGCGCTGCCGAAGAGCTCGAGCGCGAATCCGAGCGGCGGGTGAGTTGGTTTGCGGCGCTGCTGCAGCCGGCGCTGATCGTGCTGATGGGAGCGATCGTGCTGGTGCTGGTGCTCGCCGTGATGCTGCCCATCGTGTCGATGAATCAGCTCATTCGCTAGTCGGGCAGGGGTCGGAGATCGTGCGCATCGCCTGCCGCTCGAGCGCCCACGCGACATGCTCACGCACGACCGGTGACGGATCGTCAGCGCGCGCTGCGAGCGCCGCGACGATCGGCCGATTCCACGGTGCGTTCCCGAGGGCCACGGCGATGTTGCGCAACCAGCGCTCGTAGCCAATGCGCCGGATCGCGCTGCCGCGCATCCGTTCATCGAACTCCGATTCGCTCCACGCGAACAGCGCGATCAGTTGTGCGTTGTCGAGCCCGTCGCGAACGGCGAAATCGGGTTCGCTCGCGTCCTGCGCGTAGCGATTCCACGGGCATGCCAGCTGGCAGTCGTCGCAACCGTAGATGCGGTTGCCGATGAGCGGGCGCAACGGCTCCGGAATGCTGCCCGCAAGCTCGATCGTCAGGTACGAGATGCAGCGGCGCGCATCGAGTTGGTACGGTGCGACGATCGCGCCCGTCGGACAGGCGTCGATGCACGCCGTGCAACTGCCGCAATGCGCGGTCCGCGGCGGTGTCGTCGGCAGCGGCAGATCCGTGTAGATCTCGCCCAGGAAGAACCACGAGCCCGCGTCGCGCGTGAGCAGCAGCGTGTGCTTGCCTTGCCAGCCCAGTCCGGACTTCGCGCCCAGCGCCACTTCGAGCACCGGCGCGCTGTCCGTGAACACGCGATGGCGGAACTCGCCGATCTCCGCACGGATGCGCCCGGCAAGCTTCTGCGAGCTTCGCGCGCATCACCTTGTGGTAGTCGCGGCCGAGCGCGTAACGGGCGATGAACGCCCTGGTCGGATCGGCGAGCACGTCCGCGCTCGGCCGCGCCGCAGGCGGCCGATAGTTCATCCGCGCGGTGATGATGCGGAGCGTGCCCGGCACGAGCGCTTGCAGGCCGCGCGCGGGCGACGCCGTGCCGTGCCATATAATCCATCGCGCCATGGCGGCCCAGCGCGAGCCATTCCAGCAGCCGGATCTCGGAGGCGGCGAGATCGGTGTCGGCAATGCCTATCTCGTCGAAGCCGAGCTCGCGGCCCCAGCGGCGAATGTGTGCGGCGAGCGCGGAGTAGTCCCGTTCGCCACGATCCGGCGAAGCATCGGGGTGCGGTGGGAACGAAACGCTCATGCGGCAAAGCGTACTCGATCCTTCCCGATCCTGCGGCGACTGAAGCCGCAGGCGCGCGGCTGGCCGCGCAACTTCAAGGCGGGATGCTCGTCACGGTATCCGGTGATCTCGGCGCGGGCAAGACCACGCTCGTTCGAGGTTGTCTGCGGGCACTGGGCTGGGCAGGACAGCGTCAAGAGCCCCAGCTACACACTGGTTGAACATTATCCGTTTTCGAGTTTATACTTCTATCACTTTGATTTTTATCGGTTCGCCAATTCGAGCGAATGGGAAACGGCAGGATTGGCCGACTGCTTTCGCGACGACAGCGTGTGCCTCGTCGAGTGGCCGGAGCGCGTCGCTGGCTTGTTGCCATTGCCGGACCTCGAATTGACGCTGACGCATCCCGTCGACCCGCGACGTTCGGGACGTCGGCTTGCACTGGTAGCACGGACGGAGGCCGGTGAGCGATGCCTGATTGCCATGACGCGTTCCGCCGCCGTTCGGCCAACGTAATCACCGTCTCGCTTGTCGCGCCGTCGCGTTTGTCGGTGGCTGTTGCTGCCGGCGGCGCAACTGGTGGCTCCATCGCTCGCTTGGGCCAACGTTGCGCGCATCGCGTCGGCACGCCTGTGGCCCGCGCAGGAGTACACGCGCGTCATCATCGAGGCGCCGGACGCGGTCACGCATCAGCTTCGAACGCTGAAGGATCCGCATCGCGTCGTGCTCGATCTCGAAGGCATCGCGCTTACGCCGGAGCTCGCCGAACTGCCGATCGCGCGTGCAGCCCGGCGACCCGTACATCGCGGGTGTCCGCTTCGGAAAGGCAGCCCCCGGGGTGTTGCGCGTGGTGTTCGATCTGAAGTCCGAAACCCGCACGGAGCTGTTCGCGCTGAAGCCGGTCGCCGAATTCGGTCATCGGATCGTGCTCGACCTCTATCCGATGACGCCGCTCGATCCGCTGATGGCATTGCTCGAGGAGAACCGGCGTGCGGCGGGGATGGAATCCGCCGTATCCGGCGGGTGCGCGGGATCGCCTTCCGGAAACGAAGGCAGAACCGACGGGATCGATTCGGCGCCGGATCACCGTGGCGCTCGACCCCGGTCATGGTGGCGAGGATCCCGGTGCGATCGGGCGCCGCGGCACCTACGAGAAGCACGTCGCGCTGGCGATCGCGAAAAAATTGAAGTCGAGGATCGATGCCGAGCCCGGCATGCGGGCGATGCTGACGCGCGACGACGACTATTTCGTGCCGCTCGCGGCACGCGTGCAGAAGGCGCGTCGCGTGCAGGCCGACCTGTTCGTCTCCATCCACGCCGACGCATTCCGCGAGCCGACGGCGCGTGGCTCGTCGGTGTTCGCGCTGTCCGAGAACGGCGCCACCAGCGCCGCCGCAAAATGGCTCGCGCAGAAGGAGAACGCCGCCGACCTGATCGGCGGCGTCAATCTCGACAACCGCGATCCGGTCCTCGCGCGGACGCTGCTCGACCTGCTCGCAGGCCTCGCAGATCAACGACAGCCTCAAGGTCGGCCGCCATGTGCTCGACGGCATCGGTACCGTCAATCCGCTGCACAAGGCCGCGGTCGAGCAGGCAGGGTTCGCGGTGCTGAAGGCGCCGGACATCCCGTCGATCCTGGTCGAAACCGCGTTCATCTCGAACCCCGACGAGGAGCTCAAGCTGCGCAGCGAAGCATCAGGCGCAGATTCGCCGACTCGATGCACGACGGCATCCGGCGCTACTTCGCGGCGAACCCGCCGCTTGCCCGTCGGGCACGACAACCGGCTGATTTTGGCGTGGCCGCGCTCCGGTAGAATCGCGCGGTGCTGCGCTTCTTCCTCCTTTTCGTCGCGCTGCAGGCCGTGCTGTTCGGCGCCGAGCTGACGCCGTGGGCGCAGCGGTATTTCGTCGGTCCCGTGGACCAACACGCTCGCCGCGATCAGCGCCTGGATCGTCACGGTGGTCGACCCGAACGTCGCCGCGACGGGCAAGATCCTCCGCAGCACGACGAACGATTTCGCGGTGTCGATCGAGGCGGGCTGCAACGGCGTCGAGGCGACGATCGTGCTCGTCGCGGCGATGCTCGCGTTCCCGGCCGCCGTGGAAGAGCAAGCTCGTCGGCCTTGCCGTCGGGCATCGTCGCGGTGCAGGGGCTCAACGTCGTGCGCGTCATCAGCCTGTTCTACCTCGGCCAGTGGAACATGCAGGTGTTCGAGTGGGCGCACCTCTACGTCTGGCAGGCGCTGATCATGCTCGACGTGCTGATCGTCTGGCTGATCTGGGTGCGCACGCTGCCGCGTCCGGCGAAAGGCGATGGCGCTTCCAGGCCGCCGGGCGGGGCCGCGGCGACGGTGTCGGCGTAGTGCCCGCGCCACGACGATGCGCACGCGTGCCCGATAACGCTCGAGACCGCTGGCCGGCCGTGCGCCAGCGGCAATCGCCATGAAGGGCCCGCTCGGCCGCTTCGTCGTCAAGGTGCTCGCATGGCTGCCGGCGACCTTCGCCGTCTGGTACTTCGCCGCACCCGTGCTGCTCTGGCCGGCTGCGACTGGTCAGTCGAGCTCGCGGCCAGGACCGGATTCGCCGACCTCGTGCGCTGCGGTCGAGCAGAACGGCGCGACGCTCACCTTCGTGACGACGCTGAAGCCAGGCACGCGCGATCGCGGCGTCGGGTCAGCTCACCGTCGACGTCGACATGCTGCTCTATTCGTTCGGGCTGCCGCTCTACGCGGCGCTGGTGCTCGCCGCGCGCGAAGCCGGGCTGGCCGCGCAAGCTCGCCGCCGGCTACGTCGGCGCTCATCCCGTTCATCGCCTGGGGCGTCCTCGCCGATTTCCTGAAGAACGTGGCGATCACGTCGGGACCGCTGGTCGCGTCGCAGACAGGATTCGTCGCGTGGCAGCGCGAAGCGATCGCCTTCGCGTTCCAGTTCGGCTCGCTGATCCTGCCGACGGTGGTGCCGGCGGTCGCCTGGGTGCTGACGCACCGCGCATTCCTCGAGCGGCTGCGCAGCGAACGCGGGTGACGCGGCCAACGAGCCTTGGATTCGGTGTGCATGCATTATCAGGCGCACGCCCGGCTCAGCAGAATGAAACGACCCCCACGCTCACTACGCTCGCTGCCCTCCGAGGGGGTGCAGTCAGTGCCCTTCGGGCGGCCGGGCGGGCACTGACATGCGCCGACTCCGTTAGGCCATCTTCCTCGCACGTTCGCGCTCGCGCAGCACGCGCCGCTGCACCTTGCCGGTGGTCGTCATCGGCAGCGCGTCGATGAACTCGATCTCCTTCGGGATACTCGTAGGGCGCGAGGTAACTTGCGCACGTGCTGCTGCAGATGTCGTCCTCGAGCGCCGGCGACGGCGCGTGGCCGGCGGCCAGCACGATGAACGCCTTGACCACGTTGCCGCGCGTCTCGTCGGGCGACGGGAACGACCGCGGCGTTGGCGACCGCCGGGTGCCGGACGAGGCAGTTCTCGATCTCCGACGGCCCGATCCGGTAGCCGGCGGCCTTGAACATGTCGTCGGCGCGGCCCTGGTACCAGAGGTAGCCGTCGGCGTCGCGACTTGGCGAGGTCGCCGGTGCGGCACCAGTCGCCGGTGAACTTGCGCGCGGTGCCTTCCGGATTCCCGAAGTACTCGAGGAAGAAGACGGGATCGGGCGTGCCGTCGGGCGCGATCCGGTGCACCGCGACCTCGCCGATCTCGCCGCCGCCACCTCGCTTGCCGTCGTCGTCGATCAGCGGCGATCCGATGGCCGGGATACGGCCGGCCCATCGAGCCCGGCTTCGCCGGCCACAGTCGCCTGCGAGTTGCCGACGATGTAGTTCATCTCGGTCTGGCCGAACATCTCGTTGATCGTGACGCCGAGCGCCTCGCGCGCCCAGTCGAACACCGTCGTGCCGACCGCCTCGCCGGCGCTCATGATGCTGCGCAGGCGAACGTCGAAGCGCTCGCGCGGCCGCGGGAACGCCTTCATCATCATCTTGAGCGCCGTCGGGAACAGGAACGCGTTGCGGACTCCGTACTTCTCGATCAGCGCGAACGCGCGCTCCGGATCGAAGCGGCCGCGATAGCCGACGATCGGCTGGCCGAAGTAGAGCGTCGGCAGCAGCGCGTCCATCAGGCCGCCGGTCCACGCCCAGTCGGCCGGCGACCAGAAGAGGTCGCCTTCGCGCGGATAGCCGTCGTGCGAGTGGACGAAGCCGGGCAGGTTGCCGAGCAGGCACTGGTGCGGCATCAGCGCGCCCTTCGGCGGACCGGTGGTGCCGCTGGTGTAGATCAGCAGCGCCGGATCGGTGGCGCGCGGTCGCCACCGGCGTCGAAGCTGCGCGATGCGCGCGCGAGCAGCGATTCGTAGGGCGTGATCGCACGACTCGCGCGCGCCCGCGACGCCGATCGACGTGCGCGACGCCCGGGCAGCGCTCGCGGATCGGCGACGAGGTTCGGCAGCGACTGCGGGTCGACGAACGCGACCTTCGCCTCGGAGTTGTCGAGCCGGTACTCGAGCGCCTCGGGACCGAACAGGAACGACAGCGGCACCGCGATCGCGCCGAGCTGGTAGACGGCGATGTGCGCGACGACCGTTTCCGGGCCGCTGCGGCAGGATCAGCGCGACCTTGTCGCCGCGCCCGACGCCGAGCGCGGCGAGCGCGTTGGACAGCCGGTTCGCCTGCTGCTGCAGGTCCCAGAACGTGCAGGCGGCCGTGGCGCCGACTCGTCTTCCCAGTACAGCGCGAAGCGCGCGCGGTCGTCCGCCCAGCGACCGCAGCACGCCGTGCGCGATGTTGAACTCGGCGCGGCACGTCCCAGCGGTACGCAGCGTGGATCTCGGCGTAGCGGTCGACCGTCATCCGCGCGTCTCAGCGCGGCAGGGGCACGCGCAGGTCGTCCGATGCCGTCGGATTGCTCGAGCGGCTCGATGCGCGGCCCACACCCAGTCCGGCTGCTGCTCGAGCAGGCGCCCGAAGCGGACCGGGATGATGGTCCGCGGGGTCTTCAGCTTGAAACGCTTGGCCGGCTGGTACTCGACGGCGGGAATGATCAGCGACTGCACGGCCGGCGCGCCCGTCGCGTTGCGTGATCGCGAGGCAGCAGGCCGTGAAAGACGCGACCGTTGACCGTCTGCCTGTTCGCCGTCGACCGAGTAGTCGGCGTCGGCGAACCTTGCGCTGCTCGACCAGGTCGACGCCGACCAGCGCGTTGGCGATGATCTGCAGCCCGATCTCCGCCCGCTCGGTCGTGCGCCGCGTCATCCGCCGGACGATGCCGAGCGACCCATCGATCCTGGTCGTGCTGGCGCAGTGCCACGAGCGTGCCGAGCGTCACCCCGTTGCTGGCGCTGCATCGGCGCGATCAGGCGGAAGCCGGTCTGCGCTGACATCCTTCACCTCCCACGGCCCGCCGGGCGCCGCGTAGGTGGCGAGCCGCCGGCCCGCCATCTCGCGCAGACGCTCGGCTCGCTGCGTGACTGCCCGAACACCGCGAGCTCCATCGTGCCGCCGAAGCTCTTGCCCAGGTCCTCGTTGCAGCGAGCGCAAGCGTCTCGTCGTGCAGGTACGCGGAGATCTTCGCGAAGCCGACGATCGCGTCGACGGTTCCGGTGGCGGCGAATGCGCTCGCCGCGGCGCGGCGAGCGGCCGGAACTCCGGGTCGATCTGGACTGCGAGCTTGGTGCACATGCGCGAGCTGCTCGCGGTTGCTTGCGGCGTTCGCTCGCGAGCGGCTCGTTCGCCGATCTTCTGCTCGAGCGACGACGATGTTCTGCAGCAGCACGCGCATGCAGCGGTCGCGTGTCGAGGAACAGCACGCGGCCCTCGAGCGGCGCGCGCGTCGCGGCGCTGCAGCCCCGCACGGCTCGCCGAGATCGACGTAGAACGTCGTGACGGCAGCGGGTTCCAGCGTCAGCCGCAGCGGCTGGCACCATTCCTCGAGCTGCGTCGCCACCCACTCGACCTGGTCCGCGCCCAGGTTGCCCGGATTGATCGAGCTGCAGCACCAGCGTGACGAGGAACTCGTGCTCGATCGTCGTCGGCCCGCGCGTCCGGATCGAGCAGCAACGGCTCGGCGTTCGATCTGTTGCGCGCAGGCCAGCGCTGAAGAGCGCGAAGAACTCCGCCCATCGCCGGGAATCCACGGCTCGCAGCGGTAGAGCCGGATGCGGGCGTCGAGGCCGAGATGGATGATCTGGCGCCCCACGAGCTCGGGCAACAGCGCCTGCCACTTGCTGCTCTGCGCGTGCTCGGCGATTTCGCGCGCGAACGCGCTGTAGCAGGAGAGGAATGCCTGCGTCAGGTCGAACAACGCCTGCCACAGCTGGTTCTCGATCCTGGACGAGCGACGGGCGTGCTTGACGTACTGGGCGGTAAGCGTCTTGCGCATGCCTTGCGTTTGCGCGTCGACGAAGAAGACCGCCTCGAGACCCGCTGGCGTGCGCCGTCGCGTCGGCGTCGGCGAGCTTCGCCAGCTGCGCGACGACCGCGCTCTGCACCGCCAGCGGGTCGCTCGGCCGGCAGTGACGCGAGCCACCGCTCGGCCGACCTGACGTCGGCGAGCGGGTCCTTGTCGCTTCTTCCGAGTCCGAACATCGGTCGATCCGCAGTCGCGTCCCGAAGTGATCCGCAATTATCGGGCCGGAACCGGCAGGTCATCGACCTGTGGTGCACGCGCGTCGGGGCAATCGCGTCCGATCGACTTGCGGCGTGGATCGACAATCTGCCGGCGAAGCGACGCGAAGGCCGCGTCGGGCAAGCGTGGATGATCGCCCAAAGCGACCGCGCGGGGCAACCGAGGACGGCTGTCTGCTGGCACGCATCGTGCATGGTACGCGGCGTGCTGCACAGATTGGCCTGTGCCGCCGCGTCGTCCGGCAGCGCGCGAACGGCGAGCCTGCATCGCAATCGCGCAAAGGGGCATTCGCTATACTTGTGCAGCACAGGTTGCGATGGCGACAAGTGACGCAAAATCGCTAGGGAAAGACAACGATGGGCATCCTGATCAAGGCGCCGACGCGCCGACGCGAGCCGCAACCGACGATGTCGGAACCGCCGGTTCCGAGCGCGGGACGCGCGCGGCGCGCTGCACATCCGCGAGGTCGTGCGGATCACCGGCCTGCGTCGCGAGCAGCTCTACATGTGGCAGCGCCGTTACGGCTTTCCCGGCGCCGCTGCGCGACGCGTTCGGCGATCGCGTCTATCCGCCGGATCAGGTCGCGCGCCTGAAGCTCGTCAAGCAGCTGCTGTCCGAAGGCTGGCGCGCGGGCGCCGTCGTGCCGCTCGCCGAAGTCGGCGCTGCAGTCGATGCTCGGTCTCACGGTCGAGGACCCGGCGCCGCTGCCCGACGGAGATCGAGACCGCGGTCAAGCTGCTCGCGGAGCACCGGATCGGCGAGCTGCAGAATCATCTGTCCAAGCTGCTCGTGGGGCAGGGCCTGCGCAAGTTCCTCGAGGCAACGCTGATCCCGCTGAACGAGGCCGTGCACGAGCACGTGGTGCGCGGCGAGATGCAGAATTTCCAGGAGCTGCGCTTCGCCGATCTCGCCCAGCGCCTGCTGCGCGACGTGACGCGACTGGTGCGCCCGACGCGCGACGCGCGGCAGATACTGCTCGCGACGCCGCCCAACGATCCCAACCAGCTCGGCCTCGCGATCCTCGAACTCCTGCTGTTCACCGAAGGCGTCAATTGCCTGACGCTCGGCGCGGGCGTCCCGGCGCAGGAGATCGCCGGCGCGGCCGCCGACGCTACAAGGCCAACTTCGTCGTGCTGCTGTTCGATCGCGGCATCTCGGGCAAGATCGCCGGCCAGGAGATCCGGTCGCTGCGCGCCGAGCTGCCGGCGAAGCGTGCCGCTGATCGTCAGCGGCCGCGCGGTCAACCTGCTCGCGAAGCCGATCGCCGACGTGCGGACCGCTGCCGATTTCAGCTCGATCATGGCGACGATGCGCGAGCTGGGCGTGACCCCGCAACCGCAGCCGACGCCGCCGCTGCCGCCACCATCGCTGTCGATGCTCGGGCTGTTGCCGGAGAGTCCCGCGCGGGCGTAAGCTTCGGCGCGGTGAAGCGCTTGTCGCCGGATCATCCAGCCCTCCGATCTGCATCCTTCGCGCGGGCGCGTTCTCGCGCGTCGTGTGGCATGCGATCGGCCTTGTCCTCGCCGCGCTGCTTGCCTACGCCGTCTGGCGTGGCTACCAGAATCCCGATCTGCTGCTCGACCTTGGCGGGCTGCGGCTCTGCTGATTCGGGTCAACGGGGATCGGCAGCCCCGGCTTTCGCATACGCGCGCATCCAGGCCGCGGTCGCCGCCGCGTCGGCGTGGCCTTCGGCGTCGAGCGCCGCGGCGACGCGCGAGCGGTCGTCCGGCGTGCGGTTCTGCGACAGCTTGAATTTCGCGTCGATGCGCTGGACCCGGATCCGAAAGCCGACGATCGCGCCGACCATCGCGTCGAGTCCGCTGGCCGACGAGACCGAGTTGCCACGGCAGCAGCGCGTCGCAGATTCGAAGCGGTGGATCATCACGTCGAGAATCGCGCGCGTTTCGGCCGCATCGCGCGCGAGCTCGATCGCGCCGTGCGCGTGCACGACCGCGTAGTTCCACGTCGGCACCGCGGCAGCGGGCTCCGCGTACCACGACGGCGAGACATACGCATGCGGACCGTGGAAGATGGCGATCGATTCCGCCGCCGCCGCCGCGTCGGCGTGCGGATTGGCGCGCGCGAAATGACCGAGCAGCGTGCCGTGCGGCTCGCGATCGGCAACGTGGATCAGCGGCAGATGCGTGACGCAGCGGTTCCGGCGCCGCGGGCGTCACCAGCGTCGCGAACGGATGATCGTGGACGAGCCGGGCGATCGCGCTCCGATCGCCGGCGCGCGAAATGTTCGGGGAATGTAGAGGCTCATCGCTGCCGGCGTGCGCAGGCGACGTGGCGTCAATGCGCGCACCGCGTCCGACGATGCGCGACGCGCCGGCGTCGCCGCGCCGCCGGCCGCGAACAGCGCCCGCGCGTCGTCCGCGACGAAGGTGTACCGACGGTTGCAGAACTCGCAGGTCACGCCGATCAAGCCCTGCTCGGCGAGTATGCTCTCGACTTCGGCGCGGCCGAGCATCCGCAGCGTGTTGGCCACCCGTTCGGCCGAGCAACTGCATGCGAAAGCGGGCGCACGCGGCGCGAACAGTCGGACGTCGTCGTCGCTGAAACACGCGCTGCAGGAACGTGTCGACTCCGGCAGCCGCGAGCAGCGCCCCGGGTCCGCAGCGCGTCCACTCGCGCCAGCCGCCTGCCGCCAGATCTGCTCGTCCTCGACGCCGGCGTCGGGCAGCCGCTGCAGCAGCATGCCCCGCACACGCGTCCCGCTCGCGGCGAGCACCATGCGGCTGTCGATCTGCTCGGAGGTGGTGAGGTAGTGCTCGATCAGCGTCGCGATCGACGAGGCGTCGAGCGCCACGATGCCCTGGTAGATCGGACCGCCGTCCTTCGGATCGAGCGTGATCGCGAGTCGGCTCGCGGCAGGATCGCCGGCGAGCGCCGATAGCGGGGCGTCGGCGGGCAGGCGCTCGGCGTCGGCATTCCATTGCGCGGTGGCGCGCAGCTCGAGATTCGCATCGCACTCGACGACGAGCAGCCGCACGGGCCCGTCGCCCTGCAACTGGACGACGAGCGCTCCCTTGAACTTGAGCGTCGACGCGAGCAGCGCGGCAGCCGCGAGCAATTCCGCGAGCGCGCGCGCGAGCGGCGGCGGATAGGCGTGGCAGGCCGAGGATTTCGCGGCACGCGTCGTCGAGGCTCACCAGCGCGCCGCGCACCGCCGCGCGCTCGAACACGAAGCGCGCGAGGATGTCGACGAACGGGGCGGAGCCGGCCACGCGGCGGCGTCAGCGCTTCAGGGCAACGGTGTACAGGGTCATCGGCAGCCCCGAATTCCGGTCGAAGGTCGCGCCCGCCTCGATGCCCGCCTTCGCGATCGCCGCGGCGGTCTTGCAGCCGCGCGTACTGCGCGTGCATCGCGCCCAGCGCGAACTCGCGGCCCGAACCCACCGCCCAGAACCGCGTGTACTCGAACACTTCGCGCATCGAATAGACGCCGAAGATGCCGTGCACGTTGGCGACCAGCGCGGTGATCTGCGTGGATTCGTACGGATCGTCCTCCTCTTCCTTGGGATTGAGGAAGTGCTGCTCCTTGAGAATCGGATGCAGCTTGCGAAACGTCTCGAAGATCGCCGCTCTTGGTCGAGAAGTCGAGGTCGGCGTGCTTCGCGAGCAGGTTCTGGAACACGAGCTGGTGCGCGGCGCTGCCGCACAGCCCGAGGTAGGTGCCCTTGTAATGGACGATCTTGTCGGAGGTCGTGTCGTATTGCGCCGACAGGCGCGTGTCGCCGAAGGTGGTCAGCGAGTCGGCGGCGATGGCGATTTCGTCGTTCTTGCGAACGGCAACGATCGTGGTCATGGAAGGGCGTCGGGTTGACGGCGCCGCGGCAACCGCTGCGCGCCGCACTGCAGGAAAGCCGTCGATTATACGCGGCCGCGGACGTCCCCGTTCCGGCTGACCGGCGGCGGGAAGCATCGGTACCGGTGGCAGCCGTCGCCGGGTTCCACGCGACGATCGCCCACGACCAGAATTCGGCCACCGACGCGGGCGCGCCGCTTCCCGACGGCAGTGGCTGATCCAGAAACCGCCAGGCGGCAAGCAGCGCCGGCAACGCCTCGTTCGGCAGCGGCGCCGCGCGCGTCTGCTTGGAAAGTTTCTCGACCGGCGGCGTTGACGGCGATCGGAACGTGCAGGTAGGACGGCGTCGGATAGCCGAGCTGCCGCTGCAGAAAGATCTGGCGTGGCGTCGATGCCAGCAGGTCCGCACCGCGGACGACGTCGGTGATGCCCTGATCCGCATCGTCGACGACGACCGCGAGCTGGTAGGCGAACAGGCCGTCGGCGCGCCTGACGACGAAGTCGCCGACGTCGCGCGCGAGATCGTGGACGTGCGTGCCCTGCAGGCGGTCGCGATGCTCGACGTGCGCGTCTCGCCGACGCGCACGCGCCACGCGCGCTGCGGACGACCGACCCGGTCGGCGCGGGATACCGTCGCGGCAGGTGCCGGGATAGACGCGCTCGCCGCCGATCCCCATCGGCGCGTGCTCCAGTTCGCGCCGGGTGCACGCGCATTCGTAGGCCATGCCGTGGGCCGCGAGCTGCGTCAGCGCCGCCTCATAGAGGGCAGTGCGTTCGGTCTGGCGGACGACCTCCCCATCCCACGCGAAGCCGTAGCGCTCGAGCGTCGAGAGGATCGCAGTCTCGGCTCCGGGGCTGCGATCGCGGCTCGTCGACATCCTCGATTCGCACGAGCCACTCGCCTCCGGCGACGCGCGCGTCGCAATAGCTCGCCAGCGCCGCGACGAGCGAACCGAAATGCAGCGGGCCGGTCGGGGAAGGTGCGAAGCGGCCGCGGTATCGCGGCCGACGGGGAACTGTCCCGGGGTTCACCGCACCGTGGCGGAGGGCGCCGCGGCGCCGAGTCGCGTCGCCGTCGCCGGTGCCGGTGCGTAGTGCCAGTTGCGGATCAGCGCGGCGACGACGCCGCTCGGATACTCGGACTGTCCGAGGCTGCCGTTGTAGCGACCGAGCGCGCGGAAATAGATCGCCGTTCTCGATGTCGAGGTAATGGCGAAGGATCACGCAGCCGTAGCGAAGGTTGGTCCGCAGCTGGAACAGGTTGTGTTCCGTCGCGCCGATCAGCTTCGTCCAGAACGGCATCACCTGCATGAACCCGCGGGCGTCGGCCTTCGAGATCGCGTACTTGCGGAAGTTGCTTTCGTACTGGATCACGCTTAGCACGAGCTGCGGGTCGAGGCCGGCGCGGGATGCTTCGTAATGCACCGTCGCGAGGAATTCCTCGCGCGCGCGCACGTCGGGGAACTTGGGCACGAGCCGCCGCGACATCTCGTCGAGCCACGGGCGCAGATCGGCGCGGTTCGCGTAATCGGCGGGCGCCGGATTGTCGGCGATCGCCCGCTGGAGCCCGGCGACCACCGACGGGGCGAGCTGCTCCTCGACCTGCGCGCCGCCGAATGCGGACAGCGGCGCGACGGCGAGCGCGACGACCGCCACGGTCAAGGCGCCAGCGCGATTGATGCGGGTGCCGAAAAACGTCATTCCGCTCCCAACTTTCCTTTGATGAATGCGCCGATCTCGGCGACCGGCACCGCCGTAGCGCCCGAGCCGGCCCCGACCTCCCGTCGCGCCTGGTACTCGACCTTGCCCTCCTTGAGGCCACGTTCGCCGATCGTCACGCGATGCGGGATGCCGATCAGCTCCAGATCAGCAAACATCACGCCAGGCCGCTCGCCGCGATCGTCCAGCAGCACCTCGACGCCTGCCGCCTCCATTTCGTCGTGCAGTCGGTCGGCGAGCGATCGGACGGCTTCGCTGCGATCGTAGCCCACTGGCGCGATGGCCACGGTGAACGGGGCGATCGGATCGGGCCAGACGATGCCCTTGGCGTCGTGGTTCTGCTCGATCGCCGCCGCGACCACACGCGTGATCCCGATCCCGTAGCAGCCCATTTCGACCAGCCTCGGTTGACCGCCCGCATCGAGATAAGTTGCACCCATCGCCTCGGAATACTTGGTGCCCAGCGCGAACACGTGACCCACCTCGATGCCGCGCAGGATCTCGAGCGTTCCCTTGCCGTCGGGCGACGGGTCGCCGGCAACGACATTGCGCAAGTCCGCGACGACATCCGGTTCGCGGCAGTCGCGACCGAAGTTGACGCCGCGAAGGTGGATGGTCGCGTTCGTTGGCGCCGCAGATGAAGTCGCTCATCACGGCCACCGTTCGATCGACGATCAGCGTCAGCTCTTTCGGGATGCCGACCGGGCCGAGATAACCCGCGGGCGAACTGGTTGCCGCGACGATCTCGGCATCGCTCGCCCACCGGAACTTCTCCAGGCCGGCAATCTTGGTGACCTTGATCTCGTTCAGCGCGTGGTCGCCGCGAATGAGCAGCATATAGATACGCGCCGGCTGACCCTCGTTTTCGACGGCAAGCATGATGCACTTGACGGTGCGCGCCAGCGGCAGCGCCAGCAGTTCGGCGACATCCGCGCACGTCGACTTGCCGGGCGTGGGGACCTTCTGCATTCGCTCGCCTGGCGCGGGACGCGACGGCGCCAACGCCACCGCCTCGGCAAGCTCGACGTTGGCCGCGTAATCCGACGCCGGACACCAGGCGATCGCGTCCTCGCCCGAATCGGCGAGCACCTGGAATTCGTGCGACGCGCTGCCGCCGATCTGGCCGGTGTCCGCCGCGACCGCGCGAAACCTGAGTCCCAGCCGCGAGAAGATCCGCGTGTAAGCGTCGTACATCGCCCGATAGACTCTCGAGCATCCCCTTCTTGTCGGCGTCGAACGAATACGCGTCCTTCATCACGAATTCGCGCGACCGCATGACGCCGAAGCGCGGACGCACCTCGTCGCGGAACTTCGTCTGGATGTGGTAGAAGTTGACGGGCAGCTGCTTGTAGCTCTTGAGCTCCTTGCGCGCGATGTCGGTGATCACCTCCTCGGAGGTCGGCTGCACGATGAAGTCGCGCTCGTGCCGATCCTTCAGGCGCAGCAGGTCGGGGCCGTAGACGCGCCAGCGTCCCGTTTCCTGCCACAGCTCCGCCGGCTGCACGACCGGCATCAGGAGTTCGATCGCGCCCGCGCGATTCATCTCCTCGCGCACGATCGCCTCGACCTTGCGCAGCACACGCAGGCCGAGCGGCAGCCAGGTATAGATGCCCGCGGCGAGCCGCTTGATCATGCCGGCGCGCAGCATCAGCCGATGGCTCGTGACCTCCGCTTCGGCGGGGGCCTCCTTCAGCGTGGGAATGAAATACCTGGAAATGCGCATGGTGCTGTTTTTGTTGGAAAAACAGCATTGTACTCCTCCCGTCCCGGCGGTGAGCTCCCGAACGCCAACCGACGCGCGTGCACGGTCCGATTCCAGACGCGCGAATACGACAAAGGCGCCCCATGGGCGCCCTCCGGGGACCGGGGAATCGTGCAGTCGCGCGCGGTCCCGGGCGCGCGACGCCTGGCGCAGTTCGCTAGCGCACGACGATCACGGGCAGTTTGCTGTGCGTGAGCACCTTCTGCGTTTCGCTGCCCAGCAGCACCGCCGAGATGCCGCGCCGGCCGTGCGAAGCCATCACGATGGCGTCGGACTTGTGCTTTTTCGCCGCGGCGAGGATCGCTTCCCACGGTGCCGCGGCGATCGTGTATGCGGTTGCGCAATCGACACCGGCGGACGAGGCCTTGGTCGCCGCGGTGTCGAGGATCTTCGCCGCATCGGCCGCAGCGAGCTTCGCATACTCCTTGCGCGAGACGGGTTCGTAGACCACTCCGTCCGCGTACGCCGGCAGCGGGTAGTCGGGCGCCGCATAGAAGACCGTCATCTTCGCCCCGACCGCCTGCGCGAGCGCGATCGCGTGCGTGACCGCTTTCTCGGAAAGCTTGGACCCGTCGGTTGCCACGAGCAGGTTCTTGTACATTTTGCGCGCTCCTTGCCGCTATCGGACAATTGTATTGTCGGCGCACATGATGGCCAATGCGTTGACGGAGATCAACGGTCCGGCCGGGCGGGGATTCCGCGACATCGACGCGGTTGACCCGGACGAGGGCGCGCCGTAGATTCGGTTGGATGCGCCCCCCGACGACCGGTGCCGAACCCCTGCTGCTCGAGGAATCCGTCACCGGCAAGGCGTCGGAAGCCGCTGCGAACTCCGCAGCGGTCCATTGCTTCCACTGCGGCAATGCCATCACCGAGGCGGCACGCTGGCGCGCGGTCATCAATGGCGCGCCGCGCAGCTTCTGCTGTGCGGGCTGCCTCGGGATCGCGCAGACGATTCATGCAGCGGGGCTCGATGCCTTTTACGATCGGCGCACCGTCGCGGCCGAGCGTGCCGAGCCGGAATACGATGCCCGGGACGAATGGTCGCATTGGGACGAGGCGGCCGCGCAGGGGGGCCTGGTCCGGGCGCCGGCTGAAGGGAAGCGGGAGGTCTCGCTCCTGCTCGAGGGCATTCATTGCGGCGCGTGCGTGTGGCTGATCGAGTCGTGGCTCGGCGGCTGTCCTGGCGTCCTCGAGGCGAGCGTCAACTTCGCGACGCGGCGGGCACGCGTGGTCTGGGATCCGGAGAAGACTCGCCTTTCCGACCTGCTGCGCGCGATTCCGGCCGTCGGCTATCACGCCTATCCCTACGATCCCGCGCGTCGCGAAATGCTCGCACGGCGAGAATCGCGGGCGCTGTTGCTGCGAATGGCAGTCGCCCTGCTCGCGATGATGCAGGTGATGATGTTCGCGGTGCCGGCGTACATCACCGCCGACGGGATCGAGCCCGCGCATCGGCGATTGCTCGAATGGGCGAGCCTGACGCTGACGTTGCCGGCGCTCCTCTATTCTGCTGCGCCGTTCTTCCGCGGCGCGTGGCGCGATCTGAAGCTCGCTCGTCCCGGCATGGACGTTCCCGTCGCGCTCGGCCTCGCCGCCGCATTTGGGGCCAGCGCCTGGGCGACGATCGGCGGCACCGGCGCCGTGTACTACGACTCGGTGACGATGTTCATCGCATTGCTGCTCGTCGCCCGCTACGTCGAGCTCGTCGCGCGACGCCGCGCAGGCGACGCCGTCGAGGCGGTCGCGCGGGCGCGGCCGGCCACCGCCGAACGCTTTGTCGCATGGCCCGCGGAACAGAATGTCGAGACGGTCGGCGCTGCGACGCTGGTTGCGGGCGACGTCGTGCTCGTGCGGCCCGGTGCGAGGATTCCGGCGGACGGGACGGTCATCAGCGGCCGCGCGAGCGTCGAAGAAGCCGTTCTGACCGGCGAATCGCTTCCGTCGACAAAGAGGGAAGGCGATCGCGTGCTCGCCGGCAGTGTCGCCCGCGACGCTGCCTTGGTGGTCGGCGTCACCGCGGGGGGCGAGGAGACGCGCCTGGCCGCGATCGAGCGGCTCTCCGAACGCGCGGCGGGCGAGCGGCCACGGCTAGCGCGCGTTGCCGACCGGATCGCGGCGTGGTTCGTCGGCGCACTCCTCGTGCTCGCGGCGGCCACGGCCCTCGTCTGGTGGCAGCTCGACCCATCGCGCGTGCTCGCCGTGACGTTCGCATTGCTGGTTGTGTCGTGCCCGTGCGCGTTGTCGTTGGCGACGCCAGCCGCGCTCGCGGCGGCGACCGGCGCGCTCGGCCGCCGTCAGGTCGTGGTTGCGCGTGCCGATGCGCTGGAGACGCTTTCGCGTGTCACGCATGTCGTGTTCGACAAGACGGGTACGCTCACGACGGGAAAGATCGCGCTGCTCGACGTGCTGCCCCAGGGAGTCGCGACCCGGGACGAGGTGATCGCCCTGGCCGCGGCCCTGGAGGCGCAGTCGGAGCATCCGCTGGCGCTCGCCTTGCGCCGTGAGGCGCCGGCGCGCGTGCCCGTCGTCACGGATCTGAAGACCGTGCCGGGGCAGGGCGTGGAAGGCGTTGCCGCCGGTCGGGTCGTGCGGCTTGGTCGTCCTGATTTTGTCGGCGAGCTGTCGGAATCGCGCCTGCCGGCGGCCGAACAGGTGGGTGCTGCCGCATCCGTCGTGGCGCTGGGCGACGCATGCGGATTGATTGCGCTGTTTGCGCTGGGTGATGCTCCACGACCGGGGGCGGCCGCACTCATCGCGCGGCTGACCGCGCTCGGCATCGTGCCGATGCTCGTTTCGGGAGATCGCGCGGCGACCGTGACCACCGCCGCCAGGGCGATCGGGATAGCGGATGCTCGCGGCGATGCGCTGCCGGAGGACAAGCGTGCGGTGGTGGCGCGACTGCAGGCCGGAGGGGCGATCGTCGCGATGGTCGGCGACGGCATCAACGACGCCCCGTCGCTCGCGCAGGCGCAGGTCTCGGTGAGTCTCGGCAGCGCGACCCCGCTGGCGCAGTGGACGGCGGACGTCGTGGTGCTGTCCGACGAGCTGTCACGCATCGCCGACGCGATCGTGCACGCGCGGCGCACGTTCCGCGTCGTCCGCGAGAACCTCGCCTGGGCATTCGTCTACAATCTGGTTGCGATTCCGGCCGCGGCGTTCGGTTACGTGACGCCGCTCGTCGCGGCGCTCGGCATGTCGGCGTCCTCGCTCGCCGTGGTGGGCAACGCGCTTCGTGTCGCCCGCATCCGGACGTAATGGAATAGCGTTGACGCGCGCGAGGGCGCGCGGAGCTGAGGACAAGCGCATGGAAGTCCTGTTCCTGCTGATTCCGCTGTCGGTCGTGCTGGCGCTCCTGATCGGCGTCGGGTTCTGGTGGTCCGTGAAAAGCGGCCAGTTCGACGATCTGGAGGGGCCGGCACACCGGATTCTCACCGACGACGATTCCGCCGCTGCGCGCGCCGAACCGCACGCGGACAAGCAGAAAGCGGTGTCCGAGGCTTTGATTTCAGTCAACCCTGCGGAATCGAGCCGCCGGTAGGATCACCCGTTGCACAATGGCGGCGACGGCACAGGGGGTGGCGTCACCGCGAACCCAAGGCATCGAGGATGGCGCGCGCGACACCACGGGCGGCACGCGGCGCGGCGACAAGTGGCAGCACGGGGGATGACGATGAATGCAGCGGGTGCGACGACGTTCAACTACAAGGTGGTGCGCCAATTCGCCATCGTGACGGTGATCTGGGGGATCGTGGGCATGCTGGTGGGCGTGATCATCGCCGCCCAGCTCCTCTGGCCGGCGCTCAATTTCGACATTCCGTGGCTGTCCTACGGCCGGCTGCGGCCGCTGCACACGAACGCGGTGATCTTCGCGTTCGGCGGCTCGGCGCTGTTCGCGACGTCGTACTACGTCGTGCAGCGCACGTGCCAGGTACGGCTCTTCGGCGACGCCCTGGCGGCGTTCACGTTCTGGGGCTGGCAGGCGGTGATCGTTCTGGCGGCGATCACACTGCCGCTCGGGTTCACCAGCGGCAAGGAATACGCCGAGCTCGAATGGCCGATCGACATCCTCATCACGCTCGTGTGGGTCGCGTATGCGGTCGTGTTCTTCGGCACCATCGTGAAGCGCAAGACGCCGCACATCTACGTCGCCAACTGGTTCTACGGCGCGTACATCCTGACGATCGCGCTCCTGCACGTCGTCAACAGCGCCGAGATCCCGGTGACGATGTGGAAGTCGTATTCCGCGTACGCCGGCGTGCAGGACGCGATGGTGCAATGGTGGTACGGACACAACGCCGTCGGGTTCTTACTCACGGCGGGCTTCCTCGGGATCATGTACTACTTCGTGCCCAAGCAGGCAGGGCGGCCGATCTATTCGTACCGGCTCTCCGTCGTGCACTTCTGGGCGCTGATCTTCACCTACATGTGGGCGGGCCCGCACCACCTCCACTACACGGCGCTGCCGGACTGGACGCAGTCGCTCGGCATGCTCTTCTCGCTGATCCTGCTCGCGCCGTCGTGGGGCGGCATGATCAACGGGATCATGACGCTGTCCGGAGCCTGGCACAAGCTGCGGGAGGATCCGATCCTCAAGTTCCTGATCGTCTCGTTGTCGTTCTACGGGATGAGCACGTTCGAGGGGCCGATGATGTCGATCAAGACGGTCAACGCGCTGTCCCACTACACCGACTGGACCATCGGGCACGTGCATTCGGGGGCGCTCGGCTGGGTGGCCTTCATCTCGATCGGGGCGATCTACTACCTGATCCCGCGGATGTTCGGCAAGAACGAGATGTGGTCGATCCCGCTCGTCACCGCGCACTTCTGGATCGCGACGATCGGCGTCGTGCTCTACATCGCCGCGATGTGGATCGCGGGCGTGATGCAAGGGCTGATGTGGCGTGCGGTCAATGCCGACGGCACGTTGACCTATGCCTTCGTCGAGAGCGTCAAGGCGACGTATCCGTTCTACGCGATCCGGCTCCTGGGCGGCACGCTCTTCCTTGCGGGCATGCTGATCATGGCCTACAACGTGGCCCGAACGGCGGCGGGCGGCAAGGCGATCGAGGGCGAGATCCCGGCCTCGGCGCCGGCGCACGCGTGACTTGGCGCGCGGTCGCGAGGAGCGAACGATGAAGCTCAATCAGGAAACAATCGAGAAAAACGTCGGCTGGATGATCGTCCTGGTCATCCTGGTCGTCAGCGTGGGCGGTCTCGCGGAAATCGTTCCGCTTTATTTCCAGAAGTCGACGACGGAGCCGGTGGCGGGGGTCAAGCCGTACACGGCCTTGCAGCTCACCGGACGCGACGTCTACCTGCGCGAGGGCTGCTACAACTGCCATTCGCAGATGATCCGGCCCTTCCGCGCCGAGACCGAGCGCTATGGTCCCTACTCGGTCGCGGGCGAATTCGTCTACGACCACCCGTTCCAGTGGGGCAGCAAGCGCACGGGGCCCGACCTCGCACGCGTCGGCGGACGCTACTCGGACGACTGGCACCGGGTCCACCTCGCCAACCCACGCGACGTGGTTCCCGAGTCGAACATGCCGGGCTACCCGTGGCTCGCCAGGTCGGCCGCGAACTCGGAGGACATCCAGGCGAAGATGAAGGCGCTGCGCGTGGTCGGCGTGCCGTACACCGACGCGGAGATAGCGAAAGCGCCCGACGAACTCAAGGGCAGGACCGAGGAAGACGCGCTGGTCGCATACCTGCAGAACCTCGGACTCGCCATGAAGAGCGCGAGGTGAGCGATGGATGCCTTCTTCACCGTATTGGGAAGCGTGACGACGGTGCTGGCCTTCGTGGCCTTCCTGGGCGTCGTGGCCTGGGCGTACAGCAAGCGGCGCCGCGCGGCGTTCGAGGAGGCGGCGAACGCACCGTTTGCGCTGCCCGACGACGCGGCAGCCCCCGATAGCGCGGAGCGGCGGTCATGAGCGATTTCACGTCGAATTTCTGGAACTGGTACGTCATCCTCTTCACGGTGGCGGGAATCGCATACTGCGCGTACCTGCTCCTCGCGACCGGCCGGATGAAGGTCAAGCCCGGTCCATCGGGCGCCGGCCCCGGGCCCGCCGGCGCGGTCGAGACGACCGGGCACACCTGGGACGTCGACCTCGCGGAGTACAACAATCCGCTCCCGCGCTGGTGGATGTGGCTGTTCTGGATCACCATCGTCTTTTCGATCGTGTACCTCGTCGTCTATCCGGGACTGGGGAAGTTCCCTGGCGTCTTCGCTTGGACATCGGCCGGCGCGTACTCGAGGGAAACCGCCGATGCCGATGCCAAGCTGAAACCGCTCTACGACAAGTACCTGGCGATGGAACTGCCAGCGATTGCGGCCGACCCCCAGGGGCGCGCGATGGGCGAGCGGATCTTTCTTAACAACTGCGCTCCCTGCCACGGTTCGGATGCCGCGGGGTCCGTGGGTTTCCCGAACCTGACCGACCGCGACTGGCTCTATGGGGGCGAGCCGGCGGCAATCGTGACGTCCGTAACCGATGGACGCATGGGCGTAATGCCGCCGCTCGGCGCGGCGCTGGGCGCGGACGGCGTCAAGAATGTGGTTGCGTACGTGCGCTCGCTCTCGGCGTTGCCCCACGATTCGCTCAAGGCGCAGCTCGGCAAGCCGTTGTTCGAGCAGAACTGCTCGGCCTGCCATGGTGCGGACGGCAAGGGCAACCAGGCGCTCGGGGCGCCGAATCTGACCGATCCGATCTGGCTCTACGGCAGCGCGGAAGCGACGATTGCCGAAGGCATCAACAAGGGGCGCCACATCGGCATGCCGGAAGGGCAGACGCCGATGCCTTCGTTCAAGAACACTCTCGGGCCGGCGCGGATCAATCTGGTTGCCGGGTACGTCTGGAGCCTCTCGAACAAGCCGGCCGCCAAGTGACGAGTTGCGCGGCCGTGGCTGCGCGGCGGCGCGCGGCCACGATGCGCAGGCGGGGCGCGCATGGACGCGCCTTTGTTTTTTGCGTTCCTACGACGTGCGGCCGATACTCCTTCCTGTGAACGCAGCCGACAAATCGCTTCCGCTCGTGACGCCTCCCGCGAGCAGCGCGCCGGTCGCAGAGGAGACGGCGCTCTACGAGATCCGGAAGAAGATCTACCCGCGCGCGGTGAGCGGAAAATTCATGCGCTGGCGCTGGGCGCTGATCTTCGCCACGCAGCTCGTCTACTACGGAATGCCGTGGCTCTCGTGGAACGATCGCCAGGCCGTGCTGTTCGACATCGCGGCCCGCAAGTTCTACATCTTCGGGCTGGTGTTCTGGCCGCAGGACGTGATCTATCTTTCGGTCCTGCTCATCCTTGCGGCATTCTCGTTGTTCCTGTTCACCGCGATCGCGGGGCGGCTGTGGTGCGGCTACGCGTGTCCGCAGACCGTCTACACCGAGATCTTCCTCTGGGTCGAACGCAAGATCGAGGGCGACCGGACGGCGCGGATGCGGCTCGACCGCGAAGCGCTGTCTCTATCCAAGTTCGCCAAGAAGGCGGCGAAGCACGCGGTCTGGATCGCCATCGCGGTGTGGACCGGCGTCACGTTCGTCGGATACTTCACGCCGATGCGAACGCTTCTCGGCGCCGTTCCCGCCGGCCTCGGCGGCTGGGAGACGTTCTGGATCCTGTTCTACGGCTTCGCGACGTACGGCAACGCAGGCTGGATGCGCGAGCAGGTCTGCAAGTACATGTGCCCTTACGCGCGCTTCCAGTCGGTCATGTTCGACCGGGACACGCTCGTCATCACCTACGACACCGGACGCGGCGAGCCGCGCGGGGCGCGCAGCAGAAAGACCGATCTCAAGGCGGCCGGCCTGGGCCACTGCGTGGACTGCAACATCTGCGTCCAGGTGTGTCCGACGGGGATCGACATCCGCAAAGGACTGCAGTACGAATGCATCGGCTGTGCGGCCTGCATCGACGGCTGCAATCAGGTGATGGACCGGATGGGTTATCCGGCGGGATTGATCCGCTATGCGACCGAGAATTCCCTGGCCAAGGGCTACGACGCGGCGACAATGTGGAAGCGCGTGTTTCGGATCCGCACGCTGATCTACATGGGCTTGCTCGCGATCGTCGTCGTCGCGGCCGGCGTATCGCTCGCGCTGCGCAATCCGCTCAAGGTCGACGTGATCCGCGACCGCGGCGCGCTCGCGCGCGAGGCGGCACCTGGCATCGTCGAGAACGTCTACCGGCTGCAGATCATGAACACCGACGAGAAGCCGCATGCGTTCACGATCCGCGCGAAGGGGCTGCGCGATCTCACGGTCACCGGCCTCGCGCAGCCGATCGAGGTCAACGCAGCGTCGACACGGCTCGTGCCACTTATTCTGCGTGCGCCGGTCGAGGCTGCCGACCACGATGAACACGGCGAGCGGGACGAGCACGAGCACGAATCGGCGCGGCAGAAATCGCGCAAGATCGAGATCGTCGTCAGCGCGCAGGACGACGCGAGCGTGGAGCGCCACGAGAAGTCGAGCTTCATCTTCCCGCGGCAGTGAAGAACGAAAGGTTGGGATGACCGCACGCACGATCCAGGCAAACGTCACCCCTTGGTACCGGCAGCGTTGGCCATGGCTGCTGATCGCCGGGCCTGCGATCGTGGTCGTCGCCGCGATCGTCACGCTCTTGCTCGCCGTGGCGTCCGACGACGGCGTCATCGCGGACGACTACTACAAGCGTGGGCTCGTGATCAACAAGGAGCTCGAGCGTACCCGGAAGGCCGAAGCCATGCACCTCGGCGCCGTGCTCGATGTGGCGGGCGATGGAGCGCTGCGACTTGCATTGGCCGGGTTCGAGAGCGGCGTCGCGGGTCCCCCCGCGGTCCGGGTCAAGTTCGCGCACGCGACCCGAGCGGGATTCGATCGAATGGCGACCCTGGCGCAGGGACCGGATGGCAACTACGCGGGCAACATCACCCCCCTTCCCCCCGGCCGCTGGCTAATCACCGTCGAGACCGACGACTGGCGCATGCCGATGGCGGAAGCCGGCGTCACGTCAGGCGAGGTGCGGCTCGGGGCGGCCCGGATCGCGCGTTGATCGTGGGATGCGGGCGCGACTAGGGGATCGAAGGCGAGCGCAAGTCGAGGAGGCAGCGATGCAAGCGAACGGCAACTTCGCGCGACGGGCAATGTGGGTCATATGGCCGGCTTTCTTGGTTGCCGGCATCGCCGAGGCTATCTTCTTCACCGTGTTCGACCCCTTCGAGCTCCATTTCTTCGGCGCGCCGCTCGAAGTCTCGCGCGAGGTCATCTACACGATGGGATTCTTCGGATTCTGGGCGCTGGGGATCGTTTCGTCGGGGCTCACCGTCTTCCTCGAGCGCTCGCCCTGGGAGGTGAACCGGTGCCCGGTCGAGCCGCAGGCGCGTCCCCCGGGTTGTCCGAAGCGCGACGAGCCGGACGCCTGTTGCGCGGCGAACGAGGTCGGGCAGCGCTAACCGCGCTGCCCGATGATCTGCTTCAGCGCACCCGGGTCGAGCAGCTTGACGGCGCGGCCCTGCACCTGGATCAGGCCCTCTTCCTGGAAGCGGGAGAAAAGGCGACTGACCGTTTCGAGCTTGAGGCCGAGGTAGCTGCCGATTTCCTCGCGGGTCATCCGCAGCACGTACTCGGTGGAGGAATAGCCTCGGCGGCGGTAACGCTCCGCGAGATTCAGAAGGAACACCGCGAGGCGCTCTTCCGCGCGCATGCTGCCGAGCAACAGCATGATATTGTGGTCGCGCGAGATTTCCTTGGACAGAAAGCGATACAGATTATGCTGCAGCGGCGGGACGTTGCGCGCGAGGTCCTCCAGCCGCTCGAATGGGAGCACGCAGACCTCGGTATCCTCGAGCGCGATCGCCTGGCAGCCGTGCCGATCGGTGCCGATGCCGTCCAGACCGATAATGTCGCCGAGCATGTGGTAGCCGGAAACCTGCTCGCGGCCGTCCTCGGCGAGCACGGTGGTCTTGAGCGAGCCCAGCCGGATCGCGAACAGCGAGGCGAAGGATTCGCCCGCGCGGTAGAGCGTGTCGCCCTTCTTGAGCTTGACCCGGTTCCCGAGCGCGGCGTCCACCAGCTTCATTTCCTCGGGATTGAGACCGAGCGGCAGGCAGAGCTCGCGCATGCTGCACGTCGAGCAATGCACCTTGAGGTCCCGGATCGAGATCACCGGCGCGGCCGGCGCGGGACTGGCCATCCGCGGCGTCAGTGCGGCAATGCCGTGCAGGGGTTTCGCTGGAAGCGTCATTGTGCGGTGATCGAAGCGGAAAAGCGCCGGTTGATCTGGGTCAAGCCTGACCAGTTTAGATCGAAATGGCCAAGGAGAACAGGATATTCGGTCTTGACAGCGGCGGGGGGCGCGTTCTACTTCGCCCTGGCGAATGGCCGGTTCGCCGACGCGCGGCATTTTGCCGCAGGGGGGCCACAATGGCCTTGTCGGCCCTGATCGGCGCCTGGCTTGCAGGAATCCTCGGCGGCGTGCACTGCATCGCGATGTGCGGCGGATTCCTTGCCGCGATCGCCGGCTCGGGGATGCCGGCTGCGGCACAGGGAAGACCGCTCCTGCGGGCAAGGGATCTCGCCCGACGCCAACTACCCTACAATCTGGGCCGTATCACGACCTACGTGCTCCTCGGTGCCGTGGCAGGAAGCGCCGGGGCGCTGGCATTGTCCTCCAGTGCTTCCTTGCTGCCTTTGCAGCGGGGGCTCTACGTTGTCGCCAACCTGTTCCTGCTCGGCCTCGCGATCGGCATCGCCGGTAGACGCGAAGGACACTCGTGGCTGCAGCGAGCCGGTTCGAGCGTGTTCGGCAAGGTGCTCCCGGCCGCGCGGCCGCTCCTCGTCGTGCGCTCCACTTCGGCGCGCTATGCGACCGGGATGATCTGGGGACTGGTTCCCTGCGCGTTGACCTACAGCGTGCTCCCGGTCGCCCTGTTTGCGGGCGGCCCGGTGCAGGGCGCCGCCGTGATGCTGGCGTTCGGGGTGGGCACGTTGCCGAATCTGGTCGTTGCCGGCGTGGCAGCAGCCCGGGCCAGGACCTGGCTTGAAGCGCGGCGGATCCGGCTGGCAGCTGCGGTGCTGCTCGCGTCGTTCGCGGCCATCGGGATCTGGCGCGCCCTGGTCGGGACACCGTCGCTGGCACAGGGTCCGTTCTGTTTTTGAGCCAATCGGCAATGCGCTCGACGGCCTGGCCATGATTCCCGACCCACGTCTTTTTCCCGCTGCAGCCGCCGCGACATCGGAGGCGCGGACGCTCTATGCGTTGGCCGACGCATGCCTCGAGGCGCAAACGGCGCGAGAGGCGGATGCTCTCGGCCTGCAGATTCGCGCGGCGCTCGATTACCTCCTCCGAGGCGCCGGTGACGCCCTTGCAGCGACGTTTGCCGGCGCGCCGTCGGTCGCGGTCGCACGCCTGCTCTGGCGCACGCTCGACGGCATATGGGACGACGCGACGCGTGAAGCAGGGGCCGGCGTCGCCGGCACGGTATTCGCGATCCCGCTCGTCATCGTTGTCGGGAGCGAAGGAGCGACGGGCGAGGACACGGTCATCCCGGGCGTGCTCGCGGATTCCGCCGCGCTGGCGGCGATTCTGATGGCGCACGGAAGCCTGTCCGGCAATCGGAGCATCGCACTCGCGAATGTGCTTGTAGGCGCCGACGCGATCGACATCACTCGGCTTTCCCGTCTCGCCGAGTGGCAGCGCTTGCCCGCGATGAGCGTCGGTCCGGCGTTGCGCGAGCGCGACCTTGCGCCGGCGCCGCTTGCGATCCGCGCCCGCGGCGAGGGCGTGCATTTGCGCTTTCTCGTCGGCACCGCGATCGCCAGACCGGGCCTCGATCTTCTGGCCGACGCCACGGTCGGAACGTGGGGCCAGGACTTGACGCGGGAACTGGCCCGGCAGTTGGGCACGAGCCAGCTTTCGGTGTTGGCGTTGCCGCGCGCGCCGCAAAATCCGTTGCGTGCGCTTCGGCAGGGTCGCGCCGCGCAGCGTGAGGTATCGGCCCAGGTGTTCGCAAGCAATGCAATTCGCAACCTTCGCTCCCGTGTCGGCGAGCCCACCGCGGTGTTGAGTGCGCATCGCGCGGCGGATGCGCCTGGAGGCGGCGAGCTTCGCCTGTCGCTGTCCTCGCCGCTCGAGCCGCGGGACGCCGAGGGTTTCCGTTGTCCGCTTTTTGAGCTCGATCGCGTGGGCGACGTCGCGACGATGTTGCTCGACCTGTTGCGGGACTGCCGGGTCACCGACGTTCGCCTGCTGCGAGGGGTCTACCCGGACCGCGCTCCCGAAACCGGATTGCCGCTGCTGTTCAAGCCCGACACGATTCCCGATGGCGACGTTGGCGTCGTACACTGATCGGAACCTGCCGCCGTACGATGAAAGTATCGATGCGTCATTTGCTTGCCGCCGTCTTCCTGTCGACGCTTGTCGCCGGCGGCACCGGCGCGCAGGTGCGTGTGCCGCAACCCATCGAGATTCCGCGCTGGTTCACCGAGTCATTCCTCGACATTGGCGAGGACATACGGGACGCCGCGCGCGATGGCCGGCGGTTGATGCTCTACTTCGGCCAGGACGGGTGTCCCTATTGCCGGAAGTTGATGCTCATCAATTTCTCGCAGCGCAGCATCGTGGAAAAGACGCGGCGCCATTTCGTTGCGATAGCGCTCGACATCTGGGGCGCCCGCGAGGTGACCTGGCTCGACGGACGTGTGCTGCCCGAAAAGGAATTCGCCCGACTGTTGGACGTGCAGTTCACGCCGACGCTGGTCTTCTTCGACGAGCAGGGTGCGGTGGTGGCGAGGCTCAATGGGTATTACCCGCCGCATCTGTTCGAGGCGGTGCTCGATTACGCCGCGGGTGAGGCCGCGCGGGGTGAAACGCTTGCCGCGTACCTGAAGCGGGCGGCACGGGCGCCGGCCAGCGCCCGCTTGCACGAGGAGGCCTTTTTCGTGAAGCCGCCATACGACCTTGCGCGGAAGCTTGGCGGCAAGCCGATCGCGGTCGTGTTCGAAACAACGGGCTGCGCGGCCTGTGACGAGCTGCACAGAGAAGGATTCAAGCGTGCAGGCGTTCGTTCGCTATTGGCACAGTTCGACGTCGCGCGTTTCGCGCTCGGCGCACCTACCGAGCTCACCACGCCGGATGGCCGGACGACGACCGCCAACGCCTGGGCAACCGAGCTCGGCGTGGCATATACCCCCACCGTTATCTTCTTCGACGATCGTGGCACGGAAGTGTTCCGGATCGATGCGTACCTGCGGCCCTTCCACCTCGCGTCGTCGCTCGACTATGTGGCGAGCGGCGCGTATCGGAACGAGCCGTCGTTCCAGCGCTTCATCCAGGGACGCGCGGAACGGCTGCGAGAGCGTGGAGATAAGGTGGAGCTGTGGCGATAGCGCGCGTCCCGTCGCTGGATCTCGTTCCCGGCGTGCTCGCCGGCGACGTGCGTGCAATCGCCCGGTTGCTGACGCGGGCGGAGGCCGGCGCGGACGAATGTCGCGCCGCGCTGGAAGCCGTATTCCGCCATGCGGGCCGGGCTCATGTCGTCGGCATCACCGGTGTTCCGGGGAGCGGCAAGTCGACACTGATTGCGAAGCTCACCGCCGCAATTCGCAGATCGGGGCGCAAGGTTGGCATCATCGCGATCGATCCGTCGAGTCCGTTTACCGGCGGTGCCATACTCGGTGACCGGGTCCGGATGGGCGAAGTGGCGGGGGATCCGGGTGTGTACGTGCGCAGCATGGCGACCCGCGGCGCACTGGGCGGCCTCGCTCGTGGCGTGCTGGAGGCTGTCGACGTGCTCGATGCCGCGGGGTACGCGATGGTGCTCATCGAAACCGTAGGCGTGGGGCAGGACGAGGTGGACGTTGCTCGCGCCGCGCACACGACGGTCGTCGTCTCCGCGCCGGGACTGGGCGACGACATCCAGGCGATCAAGGCCGGCATCCTCGAGATTGCCGATGTGCACGTTGTCAGCAAGTGCGACCGCCCTGACGCGCAAAAGGCGATTCTCGATCTCGAGAACCTGCTGGCCCTGGGACTTGCACTTCCACGCGGTGGTTCCTGGCGCGTTCCGGTCGTCCCCACGTCGGCCGCGCGCGGAGAGGGTGCGGACGAGCTGCTGACGGTCATCGATGCCCATCGCACCGCACTCGTCGCCAGCGGCGAGATAGTAGCGCGGCGAAGCGAGATCAACGAGCGGCGGCTCCTCAAGGCCGGCGAGGAGATCCTGCGCGAGCAGTTCCTGCGCCATCGCGCGGGCCAGGTATCGCAACTGCTCGCGCAACTGAATGAACGCACGCTGTCCCCGCACGCGGGCGCGCTGCGCCTGCTCGCGGCAATCCGCATCGGAGGCGGGGCATGACATTTGGCCGACGCTCGACATGCAACTTCCCTACCTCGATTTCCTGCCGGCGTTGACCGCACCCTTCGTATTGGCGCCGAACGCGGCCGTCGTTGGCCGCACGGTCGCCGGGGCGGGTCTGACGATGCGCGAGTTTGCAACGGCACGCGCTGACGGCGAGTGGATTCGAATCGGCGCAGATGCATACTTCGCAGAGCGCGCGACCGTGCACATTGCGGACAGCCTGCTGGGCGCGACGGTCGGCCACCAGGTGACGGTCGGGCGCTACGCGCTGGTCCACGCGTGTACGGTCGAGGACCGGGTCGTCGTCGGGGATGCGGCAGTCGTGATGGACGGAGCGCACGTCGGCGCGGGCGCGTTGATCAGCGCCGGTAGCCTGGTTCCGCCCCGCAAGCGGCTCGCCGGGGGTTGGCTTTACGAAGGCAATCCGGCGACGCCCTCCCGCGAGATCGACGCGGTCGAGCTTGCTGCTGCCGCCGCCGCAATTCGCGCAGGTTCGAAGTCCCAGCTCACCACATCGTCGGATCTGCCGCCGTTCGACGTGGAGTCGCACACGAGCGCGCATTATTGGGGCACCCTTGGCGCTGCGCGCCGTCCCTCCGAGAGGGAGCAATTCGCGCTTGGGGCGGCCCCGCGCGCTCATGCGAGCCACGGTCAGGCGCCCCGAATCGCTCGCGCGTACATCGCCCCCACTGCATTACTCGCCGGTAACGTGAGCGTGGCGGACGATGCGAGCGTCTTCTTCGGGTGCGTCGTAACATCCGACGGCGCTCGCGTTGCGATCGGACGGCGCACCAACGTGCAGGACAATTCGTTGCTCGTCACCACCGCGCGGCGCGGCGACATCGTCATCGGCGCGCGCGTGACGATCGGTCACAACGTCCGGATGGGTGCTGCCGTGATCGAGGACGACGCGCTGATCGGCATGGGAAGCGAGCTCGCCGATGGGGTCGTCGTCGAGGCAGGTGGCTGCATCGGCGCGCGGGCGTGGGTCGAAGCCGGCACGGTCGTCAAGGCGGGCTGGATCTGGGCGGGGCGTCCGGCGCGTGCGTTCCGCCGGGTCAAGCCCGAGGAGCGCGAGTGGTTCGCGCAAGGCGCTGCTGTCTATGTCCGTTACGCCGACGCGTATCGGGCGGGCGCCATGCGGCCGGTATAATCGGCGCTCCCTTGCGCACCCAGGCCACCCCACGATGAACCTCGACCGCGTACCCGCCGGTAAGGACGTTCCGAACGACTGCAACGTAATCATCGAGATCCCGATGCGCGCCGATCCGATCAAGTACGAGGTCGACAAGGAAACGGGCGCGGTGTTCGTCGATCGTTTCATGTCGACGGCAATGCATTACCCGTGCAACTACGGGTACATCCCGAATACGCTTTCCGACGATGGCGACCCCTGCGACGTTCTCGTCCTGTCCCCGGTGCCGCTGATCACGGGCGTCGTGGTTCGCTGCCGTCCCGTCGGGATGCTGAAGCTCGACGACGAGGCCGGTGGCGACGCGAAGATACTCGCGGTTCCGATCGACAAGCTCTCGTCGCTGTATCGCGCCGTGCAGTCCCCCCGCGACCTGCCCGAGATCCAGACCCAGCAGATCGCGCACTTCTTCGAGCACTACAAGGATCTCGAACCGGGGAAATGGGTTCGCGTCGGCAGCTGGGTCGGCGCCGAGGACGCAAAGAAGGAAATCGTCGACGCGATCGTGCGCTTCCGGGCCGCGATTCCCCAGCAACAATCCTGACCGTCGGCGCAGCGCCGCCGCCGGTCCCAGCTGCGGCCAGCGCCGGGGCGGGACGCCCGCGCGCCGCTGGCCCGTCCTTCGAAGCGCCTGCGATGACCGACACCGCCCACGCGCGCCGCCAGCTGGTGTTTCCGGGGTTGTTCGTGCTGCTCTGGAGTACCGGCTTCATTGCGGCAAAGTACGGGTTGCCCTTTGCGCCGCCGCTGACGTTTCTGCTCTACCGCTTCGCACTCGTCGCGTTCCTTATGGCTATTGTCGCCATTGCGACGCGTGCGGCATGGCCGCACACGCTGGCCCAGGCCGGGCACGTCGCCGTCTCGGCGTGGCTCGTCCACGGCGCGTACCTCGGAGGCGTGTTTGTCGCGCTCGCTAGCGGAATGGCCGCAGGCACCGCCGCGATGCTGGTCGGCCTGCAGCCGATCGTCACGGTTGCCATCGCGCGCGGCTGGCTGGCGGAGCGAGTCGTTCCCCGGCAATGGCTGGGTCTCGTATTCGGGCTCGGCGGTGTCTACCTCGTGGTCCGGCACAAGGTGGACATGACCACGAGCCTGGTCGGACTCGTCGCCATTGCCGTGGCGCTCGCAGGCATCAGCGTCGGCACGCTCTATCAGAAGCGCTACTGCGCGCACGTCGACCTGCGCAGCGGCGCAGTGATTCAGTTCGGAGCGTGCGCGCTCGTCTACCTGCCGCTCGCGCTGGCATTTGAGGACACCCCGGTCCGGTGGACACCCGAGTTCGCCTTCGCGCTCGGGTGGTCCGTGATCGTGCTGTCGGTGGGAGCGATCAGCTTGCTTTATTGGCTGCTGCGCCACGGGGCTGCCGCCAATGTCGCCCGGCTGTTCTTCCTCGTGCCCGCTGTCACCGCCGTCATGGCCTGGCTTGCATTCGGCGAGACGCTGGACGTGCTGGCGCTGGCCGGCATGGTGCTGATCGCGGTCGGTGTTGCGCTGGCGCGTGCCGAACGCGTTGCCGCTTGAGGACTCAGTGATCGGTCGCGCGGGCAATGCGCGTTCCCGCGATCCGATCATGCAGGAACTGCCGTTCGGGGTCGGCGAGCGCCCACAGGAAATTCAGCGCGACGAGCCACGTCGCGTACGCCCCGAGGCCCATGGGCTGGAGGGCGGCATAGGCGGCGAGACCCGCGGCCGGGCCGATCCATCCGGTGAGGTAGCGTATGAGCGCCGTCTTGGCGTCGATCGGGCGCCCGTCTCGTCGTTCGAGCCGTAGCCCCCAGGTCTTCATCGGCAGGGTACGACGCCCGCCACTCCACGACCATGTGAAGTACAAACCCGCGGCGGCAATAACGAGGCACGCCGCAAGAAGGCGCGCCGGTGCGTCGGGGATCGCGGGACGCGGGATGCGGCCGGGTGGCGGACCCGCCAACGGAACCGTCAGAAAGCCGACCATGAGGATCAACGCCGCAAGCAGCAACGCCTCGTAGCCGAGGGCGCACAAGCGCCGCGGAAGGGACGCAGTCGGACGTCGGCTCGATGCGTCGACCGGTGCCGTGCCATCGGCGCGGTCGCTCAAGCGCCGCTCACTTCGATGGCGGTGCGCTCGGAGGAGGAGGGTTGCCCGGTGGGACGGGCGAGGGCGGCGGCAGCGCCGGCCCGGGGCGGGCGCCGCGTGCGGATCGCGGCGGTCCCGGTGGCGGCTGCGTGGCTAGTTCCTGCCTCGCCTCCGGCGGAAGGCTCTGGTATTGCTCCCAACGCTCGCGCACTTCCTGCTTTTTCTCCGGCGGAAGCGACCTCAACGCGCGGTACTGCTCACGGGCCGCCTGCCGTTGCTCCGGCGAAAGCCGTGCCCAGCTCTGCATCTGCTGCTGAACGCGCTCCTGCTGGTCGGGGGCCATCTTCGGGTAGCGTTGCGCGATGCCGCGCCATTTCTGCTTGCGGCCGGCGTCAAGTTTGTCCCAGTCCGGGGCCAGCGGCGACAGGATCTGCTGCTCGGACGGTGAGAGATCCTTCCAGGCCGGCGAGCCGATGCCGAGGGGCTGGGCGAGCGCGCTTGTGGCCGCACTGGCCGCGAGCGCAAGCGCCAGCATGAATGTGCGGATCAGTCGTCGCTGACGAGCGTGAGCCAATTCTGGAATCCCCGATCCAGGTAGGCGTCGATTGGCAGATCGGACGACAGGAGCTCCGCGTCCGTTTCCTCGATATCGGTCATTTGCTGGTAGGCGTCCCACTGCAGAAAGCCGAATCCGGCGGCGACGATGATTGCGATGCCCAGCCAGAGTCGACCGCTGGCCCAAAAGCCGCGACCACCCCCCACCGTGCCCGATCCTCCGCCGCCGGCGGCACCCGCGAGCTCGAGCTCGGTCGCGCGCTTCGGCTCGGACAAACGTGCCAATGCCTCCTGCCGTGCGAGCTGGAGACGGTAGGTCGTCCCGGCTTTGAGCTCCGCGGTGGCCGCGTCAAGATAAGTGACTATTTTCTTGGGCAAATCCTTGTCGTCCGTGCTCATAACGTCACCCCTTGGGCCTTCAGCAACTCGGCTAGAGCGTGTACCGCGCGCGAGCAGTGTGTCTTGACGCTGCCCTCCGAACAGCCCATCGCGGCCGCGGTTTCCGCCACATCGAGTTCTTCCCAGTAACGCAGCAGAAATGCTTCCCGTTGACGCGCCGGAAGGCGCGCGAGCGAGCGCTCGATGATGGCCATGATCTGCCGCTGCTCGAGTTGTCCCGCGGGGTCGGCAGTTGCATTGGAATCCGACTTCGCCGCCAGCGTCTCGAGCGGGTCGAAATCGTCGTCCTTTTCGTCCCCCTTGCCCAGCGACGAAAGCAGGGTCGTCCAGGCCGAACGGACCTTGTTTCGCCGGAAATGGTCGTTGATCGCGTTCCGGAGGATCCGGTGGAACAGGAGCGGGAGTTCCGCAGCGGGCTTTTGGGCATATTTCTCCGTGAGCTTGAGCATCGCATCCTGGACGACGTCGAGCGCGGCATCCTCGTCGCGCAGTGCAAACATCGCATGCTTGAACGCGCGGCGCTCGACCTCGGCCAGAAACGTCGAGATTTCTTGAGAAGAGGCCAGAGCCGGATCCGTGAGCGCTTTTCGGGAACGGCTCGAGGTTCCGGACCGGACGCGCCGTTCGCGCGGTCCCGGTCGCCGCCGGCAACAGGCCGGTTGTTCCCTATCGATCGAATTATAGGGGGCCATCGAGAGACGCGCGTTGTGCAATGCAGCAGACTTGACCCGGAAAGTGGAGGCGGGTAAGGTGCGAAAGTTGGTCCCGCGGGACCGATGTTGTGTCGCAACAACGGCTGTCGCAGCCCCCTTCGCCGCGTCACGAGCGCGGGCGGAGAATCCCTAGGGGTTGCGCCGGTGGTTTCCAAAGTGCGGCTTTCTATCCGGTAAAGCCCAGGTCGGCGTGCTCAACCCCATGCGCGCCATGCGGTCCAGCTAAGCGACTTTCGGGGCCCGCGCGCAAGCCTGCGCAAGGGGGTCTACCTTTTCACGTAAGGTGATGCCATGCAACTCACCGGTGCGGAAATCGTCATCCGTTGTCTGCAGGAGGAAGGCGTGGAATACGTCTTCGGCTATCCGGGCGGCGCGGTGCTCAACATCTACGACGAGCTCTTCAAGCAAGAAAAGGTCAAGCACGTGCTGGTTCGACACGAGCAGGGCGCCGCGCATGCCGCGGACGGGTACTCGCGATCGAGCCACAAGATCGGCGTCTGCCTGGTGACCTCCGGCCCCGGCGTGACCAACGCGGTGACGGGCATTGCCACCGCGTACATGGACTCGATCCCGATGGTCGTCCTCACCGGCCAGGTGCCCACGCATGCGATCGGCCAGGATGCGTTCCAGGAATGCGACACCGTCGGCATCACCCGGCCGTGCGTCAAGCACAACTTCCTGGTGAAGGACGTCAAGGACCTCGCGGTCACGATCAAGAAGGCCTTCTACCTCGCGGCAACCGGCCGTCCCGGACCGGTGCTGGTCGACATCCCGAAGGACGTGACGCAGGCGAAGACCGAGTATGCGTATCCGAAGACAGTCGCGCTGCGCTCGTACAACCCGGTGACGAAAGGCCACGCCGGGCAGATAAAGAAGGCAGTGCAGCTGCTGCTCGACGCCAAGCGGCCCATGGTCTATACGGGAGGCGGCGTCGTCCTGAACAACGCGGCGGCGCAGCTCACGCGTCTCGTGCGGCTACTGGGCTTTCCGTGCACCAACACGCTGATGGGTCTCGGCGGTTTCCCGGGCACCGACCCACAGTACACCGGAATGCTGGGCATGCATGGCACCGTTCGAGTCCAACATGGCGATGCAGCATTGCGACGTGTTGCTCGCTGTCGGCGCACGCTTCGACGATCGGGTGATCGGCAATCCGCAGCACTTCTTCCGCAGCGACCGCAAGATCGTCCACATCGACATCGACCCCTCGTCGATCTCCAAGCGCGTGAAGGTCGACGTGCCGATCGTCGGTTACGTTGCAGACGTGCTCGACGAGATGCTGAAGCTGATCGAGAGCTCGCCGCAGCGCCCGGATGCCGCGGCACTCAAGGCGTGGTGGGCCGAGATCAAGGACTGGCAGCGCAAGGACTGCCTCAAGTACGACCGGAAGAGCGAGCTGATCAAGCCGCAGTACGTCGTCGAGAAGCTCTACGAGATCACCAAGGGCGACGCGTTCATCACCTCGGATGTCGGCCAGCACCAGATGTGGGTCGCGCAGTACTACAGGTTCGACAAGCCGCGCCGCTGGATCAACTCGGGCGGACTCGGCACGATGGGCTTCGGCCTGCCGGCGGCAATGGGTGTGCAGCTCGTGAACCCCGGCGCGACCGTCGTGTGCGTGACCGGCGAGGCGTCGATCCAGATGTGCCTGCAGGAGCTGTCGACCTGCAAGCAGTACCACCTGCCGATCAAGATCGTGAACCTCAACAATCGCTACATGGGCATGGTGCGCCAGTGGCAGGAGTTCTTCTACGGCAACCGGTACGCCGAGTCGTACATGGACGCGCTCCCCGATTTCGTGAAGCTCGCCGAGGCCTATGGGCACGTCGGCATCAAGGTCGAGCGCCCGGTCGATGTCGAGGGCGCGCTGAAGGAGGCGTTCCGGCACAAGGATCGACTCGTCTTCGTCGACGTGATCACTGACCAGACGGAGAACGTGTTCCCGATGGTGCCTGGTGGCAAGGGGCTCACCGAGATGATCCTGGCGGAGGAGCTGTGAGCGCCGCCGGGCCGCCCCAAGGCGCTCGCCCCCCTTTGGGGGGAGGGCGCAAAGCGCCATCGGGGGGGAACTGACCATGCGGCACATTCTTTCGATCCTGGTCGAAAACGAGGCCGGGGCACTGTCGCGGATCTCGGGGCTCTTCTCGGCGCGCGGGTACAACATCGAGTCGCTTACCGTGGCGCCGACCGAGGACGTGACGATGTCGCGGATGACGATCGTCACCGTGGGCTCCGACGATGTCATCGAGCAGATCACCAAGCAGTTGAACAAGCTCGTCGATGTCGTCAAGGTCGTCGACCTGACCGAAGGAAACCATATCGAACGCGAGCTGATGCTCGTCAAGGTGCGCGCGGCGGGCAAGGATCGCGAGGAGATGAAGCGCCTCGCCGACATCTTTCGTGGGCGCATCCTCGATGTCACCGACAAGAGCTATACGATCGAGCTCACCGGAACCGGCAGCAAGCTCGACGCGTTCCTGCAGGCGATGGAGCCGGGCGTGATTTTGGAGACGGTGCGCACCGGGGCGTCCGGGATCGGTCGGGGGGAACGGATACTGAGGGTCTAGGTATCAGGGAACAGGGAACAGGGAACGAATACAGCGGATCGCCGAATCGCGGGCAAGCGGCCGGCGTGACGACAATGGAAGGGTGGAAAGATGAAGATCTACTACGAAAAAGACGCCGACCTGTCCCTGATCAAAGGGCGCAAGGTGACGATCGTCGGCTATGGCTCGCAGGGTCACGCACACGCGCTCAACCTGCACGACTCGGGCGTCAAGGTGACGGTCGGATTGCGTCGCGGCGGCGTCTCGTGGGACAAGGCGAAGAAGGCGGGACTCAAGGTCGCCGACGTCGACGCTGCGGTCAAGGGGGCCGACATCGTGATGATGCTGATGCCGGACGAGCACATCGCCGCGGTGTACAAGGAAGGCGTCGAGCCGCACATCAGGAAAGGCGCGACGCTTGCGTTCGCACATGGATTCAACATCCATTACGGGCAGGTGGTCCCACGCGCGGACCTCGATGTCGTGATGATCGCGCCGAAAGCCCCGGGCCACACGGTGCGCTCGACCTATACGCAGGGCGGGGGCGTGCCGATGCTCATCGCGGTCCACCAGGACGCGTCGAAGAAGGCGCGCGACGTGGCGCTGTCGTACGCCGCCGCGATCGGAGGCGCGCGGGCAGGCGTGATCGAAACCAATTTCCGCGAGGAGACCGAAACCGATCTCTTCGGCGAGCAGGCCGTGCTTTGCGGCGGGCTGGTCGAGCTGATCAAGGCCGGTTACGAGACGCTGACCGAGGCCGGGTACTCGCCCGAGATGGCGTATTTCGAGTGCCTGCACGAGGTCAAGCTCATCGTCGATCTGATCTACGAAGGCGGGATCGCCAACATGAACTACTCGATCTCGAACAACGCCGAATACGGTGAGTACGTGACCGGACCGAAGATCATCACCGACGAGACCAAGTGGGCGATGCGAGAGGCGCTGACCCGCATCCAGAGCGGCGAATACGCGAAGGATTTCATTCTCGAGAATCGCGCCGGCGCGCCGACGCTGCTCTCGCATCGCCGCCTGACGGCCGAGCATTCGATCGAGCAGGTCGGTGCGAAGCTGCGCTCGATGATGCCGTGGATCCGCAAGAACAAGCTGGTCGACCAGTCGCGCAACTAGCCATGAAGGACATGCGCATCGGAAGGCAGGGCGGGTGGATCGGCCTCATCGTGATCCTGCTCGCCGTCGTTATCGTCGGCCTGCTCGCGAAGGACGCGCTCAGGCAGTACGGTCTCGTGCCGGGTGCTGCAGCACCGATGGAGGCGGGGAGCCCGGGTGAGCGCGCGCGGGCGCCGGCAGCGAGCGGCATCGACGCGGTCGACGTCGGCACGGTGCAGGTGGCGCCGACCGCCCCGATGGACCGGGCGCGCGGACTGGAGGAGTCCGTCAAGCGGCAGGCCGACGAGCGCGCGGCCCGCACCTACGATGTAGGCAAGTGACGTTCGCGCTTGCGCGGATCGGCGATGTCGAACTATCCGCATCCGATCATCGCCCGGGAAGGGTGGGTGTTCGTCGCTATGGCGCTGGTCGGGGCCGTCGCATTGTCCGCCGCGCAGGTCTGGTTCGTTGCGGCGCTGGCGTGGGCCGCGCTGCTCTTCATCGTCCAGTTCTTTCGCGATCCGCCGCGCGTCGTTCCGTCGGAGCGCAACGCCGTGCTGTCTCCGGCAGACGGCAGGATCGTTCGGGTCGAGACGGCGCGCGACCCCTACCTTGATCGTGAGGCCCTGAAGATCAGCGTGTTCATGAACGTTTTCAACGTCCACTCGAACCGCAGCCCCGTCGACGGCACGGTCGTCAATGCCTGGTACCACGCTGGTAGCTTCCTCAACGCCGCGCTCGACAAGGCGTCCCTCGAGAATGAGCGCAGCGCCCTGCACTTGCGCACCGACCGCGGCGCAGACGTCACCTGCGTGCAGGTTGCCGGCCTGATCGCACGCCGAATTCTTTGCTACGCGAAGCCCGGCGACAGGCTCGCACGCGGCCAGCGCTACGGCTTCATCAGGTTCGGCTCGCGCGTCGACGTTTACGTCGATCGCACCGCGCGGCCACGCGTCGCCGTGGGGGACACGGTATACGCGACCGAGTCGATACTGGCCGACCTGCCGGACGGCTGACGTGGCGGGCCCGCGGCGCCGCGTCCCCCGCGCCGCCGAGGTCGTGGTTTGTGCTACCTTTGCCGGGTCATGACCGATTTCGATACCCAGCGCGTGCTGCAGAAGAATCGGGTTCGGCGGCGTGGGATCTACCTCCTGCCGAATCTGTTCACGACGGCTGCGCTGTTCGCCGGCTTCTATGCGATCGTGCAGGCGATGAACCTGCGCTTCGACCAGGCGGCCGTGGCGATCTTCGTCGCGGCGGTGCTCGACGGACTCGACGGGCGCGTCGCGCGCCTCACGCGGACCCAGAGCGCGTTCGGGGCGGAGTACGACAGTCTTGCCGACATGGTGAGCTTCGGCGCAGCGCCCGCGTTGATCATCTACGAGTGGGCGCTAAAGGGGATGGGCCGCCTCGGGTGGATCGCCGCGTTCGTCTACGTCGCCGGCGCCGCGTTGCGGCTGGCGCGCTTCAACACGATGCTGGAGGTCACCGACAAGCGCTGGTTCACCGGCATGCCGAGCCCGGCCGCCGCGGCCCTGGTCGCGGGATTCGTCTGGATCATCGACGATTACAACATCGATCCGGCGGGCCTCAAGTGGTGGGCGTGGACGATCACGGCATTCGCCGGCCTCACGATGGTCAGCAACGTGAAGTACTACAGCTTCAAGGCCTTCAACCTCAAGAAGAGCGTGCCGTTCCTCACCATCTTCCTGATCGTGCTGACGATCGCGCTCGTGTCCTACCAGCCGGCGATCGTGCTGTTCGCGGGCATCGTCGCGTACGGGCTTTCCGGTTATATCGGCCTCGTCTGGATGGCCGCCAAGCGGCGTCGCCGGTCGGCGCCGGCGGAGTGACGTGTGGCCGCGCGCGGAACGCCTCCGGCGGGTCGCGAGGCGCTACCCCCTTGCCCGAGCCGCCTGCTTGCGGTTATAGTTTCGACCAATGAGCAGCAATTACATCGACGGCCGCCGCGCGATCCTCGCGCTCTCCTCCCTCCCGGGCGGCCTCTGCTGCTGCTGCTGCGCCTCGCGCGCACATAATCACACCCCACTCGTAGTACCCCCGCAAGTTCCGCTGGCGCCCACGTCGGCGAGAGCGCTTTTCACCGGCAACACGTGTCCTTTCGGAGAGGGCCATGACAGATCACTTGATCATTTTCGACACGACCTTGCGCGACGGCGAGCAGAGCCCCGGCGCATCGATGACCCGCGAAGAGAAGATGCGGATCGCGAAGCAGCTCGAGCGGCTCAAGGTCGACGTCATCGAAGCGGGTTTCCCGGCGTCGTCGAACGGGGATTGGGAGGCGGTGCACGCGATCGCGGGCGCGATCAAGGACAGCACGGTGTGCGGCCTCGCGCGCGCCAACGAGAACGATGTGCGCCGCTGCGGCGAGGCGATCAAGCCGGCCCGATCGGGCCGGGTTCACACGTTCATCGCGTCCTCGCCCATCCACATGCAGATGAAGCTCCGGATGACGCCGGACGAGGTGCTGGCGCAGGCGGTGAAGGCGGTCGGGTGGGCGCGGCAATACACCGACGACGTCGAGTTCTCGCCGGAGGACGCCGGCCGCTCGGAGCCGGATTTCCTTTGCCGGCTGCTCGAGGCGGCGATCGCGGCGGGTGCCACGACCGTCAACATCCCGGACACCGTCGGCTACACGATGCCGTGGCAGTTCGGCGCGCTGATCGCATCGTTGCGCGAGCGCATTCCGAACTCGGATCGCGCGGTCTGGTCGGTTCACTGCCACAACGACCTGGGCGTGGCGGTCGCCAACTCGCTCGCCGCCGTGATGAACGGCGCGCGCCAGGTCGAGTGCACGATCAACGGGCTGGGCGAGCGCGCGGGCAACGCCTCGCTCGAAGAGCTCGTGATGGCGGTGAAGACCCGCAAGGATGTCTTTCCGTGCACGACGAGGATCGACACCACGCAAATCGTCGCGGCGTCGAAGCTCGTCTCCAGCATCACCGGCTTCCCCGTGCAGCCGAACAAGGCGATCGTCGGGGCCAACGCGTTCGCGCACGAGTCCGGCATCCACCAGGACGGCGTGCTGAAGCACCGCGAGACCTACGAGATCATGCGGGCCGAGGACGTCGGCTGGAACGCGAACAAGCTCTCGCTCGGCAAGCTCTCGGGCCGCAATGCGTTCAAGACCAGGTTGGCGGAACTCGGCATCGAGCTTCCCGGCGACGAGGCGGTCAATCATGCTTTCGCGAAGTTCAAGGAGCTGGCCGACAAGAAGGGCCAGGTCTTCGACGAGGATCTGCACGCGCTCATGTCCGACGAGGAGCTGACGCCCGAGCACGAGCACTACCGGCTGTCGAAGCTGAAAGTCGTGTCCGAGACAGGCGCGGTGCCGCACGCGAGCGTCGCGATGACCGCCGGCGGCGCACGAACTGCGCGCGGATGCGAACGGCGACGGTCCGGTCGACGCGGTGTTCAAGGCGATCGAGCAGATGGCGCCGTCGCGTTCGAAGCTGCTGCTGTTCTCGGTCAACGCCATCACCACCGGTACCGACGCGCAGGGCGAAGTGACGGTGCGGCTCGAGCGGGACGGCCGTATCGTCAATGGCAACGGCGCGGATACCGACATCATCTGCGCGTCGGCGAAGGCTTATCTGAACGCGCTCAACAAGCTGCACAGCGGACCACAAAGGCTCAACCCGCAGTTGGCGGTTTGACGCCCCATCCCGGCGGATCGCAATCGGCGGTCGTCTCCCTGATGAACGCCTGATTGCGTCGCCGGGGGACAGACGGCACTGCCCGCGGTATCGGTCACGATTGGAGTCGATGCGTGCGCACTCCGGCGCTGGCTGACAGGCGCGCTTCGCGCCTCGCACGGCATTGCAAAACCCGTTAAGATTCAAGTTTGAAGAAGTCCTTCGATGCAGCGGCTTCGGGCCGACTGTGCCCCCTCCATTCCCGTAGCGAGAGATCCCGATGAGCACGACGAGTTTCGGTCCCGGCATCGAAATCACCGGCCGCGTCACGCCCGAATACGCCGCGATCCTGACGCCGCAGGCCGTCGCGTTCGCGGCAAAGCTGCAGCGCGCGTTTGGTGGCCGGCGCGCCGAACTGCTGGCGCGGCGTGCAGTGCGCCAGGCGGAACTGGACGCGGGCAAGCTGCCTCAATTCCTGCCCGAAACGCGCTCGATCCGCGAAGGCGGCTGGACCTGCGCACCGATTCCCGCCGACATTCTCGATCGACGAGTCGAGATCACCGGGCCGGTCGACCGCAAGATGATCATCAATGCGCTGAACTCCGGCGCCTCCGTGTTCATGGCCGATTTCGAGGACGCCAACACCCCGAAATGGGACAACAACATCCAGGGGCATCTCAATCTGCGGGACGCGATCCGCCGTCAGATCGACTTCACGTCGCCTGATGGCAAGCCGTACCGGCTGAACGAGAAAACCGCCGTGCTGTTCGTGCGACCGCGCGGCTGGCACCTGCCGGAGAAGCACGTGCGCATCGACGGGCAGCCGATTTCCGGCGGCATCTTCGACTTCGCGCTGTATTTCTTCCACAACGCGAAGGAGCTCCTCGCCCGCGGAAGCGGCCCGTACTTCTATCTGCCCAAGCTCGAGAGCCATCTCGAGGCGCGGTTGTGGAACGATGTCTTCGTGCTGGCGCAGAACGAGCTGGGCCTGCCGCAGGGCTCGATCAAGGCCACGGTCCTGGTCGAGACGATCCTGGCGTCGTTCGAGCTTGACGAGATCCTCTACGAGCTCCGCGAGCATTCGGCCGGGCTCAACTGCGGCCGCTGGGACTACATCTTCAGCTGTATCAAGAAATTCCGGAACAACCGGGATTTCTGCCTGGCGGATCGCGCGCTGGTCACGATGACGACGCACTTCATGAAGAGCTACGCGGAGCTCGTCATCCAGACCTGCCACCGCCGCAACATCCACGCGATGGGCGGGATGGCCGCGCAGATTCCGGTGAAGAACGACGAAGCGGCCAATGCGGAGGCGTTCGCGAAGGTGAAGGCGGACAAGGAGCGCGAAGCCACGCAGGGCCACGACGGCACGTGGGTCGCCCATCCGGGACTCGTGCCCGTCGCGCTCGAGGCCTTCAACCGGTCGATGCCCACGCCGAATCAGATCATGTCCAGGCGGCGCGAGGATGTGAAAGTCGACCGCGGCCGACCTGCTCAAGTTCGAGCCCGAGTCGCCCATCACCGAGCGGGGATTGCGGCTCAACATCAATGTCGCGATCCAGTACATCGGCGCCTGGCTCGCCGGGCAGGGCGCGGTGCCGATCTACAACCTGATGGAAGATGCGGCGACCGCGGAAATATCGCGCTCGCAGGTATGGCAGTGGATCCGCTCGCCGAAAGGACGGCTCGACGACGGGCGCAAGATCACCAAGGAGATGGTTGCCGCGATGCTGCCCGAGGAAATGACGAAGATACGCGACCTGCTCGGGCCGGCGTACGCGGCTGGCCGCTACGACGAGGCGGCGCAGATCTTCGCCGATCTCGTCAACAACGACACGTTCGTCGAGTTCCTGACGCTGCCGGCGTACGAGCGGATCGACTGAAACGCGCGTTTGGCACCGAAACCTTTTTTGGTTCGAGAGCGAGCGCGATCGACCCGCGCCGACTGGCATCTGGAACGCGTGTTCGGCACATCCCCGCAAGGCGGTTCGCCTTCGCGCGCCCGACGATCGAATATGAGTTGTTGACATTCGTTTTCGTTCGCTTATACGATGCGATGCTTTTTGGCAAGACTCGCGCCAACCCAAAAAGGAGAACAAGGATGAGGAGACAGCGACTGACGTCGAGCATCGCCGCGACCGTTCTTGCATTGGCGTTCGCGTCGGCGACCCACGCCCAATCGGACGCAGCGAAGAAGTGGATCGACACCGAATTCACTCCCTCGACCCTGACCAAGGAGCAGCAGGCGAAGGAGATGGAGTGGTTCATCAACGCCGCCAAGCCATTCAAGGGCATGGAGATCAACGTGCTGTCGGAGACGATTCCGACGCATGAGTACGAGTCCAAGGTACTCACCAAGGCGTTCGAGGAGATCACCGGCATCAAGGTCAATCACCAGCTGCTCGGCGAAGGCGAAGTGGTGCAGGCGGTGCAGACGCAGATGCAGACCAACCGCAATCTGTATGACGCCTACATCAACGATTCCGACCTGATCGGCACGCACTCGCGGCTGCAGTCGGCCGTGAACCTCACCGACTGGATGGCCGGCGACGGCAAGGACGTCACGCTGCCGACGCTGGACATCAAGGACTTTATCGGCATTTCGTTCACCACCGGCCCGGACGGCAAGATCTGGCAGCTGCCCGACCAGCAGTTCGCGAACCTCTACTGGTTCCGCTACGACTGGTTCAGACGCCCGGACCTGAAGAAGGCATTCAAGGAGCGCTACGGCTACGAGCTGGGTGTGCCGCTCAATTGGTCGGCGTATGAGGACATCGCGGAGTTTTTCAGCATCCACGTCAAGCAGATCGACGGCAAGCGCATCTATGGACACATGGACTACGGCAAGCGCGCGCCGGATCTCGGCTGGCGTATGACGGACGCTTGGCTGTCGATGGCTGGCGCCAGTTCCAAGGGCTTGCCGAACGGCCGGCCAATCGACGAATGGGGCATCCGCATGGAGGCTGGCTCGTGCAATCCGGCGGGCGCGTCCGTTTCTCGCGGCGGGGAGACCAATGGTCCGGCCTCCGTTTACGCCATCCGGAAGTGGGACGAGTGGCTGCGCAAGTATGCGCCGCCGGGCGCGGCCGACTACGACTTCTACCAGTCGCTGCCGGCACTGGCGCAGGGCAACGTCGCGCAGCAGATCTTCTGGTACACGGCGTTCACCGCCTCGATGGTCGCGCCGAAGAAGGACGGCAACAACACGGTGGACGACCAGGGGATGCCGTTGTGGCGGATGGCGCCGTCGCCCAAAGGCCCGTACTGGGAAGAGGGCATGAAGCTCGGCTACCAGGACGCTGGCTCGTGGACGATGTTCAAGTCCACGCCACTGGATCGGCGCAAGGCCGCCTGGCTCTATGCGCAGTTCACGGTGTCCAAGACCGTGTCCCTGAAGAAGAGTCACGTCGGCCTGACGATCATCCGGGATTCCGACATCCGTCACGCCTCGTTCACCGAGCGTGCGCCGAAGCTCGGCGGACTGGTGGAGTTCTATCGCTCGCCGGACCGCGTGCGCTGGACGCCCACCGGCGTGAACGTGCCTGATTATCCGCGCCTCGCGCAGCTGTGGTGGCAGAACATCGGCGATGTCAACTCCGGTGCGTTCACGCCGCAGCAGGCGATGGACCGCCTCGCCGGCGAGATGGATCAGGACATGGCGCGCATGCAGTCGGCCGACGAGAAGGCCAAGACCTACGGCGGCTGCGGCCCGCGCCTGAATCCGAAGAAGGATCCCAAGGAGTGGCTCGGCAAGCCAGACGGTCCGAAGGCCAAGCTTGCCAACGAGAAGCCGAAGGGTCAGACGATCGACTACGACGAACTGGTCAAGCGGTGGAAGTAGGGCACTGACGCTGGCCTGAGAAGAGGCCATTTCCCCGACGCGGCGACGGCTCTGTCCGGTGCCGTGTTCTTGCTGAGGGCGGCGCAGCCTGTTGCTGCGCCCGTCGGCGGTGGCCGCCGGCAGGCGCGGAGTCGGCACGAATGAGTCTTGCACTCAAGGGCGTGACGCTGCGCGTGGACGGCGAGACGCACATTCACGAGACGACCGTCGAGCTCGCGCCGAGAGGCTTCAACATCCTGCTCGGCCCGACGCTCTCGGGCAAGACCACGCTGATGCGGCTGATGGCTGGGCTGCTCAGGCCCAGCACGGGCGAGGTCTGGATCAACGGGCGCAACGTCACCGGGGTGCCGGTTCGCAACCGCCGCGTGGCGATGGTCTACCAGCAATTCATCAACTACCCGCACCTTTCCGTACGCGAGAACATTGCCTCGCCGCTCAAGGTCGGGCGACTCCCGGCCGCGGAAGTGCGCGCGCGCGTCGATCGCATCGCCGATATGTTGAAGCTCACGGCGATGCTCGACCGTCGCCCAAGCGAGCTCTCCGGCGGCCAACAGCAGCGCGTTGCCCTGGCACGTGCGTTGGTGAAGGACGCCGAGCTCGTGCTGCTCGATGAGCCGCTCGCCAATCTCGATTACAAGCTGCGCGAAGAACTCAGGGACGAGCTGCCGCGCCTTTTCGCGGATCGGACCAGCACGGTCGTCTATGCCACGACCGAACCGGTCGAGGCGCTCCTGCTCGGCGGGCATACGGCGACGCTTGATGCCGGGCGCATCTCCCAGTTCGGCGAGACCGGTGAGGTGTACCGCCGGCCGCTGGACCTGACAACGGCACGCGCGTTCTCAGACCCTCCCATCAACACCGCGCCGATCGTGAAGCGCGGTAGCCGCATCGCGTTGACGGAGGCGGTGGAGCTGGCCGGCCGCCGGCGCGCTCGCGGGGCTGGGTGACGGATCGTACACGTTCGGGCTGCGGCCGCACCTGGTGCAGCCGGCCAAGGGCGCGGCGGCGCGCGCGGATTGGGTGCCGATCGAGGGTCGGGTCTCGATCGCCGAGATCAGTGGCTCCGAGAGCGTCGTGCATTTCGACATGCAGGGGCAGACCTGGGTCTCGCAGTCGCATGGCGTGCACGGCTTCGCCGTCGGCGAGCTCGCCGCTTTCCGGCTCGACGTCGCGCGCGGGCTCTACTTCGCGCCCGATGGGCGATGCGTCGCGGCCGCGGCGGACTGAGGCAACGGCCAGCATGGCGCGCATCGGCCTGAAGGGCGTGCGGCACAGCTACCGCGAAGCGCCGCCGGCCGACGAGGACTGGGCGGTGAAGCGGCTCGACCTCGAATGGGCCGAAGGCAGCGCGAACGCGCTGCTTGGGCCGTCGGGCTGTGGCAAGACGACGCTGCTCAACATCATTTCCGGGCTCCTGCGGCCGACCGAAGGCGAGGTATGGTTCGACGACCGCGACGTCACCGAGTTGCCGCCGGATGCGCGCAACATCGCTCAGGTGTTCCAGTTTCCCGTCGTCTACGACACGATGCGCGTCTACGACAACTTGGCGTTCCCGCTGCGCAACCGCGGCGTGCCGGCCGCGGGAGATCGACCAGCGTGTGCGCGAGATCGCCGCGCTGCTCGACCTGGAGGCGATGCTCGACCAGCGCGCCGCGGGACTCACCGCGGACGGCAAGCAGAAGATCTCGCTCGGGCGCGGGCTGGTGCGGTCGGACGTCGCCGTCATCATGTTCGACGAGCCATTGACGGTGATCGATCCGCACCTCAAGTGGCGCCTGCGCTCGAAGCTCAAGGAGCTGCATCAGCGTCTGCGCCTGACGATGATCTACGTCACGCATGACCAGACCGAGGCGCTGACGTTCGCCGACCAGGTGGTGGTCATGAACGACGGCGTGGTCGTGCAGACCGGCACGCCGGTGGAGCTGTTCGAACGGCCGCGCCACACGTTCGTCGGGCACTTCATCGGTTCGCCGGGCATGAACCTGCTGCCCGCCACCTTCGAAGGCGGGGTGCCGCGCTTCGCGGGCTTTCCGGTCGAGGCTCGCCGTACCGCCGAAAACGCCGCCCGCCGGCGCAAAGCTCGAGATCGGCGTGCGGCCCGAGTTCGTGCGTTTCGGTGCGGACGGCATCCCGGTGCGGGTGGTCAAGGTCAGGGACAGCGGCCGCTACCGGGTCGTCGAAACGCAACATGGCGACACGACGATCAAGCTGCTGGTCGGCGAAGGCCAGCCACTGCCTTCGGAAAGCGGCCATCTGCAGCTCGACCGCGCGCACACGCAGCTGTACGCCGACGGCTGGATCACGAGCTGAGATGAACGGCCCCCACGCTCACTGTGTTCGCTGCCCCCCGAGGGGGCGCCCAGTGCCCTTCGGGCGGCCGGGCGGGCACTGGGGCGTCGCATGAGCACCAAGACAACCAATCAGAAGGCCTGGTGGCTGACCCTGCCGGTGGTCGTGCTGGTTGCCTTCAATGCCGTCATTCCACTGATGACGGTGGTCAACTACTCGGTGCAGGAGACCTTCGGCGACAACCAGTTCTTCTTCGAGGGCGTGAAGTGGTTCCAGGAAACCGTCGAATCGGAGCGCTTTCACGATGCCCTGAAACGGCAGTTGCTGTTTACCGGGATTATCCTCGCCGTCGAGATCCCGCTCGGCGTGGCGATCGCGCTGGCGATGCCACGGCGCGGGCCTTGGGTCTCGGTCTGCCTCGTGCTGATGGCGATGCCGCTGCTGATCCCCTGGAACGTCGTCGGCGCGATGTGGAACATCCTCGCGCTGCCGGACATCGGCCTGCTCGGCCGTTCGCTCAACGCCATGGGCATCGACTACAACTTCACGCGCCAGCCGGTGTCCGCGTGGGCGACGCTGATCGCGATGGACGTGTGGCACTGGACCTCGCTCGTCGTCCTGTTGGCCTACGCGGGCCTCTCCGCAATTCCGGATGCGTACTACCAGGCGGCGAAGATCGACGGCGCCTCGAACTGGGCCGTATTTCGCCATATCCAGTTACCGAAGATGAAGCGCGTGCTGACCATCGCCGTGCTGCTTCGCTTCATGGACAGCTTCATGATCTACACCGAGCCCTTCGTGCTGACGGGCGGCGGTCCGGGAAACGCGACGACGCTGCTCTCGATCGACCTGGTGAAAATCGCACTCGGGCGCTTCGATCTCGGGCCCGCGGCGGCGATGTCGCTGATCTACTTCCTCATCGTACTGCTGTTGTCCTGGATCTTCTATACCGTGATGACCAAAGACGAAACCGACTAGGATGAAGAGCCCCCACGCTCACCTCGTACGCTCCGACCCGAGAGGGCGCACAGGTGCCCGTCGGACGACCGGGCAGGCAGTGACATGAAGCGCTTCACCTGGTTGGTGCCGCTCGTCTACATCATCTTCGTGCTGCTGCCGATCTACTGGCTGCTGAGCATGTCGTTCAAGACTACCAACGAGATCCTCGGTACGTTCACGCTCTGGCCGCGCGACTTCACGCTCGAGAACTACCGGAAGATATTCACCGATCCCACGTGGTACAACGGCTACCTCAACTCGCTCGCGTACGTCTTGATGAACACGGTGATCTCGGTGACCGTGGCGCTGCCCGCGGCGTACGCGTTCTCGCGCCATCGCTTTCTCGGCGACAAGCACCTCTTCTTCTGGCTGCTCACCAACCGTATGGCACCACCTGCGGTGTTCGCCCTGCCCGTTCTTCCAGCTCTATTCGTCGATCGGCCTCTTCGACACGCACATCGCGGTGGCGCTCGCCCACTGCCTGTTCAACATCCCGCTCGCTGTGTGGATCCTCGAGGGCTTCATGTCCGGCGTACCCAGAGGAACTCGATGAAACGGCTTTCGTCGACGGCTATCCGTTCGGGCGCTTCTTCGTCAAGATCTTCATCCCGACGATCGCGGCCGGGATCGGCGTGACCGCGTTCTTCTGCTTCATGTTCTCCTGGGTCGAGCTGCTGCTCGCCAAGACGCTGACCTCGGTCGCGGCGAAGCCGATCGCCGCGACGATGACGCGCACGGCGAGCACCTCCGGCTACGAGCTCGGCCTGTTGGCGGCGGCCGGCGCGCTCACCATCATTCCGGGTGCGTTCGTCATCTACTTCGTGCGCAACTACATCGCCAAGGGCTTCGCCCTCGGCCGCGTCTGAGGCAGGACGGCGATGAACCCGACCGCGACGGCGACCGGACTGGGCTGGATGGCCTGGACGTGGCAGACGGCCGCGTTCTTCGTCGTGATCGCGCTGCTGCTGGTGGGCATGATGATCTGGGAATGGCGCTCCCCGGCGGCGCGCCGCGGCGGGGCATCCTGCGGATCGTAACCACGCGCGGCGACCGGCTGTTCATCTCGCTCCTGCTCGCAGCCTACCTCCACCTGATCTGGCTGGCGATCTTCGGCACGCCGCTCTGGGGCGCGATGCTGGTCTCGGTCGCGTTCGCGATCCTGGTGTTCCGCTACGTGTGAGCCGCGGCGGCAGGGGAGCCGATGCCCGCCGTTGATGCGTTGTCTTGCCGCGCATCGCGACGACGCGGAAACGGACGATGCGGTTGCGCGCAGGCGCGCTCCTACGACGACCAGCCGTGATACGGGTGCCGGGCGACCAACTCGGGATCGCGGAACAGCAGCACGAGCATCGCACCGGCGACGAAGCCGCCGACATGGGCCCAGAACGCGACGCCCCCGCCGTGCGCGCCGATCGCACCGACGCCGCCGATCAGCTGCGCCACGAACCAGTAGCCGAGCATCCAGAAGGCGGGGATCGTGAATGTCGTCACGAAGAACCCGAGGAACAGCAGCATCTTCACCTTCACCTTCGGATAGAGCAGCACGTACGCGCCCATCACCCCGCCGATTGCACCGGAGGCACCCACCATCGGGATGTCCGATCTCGGATTCGTCGCGATCTGCAGCGCGGCCGCCGCCAGGCCGCAGAGCAGGTAGAAGACAACGAACCGCCCGTGTCCCATCGAATCTTCGACGTTGTTGCCGAAGATCCACAGAAACCACATGTTGCCGATGATGTGCAGCCATCCGCCGTGCAGGAACATGTGCGTGAACGGCGTAAGCCAGTTCGCAGAACCGGTGAGCACGCAGTAGAGGTCCGGTGCCATCTCGAAGCGGGTCCCCGCCGGTAACGCGTGCAGCAATTCACCTGGAACAAGTCCGAGGGAGCAGACCGACTGACTGAGGCCCGGTTCGGAGCCGAGCCGCTGCACGAAGATCCACACCAACACGTTCAACGCGATGAGCGCGTAGGTCGCGTAAGGGGTCAGGAAGTGCGGGTTTTCGTCACTGAGCGGAAACATCGGCGAATATCTGCAACGGCCCGGATGATTATCGCGACCCGCCCCGAATCTTATCAATTCGGCGCGATGACGGTTCGATCGATCATCAGGTTAGACTATCGAACTAATATGTACAATCAATTGGACGTATGGGTCCGCCCGCGCGCAGAATGGCCTCGTCGTCGGCAACCCGCTTCGCGCCGCCGGTCGATTTTCTTCCCCGGTAGCCGGGGAAAAACGTGTAAGAGCGCTCTCAACCGAAGGAGATCCACGATGAAGAGTCTCAATGGCACCAAGACCCACCAGAACCTGAAGGACGCGTTCGCCGGTGAATCGCAGGCGAACCGCCGTTACCTCTACTTCGCAAACAAGGCCGACGTCGAAGGGCAGAACGACGTATCGGCCATCTTCCGTTCGACCGCGGAGGGCGAGACCGGTCACGCGCACGGACACCTCGACTACCTGGCGCAGGTCGGCGATCCCGCCACCGGTCTGCCGATCGGCGCATCGCGGCAGAATCTCAAGGCGGCCATCGCCGGGGAGACGCACGAGTACACCGACATGTATCCGGGCATGGCCAAGGCGGCACGCGCCGAAGGCTTCGAAGAGATCGCCGACTGGTTCGAGACGCTGGCCAAGGCCGAGCGCTCGCACGCGAATCGCTTCCAGAAGGCCCTCGACTCACTGGCGGACTGAGCAACAGGGCGCGAATCGAGCGTCGCGGAGGTCGTGACGCTCGATTCGCGATCGGTGCGTCGCCGACGAGGCGATGCACCAGCGTCGATCGCTGCGACAAGTCGTTGCGTGATCGCCGGTGACATGTCCGGGTTCGCGCCCGTTCGCGAAACAACTTCTCTCCCGACCCGACGATGACCGTCCGCGAAGGCAATCTGCAGGCCCCCACGCGCCATCCGCTCGACTGGCGCAATCCGGCGTTCTACGACGAGTCGGCGCTCGAGCGCGAGATGGAGCGTGTCTTCGACATCTGCCACGGCTGCCGTCGCTGCGTAAGCCTGTGTCAGTCGTTCCCGACGCTGTTCGACCTGGTCGACGAAAGCAGCACGATGGAGGTGGACGGTGTCGCCAAACGCGATTACTGGAAGGTCGTCGACCAGTGCTACCTCTGCGACGTCTGCTACATGACCAAGTGCCCGTACGTGCCGCCGCACGAGTGGAACGTCGATTTCCCGCACCTGATGCTGCGTGCCAAGGCGGTCAAGTTCCGGAAGGGCGAAACGAGCTTCCGCGATCGCCTGCTCACCAGCACGGACCGCGTGGGGCGCCTCGCGACGATTCCCGTCGTCGTGCAGATGGTCAACAAGACGAACACGATGCCCGCTGCGCGCAAGCTCATGGACAAGGTGCTCGGCGTCGCCGCGGAGCCGCGGCTGCCGCCCTACGCGAAGACGCGTTTTCGCAAGGGAGCGACCCCGTCGATCGCCTGGCCCGTGCGCGACGGCACGCGGACGCCCGGCAAGGTGGCGATCTTCTCGACGTGCTACATCAATTACAACGAGCCGGGGATCGGGCACGACCTGCTGCAGATCCTCGCCCACAACGAGGTGCCGTACCGGATCGTCGAGAACGAGGCATGCTGCGGGATGCCAAAGCTCGAGCTGGGCGACTTCGAGGCGGTCGAGCGGCTCAAGGACGTCAATGTTCCCGTGCTCGTGGCGCTGGCGCGGGAAGGCTACGCGATCCTGACTGCCGTGCCGTCATGCACGCTGATGTTCAAGCAGGAGCTGCCGCTGATCTTCCCCGATGATCCGGATGTGGCCACCGTAGCGGATGCCATGTTCGATCCGTTCGAGTATCTGGTACTGCGTGACAAGGATGGTCTGCTGAAGAAGGATTTCACGCGGCCGCTGGGGAAGGTCAGCTACCACATACCCTGCCACGCGCGCGTGCAGAATGTCGGCCAGAAGACGCGCGAGGCGCTCGAATGGGTGCCTGGGACGACGCTGAACACGGTCGAGCGTTGCGCCGGACACGACGGGACCTACGGAGTGAAGACCGAGTTCTACGCGGCGTCGATGAAGATCGGCAAACCGGTGTTTCGGCAGATGGCGCATACGGAGCCGGACTACATCAGCTCCGACTGCCCGATCGCGGGCCGCCGCATCCTGCAGGGGATGGACGAGTCCGGCGAGCCGCACCGCGCGAAGAAGGAGCATCCGCTGACGCTGCTGCGGATGGCATACGGGTTGGAGTGATACCCTGCGTTCGACGCCGCACTCTGCAGGCGGTCACGAAGCCCCGTCAACTTGACGTCGACTCCGAGGGAACAACGCCATGGCACACGAAGGCTATCACGAGCCCGTCGAGAAACTGTCGGCGGAAACGCAGGACCTGCACCGCGCGATCATTTCGCTGATCGAGGAGCTCGAGGCGATCGACTGGTACAACCAGCGCGTCGATGCGTGCGCCGACCCGGCGTTGAAGGCGATTCTCGCGCACAACCGCGACGAGGAGATCGAGCATGCGGTCATGGCGCTGGAATGGATCCGGCGCCGCAACCCGGTGTTCGACCACGAGCTGCGGGAGACCCTGTTCAAGACCGGCCCGATCACGGGCCAACACTGAGGATGGACGCGATGCCGGCCATTACCCGCGAATCGCTGCTGACGCTGGAAGCGTATGCGAAGGCGCGCGCCGCGTTCCGCGCGAAGGTGCTCGCGCACAAGAGGCACCGGACCGTGCACGTCGGCGCCAACCTGACGCTGCTGTTCGAGGACGAGCTCACGATCCGCTACCAGATCCAGGAGATGCTTCGCGTCGAGAAGACGTTCGAGGAGGCGGGCATCAGGGACGAGCTCGACGCGTACAACCCGCTCGTTCCCGACGGCACCAACTTCAAGGCGACGATGCTGATCGAGTACGACGACCCCGACGAGCGCAAGGCGGCGCTGGCGCGGCTGATCGGCATCGAGGACCGCGTGTGGGTGCAGGTGGAGGGTTGCCCGAAGGTCCACGCGATTGCCGACGAGGACCTGCCGCGGGAGACGGAGGAGAAGACCTCCGCGGTGCATTTTCTGCGCTTCGAACTGACGCCGGAGATGATCGCCGCGCTGAAGTACGGCGTCGGGCTCGCGGTAGGGGTCGATCATCCCGGGTACACGGCGGTGATTCCCGCCGTTGCCGAGGAAACTCGGACTGCGCTCGTTGCGGACCTGGCGTAACTCGACGCTTCAGGTCGCCCGCGTGCCGGTCAGTCGCGGAAGTTGCCGAACTGGACCGGGAAATCGGTGATCGATTGCTTCACCAGCGCGATGACGCCTTGCAGGTCGTCCCGCTTCGCACCGGAGATTCGGACCGCATCGCCCTGGATCGAAGCCTGCACCTTCATCCGGCTGTCCTTGACGAGCTTGACGATCTTCTTCGACAGATCCTGTTCGATGCCGACCCGGATCGTAACGGCCTGTTTCACCTTGTTGCCGGAAACCTTCTCGACATTGCCGTACTTGAGCGCGCGTATGTCCACGCCGCGCTTGGTCATCTTGCCGGCGAGGATGTCGGTGACCTGCTTCAGCTTGAAATCGTCGTCCGCGTAGATCGTGAGCGTCTTGTCGACATGCTCGACGCGGGCGTCCGAGCCCTTGAAGTCGAAGCGAGTCGAGACTTCCCTGTTGGTCTGGTCCACGGCATTGCGGACTTCGACCTGGTTGACTTCGGAGACGATATCGAACGAAGGCATTCGGGTGCGATCGGCTTGACGATTGCGCGAGAGTGTACAGGCATCGGGCGCGACGCGGTATCGAACCGCAATCCTCGGCGCGCCGCGTGCGCAGCTTCGGCTAGAATAACCGGCTTACCGCCCTCGCGAAGCGCATTCCCATGTCGCATATCCTGCAGGACCTTCCCGCCGGCCAGAAGGTCGGTATCGCGTTCTCCGGCGGGCTGGACACGAGCGCGGCACTGCACTGGATGCGCGCGAAGGGGGCGATCCCCTACGCATACACGGCCAACCTCGGGCAGCCGGACGAGCCCGACTACGACGACATTCCGCGGCGTGCGCTCGCCTACGGCGCCGAGGCCGCACGCCTCGTCGATTGTCGCGTGGCGCTCGTTGCCGAGGGGATCGCCGCGTTGCAGGCGGGCGCTTTCCACATCACCACGGCGGGCCTGACGTACTTCAACACCACGCCGCTCGGCCGCGCCGTGACCGGCACAATGCTGGTCGTCGCGATGCGCGAGGACGACGTGCACGTCTGGGGCGACGGCAGCACGTTCAAGGGCAACGACATCGAGCGCTTCTACCGCTACGGCCTGCTCGCCAACCCGGAACTGCGGATCTACAAGCCGTGGCTCGACGCAAGGTTCATCGACGAACTGGGCGGGCGCAGGGAGATGTCGGAGTACCTCACGCGAGCCGGGTTCGGCTACAAGATGAGCACGGAGAAGGCGTACTCGACCGATTCGAACCTCCTGGGCGCGACGCACGAGGCGAAGGACCTCGAGTTCCTCGACAAGGGGATGACGATCGTGGAGCCGATCATGGGCGCCGCCTTCTGGCGCGACGACGTCGCGATCCGGCCCGAGCGCGTCGCGGTGCGTTTCGCCGAGGGTCGGCCGGTCGCACTGAACGGCGTCACCTTCGGCGACGATGTCGCCCTGTTGCTCGAAGCAAACGCGATCGGCGGTCGCCATGGCCTCGGCATGAGCGACCAGATCGAGAACCGGATCATCGAGGCGAAGAGCCGCGGCGTCTACGAAGCTCCCGGTATGGCGCTCCTGCACATCGCCTATGAGCGGCTCGTGACCGGCATCCACAACGAGGACACGATCGAGCAGTACCGCGACAACGGCCGCCGGCTCGGACGCCTGCTCTACCAGGGGCGCTGGTTCGATCCTCAGGCCATGATGCTGCGCGAGACGGCGCAGCGGTGGGTCGCTCGTGCGGTCACCGGCGAGGTGACGCTCGAACTTCGCCGTGGCAACGATTACTCCATCGTCGACACGACGAGCCCGAACCTCACGTACAAGCCCGAGCGGCTGACGATGGAAAAGGGCGAAGCGTACTTCACGCCGCAGGACCGGATCGGCCAGCTCACGATGCGCAACCTCGACATCGCGGACACGCGCGAAAAGCTCATCACGTACGTGCAGACAGGCCTGCTCAGTCCGGCAGAACGTTCCCCGCTGCCGCGCTTGGCCGACGGGGGCGTGGAAAAGAAGCCCTAGTCGACCTTGAGACCCAGCTTGCGGATGACCGGCGCCCAGGTCTCGGCTTCGCTTCGGATCAGGTTGCCGAAATCCTCGGATGTGCCGCCGATCAGATCGAAACCTGCGGCATGCATTTTGGCGACGACATCGGGTTCCTTCAGAATCGCATTGATCTCGGCATTGAGCCTGGCGATGATCGGCTTCGGTGTGCCCGCGGGCACCATGATGCCGTTCCACGCGAGCGCCTCGAAACCGGGATAGCCGGATTCGGCGATCGCCGGAAGATCCGGCAGTAGCGGGAAGCGCTTTGCGGTGGTCACCGCGATCGGGCGCAGTTTGCCGGCCTGAATCTGCGCCTGCAGCGGTTGCATCACCGCGAACATCATCTGCGTTTCCCCCTGGATCGTCGCGGTGACGGCCGGCGGCGAGCCGTTGAACGGCACGTGCAACGCGTCGAACCCGGCGACCGACTTCAACAGTTCCATGTTCAGATGCGACGAGCTGCCATTGCCCACCGACGCATAGTTGAGCTTTCCCGGATTGGCCTTCGCGTACGCGACGAGCTCGGCCAGCGTCTTCACCGGCAGTAGCGCATTGACGGCGAGCACGTTCGGCTGGCTCGACGTGATGATGACCGGCGCCAGATCCTTCGCGACGTCGTACGGGAGCTTCTGCAGCAACGGCCCGAACGCGAGCGGTCCGTTGAATCCGAGCAGCATGGTGTAGCCGTCCGGGGGCGCCTTCGCCACCTCGGCGGTCGCGACGGTCCCGCCGGCCGCCGGCTTGTTCTCGACAACGACCGGCTGGCCCAGACGGTCCTTGAGCCGGTCGCCGATCACCCGCGCCAGCGCGTCGAGCGAGCTTCCCGGACCTGCGGCGACCACGAACTTGATCGGCTTGTCGGGCCAGGCTTGGCCGAATGCCGGGAGGGCGATTGCAGCCAGCGCTGCGCAAACGGAAAGGAAGGTGCGACGTAGGATCATTCGAATTTCCTGTGCGGGGATGGCGGCTGGCTCGTGGCGGGTACTTACGGATTCACGCGGCCGCAGACGAGGTATTCCAACAACGCTTTCTGGGCATGCAGGCGATTCTCCGCCTCATCCCACACGACGCTCTGCGGACCGTCGATCACATCGCTTGCAACTTCCTCGCCACGGTGGACCGGAAGGCAGTGCATGAACAACGCGTCCGGCTTCGCCTGGCGCATCATCGGCGCATCGACCATCCAACGCGCGAAGTCGCGCTTGCGACGCTCGTTCTCGGCCTCGAAGCCCATGCTGGTCCAGACGTCGGTCGTGACGAGGTCTGCACCGCGGCATGCTTCCATCGGGTCGCCAAACGCCGCAAAGCGGGAAGGGTCGGGGACGCGACTGCGATCGTTCCCCACCTCGTACCCGGGAGGCGTGGACACATGCACCTTGAAATCGAGGATCGCGGCCGCCTGCAGCCAAGTGTTGCAGACATTGTTGGAATCCCCGATCCACGCCACCGTCTTGCCACGGATCGGGCCGCGATGCTCGATGTACGTATAGATATCGGCGAGGATCTGGCAGGGATGAAATTCGTTGGTGAGGCCGTTGACGACCGGAACCCGCGAATGCGCGGCGAAGCGCTCGATGATCGCCTGCTCGAAGGTGCGGATCATCACGACGTCGACCATCCGCGAGATCACGCGGGCGACGTCCTCGATCGGCTCGCCGCGGGCGAGCTGCGTGTCGCCGCGATTCAGATTGATCGCGATTCCGCCGAGCTGATTCATCCCGGCCTCGAACGACACGCGCGTGCGCGTCGAGGCCTTTTCGAACACCATCGCGAGCGTGCGGTCGCGCAGGGGCTGGTAGAGCTCGTAACGTTTGAACCGGTCCTTGATCCAGCGTGTGCGCTCGACCAGGTAGTCGAATTCATCGAGCGAGAAATCACTGAATTGCAGGAAATGCCTGGGTGCCGGGGGCATCGTCGCGCTCCGGGATCGAAATACGCGGAATCCTATCAAATCAACATTTTAGCACGCATCTCGCATACGCCGCCGACGCGGGCCATCTTAACCCGAGGGGCGGGGTTCTGGGGGTTCCTGCTCCCGGTGTTCGTCGTGGTCTGTCACCGGACGATTCCGTTCTTCACGGCGAACATCGTGCCGTTGGTGACCGCGTTCCGACCCTCATGGCTGCTGGCGGCGATGGTCGGCGCGCCGGTTGCCCACGGCGTGCTCGCCGGCCTCGGCTTCGACGGCTGGACGTGGCTCACCGATCTGCCGGCGGCCGTGCTGCTGCTATGGCTGGCGATTCGCTGGGGTCTCGTGCAGAGCATGCGCAACCGGCTGCTCGCGATGCTCCATCTCGGCTTCCTCTGGTACGGAATCGGGTTTCTGCTGGCCGGGGCGAATTCGCTCGCCGTGCTCGCGGGCGGTGCCGGTGTGCCGCTCGCCGCGCTTCACGCGCTGGCCATCGGCTTTGCCTCGTCGCTATTGATGGCCATGGTCACGCGCGTGACCTGCGGTCATTCGGGACAAACGGTCGCGGCCGACGCCCTGACCTGGCGCTTGTTTCAGCTGCTGCAGGCGACCGCGCTTGTCCGGGTTGCCGCCGAGGTGCTGCCCGGCCGCGCCTGGCTCGTCGTCGCTGCCGTGCTGTGGGTCGCGGCGTTCGTGCCCTGGTGCCTGAAGTACGCGCCGATCTATTGGCGTCCGCGCGCCGACGGTCGGCCAGGCTAACGGGGCTCCGCGCGCCAGGCGCGGGTTTTCCGGCAAGCCGTCAGTGGCAAGTGCCGTCGCTCGCCAAGGCGAAGGTCGTCGCCGGATACACGTAGAATTCGGGCCCGGGGAGCGCGCGCATCTCGACCATCCCGTCCTTCCACGATTGCTCCAGGTCCCGCTCGATCCGCGAGAGCGATTCGTCGTCCCCGTGGCGCAACCCGCAGATGCCGTAGGCGCGATTGCGGCCGCGGACCTTGGCCATGTACAGGGCCATGTCGACCAGGCCGATCGCACGGTCCCAGGGCAGGACCAGGTTGTGCGGCGGCAGGGGCATCGGCGCGTAGCCGATCGACGCGGTGACGCGAATCGGGGTCCCCTGGAACAGAACGGGTTCCGACGAGATCGCGTGCATGATGCGCATCGCGATTTCGTCCAGCCGGTCGCTACTTGTCGCCGGCACGAAGACCAGGAACTCCTCGCCGCCCCAGCGCACGATCATGTCGGTTTCGCGCAGCGTCTCGCGCAGCCGGCGCGCGACGACGACGAGCACCGCGTCGCCTGCCGCATGTCCATAGCGATCGTTGGTCTGCTTGAACAGATCGATGTCGATCAACAGCAGCGCCCGAACCGTCGTCTCGCTTTCGCGGCGACGGCGCCGGTCCGGCCGGTTGTTCTCCTCGCGCATGAAGTCCAGGAAATAGCGCCGATTGTAGAGCGCGGTCAGTTCGTCGCGGCTGCTGCGAACGCTCAATTCGGTGTTCCTCTGCGGCGAGCAATCGGTTCGTGACGTGAAGTTTCCGGTACAACGCGGCGACCACGACGAACGACAGCGCGAACAGCGACGCGAGCAGCCACCAGATGCGCTGCTGCAGCTCGCGCGTTTCGAGTTCCGCGGACTTCAGTTCGTTTTCCCGGTTGAGCAGCGCGATTTCGCGCTTGCGCTTGTCCGACTCGTATTTTTCCTGAATCTCCAGGAGCGCCCTCTGGCGCGCGGCCAGCGCGATCTCGTCGTTGAGCTTGCGTTCCCGGTGCAACAGGGCAAGCGCCGCCTTGTGGTCGCCCGCTCGTTCCAGGTAGAGCCCGTACTCGCCGAGCAGCGATAGCGATCTCGGCGGTCGCGCCGGAGCGCTCGTACTCGGCCAGGGACTCGTCGGCGAGGCGCTTGCCTTCCGGCACCCGGTTAAGGCCGAACAATGCGAATCCCATGTTGGCCTTGCTGGTCGCGATCAGGCTGGCGTCGCCGTAATCCGTCGCGATCTGCAGCGCGTTGCGCGCGAGCTCGAGCGCTTCCTTGAATTCCTTGCGTCGCAACCGGATGTCGGCGAGGTTGATCAGGGCGCGACTTTCGGCAGCCTGCGATTGCGCGGTGCGCGCGATCGCCAGCGCTTCCTCCATGGCGGCCAGTTCGCGCGCGGGGTCTTCGAGGACTTCCAGCGCGGCCGACTCGGCCATCCGCGCGTTCGCCATGCCGTAGGCACTGCCGGCCACCTCAGCCTCGGCGAACGCTTCCTGGCTTGCCTTCAGGGCGTCCTGCGGCTTCTTCAGCACCAGGTAGAGCACGGAAAGCTGGTAGAGCGCGTTCGAACGACGCAGCGGGTTGTTCATGTTCTCGGCGAGTGAGAGCGCATCCTGGGCGCTCGCGAGCGCTTCTTCGAGTCGCCCGAGCACACGGGCGCTGGTGCCCAGGGTGATCGCGGCCCAATAGGGGAGGAATTGCTCGCCGGAATTGCGCGCGAGCTCGAGTGCGTCCGCAGCCAGGACGTTGGCTTTCGCAGCATCTCCCGCGGACAGCTGTGCGCGGCTGCGCAGGAGCAGGGCGGTCGCCAATGTGAGGTCGTCCGGAGGCGACTTGGCCTGCGCGGCGAGACGATCAGCGAGTGCCAGCGCATCCGCCGTGCGTCCGACCAGGATCATCGACTGGCCGTGCAGAGCGTGGACGAAGCGGCGCTCGGACGGCACGCCGCCGGGTTGCGCCGCGAGTGCATCGAGTTCGCTCAGCGCGCGCTTTGGATAGGCATGCAGATACGTCTCGATCCGCTGCGCCTGCCAAGCGAGGTCGGACGTAGCGAGAACCGGTGCAATCGGAAACAAGAATACGAGTGCAAACACCGTCGCGCGTCGTGCGATGTTTTCGGCGGAACGGGCGACCGACCGTTTCGCCATGCCGCCGCCGTTTCGCATTGACGACCGGGTTGCCAATGCCTGCGTCCGCGCGACCAGAAGGAACTGGCCATCGAGGGCGTCGTGTAAGTGAGGCACTGGCGGAGAATGGTACGGTCGTCTCGTCGATGCCGTCGACGCTTACGTTCGCAATCGTGTCCTGCGCATGTCAGATACCGTGGGCGCAACGAATCAATACCCCGTCAAGCAATAGGCATGCCCATCGATCGGAACGCAATGGTGTCCGATGCAACACGTTGTCCGAAAGCATCGACGCGTCAGGCCCTTGACCCGACTTGCGTCAGGCCGTAAGTCCGGCGTTGTAAACCCGGGGATTGCGGATGCTGTTCTCAACAACCGCAGGTTGCCGGAGAGTGGCCGAGTCGCCGCTGCGCGCGTTCCCGGCGTGGCCGGCATTCCGCGAGACGGTTACGCGGGACGCTTGCGCAAACCGGTCGGGGCACGCTCCGTCGTTTGCACGCGAGCGCCGTGGGGCGCGCGGGGACTGCAGCGCGGGAGCTTGCTTACGCCGGGAACGTCAAGGCACCGGCTTCACCGCCGCAGGCGGCGTCTGGTCCGGGCACTCGCGGAAATAATAGTAGCGCCGGAGATTATCCAATTCATCGCGGACGTCCGACGGAAGCCCTTGCCGGCCGCCGCGACGGTCGGTAAGGAGGTCGTCGAGGCACGCGCGGAACGATAAGGGCTCCTTCCAGCTTGCGGCGACCAAGTTCGCAAGGCGCGGAAATCGGTTCATCAACGCGAGCGGCCGGATTGTCGGCGGAAGCGACGCCGCCCATCGCAGTGTCGGGTTCAGCAAATCATTCAATGGAGTTGCCTTGCGCCGGACGTTCCAGTCCGGCTCGCCTGCGCGCGCTTCCGCCCGGGATGGACCCTGATCATAAGCGAGCGGGTTCGGATTGCTGGCAATCGATTCGCCGGTGGTGGCGGACAGCGCGGGCATGATGTTTCCCCCCAAGAAGGCTTTGAACTATGCGGGCGCGAGGTAATCCGGGTGCACGCAAGGCCGCACGACCCAATGGTACTCCTGGAGCCGACCGCCTCAACCCCCGGGACGGGACGCAACAGGCTCTTCATCCGAGCATCAAGCATACCTGTGGATGAAATGGTTTCGCAATCAAACGGTTGGATTAAGCCGTTCGCATGGCGGTTGCGAACTTGTCAAATCGATCGACAGTACAATTTCCGCCGTTAGCCGAAAGCATCGAGGCCAGCCGGGCCGCTGCACGAGGAACAAGAAAAAGGCGCCCGCAGGCGCCCTGGTGCGGCCGAAACGAAGCGGGCTAGGCAAGTGCCTTGATTGCGTGCGCCAGCCGCGACTTCGTCCGCGACACCGTGTTCTTGTGCACGATCTTCTTGTCCGCGATCCGATCGATCACCGCCTGCGATGCCTGGAATTCCTTCGCGGCCGCGACCTTGTCGCCGGCCGCGATGGCCTTGCGGACGCTTTTCACGGCGCTGCGCAGCGTCGATTTCAGGCTCGCGTTGCGCTTGTTGGTCGCCCCCGCTTGCCGGGCGCGCTTGCGTGCTTGGGCGGAATTGGCCATGGGTACGAATCCTTCGAGTTCTGGAGAAGCGGAAAAAGACCAAGCATAATAGCAGCTTAGGCGGAGCGCTGCAAGCTTGGCGGCGTCCGCTGCAACCCTTCCTCCGAATGCTCGCCGCGCCCGCGTACGCCCACCGTCTGCACCTGGCAGCACAACGCGGGAACGCGACCACCGTTGCCGCCGTCAGCCGAAGCCCTCGATGAACCTGCTGCGCTCGGTCACGACCGTCAGCGGGATGACGCTTCTCTCGCGCATCACCGGACTCGCCCGCGAGAGCCTCAAGGCCACGGCATTCGGCGCCGGGCTGCAGATGGATGCGTTCGAGGCAGCGTTTCGGCTTCCGAACATCCTGCGCCGCCTCTTCGCCGAAGGTGCGTTCTCGCAGGCATTCGTGCCGATCCTCGCGGAATACCGGCGCCAACGCGGAGTGGACGAAACGCGGGCGCTGGTCGGACGCGTGGGAACGTTGCTTGCCGTGGGGCTGCTCGTGCTTTCCGTCGTCGGAGTCCTGACGGCCCCGTGGCTCGTCTACGCGCTCGCATCGGGGTTCGCGCAGACCCCCGGCAAGGTCGAGTTGACCGCACAGATGATCCGGATCGTCTTTCCGTACATCCTGTTCATCTCGCTGGTGTCGCTCGCGGGCGGCGTGCTCAATGTCTATCGGCTGTTCGCGATTCCGGCGTTCACGCCGGTGCTGCTCAATCTTTCGATCATCGCCGCGGCCTTGTTTCTCGCGCCGTATTTCGATCCGCCGATCGTGGCGCTCGCGTGGGGCGTGCTGTTCGGCGGCGTCGCGCAACTCGCGCTCCAGTTCCTTCCGCTGGCCAGAATCGCGATGCTCCCTCGCCCGCGTTTCGACTGGCGTGACGAAGGCGTTCGTCGCGTGCTGGCAGCGATGGGACCTGCGGTGCTCGGGGTTTCCGCCGCCCAGATTTCGGCGCTCATCAACACGCAGCTGGCCGCGGCCCTGGGTGACGGACGCATATCGTGGATCACCTATGCCGACCGGCTGATGGAATTTCCGAGTGCGTTGCTCGGCGTTGCCCTGGGCACCGTCCTTCTGCCATCGCTCGCGAAGTCGCATGCGGACCAGAATCCGGCGCTCTACACGTCGCTGCTGGATTGGGGGTTGCGGCTCGCGTTTCTGCTCGCGTTGCCGGCGGCCGTCGCGCTCTGGATTCTGGCGATTCCCATGATCTCGACGCTGTACCAATACGGCCGGTTCACCGTCGACGACGTCCTGCAGACACGCGTCGCGTTGCTCGGTTACAGCGTAGGGCTGCTGGGGCTCATCCTGGTGAAGATCCTGGCGCCCGGCTTCTACGCGCGGCAGATGATGAAGACTCCCGTCAAGATCGCGTTCGTAACCGTGCTGGTATCGCAGACGTTTGCGGTGATCCTGATGTTCCCGCTCGGCCACGCCGGCCTGACCCTGTCGACGTCGATCGGCGCCTGCCTCAATGCGGCGCTGCTGTTCTGGTTCCTTCGCAAGCACGGGATCTACCAGCCGCATGCCGGCTGGTTGCTCTTTGTCTCGAAGGTCGTCGTCGCGCTGTTCGTGCTCGCGGCGGTCCTGCTCTGGCTCGCGGGACCGGCGTCGTACTGGCTCTCCGCTTCGCTGTGGGCGAAAGCGACGCGTCTGGCGGGCGTCTGCGTGGTCGGCGCCGGCGCCTACTTCGGAGCGTTGTGGCTGCTGGGATTCCGGTTCGCCGATTTCGACCGGCGCGAGGTCGAGGCGGAGGTGGGGCCCGTCACCGGCGAGGACGGTTGAAAAGTGGTCTGGCGGTCACGTTCGCGCAGCACGCGAACCGTGATCCGCGACTCCGCTGGGACGACGTCGAGGAACCGTCTGGACGTCAGTTGCTGCCGCCGCGGCGATGCGGGCAGCGGGGCTTCACGCACTCGGCGTACAGGTAGAGCGCGTGTTCGGCGATCTCGAACCCGCGCTCCCGCGCGACCTTCGCCTGGCGCTTTTCGATCTCGGGATCGTAGAACTCTTCGACCCGGCCGCATTGCACGCAAACGAGGTGATCGTGATGCTGACCCTCGTTCAGCTCGAACACGGCCTTTCCCGATTCGAAATGGTGCCGGACGAGGAGTCCCGCCTGCTCGAATTGCGTCAGTACGCGGTAGACCGTCGCGAGCCCGATGTCCAAGCCTTCGCCGAGCAGGCGACGGTATACATCCTCGGCGGTCAGGTGCCGGACTTTCGAGGCCTCGAACAGATTGATGATCTTGAGCCGCGGAACGGTCGCCTTGAGCCCGGCGTTCTTGAGGTCGCTCGGCGTAGACATGAGGGCGCTTCCAGGTGGCGACAGGGGTGAATGAGCACGACGCGCGCCCCGCGGGAAGGCCGGCGGCCCGTGCGTCGCGGCTATAATAACGAGTCCGCCTGCAAATTCACACCGCCCCGTGGCTCCCCCTCGTCCGTCGTGCAACGCCCTCCACCGTATCGGCGTGGCGGTGGTTGGTCTTGCCGCCGCGCTCGGCGCCGGCTGTTCGACGATCGAGAATACCTGGCCGGCCTTAAGCTCGCTGGGTGTCTACAAGCTCGACATCAACCAGGGCAACTACCTGTCGCAGGATCTGGTCGACAAGCTCAAAGTCGGGCAGTCGAAACAGCAGGTCCGCTTCCTGCTCGGCACACCGCTCATGGTCAGCCCGTTTCGCCCCGATCGCTGGGACTATGTCTACGAATTTACACGACAGGGAAGGGTGGTCGAGCACCGGACGTTCACCGTCTATTTCGTCGACGACAAGCTCGCGCGATGGGAAGGCGACGAGATGCCGGCATCGGTGGCCGAATTGAATCGGGCCGCCGCCGCGCGCACTGCGGGCGAGCAGGGCTGGTCCGACGAGCGATCGTTCCTCGAGAAGTTTCTCGACGTCTTCCGCAACTGAGTCATGGCCGTCCGAATCGCCATCGCCGGTGCAGGTGGCCGGATGGGCCAGGCGCTGATCGAGGCGACGCTCGCCGCGGACGGGCTCGCGCTCGCAGCGGCGTTCGATGTTGCCGGCAGCGCTGCCGTGGATTGCGATGCCGGCGAGCGGTTCGGACACGTTACGGGTGTCATCATCGGAGCCGATCCCGACGCCGCGGTGCGCGCGGCCGACGTATTGATCGATTTCACGCGACCGGAGGGAACGCTGGCGCATCTTGCCGCCGCCGCGCGCCACGGTGCCGGTGCCGTGGTCGGGACCACGGGGCTTTCCACGGCCGAGAAAGCCGAGCTCGGGACGATCGCGCGGAAGATCCCGATCGTCTTCGCGCCGAACATGAGTGTCGGCGTCAACATTCTGCTGAGCCTTGTGGAAACAGCGGCGCGGCGGCTGGGTGCCGACTACGACATCGAGATCCTCGAGATGCACCACAAGCACAAGGTCGACGCGCCCTCCGGGACTGCGCTCGGTCTCGGCGAAGCCGCGGCCAGAGGTGCCGGGCGGGTCTTGAGCGACTGTGCCGTCTTTGCGCGCGAAGGCGTGACCGGCGAACGCAAGCAGGGGTCGATCGGCTTTGCGGCCCTGCGCGGCGGCGACGTCGTCGGCGAGCATACCGTGATCTTCGCGGGGGCGGGCGAGCGGATCGAGCTTTCGCACCGGGCGACGTCGCGGCAGAACTTCGCGACGGGCGCGCTGCGCGCGGCGCGTTTCGTCGCCGCCCGGCGGGCCGAGGGACGCGCCGGTCTTGCCGACATGCGGGACGTACTCGGCCTCACGTAAATCGTCGTGTCCTCCGTGCCGCACCCGTTCGATCTTTCAGGCAGAGTGGCGCTCGTCACCGGCGGCGGATCCGGGCTCGGGTTCGCGATTGCGCACGGGCTCGCGCGCGCAGGCGCCCGCGTCGCCATCAACGGACGCAATCACGACAAGCTGGTGGCGGCCGCCGCCCGGCTCGCGCAGGAAGGCATCGACGCCCGCCTCGCGCCGTTCGATGTCACGGATCCGGAAGCCGTCGCCGCCGGCGTTGCCAAGGTCGAAGATACGCTCGGCACGCTTGACATTCTCGTGAACAATGCCGCGGTGAACCGCCGGCAGCCGCTCGAGGCTTTCGCGCTGGAGGAATGGCGGGCTCTCTTCGCGGCGAACCTGGATGGTCCCTTTCTCGTCACTCGCGCGCTGCTGCCATCGATGAAGGCGCGCCGGCGCGGCAAGATCATCAACGTCTGTTCGCTGGCCTCCGACATCGGCCGGCCCAACATCGTGGCCTACGCCGCCAGCAAGGGTGGGCTTCGGATGCTCACACGCGCACTGGCGGTCGAGCTTGCCGCCCACAACATCCAGGTGAACGGGATCGCGCCGGGGTTTTTCCGGACCGAGATGAACTCGGCGCTCGTCGCCGACGCCGAGTTTTCCGGCTGGGTGGCGCGGCGCACGCCCGCCGGACGATGGGGTGATCCGCCGGAGATTGCCGGCGCGGCGGTGTTCCTTGCTTCGTCCGCCGCCGATTATGTCACTGGCCACTTGCTCTACGTCGACGGCGGCTTCTCTGCGGCGTATTGACCTCGCGCCGCGGCCTCCCTCACCGCGGTGGCATGCGGCTTCCGAGTGTCGGCCGCAAGCGTCGACTCGCTTGGTCGTCGGCTCCGCACCGGTATCGAGAGTGGTTGCGCATTGCCGTCGCCGGCCCCTCCGCCTTCGGTGTCGGATCCCCACTCATGAAGCGAGTGGGGCCCTCCTTCTGCCTGCGGTGTCCTATCCCCACGCAAAAGACGCGTGGGGGCCCTGCTCCCCGTCTCGCGCCGCTACGAGCGCAGGCCCTTGAGCAGGTAGGCGGGCACGGGCTGCGGATAGCCCTTGAGCGTCAAGCGGGCCGACCGGTTCCACGTCAGCGTCGTCACCCAGCGCGGCGAACGTCCGCCGGTCGATCAGCGATCTCGCCGCCGCGCGCCTCGCCGCACAGCCGCTCCGCGAGATTGACGACGCTGCCGATCGCCGTGTAGTCGCAGCGCCCTTCGAAGCCGAAGGCGCCCAGCGTCGCGAAGCCCTTGGCGATGCCGATGCCGAGGTCGAGCTCGTAGCCGAGCTTCGACCAGCGCGCGCGCAGCGGCTGCAAGACCTCGCTGCATCGCCAGCGCCATCCGCGCCGCGCGCTTGCCGGGCTCGGGCACGGGAAACGGATCGTTGAAGAAGATCAGGATGCCGTCGCCGGCGAAGCGGTCGAGCGTGCCCTCGTATTGCGGTGATCAGCGCCCCCATCGCGGCGTGATAGTCGTGCAGCACGGCCTCGCACTTCCTCCGGCTCGGCGGCATCGGTGAACGCGGTGAAGCCGCGCAGGTCGACGAAGACGTAGCAGATCTCGCGGCGGTGCGGCGCGAGGATCGACGATTCTCGCCGGCTGCGACGATGGCGTCGGCGACGGGCGGCGAGAAGAAGCGCTTCAGCTGGCCCAGCCGCTCGAGCTCGCCGACCTGCTCGCGCGACGCGCTCCTCGAGCTTCGCGTTCCATTCCGCAGCGCCTCGGCCTGCCGCCGCACTTCGTCCTGCAGCGCCTTGATCCGCAGCAGCGAGCGCACGCGCGCGAAGAGCTCGGCCTGGTTGATCGGCTTCGACAGGAAATCGTCGGCGCCGGCCTCGATGCCCTTGACCCGCTCCTGCTGCGGATCGAGCGACGTGACCAGCACGACCGGCAGCAGCGCGGTCTTCGCGTCGGCGCGCAGCCGCCGGCAGACGTCGTAGCCGGACAGGCCCGGCATCATGACGTCGAGCAGCACGAGGTCCGGCATTTCGGTCGCGACCTTGCGCGAGCGCCTCCTCGCCGTTGGCCGCGGTGGCCACCGCGTAGCCCTTGACCGACAGCAGGTCGGCCAGCAGCTTGACGTTGTGCGGCGTGTCGTCGACGACGAGCACCTTGGCCGGAGAGCTCGCTTGAGGCGGCCCGGCGGAACTCATGCCTGCCGCTCCTCCAGCACGCGCTTTACCGTCTCCAGGAACTCCTTGAGGTTGAGCGGCTTGCCGAGGTAGGCGTCGAAGCCGGCCTCGGTGATCTGCTTGCGGTCCTGCTGCATGACCGACGCGGTCACGGCGATCACCGGGATGTGCGCGGTCGCCGGGTCCGCGCGCAGCACGCCCAGCGCGTCGATGCCGTTCATGCCCGGGCAGCTGGATGTCCATCAGGACCAGGTCGGGCTTGCGCTCGACGGCGAGCCGGATGCCGTCCTCGGCGGTGACGGCCTCGATCGTCGCGTAGCCCTTGACCTGCAGCACGTCGCGGACGAGCTTCAGGTTCTTCTCGTTGTCTTCGACGATCAGGATGAGGCTCATGGCGGCGTCCGATTCATGGCTTGACCGGCAGCGTGAACGTGAACGTCGAACCCTTGCCCGGCTCGCTTTCGACCCAGATCCGGCCGCCGTGCAGCTCGACGAACCGCGGGTCAGCGCGAGCCCGAGCCCGGTGCCTTCCTGCTTGCTCGTGTAGTCGCGCCCGACCTGGCGGAACTCCTCGAACACGGCCTCCTGGTCCTCCGGCGCGATGCCGATGCCGGTGTCGCGCACCGCGATCGACGATGGCTTCCGGCTCGCGCACGGCCGTGACCTCGACGCGGCCGCCGTCCGGCGTGAACTTGACCGCGTTCGACAGCAGGTTGACCAGGATCTGCTTCAGCTTGCGCTCGTCCGCCGACGACTTCGCCCAGCTGCGGGTCGGCGTCGAGCTCGAGAGCGACACCGTGCCGCTGCGCCCGCTCGCGGACCAGCGTCATCGCGTTGGAAAGCGCGGACGGCAGGTCGAACGTCGACAACTCGAGCTCCATGCGCCCGGCCTCGACCTTCGACAGGTCGAGGATGTCGTTGATGAGCGAGAGCAGGTGCCGGCCCGACGTGTGGATGTCCTTCAGGTAGTCCTCCTGCTTCTCGTTCACCTCGCCGAAGAGCTTCTCGAGCAGCACCTCCGAGAAGCCGATGATCGCGTTCAGCGGCGTGCGCAGCTCGTGCGACATGTTGGCGAGGAACTCGGACTTGTGCTTGTTGGCGACCTCGAGCTGCCGGCTCTTGTCCTGGATCTCGCGGAACAGCCGCGCGTTCTGGATCGCGATCACCGCCTGGTCGGCGAAGGTCCGCAGCAGCGCGATGTCCTTGTCCGAGAACGGGCCGACGTGGTCGCGGCCGACGAAGATGGCGCCGATGCCATTGCCCTCCCACAGCATCGGCGCGAAGATGATCGACTTGATGCCGATCGCCCGGCAGCCTTGGATCGTGCCGGGTCGGCACGTTCTCGCCCGCTTCCACGTCGGGAAAGTGCAGCACCCGCCGCGCTTCGATGGCGGCGCCGCTTCCCGTCCGCCCGTCGATCGGCGCCGGGAAGATCTTCTCCAGCTCCTCGCGTCGGGGACCGTGGTAGGCGCCGAGACGAATCAACCCGTCTTCCCCGACCAGGTTGATGCCGATCAGCTTGCCGGCGAACAGCCGCTCGCAGCTCGTCGAGGATCTTGTCGAATACCGGCGTCGTGTCGGCGATCGAGCTGCTGATGGCGGCCAGGACTTCGCCCGACGCCCGCTGCTGGTCGAGCGCCTCCTTCGTTTCGTTGAACAGGCGCACGTTCTCGAGCGCGATCGCCGCCTGATCGCCGAAGGTCTGCAGCAGCGCGATTTCCCGCTCGTTGAACGGCCGCACGTCCTGCCGCCGCAGCAGAATCGTCCCGAACGGCTTCCCTTCGCGATAGAGCGGCACCACGACCACCGTGCGATGACCGAAGCGCTGCGCGATCTCGTGGCTCAGCGGGTACTCGGAGCCCTCGGCCAGCATGTCGCGCACCTGGATCGTCTTGCGGTCGATCAGCGCGCGGCCCGAGATCGAATCGCGGCTGATCGGCAGCGTGTCGACATGGCTCAGGAGATCGGGCGATGGCCCCTGCGACGCCAGGTGCCGCAGCATGTTCCCTTCGGTCAGGTACATCGACGCGGCCGATGCGTCGCAAAGGCGCGCGGCACGCTCGGCAATCGCGTCGAGCACCGGTTGCACGTCGGTCGGCGAGCCGGAGATCACGCGCAGGATCTCGCTGATCGCCGTCTGCTGTTCCAGCGCCTCCTTCGTCTCGTTGAACAGGCGCACGTTCTCGATCGCGATCACCGCCTGATCGGCAAACGTCGTCAGCAGATCAACCTGCTTGTCCGTGAAGCGGCCCATCTCGACGCGAGTGACCGTTATCGCGCCGACGACCTGACCTTCACGCCGCATCGGGACGCCCAGGACGCCGCGAAAGTTCGCCACCCTGGCAGCTTCCGCGAGCGTGTACTCTGGATCGGCAAGCACGTCGGGAACGTTGACCACGGCGCCGGTTCGGACCGTCTGGCCGGCGACGGAGTGGCCCTCGGGGCGCATCGGAAATTGCTTGCCAACGACCTCGGTTCCCCTGACATCCACCCCAAAACTGCTTCCGACGCGGATCCACTCGCCATCGTAGGTGAATACGAAACTTTGATTGGCGTCGCACAAGCGCGCGGCTCGCTCGGCGATGGCGTCGAACACCGGCCTCGTATTCGTCGGGGAGCTCGAAATCACGCGCAGGATTTCGCTCGTCGCCGTCTGCTTTTCGAGCGCCTCCCTGGTTTCGTTGAACAGGCGCACGTTCTCGATGGCGATCGCCGCCTGGTCGGCGAAGGTCTTGACCAGCGCTATCTGTTTTTCGGTGAACGCCTTGGCTTCCATGCGCCAGAGCGCAATGGCCCCGATCGCGCGGTCCTCGCGCATCAATGGCACGGAAAGAATCGCGCGATGGCCGATGCGCCGCTGCAGATCGCGGCCCAGCGGGAATTCGTCCTCCGGCGCCTGCGCCAGGTCGTCCAGATGGATCACGACGCGGTCGACGACGGCGCGACCGGTGACCGAGCCGCGGTCCAGGGGCATGGATTCGCCGTCGCGCAGCGTCTGCGTGCTTCCGAAGCCGGCGGCAAACCGGAGCACATCGCCGTCGACCAGAACGATCGTCGCCTGCACCGCATCGCAGAGCTTCAAAGCCCGTTCGGCGACGGCGTTCAGCATCGGCCGCACGTCGCCCGGCGAGCCGGAAATCACCCGCAGGATCTCGCTGATCGCCGTCTGCTGCTCGAGCGCCTCCTTGGTCTCGTTGAACAGGCGGCGTTCTCGATCGCGATCACCGCCTGATCGGCGAAGGTCTTCAACAGCCCGATCTGCTTGTCGGTGAAAGGCACCTGCGCGGCGCGGGCGACCCAGAGAACACCCAGCGCGCGGTCTTCGAGCAGCAGCGGCGCGAACAGCGCGGAACCGAAGCCGATTGCCTTCCGCCCACGCTTCACGCCGTCGGGGACGTCGCTGCGGTCCGTGTCGGGATAATGCATGATCCGCCGCTCGACGATCGCGCTGCCCGAGCCCGAGTTGCGGTCCACGGGCAACGGAAACACTTCCTGATAGCGCTCCGGCTCCGCAGCCCCAACGGAGCCGGCGAGGTGGATCATGCCGTCCTCGCCGACGAGGCCGACGCCGACGATGTGCCCGTCGAACAGCCGCTGGCAGCTTTGCAGGATCTTGTCGAAGACGGGTTTCGCGTCGGCGATCGAGCTGCTGATCACGCCCAGCACTTCGGCCGACGCCTTCTGCTGCTCCAGCGCCTCGGTCAGTTCCGCCGTGCGCTCCTCGACCTTGCGCTCGAGACCCGCATACGACTCCTTCAGCTGGCCGGACATCCGGTTGAACTGGTCCGCCAGCGCTTCCAGCTCGTCGCCGGTGTGCACCTCGATCTTCTGATCGAGGTTGCCGGCGCCGATGCGTTGCGCGCCTTCCTCGAGCGTGCGGATCGGCCGCACCATGCCGCGCGCGAGCACGAGCGCGCCGAGCGCGGAGATCACGAGGCCGGCGAGCAGCAGGAGGCCGGTGCGCAGGATCGAGGCATTGAGCTTCTGGTACACCTCCGACACCGGCTGCTCGACGAACACCCTCCAGTCGAGGGGCTCGATGCGCGCGACGGAGGTCAGCACCGATGTGCCGGCCAGGTTGGTCGAGACCATCGCCTGCTGGTCGGCGTCCGGCTTGCCCGCGGCGTTGCGGACGTGCGCCAGGTCCGATAGATTGGTCTTGCGCAAGACGATGCCGATGTCCGGATCCGCGACCAGGAACCCGTTGCTGTCGACGACGTACGCCTTGCCTTTGTCGCCGATCTTGATGCGCGACACGACGTCCCAGATGAACTTCAGGTTCACGTCGGCGATCGTGACCGGCCCCTGGTCGCTTCCCGACCGGAGCGCGATCGTCATGTACGGCTCGGTTTCCTTGCGGAAATAGACCGGCCCGAACCATGGCTGGCCGCGCCGGGCATTCCGGAATGCCGGCTCCTGCGACCGGTCCTTGCCGGAGCCGGCGACATCCATTCCCAGTCGCGAAACTGCGATCTGCTCGCGCCCGGCGGGATCGAGCTGCGCGATGTCGGTCACCTCCGGTGCCTGGCGCAGGAGCTTGAGGAACTCGATTCGGCGCAGCTCCACGTCTGCCGCGTCGAGCTGCGGCAAGCGCCGCGTACGCGGAGCTGCTGCTCGATCGTGCGCACGTACTGTTCGATGCGCGACGCGGCCGCGAGCGCCTTTTCGTGCTGCAGGTCCGCGAGCGCCGACTCGGTTTCCTGGTAGGTGAAGTACAGGCTGATCCCGCCGGACGTGAGCAGCGCACCGGACACCAGCGTGATGATCAGCAGCAGGTACTTGCGAAACAGCCGGCCGCGGCCGATGCGGCGTGTCTCGGACGCGGGCACGGCGTCCTGGGCTGTTTGCACGGAAACGAGACCGGGGGGCGTCATCTGCGTTGACCGCATCCGTATCGGCTGATCCGCTCGCATAATGCCCGTGCGGTCCGCGCATGACAAACCGTACAGAACGACCCCGACGCTGCACGTGCAGCCTTTGCCGTATCCGCCCCCGCTGCGGCAGATGGCCGCTCGCTCGTACGATGGCATGACAGACCCCGGGGGTGCTAGAACGGATACCGCTCACGTGCGGACGATCCGGACGTGAGGATTGGCTTCCGCGCACCGGGCAGAACAGTTGTCGGGGTCGCCTCCGGCCGGTATAATCGACTGCCTCAAAGCGGGAACGAGCGCGGGTGACGCGGGCGTTCCCGCTTCGCACGTCCGGCCCCGGTGAACGTCGGCCGCTTGCCCCCGCCGGGCCCTTCGCGAGCCCCCATGTCCGCATCACTCACCACCACCGCCTCGTCCTGGCCCGCGCTGTTCCCCTTATCGTCGCCCGCGGTCCTCGCGCTCGCCGACGGAACGGTGTTCCGTGGGCGCGCAATCGGTGCACACGGGCACGCAGTCGGGGAAGTCGTGTTCAACACGGCGATGACCGGCTACCAGGAGATTCTGACCGACCCGTCCTACGCAGGCCAGATCGTCACGCTCACCTACCCGCACGTCGGCAACGTCGGCGTCAATGCCGACGATGTCGAATCCCGGCGCATCTTTGCCGCCGGCCTGGTGATCCGCGACCTGCCGCGCGTCGCGTCGAACTTTCGCTCGACCGGCGATCTCGGCGCCTATCTCGCGGCGAACAACATCGTCGGAATTGCCGACCTCGACACGCGCCGGCTGACGCGTCTGCTTCGCGAAAAAGGCGCACAGAACGGCTGTGTGCACGCCGGCACGACGCTCGGCGAGGTCGAGATTGCCGGCGCGGTCGAGCGCGCACGCGTGGCGCCGTCGATGGCGGGGCAGGACCTCGCCCGGGTTGTCACCTGCGACGCGCCCTACGAATGGGCGGCGGGAACCTGGGCGCTGGATGGCGGCTATCGGCCGGCGGGCATGCCGCGTTTCCAGGTGGTCGCCTACGATTTCGGGGTGAAGCACAACATACTGCGAATGCTCGCCATGCGCGGCTGCCGGCTCACCGTGGTGCCTGCGCAAACGTCGGCCGATGCGGTGCTGGCGCTCGCGCCCGACGGGGTGTTCCTGTCGAATGGACCCGGCGACCCCGAGCCCTGCGACTATGCGATTCGCGCGATCCGCAGCCTCGTCGAGGCCGGTGTGCCGACCTTCGGCATCTGCCTCGGGCATCAGTTGCTCGCGCTTGCCTCCGGCGCGCGGACGGTCAAGATGAAGTTCGGGCACCACGGCGCGAACCATCCCGTCCTCGACCGGGAGACGGGACAGGTGCTGATCACGAGCCAGAACCATGGCTTCGCCGTCGACGCGGCCACGCTGCCGGCGACTGCGCGCATTACGCACGTGTCGTTGTTCGACGGGAGCCTGCAGGGCATCGCACGCAGCGACCGGCCCGCGTTCAGCTTCCAGGGGCACCCGGAGGCGAGCCCGGGCCCGCACGACGTCGCCTACCTGTTCGATCGCTTCATCAAGCTCATGGAGAAGAGGTCCTGATCCCGGACGTCTGACCTCTGTTTCCTCACATGCCCAAGCGCACCGACATCGAATCGATCCTGGTCATCGGCGCCGGCCCGATCATCATCGGGCAGGCCTGCGAGTTCGATTACTCCGGCGCGCAGGCGTGCAAGGCGCTGCGTGAAGAGGGCTACCGGGTGATCCTGGTGAACTCGAACCCGGCGACGATCATGACCGACCCGGAGCTGGCCGATGTCACCTACATCGAGCCGATCACCTGGCCGATGCTCGCCAAGATCATCGAGCGCGAGCGCCCGGACGCGCTCCTGCCGACCATGGGCGGGCAAACGGCATTGAACTGCGCGCTCGACCTCGCGCGTGAAGGGGTGCTCACGAAGTTCGACGTCGAGCTGATCGGCGCGTCGAAGAAGGCGATCGACCGGGCGGAAGACCGCGAGAAGTTCAAGGCGGCGATGACACGCATCGGCCTCGGGTCGGCGCGCTCCGGCATCGCGCATGACCTCGAGCAGGCGCTCGAGGTGCAGGCGGGGATCGGCTTTCCGGCGGTGATCCGGCCCTCCTTCACGCTCGGCGGCACCGGCGGCGGCATCGCCTACAACAAGGACGAGTTCGTCGACATGTGCAAGCGCGGGCTCGCGTCCTCGCCGACGCACGAGCTCCTGATCGAGGAGTCGCTCCTCGGCTGGAAAGAATTCGAGATGGAGGTCGTCCGCGACCGGAAGGACAACTGCATCATCGTCTGTTCGATCGAAAACGTCGATCCGATGGGTGTGCACACCGGCGACTCGATCACCGTCGCGCCGGCGCAGACGCTGACCGACAAGGAATACCAGATCATGCGCGACGCCGCGATCGCGGTGCTGCGGGAGATCGGGGTCGATACCGGCGGCTCGAACGTCCAGTTCGCGATCAATCCGGCCGACGGGCGGATGATCGTGATCGAGATGAACCCGCGCGTCTCCCGCTCGTCGGCGCTGGCGTCGAAGGCGACCGGATTTCCGATCGCCAAGGTCGCCGCGAAGCTGGCGGTCGGATATACGCTCGACGAGCTCGCCAACGACATCACCGGGGGCGCGACACCTGCCTCGTTCGAGCCGACGATCGACTACGTGGTGACCAAGGTGCCGCGCTTCGCGTTCGAGAAATTCAGGCAGGCCGACGACCGCCTCACGACGCAGATGAAATCGGTCGGCGAGGTGATGGCGATCGGCCGCACGTTCGCCGAATCGCTGCAGAAGGCGTTGCGCGGGCTCGAGACGGGTGTGGACGGCTTCAATCTCAAGACCGTCGACCCGGAGAAGATCGGCGACGAGCTCGCCTATCCGCGCGCCGAGCGGCTGTGGTATGTCGCCGACGCGTTCGGCGTGGGGATGTCGCTGGAGGAGATCTATCAGCACACGCGGATCGACCCCTGGTTCCTCGCGCAGATCAAGGAGATCGTCGATACCGAGCTCGCGCTCGAACAGCGCACGCTCGCCGCGCTTACCCGCGACGACCTGCTGGGCTTGAAGCGGATGGGCTTCTCCGATCGACGCATCGCCCACCTGCTCAAGGTTCGCGAGGTCGACGTGCGGACGCGCCGCCACGCCTTCGGACTGCGCCCGGTCTACAAGCGCGTCGACACCTGCGCGGCGGAATTCGCGACCGAAACGGCATACCTGTATTCGACTTACGAGGACGAGTGCGAGGCGGCTCCTTCGGCGCGCAAGAAGGTGATGGTGCTGGGTGGCGGCCCGAACCGGATCGGGCAGGGGATCGAGTTCGACTACTGCTGCGTCCACGCGGCAATGGCGCTCCGCGAGGACGACTACGAGACGATCATGGTCAACTGCAATCCCGAGACCGTCTCGACCGACTACGACACGTCGGACCGGCTCTACTTCGAGCCGCTCACGCTCGAGGACGTGCTGGAGATCGTGCACGTGGAGAAGCCGTACGGCGTGATCGTCCAGTACGGCGGCCAGACGCCGTTGAAGCTCGCGCGTGACCTCGAGGCGAACGGCGTCCCGATCATCGGCACCTCGCCGGACATGATCGACATGGCGGAGGATCGCGAGCGCTTCCAGCAGCTGCTGCACCGTCTCGAGCTGAAGCAGCCGCCGAACCGGACCGCGCGCACCGAACAGGATGCCATCCGGGGCGCCGACGAGATCGGCTATCCGCTGGTCGTGCGTCCGTCGTACGTGCTGGGCGGCCGCGCCATGGAAATCGTGCACGAGCAGCGCGATCTCGAGCGCTACATGCGGGAGGCGGTCAAGGTGTCCAACGACAGCCCGGTGCTGCTCGACCGGTTCCTAAACGACGCGATCGAGGTCGACGTCGACGCCCTGTGCGACGGCACCGACGTGGTGATCGGCGGCATCATGGAGCACATCGAGCAGGCCGGCGTCCACTCGGGCGACTCCGCGTGCTCGCTGCCGCCGTTCTCGCTCTCGGGCGAGACGCAGGACGAGCTGCGGCGGCAAACGATCGCGATGGCGCACGCGCTCTCCGTGGTCGGACTGATGAACGTGCAGTTCGCGATCCAGAACGGGACCGTGTTCGTGCTGGAGGTCAATCCCCGCGCCTCGCGTACCGTCCCCTATGTATCGAAGGCCACCGGACGCCCGCTCGCGAAGATCGCGGCGCGTTGCATGGTGGGACAATCGCTGCGGGGCCAGGGCATCGCCGGCGAGATCGTGCCGCCCTATTATTCGGTCAAGGAGGCGGTGTTCCCGTTCATCAAGTTCCCCGGGGTGGACACGATCCTCGGACCCGAGATGAAGTCGACCGGCGAGGTGATGGGGGTGGGCGAATCGTTCGCCGAGGCGTTCCTCAAGTCGCAGCTCGCCGCCGGCGTCCGGCTGCCTGCCGCCGGCCGCGTGTTCATCAGCCTCAGGGATTCGGACAAACCGCGCGCGATCGAGCTCGCCCGGATCATGGTCGATCTCGGCTTCACGCTGGTCGCGACTCGCGGCACGGCGGCGGCGCTGGCGGCGGCGGGGGTCCCGGTCACGGCGGTCAACAAGGTGCACGAGGGCCGACCGCACATCGTCGACATGATGAAGAACGACGAGATTGCGCTGGTCTTCAATACGGTGCAGGAGAAGCGCTCCGCCATTCAGGACAGCTACCAGATCCGACGCGAGGCGCTCACGGACCAGATCCCGACGTACACGACCCTTGCGGGCGCGCGCGCCGCGGCCCTCGGGCTCTCCGGATTGCGCGAGCTCGTTCCCTATTCGATGCAGGCGCTGCACGAGCGCCTGCACTGACCCGGACGCGACGATGAAGAAGATCCCGATGACGGTCGAAGGCGCCAAGCGTCTCAAGGCCGAGCTGCACCGCCTGAAGACAGTCGACCGTCCGGCGATCATCACGGCGATTGCCGAGGCGCGCTCGCACGGCGACCTGGCGGAGAACGCCGATTACGATGCCGCCAAGGAGCGCCAGGGCTTCATCGAGGGAAGAATCGCCGAGGTGGAGCGCCGGCTCGCCCACGCCCAGGTCATCAACCCGGCCGAGCTCGACGGTCACGGCCACGTGGTGTTCGGCGCGACCGTCGAGCTCGAGGATCTGGACAGCGGCGAGCACGTCACCTATCAGATCGTCGGCGACGACGAGGCCGACCTGAAGCACGGCAAGATTTCCGTCAGTTCCCCCATCGCGCGGGCGCTGATCGGCAAGGAGCCTGGCGACACCGCCGAAGTGCAGGCGCCCGCGGGTGTTCGCTCGTACGAGATCCGGGACGTGCGTTACATTTGAATCGGTGCGGCGGCTGCCGCTGTCCGGCGCTCCGCCGGCGCCGCGTCGGGGCACAACGTGGCATGTCGTTTGCTCGTGTCGTCGGGAGAATGCCCGCGCGGTGCGTTTCGCACCTTCGAGACGCCGGCCGGGCATCGGACGATTCGAGATGGCGCCAACCTCTCCGCGCTCACGATCCGGAAGCAAAACAGGCGGTGCGCGTTCGCCGGTTCATGCTTGCGGTCGCGACCTACGGCGTCTGTGTGCCGTTGCTGCTCCTCGCCCATGCGCTCGGGTTCGTGGCGTTAGCGCCGGCGCTGGTGACCGTTGGCACAATTGTGGCGGTCAACGTTGTGCTCTACGTTGTGTTCCGAACGGCAATGGAACCTGCGCTTCGCCGATCCGAGCCTCACCTGGCCTCAGATCGTCGGCGCGACCGCGATCGTCATGTGTGCGCTGTTTGCGTTGGATCAGGAGCGGGGAATCGCGCTGATCCTTTGTCCGATTCTGCTGACTTTCGGCATGTTCCGGTTTACCAGGCGGCAGTTCATGGCGGCTGCGGCGCTCGCGCTGACCGGCTACGCCCTGGTGATCGCCCTGCTGCTCACCCTCAAGCCGGGAACGGTGAATCTTCCGGTGGAGCTGTTCCGGTGGGCCGTGCTTGCCGGCGTGTTGCCGTGCTTCGGCGTGGCCGGCGGCAAGATCAGCGAATTGCGCCAACGCCTGCACCGCACGAACGAGGATCTCCGGTCCGCGCTGACGACGATCGAGAGGCTCGCGACGCACGACACGCTCACCGGCCTTCCAAATCGGGCGGTGTTCACGGAGAACCTGCGGCGCTGCATCGCGCGGGCCGAGCGACACGGCTGGCCCGTGGCGCTCTTCTGCATGGACCTCGACCGCTTCAAGAATATCAACGACACGCTCGGTCACGCAGTGGGGGACCAGGCGCTCGCAGGAGGTTGCCCGCCGGCTCGCCTTGTGCGTGCGGGGCAGCGACATGGCCGCACGGCTCGGAGGCGACGAGTTTGTCCTGCTGGTCGAGGAGTACGGCGACGCCGAGGCACTGGTCGAGATCGCCGAACGCATCCTGACGACCATCTACCAGCCGATGGTGATCGACGGCAAGGAGCTCAACCTCTCGGCCAGCGTCGGCGTATGCACCTACCCCGCCGACGCCGGCGATTCGAAAACGCTGCTGTCCAACGCCGACATCGCCATGTACCGGGCGAAGGAGCAGGGCCGCAACAATTTCGGGTTCTACTCGCCACGGATCAATTCGCACTCGGTCGAAAAGCTCGCGCTGGAAACGGGGCTGCGATACGCGGCGGAGCGCCAGGAACTGCGCGTTCACTACCAGCCGAAGATCGACGTCGCGAGCGGATGCATTGTCGGCGTCGAGGCGTTGCTGCGCTGGCAGCACCCGAAGCTCGGGATGCTCCGTCCCGATCGGTTCATTCCATTGGCCGAGGAGACCGGTCTGATCGTCCCGATCGGCCTGTGGACGCTGCGTGCCGCGTGTGCGGCAGCCCGCTCGTGGCACGACCAGGGGATGCCTTTGCAGGTCGCGGTCAACCTTTCGGCGCGGCAGTTCCATTTCGGCCGATTGGTGGATGACGTCGCCGACGTGCTCGCCGCGACGGGACTCGATGCGGGCGGCCTCGAACTCGAAATCACGGAGAGCACCGTGATGCAGAATCCGGAGCAGGCGGTGGTCCTGATGGACGGGCTGCGGCGGCTCGGTGTGCGGCTCACGATGGACGACTTCGGCGTCGGGTATTCCTCGATCGGGCACCTGAAGCGGTTTCCGGTCGACAGCCTCAAGCTCGACCGCACGTTCGTGCGCGACCTTCCGAACGATGCCGACGACGTTGCGATCACACGCGCCGTCATCGCGATGGCGCACGCGCTCGGCATCACGGTCATCGCCGAGGGAGTGGAGCGCCGCGAGCAGCTGGAGCTGCTGGGCAAGGAAGGCTGCGATCAGTTCCAGGGTTACCTATGCCGGCCGCCGTTGGACGAAGCGGAGCTGATCCGGTTCGTGCGGCAGACCACCGCGCATTCGGGCTGTTCGCCGAAAGCGGCCGTATCGTGGCAATCGCGGCCAGCACCACCGCGCCGCGAATTGCGCCTGGCGGCGGGGACGGCCGTATCCTCGGGCGCCGGAATGGATTAGCGGCCGGAGTTTTCGGTCAGCCGCGGCGGCGACGCACCCACGGCGTCTGCCTGCGCGAATTTCCCGGGGTCGTTGCTGGGCGAGGCTTGCGCGGGCCTGCGCGAGATCTTTCGGCGGGTTTGACCGTCGTACTCGTGCCTCCCTTTGCGCGCCCGGCGGGAACGGGATTCGAAACGACCGGCTCCGGCCGAGGCCGCCAGAGGATGATGAGCTTGCCAACGTGCTGCACCGGCGCGGCGTCGAGCTCGTCGCAGATCCGCGCGAGAAAGCCCTCACGTTGAAGGCGATCGTCGCTGAAGACGCGGATCTTGACGAGCTCGTGCGCCGTCAGAGCGACGTCGATTTCGTGAAGCACCGCGACGGTAAGCCCGTGCTGTCCGATGCTGACGAAAGGGTTGAGGTGATGGGCCTTCGCGCGGAGTGCGCGGCGAAGGCTCGGGGTCAAGGTCGTCACCGGCATTAGTCTAACCCGGTGAGCGCCTATAATCGCCGCATGATCAACGAACCGCCGCGACGGCGGCGTTCGGGTATGGAGTGGCTCCTTCTCGTCGCCGCGATCGCAGTGGGCATCCCCGCGGCCGCGTGGCTTGCCCAGGAGCGGTTGATCTTCTTCCCGCAGCCGGTTGTCTCGACATCCCACCTGCCGGCGAACTCGGTCCCCTTGGAAGTCGTCGCCGCCGATGGTATCCGGCTTCGCGGCTGGATCGTTCCCGGCTCGGTGTCCCCCGCGCCCGTGGTCATCTATTTCGGGGGCAATGCCGAGGAGGTATCGTGGACGCTCGCGGATGGGCGTTGGCCGCGCGAGTGGAGCCGCGTCGGCGTCAACTATCGCGGGTACGGGAAGAGCGATGGCGCGCCGGGCGAGCGTGCGCTGATGACCGATGCGCTCGCGGTCTACGACGCCGTGGCTGGGCGCGAGCAGGTCGATGGAAACCGCATCGTCGCGTTCGGCAGGAGCCTGGGGACGGCAGTAGCGACGCACCTCGCAGCCGAACGGCGGGTCGCCGGGGTTGTGCTCGCATCGCCATTCGACAATCTTGCGGCGATCGGGAACAAGCATTACCCATGGCTGCCGGTGTCGCTGTTGCTGCGGCATCGGTTCGACACGGTTGCCGATGCGGCGCGCAATCGGATGCCGCTGCTGGTGCTCGTGGCCGAGGCGGACGAGATCATCCCGATGGAACGTTCGCGAGCGCTCTTCGATGTCTGGGCCGGTCCAAAGATCTGGGATGTCGTGCGCGAGACCGGTCACAACACGCTCGGCGCGTCGCCGGCTTTCTGGCAGGGCGTGGACCGCTTCCTCGCCGAGCGCTGAGCCACCGCCCATCGAATCGTTCGCCGCACGCCATGCGACGCGCGCCTGCAGTGCTCTCGCCGTGCGCCCGCCTGGCGTCGGGCCGAGCCTCCTGACGATCCGCCATGTCCAAGTCGCTCATACCGAAGCCTAGGAAGCACAAGTTCAACAAGGCCTGGATGCAGGAGCATGTCCAGGACCATTGGGTGCAAGGAGGCGGCGCGGCTCGGATTTCGCTCGCGCGCGGCGTTCAAGCTGATCGAGCTCGCCGCCAGGGACAAGCTGTTCCGGCCGGGAATGAGCGTCGTCGACCTTGGCTCGGCTCCGGGAAGCTGGGCGCAGGTGCTGCGCGAGAAGCTCGGCAAGACGGCGCCGATCGTCGCCCTCGATGTACTCGAAATGGACCCTTTGCCCGGAGTAACGTTCATCCAGGGCGATTTCCGGGAAGATGCCGTGCTCGCGTCGCTCGAAAAGGCGCTTGCCGGCCGCAAGGTGGATCTTGTGGTTTCGGACCTTTCGCCCAATCTATCGGGCATCGAATCCGCGGATCAGGCACGCGCTGTGCATCTGGGCGAACTGGCGCTCGAATTCGCCTGCGAATGGCTGCAACCGGGCGGCGATTTGGTCGTCAAAGCGTTCCAGGGCGAAGGATTCGCGGAATTCCAGCACGCGATGCAGGGCCATTTCGACAAGGTGCACGTGCGAAAGCCACAGGCTTCCCGCGATCGCAGCCGCGAGGTCTATCTGGTTGCGAAGGGGCTCAAGGGCTAGGCGGGGGTTCTTTCTGCGGAAGTGTCGCCTTCCAGCGACGTGGAAGGACCGTTCGGGTGGCTCGCGATCCCGCGAACGGCTAGAATCAACATCCCGGCAACGCATCGCATGCCGGTCGGGACAGCAGTAGTCGGGGCGGGCGGCGACCCGGGAAAGCGCCGCAAGGAGTGACATTGAACAATCTGCTCAAGAACGTCGGGATCTGGCTCGTAATCGGGCTGGTCGTGCTCACCGTGGTCAAGCAGTTCGATTCCCGGCAGGGAACCAAGGACTCGGTCCCGTATTCCGAGTTCATGGACAAGGCCAAGGCCGGCACCGTCGAATCGGCGACGGTGGAGGGGCGCACGATCAAGTGGATGTCCGCGGACAAGAAGCGCTTCATCACCTACAGCCCCGGCGACATCTGGATGGTCGGCGACCTCGTCAAGTACGGCGTCAAGGTGGAGGCCAAGCCCGAGGAAGAGCAGAGCTTCCTCGCGCAGATCTTCATTTCCTGGTTCCCGATGCTGCTCCTGATCGGCGTGTGGATCTTCTTCATGCGCCAGATGCAGGGCGGTGGCCGCGGCGGTGCGTTCTCGTTCGGCAAGAGCAAGGCGCGGATGCTCGACGAGTCGAACAACACGGTGACCTTCGCCGACGTGGCCGGCTGCGACGAGGCGAAGGAGGAAGTCTCGGAGCTGGTCGAGTTCCTGCGCGATCCGTCCAAGTTCCAGAAGCTGGGCGGACGCATTCCGCGCGGCGTGCTGATGGTCGGCAGCCCCGGCACCGGCAAGACGCTGCTCGCCAAGGCGATTGCCGGCGAGGCGAAAGTGCCGTTCTTCTCGATCTCCGGCTCGGATTTCGTCGAGATGTTCGTCGGTGTGGGTGCCGCGCGCGTGCGGGACATGTTCGAGCAGGCGAAGAAGAACGCGCCGTGCATCGTGTTCATCGACGAAATCGATGCCGTGGGACGTCAGCGCGGTGCGGGGCTGGGCGGCGGCAACGACGAGCGCGAGCAGACCTTGAACCAGTTGCTGGTCGAGATGGACGGCTTCGAGGGCAATGCCGGCGTGATCGTGATTGCAGCGACGAACCGCCCCGATGTCCTCGACCCCGCGTTGATGCGACCCGGACGCTTCGACCGCCAGGTCGTCGTTCCGTTGCCCGACATCCGCGGGCGCGAGCAGATCCTGCTCGTCCACATGCGCAAGGTGCCGATGGGCAACGACGTGAAGGCGGAGATCATCGCCCGCGGCACGCCCGGGTTCTCCGGCGCCGACCTCGCCAACCTCGTGAACGAGGCGGCGTTGTTCGCGGCGCGCAAGAACAAGCGCCTCGTCGACATGGACGACTTCGAGATGGCGAAGGACAAGATCATCATGGGCGCCGAGCGGCGCTCCATCGTGATGCCGGAGGAGGAGCGGCGCAACACCGCGTACCACGAGTCGGGCCACGCGATCGTCGCCAAGCTGCTGCCGAAGACCGATCCGGTGCACAAGGTGACGATCATCCCGCGCGGCCGCGCCTTGGGCGTGACGATGCAGTTGCCGGAGCAGGACCGCTACAGCATGGGCCGCGAGCACATGCTGAACGTCATCGCGGTGCTGTTCGGCGGGCGGATCGCCGAAGAGATCTTCATGAACCAGATGACGACCGGTGCGTCGAACGACTTCGAGCGCGCCACGCACATCGCGCGCGACATGGTCACGCGCTACGGGATGTCCGACCTGCTGGGACCGATGGTCTACGGCGAAAACGAGGGCGAGATCTTCCTCGGCCGCTCGATCACCAGGACGGTGAACATGTCCGAGGAGACGATGCGCAAGGTCGACGCGCGAGATCCGCAAGATCATCGACCAGCAGTACGCGGTCGCGCGCAAGCTCCTCGAGGACAACCGCGACAAGGTCGAGGCGATGGCGAAGGCGCTGCTCGAGCTCGAGACCATCGACGCCGACCAGATCGACGACATCATGGCGGGACGCCCGCCGCGACCGCCGAAGCCGCCGCAGTCGAACGCCGGCTCGTCGGCTCCGGGTGCTTCGGCCGGCGCTGGTGCCGCGCCGTCGGCCAATCCGGCTTGAGTGCGGAGCCGGGACAGGCGCTGCCGGGGCGAGCGAATGTAGCCGCCAACGTCGCGTCAAGCGGGTGGCGCGCGGCGATTCGTCATGTTCTTACGGGTCGCCGCGCGCCGGGCACCCGCTCGACGCCGCGTTTGGCGGCTCCCATTCGCTCGCCCCGGTAGCGCCTGTCCCGGCGATTCGCATCGGCATCGGGTATCGGCCGCGGATCGTCTGATCGACTCCCCGATGTTTCGCTGCGGCCACCACACGTTCGACCTCACACGTCCGCTCGTGATGGGGATTCTCAACGTCACGCCGGACTCGTTTTCCGATGGCGGACGCTTTCTCGATCCGGCGCGCGCGCTCGACCACGCGCGGCGCATGCTTGAGGACGGGGCCGACCTGATCGACGTCGGCGGCGAATCGACGCGTCCGGGCGCCTTGCCGGTGCCCGAGGAAGACGAGATCGCGCGCGTTTTCCGCTCGTATCCGCACTTGCCGACGACGGCGTCGCCGTTTCCGTCGACACCCGGAAACCGGCGGTGATGCGGGCGGCGATCGACGCCGGGGCCGCGATGATCAACGACGTCGGCGCGCTGACCGCGCCGGGCGCGATCGATGCCTGCGCCGCGAGCGATGTCGGCGTGTGCCTGATGCACATGCAGGGGAGTCCGGCGACGATGCAGACGTCGCCTTTCTACGCGGACGTCGTGGGCGAGGTCCACGCCTTCCTTTCCGCGCGCGTCGGTGTGTGCGTGGCGGCTGGCATCGCGCGCGACCGGATTGCGATCGATCCGGGTTTTGGCTTCGGCAAGACGCTGGCGCATAATCTCGCCTTGCTGCGTTCGCTCGGCGAGTTCGCGGCGATTGGCTGCCCGGTGCTGGTCGGGCTCTCGCGCAAGTCGTCGCTCGGGCAGATCACCGGGCGGGAAACGGGCGAGCAGGCTGGGCGCGAGCCTTGCCGCGGCACTCGCGGCCGTCGCACGCGGCGCGTCGATCATTCGCGTGCACGACGTGCGCGAGACGGTCGATGCGCTGAAGGTGTGGCGCGCGGTCGAGCGCGGCATGTAATTGCTCGGAGCCCGAACGCCGAAGAACCCTGTGCTTTCGATGGTCAAGATGCGATGACGCGACAATATTTCGGCACCGACGGTGTCCGCGGCCTTGTCGGCGAGCCGCCGATCACCCCCGAGCTCGTGCTGAAGCTGGGCTGGGCCGCGGGTCGCGTGCTTGCCGCGGGGACGGCCAAGGAAGGCACGCGTCCGGGGGTGCTGATCGGCAAGGACACACGGATCTCCGGCTACCTGCTCGAAGCGGCGCTGGAGTCCGGGCTCGCCGCTGCCGGTGTCGACGTCTATCTGACCGGGCCGTTGCCGACGCCGGCCGTTGCCTATCTCACGCGTGCGCTGCGCCTGTCGGCGGGCATCGTGATCAGTGCGTCGCACAATCCGTTCGACGACAACGGCATCAAGTTCTTCTCGGCCGGCGGCGCCAAGCTCCCGGATGCGGTCGAGGAGGCAATCGAGGAGGCCATGGCGGCACCGCTCGCTTGCGCGCCGTCGGCCGAGCTCGGCAAGGCGCGGCGTGTCGACGATGCGGCAGGCCGCTACATCGAATTCTGCAAGAGCACGTTTCCGAACGAGCTCGACCTCAAGGGCTGGAAGATCGTCGTGGACTGCGCGCATGGCGCCGGCTATCACGTCGCGCCGCCGGTGTTCCACGAGCTCGGGGCCGAGGTCGTGGCGGTCGGCGTGGAACCGGATGGCGTCAACATCAACGACGGCGTCGGCGCGACGAACCCCAGGCATCTTCAGCGTGCGGTTGTCGAGCACGGCGCCGATCTCGGGATCGCGCTCGACGGTGACGGCGATCGGCTGCTGATGGTCGATCGCGACGGCCGAGCGTACGACGGCGACCAGCTGCTCTACATCGTGGCGATGGACTACAAGCGGCGCGGCGTGCACGCCGGCGGCGTCGTCGGCACGCTGATGAGCAATCTCGGATTCGAGCAGGCGCTTGCGCGGGAAGGGATCGCGCTCGAGCGGGCACCGGTCGGCGACCGCTACGTGCTGGAAAAGCTCGTCGAGAAGCGCTGGCTCCTCGGAGGCGAGAACTCCGGCCACCTGCTGTGCCTCGACAAGCACACGACCGGTGATGCGATCGTCGCGGCGCTGGCGGTGCTGCGCGCACTGGTGGAGCAGGGCACGACGCTGGCGGACGCCGCGGCAGGCGTCACGCTGTTCCCGCAGCGGCTGATCAACGTCCGCGTGCCGAAGGGCTACGACTGGAAGGCGAACGATGCGATTCGCACCGCGCAGGCCGGAACCGTTGCCGCGTTGGGCGATGCCGGGCGCGTGCTGCTGCGGCCCTCCGGAACGGAACCCGTGCTGCGGGTGATGGTCGAGGCGCGCGAGCCGGCGATGGCGGACAAGCATGCGCGCGCGCTGGCCGACACGATCGCGGTGGCGGCGGGCATCGCGCGCTGATCCACCGCTACTCGATCGGGCCAGGCGCTCGGTTCGACCCTGGCAGCGCTGCGAGTGCCCGGGACCTCCTGCGCGTTGTTCCTCCGACGCCGATCCGGCACTCTTATAATCCACGCATGGTCGCCGTACTGCATTCCGCGCCGGCAACGATTGCGCCCCAGGCCGTCGCCGCGTGGCTCGACGGTTTGCGTGGCACCTATCCGGCCGATGACGTAAACGCGATCGAAGCCGCGTCCGACTACGCGCGCGATCGCTGCGGCGATGCGCGTGGTCGCGATGGCGAAGTACTGCTCGACCGCGCCATCGGCGCGGCGATGATCCTCGCGGGCCTCAAGCTCGACGCCGGCACGATCCGCGCCGCGCTGCTGATCGGGTTGCCCGGCGCGAAGGCGTTCGACGCCGAGGAAGTCGCGGCGCGCTTCGGCGCGGACGTTGCCACGCTGGTCGCTGGTGTCGCGCGCATGGACGAGATCCGCGCGCTGCCGTCGCAGGGCGACGCCGACGAACGGGCGGCGCAGGCGGAACGGCTGCGCAAGATGCTGCTCGCGATGGTCGAGGACATCCGCGTCGTGCTGATCAAGCTCGCCGAGCGAACGGTGGCCCTGCGTTACCTGATGGGCGGCGGCGCCGAGATGCGTGCGCCGCGCGAACGCACGGCGCGCGAGGTTCTCGACCTGTTCGCACCGCTCGCCAACCGACTGGGCGTCTGGCAGCTCAAGTGGGAGCTCGAGGATCTGTCGCTGCGGGCGCTCGAGCCCGAAACGTACAAGACGATCGCGAGCATGCTGGACGAGCGCCGGCTCGACCGGCAACGCTACATCGAGGACGTCGTCGCGACGTTGAAGCGCGAGCTCGGCGCGGCGGGCGTCCGGGCCGAGGTCACGGGACGCCCCAAGCACATCTACAGCATCTGGAACAAGATGCGCCGCAAGCAATCGGGGATCGACGCGCTGTACGACATCCGCGCGGTGCGCATCCTCGTCGACGACGTGAAGGACTGCTACACGGCGCTGGGCATCGTCCACCACCTCTGGACGCCGCTGCCGCGCGAGTTCGACGACTACATCGCGAAACCCAAGGCGAACAACTACCGGTCGTTGCACACTGCGGTGATCGGTCCCGAGGGCAAGCCGCTGGAAGTGCAGATCCGCACGTTCGAGATGCACCAGCATTCGGAGTACGGCGTCGCCGCGCACTGGCGCTACAAGGAAGGCGCGCACAAGGGGGTCCGCCGCGATCCCGCGTTCGAGGACCGGATCGGCTGGCTGCGGCAGGTGCTCGACTGGAAGGACGCGGTGGCCGACGCCTCCGAGTGGCTGGCCGCCTTCAAGAGCAGCCTGTTCACCGACACGATCTACGTGCTGACGCCGCAGGGCCGGGTGGTCGATCTGCCGCGCGGCGCGACGCCGGTCGATTTCGCCTACGCCGTGCACACGAGTCTCGGCCACCGCTGCCGCGGCGCGCGCGTCGACGGCGCGATGGCCCCGTTGAACCAGGTGCTGAGGAACGGCCAGCAGGTCGAGATCATCGCCGCGAAGCAGGGTGGGCCGTCGCGAGACTGGCTCAATGCCGAGCTCGGATACGTCGCGAGTCATCGTGCGCGGACCAAGGTGCGACAATGGTTCAAGGCGCAGCAGCTCGAGGAGACGCTCGCGCCGGGGCCGGGCCGTCGTCGAGCGCGAGCTTGCGCGCGCGGGCGCGACCGCCGTCAATCTCGATGCGGTGGCGGCAAAGGCCGGCTTCGAGAAGGCCGAGGAGCTCTACGCGGCGGTCGGTCGCGAGGAGCTCAACACCCGCCAGATCCAGATGGCGATCAAGGCAGTCGTCCATCCGGATGTCGCGCCCGTGGCCGAGAACGAGCCGGAGGTGCTTGCGCGACAGAGCAAGGCGGCCGGCGCGGGCAGCGGCATCCTCGTCGTCGGCGTCGATCGGCTGATGACCAGCCTCGCGCGCTGTTGCAAGCCTGCGCCGCCCGATCCCATCGTCGGCTTCGTCACGCGCGGCAAGGGTGTGTCGATCCATCGTCGTGCTTGCGCCAACGTCGAGCGGATGCGTGCGCGCGAGCCCGAGCGGCTGATCACCGCCGACTGGGGCAAGCCGCGCGACGAGGTGTTTCCGGTGGACGTGGTCCTGGAGGCGATGGACCGCCAGGGTCTGCTGCGCGACATCACCGAGATCTTCTCGCGCGAGCGAATCAACGTGACCGCCGCGAATACGCTCACCCGCAACATGCAGTCGCGGATGTCGTTCACGCTCGAAGTCAGGGGGCTCGACGCGCTCAACCGCGCGCTGCTCCTGGTCCGTGACGTGCCGGGCGTCGTATCCGCACAACGGCGCTGAGCCGGCGCGTCTAACGGGTGGAGTCGGCCGTCGGATCTCGCAGGTCCGCGAGCGCTCGCTTGTATTGGTTGTCCAGGGCGACGGGGCCATCCGCCGCGATGCCGAGCTCGCGCACCAGCCCGTCGGAAAGCGCGTAAACCCATGCGTGCACCGTAAGCGATTGACCGCGCTGCCACGCCTCCTGGACGACGGTCGTCCGGCAGACATGGACCACCTGCTCGATGACGTTGAGCTCGCACAGGGAGTCCATGCGCGCGTCGTCCGATTCGATCCCTTCGAGGAACGCGTCGTGCTTCCCGGCAACGTCCTGGATGTGTCGCAGCCAGTTCTCGATCAGGCCGAGCGGTTCGGCGCGCCAGGCGGCCCGTACGCCCCCGCACCCGTAGTGGCCGCAGACGATGACATGCTGCACGCGCAATACGTCGACTGCGAACTGGAGCACTGACAGGCAGTTGAGATCGGTGTGGACGACGACGTTGCCCACGTTGCGATGGACGAATAGCTCGCCCGGAAGCAGCCCGACGATCTCGTTCGCCGGAACGCGCGAATCCGAACAGCCGATCCACAGGTACCGCGGCGCCTGCTGCGCTGTCAGGCGCGCGAAGAATTCCGGGTCCCGCGTGGTGATATCCGCGGCCCAGGCGCGGTTGTTGGCGATGAGGTGGTCCAGCGAAGACATGATGGCGCTCGCCCGGAAGCTCGCGCCTCGCGGCGGAGCCCTTGGCGTCAGATCAGCCCTTCGAGCAGTTGCACATCGACCAGTTCGCCGACCGCAACGTTGCCCGTTTGGGCCGGCAGCACGATGAAGCAGTTGGCCTGCGACATCGACGAGAGGATTCCCGATCCCTGGTCGCCTGTCGTGCGGACGCTGTAGCCGCCGCGACCGTCGCCGGCCAGGATGCCGCGCTGGAACTCGGTGCGGCCCGGCGCCTTGCGGATCGGCGCGGCAAGCGGCACCTTGAACATCGGCAGCGGCACCACGTCGCGCTGGCCCTGCAGGATCCGGATCGCGTCCTGCACGAACTCGTAGAAGGTCACCATGACCGACACCGGATTGCCCGGCAGGCCGAAGAAGTGCGCGCCGCCGATCTTGCCGTAGGCGAGCGGCCGGCCGGGCTTCATCGCGATCTTCCAGAACACCACTTCACCGAGCTTGTCGAGCAGCTGCTTCACGAAATCGGCCTCGCCGACCGAGACGCCGCCCGAGGTGATGACCACATCGGCCGCGCCCGCCGCGCTCGCGAACGCGCGCTCGAGATCGTCGGGCACGTCGCAGACTACACCCATGTCCACGACATCGCAGTTGAGGCGCAGAAGCATCCCGTAGAGGGTATAGCGATTGCTGTCGTAGATCTCGCCGGCGGCAAGCGGCGTCCCGATCGACTTCAACTCGTCACCGGTCGAGAAGTAGGCGACGCGCAGCTTGCGGTACACGGTAACCTCTCCGATGCCGAGCGAAGCCATCATTCCCAATTCGGCCGGGTGCACGAGCTGGCCAACGTGAAAGACCGCCTGGCCCCGCTTCAGATCTTCGCCGGCGAAGCGCCGATTCTGGCCCGCCTTGCTCACGGCCCCCGGTTGAATGTGCACGCCGCGGGCATCTTCCGCCGCGCGCTCTTGCATCACGACGGTGTCTGCGCCTGCGGGCATGACCGCGCCCGTGAATATGCGCACGCACTGTCCGGGCCCCACCGTCGCCGATGTCGGCTTGCCGGCAAAGGACTCCCCGACCCGCTCGAGTGTCGTGTCCGCGGCAGGATCGAGGTCGGCGAAACGCACCGCATAGCCGTCCATCGCCGAGTTGTCGTGCCCCGGCACGTCGAGCGGGGAGACGACGTCGGCCGCGAGCACGCGGTGCAATGCCTGCCGGATGTGGACTCGCTCGGTGGCGGCAACCGGCGCGAGAAACGTGCGGATCAGCGCGCGCGCGCGGTCGACCGCCATCGAATTGGGGTCGTAGTCATCGACACAGGAGAGTTCGCGGAGGTTTCTTGGCTCGGTCATCGGAGGCCCGCGGGCATTCGTCGAAGTCGCGATTGTAGTGCGGAGCTCCTGAGCGCTGCGACGTCCCCGCGCATCGCGATCAACCGCGAGCGGCAGCGGCCAGTTCGTCCGCGGTGTTGATGTTCCGGAAGGCGTCCGCCTCGTCGTCGAAAGGGACCTCGGCGACGTCGAGCGTCGAATACCAGAAGTCGATCTTGCGGCCGCCGCGCTCCAGAAACGCGGCCAGGTGCGGGAGCAGTTCCCGGCGAGCGAGGCAAAATACCGGATGCGGCTGGTCGAACGTCCTCGCGACGGCCAGCGCTTTCCCGCTCGATTGGAGCGCGCGTGCGAGCCGCGCGACGAGATCGTCGGGGAAAAAGGGCGAATCGCAGGGCACGGTGACGACGAATTCCCGGGCCGCGCGCGACATCCCGGCGTGCAGGCCGGCCAAGGGCCCGGCAAAGCCCCCGACCGCGTCCGGCACGACCGGGTAACCGAAGGCGGCGTAGCGCTCGAGATTCTGGTTCGCATTGATCAGCACCTCGTCCACCTGTGGCGCGAGGCGGGACAGGACGTGCGCGACCATCGGCCTCCCCTCCAGATCGACGAGGCCCTTGTCGACACCGCCCATCCGGCGTCCCAGCCCGCCGGCCAGCACGATCCCGGTTATGCCGGGCGCGACGCGGCTCATGTCGTTCCCGTCAGCGGCTCGGGAATCCACGGCGCGTGCTCCTCGAAAGACACGTCCTTCTCGGGGCTGCGATCGACGGGCTCGTCGAACGCCGCAAGCGCGACGTGCGTCTCGCCCGGCCACTTCGTCGACTCGAAGAAGAGCTTGGTGCCGCAGACCCGGCAGAAGGAACGCCTGGTGCCGGGCGAGGATTCGTAAGCGACCAGAGCGTCGTTGCCGGCCTTCACGACAACCTGCGGTGCCTGGAATCCGATCCAGGCCACGACACCGGCGGAATGCGAACGCCGGCAGCTCTCGCAATGACAGTGACAGCAAAAACGCGACGGAAAGCGTGCGACAAAGCGCACGCGGCCGCACATGCAGCGGCCGCGCGCCTCGGCAGGGTCCTGGATGCTCATTCGGTGCCCCCGCGCAGCCTTTCCGCGCCCGTGAACAACAGAAAGCGCTTGTTCGTCGCGCGGCCGATCATCGTGATGCCGACCTTCTGCGCGATCTCGAAGCCCATCTGGGTCAGCCCCGACCGCGAGACGAGGAACGGGATGCCCATCTGCGCCGCCTTGATCACCATCTCGGAGGTGAGCCGGCCGGTGGTGTAGAAGATCTTGTCGCCGCCGTCGATCCGGTCGAGCCACATCTGCCCGGCAATCGCATCGACCGCGTTGTGGCGGCCGACATCCTCGACGAACATCAGGATTTCCGACGACCCGGGGTCGTTGGTTGCGAGTGCGCATCCGTGCACCGCACCCGCCTGCTTGTAGATCGTTTCGTGCAGGCGGACGCGATCGAGCAGGGCGTAGAGGGTTGCTCGCGTGAGCGTGGCCCCCGGGGGCAGGCGCACGCGGTCGATATCGTCCATCAGGTCACCGAACACGGTCCCCTGGCCGCAGCCGCTGGTCGTGGTCCGTTTCTGCGTCTTCGTCGCCAGGTCGGCGAGGCCGCCGCGTGTCGCAACAACGACGGCGTTGACATCCCAGTCGACTTGAACGGACGCGATGTCCTCGATCCGGTCGAGCAGGCGCTGGTTGCGCAAGTAGCCTATCGCGAGTGCCTCGGGCGCGGCACCCAGCGTCATGAGGGTGACGAGTTCCTGCTTGTCGACGTAGAGCGTCAGCGGGTGCTCGCCGGCGATCGCGGTCTCGCGTTCGACACCGGACTCGTCGACCGCGCGCACGGCGAACGTCGAGGGCCGCGCCGCATGGGTCAGCAGCGGACGGTACGCAAGATCGGGGGCGTTCATCCTCCGATGTAGCTCATCTCGACCTTCGGCATCCGCGCCGTGTTCGCGGTCCGGATCTCCGAATAACGATCGCTCCGCCGGGCCCAGATCGCCGCGATTGCATTGCCGATCTGCCCGTCGGTAAATCCGCCGCGCAGCAACGCGCGCAGGTCGTAGCCTTCCGTCGCGAACAGGCACGTGTACAGCCGGCCGTCGGTGGACAGCCGCGCCCGCGTGCATTCACGGCAGAACGCCTGCGTCACGGACGCGATGACGCCGATCTCGCCACTTCCGTCGCGATAGCGCCAGCGTTCGGCGACTTCCCCGACGTAGTTCGGGTCGACGCTTGCGAGCGGCAACTCGGCATCGATGATGCGGACAATTTCGGCGGCCGGAACGACGTCGTCCATCCGCCAGCCGTTGGTCGCACCCACGTCCATGTATTCGATGAAGCGAACGATGTGTCCGGTTCCACGGAAGTGCCGCGCCATCGGCAGGATGGACGACTCGTTGGTTCCGCGTTTCACCACCATGTTGATCTTGAGCGGCGCAAGCCCCGCGGCGGCGGCGGCGTCGATGCCCTCGAGCACCTTGGCGACCGGGAAATCGACGTCGTTCATCGCGCGGAACGTCGGATCGTCGAGCGAGTCGAGGCTCACGGTGACGCGTGTGAGGCCGGCGTCGCGGAGGCTCGGCGCCTTCTTTGCCAGCAGCGCGCCGTTGGTCGTCAGCGTGAGGTCCAGCGCCCCCTGATTCGCCAGCATCTCGACGAGGCGCTCGATGTTTCGTCGCAGCAGCGGTTCGCCGCCTGTCAGTCGGACCTTCGAGACGCCGTGGTCCACGAAGATCCGGGCGAGGCGCGCAATCTCCTCGAACGTGAGCAGATCGGCGTGGGGCAGGTACTGATAGTCCGCGTCGAAGACGTTCTTCGGCATGCAATAGATGCAGCGGAAGTTGCAGCGGTCGGTGACCGAGATTCGCAGGTCGTGCATGAGGCGGCCGCGCGTATCCGCGACCGGGGCACGCACGACGGCGGGACCAAGCGCGGCGTCACGCACAAAGCGGTCGAGCATCGCGCGTTGCGCACCCGGGTCGGGCACGGTGCGGACGTCGGTGAGCGGGATGATCGTGGCCATGCGCGAGGCGGCGTGCGGCAAGCCGGATGAGAATCGAATGGGCAATGTTAGCAGAGCGGTGATCCGCTGGTGTATGCTGGTCCGCGCTTGCGCGAGTTCTATTTCTCTCGGCGGAACGCCGAAAAAGGCCATGACATCGTCGCGGTTTCCTGTTGCCGTGATACTGCAGCGGACGCCCCTTGCGAACCGTTGGGTGGACGAGCGGTGGGAACCGGTGGCGATCGAGTCGGCCGATGCGGCCTCGCTGGGCGCCGTCCCGGAACGAATATCGGATGATGCGTCGGGAACCCGCTGGCGCTTCGGCGGTCATTGGATCGAGCTCCACCGCAGCGAAGCCGAGGGTTACTTTCTCAACATCACCGCGCCCGAGCCCAAGGTCTTCGTGATGTGGCGCATGACCGAGGCGCGCGGCGAGCCGCCGGTCGTTCCGGTAATCGTCACCGTGAGCTACAACGAGGCGGCGCGCATGCTCGATGGCGGCGAGCAGGTCGATGCGGTGCCGATGCCGCCGGAGATCCGTTCCGTGCTGGAGCCGTTCGTCGCCGTGAACTACAAACCGGAGCCCAAGCGAAAGGTCAGGCGCAACGATCCGTTCGCCGACGATGCGTTCGGTCGCGAGCGGAAGCGCTGAGGGTGAGACCGCAATCACCCGGGATCGTGCAATGACCGATGACGACAACGCGAGCCGCGCGTTTTCCCTCAAGCGCTGGTCGCAGCGCAAGCTGGAGGCTGCACGTGCGGTGAAGGACGCGTCCGCGCCGCCAACCGCGTCCGCGGTCGGGGCAACGCCGACGCTTGACGGTACACCGCCCGGTGCTTTGCCTGCCGATCGTCCAGTCGAGCCATCGACGCTTCCACCGATCGACTCGCTCGACATCGAGTCCGACTTCACGGCGTTTCTTGGTCCGAAGGTGGCCGAAGGCGTGAAACGACAGGCGTTAAAGCAACTCTTCCGCGATCCGCATTTCAACGTGATGGACGGGCTGGACGTCTACATCGACGACTACTCGCGGCCGGATCCGATAGCTCCCGAGCTGGTCCGGAAACTGGCCCAGGCCCGGTACATCTTCGACCCGCCTTCCACGCGCGTGAACGCCGACGGTGTGGTCGAAGACGTGCCGCCGGAAGAACTTGCGAAAGCAGCGGAGGACAGCGAACCGGAACGTTTGCCCGGACCGGCGCCGGCCGCATCGCCGGCCACGGAGGACGCATCTGCCGGCGTCCTGCCAGGCACAGTTGACGAAACCGATTCGTCACGGTCATGAGTCTCGAGGATCGCAATCTCCACCTGTGCTCGTGCAACGGGACGATGACGGTCGACCGCGCGGCGCTTGCCAAGGCGCTCGAGCTATCCGGCGTGCCAGACGTCAAGTCGATGCTGTGCCAGAAGGAGCTCGCGTCGTTCACCGATCGGGCGACGGGAGACGTCGTCGTCGCCTGCACGCAGGAGGCGAAGCTCTTCGGCGATGTCGCGGAGGAAGGTGCGAAGGCGCAGACGATCCGGTTCGTCAACATCCGCGAAACGGGCGGGTGGTCGGCCGAAGCGCGGTCGGCGACGCCGAAAATCGCCGCACTTCTCGCACTCGCGGGCTTGCCGGATCCCGTGCCGGTCCCGCGTGTCACCTACCGATCGAGCGGACAGCTCCTGATCGTCGGTCCGGCCGAAGCGGCATTGCACTGGGCCCACGCGCTGGCGGCACAGCTTGCCGTCACCGTCCTGATCACGGGTCGTGCCGTCGGCGCGGAGTTGCCCGCGGAACGCGGGTTTCCGGTGTACTCGGGCCGCGTCACGCGACTGGCCGGCTGGCTGGGCGCATTCGACGTTGCGTGGGCGCAGGACAATCCGATCGACCTCGACTTGTGCACGCGCTGCAATGCCTGCATCCGCGTCTGCCCGGAAAAGGCGATCGACTGGAGCTACCAGATCGACCTCGAGCGATGCAAGGGCCACCGCAAGTGCGTGACGGCGTGCGGTGCGACCGGCGCAATCGATTTCGGGCGTGGGCAGGATCCGCAAGGCAATGCGCGCGCGGAACGTTTCGACCTCGTGCTCGACCTCGAGCGCGTGCCGCTTTTCCGGATGCACCAGCCGCCGCAGGGGTATTTCGCGCCGGGAACCGACCCGGTTGCGCAGGCCCAGGCGGTGACGCAACTGGCGACGATGACCGGAGAATTCGAGAAGCCGAAGTATTTCGCATACAAGGCCTCGATCTGCGCGCACGGCCGCTCGCAGAAGGTCGGCTGCTCGCAGTGCATCGACGTGTGCTCGACGGAGGCGATCGCGGCGAACGGCGATCACGTGAAGGTGGAGCCGCACCTGTGCATGGGTTGCGGCGCGTGTGCCACCGTCTGCCCGTCCGGAGCGATGACCTATGCGTACCCGGCATTGCCCGACCTCGGCCAGCGCATCAGGACGCTGCTCGCCACCTACGAACGGGCAGGCGGCCGCGATGCGTGCATCCTGTTCCATGCCGAGGATGCCCGCGCAACGATCGCGAATCTCGCCCGCCGCGGGCGGGGCTTGCCGGCGCGCGTGATCCCGCTGGAAATCCACCACGTCGCGTCGGTGGGACTGGAGGTCTGGCTCGGCGCATTGGCCCATGGGGCGAGCCAGGTCGCGGTGCTGGCGACGGGCCGCGAGGCACCCCAGTACCACGAGGCGCTCGCGGCGCAGATGCACATTGCCGACACAATTGCCCAGGCCCTCGGCTACCAGGGCGAGCACTTCCGGGTTATCGATGGTGAGGAGACATCGGCGCTCGACACCGTGGTCTGGTCGTGGCCCGCGGCGCTCGGTGTCCGCGTGGCGGCAACGTTCGCCTTCACCGCCGACAAGCGGACGACGGCGGCGCTCGCGATCGAGCATCTCGCGACGCACGCGCCGGTCCCGCAACGGGTCATCGGATTGCCGCGCGGGTCTTTGTACGGAACAATCGCCGTCAACCACGATACCTGCACGATGTGCCTCGCCTGCGTCGGAGCCTGTCCCGTGGGCGCAATTCTCGACACGCAGGAGTCACCGCAGCTGCGCTTCATCGAAGCCAAGTGCGTGCAATGCGGCCTGTGCGAGACGACGTGCCCCGAGCGCGCTATCGCGCTGACGCCACGCCTTAATCTCGATGCCCAGGCCCGACAACCTCGCGTCGTCAACGAGGCGGCGGTCTTCCGTTGCATCGCTTGCGGCAAGCCGCTGGGAACCGAGAAGATGGTCGCCAACATGCTGGCGAAGCTCTCGGGCCATTCGATGTTCGCGGGGCCGGGTGCGCTCGACCGCCTCAAGATGTGCGCGGACTGCCGGGTGATCGATCTCATGAAGAACGAGCGCGGCGTCGACATACGCGATGTCTGAGGCGCCGGTCACGCTGCAGGAGGAAATCCTGCCGGAGGACCAGGCGCGCGCCGATTTCTACGCACTGCTCGCGCGGTTATTCGCCGACGCGCCCGATGCCGCATTGCTCGCGGCGATCGCGGGTGCCGCTCCTCTGGTGCCGGTGACGCCGGTTGAGGGGCAGGACACGCAGGATCTTGCCGGTGCCTGGGACGCACTGCGGGCCGCGAGCGCAGCGGTCGATCCGGCCGCGGCCGCGGACGAGCACCAGGCCCTGTTCGTCGGCGTCGGACGAAGTGCCGTCAGTCCCCACGCGTCGCATTACCTCGCTCCCCAATCGGGACGTCTGCTGGCCGAACTGCGTACGGCGCTCGCACGGCTTGGTCTTGCCCGGCGTCCAGAGACCAGCGAGTACGAAGATCATCTTGCCGTGTTGTTGGAGACAATGCGTTTTCTTGCGATCGGCGATGCCGCAGTCCGTCCTGCTCCAATCGACGAACAGCGGGCGTTTTTCGAACGCTATTTGGTGTCATGGGTATTCGATTGCTGCGTTGCAATAGAGGCATGTCCTATTGCCAACTACTATCGCGCGGTAGCACAATTCACCCAGCATTTCCTGGCGCTCGAACGTGACTCGTTCGCCATGGAGTAACAACTCCAACGTCACGCGCAGTTTCTTGGAGGATGTGCATGCGCGATTGCGCGCGTCGCAGGCATCTCGCCGTTCTTGCCGGTCGGGCTCCGGCGTCTGCATTCTCCCCCAACGATTCATTGCGTCGCCGGTTCATGCTTTCGCTTGCTGCGGGAGCGGGCGCCGCACGATTTGCGGCAGTCGCGTCATGCGATCTCGGTGACGTTCCGATGCCCGCCACCGATAGCTTGGCAGGTGAATACATCGATTGCGGGTCGGATCGCGTCCGCGACGACTTCCGTACTGCAAGACTCTAGAACTCTCGGAGGAGGAAGGATCATGCTGCTAACGAAAACGAGCAACAGCTTCGCTGCAGCCGGTCCGCGTTTTCGCCGTCTCGCGGGAGTTCCGCTCCCGACGATGGATCGGCGGACGTTTCTGAAACGCTCGGGCCTCGTCGCTGGGGCCGGGGCGTTCGCGAGCCAGCTTCCCTTCGGCGCGATCGGCAGGGCCGAGGCGGCGAAGGAAGGCGAGGCGGCCAAGGTCGAGGTCAAGCGCACCGTATGCACGCACTGCTCGGTCGGCTGTGCCGTCGATGCTACGGTCGAGAACGGCGTATGGACACGGCAGGAGCCCGTGTTCGACTCGCCGCTGAATCTCGGCGCACATTGCGCGAAGGGTGCCTCGGTCCGTGAGCACGGCATCACCGAGCACTCGATGCGCGTGAAGTCGCCGATGAAGCTCGTCAACGGCAAGTATCAGAAGATCAGTTGGGACCAGGCGATCGCCGAGGTCGGCGACCGGATGCTCGCCTTGCGCAAGGAATCTGGCCCAGACGCGGTGTTCTGGGTCGGCAGCTCGAAACACAGCAACGAGCAGGCCTACCTGCTGCGCAAGTTCGTCTCGTTCTGGGGCACGAACAACTGCGACCACCAGGCGCGCATCTGCCATTCGACGACGGTCGCCGGCGTAGCCAACACCTGGGGCTACGGCGCGATGACGAACTCGTACAACGATATGCAGAGCACCAAGTGTGCGCTGTACATCGGCAGCAATGCCGCCGAGGCGCACCCGGTGTCGATGCTGCACATGCTGCACGGGAAGGAAGGCGGGGCGAAGATGATCGTCGTCGACCCGCGCTTCACGCGCACGGCAGCGAAGGCGGACGAGCACGTGCGCATCCGCTCCGGCACCGACATTCCGTTCCTCTTCGGACTCCTCTACCACATCTTCAAGAACGGCTGGGAGGACAAGCAGTATCTGAACGACCGTGTCTACGGGATGGAGAAGGTGAAGGAGGACATCCTCGTCAAGTGGACGCCGGACAAGGTCGAGGAGGCCTGCGGCGTGCCCGAGGCGACGGTGCTGCGCGTCGCCGAAGCGATGGCGAAGAACCGCCCGTCGACGATCGTCTGGTGCATGGGCCAGACGCAGCACACGATCGGCAACGCGATTGTGCGCGCGTCGTGCATTCTGCAGCTCGCGCTGGGCAACGTTGGCGTATCTGGCGGCGGAACCAACATCTTCCGCGGCCACGACAACGTGCAGGGCGCCACCGACGTCGGCCCGAACCCGGATTCGCTCCCTGGCTATTACGGAGTCGCCGCCGGCTCGTGGAAGCACTGGGCCGCGGTGTGGGGTGTGGACTACGAATGGATCAAGAAGCAATACGCCGACGGGATGATGGAAAAGCCCGGCATGACGGTGTCGCGCTGGATCGATGGCGTCCTCGAAGACAATGACGTGATCGACCAGGGTCCCAACCTGCGGGCGATGGTCTTCTGGGGCCATGCGCCGAACAGCCAGACGCGTGGCAAGGAAATGGTCGAGGCGATGAAGAAGCTCGACCTTCTCGTCGTGATCGATCCCTATCCCTCGGCGACCGCCGCGATGGCGGCGATGGTGCGCAAGGATGGCGTGTACCTGCTTCCGGCCGCCACGCAGTTCGAAACATCGGGCTCGTGCACCGCGTCCAACCGCTCGATCCAATGGCGCGAGCGGGTCATCACTCCACTGTTCGAGTCGCAGACCGATCAGGCGATCATGTACGCGTTCGCGAAGAAGTTCGGCTTCGACAAGGAGCTCGTGAAGAACTACAAGATCGTGAAGCCGGATCCGAACAAGTTCGACGAGCCGGAACCCGAGTCGATCCTGCGCGAGATCAACAAGGGCACGTGGACGATCGGGTACACGGGACAGTCGCCGGAGCGCCTTAAGCTGCACATGAAGAACATGCAGACCTTCGACGTGAAGACGCTGCGTGCGAAGGGCGGCCCCTGCGACGGCGATTTCTTCGGACTGCCATGGCCCTGCTACGGCACTCCGGAGCTGAAGCACCCGGGATCTCCGAATCTCTACGACACGTCGGTCGCGATGATGGACGGCGGCGGTTGCTTCCGCGCCAACTTCGGCGTCGAGCGGGAAGGCGTCAATCTGTTGGCCGAGGACGGCTCGTATCCGAAGGGTGGCGACCTGACCACCGGCTATCCGGAGCTCGACCACGTGCTCCTGAAGAAGCTCGGCATGTGGGACGAGCTCACCGAAGACGAGAAGAAGGCGGCGGAGGGCAAGAACTGGAAGACCGATCTTTCCGGCGGGATGATTCGCGTATTCTTGAAGAACCACGGCAATCACCCGTTCGGCAATGCCAAGGCGCGCGCGGTGGTCTGGAACTTCCCGGATGCTATTCCGCAGCACCGCGAGCCGCTGTACTCGCCGCGGCCGGACATGGTTGCGAAGTACCCCACGCACGCCGACAAGATGGCGTTCTGGCGGTTGCCGACGCTCTACAAGTCCGTCCAGGAGAAGAACAAGGACATCAGCAAGGAGTTTCCGCTGATTCTGACGTCCGGGCGGCTGGTGGAGTTCGAAGGGGGCGGCGAGGAAACGCGGTCGAACCCGTGGCTCGCCGAGCTGCAGCAGGAAAACTTCGTCGAGATCAATCCGAGGGACGCCAACGACCGCGGGGTGCGCGACGGCGAGTACGTCTGGGTCAAGTCGCCGACCGGCGCGCAGATCAAGGTGAAGGCGCTGGTCACCGATCGCGTCGGTCCGGGCACCACCTTCATCCCGTTCCACTTCTCGGGCTGGTGGATGGGCAAGGACATGCTCGAGTACTACCCCGAGGGGGCGCATCCCCTGGTGCGCGCCGAGGCCGTCAACACCGCGACGACATACGGCTACGACGCGGTGACCATGATGCAGGAAACCAAGACGACGCTCTGCCAGGTCGCCAAGGCCTGACGAACGCGGACACGGAGAGGAGACGAATATGGCTCGCATGAAGTTTCTCTGTGACGCCGAGCGCTGCATCGAGTGCAATGGCTGCGTGACCGCCTGCAAGCAGGAGCACGACATCCCATGGGGCGTGAACCGGCGACGCGTCGTCACGATCAACGACGGTGTGCCGGGCGAACGTTCGATCTCCGTGGCGTGCATGCACTGCTCGGATGCGCCATGCATGGCGGTTTGCCCGGTCGACTGCTTCTACCGGACGGAGGAAGGGGTTGTCCTGCACGACAAGGACATCTGCATCGGTTGCGGCTATTGCTTCTACGCCTGTCCGTTCGGCGCTCCGCAGTTCCCGCAGGCCGGTGCGTTCGGCGTGCGTGGCAAGATGGACAAGTGCACTTTCTGCGCGGGTGGCCCCGAACCGAACAACTCGGAAGCGGAGTTCAGGAAGTACGGTCGCAACCGCCTGGCGGAAGGCAAGCTGCCGGTCTGCGCCGAAATGTGCTCGACCAAGGCGCTCTTGGGCGGCGAAGGCGACGTGCTCGCCGACATCTACCGCGAGCGCGTCACCAAGCGCGGCAAGGGCGGCGACGTCTGGGGCTGGGCGACCGCCTATGGCCGTCCCGAGGCACCGAAGCAACCGGGCGCACCGGCATCTCCGGCATCTCCGGCAACACCTGCAACAGGAGCGAAATCGTGATCAAGCGCACTTTTCTGAAGGCAACCGGCGCCGCCGTCGCGGCGGGCGCTGTTGCGGGCATGGCCGGTTGCGGCGAGCGGCCCCAGGTCGTCGAGTACAAGCAGGGCAGCTACCAGGGTAAGGCCGACAATCCGCCATGGGACAGCGCGACATTCAAGGGCAACAAGGATGAATGGGAGCGCGCGATCAAGACCCGCAACCAGAACCAGAACGAGTACAAACGGACGACGTGACCGAAGCGGAGGAGCGATGGTGACCCGGAACCTCGCGCGCGCAGCCGTCGCGCTCGTCGTTGGATGTCTGTGCGCGGCGAGCGTCGCGCTCGCGCAGTCGCCGGCGGTGAATCCGAAAGAGGCGGACTACGCCCGCGAGCAGCAGCAGCAGCAGGCGAATCAGCCCCTCAACAACGAGCCGGTGTGGAAGGAAGTGCGCTCCGGGGCCCCACAGGTGACGACGGTTCGCGGGCGCGAGACCAACATTCTGGTTCAGCCGGAAGGCCAGACGTGGCGGGCAGTGCGGGTGCCGGTCGCGACGGCGGGTGGCTGGTTGATCGCGATCGTGGTCCTCGGCCTCATGGGCTATTACGCGTGGCGCGGACCGATCGAAACACACGGCAGACCCACCGGACGGACCATCGAACGGTTCACGGTGGTGAAGCGGATTGCGCATTGGTCGATGGCCATCAGCTTCGTCGTGCTGGCGCTGACGGGACTCGTCGTGACCTTCGGCAAGGCGATCCTCCTCCCTCTCATCGGCTACACGCTGTTCTCGTGGCTCGCGACGATCTCGAAGATGCTTCACAACTTCATCGGACCGCTGTTCACGGTCGCGGTGCCCGTGTTCATCGTGCTGTTCATCCGCGACAACGTCCCGTCCGCCCACGATGGCCAGTGGCTCGCGAAATTCGGTGGGATGCTCGACCGCTCGGGCAAGACGCACGTGCCGTCCGGCAAGTTCAACGCAGGCGAGAAGGCGCTGTTCTGGCTGCTCGTCTGCGTGCTGTCGGTGGTCCTGATCGTGACCGGGCTGATCCTCGATTTCCCGAATTTCGACCAGACCCGCTCGACGATGCAACTCACCAACATCATCCACATGGTGGTGGCGCTGGTGGCCGTTGCGGTGGCGTGTTTCCACATCTATCTCGGAACGGTCGGGATGCGCGGCGCGTACGATGCGATGCGCTACGGGTACGTTGACGAGACCTGGGCGAAAGAGCACCACGAGTACTGGTACAACGATGTCGTGTCCGGCAAGGTGCCGCGCGGACCGGAGCCCGCAGTTCCGCTCGCGCAACAGCGCTTGGCCTGATTGGCGTCACCGAGACCACAGGGGGAGGGGAGCAATGACGACGCTGCGCGCACTCATCGCTGCTGGCCTGGTGGTCGGCACCTTCGGCCTTGCCGTGGCGAAGTTGCCGCCGCCCCCGCCGCTGACCGACGCGCAAAAGGTCGCGGCGGAGGAGAAGAAGGCGAAAGACGCCGCAGCGGCCGAGGCTGCGAAGGCGGCGCAGGCGCGCGCAGAGGATCGCGTCGCGGCGCGCTATTTGGCCGAGATGAAGGCCAAGGGCAAGGTCGTCACGCCGCAGATTGGGGACCGACGGCGGCGACCGCCGCATCGCCTGCAGCTCCTGACAAAGGCACCGGCACCCGCGGCGGCGCCGGCGAAGAAATAGCGCGGAGTGTTTCGGCCCCGCACTCTTCGCGCGAGTCGGTTGACGGGGGCTGCGCCCCCGTTTTCGTCAATGGGAATTTCCGGATCGACGGACCGTCGACCGCTTGGTCGACAGGCCGGCGTCTGGTGCGGCTTCCGTTCAGACGAATCGGGCCGACCCGGTATAATTCCCGCTACGCGGAGAGTTGGCCGAGTGGTCGAAGGCGCCTGACTCGAAATCAGGTTTAGGGCAACCTAACGGGGGTTCGAATCCCTCACTCTCCGCCACGCGATTCCGGCGATTGGCAAGTCCCGCAATTCGATTGGCCCGATCGACCAGCCGCAAATTACAGCGGAGGCCCGTTCCCGGCGACGCTACCGATCCCCTGGCACGCTGCCAATCCCCGGCAACTTGAGCGCGAGGTTGCGCACATCGATGCCGGTCACGAGCCCGAGCACGTTGAGCTCGAGACCCTCATCGCCGGCGGTCATCAAGCCGACGATGCCTCCCACGGAAAGCTGATAGCCGGTGCCGCTCGGTGCCCGCGCGAAGACCTGACCGATGCCGAGATAGTCCTTGCCGATCGCCGTGGAGGGAAGGGCGAGCCGCAACTCGGGAATCTCGCGGCCCAGATGCGCGACGAACGTGTTGCTGTTTGGGCCGGGCCATGCGCTGTATGCATGCGCGTACGGATACGATGCCACCGCGTGAGGCAACTTGGCGATGACGGCATCGGCATCGCGGCCGCGCACGTCGCGCAGGAGGCGCGGCCGCTTGCCGTACCACTCGGCGTCCGGCGCGCGCTGGTCGGAAATGGCGACCACCGAACGTCCGCTGCCGCCATACCAGCCGATGACTTCGTAGCGCGTATAGTGTGGCGCTCCTTCCGGTTTCACCGCGAGCCACGTGTGATCGGCAAATGCGCCACGCCAGCCGAATGCGCGGCTTGCGTAAGCCTGCACGACGGCCTCCGGCGTTCCCGCCGGGTCGGGCGCGAGGCCGGTGGGCCGCTGACTCGCCGTCCGCCAGTCGCTATGGATCGACGCGCGTCCGAAGGCGAGGTTCAGCAACGGCCCCGCCAGTAACAGCACGACGAGCACGATCATCCACACGAACAGGCCTGAGATCTTCCGAGCGGTGACGACGGCGGGCATGGAATCAATATAGACGCAGTGGCCGCAATTCACCATAGTTTGCCGTCTCGGCGGCCGGCATGACAGAATGTTCCGGGGAGCGATCGAGATGGCCTTCACCTATCAGCGCAGGTACCGCGGCGGAATCCAGGCGGTGCTTCTGGATTGGGCCGGAACGACGATGGACTTCGGCTGCATGGCGCCGGCAGTCGTGTTCGTCGAGGTGTTCAAGCGCAAGGGCGTGCCGATCACGATGGAGGAGGCGCGTGCGCCGATGGGAGCGCACAAGCGCGTGCACATCCAGAAGATCACGCAGCTCGATTCGGTGCGCAAGCGCTGGCAGGAGAAGCACGGGCGGATGCCGGACGAAGGCGACGTCGACGCGATGTTCGCCGACTTCGTGCCGCTGCAGCTCGAAGTGCCTGTCGGATTACTCGAAGCTCATTCCCGGGACGCTCGACGTCGTCAAGACGCTGCGCAAGCGCGGCTACAAGATCGGCTCGACGACCGGGTATACGACCGAGATGATGAAGATCAACCTCAAGGATGCGGCCAAGCAGGGCTACGCGCCGGATTCGACGGTTTGCGCATCGGACGTGCCCGCGGGCCGGCCTTACCCCTACATGTGCCTGCAGAACATCATCAATCTTGGCGTCTCGCCGGTCGAGGCTTGCGTGAAGATCGACGACACGCGCCCCGGAATCGAGGAGGGCCTGAACGGCGGGATGTGGACGATCGGTCTCGCGATCAGCGGAAACGAGATCGGCCTTCCGCTGAAGGACTGGAAGAAACTGCCGAAGGCGGAGCAGGCGCGCATGCGGCAGGGCGCTTACACGCGCATGTACCAGAGCGGAGCGCATTATGTCGTCGACAGCATTGCCGATATCCTGCCTTGCCTTGATGCCGTCGAAGCGCGGCTATCCCGCGGCGAGCGTCCGTGATCGGCGCTGCCCGTTTTGCCCGCGCGAGCGTTGCCGCTCGTCGCCTGCCTCTTGACCGTACGGGCTCGATGCGCTGGACTTGACCGCGTTCGAACGCGCAAGATATCGCGTCTGAATCGCCTGCAGGAGTGCTCCCCATGAAGCCACTCGATTTCGAGAAGGTGACGTTCGGCGACGCCAAGGAGAAGACGGAACATCCGTCCGCGCAGCCCTCGGTGAAGACCGGCACTCCCGATCCGGCCGCCCTTCGTGCGCCGCAGCATCCGGAGAAAGTGCACGACGACACGATCCGATGGCTGGCCACGCTGCCCGAGCATGTCCGGCCGGTGGAACTGACGCGGAAGTATCCTCGCATCGCCAACAAGATCGCGATGCTGTGGCGGCGTGTTGCGCGCTGTGAGGAGTTCCTCGACACACTGGTCGTCGACCAGCGCGGCGGCCGCCGCGGTTTTCCGATGGCCATCGCGCAGGAACTCACTGCGCTGCGGCGATACTACGCAGTCCTCCATCCGATCGGTGGTTCAGCGGTCTGGGACATGGAAGGCAAGGGCCGCTGATCAGGCGCCCAGCGCGAACGACGGGATCCCCGAGTCCCGCGAATCTCCGGTGCGAGGGCGCGGGAATCGTGACCTTCGCCCGATCGTTCCTGTCTCCGGATCAGATCACCCAGTCCACGGCGGAACCCGGGCTCGACCGGGACGAAACGCTTAGGCGGCGGGCTTGACGACGGGCGCCGACACTTTCCGGCTCGCCGTGCCGCGCGACCGCCATCAGTGCCATCAGCAGGATGCCCGCGTAGCCACCTACGAAAAACGCGAGCAGCAACCACCAGGCCGACACCACCCTTTTGCACTCCTTCGCGGGGGTTGGTTTTCTTATATATAGAACGGGTTCCGGAAATGTCCAATTAATCTTGCTTCAAAGCAGACCTGACTTGGCCCGGCGCGCGAGGGGGCGCTCCCGGCGCAATCGGTCGAGAACCCGCAATCGGCCGCAAAGGGTGCCGCTGTGGCACACTCTCCCGCGTGTCGCTACCGATTCGGCGTAGCCCACGCGTGCCCCGCCCACATGAAACCCACGTTTCGCATCGATCGGACGCTGACGCTCGTCGTCCTCGCGCTTCTGATGGCGGGCTGCTTCCTCGTGCTGCAGCCGTTCCTGCCGGCGGTCGCCTGGGCGGCCATCCTCTGCGCGACGATGTGGCCGCTGTTCCTGCGCGCCAGCGCTTGGCTGGGCAACCGCCCGGGCCTGGCAGCGTTGGTGATGGTCCTGCTGGTCTCGGTGGTGTTGCTGGCGCCGTTCGCGATCGTGGGGTTCACGATTGCCGAGAATGCCGATCGAGTCGGCAATTTCACCCACAAGCTCATCGAAGAAGGTCCGCCACCACCGCCTGCCTGGGTCGGTCAGTTGCCGCTCATCGGCGAACGGGCAGCAGCGACCTGGTCCATGTTCACCCACGACACGGCAAGGCTGCTCGACGCCGCGCGCGGATACATCGACCCGGCGCGCAAACTCCTCGTAGCGAGCGGCGCGACGGCGCTGGGCGCGATCCTGCAGCTCGCGCTATCGATCTTCATCGCCTTCTTCTTCTTTCGTGATGGGGAGGCGCTGGTCCGGCGCTTGCGCGCAGCGACCGAGCGCATCGCCGGCGAGCGCGGTCAACGACTCGCCGACGTCGCTGCGGTCACTGTGCGCGGGGTGGTCCTCGGTATCCTGGGTACCGCGCTGGCGCAGGGCGTGCTGACCGGGATCGGGCTTGCGGTCGCCGGCATCGCGGCCGCACCTCTCCTTGGACTTGTCGCGTTCTTCGTCTCGCCGGTGCCGATCGGAACGGGACTCGTCTGGATCCCCGCCGGCCTGTGGCTGATGAGCCAAGGCGACATGGGGTGGGGGATCTTCGTGCTGGTGTGGGGCGCGGTGGTCGTATCCTCGATCGACAATGTCCTGAAGCCGATGATCATCAGCCGCGGCAGCGACCTGCCTTTCATACTCGTGCTGCTGGGCGTACTCGGTGGCGTCTTCGCCTTCGGCTTCATCGGCGTCTTTCTGGGACCCGTGCTGCTTGCCGTCGGTTACGCGCTGCTCAAGGAATGGGCCGTCGAGGCGCCCGTCGCGGCGCCGGTGGAAGTGCCACCGCCGGACATCTCTCCCGGCACCTGACGGGAGCGGCGGTCGGGTGCCACACGGCCCCGGGAGAATGTTACTTACGTGGCGGTGTTTCCCGGCGGTTAGGGTGCCGGATCCACAGGGTTCGGTGCCCGCTTGCGGAGCAGTTCGGTGCGAAACGGCGACAGCGCCGCGACCATCTGTGGAAACACCTTCGGCGTGGCGGCGATCACCTGCCCACCGTTCAGGAAATCTGCGTCCCCGATTAGGTCGCCTATCAGGCCACCTGCCTCCTGGATCAGGAGGCTGCCGGCCGCGACGTCCCACGGATTGAGCCCCACCTCCCAGAACCCGTCATAGAACCCCGCAGCGACGTACGCGAGGTCGAGAGCAGCCGCGCCCGGTCGGCGCAGACCCGCCGTCTGCTCGATCATCGCCTTCATCATGCGGAGGTAGGTGTCGAGATAGGTTCCGTCGCGAAACGGGAAGCCCGTGCCGACCAGGCAATCGCGCAGGTGGTCGCGCTTGGACACGCGAATGCGGCGATCGTTGAGGAACGCGCCGCGGCCGCGGGTTGCGGTGAACAGATCATTGCGTACCGGATCGTAGATGACCGCCTGCGTGATCTGCCCGCGATGCTGAAGCGCGATCGATACGCAGTAATGCGGGAAGCCATGCAGGAAGTTCGTCGTGCCGTCCAGCGGATCGATGATCCAGAGGTTCTCGGCCGCGGCGTTCGCGCCGCGGGCCGTTCCCTCCTCTGCTAGAATCGCGTGGTCGGGGTACGCGCCGAGGAGCGTTTCCACGATCGTCCTTTCGGCCTCGCGGTCGACCTCGCTTACGAAATCCTTCGGACCCTTGGACGTGACAGTGAGCAGATCCAGCTCGCGCGCCCCGCGATTGATGATGCCGCCGGCGCGGCGAGCCGCCTTTACCGCAATCGTGAGCGTCGGATGCAGGTTCATGGGAAACAGCCGTAGCGGCTGATGAGCGCAACCGCCGGCCGCGCGCAATGGAAGGCCGTATTGTATCCGGCTGGCGGTCACGCCGAGCCCGGCCGCCGAATTTGCCGCGCTTCCCCGATGAGTACGCTCGACGAGCGCTTGCACGCCGTCCGGATCGTGCTTGTCGCACCGTCCCATCCCGGCAACATCGGCGCGACGGCACGTGCCATGTTGACCATGGGACTCGCGCGCCTCGTTCTCGTGGCGCCACGACGCTTCCCCGATCCGGAGGCCTCGGCGCTCGCGTCGGGGGCGACCGCGGTCCTCGATGCCGCGCGTGTCGTCTCGACGCTCGACGAGGCCCTCGTCGGGGCCGTCGCGACGATCGGATTTTCGGCGCGGCCCCGCGAGTTCGCCGGTCGCGTGCTGTCGGTGCGGGAAGCCGCGGCTCAGGCCATCTCCGGCGCGGCGCATGGCGACGTGGCGCTGGTGTTCGGCACCGAGATGTCGGGACTGTCCAATGTGGAGCTTGCGCGCTGCGGACTCATCGCCACCATTCCGGCGAATCCGGCCTACGGTTCGCTCAATCTCGCCGCCGCCGTGCAAGTCGCGGGCTACGAACTGCGCATTGCGGCGACGGGCGGCGAAGTCTGGCGCGCGCAGCGCTTCGTGCCCGCTACGGCCGATGAGATCGAGTTGCTGTACGCGCATGGAACGCGGACGCTGGCCGCGATGCGCTTTCTCGACCCGAGAATGCCGAAACGACTGCTGCCGCGGTTGCGGCGCCTGTTCGCACGCGCCGCGCTCGAGAAGGAGGAGGTCAACATCCTGCGGGGGATCCTGGCGCGCATCGACCAGCTGCTGTGGCGATGAGTGATCGCGTACGCGCTCAGCCGCCTTTGCAGGCTCTCGCCGCTTCAGCCTCGTAGCGCGCCAGGCGGGCCTCGTCCTTCTTCCTGCCCTCCTCGGCGGCGGCGACCACCCGGTCGAGCTTCTTGCAGTCCGGCGGCGTCTTGCAGCTTTCGCGCTCGCGCTTGTCCCCCGCGGTCCGCTCGGCGCGAATGGCCATCGAACGCTTCTGATCCGAGACCAGTTGCTGCGCCTTCTCGCAGGGCGTCGGAGCCACACTCCTGGGGGCGGACGCATCCGCCTTGGGCGGGACGGGCGCAGGCGTCGCAGCCGTCTGTGCGGAAGCAACCATTGGGAAGGCAAGAAGCGCCGTGGCGAGCGAACAGACGAGTGCCGCATGATTCATCGTGGTTCTCCGTTGGAAAGTGAGGTCAGCCCAGCAGCCGGACGAGCCACAGGGACAGGATCGGGAAGAATACGAGCAGCGTGACGCGCACGGCGTCGGAGATCAGGAACGGGACGACGCCACGGAACGTTTCGGACATCGGCACGTCGCGCGCGAGACTGTTGATGATGTAGACGTTCATGCCGACGGGCGGCGTGATGAGGCCGATTTCGACGACCATCAGGGCGATGATGCCGAACCAGATCGCCTTGTCGGTCGGGTTCAGGCCCCAGTAGTCGAGCCCCATCACGATCGGCAGGAAGATCGGGATCGTCAGCAGGATCATCGACAGGCTGTCCATCAGGCAGCCGAGGATCGACGTAGATGACGATGATCGCGACCATCACGACCAGCGGCGAAAAGCCGCTGTTGCCGACCCACTGCGCCAGCTCGACCGGCATTTGCGTCAGCGCGAGAAAGACGTTGAGGACGTCGGCGCCCAGCAGGATCAGGAAGATCATGCCGGTCGCCTCGGCGGTGCCGTACAGGCATTCGATCAGCCCGCCCCAGCGCATGCCGCCGAGCCACACCGCGAAGAAGAGCGCGCCGACGGTGCCGACCGCTGCCGCCTCGGTCGGCGTGAAGATGCCGCCGTAGATGCCGCCGATCACGAGCACGAACAGCATCAGCACCGGCCAGACGTCGCGCAACGCGGCGAGTCGCTGCGGCCCAGGTGCTGATGGTCCCCGGCGGGGCCGGACCCGGGCTTCACCCGCACGTAGATTCCGATCGCGATCATGTAGCCGAGCGCCGCGATGATCCCCGGCACGAACGCCGCCATGAAGAGCTTGGCGATGTTCTGCTCGGCGAGGATCGCGTAGACGACGAGCACGATCGACGGCGGAATCAGGATCCCGAGCGTGCCGCCGGCCGCCAGCGTGCCGGTCGCGAGCGCGGGCTCGTACTTGAGGCGACGCAATTCCGGCAGCGCAACCTGGCCCATCGTCGCCGCGGTGGCGAGCGAGCTGCCGCAGATCGCGCCGAAGCCCGCGCACGCGCCCACCGCGGCCATCGCGACGCCGCCGCGCCAGTGGCCGATCACCGCATTCGCCGCGTTGAACAGCGACGTCGACAGGCCGCCGCGGCTCGCGAGCTGGCCCATCAGCAGGAACATCGGGATCACCGACAGGTCGTACACCGAGTATCGCGAATAGGCGACGGTCTTGAGGTAATTGAGCAGCGGCGCCCAGCCGGTCAGCATCACGTAGCCGGCGGCGCCGGTCAGCAGCATCGCGATCCCGATCGGCACCCGGATCGCGAGCAGCACGAGCATCGCGCCGAACATCAGGAAGCCGAACTCGACGCCGGTCATTGGTTCGCTCCCACGCTTGCGGCCAAGGCCGCTGCGCGACCTTCCGGGAGGGTGCAATTCGCGCCTTGGGGCGGCCCGTCGGCGCTCACGCATCCGCCTTCGAGGGAGTCTCGTCCTTGCGCGCCCTGCCACGCCAATGCTGCCACGCGGTGTACAGGCCCGCCGCCGAGAGCAACGCAAACGACGGCACCATCGCCGCGACGGTCCACCACGTCGGGATCGCGAGGATCGTCGTCTGGTCGTTCGCAGCCCTGAGACTCGATGCCCCGAGTCCCAGCCGCCAGGCGATCACGGCGGCGACGAGCGCGATCAGCAGCGCCCCGAGCGCGTCGAGCGTCGCGCGCACGGAATGGCGCGAATTCGCGGTGAAGAAATCGACGAGCACGTGACCGCCGCGCATCTGGCAGAAGGGCAGAAACGCGGCAACCGCGATGGCGCAGCCGAGTTGCACGAGCTCGTAGTCGCCCGGGAGGGGCTTCGTGAACACGGCGCGCCCGACGATGCTCGCGAGCGACATCAGCGTCAGCGCGACGATCACCAGACCCCCGGCGAGCGCAAACATGCGGCAAACGCCAAACAGCAGCACGCCGACGCGATCGGTCGGTGCGCGCTTCAGGGTAGCGGGCTCGCTCATCGCGACCTGCTTGGGGAAGCCTCGGAAAAAACGTGGGCGCGATCACGCGCCCACGCTTTGGTGCCGCGATGCCTGGTTACTTCTCGTACTTCTTGATGAGGTCCGTCGCGGCCTGCAGCAGCGCCTTGCCGTCGTGGCCCTTGGCCGAGACGTCCTTGACCCACTCGTCGGGCAGGTTGGCGGTGGCCTTCTGCCAGTTCTCGAGCTCGGAGGCCGGGATCACGTAGAACGTGTTGCCGTGATCGACGGCGAGCTTGCGCGCCGGGCGGCGCGGAGGCATCCCACTGCTTGCCGAACGTGCGCGCCAGCGCGAGCGCCGGAGTTGTCGTCGATCACCTTCTTGAGGTCCGCGGGCAGGCTGTCGTACTTCGCCTGGTTCATCGCCAGCGTGAACACGGCGGTGTAGAGCGCGCGCGACCTTCGGGTCGGTCTCGCTCTCGTACTTCGTGAGCTCGTGCGCCTTGATCGACGGAATCACTTCCCACGGCAGCAGGTAGCCGTCGACGACGCCCTTCGACAGCGCGTCGCCGAGCGCGGGCAGCGGCATCGCGACCGGCGTCGCGCCCAGCGCGGCGAGCATCTTGTTGGTCTGCCGCGTCGGCGCGCGCATCTTGAGGCCCTTGAAGTCGGCCATCACCTTGACCTGCTTGCTCACGCGTGTGGACGTAGCCGTTGTCGTGGACGTTGACGACGAGCATCTTGATGCCGGGAAATTCCTTTTGCGCGTACTTGTCGTAGTACTCCCAGGCGGCCTGGCTCGTCGCTTCGGCCGACGACGACATGAACGGCAGCTCGAATACTTCCATCAGCGGGAAGCGTCCGGCCGTGTAGCCGGGCAACGTCCAGACGATGTCCGCAACGCCGTCCATCGCCTGCTGGATGAGCTGCGGCGGTGCACCGCCGAGCTGCATCGCAGGATAGATCTGGCACTTGAGCTTGCCCACCGAATCCTTCGCGATCTTGTCGCACCAGGGACGAGCAGCGTGGACGGCGGCATCGCCGTCGGCGCCCAGAAATGGTGGACCTTGAGCGTGATCTCCTGCGCAGTTGCCGGGAGCGCGACGAAGGCAGCAAGAGCGAGCGGCGCGAGCGAACGGACGATGCGGGACATGGTTCCTCCGAAGTGGCGCGTGGGCGCCTAAGCACCGCGGCCGACCTGGATCTCGGTCTGTTCTGCGGGCTCGCCGATCTTAGCCAATTCACGCAGTAAGGGCAATTCGGAAAAGCGTGTGGCGACGCAGCGACTACGGAGCGGGAAATCGAATCGCGCTGGGAACCAGCGCTCGATCAGTTTCGGAGCGGACGTGCAGCGGCGCGCCCTCGACAATCGGCGAACGAATCGCCCGTGCATCCGGCAACCTCCTTCCGTGCGGGTTGCTCGTTCCTGAAGTGCGCCCAATACTTGAGTGTTGCAGTCGGAAATGCGAAAATCCGACCCATGTTCGCACGCCTTCGAGAAGACATCGCCGTCGTATTCGATCGCGATCCCGCAGCACGGACGCGCTGGGAGGTATTGACCTGCTATCCCGGGCTGCATGCCCTGGTTTGGCACCGCGTGGTATCGCACCCGCTTTGGCGCAGCGGCTTTCGCTGGCTTGCCCGCTGGCTTGCCCACTGGGGGCGGTGGCTCACCGGCATTGAAATCCACCCTGGCGCGACCATCGGACGGCGCGTATTCATCGACCACGGAATGGGCATCGTGATCGGGGAAACCGCGGAAATCGCCGACGACTGCACTCTCTATCACGGGGTCACGCTCGGCGGCACGTCATGGAACAAGGGCAAGCGCCACCCGACGTTGGGCAAGGGCGTGGTCATCGGTGCCGGGGCAAAGGTACTTGGGCCGATTTTCGTTGGAGATGGCGCCAAGATAGGCTCAAATGCCGTCGTAGTGCGCGACGTTCCTGCGGGTTCGACGGCCGTCGGCATCCCCGCTCGGATCCTGATCGGCGACGAAGCGGTACGTCGCGAGGACCGCGCCGCACGGTTGGGGTTCTCGGCCTACGCGATCGCGGCCGACATGGACGACCCGATGGTCCAGGCGATCCATCGGCTCATCGATCACGCCGCAGCGACCGACGCTCGCCTCGAACAACTGATCGTCGCGGCTGAAGGATAGCGGGGTCGAATGCGGCGATGCGAGGGCGACGGCGGAAGGGTTCGATCCGCAGCGCCTGAATCAGATGATCGACTGAGTACCGCCGATCTTTAGTTGACCAAACTAGTCGGAATTGATAACGTGAACGGTGGCCTTGAACGCCAGCCCGCGGCCACGGGCCATGAAGGAGCGCGTGGCCCCTATGCGCGGTGGACCAACAGATACGGGTGACCGACCATGCGCCTTACCACCAAAGGACGTTTTGCCGTCACGGCGATGATCGACGTGGCGATGCACGGTACGAAGGGACCTGTCACGCTCGCCGGCGTGTCGGAACGCCAGAAGATATCGTTGTCCTATCTCGAGCAACTATTCGGGCGTTTGCGGCGCCACGGGCTCGTCGAAAGCGTACGTGGCCCGGGCGGCGGCTATCATCTTGCCCGGGCGCCGGAAGCCATATCGATCGCGGATGTCATCGTAGCGGTCGACGAGCCCATCGACGCAACGCAATGCGGCGGCCGCGAGAGCTGTCAGGAAGACGGCGAACGTTGCATGACGCACGAGCTCTGGGCGAACTTGAACGCCCACATCTTCGCGTTCCTGCGCGGAGTCACGCTCGCGCAACTCGTGGTCAGGCAGCAAGAGGCGGATGTCGCCGTGCTGCAGGACCATCGACTGCAAGGCCCCGGCGCGCGCGCGCCGGTGCCGGCACCCGTCTCCTGACGGGCACAAGGCTTACCCAGCGCCCTCCGGACGGAAGCGCCGCGCGCATCCGACCGCGATGAAGACACCGGTCTACCTCGATTACTCCGCCACGACGCCGGTCGATCCGCGAGTCGCGCGGAGGATGATCCCGTACCTGACCGAGCATTTCGGCAATCCGGCGTCGCGCTCACACGCCTTCGGCTGGACCGCGGAGGAGGCAGTCGACGAGGCGCGTGCAGAGGTGGCCATGCTGGTCAACTGCGATCCGACGGAGATCGTGTGGACCTCCGGGGCGACCGAGTCGATCAATCTTGCCCTGAAGGGGGCGGCCCACTTCCACAAGGACAAGGGCAAGCATCTCGTCACCGTCAGGACGGAACACAGGGCGACCCTCGACACGATGCGCGAACTGGAGCGTGAGGGCTTTGCGGTGACCTACCTCGAGGTGCTGCCGAACGGGCTCGTCGACGTCGGCGCACTCGAGGCGGCCTTGCGGCCCGGCACGATCGTCGTCTCGGTGATGGCCGTCAACAACGAGATCGGCGTGGTGCAGGACATTGCCGCCATCGGCGAGCTGTGCCGCGCGCGCGGCATTGTCTTCCACGTGGACGCCGCGCAGGCAACCGGCAAGATGCCCCTGGATCTGGTCAGGATGAAGGTGGACCTCATGTCCTTCTCGGCGCACAAGACCTACGGGCCCAAGGGTGTGGGCGCGCTGTACGTGCGGCGCAAACCGCGCGTGCGCATCGAGGCGCAGATGCACGGCGGCGGCCACGAGCGGGGCTTGCGCTCCGGCACGCTCCCGACGCACCAGATCGTCGGCATGGGAGAGGCATTCCGGATCGCGCGCCTGGAAATGGAGACCGAGAACGTGCGCATCCGCATGCTGCGTGACCGGCTATGGAAGGGCCTCTCGCAAATCGAGCAGGTCTATGTCAACGGCGATCTCGAGCGCCGTGTTCCGCACAACCTCAACGTCAGCTTCAATTACGTCGAGGGAGAGAGCCTGATCATGGCGATCAAGGAGGTGGCGGTGTCGTCGGGGTCGGCCTGCGCGTCCGCATCGCTCCAGCCCTCGTACGTGTTGCGCGCGCTCGGGCGCAGTGACGAACTCGCGCACGGCTCGATCCGGTTCACCGTCGGCCGCTTCACGACCGAAGCCGAGATCGACTTCACGGTCGACGTTCTGCAGCGCAATGGTCGCCAAGCTGCGGGAGCTCTCGCCGCTGCGGGAATTGCACCAGGAAGGCGTGGACCTCGAGTCGGTGCAAGGGGCGGCCCACTGACTGCGAACGCAAGGCAAGGACAAACCGAATAAGATCATGGCCGTCACACGGACCGAATCCGCGGCGGAATACGTCGCGAATCGTCTCGTCACGCGCGGCAGGGCGAATCGCGCCTAAGCGAACAGATTGAGCACGGCGTCGAGGCCGCAGTGGTTGATCGCGAACGTCGCCTGCGCGCGCAGGAGCGGCTTGGCCCGGTAGGCGACCGATATGTCGGCGGCCTTCAGCATCGGCAGGTCGTTGGCTCCGTCGCCGATGGCGACGACGATGCCGCCGGCGGGGGCATGCCGCTTGCGCATCGCCATGAGAAGGGCCGCCTTGTCCTGCGCGTCGATGATCGGTGCGATCAGGCGGCCGGTCAGCCGGCCCTCGTCGATCTCCAGCGTGTTGGAAGTGGCGACGTCGATGGCGAGCCTGGCCTTCAGCCGCTCGGTGAAGAACGTGAATCCGCCGGAGACGAGGAGGATCTTCGCGCCGGCGGACTTGAACCCGGCGAGCATCCGTTCGGCACCTGGCGACAGCTCGGCGCGCTCGTCGTAGACCTGCGTGAGCGCGTCGACGGGAAGCCCTGCGAGCAGCTTGACTCGCCGGACCAGGCTTTCGCGGAAATCGATCTCGCCCCGCATCGCGGCAGCGGTGATCGCCGCCACCTTCGGCTTGATCCCCATCAGGTCGGCGATCTCGTCGATGCACTCGATCGTGATCAGCGTCGAGTCCATATCGAGCGCGACGACGCGCACGCGCTCAAGCGTCAGGTCGGAAGCGACAAACGCGCAGTCGATGCCGGCTTCGGCGCAGAACTCGGGTACGCCGGCGTGCGAGCGGACGCGGGGAAGGCGATACGCCTGCTGGCCGCCTCCATCGAGCACGCGGATGCCCTCGGCGTTGGCCAGCCCGGCGATCATGGTCAGATCCTTCGCGCCGATCGCCGGCGCCTGGATCACGAGGTCGATCGTCGCCACCGGGATACGCATGCCGCCGGGCGTGCCTCGGCACGCGTGTCGGGCATTACGCGCGAGGCTTGACGCGCCGCGCGCACTCCTGCGCCCGCTCGCGCGCCTCGGCGATATCCTCGCCGCTCGCGAGCGCAACGCCCATGCGCCGCCGCTTGTAGGACTCGGGCTTGCCGAAGAGCCGCAGATCGGAACCGGGCACCGCGAGCGCATGCGCGATACCATCGTAACGGATGCCCCGCGCCTCGATTCCGCCGTAGATCACGGCCGACGCGCCGGGGTTGCGCAGCCGCACGTCGACCGGCAGACCGAGGATCGCCCGCGCATGCAGCTCGAACTCGTTCTGCACCTGCGTGGTCATCGTCACCATGCCCGTGTCGTGCGGACGCGGGCTCACTTCCGAGAACCAGACGTCGTCGCCCTTGACGAACAGTTCGACACCGAAGATGCCGTGGCCGCCGAGTTCGTCCGTGATTCGCCGCGCGATGTCACGCGATCGCGTCGAGGGCGCTCGCCGACATCGGCTGCGGCTGCCACGACTCGACGTAGTCGCCGTTTCCTGCACATGGCCGATGGGCTCGCAGAAATACGTCTGCACGTCGCCGTTCTCGTCGTTGGCGCGGACGGTAAGCAACGTGATCTCGTAGTCGAAATCGATGAACCCTTCGACGATCATGCGGCTGCCGCGCACACGGGCGGCACTTTCCGCGTACTGCCAGGCCGCGGCGACCTCCGCCCGCGAGCGCACGACCGACTGGCCCTTGCCCGACGACGACATCACCGGCTTGACGACGCAGGGATAGCCGATGCCGGGTGTCGTTTCGATCGCCTCCTGTAGCGACGTCGAGACTGTCCGCGAAACGGTACGGCGAGGTAGGCAGACCGAGATCCTCGGCGGCAAGGCGACGAATGCCCTCGCGATTCATCGTGAGCTGCACGGCACGCGCGGTCGGAACGACCTGCGCGATGCCGTCGCGCTCGACGTCGAGCGAGCACCTCGGTGGCGATCGCCTCGAGTCTCCGGGACGACGAGGTGCGGCCGCTCCTGCTCGATCAGCCGGCGGAGCGCCGGGCCGTCGGTCATGGCGATCACGTGGGCGCGGTGTGCGACCTGGTGCCCCGGCGCGTTCGCGTAGCGATCGACCGCGACGACTTCGACGCCGAGGCGTTGCAGCGCGATGACGACTTCCTTGCCGAGCTCGCCGCTGCCGAGCAGCATCACCTTGGTGGCGGCGGGGGAGAGCGGGGTGCCGATGTTCATGGAAAGGGGTGCGCGTCCTTCGGGCATGGAGAGGGTCCGGTTATACGATCGACCATTCTACCAGTCCGGGAGCGATTTTGCTGCAGTGCACACAATAGCCGTGGATGAAGTTAGTGCATTGAATTAAAACGAAAGCTACTGGATTCTCGACGGGGTCGACGCTCCACAACCCGTGGAAATCCGCCTGACGATTCGCGGCTTGCCGAGCGTCGGGTCGAAGGCAAGTGCTTGTCGGGGCGTTACGCTCGAGGCGTCGGACGTCAGCGCGACTTGCGTTTCGAGTGTGCGCGGCCGCCGGCACTTGTGCGCGCCAACGGCTCGCTGTACTTCTGCCGCGTCGCCCCGCCGGCGGATGCGTCGTCGGCGAGCGTGAAGTCGATCTTCGTCGTCTCGAGGTCGACGCGCGCCACCTTGACCCGAACGCGGCCTGCCAACTGGAATATGCGACCGCTGCGCTCGCCGATCATCGCATGACGCGTCGCGTCGAAATGGAAATAGTCGCGGCCCAATTCGGTGACGTGCACCAACCCGTCGATGTTAAGACCGTCGAGTGTCACGAAGATTCCGAAGCTCGCGACCCCGCTGATCGTTCCGTCGAACGTCTCGCCGACCCGGTCCTGCATGAAGTAGCACTTGAGCCAGTTTTCGACGTCGCGCGTCGCCTCGTCGGCACGGCGCTCGGTGGCCGAGCAATGCTCGCCGAGCTCCGCCCACGACATGCCCGCCGGCTGTGTATTGCCGCTTCGCGAGCACCGCCTTCACCGAGCGGTGCACGAGCAGGTCGGGGTAGCGCCGGATCGGTGAGGTGAAGTGCGCATACGCCTCGTAGGAAAGGCCGAAGTGACCGACGTTGTCGGGCCGGTATTGCGCCTGCTGCAGCGAGCGCAGCAGCACCGTCTGCAGCAGCGCGTAATCCGGGCGATCCTTGATCCGAAGCAGGAGTTGCGCGTAGTCGGACGCGGTCGGATCGTCGCCGCCCGGCGAGCGACAGCGCCCGAGCCCGCGAGGAATTCCTTGAGCGCCGCGAGCTTTTCGGGCGTCGGCCCTTCGTGGACGCGATAGAGCGTCGGGTGGCCGTGCTGTGCAAGGAACTTCGCCGTGCAGACGTTGGCCGCCAGCATGCATTCCTCGATCAGCCGGTGCGCGTCGTTGCGCACGACCGGCACGATGCGCACGATCTTGCCGTGCACGTCGAACTCGAGCTGCATCTCGACCGAATCGAAGTCGATCGCTCCGCGCGCCTCGCGCGCCTCCTTGAGCGAGCGATAGAGCGCGTACAACTGTTCGAGGTGCGGCAGCAGATCCTTCGCTTCGCGGGGAATCTGTCTTCGGGTCCGAAAGCCAGTTCCACACCTGCGTGTAGGTGAGTCGCGCGCGCGAGTGCATCACCGCGGGGTAGAACCGGTACTGGCGGATCTCGCCCGTGAGCGTGACGTCCATCTCGCAGACCATGCACAGCCGGTCGACCTGCGGCTTCAGCGAGCACAGCTCGTTCGACAGCGCCTCCGGCAGCATCGGGATCACGCGCCGCGGAAAATAGACCGACGTGCCGCGCTCGCGCGCATCGCGGTCGAGCGCATCGCCGTCGCGGACGTAATGCGAGACATCGGCGATCGCCACGAGCAGGCGGTAGCCCTTGCCCTTGCGTTCGCAATACACCGCATCGTCGAAGTCCTTCGCGGTCTCGCCGTCGATCGTGACGAGCGGCAGGGCGGTGATGTCGACGCGGCCCGCGCGGTCGCTCGCGCGCACTTCCTTCGGCAGCTTTCCCGCGTGCTTGCGCGCCGCGAGCGAGAATTCGTGCGGCAGGTCGTGCTTGCGCAGCGCGATCTCGATCTCCATGCCCGGATCGGTGTAGCTGCCGAGCACCTCGACCACGCGCGCGATCGCCTCGCGCTGCGGCGACGGCTGCTCGACGATCTCGACGACGACGACATCGCCCGGCTTCGCGCCGCCGCGATCGGCGGGCGGCACGAGGAGGTCCTGGTTGATGCGCCGGTTCTCGGCGACGACGAAGCCGATGCCGCGCTCTTCGAAGCAGCCGGCCGACGATCGTGCGGTTCGCGCGCTCGAGCACCTCGACGATCTCGCCCTCGGGCCGGCCGCGCCGGTCGGTGCCCGTGCGGCGCGCGGTCGCGCGGTCGCCGTGCAGCACCTTGTGCATTTCGCGCGGATCGAGGAAGAGATCGGCGCTGCCGTCGTCCGGGATCAGGAAGCCGAAGCCGTCGGGATGGCCCTGGACGCTGCCGCTGACGAGGTCGAGCTTGGCGGTGACGCACAGCTCGCCCTTGCGGTTCAGCAGCAGCTCGCCGTCGCGCTGCATCGCTTCGATGCGGCCGAAGAACGCGTCGCGGGCCCGCCGATCGACCGCCATCGTGCGCGCGAGTTCCGCGGCGGCAAGCGGTATGCTGTTCTTCAGCGCTTCCAGGATCGCGACGCGCGACGGGAGCAACGCAGGATCGATGTCGTCACGGCCGACTGCGTGGCGAACGTCGGCTCGCAACATTCACGGCGGACGCGTCTTGCGAGCCGTCGACTTTGTCGCGCTCGCCTTCGGCGGTTTGGTCTCGTTCTTTGACAAGGAATGACCTGAAAAGTAAAATTATGCGGTTGCGGTCGCCCAGATGGCGGAATTGGTAGACGCACTAGGTTCAGGTCCTAGCGGTGGCGACACTGTGGAGGTTCGAGTCCTCTTCTGGGCACCATCCGGCCGCTTGCATCAACAATCCCCCGACCTCTGCACATTCGCCTCGGCTCGCGTTTGCTCGAGCGGTGCGGCGCCTCGACTTGCTTCGCGGCGCTGACGCCCCGCCCCGGACAAGCCACTATAACCCGGAAGCATCGAGCAGCGTCGGCGACGCTTTCATCCGCATCGAAACGCTACCGGCGGTTACGTCCCACGCAAGATCGGATCTGTCACCAATCATTCGGTAGGCTACCGGTTCGCCTGGCACGTGCCAAACCCCGTACTCCGCATATTCGCGATATCGGCGCCGGTCCCCGTCGCGCTTTTCTTCTCCGGAGCATCGAAATGATCCGATCGATTCAGGCCTCCACCATGATCGTCCTGCTCGCTATCACCGGGATTGCCGCGGGCCAGGCGCCCGACCGCATCGTATTCGCGACCGACTGGCTCGCGCAGGCCGAGCACGGCGGCTTCTATCAAGCCCTCGCCGAAGGCACGTACCGCAAGCACAACCTGGACGTGCAGATCCAGATGGGTGGCCCACAGGTGAACGGCCTGCAACTCCTCGCGGCGGGTCGGCTCGATGTCGCGATGGGCGACGCATTGCAGGTGCTCTCCGCCGTCGAGCAGGACGTGCCGGTGGTGGCGATCGCGGCAACCTTCCAGAAAAACCCGACCGTGGTGATCGCGCACCCGGGCGTTGCGAAGCTCGAGGACCTCAAGGGCCGGCCGATCGCGATCGGAGCCGCCAGCAACACGACGTTCTGGCCGTGGTTGAAGCAGCGCTACGGGTTCACCGACGATCAGAAGCGGCCCTACGGTTTTTCGGTACAGCCCTTCCTCGCCGATCCGGCGCTATCGCAACAGGGATTTGCAACGTCCGAGCCTTTCTCGATCGAAAAGGCCGGCGTGAAGCCGGTCGTCTTCCTGCTGGCGGACCTGGGTTATCCGCCGTACTCGGAAGCCCTGATCGTCACCCGCGACTCGCTCGGCAAGCGTGCGGATGCGCTGACCCGTTTCGTGCGTGCCTCCGCCGAGGGGTGGAAGAGTTATCTCGCCAACCCGGCGCCGGGCAACGCGCTCATCAAGAAGGACAACCCGCAGATGAGCGACGAGCTCCTTGCATTCGGATGGCGGAAGATGAAGGAGCACGCGATCGTCGACGGCGAGGATGCGCGTACGCAGGGCTTGCTCACGATGACTGCCGCGCGGTGGGCACGCACCACGGACTTCCTTGGCGCGGCCGGACTCGCGAAGCCGAACGTGGACTACGCGAAGGCGTACTCGCTCGATGTCGTTCGCGGCGTGCGCGTGCTTCCATAGCCTGTGGCGGCAATCACCGCATTGCCCCCACGACGCCGGTGGCCCGCAGCCGCCGGAGCAATGCCGGGCGTGACCGCTGCTTCCGATGCATCGGGTCGGGCCAATATGCGGACGCAAGGCCCCGCATGACGATTGCCTCGCTCGCAACGGCTGACCCTGCGCCTTTGGTCGTCGAGGCACGCGGGGTCACCAAGACCTACCCGAACGGAACGCATGCACTCGCGCCGGTGGATCTCGCGGTCCGCCGCGGCGAATTGGTCACGCTGCTCGGCCCGTCCGGCTGCGGCAAGACAACGCTGCTCAATCTTGTCGCGGGCCTGATCCAGCCGAGCGACGGTGAGATCCGCTGGTGGGGCGGCACGAATGCACAAACCGGCGGACCGGGCCGCCGCCTGGGCTTCGTGTTCCAGTCGCCAACCCTGATGCCCTGGGCGCGCGTCGCCGCCAACGTCCGCTTGCCCCTCGACCTTCTGCGTGTGACGCGCGCCGAAGCCGAGCGGCGCGTGGCCGATGCGCTCGGCTTGGTCGGACTCGAGCGCTTCGCGAATCATTTTCCGCGGGAGCTCTCGGGTGGAATGCAGATGCGCGTGTCGATCGCGCGCGCGCTCGTAACGGAGCCCGACCTGTTGTTGATGGACGAGCCGTTCGGCGCGCTGGACGAATTCACGCGGAACCGGCTCGACGACGAGCTTGTTGCGCTGTGGGCCGCCCGCAGCCTCACGGTCGTTTTCGTGACGCACAGCATTCACGAGGCGGTCTATTTGTCGACCCGTCTCGTCGTGATGGCCGCGCGTCCGGGTCGCGTGCTGGCCGAGTTGCCGGTCGAAATGGCGCACCCGCGTGGGGAGGGTTTCCGGGTCTCGGCGCAATACGGCGGCCTGTGCGGGAGCGTGTCCGGACTCGTCGCCGCGGCGGGGGCGCAGGAGATCGAGCGTGCGTGAGACCTCGTCGCGCCAGGCGCTGGAAATCGCGGCGCCGGTCCTGGTCGCGCTGGTCGCCCTCGCGCTGTGGCAGGGATTGGTCGACGTTTACGAGGTTCCGCCCTGGCTGGTACCGTCGCCCGCGCGCGTGCTCGCAACCCTCGTGAGCGACCACGAGCTGCTGTTCGGCTCGCTCATGGTGACGCTGTCGATCGCCCTCGCGGCGCTCGCGATCGCGGTCTTCGCCGGAACGCTCGTGTCGCTCGTCTTCGTCCAGAGCCGCTGGGTCGAGGCAAGTTTCTTTCCCTATGCGGTCCTGTTGCAGGTCACGCCGATCGTCGCCATCGCGCCGCTGATCATCATCTGGGTCCGGGACACGCGCGCGGCTTTGATTCTGTGTGCGGTCGTTGTCGCGATCTTTCCGATCATCTCGAACACAACGCTCGGCTTGCGCAGCGTCGATCCGGGCCTTCTCAATCTGTTTCGCATGCACCGCGCGAGCCGGCTGCAGGTGTTGCTGCGCCTGCGCGTGCCAAGCGCGCTGCCGTATTTTTTCGGAGGCCTGCGCATCGCCAGCGGGCTCGCGCTGATCGGCGCGGTCGTGGCCGAGTTCGTGGCCGGCACGGGTGGCCAGGGCGCGGGACTCGCCTATCAGATCCTGATGGCCGGCATCCAGCTCAACGTTCCGCGGTTGTTTGCCGCGCTCGTGCTGATCACGCTCGCCGGCGTCGGCCTGTTCGGGCTGACGGTGTGGGTGTCGAAGCTCGCGCTCTCGCGCTGGCACGAGAGCGAGATCGCGCCGGGAGACTGATGCCGGCGTAAAGAGTCTCGCCTAGCCCGCGAGGCGCGCCTGTAGCGCGGCGGGACGCAGCGTATCGTAGACCTCGAACGGCTGATGGATCCACGGACTGTCGGCGAGGTGGTCGACGTAGTAGTCCGGCTTGAATACCGAGCAGGCCTTCCACCAGAGCACCGCGGTCTTGCAGGCACTGATGACCGGCCAGCGCTCTGGCAGCGTCTTGTAGACCGCCGCTAGCGTGTGGCCCGAGTCCACCATGTCGTCGACCAGCAGCACGCGGCTCGCCCAGCCGCGGCGAAGTCATCGTCATGTGCTCGGCGATCACGAGCTCGCCGCGGATCGTGCCGCCCTCCGCCGCGTACGAATGCGTCGACAGGATCGCAAGCGGCTTCTCGTAGATCCGCGACAGGACGTCGCCCACTCGCAAGCCGCCGCGCGCGATGCAGATGATCTGGTCGAAGTCGAAGGCCGAGGTGTAGACGGTGTAGCGCGAGCCGTTCCACGAGCCTGTTGTACTGGTCCCAGCTGACGTAGAGGTCGGCCATTCGCGCCCCGGGGGTGAATCAACGAAACGGATGATGGACCAGAATCGTCTCGTCGCGGTCCGGCCCCGTCGACACCATCGCGATCGGCACGCCGGTGAGCGCCTCGATGCGCGAAAGGTAGGCGCGCGCGGCGGCGGGCAGCGCATCGATCGACTTCACGCCGACCGTGCTTTCCTTCCAGCCGGGCAGGGATTCGTAGACCGGCTCGCATTCGGCGACCGCGTCGGCGCCCGACGGCAGCAGCGTCAGCGGCTTGCCGCGCACCGTATAGCCGGTGCAGATCCGGATCTCGTCGAAGCCATCCAGCACGTCGAGCTTGGTGATGCAAAGGCCGTCCACTCCGTTCAGCTGGAACGAGCGCTTGAGCGCGGGGATGTCGAGCCAGCCGCAGCGGCGCGGCCGGCCGGTGACCGAGCCGAACTCGTTGCCGCGCTTCGCGAGCGCGGCGCCGATTGCGTCGGTCAGCTCGGTGGGGAACGGGCCGGTGCCGACGCGCGTCGTGTAGGCCTTCACGATGCCGAGCACGTAGTCGAGGAAGTTCGGTCCGACGCCGGCGCCCGACGCGGCGGCGCCGGCCAGGCAGTTCGACGACGTGACGTACGGGTACGTGCCGTGGTCGATGTCGAGCAGCGCGCCCTGCGCGCCCTCGAACAGCAGCGAGTCGGCCGCGCGCCGCGCTCGTCCTGCAGCAGCGCCGCGACGTCGGCGACCATCGGCTGCAGCGCCGGCGCAAGCGCCAGCGTTTCGTCGCGCGTCTTGGCGAACGGCACCGGCTCGCGCTTGAAGTACTGCGTGAGCACGAAGTTGTGGAAGCTCGAGCAGCGGCTCGAGCTTGGCCGCGAAACGATCAGGATAGAAGAGGTCCTGCAGGCGGATCGCGCGTCGCGCGATCTTGTCCTCGTAGGCGGGGCCGATGCCGCGGCCCGTGGTGCCGATCTTCGCGTCCCCCATCGCGCCTTCGCGCGCCTGGTCCAGCGCCACGTGGCACGGCAATACCAGCGGGCACGCCGGCGAGATCTTGAGCCGGGACCGCACCTCGACGCCGGCCGCCTCCAGCTCGGCGATCTCCTGCAGCAACGCGGACGGCGACAGCACGACGCCGTTGCCGATGTACACCGAAACGCCCGGGCGCAGGATGCCGGACGGAATGAGCCGGAGCACGGTCTTCTTCCCGCCGATGACGAGCGTGTGCCCGGCGTTGTGCCCGCCCTGGAAGCGCACCACGCCCTGCGCGTGCTCGGTCAGCCAGTCGACGACCTTGCCCTTGCCTTCATCGCCCCACTGGGTGCCGATGACGACGACGTTTTTGCCCATGTCCCTCGAGACCTCGCTTACTTGCGCGCAATCGATTCCGGCCAGCTGGCGCAGGTCCAGCGTGAAGCCGGTGGCGGGACGCGCGCGGCCGAACGCCCTGCCGATGCCGTCGTAGCGGCCGCCGTTGCCGATCGCCGTCGGCTCGCCGGCGGTGAACACGGAGAAGATCGCGCCGTTCTGGTAATGATAGCCACGCAGGTCGGCGAGATCGATGTGCAAGCGCCTCGACGTGCGGCTCGCCTGCCTGCGCGAGCGCTGCCAGCGCGCCGAGCGCATTGCTGATCGCCGGTATGTCCGGCAGGCGCGCGCGCGCGATCGCGAGCACCTCCTGCGCCGGACCGTAGAGCGTCGGCAGCGCCGTCAGCGCGTCGCGCCACGCCGCGGGCAGCTTCGCGGTGAGCTCCGCGACGGTCGGCACGTCCTTCGCGCGCAATGCGGCGAACAGTTCGGTGTCCTCGCCGTTGCCGGCGATGCCCGCGCCGGCGGCGAGCGCGCGGTAGACGCCGACGTGGCCGAGATCGAGGTGCAGCGCCGCGGACGCCCGCCGCGGCGAGCGACGAGAGCAGGAGCGCCGACGACCTCGCGGTCGCCGGCGATGCCGGCTTCGCCGAAGAGCTCGGCGCCGATCTGCACGACTTCGCGCGTCTGCGCGCCGCCCGCGGGCACCGTGCGCAGCACGCTGCCCGGCGTAGCACAGCCGGGTGACGCCCGGCTCGTTCAGCAGGTGCGCGTCGATCCGCGCGACCTGCGGCGTGATGTCGGCGCGCACGCCGAGGAGGCGCCCGGACAGCGGGTCGACGACCTTGAACGTCTGCAGCTCGAGGTCGCGGCCGGTGCCGGTCAGCAGCGATTCGAGGTGCTCGACCAGCGGCGGCTGCACCAGCCGGTAGCCGTTGGCGCGGAAATGGTCGAGCAGCGCGCGGCGCAGCGCCTCGATCCGCTCGGCCTCCGCCGGCAGGATGTCCTCGATGTGCTCGGGCAGGATCCACTTACGCATTGCGCACGAGCCAGAAGCCGGCAAGACCGATCGCGATCGAGACGAGACCGACGAAGCGAAGCTGCCCGTCGGTCAGCAGCGACGAGCCGGCGGAAGCTCTCGCGCCACAATCCGCGGGGCAAGGAACGGCAGCAGGCCCTCGAGCACCAGCACCAACGCGAACGCCGCCCAGCAGCGAGTCGGGCACTTCCTTCCTCCCGTGCGCGCGTTGCGGCGGGCTACTTCGGCGCCTTCGCGCCCTGGCCGCCCTGGTTCCGAAAGTAGCGGAAGAACTCGGAACTCGGGTCGAGCACCATCACGTCGCTCTTGTTGCGGAACGTCGCCTTGTACGCCTCGAGGCTGCGGTAGAACGCGTAGAACTCGGGATTGGCGCCGTACGCCTGCGCGTAGATCGCGGACGCCTTGGCGTCGCCGTCGCCCTTGGTCTTCTGCGCCGGCCTTGTACGCGTCGGCGAGGATGACCACGCGCTGGCGGTCGGCGTCGGCGCGGATCTTCTCGGATTCCGCCTGCGCCGAGCGAGCGCAGCTCGTTGGCGACGCGGCGGCGCTCGGACTCCATCCGCGCGTAGACCGGCCCCGTCACGTCGGGCGGCAGCTCGACGCGGCGCAGCCGCACGTCGACGATCTCGACGCCGATCGTCTTGGCGTCGGCGTCGGCCTTCTGCCGCGTTGTCGTCATGATCTTGTCGCGCTCGCCGGAGATCGCCTCGTGCACGGTGCGCTTGTTGAATTCCTCGGCGAGGTTGGCGCGCACCGTCTGCGACAGCCGTCGGCGCGCCGCCTCCTCGTCGCCCTGCACGCTGATGTAGTACTGCTTGACGTCGATGATCCGCCACAGCACGAAGAAGTCGACGAGCAGCGGCTTCTTCTCGGAGGTCGTGATGCGGTCGGGCTCGGTGTTGTCGAGCAGCAGGATCGCGCTTGTCGTAGAACTTCACGTTCTGCAGCAGCGGCACCTTGGCGTACAGGCCCGCGTTCGGCTGCGTCTCGACGATCTCGCCCAGCTGGAACTTGATCGCGTACTGGCGCTGGTCGACCGTGTAGAGCGACTGCGACGCGACGAGCAGCACCGCGACGACGAGGGCGAGGAGGGGCATCGTGAACTTCATCGCGATGTCGTCCGCCGCGTTCGCGGCTGCGCAGCGCTTCGCGCGACCGGCTCGGGTCGAGCGTGACCGTCGGCTCGGGCGCGGGCGGCGTCGACTGCCGCGCTGCCGACGGATCCGCCGTGCCGCCGGGCGCGCTTGCCGGCGAGGCGCTTTGCTGGATCAGCTTGTCGAGCGGCAGGTAGAGCAGGCTGTTGCTGCCGGCCTTCTGGTCGACCAGCACCTTGCTCGAGTTGCCGACGACCGACTGCATCATGTCGAGGTAGAGGCGCTCGCGCGTGACGCCCGGCGCCTTCGCGTACTCGACCAGGATCTGCCGGAAGCGCGAGGCGTCGCCCTCGGCTCGCTGCACGACCTCGGCCTGGTAGCCGTTCGCTTCCTCGATCAGCCGCGCCGCGTTGCCGCGGGCGCGCGGCACGACGTCGTTGGCGTACGCCTGGCCCTCGTTGCGGAAGCGCTCGCGGTCCTGGCCGGCCTTCACCGCGTCGTCGAACGCGGCCTGCACCTTGTCGGGCGGCTGCACGCTCTGCAGCGTCACCTTCTGCACGTAGACGCCGGTCTGGTAGCGGTCGAGCATCTCCTGCATCAGCTTTTCCGCGGACTTCGCGATCTGCTCGCGGCCTTCGTACAGCGACGAAGTCCATCTTCGCCTTGCCGACGACTTCGCCCATCGCGGTCTGCGCGATGAACTGGACGATCAGGTCGGGCTTGCGGACGTTGAAGACGTACGCTTCGGCGCTCTTCAGGTTGTACTGGACCGCGAACTGGATGTCGATGATGTTCTCGTCGTCGGTCAGCATCAGCGCCTCGTTCTCGTTCTTGTTCTTGGGCGTGTTGCGATAGCCGACCTCGACGGTCCGCACCTGCGAGAAGTCGACGAGCTCCTTCGTCCTCGATCGGGATACGGCAGGTGCCAGCGCGGCGCCGGGCTGCGTGGTCTCGGTGTACTTGCCGAAGCGCGTGACGACGCCGCGGCGGCCTTCGTCGACGATGTAGAAGCCGCTCGCGAGCCAGACGACGAGCACCAGCGCGACGAGGATGCCCGCGCCCGACAGCGGGAGCGTGAGCCGCGGGCCGCCGCCGGCACCGCCGGCGCCGTCGTCGCCACCGCCGCCGGCGCGGCGGCCGAGAAGGTCGTTGAGGCGGCGGTTGACGTTGCGCCAGATCTCGTCGAGATCGGGCGGTCCGCCGCTTCCGCGCTTGCCCCATTGGGGATCGTTCAGCGACATGGATCTCGGAGAAACAGCGGGGTCGGAACTGCGCCGGGGCCGTCACGCGTCGGCGTTGCGACGGGCGCAGCGTGGGCGTCGGGATGCGGGGCCTCGGCCGGAAAACGCTCGGCCAGCGCGGCGCGCAATCCGGCGCAGCCGGCGCCCGTCAATGCGCTCAAACGGACGGCGCGAATTATACCAGACTCGTCGCGCTCGACTCCCGGCTCGAGCCCGGCCGCGTCGATCTTGTTCAGCACGCGGATCTGCGGCACGCTGGTCGGCGCCGATCTCGGCGAGCACGGCGTCGACGGCCGCGATCTGCTCGTCGCGATTCGGGTGCGCGGCATCGATGACGTGCAGCAGCAGGTCGGCCTCGCCGGCCTCGGCGAGCGTCGCCCGGAACGCGGCGACGAGGTCGTGCGGCAGATCGCGGATGAACCCGACGGTGTCGGAGAGGACGATCGGCCGCGGCGCCGCGGCACGTAGAGCCGGCGCAGCGTCGTGTCGAGCGTGGCGAACAGCTGGTCGGCGGCGTAAGCGCGTCGGCGCCGGTCAGCCGGTTGAACAGCGTCGACTTGCCGGCGTTGGTGTAGCCGACGAGCGCCACCGTGCGCACCGCCGCGCGCCGGCGCGTGCGGCCCTGCGTCGCGCGCTGGCGCGCGACGTGGACGAGCCGCTCGTTCAGGACCCGGACCCGATTCGCCCAGCAGGCGCCGGTCGGTCTCGAGCTGCGTTTCGCCGGGGCCGCGCAGCCCGATGCCGCCCTTCTGGCGCTCGAGGTGCGTCCAGCCGCCGACGAGCCGCGTCAGCTGGTGCTTCACCTGCGCGAGCTCGACCTGCAGCTTGCCCTCCGCGCTGCGCGCCCGCAGCGCGAAGATGTCGAGGATCAGGCTCGTGCGGTCGACGACGCGGCATTCCAGCGCGCGCTCGAGGTTGCGCTGCTGGGCGCCCGACAGCGCGTGGTCGAAGATGACGAGGTCGGCACCGGTCTCGCTGCGCCGCGCCGCGATCTCCTCGACCTTGCCCTTGCCGGCAAAGGTCGCGGCATCGGGCCGCTGGCGTCGGCCGGTCACCGTGCCGACGACGGTCGCGCCGGCCGACACGGCGAGCGCCTCGAGCTCGGACATCCGCTCGGCCGGATCGGCGTCGCCGAAATCGAGTGCGACGAGCAGCGCGCGGTCACCGCCCTGGGGACGTTCAAACATCCGGTCGTGGCGCGAACATCACGCGGCTTCCGGGCAGGCGAACCCCGCCGCTGCGCGGGCGGCGAAGGCTGCGGCGGGCTGTGAATCGGTCAACTCTCGGCTTCGCCGGAGGGCGCGTGGTGCGGCATCGCCACCGACCGCGCCGGAACGACCGTGGAGATCGCGTGCTTGTACACCATCTGCGTGACCGTGTTCTTGAGCAGGACGACGTACTGGTCGAACGATTCGATCTGACCCTGCAGCTTGATGCCGTTGACGAGGTAGATCGATACCTGCACGTGCTCCTTGCGCAGCGTGTTCAGGAACGGGTCTTGTAGCATTTGCCCTTTGTTGCTCATCGCTTGCTCCGCGGTTGTTGTCGCCTTGGTGTGCTGCGGTCCGCTGTGCCGGCGCCGAATCATCCGCCTTTCGCGGATATGGGGCCGACACCCCGGCGAATCAACGTGCCCGCTGGCGTTTCCGGGTGTCCGCGTAGGGGTTGCGCCGGTCTTGAATTGTATCCTAAGGGGTGTCCCGCGCAGTTGGAACGCCTCGGTGAAGAAATGTTCCAGGTAGCGCCGGTAGGACGCCGGGACATGTGCCGAGCGCGGTCCCGTGGATGATGATCAGCGGCGGGTTCTGGCCGCCCTGGTGCGCGTAGCGGAGCTTGGGTCGCCCCATGCCGGCGCGGGGCGGTTGCTGCCGGGCGACGGCGGCCTGGAGCGCCCGGGTGAGCTTCGGCGTCGACAGCTTGGCCATCGCCGCGGCGTAGGCGCCGTCGACCGACCGCAGCAGCCCGGCGACGCCGCGCCCGTCGCGTGCCGAAATGAAGTGATGGCGGGCGAAGGCCAGGAATCCCGCCTTGCGGTCGAGCTCGCGCTTGACGTCCTCCCGGTGCTCCGCCGGGACGGCGTCCCATTTGTTGACGCCCACGACCAGCGCGCGCCCCGCCTCGAGGATGAAGCCGGCGAGGTGCGCGTCCTGCTCGGTGACGCCCTGCGCTCGCGTCGAGCAGCAGCACGACGACGTTCGCGTCCTCGATCGCCTGCAGCGTCTTGATCACCGAGAACTTCTCGATCGCCTCGAGCACCTTGCCGCGGCGGCGCACGCCCGCGGTGTCGATCAGCGTGTAGCGCCGTCCGTTGCGCTCGAAGTCGAGATAGATCGAGTCGCGCGTCGTCCCCGGCTCGTCGAATGCGATCACGCGCTCCTCGCCGAGGAGCGCGTTGACGAGCGTCGACTTGCCGACATTGGGTCGCCCGATGATCGCAACCTTGACCGCCCCGGCGTTCCACCGGCGCGCTCGACTCGGGCGTCCTGGGCGGCACGAGTGAAAGCGCAAGTTCGGCTAGCGGCGGTCACGTTGTCGCCGTGCGCCGAGGAGATCGGATGCGGCTCCCCCAGCCCCAGTTCGAAGAACTCGGCTGCGGCGCGTTCGGGCGCGAGGCCTTCCGCCTTGTTGGCGGCGAGCACGACCGGCCGACCCGAGCGGCGCAGCACGTCGGCGATCGACTTGTCGCCGGCGGTCAGTCCCTTGCCGCGCGTCGACCAGGAAGACGATGACGTCCGCCTCGGCGATCGCCTGCAGCGTCTGCTTCGCCATTTCGTGCAGGATCCCGTCCTTCGCGACGGGCTCGAAGCCGCCGGTGTCGACGACGATGAACGGTGCATCGCCGACGCGACCGCGGCCGTAGTGCCGGTCGCGCGTCAACCCCGGGAAATCGGCGACCAGCGCCGCGCGGGTGCGGGTAAGTCGATTGAACAGCGTCGACTTGCCGACGTTCGGGCGACCGACGAGGACAAGGGTGGGCAGCATCGACGACAATCAGTGGGTAACTCGCGAGCGCGGTGACGGCGAAGCTGCGGAGGCGACGCGCCGGTGGCGGCGCCGGTCCCGTTCGGGATCCGCGACCTTAGCGCACGGTGACGGAGAAGACCGTCCCGCCGGCGCTCTGCCAGACGGCATTGCCGGCCACTGCGACCGGCTGTGCCGTCGGCTGCCGTGCCGTCGGTCGCGACCCGGCCCACCAGGCTGCCGTCGTTGCGATCGAGAACGTGCAGGTAGCCTTCGACGTCGACGACGCCAACGTAGTCGCCGACGAGCTGCGGCCCTCCCGGCCGGCGCGCCGCAAGCTTGTCCTGTTTCCAGGCCGACGCCCCGGTGGCCTTGTCCAGCGCGTGCACGGCACCCCGGTCGTCGGTCACGTACAGGTAGCGTGCATCGGTCACGATGCCGGCCAGGCTCGACAGGTCGCGCGACCAGTTGAGGTTCCCGCGCAGGATATCGAAGCAGGCGATCCGGCCCTGATAGGCGACGGCGCAGGCCTGGCGCTCCTCGACGACGGGCAGCGAGGTCACGTCCGCTATGCGCTCGAGCTCGGTCGCGCCCTTCGGCGTCGCGACGTTGCCTTCCCACCCGATGTTGCCCGTCGCGAGATCGACCGCGAGCAGCTTGCCTCCGGCGGTGCCGATGAAAAGGCCGCCGCGGCTGACCACGCCACCGGCAAAGTTGCGCACGGTGAGCGGCGGTGTCGCTTGCTGATAGACCCATTTGGTCTTGCCGTCGGCGCCGGACAGTCCGAACATGCGGCCGTCGCCCGAGCGGACGACCACGATGCCTTCGGCGACCCGCGGAGGACCGAGTACCTCGCTGGTGACGGCGGTTGTCCACAGCGGTTTGCCGTCGGGAGTGAACGCGAGGACGTCGCCCCGGTCGGTTCCCACGACGACAAGCGTGGGGTCGGCGCCCACGCCGACGGAGAGTCGCTTGCCGGCGTCGATCCGCCAGTCGACCTTGCCGGTCGCTGCGTCGATCCGAATGATCGATCCGCCCGCGGACGCCGCATAGATGGCATCGGGCGTGGCGCTCGGGGAGAAGCCTTCGCTTCGCCTCGCCGACGTTGGCCTGCCACGCGATCGCAGCGGTTGCCGATGGCCTTGAACTCGGGCAACGGCCCGGGCTTCTTGCTGCTCGAAAACCAGTTGAACGACGGCGCCGGGATCGTCGGGATCCACGACGACAGCGACGAACAGCCTGCCAAGAGTGCCGAAGCCGTGAGCACGGCGATGCACGGCGCAAGGCCGCGGCGGCGGGTGCGGCAGGTCATTTCGCCGGCGCTGGTGCCGCTGGCGGCGCGGCGCGCAGGCGCGGTGCCGGCGAGTGGACCGACCGCGCCGCCGGCGGCGTCGAGCTTCACCTGCACGAGGTTGCGATAGGGACTCCGTGCGTCGAGTCGGGCAAGCGCTGTCTGGTAGGCGGTGCGCGCCTCCGCGGTGCGTCCGGCTGCAAAGAGAATGTCACCGCGCAGGTCGGCGTAGACGGCCGCGAAGCTCTCGTCGTGCTTGGCGTCGAGCGTACGCAACGCCTCGTCGTACTGCTTGTCGTCGAGCTGGATCGCCGCCAGCCGGAGACGCGCGATCTGCTTCAGCTCGTCCTCGGCGCCGCGATCGAGCACGAACGCGAGTTGCGCCTTTGCGCCCGGCTTGTCGCCGCTCTCGAACAGCATTGCCGCGACCATCAGCGCAGCGCGCGGCGCATAGCCCGTGCCGGCGTACTTGTCCGAGAGCTGGGCCATCGCATCCTTCGCCTTCGCGACGTCGTTCGCACGCGCCGCCGCACTGACGGCGTTGTAGAGCACGGAGGCCTGTCCGGTCTGGTGATGCGTCCACCACCGCCAGCCTTGCACGCCCGCGACGCCGAGGCAGACCGCCAGGATTGCTCCGGTGATGGTGTTGCCCCACTGCTTCCACCAGGCCTTGAGGTCGTCGAGTTTTTCCTGCTCTTCGAGGTCGTAGACTGCCATTGCTGTTCTCCGTATCGTCTAATGCGCGGCGAGCGCCTTCCCGAGTGCCGCCAAGGGGATCTTCCGCTGCTCGCCGGACTCGCGCAGCGGCTTGACGCTCACTGTGTCGGCGGCGACCTCGTCGGCGCCGATCAGGAGCGCGAAGCGCGCGCCCGAGGCATCGGCCCGTTTCATCTGCGACTTGAAGCTCCCGCCGCCGGCGTTGACCACGACCGCGTGGCCGGCGTCGCGCAGCATTTCGCCGGTGCGCCACGCGAGTGTCGCGGCCCCCGCGCCATCGTGCACGACGTACGCGAGCGGTGCGGCGGAAACGACAGTTCCCGCGCCCTGCAGCAGCAGAACCATCCGCTCGACGCCGATGGCGAACCCGCACGCGGGGGTCGGCTTGCCACCGAGCCGTTCGAACAGCCCGTCGTAACGCCCGCCGCCCGCAACCGTGCCCTGTGCGCCCAGCCGGTCGGTCACCCACTCGAAGACCGTCCGATTGTAATAGTCGAGCCCCCGCACCAGGCGCGCGTCGATTTGGTAGGCGATGCCTTGCCCGGTGAGCAGCGCCTGCACGCCGTCGAAATGCGCGCGCGTCGCCGTGCCGAGTCCGTCGATGAGCCGCGGCGCGCCAAGGACGAGCTCCTGCATGTCGGGATTTTTCGAGTCGAGGATCCGTAGCGGATTCGTTTCCAGCCGGCGGATCGAATCGGTGTCGAGTCGCGCGCGGTGTTGCTCGAAATACGCGACGAGTCGCGCACGGTGCGCGCGACGCTCATCCGCGTCGCCGATCGAGTTGATGGTGAGGCGGATGCCTTCGGCGAGGCCGAGCACGCGCCACAACCGGGCCAGCATGACGATCTGCTCGGCATCGACGTCGGGGCCGGCGAATCCGAGCGCCTCGACGTTGTATTGATGGAACTGCCGGTAGCGGCCCTTCTGCGGCCGCTCGTGCCGGAACATCGGCCCGCTGGTCCACACCCGCTGCGGCCGTTCGTAGATGAGCGAATGCTCGATCGCGGCGCGGACGATGCCGGCGGTCGCCTCGGGACGCAGCGTCAGGCTCTCGCCGTTGAGCTTGTCCTCGAAGGTGTACATCTCCTTTTCGACGATGTCGGTCGCATCGCCGATGCCGCGAACGAACAGCGGCGTGGTTTCGACGATCGGCACGCGCAGGTTGCGGTAACCGTATTGCGCGAACACCGCACGTGCGGCGTCCTCGAAGCGCTCCCAGACGACCGCCTCGTCGGGCAGCACGTCGTTCATCCCGCGCACTGCGTTGAGGGCCGTTGCCATCGCGTCAGGTCAACGCCTTGGCGGCGATCGTCCTTCGATCCGGGTCAAGATGCGGGGCCCGCGGTTCGCCGCCATAGGTCGCGCGAACGTAGTCCTCGACGATCCGCTGAAACTCCTCGGCGATACGCTCGCCCTTCAGCGTCACCGTCTTCTCGCCATCGACATAGACCGGCGCGACGGGCGTTTCACCCGTTCCCGGCAACGAAATGCCGACGTTCGCGAGCTTCGACTCGCCCGGACCGTTGACCACGCAGCCCATGACGGCGACCTGCATCGCCTCGACGCCCGGGTAGCGATCGCGCCAAGCGGGCATCGCCGCGCGGAGGTACGACTGGATGCGGTCGGCCAGCTCCTGGAATACGGTGCTGGTCGTGCGCCCGCAGCCGGGGCACGCGGTGACCATCGGCGCGAACGAGCGCAGCCCCATCGATTGCAGCAGCTCCTGCGCGACGACGACTTCGCGGGTCCGGTCGCCGTTCGGCTCGGGCGTAAGCGAGACGCGGATCGTGTCGCCGATCCCCTGCTGCAGGAGCACTGCCATCGCCGCCGTCGACGCGACGATGCCCTTGCTCCCCATGCCGGCCTCGGTCAAGCCAAGGTGCAGCGGGTAATCGCAGCGCAGCGCGAGCTCGCGATAGACGGCGATCAGGTCCTGCACAGCGGAGACCTTGCACGAAAGGACGATCCGATTGCCCGGCAGGCCGAGCTCCTCGGCGCGCTCGGCGCTGCCGATGGCGGACACGACGAGCGCCTCGCGCATCACGGCGTCGGCGGCAAGCGGATGCTGAGCCTCCCTGTTGGCGTCCATCATCCGCGCCAGGAGTTCGGCGTCGAGGCTGCCCCAGTTCACGCCGATGCGCACCGGTTTCCCGTACTCGATTGCCTTCTCGATCATCACGACGAAACTGCGGGTCGCGCTTCGTGCCCTTGCCGACATTGCCGGGATTGATCCGGAACTTCGCCAGCGCGCGCGCGCAGTCGGGATGGTCCGTAAGGAGCTTGTGACCATTGAAATGGAAGTCACCGATCAGCGGCACGTGGCAGCCCGCCGCATCGAGCTCATCGCGAATGGCCGGCACCGCCGCGGCCGCCGCGGCGGAATTCACCGTGACGCGAACGAGCTCGGACCCGGCCTCGGCCAGAGCGCGCACCTGCGCCACGGTGGCCGCGACGTCGGCGGTGTCCGTGTTCGTCATGGATTGCACGACGATGGGCGCGCCGGCGCCAATGCGGACGCCGGCGACGTCGACCTGCCGTGTCGGCCGGCGTTCGGACGCGCAACGATCGGTCGTCATGGTTGCCGGCGCAGCGCGATCACGGCAGCGTAAACCGCGCGACGTTCTGCCGCGAATACGGCGCGAGGTCGACCGGCTTCCCCTTGTACGTCATGCGGACGTCGGCCGCGTTGCCGATCACGAGCTCGAGCGGAGGGGTGCCGGCGACGGATTGCGTCGTGCCGCCGGGATTCATGCGGGAGACGAGCACGCGTCCGTCACGATCCTTCACTTCGGTCCAGGAAAAATCCCGGAACGCGAGAACGAGCTCGACGTCGTCCGCCCCCGGTGCGCCGGGTGCCGTGGCAACGGCCGGGGCGCTGGCCTCGGTCGGCGTCGCGTCGGCGTGCGCCGCAGGGGTTATCGTGGCAGGTGCAGCGGCGAGCGGATTGGGCAGCGGTGTTCCGGTATTGGGCGTGAGGGGCAGCGGATCGGGCATTGGCGTTCCAACGTTCGGCGGGAGCGGCGTCGGCGTGCCCGGAGGCTCGGCGCTCGTCGCGGCCGGGACCTTGCCGGCCGCGGGCCTGGTCTCTCCCGCCGGCCGGAACCACTCGTACAGCGCGGCGACGGCGACGATCGCCGCCAACGTCAGCGGTATCACCCAACGGGAAAACAGCGGCCGCGCGTGATCGGTGACGGGCAACTCGCCCATCGTCGGGGCCGTCTGGTGCAATGTCGGTGCCGCAAGCGCCGGCGCGGCCGCCCCCGCCGGCAGCGCGCCCAACACCGTGTCGGCATCGAGCCGGACGAAGCGCGCGTAATTGCGGACGAAGCCACGAACAAAGGTGCGTCCCGGCAGGTGCGTGTAGTCGTCCTCCTCGAGCGCGGTCACCTGGCGTGGCGCGAGCTTCAACTGCTGCGCAACGGCGTCGATCGAAAGGCCGGCCGCCTCGCGTGCCGCGCGAAGCAGGGCCCCCGCGGTCGCCGAGTGTGGCGGTACGCTATCGGCGGCGCGCGGATTGGCGAATTGATCGGTCACTCGCAGCTGCCCGTGGCGATGGCTTTGGTCTCGGCGGAGTCCGGATACCGATTGCGCAACTGCGCGACATACGACAGCTCCACGGTCCGGTCGCCTTGCCTGCGTTCGATGCACATCCCGAGGAAGAGCGCCTCCGGTGCCGGATTGGCCTGCGTGACAGCTCTTCGAATCCAGACGCGCGCCTCGTCGTAGCGGTTCGCTTTGTACGCCAGCTGCGCGAGCCCGTACGCGGCGCTCGCGTTGTTCGGCGCGATCGTCAGCGCACGCTTGAAGTAGGAATCCGCGTTCGCGACATCGCCGAACGACGCGCTGCACCGGGCGGCGTTGATCAATGCTACCTCGGGCGCCTTGTACAGCGGATTGGCGACGGCGAGCTCGAATTCGGGAATCGATTGGCGGGCGCGCCCGGTGGTGCACAGAAACCAGCCCCAATTCTGGCGGGTCTCGGAATCCTGCGGCCCGAGCGAGAGCGCACGCTGGAAGTTCTGCTCGGCCTTCGCGCTCTCGCCCATCCAGGCGTAGACCAAGCCGTAGATGTTGTAGATCCGGGCGTTGCCCGGGTCGAGCTTCACGGCCTCGTCGAGTTCCTCGATCGCGATGTCCATCTGGCCGCGTTCGTAATAGCCGGCGCCCAGCTCCAGGTGCAGCTTCGCGCGGTCCTGCGCGCTCACCTCCGGCTGCTTGATCGGCGGCAGTTCCGGCTGCGGCGGGGGTGCGGGCTTCGGCGTCGACGAGCAGCCGGCGACGAGCACGAATAGCATCGATAGGAGGCCGGAGGTGATGCAATTGCGTGACAGGCGGTCCATTGGCGTCTTCGAAACGGCGAGGATCAATGCGCGGTCGATGGCGCCGGCACCGCGCGGATGCCGAGGCGGCGTCGCGTGCGGTCCTGCACGCGGCCGGCCAGCTGGCCACAGGCGGCGTCGATGTCCTCGCCGCGGGTCTTGCGAATCGTGGTGACGAATCCGGCGTCGGTCAACACCTGCTGGAAAGCGAGAATGCGCGAGCGCGGACTGGTCGCGAACTGCGCGCCGGGAAATGGGTTGAACGGGATCAGGTTGAATTTGCACGGCACGTCGCGGACGAGGCGGGCGAGTTCGCGCGCCGCCTCTGGCGCGTCGTTCACCCCGTCGAGCATCACATACTCGAAAGTGACGAAATCACGCGGCGCGCGCTCGAGGTAGCGCTTGCACGCGGCGAGAAGCTCGGCAAGGGGATGCCTGCGGTTGATCGGCACGAGGCGGTCGCGCAGCGCATCGTTGCCGGCGTGCAGCGACACGGCAAGGGCCACCGGGCAGTCCTCGCGCAGGCGATCGAGCGCAGGCACGAGCCCCGAGGTCGACAACGTCACGCGGCGACGGGAAAGGCCGTACGCATTGTCGTCGAGGAACACGCGCAGCGCCGGAACGACGTTATCGTAGTTCGCGAGGGGCTCACCCATTCCCATCAGCACGACATTGGTGATCGGCGCGCGCCCCTGCTCGATCCACGGCGCGGTGACGCCGTCGGCCAGGAGCGCGCGATTGGCGTGCCACAGCTGAGCGACGATCTCGGCCACCGTCAGGTTGCGGTTGAAGCCCTGCCTGCCCGTCGAGCAGAACGCGCAGTCGAGCGCGCAGCCGGCCTGGGTCGAAACGCACAACGTGCCGCGGTCGTCTTCGGGGATGTAGACCATCTCGACCGCATTGCCGGCCGCGACATCGAGCAGCCACTTGCGCGTTCCGTCTGCCGCGGTCGTGTCGCTGATCACGACGGGTCCGCGTATCTCGGCGAGCCCAGCGAGCCTCTCGCGCAATGACCGGGAAAGGTCCGTCATTGCCGCCACGTCGCCCGCGAGGCGCTGGTGCACCCAATGCGAGACTTGTTTCGCGCGAAACGGCTTCTCGCCCAGATCGGCGAAGAAGGTCGCGAGGCCGCGGGCGTCGAGGTCGAGGAGGTTGATCATTGGTGGAGGGGAGTTGCCGCCAGCCGCCGGGGTCCTACCGGCTGTAGATCGCGAGCGCAGGGAAGAAATACGCCACCTCGACCTTCGCCGTGTCCGGCCCGTCGGAGCCGTGCACGGCATTGGCGTCGATCGATGTGGCGAAGTCGGCGCGGATCGTTCCTGCGGCAGCCTTCTTCGGATCGGTCGCTCCCATCAGGTCACGGTTCTTCGCGATCGCTCCTTCCCCTTCGAGGACCTGGATCATCACCGGTCCGGACGTCATGAATTCGACCAGATCCCGGAAAAAGGGACGGTCGCGGTGCACCGCGTAGAAACCCTCCGCTTCCGCTCGCGACAGCCAGCGCATCTGCGCCGCGATGACTTTCAGGCCATTCGTCTCGAAGCGCGAATAGATCTTGCCGATGACGTTCTTGGCGACGGCGTCCGGTTTGATGATGGAAAGGGTGCGTTCGACGGCCATTTATCGGGCTCCGACAGGATAAACTCGAATAAATTCAAAATTATAACATTTTTCCGCAAGGCTGTCGCCCACTGTGTTCGGTCCCGCCACGGGCGCGGCGGCGATTGCGGCGCGCCCGTCTGCCTCGCTTCCATGCACGTCTTTTTTGGGCAATTGGGAGCATGGCTCTAGGCCGGGCAGGGACGGGCCGGGGAACTTCGGCAGCCACCGCCATCGGGAGCGCAAAACGAAAGGCGGGCCCGAAGGCCCGCCGTTGCGACGCCGGGAGCGCCTGTCGCCGCCCGAGCCGATGGAACGCGAACGTCTCGGCGCGCCGTGGACGGGTCAGCGCATCATCCCGAGCGTCTGCGGTAGCCAGATCGAGAGCGGCGGCCAGTAGGTGACGATGATCAGGAAGACGAGCATCGTGAGCAGCCATGGCCACACGGCGATCGTGAGCTTCGGTAATGCCCATCTTGGTGATGCCGCTCGCCACGTAGAGGTTGAGGCCCACCGGGGGGTGGCACATGCCGATCTCCATGTTGACGATCATCATGATACCGAGGTGGATCGGGTCGATCCCGAGCTTCATCGCGACCGGGAACAGGATCGGCGCCATGATCAGCACGATCGACGAGGGCTCCATCACGTTGCCGGCGAGCAGCAGCACGATGTTCACGAACGAGCAGGAAAGCGATGACGCCGAGCCCCTTGTCGAGCATCCAGGCGACAAGCTCCTGCGGAATCTGCTCGGAGGTCATCAGGTAACAGAACATCACGGCGTTGGTGATGATGTAGAGCAGCATCGCGCTCATGTTGGCGGAATCGAGCAGCACCTTCGGCACCTTCGCGAGCGTCATGTCCTTGTAGACGAACACCGACGACGAAGAACGCGTAGACGGCGCTCATCGCGGCCGCCTCGGTCGGCGTGAAGATCCCGGTGTAGATCCCGCCGATGACGACGATGACGAGGAGCAGGCCCCAGACGCTCTCGCGGAACGCCTTCCAGCACTCGCCCCAGTTCGCGACCGGCTACCGCGGATAGTTGCGCTTCTTGCGGACGCGCCACCAGGTCGTGAGGCCCAGCATCGTCGCGAGCATCAGGCCCGGGATGATGCCGGCGATGAACAGGCGCCGACCGACGTGTTGGTCGCGACCGCGTACATCACCATCACGATCGACGGCGGAATCAGGATGCCGAGCGCGCCGGACGTGGTGATGACGCCCGCACCGAACGCGGCGGGAAGCCCTGCTTCACCATCGCCGGCAGCATGATCGACCCGATCGCGACGACGGTTGCGGGAGAGCTGCCGGACACGGCGGCGAACAGCGCGCAGGCCATCACGCCCGCGAGTCCGAGTCCGCCGTGCCAGTGGCCGACCATCGACGACGCGAAGTTGATCATCCGCCGCGCGACGCCGCCGTGCGTCAGGAAGTTGCCGGCGAGGATGAAGAACGGGATCGCCATGATCTCGAACTTCTCGATGCCGGTGAAGAGCTTGAGCGCCACCGACTCGATCGGCACCGACGTCATCGTGAACAGGTAGGTGAGCACGGTGAGGCCGAGCGAGATCGAGATCGGCATCCCGGTCAGCATCAGGCCGAAAAGCAGCGCGAAGATGATCCAGGCATTCCGATCGGGACTCCGGCAAACTTCAACACGACCGGAATGGCGATCAGTACCGGCGGGATGAGCGCCGGCCAGCCGGCGCATCTACGGGGACGGGCGAAACGAGCGGCTCATTTGCGGCCTCCCTCGTCCAGCCTCGACGTGCGCGACGTCTGGTGCGGCAGCTCGCCGGTCGCGCGGACGCCCACGCGACCTGCAGGAACCGGAAGCACATCAGGTACGAACCGAGCGGAATGCAGAGGTACACGATCCACTTCGGAAGCTCGAGGTCGGGCGACACCGAGTCGGTGTGGGCGATGTCCCAGACGAACGTCGCGCCCAGCGTGCCGACGATGCCCGTGAACAGGGCACCGGCGGCAGCCCGAACAGGACGAAGAGCCGTGCATGCGGTCGGGCAAGCGGTTGATCATGACGTCGACGCCGACATGGATGCCGGTGCGCACGCCATACGCGGCGCCGAACTTCGCCATCCACACGAACATGTAGATGCAAAGTTCCTGCGCCCAGGTGAGGTCGATACCGAGCAGCGCGTCCTGGACGCCGCCGGAATCGGCATGCCGGCCGCGTAGCGGTGGACGACGGCGACGAAGATCAAGAGCGTCGCCGCGCCCATCAGGAACGCGATCAACCACTCCTCGAGATGATCCAGGAATTTCATGGCGCCTCCCCACCGGTGCTGCGCGACAGCGACGGCTACGTCGGCGGCAAACAGCCGCGACCGCGACGTTCAGGCGTGATCTGCTCCGGCGATGGCGTTATCGGAGATATCCCGAAGTTCACGGCGTGAACCCGGTTTCCTTGTAGACCTCGGCGATCGTTTCCTTGCCGACCCGCGTCTCGTTCTCCTTGTGCACGGCGATCAGCGCCTTCTTCATCGCTGCCTTCTGCTCGGGCGTGAACGTGATGATCTCCGTCTTGCCGGAAGCCTTGACCGTCGCCAGCGCATCCTGATTCTCCTTCTGCGCGATCTCGTTGGCGTACTTGGTGGCGTCCTTCATCGCGCCCTCGAGCGTCGTGCGGATGTCCGGCGGCAACCCGTCCCAGAACTTCTTGTTCGCGATGACCGCATAGCCCAGGTAACCGTGGTTCGTCAGGCGAGGTACTTCTGCACTTCGTGCATCTTCTGCGTATAGAAGTTCGACGGCGGATTCTCGGTGCCGTCGACGACCCCGGTCTGCAGCGCCTGGTAGACCTCCGAGAACGCCATCACTTGCGGTATGGCACCCAGCGCCTTTATCTCGTCGCCCAGCACCTTCGACGATTGGATGCGCATCTTGAGTCCCTTGTAGTCGGCGGGCACGCGTATCGGCTTGTTCGCGCTCATCACTTTGAAGCCGTTGTCCCAGTACGCGAGGCCGACGATGCCTTTCGACTCGAGTTTCTTGAACAGCGCCGCGCCGACCAGGCCCGTAGTGACTTTGTGCAGCTCGTCGTAGTTGTCGAAGATGTACGGCAGGTCGAACACCTCGAACTCGCGCACGCCGAGCGGGCCGAACTTCGCGAGCGAAGGCGCGAGCAGCTGCACGGAACCGAGCTGCAGCGCTTCCATCTCCTCGCCGTCCTTGAACAGCGAGCTGTTCGGGTAGACCTCGACCTTGACGCGGCCCTTCGTGCGTCTCCTCGGCGAGCTTCTTGAAATACTCGGCGCCCTTGCCCTTTGGCGTGTCGACGGCGACAACGTGGCTGAACTTGATGACGATCGGCTGCTGCGCCGACGCCGAGCCCGCGAATGCGAGCAGCGCCGATGCCGCAACGACAAGTGCAAGACGGAACTTCATCGATACCTCCAATGGACGCTTGAAACCGGTCTTGGCGGAACACGAATCGCCGGCTATGGGTTTCCTCTATGCGGTGGCGCCGAAATTAGGCATCCAACCGCTCCTCATGTCAACTCGAGCGTCGGGGAGAGCGCCTTCGACGCATCTGCATTCGCTATGATCACCGCCCCCGTACCACCCGAGAACACATTCCCCACGCCATGACCGTCACCCATCCCTATGCTTCCCCGTTACCCCTAGCGGGCGTCACCGTGGTCGCGGTCGAGCACGCGATCGCCGCACCGTTCGCGACACGCCAACTGGCCGACCTCGGCGCCCGGGTGATCAAGATCGAGCGCCCGGGCGAGGGTGATTTCGCCCGCCATTACGACGACAAGGTGCTGGGCATGTCGAGCCATTTCGTCTGGACCAACCGTTCGAAGGAGTCCGTCGCGCTCGACCTCAAGGCGCCCGCTGCCTCGGAGATCCTGCGCCGACTCCTCGCCCGTGCGGACGTGTTCGTGCAGAACCTGGCGCCCGGCGCGATCGACCGATTGGGATTCGGCGCAGCGTACCTGTCGGCTGCCTGCCCCCGGTTGATTCGCGTCAATCTTTCCGGTTACGGCACCGGCGGTCCCTACCGGGATCGCAAGGCGTATGACCTCCTGGTCCAGTGCGAGGCGGGACTGCCCGCCGTCACCGGTACGCCCGAGACGCCGTGCCGGGCGGGAATCGCGGTCGCCGACATCGCCGCCGCCATGTACGCATTTTCCGGGACACTTGCGGCCCTCTTCGAGCGCGAACGGACCGGCATCGCCCGCACCGTCGACGTGGCAATGCTGGACGCATTGGGTGAATGGATGGGTTTTCCCGCCTATTACACCGCGTATGGCGGAACGGCCCCGGCGCGAACGGGGACCGCGCACCCGACGGTCTACCCGTACGGGCCATTTCGGTGCGGCGACGGCGCGACGGTGTTTGCAAGCGTTCAGAACGAACGGGAGTGGGAGCGCTTCTGCGCGCAGGTGCTGGAGAACGCGGAACTGGCGCAAGACCGGCGATTCGCGACCAACCCGCTGCGCTCCGCGAATCGCGATCAGCTAAGGCCGCTTGTCGAGCGTGCATTCGCCACGGCGAGCGCAGCGGACGTGCTCGCGCGGCTGGACGCTGCGCAAATCGCCTGTGCGAGATTGAATGAGGTCCTGGATTTCTGGCGTCACCCGCAGCACGAGGCGCGCGATCGCTGGCGCACGGTCGGTTCGCCTGCCGGTCCGGTCGCGGCGCTCACGCCGCCAATCGACTTCGAGGGCGTCTCGCCGAGGATGGACGCGATTCCGGGGGTCGGCGAACATACGCGCGCGGTGCTCGCGGAAATCGGATGCACCGACGGCGAGATTGTCGCGTTGGCGGAAGAAGGCGTCATCGGGATCGGTGGGTAGAAGGCCGTCGCGCACGTCGATGGCTCGCGCCGCGTCGGGATCGCGCGCCGATTACCATCGGCTGCGACGGTTGCCAGCGGACTTCGTAGCCGGGCGCGCCGGCCGCGGGCTGAAATGCTGCGTCGACCGCGATCCCGGGCACGGCAACCAGCATGTCATCACCAAAGACGAGCGGGAACGCGTCGCGTTGCCACGGCGCGAGTCCCGCGTCATGGAGCAGGCGTTTCAACGAGCGCGAGGGTCCGCCGCGCTCGGGTCGGATCCGCTCGCCACCGCTGCGTGGCCGGATGGTGACTTCGGCATTCGCAGTCGCCGCCTGCGCAATTCCGGCGCCCGCGCTCGGAACGAACTCGAGCGTGCCGTGCGGCAACGTGATCGATGCTGTGCCACGCCACGTGATCGAATACGGAGCGAGCGCTGGTTGGTGCACGAGGATGCGGCCGCGATGAACGCCGAGCTCGATTCCCGCGTGGGCGAGGCGAACGCGTGCGTCCGGTCCCGCGTGCTGGAGCTGCTCGAGCATGGCGGCGAGGCGCGCCGACGACGGCGCCTTGAGACCGTTGACGCGCAGGAACCAGCGGAGGAGATTCTTCGCGCGCGCGGGTGCCGAAGCGGCAAGCGCCGCCAGCGCGGCACGATCGAGCGACGGACTTGGCGTCGCCTCGCAATCGATCGTCTCTCCGGCATCCAGTCGAGCGAGCGCATCCGCAAGCTGCGCGGCTTCCGCCTGATGCTCGGCGGCTCTGGCGAGCGTTGCCGGATAGCCGGGGAACGCTGCCGCGAGAAGCGGCGCAACTTCGTGCCGGAGGAAGTTGCGCTTGCGACCGGTGTCGACGTTGGACTCGTCGTCGACGAAGCTGAGGCCGCGGGAAGACGCATACGCCGCGATCGCGGTCCCGGGGAGCGCGAGGAACGGACGCAGCAGCGACGGCCCGGCCGGGGACGCGCGCAGCAACGGCATCGCGGCGAGCCCGTGCGGCCCCGCACCGCGGAGCAGTTGCAGCAGGACGGTCTCGGCCTGATCGTCGGCGTGATGGGCGAGCGCCATGCAGCGGGCATCGATCGTGGCGAAGGCAGCATAGCGTGCCGCGCGCGCAGCGGCTTCGAGACTTTCGCCGCCGACGCGCGCCACGACGACGCGGCGAACGGTCAGCGGCACGCCCCGATTCGCACAAGCCTCGGTGCAGAATGCTGCCCATTTGTCGGCATTCGGCGAGAGCCCGTGATGCACGTGGATCGCGGTCAGCCCGACGCCGAGCTCCGGCGCCAGCAGCGCCAGCGCATCGAGCAGTGCGATCGAGTCCCGCCCGCCGGAGACCGCGACCGCGATCCTGACCGGGTCCAAAGGCGCCCGCATCCGGATCGACTCCACCGCGGTGCGAACGGCGGCGAACACCGGGGCGACAGCGGGATCGGGCCAAGCCTTCACGGAAGAAGCGGGTGGCCGGTGCGTCGAGGCGCGTTCCGGCGCTTGGGCGCCACGGCGAGGCCGCCGGGTTCAGCCGGCGGGGATCTCCTTGTACTTGCCATAGGAGAGGATCTTGTCCTCCCGCGATTCGAGCAGCACATCCTCCGGCAGCTCCTGCAACTGCCGCAGCGCCTCTCCCAGCGCCTTCTTGAGCGTGACCATCATCGCGGCGGGGTCGCGGTGGGCGCCGCCGAGTGGCTCGGTCACGATCTTGTCGATGACGCCCAGCTGCTTCAAGCGCGGGGCCGTGATGCCTAGCGTCTCCGCCGCTTCCGGTGCCTGCTCCGCGGATTTCCACAGGATCGACGCGCAACCTTCGGGCGAGATCACCGAGTACGTCGCGTACTGGAGCATCAGCGTGAGATCCCCGATGGCGATCGCGAGCGCGCCGCCGGAACCGCCTTCGCCGATCACGGTCGCGATGATCGGGATGCGCAGTCCCGCCATCTCGAACAGATTGCGACCGATCGCTTCCGACTGGCCGCGCTCCTCGGCACCGATTCCAGGATAGGCCCCGGGGGTGTCGATGAACGTGAACAGCGGCAAACGGAATTTCTCGGCGAGCTTCATCAGGCGCAGCGCCTTCCGGTAGCCCTCCGGCCGCGGCATGCCGAAATTGCGGTAGATCTTTTCCTTGGTGTCGCGTCCCTTCTGGTGCCCGATCACCATGCAGGGCTGGCCGTTGAACCGCGCGAGGCCGCCGACGATCGCGGGATCGTCCGCATACGTGCGGTCGCCGTGCAGCTCGCGGAATTCGCTGAACAGGCCGTTGACGTAATCGAGCGTGTAGGGCCGCTGCGGATGACGCGCGACCTGCGCAATCTGCCACGCCGAGAGCTTGCCGTAGATCTCCTTGGTGAGCTGCTGGCTCTTGCGCTGCAGCCGGTTGATCTCGTCGGAAATGTCGACGGCCGAATCCTCGTGGACGTAGCGCAACTCGTCGATCTTGGTCTGCAGCTCGGCGATCGGCTGTTCGAAGTCGAGGAAGGTGTGCTTCATGGTGCTTTGGGCTTCAGTCCGCGGCAAGGCATCATAGCCCAAGAATCGGGCTGTCCGTTACCGGTACGGAGTTGCGCCGCAGGGCCAACAGCGATTTCCTTGCTGTCCGGCGGAAGCACGCACGTCGATCACCCGGCGACGGCGTCCCAGATGAGCTTGACGCCGGTCGCGAACAGCAAAGCGTAGCTGACGTTGTAGAAGGCGGGCTCGGAGATCCGCTTGTGCATCCACACACCGAGCCAGACACCGAGCGGTGCGAGCGGCGCGAAGATCAGGGCGGCCGCGAGGTTGCCGGGGTTGAGCTGGCCCAGGAAGGCGTAGGGCACGAGCTTGACGTAATTGACGACGAGGAAGAACACCACCGAGGTTCCCACCAGCAGCGTCTTGTCGAGCCGTTGGGGGAGCATGTAGACAGCGAATGGCGGTCCGCCGGCGTGCGCCAGCGTGCTCGTGAACCCCGCGAGCCCGCCCCACAGAACGCCGGCGATGCGCCCGGGCTTCGCGGTGGTCCTCGCGGCGAAACGCTCGGCGAGCGCGAACCACTTGTTCAGTGCGAAAGCCACCGCAATCAAGCCCAGCAGCAAGCGGACGGCATTGACCGGCAAGGCGCCGAATGCCAGCGCCCCGAGGCCGATGCCGAGCAGCGCGCCGGGCAGCATCGCCTTGAGGTGCTCGCGCGACCAGCGCCCGCGGTAGGCGTGGATGCTGAAGAGGTCCATCGCGCACAGGATGGGGAGCATGATGCCCGCGGCCTCGGGAGGCGCGATGAAGATCGACATCAGCGGTACGGCGAGGCCGCCCGACCCGGCGCCGAAACCGCCCTTGGAAATCCCGGTGAGCAGGATCGCGATGACGGCGACGGGATAGAACGCGAGCGGAAAATCGGGCCACTGCATGGCGACGCGGTATGGGTGACCGTTATGGTAGCCGGATGGAAACCGGTCACGGTCCGGGCGTCAGCGCCGGCGGCAGGTCCGGTCCCGCGGGCGCGCCGCGCGCGCGCCACGCCGCAAACGCCTCGTTCGCGACGACCGCGGTCAATACGATCACACCGCCGGTGAGCGCCGCGGCACCAGGCGCCTCGCCCATCAACGCCCAGACCCACAGCGGGCCGATGATCGGCTCGAGCAGCGCAAGCAGGCCGAGCTCCGTTGCCGACAGGTGTTTCGACGCCGCGGTGGCAAGCAGGCATCCGGTACCGAGTTGCACGCAACCCATCACCACGAGCACCCCCAGGTCGCGTCCCGTCGCGGCGAACGGCGGCGACATTGCAAAGGCGGCGATGAGCGAGATCAGACCGGCGATCATCACCTGCGGCAGCATGTCGACGCTCGCATGGAACTTGCGCAGCATCGTCACCTGGGCGGCGAAGCAGCACGAGACGCCGAGCGCCAGCAGGTTTCCGGTGAGCCGCCCCGCGTCCAGGGACTCGGCGAACATCACGACGATGCCGACGAACGCGACGCAAATCGCGACCCAGGTTCGCGTGGGCACCTTCTCCTTCAGCAGGAGGCGGCCGGCAAGCGCGGCCAGGAACGGCGAAACACTCATCAGCACGAACGTGTTCGCGACCGTCGTCCGGGTCAGCGATCCGATGAAGAAGAAGAATGTGCCGGCGAGGAAGATGCCCGACACGAGACCCGGCTTGCCGGACGCGACCACCGCCTGCGGCATTCTCCTGCCGTGCAACACCGTGAGCACGCCGGCCACGAACAGGGCCATGAACAGCGAGCGCCAGAACACGATCTCCCACGCGTTCGCGATCGACAGCTGCCGCACCAGGATGCCGCCCAAGGACCAGCAAACGGCGGCGACGATCATGAACAGGATCGCGCGACGGTGGCGGGCGGCGGAGGTCACGGGGTGCCAGGACTGCGCCCGGGCACACCGAGCGCTTGCATGGGGCGACAAAAACGCCGGCCGGGGCCGGCGTGCGCGCAAGGCCGAATGTTACCAGACGGTCGATGCGGCCATCGGCGCGACCGGCGGGAAGCGTGGGGGCGACGCCGTCGCGGCTCCCTCTGGCTGCATCGTGGTCAGCACGGATCGTGCAGCATGTCGATGTGTGCGATGCCGTCCTCGTCGTACGGTGCGCAGATGGTACGGAATGAAAGGCTCGCGTAGAACGCCTCGAGCCGTTGCTGTGCGGCAATGCGGATCACGCGCCCCGGCCAGGCCAGCCGCGTGCGCGCGATGCCTTCGCGCATGAGCAGGCGGCCGACTCCGGTGCCGCGGTGGGGCGGTAGCGTCAGCACTCGGCCAATCGACGGCTCGGCGAACTTGTGCCCGGGATCGATCACGCGCAGGTAAGCAACGAGAAGGGGTCGGCCCTCGCCATCGTCCCACCCGATCAGATGCCAGGCGTAAAGATCGAGACCATCCGCATCGAGAAACGCACAGTGCTGCTCGAGTGCGAATACCTTTTGTCGCGCGGCGAGTATGGCGTAGAGCTCGGCGCCGGAGAGCCCGTCGAAGCGCGACCACTGCCAGCGCAGTGCGGTCGCGGGCATGGTTCCATGGGTCACCGATGCGTCGTCCATCGCGACGAACATAGCGCGGCGCGGCGATCGCGTCGAGTGGCGGGTGCCATGGGTGGGCGGTCACCAAACGAAAGGAAGGACGATATTCCAACGGAGCGCATCGAATTGCAGCGCGCTCGGGACCGCCTGCAGCGGGCTGCATCGAGATCAGCACGAAGGAGCGTATCGTCGGTCGGCGCGATTTGGACGCTATGCGGGCATAACCTAGAATGACAAGTTCCAGCCGCCGCCCCGCGACCGCCCGCCGAGCAGAGGACCGATGACTACCCATCGCATTGCCGTGATTCCCGGCGACGGCATCGGCAGGGAAGTCGTGCCCGAGGGCCTGCGCGTGCTGGAGGCCGTTGCCCGCAAGTTCGCCATCGGCTTCGAATGGCGCGAATTCGACTGGAGCTGCGATTACTACGCTCGGCACGGCCGGATGATGCCGGAGGACTGGTTCGAGACGCTCTCGCCGTACGACGCGATCTTTTTCGGCGCAGTGGGTTGGCCGGCGACGGTGCCCGATCACGTGTCGCTGTGGGGATCGCTGATCCCGTTCCGGCGCCGCTTCGACCAGTACGTGAATCTGCGGCCCTGCCGGCTGATGCCCGGCATCCCGACGCCGCTCGCGAATCGCAAGCCCGGCGACATCGATTTCGTCGTGGTCCGCGAGAACACCGAAGGCGAGTACTCGTCGGTCGGCGGACGGATGTTCGAGGGCACCGAGCGGGAAACGGTGTTTCAGGAGTCGGTGTTCACGCGCGTGGGCGTCGACCGTATCCTGAAGTTCGCGTTCGAGCTCGCTCTGAAACGCCCGGCGCGACACCTGACGTCGGCAACCAAGTCGAACGGCATCTCGATCACGATGCCGTTCTGGGACGAGCGCTTCCGCGCGATGGCGTCGTCGTACCCGCAGATCCGCACCGACCAGTACCACATCGACATCCTGACTGCGCACTTCGTGCAGCGGCCGCAGGTGCTTCGACGTCGTCGTCGGGTCCAACCTCTTCGGCGACATCCTGTCGGATCTCGGGCCGGCCGTTTGTGGAACGATCGGGATTGCACCGTCCGCGAACATCAATCCCGATCGGGCTCACCCATCGTTGTTCGAGCCGGTCCACGGCTCGGCGCCCGACATCGCGGGCAAGGGCATCGCCAACCCGATCGGCCAGATCTGGGCCGGGGCGCTGATGCTCGAGCATCTCGGTCATCCCGACGCGGCGGCAGCGATCGTCGCCGCCATCGAACGGGTGCTGGCCGACCCGGCGTCGCCGCGCACGCCGGACATCGGTGGCAAGGCGACGACGGTCGAGCTGGGTCGCGCGATTGCCGCGGCGCTTTGATCCGGGCCCGCGCAGGGTGCGCCGGATTGTGGCAGGATTACGCAAAATTCAAGCGCCGGCGGCCCACCGCCGCGCCGTTCCTTTCCTGGGGATTTCACCATGTTGATCGGCATTCCACGCGAGGTTTTTCCGGGCGAGAGGCGGGTCGCGACCGTGCCCGAGGTCGTCGAGAAGCTGATCAAGCAGGGTTTCAAGGTCGCCGTCGAAGCCGGCGCGGGCGACTCGGCGCAGATCAGCGACGACGCGTACCGTGCCGCCGGGGCCGAGATCGTCGATGATCGTGCCCGGTTGTGGGCAACGTCCGACATCGTGTTCAAGGTGCGCGCTCCGAACGCCGAGGAAGTCGGCCTGCTGCGCGAGGGCGCGACGCTGGTCAGCTTCATCTGGCCGGCGCAGAACCCGGAGCTGCTGCAGCAACTCGCTGCGCGGAAGGCCACCGTGCTGGCGATGGACAGCGTGCCGCGCATCTCGCGGGCGCAGAAGCTCGATGCGCTCTCCTCGATGGCCAACATCGCCGGTTACCGCGCCGTCATCGAGGCCGCGCACGAGTTCGGCCGCTTCTTCACCGGCTCGATCACCGCGGCGGGCAAGGTGCCGCCCGCCAAGGTCTTCGTCATCGGGGCCGGCGTCGCGGGCCTCGCCGCGATCGGCGCCGCCTCGGGCCTGGGCGCGATCGTGCGCGCCAACGACACGCGCCCGGAGGTCGCCGACCAGGTGAAGTCGCTTGGGCGGCGAATTCGTCGGCGTCGAGTACGAGGAGGAGGGAGCGGGCGTCGGCGGCTATGCCAAGGTGATGAGCGAAGGCTTCCAGAAGGCCCAGCGCGAGGTGTTCGCGAAGCAGGCGAAGGAAGTCGACATCATCATCACGACGGCGCTCATTCCGGGCAAGCCCGCCCCGCGGCTCATCACCGAGGAGATGGTCAGGTCGATGAAGCAGGGCAGCGTCATCGTCGACATGGCGGCCGAGCAGGGCGGCAACTGCGAGCTGACCGTGCCGGGCGAGGTCGTCGTGCGGCACGGCGTCACGATCATCGGCTACAAGGACCTGCCGAGCCGCCTCGCGAAGCAGGCCTCGACGCTGTACGCGACGAACCTGCTCCGGCTGACGGAGGACATGCTCAAGACGAAGAGCATCGAAGGCGACGTCGTCAACATCGACATGCAGGACGAGGTGCTGCGCGGCACCACGGTGATCAACAAGGGCGAGGTCACGTGGCCGCCGCCGCCGCCCAAGCTTTCCGCCGCGCCCGCGGTTCCCGCTGCCAAACCGGCTGCGATGCCCGCCAAGCCGAAGGGCCACGGCGAGCCCAGCGGCCCGATGTCCGGCACGAAGACGGCCGTGCTGTTCGGCGTCGGCGCCCTGTTGTTCCTGCTGATCGGCCGCTATGCTCCGGCGAGCTTCCTCGGCCACTTCACGGTGTTCGTGCTGGCCTGCTTCGTCGGCTACATGGTCGTCTGGAACGTGACGCCCGCGCTGCACACGCCGCTGATGAGCGTGACCAACGCGGTCAGCAGCATCATCGCCATCGGCGCCCTGGTGCAGATCGCGCCGGATCTCACGAAGATCTCCGCGGACCTTTCCCGGCCGAACGAGTGGATACGCTGGCTGTCCGTGGGCGGCATCGGGCTCGCCACGATCAACATGTTCGGCGGCTTCGCGGTGACCCAGCGCATGCTGCAGATGTTCCGCAAGTGAGGAAGGCGAGACCATGACCTCCAGTCTTTCGACGGTCTCCTACCTCGGGGCCACGATCCTCTTCATCCTGTGCCTGGGCGGGCTGTCCAACCCGGAGACGTCGCGGCGCGGCAACCTGTACGGCATGATCGGCATGGCGATCGCCGTGCTCGCCACGGTGTTCGGCCCGCAGGTCACCGCCGCCGGCCTGCCCTACATCCTCGCCGCGATGGTGGTCGGCGCGGCGATCGGCCTCTACGCGGCGCGCATCGTGAAGATGACGCAGATGCCCGAGCTGGTGGCGCTGATGCACAGCCTCGTCGGCCTCGCCGCGATGCTCGTCGGCTACGCGAACTTCGTCGATCCGAGCGGTGTCGGTCGGCATGACGCCGGCCGAGAAGATCGATCCACGAGATCGAGATGTACCTCGGCGTGCTGATCGGCGCCGTCACGTTCTCCGGCTCGGTGATCGCCTTCGGCAAGCTCTCCGCCAGGATCAGCGGCAAGCCGATGCTGCTGCCGGCGCGGCACTGGCTCAACCTCGCCGGGCTCGCTGGTCGTCATCTACTTCGGCTACGCGTTCATCAACGCGCACAGCGTGGCCGAGGCGATGACGCCGATGATCGTCATGACCGTCGTCGCGCTGCTGTTCGGCGTCCACATGGTGATGGCCATCGGCGGCGCCGACATGCCGGTCGTGGTGTCGATGCTCAACAGCTACTCGGGCTGGGCGGCGGCGGCGACCGGCTTCATGCTCTCGAACGACCTGCTGATCGTCGTCGGCGCGCTGGTCGGCTCCAGCGGCGCGATCCTGTCGTACATCATGTGCAAGGCGATGAACCGCAACTTCATCAGCGTGATCGCCGGCGGCTTCGGCACCGACAGCGGCGCGCCGGCCGCGGCCGGCGGCCGTGCAGCCGGCGGGCGAGGTGAACCCGATCCTGGCGCCCGAGACCGCCGAGCTGCTGCGCGAGGCGAAGAACGTCATCATCGTTCCGGGCTACGGCATGGCGGTCGCGCAGGCGCAGCACACCGTCTACGAGATCACCAAGACGCTGCGCGAAAAGGGCGTCAACGTCCGCTTCGGCATCCACCCGGTGGCCGGCCGCATGCCCGGCCACATGAACGTGCTGCTGGCCGAGGCCAAGGTGCCCTACGACATCGTGTTCGAGATGGACGAGCTGAACGAGGACTTCCCGGACACCGACGTCGCGATGGTCATCGGCGCCAACGACATCGTCAACCCGGCGGCGCAGGAGGATCCGACGAGCCCGATCGCCGGCATGCCGGTGCTCGAAGTCTGGAAGGCGAAGACGTCGATCGTCATGAAGCGCAGCATGGCGTCGGGTTACGCCGGCGTCGACAATCCGCTGTTCTACAAGGACAACAACCGGATGCTCTTCGGCGATGCCAAGAAGATGCTCGACGAGGTCCTGGTGGCGTTGAAGGCGTAGGAAACCGGGGCGGGCCGGTCCAGCAGACTCCGGCTGACCCCGCCTTGGCACGCGGGCGGCGCCGTGTCCGAGCGGCGAGAGCGTTCGTAGCGGCTGGCGCAAGGCGCGCTTGCGGAGCGCGCGCCGGTGGCGTCAGCGCGGCCAGCCGAACCGACTCGGCTAGAATCGCGGTGCGGTGAGCCGCGATCTTCGTGCAGTTCACGCCGCTTCATGCCCGGCCCGCTCTCGCACCTCACCGTCCTCGACCTGTCCCGCGTGCTCGCGGGGCCGTGGTGCACGCAGCTGCTCGCCGACCTCGGCGCCACGGTCATCAAGATCGAGAAGCCGGGCACGCGGCGACGACACGCGCGCGTGGGGTCCGCCGTACCTCAAGGACGCGCGCGGGCGCCGACACGAGCGAGGCCGCCTATTACCTGTGCTGCAATCGCGGCAAGCTCTCGGTCGCGGTCGATTTCACGACGCCGGACGGGCAAGCGATCGTGCGCGATCTCGCGCGGCAGGCCGACGTTCTGGTCGAGAACTTCAAGGTCGGCGGCCTTGCGAGGTACGGCCTCGATTATCCGAGCCTCGCAGCGCTGCAACCCGCGGCTCGTCTACGCGTCGATCACCGGATTCGGCCAGGACGGGCCCGTATGCCGATCGCGCCGGCTACGATTTCATCATCCAGGGCATGTCGCGGTTTCATGAGCGTCACCGGCGAGCGCGACGACCTGCCGGGCGGCGGGCCGCAGAAGGCCGGCGTCGCGATCACCGACCTGATGACCGGCATGTACGCGACGGTGGCCATCCAGGCGGCGCTCGCGCATCGCGACCGCACCGGACAGGGCCAGTGGATCGACGCGTGCCTGTTCGACTCGCGCGGTCGCGATGATGGCGACGATGTCGCACAACTACCTCGTCACCGGCACGCCGCCCGGACGCGCTCGGCAACGCGCATCAGAACATCGTCCCCTACCAGGTGTTCGCCTGCGCCGACGGCCACCTGATCCTCGCGGTCGGCAACGACGGCCAGTTCGCGAAGTTCTGCGACGTCGGCCGGGAAGCCCGAGTGGGCGGTCGATCCGCGCTTCGCGAAGAACGCCGATCGCGTGCGCAACCGCGACGCGCTGGTGCCGCTGATCGCCGACGGTCGTGCGCACGCGCACGCAGCGTGCGTGGCTCGACGCGCTCGAGCCGCTCGGCGTTCCGTGCGGGCCGATCAACACGGCTCGACCAGGTGTTCGCCGATCCGCAGCTCGTCGCGCGCGGCACTGCGGATGGACCTGCCGCATCCGCTCGCCGGGTACCGTGCCGCAGGTCGGCACGCCGCTGAAGCTCTCGGCGACGCCGCTCGCCTACGACCGCGCGCCGCCGCTGCTCGGCGAGCACACGGCCGCGGTGTTGCGCGAGCGGCTCGGGCTGGGCGATGCCAGCGATCGCGGATCTGGCCGCGCGGCGGCGTGATCGCAGGTGCGCCGGAATGCGAAGGGCCGGCTCGATCGGACGCGGAACGCCGGCCTGACCCGAACACCCGCGTTCTGGATCGCCTACGCGGTGCTCGCCGTCGTCTGCGCTCGCCATCGCCTGGCAGCTTTTCCCGGCTCGCCATTCCGCTCGTCAATCTCGACATCCGGCTCGGCCGCGACGACGCCATCGGCGCAGGCGCAGACGGCTCGCGGAAAGACTCGATCTCGCCCCGGGCGACGCCCGCGCGGCGGCGCGCTTCGCGCACGATCAGGCGACGCAGAACTACGTCGAGCTCGAAGGCGGCGGCAAGGAGGTCTTCGGCCGTCTCGTCGAGGGCGATCTCTACGCGCCGTACTGGTGGGAAGTGCGGCTGTTCGTGCCCGGGCGAGGTGACCGAGGCGACCGTGCGATTTCGCCCCGACGGCACCCCGTACGGTTTCGCGCGAAGATTGCCCGAACGGTTCGTGCCCGACCGATCCCGCGGGGCTCGCGTTGACCGCCGAGACCGCGCGCGATCTGGCCGAAGAAAAGGCGCGCGCCGACTGGGGCATCGATTTCGCGCCGTTCAGGCCGCTGGAGCACACGCAGCAGAAGCGCACGACCGGCCGCGTCGATCACTTGTTCGTCTATGAGCGCATCGCGGGCAACATCGGCGACTCGCGCTTCCGCCTGCGGCTCGCGGTCACCGGCGATGAGCTGACCGAGGTCGCGCATTACGTGCACGTGCCCGAATCGTTCGAGCGACGCTTCCAGGAACTGCGCGTCGGCGAACAACACGATCGCCGGCGTGGCGAGCCTCGCGGCCGGCGCGCTGTACGGACTCGGCGGCTGCATCCTCGGCGTGCTGTGGCTGCTGCGCCGGCACTGGCTGGCCTGGCGCCCGGCGCTGGCCGCCGGATACGTCGTCGGCGCGCTGATGGGCGGCGATGACGCTGGCGGCGGCGCCGACGGCATGGTTCGGCTTCGACACCGCGCAGTCGGTGACGACGTTCTGGGTCCGCCAGGTCGGCGCCGCGCTGGCGATCGCGTTCGCGGGCGGGCTCGGCTACGGGCTGGTGTTCATGGCGGCGGAGAGCCTCTCGCGGCGCGCGTTCGCCGATCATCCGCAGCTGTGGCGCGTCTGGTCGCGCGAAGCAGCATCGACGCGTCAGATGCTGGGCCGGACATTGGGCGGCTACCTCTTCGTGCCGATCGAGCTCGCGCTCGTCGCGGCGTTCTATTACGCGACCAATCGCTGGCTGGGCTGGTGGCAGCCGTCCGAAGCGCTGACCGATCCGAACATCCTCGGCAGCGCGGTACCGGCACTGGCGCCGATCGCCATCTCGCTGCAGGCGGGATTCATGGAGGAATGCCTGTTCCGTGCGGTGCCGCTTTCGCTCGCGGCACTGATCGGTGCGCACTACGGCCGGCGCGGCACGGCGATCGGCGATTGCGGTGGTGGTGCAGGCGCTCGTGTTCGGCGGCGCGCATGCGAACTATCCGGGTTTCCCGTCGTACTCGCGGCTGGTCGAATTGTTCGTTGCCCTCGGTGCTTTGGGCCCTCATCTTCCTGCGCTTCGGGCTCGTGCCGACCATCCTGCTGCACGCCTTGTTCGACCTCGTGCTGTTCGCGATCCCCGTCTTCCTGATCGACGCGCCGGGAAGCGCAGCCCAGCGCGCGCTGGTCATCATGGCCGGCCTCGTTCCGCTCGCGATCATCGGCGCGCGCCGATTGCGTGCCGGCGCGTGGACCGAACTTGCCGCGGAACTCAGGAACGGCGCTTGGCGACCCGTGGCAGGTGGTGCGCACGAGCGGCCCCCGCACCGTGCCGACGATCGCGGGCGCGCCGGGATGGACCGTGACGTTCCAGCGTGCGTTGCCCGCGCTGGGAATCGGCGGGTTCGTCGCCTGGGTCCTGGCGACACCGTTTCATTCGGACGTGCCACCGCTGCCGATCTCGCGTGTTGCGGCGGAAGCAGCGGCCGACGCCGCCCTGCACGCACGTTCGGTGACGTTGGGACCGGAGTGGCGCCGTTCGTCGATGGTTCGGCTCGCGAGCGAAGAGGGCGGACCGTGGCAGGGACACAAGTTCGTCTGGCGCGAGGCCGGGCGCGAGGCCTATGCGAAGCTTGTCGGCAACACGCTAGCGCCGCCGCTCTGGGACGTCCGGTACGCGAAGTTCGAGGGCGAAGTGGCCGACCGCGCCGAAGAGTGGCGCGTCACCATCAATGGCGACGGCACGGTGCGCCAGGTCCGTCATGTGCTGCCGGAAGGGCGACCCGGGGCGAGGCTTCCGCGCGATGGCGCGCGGACGTTGGCCGAAGCGGCACTCCGTGAGCGTTTCGGCCTCGATCCGGCCGCGTTGACGCTGGTCGGCGCCGAGGAGAAGCAGCGGCCCGACCGTACCGACTGGATCTTTGCCTTTGCCGATCCACGCGTGGAAGTCGGCAAGGACGGCGAGGCACGGATCTTGATCACCCTCGCTGGCGACGAGGTAGCGGGTTACGGCCGCTTCGTCCACGTGCCCGAAGCCTGGCAACGCGCGGAGCGCGAGCGGGAGGGGCGCGTGACCATCGTCCGGATGGTGCTCGCTGCGTTGCTCGGCGTGGGCGGAATCGCGGCCGTCATCATGGCGGTGATCGACTGGACCCGTGGCCGCTGTGACCGGTGGGCGTTGACCGTGGTCGCGGCGATCCTGTTTGTGCTGGGCGGCGTCGCAATCGCCAACGGGTGGCCGCAATTGGCGATGAACCTGAGCACGGCGGAGCCGATCGCGTCCCAGGTCGCCATCGCGTCGGCGGGCGCCTTGCTCGGCGCTCTTGTGCGTGCGCTCGCCATCGGTCTTGCCGCGGGCGTCGGTGCGTGGGCCGCGATCGTGCAGCGGGTGCAACCGATCGCCGGACCGGTGCCGGCGTGGGCCGCGGGTGTCTTTGCCGCGCTGTTCGCCGCAGGAGTCGGCGCCGTCCTGGAACGGTTCGCTCCGCAAACGGTGCCGCTGTGGCCCGAGTACGTGGTCGAGTCGTTCGCGCTTCCGGCGTTGGGCGCTGTACTGGCCGGCGCCCGGATCCTGGCGGTCGCGAGCGTGGGTCTCTTCGTGCTTTGCTTTCTCGAGCGATTGACGGTTGGATGGCAACGCCGGGGCGTTTTGGCCACGCTGCTGCTGGTTGCGGCGGTGGCTGCGTCGTCGTTCGTCGCGGCGCAGGATCCGGTGGCCGCGGCTGTGGACGGCACCGTCACCGGCATCGCCACGGCCGCCATCGTTTACGGACTCATGCGCTTCGACGCCACGTCGGTTCCGGCGTACCTCGCCACCGGCGGCGTCCTGCAGATCGCGGAGAACGCGCTGCGCAAGGGAACGCCGGCAGCATTCATGCACGCGACACTGGCCGCGGTGGTTGCGATTGGCGTGACCTCGGCTGTCGTGCGATATCTGGGTCACGCGCGCGCGGCACACGTCGCTACCGGATCGCCATCCGGTTCGGTGTAACGCTTTGCGCAGGTGCAGGGTAGAATCCGCGCCGCCGTCGTTTCGCCCGTCCCCGCGCCCACCCGGTCAGCGACCGTGGTCGCGATTCCTGTCGTATGACTCCTGCCGGATGACCTCATTTTCGCCCGCGTCCCGTTTGCTTGCGCAGCTCGCCTCGGGATTGGCTGCGGACGCCATTGCGCTCACGCGACGGATCGAGCGGGCGCGCCGCGGCCGCGCGTCGGCTGAAGAGTGGGGGCGGATCGCTCAAGCGGTCGCGCGGTCCGTCGAGCGGCGCGAGGCTCGTGCCGCCCGCAGGCCGTCGATCGTCTATCCGCCTGAGCTCCCTGTCGCGCAGCGCGCCGCCGACATCGAAGCTGCCATCGGCGCGCACCAGGTCGTGATCGTCTGCGGCGAAACCGGTTCGGGCAAGACGACGCAGTTGCCGAAAATCTGCCTCGCCATCGGCCGCGGCGAACGCGGACTGATCGGCCACACGCAACCCCGGCGAATCGCCGCGCGCGCCGTTGCGGCGAGGATTGCACAGGAATTGCACACCGAGCCGGGTACCGTGGTCGGATACAAGGTTCGCTTCACCGATCACACGAAACCCGACGCGTTCATCAAGTTGATGACCGACGGCATCCTGCTCGCTGAAACGCAGGGCGACCGGCTGCTCGCCGCCTACGACACGATCATCGTCGACGAAGCGCACGAGCGCAGCCTCAACATCGACTTCCTGCTCGGCTACCTCAAGCAACTGCTGCCGAAGCGACCCGACCTGAAGGTGATCGTCACGTCGGCCACGCTCGACGCGGAGCGCTTCGCGCGGCACTTCGGATCGGGCGAGGGAGATCGATTCCGGTCGGCACCGGTGATCGAAGTCTCGGGCCGGATGTTTCCCGTCGACGTGCGCTACCGTCCACTCGCGGCAGGCAGTCCGGGGTCCGACCAGGCGGAGCCGGACGACGAGGAGGAGCTCGAAGATGCGATTGTCGCCGCCGCCGAGGACCTATGGCGCGCGGGTCCGGGGGACATTCTGGTCTTCCTGCCCGGAGAGCGGGAGATCCGCGAGACCGCTGACTTGCTGCGGAGAAGCCTTGCGCGCCGGCCTTACGCCAGCGCGGTCGAAATACTTCCCCTTTACGCGCGACTCTCGGTTTCGGAACAACAACGCGTATTTGCGCCTTCACGGGGGCGGCGCATCGTGCTGGCGACGAACGTCGCCGAAACGTCACTGACCGTGCCCGGCGTTCGCTTCGTGATCGACACCGGGCTCGCGCGCGTCAAGCGTTACTCGCTGCGGAACAAGACCACGCTGCTGCAGATCGAAAGGGTCTCGCAGGCGGCGGCGAATCAGCGGGCGGGTCGCTGCGGCCGGCTGGCCGACGGTATCTGCGTGCGCCTTTATGACGAGGACGATTTCGCGGCGCGGCCGCCCTACACCGATCCCGAGATCCTCAGGAGCTCGCTGGCGGCGGTGATCTTGCGGATGGCCGCACTGGGGTTGGGCGACGTCGCAGCGTTTCCTTTTCTCGAGCCGCCTTCGCCGCGCGCGATCGCGGACGGTTACCAGCTGCTGCATGAACTCGGCGCCGTCGATGCCGGGCGCAGACTGACGTCGCTCGGCCGCGATCTCGCCCGGCTGCCGGTCGATCCGCGCGTCGGCCGCATGATCCTGGCCGCGCGCGACGGCGGGTGCCTCGCCGAAGTGCTGGTCATCGCGAGCGCGCTGTCGGTGCCCGATCCGCGCGAACGACCGCTCGCGAAGCAACAGGCCGCCGACCAGGCCCACCTCCTGTTCCGCGATGTGCGCTCCGATTTCCTGTCGCTGCTCGCGCTATGGGACTTCTTCGCCGCCCGGGTTGCCGAGAAGCTCTCGCATCGCCGCTTGGTGGACGCGTGTCGGGCGCAGTACGTGTCATACCTGCGCCTGACGGAGTGGCGGGAGGTGCATGGCCAACTCGCTAACGAAGTCGCGGAACAGGGGTTCCAGTGGAATCCGCGAGCTGGGGAGATCGACGATGCGCGCTACCAGGCGATCCACCAGGCATTGCTGGCTGGACTGCTGGGCAACATCGGCGTGAAGGAGGGCGAGGGCGAGGCTTACCTGGGAGCGCGCGGCATTCGTTTTCACCTTCATCCGGGATCGGGGCTCGCGAAGAAGGGCCCGAAATGGGTGCTCGCGGCCGAACTGGTGGAGACATCGCGGCTGTACGCACGGTGCGCGGCCAGGATCGAGCCGGAGTGGGTCGAGTCCGTCGCGGGCGAGCTCGTCACGCGGGATTATTTCGACCCCCGTTGGGATGCGGAACGCAACGAGGTCGTGGCGAGCGAACGCGTGCAGCTCTATGGCCTGACGCTCGTTGCGCGACGGCGGGTGTCGTACGGGCGCATCGACCCTGCGGCTGCACGCGATGCGTTCATTCGCGAGGCGCTGGTCCCGGCAACGCTCGCGACCAAAGGTGCGTTCCTGGTCGCGAACCGGCGTCTGGTGCAGGACATCGGCGAGCTCGAGCACAAGGCGCGGCGAGCCGATGTGCTGGTCGACGACGAGGCGATCGCGGCGTTCTACGCAGCGCGCGTTCCGGATGGCGTGTACTCGCTCGCGACGTTCGAGCGTTGGCGCGAAGACGCCGAGCGCAAGGACCCACGTTGCTTGTTTCTCACGCGCGAAGCCTTGATGCGCCACGCCGCTGCGCGGGGTAACCGAGGCGCTTTTCCCCGAAGGTCTCGCGATGGCGGGCACTGTCCTGCCGCTCAAGTACCGTTTCGCGCCCGGCCATCCGCTGGATGGACTCACCTTGACGGTGCCTCTGGCGCTGTTGAACCAGCTCGATGCCGCAAGGATCGAATGGCTCGTACCGGGGATGATCCGGGAGAAGGTGACCTGGTATATGAAGGCGCTGCCGAAGGCGTGGCGGAACCGGGTGACTCCGCTGTCCGACGCAGTGACGGCTTTTCTGGAAGCGGCGCCCTACGGACGCGAGACGCTCGTCGGCGCGCTGCGGGATTGGCTTCGGGCGAAGCTGGGCGAGGCGCCGCCGGCCGAGGTCTGGGACCTGGTCGAATCTGCCGGAGCACCTCCGGGTGAACGTCCGCGTGATCGACGCGTCCGGTCAGGAACTCGCATCGGGCCGCGATCCCGTCGCCCTGCGCGCGCAGCTGGCGGAGGCGGCCCGGCTGTCGTTCGCCGAGGCCGGCGACGCCGTCGAGCGGCGCGGCATCAAGGCGTGGGACTTCGGCGATCTTCCGGAGTCGTTGACGACGATCCGACGGCGGACACCGGATCACGGGGTATCCGGCGCTCGTCGACGACGGCGATAGTGTCGCGCTGCGCCTTCTCGACACGCGGGCTGCCGCGGACACGGCGACGCGAACCGGAATCGTCAGGCTCCTGCGGCTCGCGTCGAAGGACGTGCTTGCCCGGCACGAGAAGGGAACGGCCGAATTTGCGCAGGCGGCCCTGCAGCTGAAGACCGTGATCCCGACCGATCGATTGCTAGCCGACGTGCTTGGCGCAGTCTGCGACCGGGCATTCGTGGGCGACGATCCGCTCCCGCGCACCGCGACGGCGTTCGCCGAGCAGCTTCGGCGGGCGCGCACACGGCTGCCGGCGGTGGCCGAAGGGGCGTTCCGGTTGCTCGCCACCATCGCCGCCGAACACCAGGCGCTGACCCAGCGCATCGCGGCATTGCCCTCGGCATGCTCGAAGCTGGGCGCGGAAGTTCGAGCCCGACGCGACGGTCTCGTGTATCCCGGCTTCTTTCAGGGAACGCCGTGGGCGCAGCTCGCGAGTGTCCCTCGCTACCTCGCGGCGCTCGATCGACGCCTGGCCAAGTACCCGGACAACCCCGGTCGCGACACGCGCCACGCGGCCACGATTGCCCAATGGTGGTTCCGATACCGTGAGCGCGTCGACCAGAATCGACAAGCGGGCCGCGTCGAACCAGGCCTCGAGGGCTTTCGCTGGCTGCTCGAGGAACTGCAGGTTTCGCTCTTCGCGCAGGAACTCCGGACACCGTTCCCCGTTTCCTTCAAGCGGCTGGAAAAGGCCTGGGCGGACTTGCAGCGCTGACCGTCGGCGGCGCGGCTTCGTTGGCACGACGTTTCCGTCCGTGCTACAGTAACTTAGCCGGTTTTTGTCCAGAGGTTTCGAGCATTGTCCGGGCCTCGGGGCGGATCCTGCCAGCGGCATGCCGCCGTGGCAGCCGGCGCGACGGAATCCACACGACCGCGGTGTCAGCAGCGTGAGCAACCCGATGAACGAAGCAATGGCCACCCGGCAGCTGCCGCGGGAGATGGCAAAAATCCTCGGCGACTGCCGGGATATCGCCATTCACCGGCTGTTGCAGTCATTTTCGGGCATGCTCGATCGGATCGCCGAGCTCTTGATGGACCGGGCCGGCAACACGGACATTCGCGACGAGCAGCAGCTCTTCATCGATGCGCGCGATACCGTCCGGCGGGCGCGCTCACAGCTTCTGGCCGATTTCGAGCGAGGCCTGCGGGCCCGCGTCGACGACCGGATCGCGGGCCGCGAGCAGGCGAAAGCCGATTTTTCGCGGGTCGACGCGTCGAAGCTCACGCTGGTCGATACGGCGGCCATGGACGAGTCGGTGATTACCGGCAATCTCACGCGCGTCGTGGAAAACCTGTGTCAGGACGAGCTGCTGGAGCTCAACCGCGGCATGGCGTACCTGCTCGGCCGCCCTGACCTTGAAACCGATTCCAACCCGCTGGCCCCGGGGGCGATCGTCGACGCATTCGTCGATGCGCTGAAATCCATCGACGCCGAAGCTCGCGTCGAGTTCGCGATCCTGAAGGAGTTGAACCAGGCTTCATTGGGGGAAATCGCCGCGATCTATGCCGATGTCAACAAGCATCTGCAGAATCTGCGCATCGTCCCGTCCGGATCGCGGGCGTCGAGCGCGCGGCGGACCGGATCAGGTAGCCGGGCCGGCAGAGGCGGCCAACATGAGGTGAAAAAGGAGGGGGCCGAGATCGACGTGATGGCGCTGTACCGTCGCATGTACGCCGGGCAGGCGAAGCCGGCGCAGGCGCCGGGCATGCCGACATCCGGCATGCCGTCACCGGGCGGTTCCGAACTGCCGTCGATCGATGCCGCTATAGCCGCACGCTATCTGCCGTCCGGTCCGCTCGCGCCGACACCTTCGGGTTACGTGCCCAGTGTACCCATCATCACCACGGCAGCGCTGGGCGAGGGGCTCACGCGGCTCCAGGCCGGCGAGAGCGTCTTCGATCTCGCCGACGGCACTCCGGTCCAGTTCTCCGGCATTCCGGAAGGCAAGCATAACGTCCTGCGCGACCTGCAGCAAAGCCAGCTCGGCAAGAAGGCAAATCAGCTCGAGTCGATGACCATCGAGCTGGTCGCGATGCTGTTCGATTTCATCTTCGACACGAAGGATCTGCCGGACGGGATCAAGGCGCTGCTCGCGCGACTGCAGATCCCGGTGCTCAAGGCCGCGATGCTCGACAGTGCATTCTTCGCAAAGAAATCGCACCCGTCGCGGCTCCTGGTCAATGCGCTCGCGGAAGCGGGTCTCGGCTGGTCGCCGGTCATGGGAACTGGCGACCCGCTGTACCAGAAGATCGATGTCATCGTCCATCGGATCCTCGATGGCTTTTCCGACAATCTCGCTCTGTTCGACGAGCTGCGGCAGGACCTCGAGACCTACCTCGATCAGGAGGAGAAGGCCGCCGAAGCCAACATCCAGCTGACCGCCGAAGAGATCAACCTGCGCGACCGACAGCACATCGCGTCGGTCGTCGCGAAATCGGAGATCGAGCGCCGCATCGAGAATTTTCCCGTACCGAATTTCCTCGCCGCCTTCCTGCGGGCGCAGTGGAGTGCTTCGCTCGAGTACGTATACCTGCAGCAGGGCGAGGAAAGCGAGCCTTGGGGGGAGGGCATCGCGACGCTCGACGATCTCGTCTGGAGCGTGCAGCCCAAGCGGAACAACGAAGAGCGTCGGCGGCTGGTCACGCTGCTCCCTTCGCTGCTCAAGCGCGTGTCCGCGGCGATGCACAACGTGCCGTGGCCACCGGAGGAGCGCGAGCGGTTCATGTCGAACCTGGTCGAGGCGCATGCAGCGGCGGTGAAGCCGTCGCTCGCGGCGACGCCGTCGCCGACCGCGGCGGTTGCGGAACAGGCGAAGGTCGAGGCCGAACAGGCGAAGGCGGCGGGGGACGAGGAAAAGGCCGCGAAGGCCGAGCATCTCGCGGAGGCGATGTCGCAGGCCGCGCCAGCTCCGGAAGCGCCGGAAGCGATCGAGGACGAGTTCCTCGAGATCGCGCAGGGCCTCGAGCGCGGCAACTGGATCGAATTCGAAGCCGACGACGGGCAGCTCGCGTTCGCGAAGCTCGCCTGGATCAGCCCGTTGCGCGGCACGTACCTGTTCACGAACCGGCAGGGGCAGAAGGCTCTTTCGATGACGGCCGACGAGCTCGCCGATCGTTTCCGTCGCGACCGTGCGCGCTTAGTCGAGGCCGAGCCGTTGATCGATCGCGCCTTCGGCAGCATGATGTCCTCGCTCGCCGAGGATTTTGCCGTGCAGGAGTCCGATTAGACTCTCGCTCGGAAGAACGATCGCGCGGTGTGGACCGCGCGCTGTCGCCAGTCGAGATTCGAATGCCGTGCACTCCCCCATGATCGGTACGTTGATCATCGGTGACGAAATCCTGTCCGGCAAGCGCCAGGATCGCCACTTGGCCCATGTCATCGCCACGCTCGCGTCGCGCGCGTTGCGGTTGTCCTGGGCCCGCTACGAGGGCGATGACCGGGTGCGATTGACGGCCGTGCTGCGCGAATCGTTCACGCGCGGCGACGTCGTGTTCTGCTTCGGCGGCGTGGGCGCGACACCGGACGACCACACACGGCAGGCAGCCGCCGCTGCACTGGGCGTGCCGCTCGAACGGCATCCCGAGGCGGTCGCCGAATTGGAGGCGCAGTTCGGCGCACAAGCCTACCCGCACCGGGTGCTGATGGCCGAGTTTCCGGTGGGGGCGACAATCATACCCAATCCGGTCAACCGCGTCGCATCGTTTTCGATCCGCAACCATCACTTCTTCCCGGGCTTTCCGCAGATGGCGTGGCCGATGCTCGATCGCGTGCTGGCCACTGCGCTCGCGACGCTCGCCATGCCGCCGGAAGGCGAACGGGCGATCGTCGTGCATGGCGCAGGCGAGAGCCAGCTGCTTGCGCTGATGAACGAAATTGTCGCGCGGTTCCCGCATCTGAGACTTTTCAGCCTGCCGTCGTTTCAGCCGGATGGCAATCGGCGGATCGAGTTGGGCGTGCGCGGCGATCCATCGATGCTCGACGCGGCGCTCGCGGACCTGGCCGCCGGCGTCGAGGCGGGAGGTTTTCGGTGGGAACCCTGCGATCCGGAGCCGGAGCGTGACGACCAGGAGCGGAGCAAGCGATGAGGGCCGGCCTCGGCATGGACGATAGCGGACACGCCTACGACGAGGTTGCGGTCGGCGACAGCTTCAGCCGCTCGATCACGATTACCGATACGCACCTGGTGCTCGGCGCCGGCCTCATCGGCGATTTCAATCCGCACCACGTCAACGACGAGTACGCGAAATCATCGCGCTTCGGCACCCGAATCCTGCACGGGATGATCACGAGCGCGCTGATGGGCGCTCCGGTGGGGATGTATTTCCACGGGACGGCGATCGCCTATCTCGAGCATGCCGCGCGCTTCAAGGCGCCGGTGCGAGCAGGTGACACGCTGACAACGACTTGGACCGTCACCGATCGGCACGACAAGCCGCAGCATGGCGGTGGCGTTGTCGTGCTGCGCGGCGTCTGCCGCAATCAGGAAGGGACCGTTGTTGCCGAGGCGGATGGGCAAGATGCTGGTCCACGCGCGGGGGTAACGGGTGCGCATGGCCGCAGGCGCGGCGTTTCCATTGGGGCCTAACCCTCCGCCAGTGCCTGCGCGCACTCGGCCACGAGACCCGGCCCGCGATAGATGAGCCCGGTGTAGATCTGCACCAGCGTCGCGCCGGCGTCGATCCTTTCTTTCGCGTCGTCGCCGGACAGGATGCCGCCGACGCCGATGATCGGCAATGCGCCATCGAGCGTCTTGGCGAGTGTGCGGACGACCGCAGTCGCCTGCGCCCGGAGCGGGCGGCCCGAAAGCCCGCCCGTTTCGCCCGCGTTGGGCAGGCCCTTCACTGCGTCGCGCGCAAGCGTCGTGTTCGTGGCGATGACGGCGTCGACCTTGTGCCGGATGAGCAGCCGTGCGATCGCTTCGATCGCGACGGTCGACAGATCCGGCGCGATCTTTATCGCGATCGGCGTGTACTTGCCGTGCCGGTCTGCGAGCAAGGCCTGTTCCGCCTTGAGCGCGGCGAGCAGACCCGCAAGTGCCTCTTCCGACTGCAGGTCGCGCAGGCCCTTGGTGTTCGGCGACGAGACATTGATCGTCACGTAGGATGCCCGCGCATAGACGGCGCGCAGGCACGCCAGATAGTCGTCGGCGGCCCGGGCGTTCGGCGTGTCGAAATTCTTGCCGATGTTGAGCCCCAGGATGCCCCGCCACGAGGCGCGCGCGACGTTCGCGAGAAAGCGCTCGACGCCGTCGTTGTTGAATCCGAGCCGGTTGATCAGCGCCTCGGCCTCGGGCAGCCTGAACAGCCGCGGCTTCGGATTGCCGGGCTGCCGCGCGCGGCGTGACCGTTCCGCATTCGATGAAGCCGAAGCCGAACGTCGCCAAGCCGTCGATGTGGGCTGCGTTCTTGTCGAGGCCGGCCGCGAGTCCGACGCGGTTCGGAAATTCGAGGCCCATCGCGCTCACCGGCGACACCGGAACGCGCGGGGCCAGCAACTGCGCGACGCCGAGCTCGGCTGCGACGTCGAGGCTCGCGAACACCATCTCGTGCGCGGTCTCGGGGTCGAGCGCGAACAGTAGCGGACGAAAGAAGGGGTAGAGCATCAAGGCAACCCGCGGCGCGATGCGGCGCGGGCGATCGGCGAGAATGCGCGGCGATGATAACATTCGCTCGTCGCTCGTCGCTCGTTCCTCGCTCCCTTGTCCCGTCGACTCGCCCTGCCGCTCGTCCTGCTCGCATTCCTGCCCGCCATGTTGCCGGCGGAGGCGACCCCGCCGGAGAACTACTCGACCCGGGTGGAGGTGCGTGCTTTCGTCGACGAGCTGGTCGGCGAGCATGGTTTCGATCGCTCGGCGCTGGATCGAATGTTCGCGCGGGTTCGCTTTCAGCCATCCGTGGTCGCTGCGATGCAGCGACCGCTGCTCGAGCCCCCCAAGTGGTACGCCTATGCGCGGCCGTTCCTCGCGCCGGCACGCGTGGACGCCGGTGTGCTCTGGTGGAAGGCGTACGCCACGGAGCTTGCGCGTGCCGCGGAGCAATACGGCGTGCCTGCGGAAGTGATCGTCGCGATCGTGGGCATCGAAACGTACTACGGGCGCAACATCGGCAGCTACCGCGCCATCGACGCACTCGCGACGCTGGCGTTCGACTATCCGCGACGTGCGACGTTTTTCCGGGACGAGTTGAAACAGTTCCTGTTGCTCGCGCGGGAGCTGGGCGTCTCGCCGCTCGCGCCGAAGGGATCCTTCGCCGGCGCACTCGGCGTTCCGCAATTCATGCCAGGGAGCTATCGCAGTTTTGCGGTCGACTTCGACGGCAACGGCCGAGTCGATCTCTGGTCGAGCCCGGCCGACATTGCCGGCAGCGTCGCGCATTTCCTGGTCGAACACGGCTGGGAGCCCGGAGGTCCGGTGCTGATACCGGCGGCGATTGCCGACGAAGGGCGCGCCGCCGCCCTGGAGCGTCTCGACGGCGGGATATCCGAGCGGCAATCGCTCGAGCTCTGGGCGCAGCTGGGGGTGACTCCCGGCGACGTGGCACCAGGCCTCGAGCGCGACTCCGTCGGTCTCGTTTCGCTCGAGGAAAGCGCGGACGGCGTGGAGGAGGCGAGCTACTGGATCGCTTGCCAGAATTTCTACGTCCTCACGCGCTACAACCGGAGCCGACTCTATGCAGCGGCGGTCTGGGAACTGGCCAACGCGATCAGGACCGCGCGGGAGGCTCCCGGGCCCTCGACTCCAATCAAATAATAATAATTCTTATTCGTATTGACACCAGGGGGGCGGCGACGGCAGAATCAGGGCCATCGAATCCCGAACCATTGTTTCCAAGGACCGCCATGCGACGCACCACCCTCAATTGCTCGATCATCGCCACCGCAATTGCGCTTGTCGTCGGCACCCCGGCGGCCCGTGGCGCCGAGGAGCCCGTGCTGAATCTCTACTCGGCGCGCCACTATCAGACCGACGAGGCGCTCTACGAGAATTTCACCAAGGCGACCGGCATCAAGATCAACCGGATCGAGGCCGGCGACGAACAGTTGCTGGAGCGCATCAAGAGCGAGGGCGCCATGAGCCCGGCCGACATCCTGCTCATCGTCGATGCGGCGCGCTTATGGTCGGCGCAGCAGCAGAACCTGTTTCAGCCGGTGAAATCGACGACCCTGGAAGAACGGATTCCGGCGTCGATGCGCGACCCGGAAGGCCACTGGTACGGCTTCTCCAGCCGGGCGCGCGTCATCGTCTACAACAAGGCGACCGTGAATCCGGCCGACGTCGCGACCTACGAATCCCTGGCCGATCCGAAGAGCAAGGGCAAGGTGTGCACGCGGTCGGGCAGCCATCCGTACAACCTGTCGCTGGTCGCGGCGCTGATCGCGCACAACGGTGAAGCGAAGACCGAGGAATGGGCGAAGGGCGTGGTCGCCAACATGGCGCGGACCCCGCGCGGCGGCGACACGGACCAGATCAAGGGGGTCGCCGCCGGCGAGTGCGGTGTCGCGCTGTCGAACACCTACTATTACGTTCGCTTGCTGCGCTCGGCGAAGACCGAAGAGCGCGAGTGGGCGGCGAAGACCGGCGTCATATGGCCGGACCAGGCGAGCTATGGCACGCACCTCAATATCGCGGGTGCCGGCATCCTCAGGAACGCGCCGCATCGGGAGAACGCGATCAGGTTCATGGAGTATCTCGCGAGCGATCAGGCGCAGGCGTACTTCGCGAACGGGAACAACGAGTGGCCCGCCGTGAAGGGTGCCGTGGCAAGAAACCCGGAGCTCGAGTCGCTCGGCACGTTCAAGGCCGACACGCTGCCGATCGCGACATTGGGCAGGAACACACCCGCCGCGCAGAAGCTTCTGGACCGTGCCGGATGGAAGTGACGCGTCGGTAATGGCACGGATCGCGCGACGGCCCACAATCGAAGACAGTCGAATGGCGCCCGGCGCGTGCTCCGCGCGTGGCAACTGGTTGCTGTGCTTGGCCCTGGGGCCGAACGGATCCGATGCCTTACCGCCGACCTAGCGGCGCCAATGGGGGCACCTGCGGCCCCGGTACGTGCCGTGCCAGCCGCGGTTCCCCGACGCACCGCACGCGCGAGGATCAGGAGCGGCAGCACGCCGACGGCTACGATCGCCAGCGAAGGCAGCGCCGCCTCGGCGAGCCGCTCGTCCTTCGCCAGCGTATACGTCTGCGTGGCGAGCGTGTCGAAGTTGAACGGCCGCATCACCAGCGTCGCCGGCAGCTCCTTCATCACGTCGACGAATACGAGCAGCGCGGACGCGGCCGCCGTCCGCGCGAGCAACGGCGCATGGACGCGGAGCAGGGTCTCGACGGTACTGGCGCCGAGGCCCCGCGCTGCCGCGTCCATGCTTGGCGTGATCCGCGCGAACCCGGGTTCGATCCCGTTCCAGGCAACGGCGAAATAGCGGACCAGGTAGGCATAGATCAGCGCGACGATCGTACCGGTGAGGAGAAGGCCGGTGCGCACGGCGAAATGCTGCTGCATGAATTCGGCGAGCCAGATGTCCACCGCGCCGACTGGAAGCAACACGCCCACGGCGAGCACCGAGCCCGGCACGGCGTAGCCGAGCCCCAGCAGCCGGCTCGTCCCGCGCGTCAATGCGCCCGGCGCGAGCCGCACCGCATAAGCGACCGTAATGGCGAAGACCACGGCGAGGACAGCGGTCAGTCCGGATACGCGGAAGCTGTTCCACGCGAGTTCCGCGAAGCGTGCCGCACCCGGCAGCCCGGGCTCCGACAGGGCGAGCCGAGTGAGCAGGACGACCGGCAGCGCGAAACCGATCACGATCGGCGCCGCGCAGATCACGGTGGCGACCCACGCCCGCCAGCCGACCAGCAACGGACGCGGCGGCACCTTGGGATTTCGTTGGCGGCTACCACCCGCGACTCGCGCCGCGCCGCGGGACCAGCGCTCGAGCAGGACCGCGCCGATGACGAAGGCCAGAAGCGCCGCCGACAGCTGCGCCGCGGCGACGCGGTCCCCGAGCGAAAACCATGCGCGGTAGATGCCCGGTCGTGAACGTGTCGACGGCGAAATAGGCGACGGTGCCGTAGTCGGCCAGCGTTTCCATCAGCGCGAGCGCGATACCGCCCGCAATCGCCGGCCGGGCGAGCGGCAGATCGATACGCCAGAAGGCGCGGCGCGCGTCGAGTCCCATCGTGCGCGCGGCCTCGACGAGCGATGCCGGGCGCTCGAGGAATGCGGTGCGCGCCAGCAGATAGACATACGGATAGAGCACGGCGACGAACATCGCGGCGGCCCCGCCGAGCGAGCGCACGTCGGGAAACCAGTACTCGCCACGCGACCAGCCGAACGCATTGCGCAGCGCGGTCTGCACCGGCCCCGCGTAGTCGAGCCAGTCCGTGTAGGCATACGCCATCACGTACGCAGGCATGGCCAGCGGAAGCAGCAGCGCCCATTCGAAAAAACGCACTCCGGGAAAGCGTCGATTGGTGATGAGCCACGCGGTGACCGTGCCGCCGAAGGCAACGCCAGCACCGACCAGCGCGACCAGCGCCAGCGTGTTGGCGATGAAACCCGGCAGACACCGTCGCCGCAAGGTGCGCCCATACGTCGCCGCGGCCCGGCGCGAGACCGAGGCCGAGCACCGCGCACGACCGGCAGGGCGGCAAGCGCGGCCAGCGTGACCGCAATGGCGACGAGCGGGGATCCGCTACCCACGGCCGGCCGTCGCCCCGGCGGACGCGGTGACGACGTGTTGCGCGCACACCCTGCCGTTCGCCATGCGCCGATTATAGACGGCGCCGCAGTGCGGGAATGCTCACGGGCGCCGGGTAAGAGCCGTGCCCCGGCGGTTATAATCCGCGCGACACCATGCGCATTCTGCTTTCCAACGACGACGGATACTTCGCCCCAGGTCTCGAGCGTCTCGCCGCGGCGCTCGCACCGCGCGCCGAGATCACCGTCGTCGCGCCCGAACGGGATCGCAGCGGTGCATCGAACTCGCTGACGCTCGACCGGCCGCTCACGGTGCGCCGCGCGCCGAACGGTTTCCTCTTCGTCAACGGCACGCCGACCGATTGCGTGCATCTCGCCGTCACCGGCCTGCTCGACCGGCTGCCCGACCTCGTGATTTCCGGCATCAACCTCGGTGCGAACATGGGCGACGACACGATCTATTCGGGTACCGTCGCAGCGGCGACCGAAGGCTATCTGCTCGGTATCCCGTCGATCGCGATATCGCTGGCCTCGAAGACGGCGGAGCACTTCGAGACGGCGGCGGTGGTCGCGCTCGAGCTCCTCGAGCGCCACGAGCGTGCGGTCCGCTGGGTTCACGGCTCATCAATGTCAACGTGCCCGACGTGCCGCACGCGTCGCTGAAGGGCTACCGGATCACGCGGCTGGGCCGCCGGCACAAGGCGGAGAACATGGTCCGGACCAAGAATCCGCGCGGTGAAACGGTGTATTGGGTCGGCGCCGCCGGGCCCGCCGCCGATGCCGGGGAAGGCACCGACTTCCACGCGATCGAGCAGGGCTACACGTCGGTGACGCCGCTGCAGATCGATCTCACGAATCGCGACGAGATAGAGCCCGTGGCGGCGTGGCTCGCGCTCTGAATCCGCACCGGTGATGGGGACGATCGGCCAAAAGCTGTCCGGGATCGGCATGACGTCGATCCGGACGCGCGCACGAATGGTCGAGCGTCTGCGCGCCGAAGGGATCCGTGACGAGGTGGTGCTCGCGGCGATGAGCGCGGTGCCGCGGCACATCTTCGTCGACGAGGCGCTCGCCATCCGCGCCTACGAGGACACGCCACTGCCGATCGGCAGCGGACAGACGATTTCGCAGCCGTGGGTCGTTGCGCGGATGATCGAGCTCGCGCGGGCCGGGGGCATGCTCGAACGAGTGCTCGAAATCGGCACCGGGTGCGGCTACCAGACGGCCGTGCTCGCGCAGATCGCGGGCGAGGTGTACACGGTCGAGCGCATCGGGGCGCTGCTCGCGAAGGCCCGGCGCCACCTGCAGGGTCTCAAGGTGAAGAACGTGCGTCTCATGCATGGTGACGGCACGGCCGACCTGGGCGAGGACCTCGATTTCGATGCGATCCTCGTTGCCGCGGGCGCGACGCACGTGCCGACGCGACTTGCTCAAGTACCTGAAGCCAGGCGGCAGAATCGTCCTGCCATTGACACATCACGACGAGGGCGGCGAGTCGATCCAGCGGCTCACCGTGATCGAGGCAACGCCGTCGGGTTACCGCGAGCAGGCGTTCGATGCGGTAAGATTTGTCCCGTTGCTGCCGGGACTCGCCTGACGCATTCGATGCTGCCGTTCACGCCCCGTTCCTCTTCCGCTTCCGCGAATTTTCCAGCGCTAACCCGACTTGTCGCGGGTGTGATGATGCTCGCTGTCGCAGCGTGCGCGTCGCGTACCCCTGCGCCGATCGAGGAGCGCTCGCCGCGCCCCGTGCCAGCAGCCGTCCGCCGCGGCGGCGCCCGGCGACGAAAGCGGCACCGGAGTCCGATTGGCGTCCGCCGACCTACACGGTGAAGCGTGGCGACACGCTGCACGCGATCGCACTCGACCACGGTCTTGATTACCGCGAGCTTGCGGCGTGGAACAACATCGAGAACCCCAACGTCATCCAGGTTGGCCAGGTATTGCAGCTGGCGGCTCCAGGCGAGGGCGCGCCGGTCGGTGCCGCGGGAGTGACGACGACGCCGCTCAAGACCGTTCCGTCGGTGGTATCGGGTGACGCGCGCCCGACGCCGACGCCTTCCGCGGCACCGTTGATCGTTCCCGGACCACGCAATGCCGAGAACTACAAGACGCAGCCGAAGGCGCTGAAGGAGCCGTACTCGGAGCAGGCGTTGCGCGAAATGCAGCGCATCGCCGCAGCCGCCCCGACAGTTGTTGCGCCACCGCCGGCTGCTGCGCCGGCCATCGTCGCCACGCCGACGCAGGCACCACCTGCTGCGCCAGTGATCGTCGCCGCACCGACACCGGCGCCGCCTGCGTCTGCTGCTCCGGCGCCGGTTGTTCGTGCCGAGCCGAAATCGACGACAGGCGCCGACGACGACGAAAAGCTCGACTGGGTGTGGCCCGCGAAGGGCAAGCTCGTTACCGGGTTCTCGGACACCGCGAACCTGAAGGGCATCGACATCGCCGGCACCGCGGGCGCGCCCGTCGTCGCCAGCGCGGGCGGCAAGGTCGTCTACGCGGGTACCGGGCTTCGCGGCTACGGCAAGCTCGTCATCGTCAAGCACAACGGGACCTACCTGACGGCGTACGCCCATAACCGCGACATCCTGGTGAAGGAAGGACAGTCGGTCACGCGCGGCCAGAAGATCGCCGAAATGGGCAACTCCGACGCCGACCAGGTCAAGCTGCACTTCGAGATCCGCCGGCACGGCAAGCCGGTGGATCCAATCAAGTATCTGCCGCCGGCATGACCCCGCCGCGGCGTGCCCGCGAGGACGACTCACCCGATCTGCCGGGCATAGCGCACGCGGACGGCGCGATCGCTCGGCGATGAAGCCGATGCTGACGCGACACTCGCGACGCACGGACGCACCGGAGCCTGACCGTTGGACGGCCGAGCTGCCGCTGCCCGAGCCCGCACCGGGACTCGGAGCCGATCTTCGTCAACGATATCACCCAGATCTATTTGAACGAGATCAGTCAGCACCTGCTGCTTGGCGCCGAGGAGGAGCTTGCGCTCGCCCGCGCGATGGTCGCGGGCGATTTCGAGGCCCGCCAGCGGTTGATCCAGCACAACCTGCGGCTCGTCGTCAGCATCGCCAAGCACTATACGAACCGCGGTCTTGCGCTGCCCGACCTGATCGAGGAGGGCAACCTCGGCCTGATCCACGCGCTGGAAAAGTTCGACGTCGAACGAGGCTTCCGTTTCACCACCTATGCGACCTGGTGGATTCGGCAGTCGGTCGAGCGGGCGATCATGAGCCAGTCGCGGACGATCCGGCTGCCGGCGCACGTCGTGAAGGAACTCAACGTCGTGCTGCGGGCATTGCGGCACCTCGAGATGCACGGATTGCGGGACGGTCGCGAGGCTTCGCTCGACGACGTCGCGCACCTGCTCGACAAGCCGGTCGATCAGGTGCGTCGCGTGCTGGGCTACAACGAGCACATGACGCTCGCTTGACGCGCCGCTCGATCGCGACGCGGGCGTCGTCGATCGGCGATGGAGTCGCCGACGAGAGCGCACTCGCGCCCGAGCTCGTGCTGCACAACACCGAGATCGAAGCATGGGTGCGCCAGTGGCTCGACGAATTGAACGAGCGGCAGCGCGCCGTGATCGAGCGTCGCTACGGCCTCAACGACCGCGACGTCGCCACGCTCGAGGAACTCGCGCGCGACCTCGGCGTCACGCGCGAGCGCGTCCGGCAGATCCAGGCCGAGGCGCTCGACAAGCTGCGCGCGCCGCTGAAACGGCGCGGGTTTGATCGCGACGCGTTGCTGTAGCGCGCAGCCGGAGCCCGGTGCAGGAACGAACGCTAAGCCGGCATCGGCGCGGAACGCAAGGGCCGCGGGTGAGGGCAGGAGCGGCGATCGCGCGTCTCGAGGCGCGCGAGCGCCGGGGCGCGACCGCGCCGGATCGTGTCGATGCGGGGCCGAACCGGCCCGTAGCGCAGCACGGCGTAGGACTCGCCGATGACGCCGAAGGCGGCCGCAAACTCGGGCCAGCGTTGCGCCGCGCGCGCGGCGTAGGCGAGCGGTCCTTCGTGCGGTGCACGCGGCAGTCCGGCGCGCGCGAGGCGAGCGCACATGCCGTCCCAGAGCGCGCGCACGCGGTCCTGGCGACGACGACGCCAGCGAGCCAGCCGAAGCAGCGCACCGCTCCAGAGCACGGCGACCGCGCGACCGCGGCCACGATCTGCCATGGCGCAAGTCGCCGAGGTTCAGGTTCTGCCACATCGACCGCTGGCGCTCGTAGTTGAAGCCGACCACGTGCCGCCGCCAGCCGTGATTGATCGCGTCCCAGGACAGCTGGAAGTCCTTGAGGAAGCGTTTCGTCGAGGCGCGCGAGCAGCGGCACGGGCTCGCCGGCGGGAAGCGCGGCGCCAAGCCCCATCTGGATGCGCGACGGCGCGACGGCGGCGGTCGGATCGAAGCGCTGCCAGCGGCCGTCGAGCAGTGCCTCGGCCCAGGCGTGCGCATCGGACTGGCGCACGATCAGGTAGTCGCCGTTCGGATTGATCTCGCCGCCCTGATAGCCGGTGACCACGCGCGCCGGAATTCCCGCCGCGCGCAGCAGCACCGCGAAGGCGCTCGCGTAGTGCTCGCAGAAGCCGCGGCGCGTGTCGAACAGAAAGCCGTCGACCGGATCGGCGCCGAGCAGCGGCGGCGCCAGCGTGTAGTAGAACGGCTGCGTGCGGAAGAGGTCGAGGACGGCACGAATGTACGCCGCATCGTCCGCGTGCGCTGGCCGCAGGTCACGCGCCAACTGCAGCGTCCGCGGATTGCGCTGTCGCCGCGAGACCGGCAGAGCGGCGTGTTTTCGCGATGTCGCTGGCGAGCCGCTGGGAGTCTCCCGCCGGGATAGGCGTCTTCGAGCGTCGACGTCTGCTCGTAGCGTAGCGGCCGCGTGATCAGTCGCGCGCGCGAGGAGCTGCTGGTCGCGCAGTGAGCACGGCGTCGGCGTGATTGCGGATGACGCTTTCGCTGTCCATCGCGATCCGGGGAAGGCTCGCCGGCAGGTCGAGCGCGAACAGCCAGGGCTGCCAGTGCGGCTCCAGCGTGACGGTGTAGGCGACGGTCCGGCCGGTGCTGCGCGTCAACGTCCCGTCCAAGTGGCGCCTGCCCATCGTCCACTCGCGCCCGTCGAATACGGAAAGCACCGGGCCACGCCAGTAACGCATCCACGGCGGCGGGACGCTTCCCTGGAAATCGACTCGGAACGCGACTTCGTCCGACAGTGTCAACGCGCTGATGAGTCCGGGCGCCATGCGTTCGGACAGCCCCGTTCGCGCGGCGTGGTCCGCTGGCAACCCCCAGAGCGGACCGCTGATCCGCGGAAAGAGCACGAAGAGCATGGCTGCGAGCGGCACTCCCTGCACGAACATGATTAGGGCGACGCGTACTGGCGTGCGCCAGTCCGCGTGCGCAGGCGCCCGCGGCAGCCGGCCGGGCGAGGGCCTGCATGGCCGCACCCAGCACCAGCACCGCCGGCAACGCGGCAGCCGTCGCGAGCAGCGACTGGCTGTAGAAGAACGGCGTGATGACCAGAAAGCAGGCGAGACAAACGAGCAACGTGCCGTCGCGCTCGGTTCGCGTCTCGAAGAATTTGATGCCGACGAGCACGAAGAGGAACGCCACGCAGGGATCGCGGCCCAGGAAATAGCCGAACGAGTGGCGGATCGCGAAACCCGCCGCGATGGCGAATGTCCCCAGCAGCCAGGGGCCCGCAAGCATGGCTTGCACGCGAGTCTCGCGTCCGATGCGACGGGCGAGTGCGAGCCGGAGCGCGACCAGCCCCAATCCGAGCGCGGCGACCCACACGGGTATGTATGCGACCTGCGGCAACTGCACCGCAATCAGGACGGCGCCGAGCCAGCGCAGCTGGGCGGGCGACAGGAGGTCGGGGCGCGGACGCGTGGCAACGCGCCGGTTGCGCTGAGGTGCCGTCACGCAGGTGCCTCCGGCAGCAGTGCCAGCGCGGTCAGCGCCTTGCGGCGATGCTCGCGCCCCTGACCCGCCGGCAGTCGCACGCCCGGCACGCTGAGCGCGAAGGGACGGGCGGCGCGCTCGGCCGCGAGCACCCACGCCGTAAGCCGCGCGATCCGTCCCTCGACGCCGCGGGCACTCGCAACCTCGTCCCACGCGAGCTCGACCGGGCCTCCTCCACCGCCGCCCTCGAACTGCTTCGTATGCCACCCGGCGCCACGTGCAACGGCCTTCCACGCGACTCGCTGCAGCGGGTCGCCGGGCTGGTAGCCGCGCAGGCCCGCGAGATCCGAATCGTCACCCCTCGCGGCGACGTTGTGCACGTCGTGCCCCGGTGCGCCAGCCGGCAGCGGCGGCGCCGCGATCTCCGGTGCCGGGAAGGCGACGCCGGAAAGCGGGAAGTGCACGTAGGCCCAGGCACGCCACAGCCCCAAGGGATAGTTGGACGACAGCGTGACGCGACCGAGGACGACGTTGCCCCGGCGCGGCGTGCGCAGTTCCAGCGTGACCGGCAAGGCCGCGTCCGGAATGACATCGACGGTGACCGGTGCGCAGCCGCGAGCCGTGAGCGTGATCGCAAGACGTGCCGTCGCGTGACCCTCGATGCCAAGATGAAACGGCAGGATGCCACCCGCAAACGTCTCGCCCGCCGCCAGCGGGCGCAACTCGATCCCGGCAAGGTTGCGAAACGTGTGCAGCAACGCCGCGGCCGCGAGTCCGATGAGCAGGAACGTCGCGACGAAGCCGAGGGCGAGCGAATAGTTGAGCGACGTCAGCAGCATCATCGTGAGCGTCGCGAGAAAGGCGAGCCCTCGCTTCGTCGGCAGGATGTAGATCCGGCTGTGGCGCAGCACGACGCGGTCCGTGTCCGTCGCCGCGGTTCGGAACAGGCGCTGCCGATAGCGCGCAGGCCACGACCCTGGGCGGCGCGGTCACGGCAGCGCGACGGCTCGAAGCAGTGCCTCGGCCTGCAGCGCACCGGCGCGCGCACCCCCGGCCAGGCGATGGCCGGCGACCGACGTGAACACCGCCTGCACGTCCTCCGGCAGCACCATCGGCCGGCCGGATAGCAGCGCCCAGGCGCGCGCGGCGGCAACGAGCAGCAGGCCGGCGCGAGGCGACAGTCCGCGCCGAGCGCCGACATCCGCTCCGCTGCCGACGTTACCGCGCGTTGCCGCGAGCAGCGCCTGCACGTAGTCGAGCAACGCCGGCGCCACGTGCACGTCGGCGGCTTCGCGCTGCCATTCGAGCAGCGTCGGCGGGTCGGCGAGTGGCGCAAGGGTCGCCGCCAGGGCACGCCGATCACCACCCGTGAGCAGCTCGCGCTCGGCGGCGGGATCGGGATAGCCCAGCTCGATCGCCATCAGGAAGCGGTCGAGCTGCGACTCGGGCAACGGATAGGCGCCGATCTGCTCGACCGGGTTCTGCGTGGCAATGACGAAGAACGGCTCCGGCAGGAGGCGCGTTTCGCCGTCCTGCGACACTTGCCGTTCTTCCATCGCCTCCATCAGCGCACTCTGGGTCTTGGGCGGCGCGCGATTGATTTCGTCGGCGAGCACGACGGAATGAAAGATCGGCCCCGGATGGAACCGGAACGCATGCTTCTCGCTGTCGAAGACGGAAACGCCGAGCACGTCGGCCGGAAGCAGGTCGCTCGTGAACTGGATGCGCGCGTAACGCAGTCCGAGGGTGGTGGCCAGCGCCTGCGCGAGCGTCGACTTGCCGACCCCCGGGATGTCCTCGATCAGCAGGTGGCCGCGGGCCAGCAGGCAGGCCAGCGCGAGTTTCAGCGGATGCCGTTTGCCGACGACGATCCGGTCGAGTTGCGCGAGCACCGCGGCGAGCCGCTCCCCGATCGGAACATTGGCCTGGCTCAACGGACGTACGGTCATGGGAGGCTGTCCTGGAGGGTCTCGCGGTCCGGAATGAACTCTAACGCGTCGAACCGGGCTAGTCATCCGCGCGCGGTGCGGGCTAAACTCCGCCCAGCGGGTCACCAATGCCGGTTGTCGCCCGCGGCCATGTTCGGCCCCCGGCGCCGCCCGCAACAGTCAAAGCAATCGCCGTGCCCACCGCCTTCATTTCGCATCCCTCGTCGTTGCTGCACGACATGGGCCCGTTCCACCCGGAATGTCCGGATCGGTTGCACGCGATCGGCGACCGACTGATCAGCGCCGGACTCGACGTCTATCTGCGGCACTACACCGCGCCCGAAGCCACGGCGGTGCAACTCGCGCGGGTGCACGGAGCGAGCTACATCGCGACGATCGAGGCCGAAAGCCCGGACAGCGGCCTGCACTATATCGATCCGGACACCGCGATGAACGCGCACTCGCTGAACGCGGCGCGGCACGCGGCCGGCGCGGTGGTGCTTGCGACCGACCTCGTGGTTCGCGGCGAGTGCCGGACGGCGTTCTGCGCGGTGCGTCCACCGGGGCATCACGCCGAGCGCAATCGGGCGATGGGCTTCTGCCTGTTCAACAACATCGCCGTCGGCGCCGCGCACGCCATCGCTGCACACGGGCTGGAGCGCGTGGCGATCGTCGATTTCGACGTCCATCACGGCAACGGCACCGAGGACATCTTTGCCGGCGATGCGCGGGTGCTGATGGTGTCCACCTTCCAGCACCCGCTGTATCCTTACTCGGGCATCGAGAACCCTGCCGCGAACATGGTCAACGTACCGCTGGCCGCGGGCAGCGGCAGCGCCGAGTTCCGCGATGCGGTACGTCTGCGCTGGCTGCCGGCGCTCGAGCGCCATCGCCCCGAGATCATTTACGTGTCGGCGGGCTTCGACGCGCATCGCGAGGATCCGCTGGCCGGTCTCAAGCTCGTCGAGGCGGACTACGCCTGGGTGACGCGCGAGCTGGTGGCGGTCGCGGCGACGCACGCGAAGGGACGCATCGTCTCCTCGCTCGAGGGCGGCTACGCGCTCTCCGCGCTCGGCCGGAGCGTTGCCGAGCACGTACGGGAGTTGATTGCGGCCTGAGCCAGGATCGAGCGCGTTGCGCGAGGGCGTCGAAGGTGGAGAAGCATCGATGAAACGGCGGAGATTCCTCGGGTCGTGCGCGGCAGCGGTTTCCGGCGTCGGCGGGGTATTGGTCTCGGCCGCGGCCTGGGCGGACGTTGCGCCACGAGTGTACGGCAGGGCGCTTCTGATCGATCCCAAAGGCGTTCCGCTGAAGGCCGGAGCGATTGCCGCCGAAACCAATTACCTGTTCCACTACCCGTACGCGGCGACACCTTGCTTTCTCATCAATCTCGGGCGAGTCGTCGCGGCGCCGGCGACATTGCGGCGCGAGGACGGTGCCACCTATGCGTGGCAGGGAGGTATCGGTCCGTCGCGCGCGATCGTCGCATTCTCGGCGATCTGTGCGCACAAGCTTGCCTATCCGACGCGCGACATCTCGTTCATTCGCTATCAGCCGCGGAAGTCCGCGACGTCCGACGCGCGGGTGATTCATTGTTGCGCCGACCACAGCGTGTACGACCCGGCGCAGGGCGCCCGGGTGCGCGCCGGACCGGCGCCGCAGCCGCTCGCCGCGATCCTGCTCGAGCACGATTCCGCCACCGACGCGATCTACGCCCTCGGCACCGTCGGCGCCGAACAGTTCGACGCGTTCTTCACCAAATACGAGTTCAAGCTCGCGATGGAATACGGGCAGGGCAAGGCGCGCCGACCGATCGGCGCGAGCACGACCGTGTACGAGCTCGCACATTATTGCCGGCAGGCGATCGAGTGTTGATGCCGGAGCGCTGAGCGGAGCGCCGCGACGCGTCGGCATATTCCGCTACAATTCCGACCGCTCCCGCTCGGCAGGCAGGCGTCCGGTGCGGTCGAGACGCTGCAGGTCCTCTCCGCCCATGGATGCCTCCGACGCCGCAATCGTCGTCACCGACCTCATCAAATCGTATGGGGCCGTCGAGGCGGTGCGCGGCATTTCGTTCGCCGTACGCCGCGGGACGACGACCGCGCTCCTGGGCGGCAACGGGGCGGGCAAGACCACGACGATTTCGATGCTGCTCGGCGTTCTTACGCCGACCGCCGGCCGCGTCACGGTGCTCGGCGAGCCGATGCCGACGCGACGCCACCGCGTGCTGCCGCGGATGAACTTCACCTCGCCGTACGTCGACCTGCCCAAGCGGCTCACCGTCGGCGAGAACCTGAGCGTGTTCGCCGATCTGTACGGGCTGCGCAACGCGCACCGGCGCGTCGCCGAGGTCGCGGCCGACTGCGACCTGGGCGATCTGCTGGGGCGCCCCTACGGCAGCCTGTCGGCGGGCCAGCGCACGCGCGTTTCCCTCGCGAAGGCGGTGCTGAACGAGCCGGAGGTGCTGCTGCTCGACGAGCCGACCGCATCGCTCGACCCGGACGTCGGCGACCGGATGCGGAGCTACCTCGAGACCTACCAGCGACGGACCGCGTGCACGATGCTGCTCGCATCGCATCACATGGGCGAGGTCGAGCGCATGTGCGACGACGTCATCATGTTGCGCGCGGGCGTGCTCGTCGACCAGGGCTCGCCTCAGCAGCTGATCGCCCGCTACGGGCGCGAGAACATGGAAGAGGTGTTCCTCGACGTCGCCCGCGGGCGCGTCGGAGAACCCCGAGTCGGCAGCGCCGCGGAAGAGAGCACCTCATGACCGGCGCGCGCCGCGTGACGCGCTACACCGGCGCCGCCGCGTCGGTGCGCCGCGTGCGCGCGGTGTTGCGTCGGCATGCGTACCTGGTTCTCAAGTCGTGGTCACGCATCGTCTCGATGATCTACTACCCGACCGTGACGATGGTGGTGTGGGCATTCCTCACGCTCTACCTCGCGCCGACCAACAATTTCCTACGCGACGCGCCGGGCTTCTTCATCGGCGCGGTGCTGCTGTGGGACGTGCTCTTCCGCGGCCAGCTCGGCGTTTCGCTTACGCTGATCGAGGAGCTGTACGCGCGCAATCTCGGCAATCTGTTCGTCGCGCCGCTGACGGTGCCCGAGTTCATCGCCGGGCAGCTCGCCATGGGCATCGTGCGCGCGCTGATCGGTGTCGGCGGCGCTTGCCTCTTCGCGTACCTGCTGTTCCGGTACTCGATCTTCTCGATGGGCTTCCCGTTGATTGCGTTCTTTGCGAACCTGCTCGTCTTCGGCTGGGCGATCGGTCTTGCGATGTCCGGCCTGATACTGCGGCTGGGTCTGGGGGCGGAAGAGCTCGCGTGGGCGTCGATCTTCGTCGTCGCCCCGGTGTCCGGCGTCTATTACCCGATCGCAGTGCTTCCGGGTTGGCTGCAGGCGCATCGCGTGGTCGGTGCCGTCGGCGCACGTGTTCGAAGGCATGCGCGCGGTGCTGCTCGACCAGGTCTTCCGCTGGGACCACTTCTGGATCGCGGTGGCGCTCAACGTCTTCTATCTGACGCTCGGCGCCGTGTTGTTCGCCTGGTCGGTGCGCCACGCCCGCGATCACGGGACGCTGCTGCAGATGGGCGAGTAGAAAGCGGTGCGGCGCCGGCGGCCACCGGCGCGACCGCAGGTTCACGACCGGGAAGGCGACCGGTGGCGGACGGTGCGCGCGAGCCATTGAGCACGAGCGATGGGCGGCGTACATTGCTTCCCTGTTGTCCCGGCCATCGGGGTCGCGCGAGGAGACCAGAAACATGAACGATACGGCTGTCTTTAACGACGAGTTCACCGCGTTCTGGAACGACGTCCTGGTCGAGAAGTTCGAGCGCTTTCGCAACATCCTGCTCGACGGGTTGAGCTACCACAGCGAGATTCCGCTCGGCCGCCTTGAGATTGCGAAGGGGGCGAAGGTTCTCGACGTCGGCTGTGGCTGGGGCGACACCGCGATTGCACTCGCCCGGAAAGTCGGTCCGACGGGAGCGGTGGTGGGGCTCGATTGCTGCAGGGCGTTCCTGGAAAAGGGTCGCAGCGATGCGTGGCAAGCCGGACTTGCCAACGTGCGCTTCGTCGAGGCGGACGTCCAGACCTATCGCTTCCAGCCCGAGTACGACCTGTGCTTCTCGCGCTTCGGGATGATGTTCTTCAGCAATCCGGTGGCGGCGATGCGCAACGTCAGGAGCGCGCTCAAGCCGGGCGGAACGCTGATGTTCGTCACCTGGCGCGCGATCGAGGACAACCCCTGGATGGAGATCCCGAAGAAGGTCGTGCTCGAGTTCCTGCCCCCGCCGGGCGAAGGCGCGGCGACCTGCGGTCCGGGCCCGTTCTCGATGGCCAATCCGGACGTGGTGACGGCGCAGCTCAAGGCGGCCGGATTCGTGGACATCGGCTTCGAGCGTACCGATGGACCGGTCATGGTCGGAAGCACGGTGGAGCAGGCGATGCAGTTCCAGCTCGCGTTGGGGCCGGCCGGCGAAACGTTCCGCGTCGCGGGCGACGAGGCCGAGCGACGCCGTCCGGAAATCGAAAGTGCGCTGCGCACCGCGATTGCGCGCTACCAGCAGGACGGGAAGATCGTGATGCAGTCGAGCTCGTGGACGATCACCGCGCACAAGCCTCCCGCTTAGGGATTCGCGGCGCAATGCTCGAGAGCAGGCATTGCGGGCACGACATCCTTGACGCCGCGATCCTCTCCGCGCTGCGGTGCCGCCAGTTCCGGTCCGCCGATCTGTCATGTTGACGCGACAGAAACTCGAAGCGATCACGGCCGGCACGCTTGGCCACTACGACGAGCGCGCCGACGCATTCCACGAGGGGACGCGCGATCACGACGTCAGCCAGAACATCGCCGCACTGCTCCAGCACATCGAAGGCACGCCGCCGTTTGCGATTCTCGACTTCGGTTGCGGACCCGGCCGGGATCTCAAGGCGTTCACTGCGCTCGGGCACCGGGCGGTGGGTCTCGAGGGCGCGGCGCGCTTCGTCGCAATGGCCCGTGCCGCCAGTGGCTGCATCGTGTGGCACCAGGATTTCCTCGCGCTCGATCTTCCGGAGGCCGACTTCGATGGCGTGTTCGCCAACGCCGCGTTGTTCCACGTTCCCAGCCAGGAGCTGCCGCGCGTGTTGCGGCAGTTGCGCGCGACGCTAAAGCCGCGCGGCGTGCTGTTCAGCTCGAATCCGCACGGGCACAACGACGAAGGCTGGAACCGCGGACGCTACGGTGCATACCACGACCTTGTAACCTGGCGCCGCCATATGACGGGCGCGGGATTCGCCGAGCTGGCGCATTACTATCGGCCGCCCGGCCTACCGCGCGACCAACAGCCCTGGCTCGCCAGTGTCTGGCGACGGTCCGAAACCTGAGCGATGCGTCGGATCCGAAGTGCTATATTTGCCGGCCGGCGCCACCGGTGGATTGCGCGCCAACCGATAACCGAGGTCGTATCGTGAGTCACAAGAAGCGCGTCGCAGTGGTCATCGGCGCTGGAAGCGTCAAGTGCGCGGCGGCGATCGGTCTCACCCGTGTGCTGGCGCGCGAAGGCATCGCGATCGATCTTCTCGTCGGATGCAGTGCCGGCAGCATCTTCGCTGCGACGACCGCGATCGGCCACAACAGCGAATTCGCGGAGACGATCGCCGAGCAGCTCTGGACGCACGACCTGACGGCGGCGCGAGACAATCGCGCGCTCCTGAGCATGCTCCTCCCGCGCCTGTTCGGATTCGACGAGCATTTCGGCTTGCGTCGCGACACGCGGATTCTGGAGCGCCTGCGCAACGTCTTCGGCATGGCGCGACTCGAGGAACTGCGGATTCCGTTGCGCGTCACCGCGACCGATTTCCACAGCGGGGAGCAGGTCGTTTTCAGCGAAGGCAGCCTCACCGATGCGATCCGCGCCAGCATCTCGATCCCCTTCATTTTCAAGCCATGGGAGATCGACGGCCGGCTGTTCGTCGACGGGTTCGTCTCGGATCCGTTGCCGATCGGGGTGGCCATCGCCGAGGGCGCCGACGTCATCCTCGCGATGGGCTTCGAGAGCCCGCGCCAGGAACATGTGCGCTCGCCGGTCAGGTTCGCGTTCCAGTTGAGCTCCATCATGACCAACAACCTGATGCAGTCGCGCTATGCGATGCACCATCTCGCGCGCTACACCGAAGTGATCGCTGTCGTGCCGGACTTCGCGGAGCCCATTCATCTGTTCGATGCATCGAAGATCCCGCATATCATTGCGGAAGGCGAGCGGGCGACTGAGGCAATCCTGCCTCAGTTGCGCGAGAAGCTTGGCCCGCACCCGCACTCCAGCCGGGCACATTCGATTCCGGGCTGAAACCGCCGCGTTGCACTAGCGGCGAGTCAGGCGAGCAGCAAGGCGGCGGTCACCCGCCGCCCCTCTGCGGCGAGTATGTTGAACGTCCGGCACGCGGCCGCCGTGTCCATCACCTCGAGTCCGACCCGAGCGTCGATGAGCGCGCGCGTGAGTCCGCGGTTGCGGGAAGCGGATCGATGCCCCGGTGCCGAACAGCACCACTTCGGGCTGTGCCCTCGAGCAGGCGCGCGAAGTCGGCTTCCGCCAGCCCCTCGAATCCCGCCGGCGCCCATCCGGTCGCGATCGCGTCCGGCGTCAGCACGAGACTCTCGCGATACTCGGTCGCGCCGATGCGCACCCAGCCGGGCCCCAGGCCGGTGACGACATGGCCCGCCGACGTCGACAGGTGGAACTTCATTGCCAGGCGTTGTGCATTGCGGTAACCAGCGGAATTGGCTAGCATTGTAGCTTTCCCACGCTTTCACGTCGCTCGGACGGTTCCGGGCGCTTACGCAGAAAGACCCGCATGACCCCAATCCCTGGCACCGAGTTTCCGCGCCTGGCGCGGCTGCCCCCCTACGTCTTCAACATCACGACCGAGCTCAAGATGGCCGCGCGCCGCCGCGGCGAGGACATCATCGACTTCGGGATGGGCAATCCCGATGGCGCCGACGCCGCAAGCACATCGTCGACAAGCTGGTCGAGACGGTGCATCCGTCCCGACACGCACGGCTACTCGGTGTCCAAGGGCATACCGCGGCTGCGCCGCGCGATCTGCCATTGGTACCGGCGCCGGTACGACGTCGAGTTCGATCCCGAGACCGAGGCGATCGTGACCATCGGCTCGAAGGAGGGCATCGCGCACCTGGCGCTGGCGACGCTCGGCCGCGGCGACACCGTGCTCGTGCCCAATCCCAGCTATCCGATCCACATCTACGGCCCGGTGATCGCCGGCGGCGACATCCGGCACGTGCCGATCACGCCGGACGTCGACTTCTTCGCGGAACTCGAGAACGCGATCCACACGCTCTTCCCGAAGCCGAAGATGCTGATCATCAACTTCCCGTCGAATCCGACGGCGCAGTGCGTCGAGCTGCCGTTCTTCGAGAAGATCGTGGCGCTCGCGCGGGAGCACGGCATCTGGGTCGTCCACGATCTCGCGTACGCGGACATCACGTTCGACGGCTGGAAGGCGCCGTCGATCATGCAGGTCCCGGGCGCGCGCGAGGTCGCGGTCGAGTTCTTCACGATGTCGAAGAGCTACAACATGGCCGGCTGGCGGATCGGCTTCATGGTCGGCAACCGCGATCTCGTCACCGCGCTGGCGCGGATCAAGGGCTATCACGATTACGGCACGTTCACGCCGATCCAGGTCGCCGCGATCGCGGCGCTCGAGGGTCCGCAGGACTGCGTCGCCGAGATCGCGATGAAGTACCAGAAGCGGCGCGACGTGCTGGTCAAGGGCCTGCACGAGGCCGGCTGGATGGTCGACATCCCGAAGGCGTCGATGTACGTGTGGGCGCGAATCCCCGACGCCTACCGACGCCTCGGCTCGCTCGAGTTCACCAAGAAGCTGCTCGCCCAGGCGAAGGTGTCGGTGTCGCCGGGAATCGGCTTCGGCGAGTACGGCGACGACTACGTCCGCTTCGCGATGATCGAGAACGAGAGCAGGACGCGGCAGGCCATACGCGGGATCAAGCAGATGTTCCGCGACGACGGATGTGCGAAGGGATGACGATGGGAAACGGTGTGACGAAGCCGCTGCAGGTGGGCCTGCTCGGGATCGGGCACGGTCGGGACTGGGCACCTGGACGGTGCTGCGCCGCAACGAGGAGGAGATCACGCGGCGCGCCGGCCGGCCGATCCGCATCACCTGGATCGCGGACAAGGCGCTCGACCGGGCGCGCGAGATCGACGCGCGGCGCCGCCGGCGTCAACCTGACCGACGACGCCACGGTCGTGCTCGGCGCATCCGGACATCGACATCGTCGTCGAGCTGATCGGCGGCATCGAGCCGGCGCGCACGTTCATCCTGCAGGCGATCGCCAACGGCAAGCACGTCGTCACCGCGAACAAGGCGCTGCTCGCGCGGCACGGCAACGAGATCTTCGCCGCCGCGCACGCGAAGGGCGTGATGGTCGCCTTCGAGGGCGCGGTCGCGGGCGGCATTCCGATCATCAAGGCGCTGCGCGAGGGCCTGACCGCCAACCGCATCGAGTGGATCGCCGGCATCATCAACGGCACGTCGAACTTCATCCTGTCCGAGATGCGCGCGAAGGGCGCGTCGTTCGACGACGGTGCTGGCGGAGGCGCAGGCGCGCGGCTACGCCGAGGCCGACCCGACCTTCGACATCGAGGGCATCGATGCCGCGCACAAGCTGACGATCATGTCGGCGATCGCCTTCGGCGTGCCGATGCAGTTCGAGAAGGTCTACACCGAAGGCATCTCGAAGCTGACGCGGGAGGACATCCGCTACGCCGAGGAGCTGGGCTACCGGATCAAGCTGCTCGGCATCACGCGGCGCACGCCGGCGGGCATCGAGCTGCGCGTGCATCCGACGCTGATCCCGGCGAAGCGGCTGATCGCCAACGTCGAAGGCGTGATGAACGCGGTGCTGGTCAAGGGCGATGCCGTCGGCGCGACGCTCTACTACGGCGCCGGCGCCGGCGCCGAGCCCACCGCGAGCGCCGTGATCGCCGACCTGGTCGACGTCACGCGGATGCACACGGCCGACCCCGAGCATCGCGTGCCGCATCTCGCCTTCCAGCCGGACCAGCTCTCGGACGTGCCGTTCCTGCCGATGGGCGACGTCGAGACCAGCTACTACCTGCGGATGCGCGTGCTGGACAAGCCCGGCGTGCTCGCCGACATCACGCGCATCCTCGCCGACCGCGAGATCTCGATCGACGCGATGATCCAGAAGGAGCCGTCCGAGGGCGAGGACCAGACCGACATCATCCTGCTCACGCACCGGTGCATCGAGAAGCAGGTCGTCGCCGCGATCGCCAGCATCGAGGCGCTGGCGACGGTCCGCGGCAAGGTCGTGCGGATCCGGCTCGAAGAGCTCAACTGATGCGCTACGTCTCGACCCGCGGCGCGTGGGCCGACGATCCGCAGCCCTTCCGCGCGATCCTGCTCGAAGGGCTCGCGCCCGACGGCGGCCTCGCGGTGCCGGAGGCCTATCCGCGCTTCACGGCCGGCGGAGCTCGACGGCGCTGCGCCCGCTGCGCTACCGCGAACTCGCGTTCGCGGTGCTCTCGCGCTTCATCACCGACATCCCGCGCGACCGACCTCGCGGCGCTGATCGATCGCACGTACACGCGCGGCGGCATTCGGCAGCGACGACATCACGCCGGTCACCGCGCTCGAGCCGGGCCTGCACCTGCTGCACGTGTCGAACGGGCCGACGCTCGCGTTCAAGGACATCGCGCTGCAGCTCCTCGGCAACCTGTTCGAGTACGAGCTCGCGCAGGAGGACACGCACGCTCAACATTCTCGGCGCGACGTCGGGCGACACCGGCAGCTCGGCCGAGTACGCGATGCGCGGCAAGCGCGGCATCCACGTGTTCATGCTGTCGCCGCAAGGGCGGATGAGCCCGTTCCAGCAGGCGCAGATGTACTCGCTCGCGGACCCGAACATCCACAATCTCGCGATCGAAGGCGTGTTCGACGACTGCCAGGACATCGTGAAGGCGGTGTCCGGCGACGCCGCGTTCAAGGCGCGCTATCGGATCGGCACCGTCAATTCGATCAACTGGGCGCGCGTCGCCGCGCAGGTCGTCTACTACTTCAAGGGCTATTTCGCGGTCACGCGCGGCAACGGCGAAGCCGTCGACTTCGCCGTGCCGTCGGGCAACTTCGGCAACATCCTCGCCGGCCACGTCGCGCGGCAGATGGGGCTGCCGATCCGCCGGCTGATCCTCGCCACCAACGAGAACGACGTGCTCGACGAGTTCTTCCGCACCGGCCGCTACCGGCCGCGCGCCACCGCCGAGACGCACGCGACGTCGAGCCCGTCGATGGACATCTCCAAGGCGTCGAACTTCGAGCGCTTCGTGTTCGACATGGTCGGCCGCGATCCGGCGACCGTGCGCGCGCTGTGGGCGCAGATCGAGCGCGACGGGCGGCTTCGACCTCGCCGGCACGCCGCACTGGGCGCGCGTCGCGGCGTCGGGCTTCGTGTCCGGGACGAGCACGCACGCCGACCGGCATCGCGACGATCCGCGACGTCGCACGCGCGCTGCGGCGTCGTCGTCGATCCGCACACGGCCGACGGCCTCAAGGTCGGGCGCGAGCATCGCGATCGCGGCGTGCCGCTCGTCTGCATCGAGACGGCGCTGCCGGCCAAGTTCGCGGCGACGATCCGCGAGGCGCTCGGGCGCGACCCCGAGCGCCCCGCCGCGTACGCCGACCTCGAGGCGCGGCCGCAGCGCTGCGCGGTGCTGCCCGCCGACGTCGAGCGCGTCAAGGCGTACATCGCCGCGCACGCGGGGGCTGCGGCCTGACGCCGGCTCCGGGCCGCGCGCGCGCATGCCGCGCGGCTCGCTCTCCGACATCCCGATGCGCATCGAACTCGCGAACCTCCTGCGCAATCTCGCCGCGGGACTGCGCCTCGCGCTCTTCCTGCCGGTGTCCCGGCTCGCGTTCCGCATCGACGTCGTGCAGTTGCTGCTGCTGTTCGCGTTGTCGGCGGCGCTCGATTTCGGGATCGACTGGGTCCGTTACGGGCCCGACGCGCTACTTCTCGTGGTACGGCGCCGGCAAGCGAGGTGTTCGCCGCGCGGCATGCTGCTGTTGACCGCCGCGCTGCTCGCGCTCGTCTTGCGCGACGGCGCCGCTCGTGCTCGCCGCTGCCGGTGCTCGTGCTCGCCGCGCTACCCGCTGCTGCAGGTGCTGCACGCGGTGCCCGTACGCCGTGTACGACGCGAGTCCGACGTGGCGAGCTCGTCTGGAGCGCCTCTCAGTGGCTGCTCCTGGCATGGGTCTTCGCGCTGTTCGGTTCGTGCCGTCGCGGTCGCGCTCGCGACCGGGCCCGTGCGCATCGGCCTGCGCGCGCTCGCGGGCGGCTTTCTGCTGATCGCGCCGATCTGGTTCGCGCCGTGCGATCGTGCCGACCGAGCCGTGGTGGAAGCAGCCCGCGATCCATGGCGGCGCCGATCCTCGCTACCCGAGCCCGGCGTCCGAGCCGGTGCTCGCGGCACAGCAGCAGCTGCTCGACGACGCGCTCGTCGAACCTCGACGACGAGCGTCCGGACGTCGCCGACCTCTATTTCGTCGGCTTCGCCGGCGACGCGCGCGAGGACGTCTTTCGCAAGGACGTGCTCGCCGCGCAGAAGGTGATGGACGAGCGCTGGGGAACCGATGGCCGGTCGATCGTGCTGATCAACAATCCGCGAACGCTGCTCGACACGCCCGATCGCGACCGTCACCAACCTGCGCGAGACGCTGAACGAGATCGGCGCCGCGATCAATGCCGACGAGGATGTCGTGATGGTCTACCTCGCGAGTCACGGCAACCGGCGAGCACGTGCTGGAGACGGCGCTGCCGCCGCTCGAGCTGGTGTCGCTGAGCGCGCCCGCGTTGCGCGGCTTGCTCGACGAGGCGGGCATCAAGTGGCGGATCGTCGTGGTTTCGGCCTGCTATTCCGGGGGCTTCATCGATGCGCTGAAGGACGAGAACACGCTGGTCCTGACTGCGTCCGAAGCCGACCGCACGTCGTTCGGCTGCGGGCACCGGAGCGATGCGACGTTCTTCGGCGAAGCGCTGTTCCAGCATGGCCTGACACGGTCCAGATCGCTGCTCGGGGCGTTCGATGCGGCACGAGCGCGCGTGGCCGAACGCGAGCGGGCCGGGGGATTCCGACGGCCGTCGAATCCGCAGGTTTTCGTCGGTGCCGCCATGGCCGACAAGCTGAAGGAGCTCGATCGCGGCGGCGCGGCGCCACGCGCCAGCCACGGTGTCTGAGACGGCATCCGGGCGCAGCTGCCGCAAGGTACACTCGCGCCCGTGGCAGCCTCGGTCGACGTCCGCGCTCTCGAGCACGCTTACGGCGCAAACCGCGTCGTGCGCGGCCTGGACTTCACGCTTGCCGAAGGGCAGATCGGCTGCCTGCTCGGTCCCTCCGGGTGCGGAAAGACCACGGTGCTGCGCTGCATTGCCGGCTTCGAGCCCATCACCGCCGGCAGCATCGCGTTGTCCGGCCACGTGGTTTCGGCGCCCGGCCGATTGACGCCCCCCGAGGAGCGTCGGATCGGCATGGTCTTTCAGGATTACGCATTGTTCCCGCACCTGACCGTGGCCGGCAATGTCGGCTTCGGCTTCGGATGGCGGCCATCGGTCGAAGCGCGCTCGCGCATCGATGCGATGCTGTCGCTGGTGGGTCTCTCCGGGGTAGGCAACGCCTATCCGCACGAGCTTTCCGGCGGCCAGCAACAGCGCGTCGCGCTGGCGCGCGCGCTGGCGCCGGAACCGGACCTGCTGTTGCTCGACGAGCCGTTCTCGAACCTGGACATCGACCTGCGCGAGCGGCTTTCCCTCGAGGTCCGCGACATCATCAAGCGCGCGGGCACCACGACCATACTCGTCACCCACGACCAGCATGAAGCGTTCGCGCTCGCCGACGACATCGGCATCATGCGCGAGGGCCGGATCGAGCAGTGGGACAGCGCCTACAACCTCTACCACCAGCCGGCGACGCGTTTCGTTGCCGATTTCGTCGGGCAGGGGGTGTTCCTGCGCGGCGTCGTCGCCGGCGCGAACCTGCTGGCGACCGAAATGGGCGAGCTCGACGCCATCCTGCCGACGCCGGTGGTCGAAGGCAGCGCGGTCGATCTGCTGCTGCGACCGGACGACATCGTCCACGACGATGCCAGCCCATGGCGTGCGGAAGTTTCGGCCAAGGCATTCCGCGGTGCGGATTTCCTGTACACGCTGAGGCTCGCTTCGGGAACGCAGGTCCTCTCACTCGTCCCGTCGCATCACAACCACGCGATCGGCGAGCGGATCGGCATTCGCCTCGCGATCGATCACGTGGTTGCGTTTCCTGCGAGCGCCTGATGCTTTGCGCGTGTCATCCACGCGTCAAGTGGACTGGAGCACTGGCTAGACCGGCACCAGCGGAATCTCCTCGCGGTAACCGAAGCGGACGGAATTGTCGAGGTAGAACGCCCGGGTCGGCTCGACTTTGTACCAAGTCACTCTGGCCAGCGCCGCGGCGAGCGTTCCGGCGACACCGATGAACGGGTACTTCGCGCGGTAGGCGGCAGACGCTGCGGTCTGTTCCGAACCTGCGATCGCGCACGCGGTTCCCTCGATCTGCAAGCCCTTGATCGCGGTCCATGCGCGGTAATCCTCGTGCACCGCGACCGCGACCCGCGGATTGACGACGAGATTGCGGCTGTGTCGCGCGTCGGGCGAGGAGACGAAATAGAGCGTGAAATCGACGTTGGCATAGAAGACTGCAGCAGTCCACGGCCCAGCGTCATCGCTGGTCGCCAGCGTCATGACATTGTGCGCGCGCAGGTAGTCGCGCGCGGTTACGCGCACGGAGCCGTGCGTGTTCACGCGGCACGCTCGCCATTGCAGCGCACCGCCGTCGCACGGGCGAACGGATCAACGGAGACTCGCGCCATTCTCGGGGCCGTCCTGTCGTTGCCAAGCGGATACGGCGTTGGTAGCATCGATCGGGAGGCGCGCCGCGTCAAGGGAAGGCGTCAATTCGCGATCGGAAGCAGCAGATGCGCAAAGTGATCGTTGGCATGACCGGCGCTTCCGGCGCCATCTTCGGCGTCCGCGTCCTGGAAGCGTTGCGCCTGGCACGGGTGGAAACGCACCTCGTGCTGAGCAAGTGGGCGCAAAGTACCCTGGAGCACGAGACCGGCCTTGCAGCGAAGGACGTCCGCGCACTCGCATCCGTGGTGCATGGCATCGCCAACCTGGGCGCGAGCATCTCGTCCGGGTCATTTCTCACGGACGGCATGGTGATCGTTCCGTGCTCGATGCGCACGCTGGCCGCGATCGCCCACGGAACGGGCGAGAACCTCATCCATCGCGCGGCCGATGTCATCCTGAAGGAGCGCCGCCGACTCGTGCTGGTGACGCGCGAGATGCCGCTGTCCGACATCCACCTCGAGAACATGCTCAAGCTCGCGCGTGCGGGCGCGGTGATCATGCCGCCGGTGCCGGCCTTCTACAATCATCCGAAGACGCTCGACGATATGGTCGAGCACGTCGTGGCGCGCATCCTCGATCAGCTCGGCATCGACGTGAATTTCAAGCGGCGGTGGACGGGCCGCATGGAAACACGCACGACCCTCGCGGTCGACGCGTCACCATCCGCACCGACGGCGGAGTCCGACGACTGACCGTGGGGGCGAGCGCACAGTCGCGTTGCGACGTCTGACATCGTATACGCGATTGACGCGTGCGGCCCCCCGCGCTAAAATCTACACTTCCTATCGCGGGGTGGAGCAGTCTGGCAGCTCGTCGGGCTCATAACCCGAAGGTCGAAGGTTCAAATCCTTCCCCCGCAACCAAATAAATCAACGGCTTGCAGCGATGCAGGCCGTTTTCGTTTCTGGCTCGGGTTACGCCAGGGTTACGCGCGAGGCGCACTTCAGCGGTAGTGAACATCCTTCGCTCTGCGAGCCATACCGTGCAGAGCGAATGCGTATCGAGCGCAGGGGTGAGCAGAGGGCGGAAGAAACGGGTCGGTGCGAGCGGCGGCCAAGCACGAGGCGGTATGGTTCGTGCCATAACCCACCGCGCCGACCTTCCTCGACACGTTGCGACGGCCGGAGCAAGCCGTCGAACCGCCCTCCCGACACTGGGCTAGGAGTGGCTAGGAGCGAGCTATCACCATGGCGATGCGCAACCCTGAGAACTGGACCCGAGTAGGCATGTTTCAGCTAAGGGAACGAGAGATATTCGGCGAACTTCTACTTGATGGTCCAAAGACAAACCTTCGTCTGCACGATAAGGAACGATTCGAGGCGTGGGCAATCCACGGCGGCAATCTTCTTGGCCGAATGAACGACGGTCGACGGGTAACTTTAATCGACTGCCGTCGGCCGGTACGGGGTCGTACGGTGGGGGAGGCTATTTCGGCGGACATTTACCCTCACTGTGTAATTCACGGTGCAACTCATCTGGACCCGTCTGCCAATTGCATTTCGGAGCTTATCTTCGAGGTGGACGACGCGACCACACTCTTCTATGACTTCGACGCATTCGGTACGCTGTTCGACGCCGGCGGCTTGATCGACAAGGTTGCAGAAGCGAGGATTGCTTCGATGGTTCGGCGTTTTCCAGACATTGAGCCGCGGCCAATCACCACTGGCCCAGAGCCCATCATTCTGTACTTCACCGGTCAACGGCAGATTCTCAGTGTAGAAACGGTGCTGGGAACCGTATCTGTGTCACACACAACCCCAATCCCAGCTTTGGTGGTCCAGAAGGCGTGGCGATTTGGAACACGATCAATGAGAATCGCGCTTCGCGAACCGCTCAGGTTTGAGCATGCGCTCTCGCGCTTGCACCCACTTCTTCGCTTCTTTCATTTGGTGATCGGACGACCACAGAATCTGGTGGGCCTTACATTGAGACTTAGCGGTGACGCCGACGCGTCGTCGTTGGACGTCTATTGGAGCTCGCCCCCCAAACGCGATGACGCTCACGACGCTCGCAAGCCGCATCCAGCGGATGTCCTCGTTCGTCCAATCGAACAACCAAATGAGTTTTGCGATCTATCGAGACTGGCTTGCTCGCGATGACGATTGGCGCGACGCTCGGGAGAGATTTTCAACGTGCTTTGCTAATCAGAACATTTTCGACGTAGATCGGCTAATAGGATCGTCGAACATGTTCGACATTTTGCCTGCGTCCGCGGTGCCACCCGATGTCACTTTGCCGCCGGAATTGATCGACGCCAGACTGAGAGGCCGAGAACTTTTTGGGGCACTGCCCGACACGCCCGAGCGCAACAGTGTGCTAAATGCATTAGGCCGTATCGGCAAGAGTAATTTGAAAGGCAAGATCCGCCACCGAGCCGAATCTATTTTGAATGCGTTAGGTGATCGATTTGAAAACCTAATGAGCGTAGTAGATGAGGCTGTTGACTGCCGCAATCATTACGTCCATGGCAATCCCCCGTCGTACGATTACGCGAGCAACTTTCTTGAAACGGCCGCATTCTTTACCGACACATTGGAGTTCGTATTTGGCGCGTCAGACCTGATGCAGAGCGGGTGGGACATACGCGCGGAGTCTGCGCGGCACCTCGCAATCTCACCGCTTTGGAGCGTACTGCGACAGCTATAAGGAACGCATCGCTAAGCTTCAGGCGCTCCGTGGTAATCCCAAGGCAACATGAACAATTCGATTGCGAACTGGCGCTGGTGCCGGCTTGCTAGCGTGGACGAAGTGTCGGCATTGGTCGTAGCGTTTGCCGGGCCTGCCCAGATACGGTCTCCTATTCGCGCCCGCTGCCTTCAGGATCGATTACCCGTCGATTTCAGAGGGTGGACGCCTACCGCAATCATGGTAGGTTGCGGACATCCGCCGCCCCGGATTCGCCGTATCTCGGTCCTGAGTAGTAGGGTGCCCCTCTGGTTTGCTGGCTGCCGAGAGCGTCCGGGCGGTGCTCCACCTCCCGCTCGACGCTACTAATGACCGATCCCCTCGTCAGCTCGACCGCCGGTAACGGCAACGACACGCTTCCGATCTTCCGCTGCAACGAACTGGCCGGACCACCTCCGCTGCCTAAGGACGAGGTCGCTCGGCTTGCCGCGGCTTTCGCCGGTAAGTCCGTCGCGGAGTCCTACCGCGGACCATCCCTGCTGACCGAGACTGGCCGTGCGGTGGTGGTCATCATAGCCGAGCGCCCGCGCGTCTTGAAAGCGATGCGCGAGGCCAAGCGCGTACGGCTTATCTGCTGGCGGTGGAACACCGCCGCCACCGGCTTCCTCTCCCTCTCCCTCTCGCTGTCGCTCGTCGGAGGCGGGACACCGCCTCCGGTGCCGCGCTGGTTCGGGGCCGACGGCAACCCGGTCGTCCAGTGTATTCGCCGGACCGGCATGGTCACCTTCGTGGTGGCAACCCACGACGGACGCATCTCGGACTGGTTCACCGGCCTCTTCGGAGACATCGGGACCGGCCACGAAGAGGCAATGGCGAAGATGGAGGAGCTGTTCAACTTCGAGCTACCGCGCATCGCATTGAACACGGAGCCGGTGCTGCCCAGTGGTGACGCGGCACCGAGGGGTCCGCTATGCGGCCAACCCGACCACCGACTTCTGGGCGACGTTGAACCATCACGGACCGTGGTCGGACGAACTCGGGACCTCCGACCGGGCGCGCACGGTATGGGGCAAGTGCGCGGAGGACAGCCTCAGCTCCGCAGCCTACGGCGTGCTACAGGTCGCAAAGCAGCGCAAGGAGGGCGTTCCCCCGCTCGACATCGGGCAGGGCGTCGATGGCTTTCCGCCATCGGCAAGGAGTTTCCTCGACGCGCTCACCGGCAACGAGCCGGACGTGCTCCGCGCCTGCGAGGCGCTGCAGGACGTGTTTCGCGACCCGTACGCCAACTACTTGATTGCGGTATCCACGTCGATCCCGATGAACGCGTCCACCGAGCGAGCAACGATGAGCAAGCCAATCCGCGTGGCTATCTACGCCCGCGTGTCCACCGATGGGCAGACGACGGAGAATCAGCGGCGCGAGCTGAGAGCCGCAGTTGAGCGGCACGGCTGGTCGATCGCAGCCGAATACATCGATCACGGCATCAGTGGCGCCAAAGGACGGAAGGATCGCCCCCAGTTTGATGCCCTACGACGCGCGGTCGCCCGCAAGGAGATCGACCTGGTGGCCGCGTGGTCCGTCGATCGGTTGGGTCGCAGTCTCCAGGATCTCGTCGGGTTCCTCAGCGACCTCCAGTCGAAAAGGGTTGACCTCTACATGCACCAGCAGGCCTTGGACACCTCGACCCCCTCCGGCAAAGCGATGTTCGGATCCGGTGTGTTCGCGGAGTTCGAACGGTCGATCATCCAGGAACGAGTCAAGGCTGGACTCGCCCGCGCACGCGCCAAAGGGAGGACGTTGGGGCGGCCAAGGATAGACACAGAAACCGAGCAGCGCATCCGCGAGTTAGCCGCGCGGGGATAGGCAAGGTGAAGATTGCCCGGACTCTCGGGGTCGGCGTTAGCCTCACGCAGCGCGTGCTCGCATAGACCATCGAACCAAGTTGACCTTTCGTCGGAGAACGACCCCTCCCTGCCGGACAAGTTGACGCTGCCAATGGCAGCAATGCCGCGACACCGGCCATTCGGTCGCCTGTCACCAATGGGCGAGTTCGGCCAACACCAGTCGGTCATCGCCTCGGCCCAATGCTATTCAAAGCGGACATTGCGGCCACTGGGGCGAGTGAACAGCATTGGTCAGTCTGTCGCAAATATCGGATGACACCACAAAATCAAATTGCGCCGTTCCGACGGGTATACTCGCGCGCTACAAGATCACCCTTGAAGCAGCCGATGAAGTAGCAAGGGATCGCACCGAATTGCTGACCGCAGCGTGCGGGCGCCAGCCGAAACTTCTCGGGAGAAACGATGACTCGATTGCGCGTGCCTTCCTTGCTGGCGCTCTTGCTGCTTCTCGGCGGTTGTGCCACCGCTCCCCGGCCCGTCAACCCGCCGATCACGCAGGCCGATGTGAGAACCGGTTACCGCTTCGAGACGCGCCAGACGGACAAGGACAAGGAGAACCTGGTCGTCCTCGCGTTCTCGGGCGGCGGCACGCGCGCCGCCGCCTTTTCGTACGGCGTCCTCGAGTTCCTGCGAGACACCGAGGTCGTCGGGCCGAAAGGCAACAAGGCCCGGTTGCTCGACGAAGTCGACGTCATCACCGGCGTGTCGGGTGGCAGCTTCACGGCGCTGGCCTACGGTCTCTACGGCGACAAGCTGTTCGCCGAGTACGAGCAGCGCTTCCTGAAGCGCGATGTGCAGGGCGAGATCGTCTCCCGCACGTTCAGCCCGGCCAACTGGGGCAAGCTCAGCGGAACGGCCTGGGGCCGCTCCGAGCTTGCGGCCGAGCTGTACGACGAGATCCTGTTCAACAACGCGACCTTCGGCGATCTCAACCGCGGCAAGGGCCCGTTCATCATGGCGTCGGCCACCGACATCTCGACCGGTTCCCGCTTCGTCTTCAACCAGCGCATCTTCGACGTGATCTGCTCGGATCTCAACGCCGTCCACCTGTCGCGCGCCGCGGCGGCGTCCTCGGCGGTGCCCGTCGTGCTCTCGCCGGTGACGCTCAACAACTACGGCGGCACCTGCAACGCGGTCACGCCAGCATTTCTGAAGCCATTCCTCGATTCCGACAACCCGCCACGGCCCGCCGCACGGGCCATACGTTCGCTCAAGGCCGAGCAGGCTTTCGGCGACGGCGTCCATCGGCCCTATCTCCATCTGGTCGACGGCGGTGTGTCGGACAACGTCGGCATGCGCGCCGTGCTCGATGCGCTGGAGGTCCTCGAGGCGCTGCACGAAGCCGGCGTGCCGTCCCCGTTCGACAACGCCCGCCGGATCATCGTCTTCATCGTCAATTCGGTGTCGTCGCCGCCGACCAACTGGGACGAGTCGGAGAGCGCCGCCGGGAACCGTGGACATCCTGCTCAAGTCGGCCGGCACGCCGATCGATGCGTTCTCCTTCGAGGCGGTCGAGCTCCTCAAGGACACCGCGGCACAGTGGCAAACGATGCGCAAAGTGCGCAATTCGCCCGCCTATGCCGCGAACAAGGACCCGGCGGTCGCCGCTGCGCTGCGCGTCCCGCAGGCCGAGATCTATGCGATCGACGTGTCGTTTTCGGCCTTGAAGGACAAGGCGGAACTCGCGTACCTCAACCAGCAGCCCACGACGTTCGTGCTGCCGCCCGAGGCGGTCGACAGGCTCCGCAGGGCTGCGGGAATGATCATCAGCGGATTCCCCCGAATTCAAGCGCCTGCTCAAGGACGTGGGCGCACGGATCGTTCCTCCCACTGCGGGCGCACGGGCGGCTGCCGCCCAATGAAAAATGTGGAGCCTCACTTGTTGGGCCCCCGTCGCGAACGGCTGCTACCGAACTCTCGAAGGGCCGCTTCGGAGCGCCGATTTCGTCGGCTTCGGGTCGCGTCCCGTAGTTGGCGAACGGCAGCTTTAGGGCCGCGAGACCTGAAGGGCGACAGTTCTCTGGACGGACAGTTGCAAACGGTTGGCGCCACCGCCCCGATTGGCCGGTACCGATCATTCGCGGAACCGCTATTCGATCACTCGTTCGGCGCGAAGCAGTAGCGTCAGCAAGATTTAGCCCAGGCACGACGGCGCAGAATTCGTACTCTTGTCGCGTCGAGGGTCGCTATCGGTGTGACGATCTTGACTGCAGCAGGCCGCGGGCGGCCTGCCTCACCTCGGGCGAGGAGAAGCGGAAGGTAGCGCGATCCAGCAGGTAGTGGATGAAGCCGCTCGCGAAGCCCAGTGCCAGCAGCGCCGGCACGAAGGACGACGAGCGCAGCCACCACGCCGCATTGCCGAAGATGCGGTCGGCGTAGACGTATTCGGTAGACACGGCCTGCACCTCCAGCACCGGCAGCAGCATGGTGGAAACGACGGCGAGCACAAGCAGCACTGCCCAGCCGCGCCGGTTGATGGGCGCCAGCAGGCGCTGCCAGTGCGCGCTAGGCGCCTGGCCCCCACCAGAAGCAGCGAGCGAGGCGAGTCCCATCGCGGCGCTCCAATGCTGCACGCTCCAAAGCACGATGAATAGGAAGGGCTCGCGCGCGAGGAAGGCGAAGAGCACCATGGCCGAGACGCCGAGTACGTAGGCCAAACGCGGCAGCGATGGGCGCTGCGAGCGCAGTTCGACGTGCAGCATCAGGGCGGTCAGGATCACAACGACGACGATGCCGCCCTCGTGCAGCGTGTGCGCGAGCGCGTCCGCCCCGCCCGCTCCCAGCATCGGGTCGATCCAGCGGTCCTGGTAGGCGATCGATCCGGCCAGGGCCTCAGCCAGCACGACGAAGCCACCGCCTACGACGAGCGCAAACCACCGGTCGAGCCGTCGCGTGATCGCGTCCGACGCTCTGCCCGCGCGCGCTCGGTAGAGGCTGAGCAGCCCGAAGTGCTGCGCGGCAAAATGGTAACTCACCAGCAGGTAGTCCAGGGCGGCGAGCCAGACCACGCGCTCGGTCAGCGGCATCGGTAGCACGGTCTCGGGAGCCAGCAGCAGGGCGAAGCAGGCCACGGCGATGGTCAACGGAGCCACTACGAAGCGCAGCCGTTGCGTGGTGAGCAGGGGGCGGTAGACCGGGGTCGCGTAGGCCAGCCAAGCCGACGAGACGCGGTGGCCGAACCACAGAGGCACCGCGAGGGCAAAGAACAGCCCGTCTACTGGACTGGTGCGCACATGGTCATGACCCCGCGCCAGCAGTAGGACCAGGGGGGCCAACCACAGCGCATTCAGGACCCAGACGAGGTCCCAGGCCGGGCTCTTGATCCAGCGCATGGGGGTGGGAGGCACCACCTCGGGTTGGTTTGAAGTTTCCCCGACCGGTGTACAGGCTCGGGGCGACGCAAGGAGATGATAGTGCTGATGTTGCATCGCGAGCCGCTATTGAAGAAACCGAGTTGCATTTTCCCCTCTACGACAGGCCGGCGCCAGTGATCGCTTGGGACGACTGCCGAATGTCAGCTGCTCCTATCGAACAACGGTTGGACGCCACATAGCTGTCGTTCGGCGGGATGGACCGGCCGGCACTGTTCGGCCAAGAGCGGCCCGTGGTTGCCGTCGCCAGTTTTCCTGAAAGCGGTCGTACGGTCGTGTCGCCGACGGCCGCCGTGCGACCGCGCAATCGACCATTGAGAGGACCCCAGCCGCGGATGAACGACTGGCACCAACGCGCGTGCGGAATACACGTTCATCAGTGGGAACCCATCGAGGTCACTGGCGAAGCACTCTGATAACCGCTTCCGTTGCCTTCTTGGGAGATCGTTGGATAGGCCATAATCCCGCATCGCCGCCCAGGGGGAGCGTCATGGGCAACGTGCCCAATCTGCTTACGCTGTTGCGTCTGGCACTCATCCCGTTCATGGCATATTTCGCGTGGTCGGGCGAATATGCGATCGCTTTCCCGATTTTCCTGGCCGCCGCGCTGAGCGATCTGGCCGACGGCTATATTGCCCGCCGCTTCAAGCTGGTTTCGAAGTTCGGCGCGTTGCTCGACCCGGTCGCCGACAAGCTCAATATGTTCGTCGCGACGGTGATGCTTGCATGGCAGAGCCGAATCCCACTCTGGCTCGCGATCGCGATCATCGGCCGCGACGTCGTGATCGTCGGCGGCGCGTTAGCCTACCGGGTCGTGCGCGGGCACCTCGACATCAAACCCACGCGCCTGTCCAAGCTGAACACCGCGATCGAGTTTGCCGTGCTGCTGCTGGTGATGGCCGCCGCCGCAGGGTGGATTGACGCAACGGCTTGGATGCCGCCACTCTTCGTCGTTACCTTTGTCGCCGTGATGGCTTCAGGCATTCAATACGTATGGCGCTGGGGCCGAATGGCCTTCGCGGAGCGCCGCCGCACGCCATAAAGTGCTGCGTTTCCGGCATGTGGCGCTCGTCCCGGGGACCGAGCGCGGCCACCCGACCGACGTACATCGAGAGCGCATCGTTGGCATACGATAAGCAATTGGACCGGATCCAACCGACATCCGAGCCGGTAACTGCAGCAGCTTAGTCGGCGTGTCCGTCAGATCAAGTCTCGGCTCGGACACATGAACGTCCGCTTCACCGGTGCTCGACAGGTAGCACCGGGTCGTCTTCCGCCGAAGCGAAGCGACCTCTATCGGGCTGTTGCCGGCCAAGACCGGACCGTCGAGAAATTTCCCAGAAGCGGACCGTCGCGCCAAGTCTCCACAAGAGTCCTATGCTACCTCTCCGTACTATCATCACATACGCGTATCGCGATTCGGAATGCTCTTAGAAATTCCAATGGTACGAACCCGCAGGTTCGTTGATGCTGTTAGGTTCCCAGAACAAGGACTGCTATGCGTGGCACTACCTGGTATTCTCAGTTCGCAAAAAGGGCGGCGCACTTCTGTGGCCGTCCCAGAGTATTCACGTTAGCTGTTGGTGTCATCGTCGTTTGGATCGTCACAGGCCCTGTGTTTCACTTCAGCGACACGTGGCAATTGGTCATAAATACTGGCACTACGATCATCACCTTCCTGATGGTCTTTCTCATTCAAAATACCCAGAATAGAGACACCGAGGCAATCCAAGTGAAGCTCGACGAACTGATCCGAGCCACGAAAGGCGCTCATAACGCTCTTCTCGATCTAGAAGAACTTGAGGAAGAAAACCTCGATGCCTTCCGATCCAAATATCAAGCCCTGGCAGCAGCGGCACGCGCCGAGTTAAGCCGCGGCGATATAGACACAGGATCGCCAGAGCCCTGAGCGATCCGCCGTTTTCGACGGTCGCTGACCGGCCAGTTCCAGACGGTCGCCCTCACATCTCAATTTGCCGGAGAGCAGGACGGATTTGCGCGGGGGGCCGGTCAGTGCGCAGGTCCGCCGGTTTGAACCCGGGGCCTGCGCTCGCGCGTCGTCATCGTTTGTGGCGCCTACAGTACTCATCGTAATCCTCGAGCACGGACTCGTGCGCGGCGTTCGCGGCGGATAGCAGCCACTTCGCCGCCCGCGAAGCGAGATCGTCCTGAATGTTGGCACTTCGCTTGTCCGCCGCATGCACCGCACCGATGTCGGCGGCCATCCTGAACAGGACGTGAGCCGTCAATCCCGATTTCGCGATGTCTCGAAAGTCGAGCTTGCGCGAATCGGGGGCCAGTCTCCTCACAATCCAGCGGCCACGCGCGCGTAGAGCCGCGTCGGGCGCGCGATACGTGCCACCGGCAAGGCCGTCGACTTTGGTTCGCTTGCTCTTGCCGTGCGCCCACGCCCAAGCCGAGGGCACGAGCGCCTTCGCCTCGCGCACGACGATGCCTGATCGCCACTCGGCGATCGCCACGTATCGCGGTCGCCCGAGGCTGCCGGCGCCGCTTTGGCGTGTGCCGAAACGGACGAGGCGCGCGCCGTTCGGGAGGCTTCCCAGGAGAACTCGTCGCGCGGCCGAGGGGGGCTTTGCCTCCGGGCACTTTGCGATACCCTGCCAGAACTTCCGGTTGGCTGCGACATCTCCATCGGCGAACGGACGCAACTGCTGCGCGTGCTGATCGAGGAGCGTCGGACGCGGGTCGGCGAGGCCTCTTGCATATCCGCGAGCGACCGCGCGTGCCGTTTGCGCCGGGGTGAGGTCGATGCGAGGCGCGAGGAGCGCGCTTGTCGCGAGCCGGACGAGATCGTAGGGATACTGCATTACCGCCGCTTCATCGAAATCGTTGACGCCCCATACGAGGCGCCCGTCCGCGTCACGCCAGGTTCCGAAATTCTCGACATGCGTGTCGCCCACGCTCATCACGCGCGGCGCTGCGTGCAGATCGCCGCACACCGTTTCGATGACTCGTGCCCAGCGGAAATACGTCGCCCTCAGAAAATCGAAAGCGCTCTTCCGCATGCGCTTGTGCTTCTCCTTGACACCGGAGTCGACGACGGAGCACTGTTTGCGCAACCATCGCTCGTATTCGCGAACGTCTTCGATGATCGAGTTCACCGCGCCTCCAGACCGGGTTCCCGTGGCCGCATTCTTACCGCTTTGTGACAGGCATGCATCATGTTCGATGGTCGCTGAACGGCCAAGAGCAGTCATGCGGCGACGTCGCTCATAGCGGTCGTTCGATTGGGCTGTCGAATCATAGCGGAGCGGTGAGCGTAGACTTGTCCCCGGGCATATCTGAGAGCGAGTAATGAGACAAGCAACTGGGGCACAGGCAAGTGTTGCTCGCCGCAACGGCGATGCTGGCTGCCCCGGCCGAGGGATCCAATGAACAGACGCGACGCCATCACCGCACTACTTGCCCTCGGCGCAGGCGCCGGACCCGGTGTTGCGCGCGCGCAATCTATGCCCTCTGCGCAGACAAAAACGCTTGGCGTCTTGGTGCCTGCGTCTTCTCAGGATGCGGAGCGTTCTTTTCGGAGTGTGCTCCGTGCCGAGTTGAAGACGCGGGGGTGGATCGAGGGACAGAACCTGGTCCTCGAGGGCGCCTTCGCGGACTACAAGGCCGAACGGTTTCCCGCGCTGGCCGAGGAACTGGTACGCAAGCGTGTGGATGTCATCTGGGCGATCACCGGAGATGCAGCGGTCGCCGCGGCCCGGTCAACCAAGACAATTCCGATCGTGTTCGTGGGCGTTCCCTGGCCCGTCGAAACGGGCCTCATCGACTCCTTTGCTCGACCGGGACGCAATGTAACAGGGGTGTCGACCTACACCGGAATTGAGGTATCGACGAAGCGGCTCGACTTCCTCAAGGATATCGCGCCGACCGCGACCCGGCTTTCCTGGATTCTCAGTGCGGGCATGGAGGCGAAAGTAAATGGGGACAGTTTCGACATCAGACCCCTGCTCGACCCGGCGGTAAAACGGCTGGGCTATGACGTCCGCTATCACTACGTTGCGAAAGACGAAGACCTTGGCCCTGCGTTCGCGGACATTCTCAGCTGGCGCGCGCAGGCGCTGGCGTTGGCGGGCAGTCCCGTGACCTTTGCGGCGCGTGAGCGTATCGCCGCTTTTGCCCTGCATAACCGGCTGCCGAGCGCTGCCGCGTCGTCGTGGTTCGTCGAGGCGGGCGGCCTGCTTTCCTACAACGCTGCAGGCGGCCTCGACGCGTCGATCGCACCTAGTGTCGCGTACGTCGATCGTATCCTCCGCGGGGGCCATCCTGCAGACCTGCCAGTCGATCGCCCGAGCACGTACGAATTGGTGATCAATCTCAAGACCGCCAAGGCGCTCGGCCTCACGATCCCGCAATCGGTGCTGCTGCGTGAACCTCGATTGATTGAATAATCGGCCGCGCGATCGGCTGCTCGTAGCTTTCCGGCGAAGTCTGCCAACGTCCGCTCCTCTAGAGCGCGACAGACAGCAACGGGTCGATCTCGGGCATTGCCCTCGACGCTCACCACTGACGTACCAGTCCGAATTTCCAAGTACATTGACCTTGACGTGGAAACCGGCTGAGTACGTCGTACTGCCACTGGGTACCAGGAATGGTGCACCCTTTGATCCACTGAGTCCCTAGATTTTCGTCCGCAGAACTGAATACTCGGGTCTAGCAGCCCGTCGGACTTGAGATCCGCGGTTTTCGGTTGATTGGCTGGCGACGACTCATTTTTCAGCTGCGGTGGGATGAAGCGGAAGAAAGTGCGTTACGAAAGGGGCGGAGGAGATCGTTGTAATGCTTTCCAGTCTGGTTTCGACGAGCGAAATTGCCCGCGCTTTACGCGCCGAGGGCACTCATTCGCTTCAGATTCCATGCCAGACAGACCAAACTCCACTCGCCGCGTGCGCCGTTGATTCCGCGCAACAAGAATTGCCGGAATTTCATGACGTGTTTGATCAATCCGAACACCGGCTCCACCGTGCATTTGCGCAACGCATACAGCTTGCGCCCGCGTCGCGTCTGCAAGCGATGCCGCATGGCTGCCAACGGCGTCGGCTTACTTGGCAGTGGCGCCGGCTCCGCGAAGCGATCGAACGGCGAGCCATGATGGGCTTCGCGGCCGAGCGCGATCAACGGCTCGATCTTGGCCTTGGCACAGGCGTTGACGTTGTCCTCGCTGGCATACCCGGTATCGGCCAGCAACCGCTTCACGCGGCCCAGGTCCTTCGGCAACGCTTGCAGTTGCTCGAGCATCGGCACCACTTGCTGCTTGTCGTTGGTCGCCTGTGTCAGCGCGGTCGCCACCACCAACAGGCTGTCGCTATCTACCGCGGCCTGGGCGTTGTAGGCTTGCTCGAAGCCACCCCCGGGCACCGGCATGATGCGCGAGTCCTCATCGGTGAAGTTGACTTGATCCTTGTCGCTGGGGGTGCCACTGGGCGGGGTCGGCGGCCGACCGCGCGGAGGTTTGCCATTCTTCTTCGCCCGTCGCGCCGCCAGCTTGGCAGCGTAGGCGGCCTCAGCTTCGGCCTTGACCCGCGCCTCGATCTTCGCCTTGGCCGCGGCAATCGCCGCCAAGCGCTCTTCTCTGCGGCGCAACTCTTCGGGCAGGCTCATGCCCTCCGGCAAGTCCTTGGCGTTGGCCGCCTCCGCCCGTTTCATCAGCTCCGCCACCTCGGCCTTGAGCTTGGCCTCCAGCTTCTTGGCGTGGCCGTAACTCATGGCGCTGTGGCGCGAGGCGTTGGCATGCACCTTGGTCCCGTCCATACTCACCGTGCCCAGCTTCAACATGCCCACCTCGCGGGCGTAGCCCAGCACCTGGACGAAGATCGCCTCGATCTGCTTCAGGAAACGCTTGCGGAAACTGTTGATGGTGTCGTGATCCGGATGGGTGTTCGCCGTGACGTAGCGAAAAGCGATCGAGTCATAGCTCGCCCGTTCCAAGGCCCGGCTGGAGAACGTCCCGGTGGCATAGCCATAGAGCAACAGCGCCACCAGCATCGCCGGGTGGTGGGCATCGCTGCCGCGACCGGCATAGCTTTGCTCGAGGCCCGACAAATCCAGTTGCTCGACCACGTCGACCACGAACCGCGCCAGATGATCTTCCGGCAGCCACTCCTGCACGCTCGGCGGAAACAGAAACTGCGTATCGCGATCAACCGGAACAAAGCGCGCCATGAATTCACTCACCGAAAGACCTCAATGCAATCCAGTGTAGTCAAGATTTCCAGAAACGAAAGTCCGACAGGCTGCTAGACGAGTCCATAGGCTTTGAGTTGTCTCGCCGTGCTCGAGACGAAGACTTTGAGGACGACGATAGCGGGAATCGCGAGCAGCATCCCGACTACGCCGAACAGGATGGCGCCGCCGAATACTCCGATCACCACGACGAGTGGGTGGAGCTTGACGGCACCGCCAAGGACCAGCGGCTCGTAGATGACGTTCTTGAGCAGCTCGGCAAGCCCCACCGCCACAATCACCCAGATCCAGACGCTATCCATATCGACGGTGGGTAGCAGCGACTGGACCTCCTCCGCCAGGAGGACATACCCCAGCCCTCCCAGCGCTGCGATCACGAAGCCGACGTACGGAACCACGCTCGTAGCCGCCGAGAGAAGTCCGATGGCGATCACCCAGCGCAGAGGAACGCCGACGACCGTGAGCAACAGCGCCACGGTGAAGCCGAGCAACGCGCCCTCGAGGAATATGCCGCGCACGTAGCTGCCCACCGCGCGGTCGAGGTCGGCCATGACCGTTAGCGCCGGTTCGAACAACCGGTTGGGAACCATCCCCAGAAGGCCGCGTTTGAGCTCGCCGGTATCGCGCAGCAGGAACAGGAAGACCAGAGGGGCTACCAACCACGTGGACAGGATGTCGGCCAGCGCTGCGAGAGGTTTCTTCGGGACCAGCGTCGGCGCTTGGACAACCTCGGGGCGTCCAGGGCCCACCGCGTCAGCCTCGGCGAGCGCGGTCCGCGAGCGCAGCTTGAGCGTCAGGAGGTTCGCTCGATCGTGATCGAGCAGCCGATCGGATGCCGTTGACGCGTCGGGGTGGCGCGGGCGCGAGGCGAAAAATGTGGCGCGTTCCTCGGGCGTGAGGGCGAGCTCGTGGTTGACACGATCCACCAACGGGTCCAGGTCTCGATGCACGAGTCGGTAGAGCCGATTTCCCTTTGCCAGCGATTCGTCGAGACCCATCAGCGCCTTGTAGCGCTCGTTGATCTTGTGGAGCACCTCGACCTTGAGCTCGATGGCCTGGACATCCGTGGGTATGACGGCCCGGATACGGTTCACTATGAACAGAGCGGAGAGTACGAACAGCAGCAGCAACAATCCAATCGCCACGTCCCGGGGGATCCTGTAACGCTCCAAC
>CAWELU010000043.1:0-19650 GCA_963809965.1 uncultured beta proteobacterium
CTGGCCGGGACCGACGTCGAGGATCAGCTCGCTCAGTTCACTGACCTGTCGGGTCACGGCGTGCTCGCCCTGCTGGTCACGCCATCGCACCACAATCGGCGTCTCGCCCGGCGCACCGGTCAGAACCGCCTGTTTCAGTTCGCGCAGCCACGGCCCCGTCGCCAGCCCGAGTGCCGTGACGCGATCCTTCCCCACATTGACGTGTGCCTTTTCCTCGATGACGTAGGCGAGGCACGGGACGTCATGGTCGACAAAGCGTGCACGAACGAGGAACGTCGTTTCTTCGTGCAGCACATCATCGCGCAGTTCGAACGAAGCGCACGCTTCGCGCTCGAATCGCCTGCGGCTCGAAAAACGAGCGCGTTGCCCCCGACCGTCGACCCCGACTTCATGCACGTCGATCACCAACTCGACCTCGTAGCGGTGTACCACGTTCCAGGTGTACGCGCGCAGCTTGTGTTCGACCTGCGCCACGAAGTCGGGCCCGCCAAACAGCACCACCTGGACCTTGCGCCCGAGCACGACCCGCAACAGATGGTCGAACCCGGAAAAGTGATCCATGTGCGTATGCGTGACAAAGATGTGCGACAGGCGCATCAGCTTGCGCGGCGGCAGCACACTGATGTCGCCGAGATCGAACAGCAGCGCTCGCCGTTCGTCGCGAAAGTCGACATACAGGCCCGGGTCGCCGAACGCGTCGTTGACGAGACGAACTTCGAAGAGGGAGCGCATGGATTGATTACTGCGGAGCAGGAGTTGTCGTTCGTGAGCGGAGCCAGGTAGGCACCGTGAGGCGACGGTGGGCGGCCGACGGCTTGGCGCCGGGCGGGGACGCACCTGCCGAACGATGGGAAAATATCGTCATGAATGCACCACAAAAGCTGTCCCCCCGCGGTCGCTTGCAAGAACTTCTGGCAATAGCGGAGAGCCAACGCACCGACGTCCAGTGGGATGAGATCCATGCGCTTGAAATTGAGCTCTCCTCCGCCAATCGGCAGCAACCTCAGGAGCAAAGCGCTCGGCGAAACACCCCTGCCGCTGCCGGTCAACCCAGGCCCCGTGGCGGCGCGCAATACAAGAAGCCATTCCAGAAAGCCCACAAGAGGCAAGCCAAGCAGAATTCGTCGTGATGCGTGGTCGTCGAGGTCGCTGCGGTACACAATTCTAGCGGTTGAGGCTTGCACGCTCCTACGTCAGCCTGGTGTGGTAAACACGGTCAAAACGCCGGTGTAGCCGTAGAGGTGATGCCTCGCGATCTCGCCGCCGGCGAAAAACCCGACCAGCGGCACGTCACCCAGGGCCCTGCGCACCATCTGTAGCTCGGCGTGCCGCGCGCCGAAGTGTGGACCGCCGCGGCCCGAGCAACTGACATAGAGCGCGCCCGCCATGCGTCGTGCCGCGGCGCTTTCCAATTCGTCGCGGATTTCCGTCGCAATGCGCACCAGGTCGAGCTTTGCGGCTTCTGCGTTGCGCGTGCAAAAGGCAAGGCGCATGCCGGGCTCGATCCGCTCGGCGATCGCCAGGACCTGGTGCTGCCGGTCCACGCCCACCAGGTGCCGCACCACCGTATCCGCGCCGAACTGTCCGGGCCGCGTTGGCACGTCCTCGGCGCTGGTGATCAAGCCCACCAGCGTCGTGGACAGCGCCTGCGCCAACTCGTCATCCGGCGAGTCCCGTTCGAGCCCTAGATCCTGCAACACGCAATCGAGCGCGGGCTGCCCGTCCAGGCTGACCACGAAATTGCGCTCGGCCTCGGTGATTTTGCGCCATGGTCCGATCGGCTGACAGCCCTGGGTCACGCGCGAGATGAGGCCCACTTCGGCGCCGAAGGCCACCCCGGACAAACCGCCGGTGAGTACGCCATCCGCCATGTGCAGTGGACGGTTGCGTGCCGACGACAGCCCTCCGAACAGATAACCGGTGGCCGTGCGCGCGCTCAGCTCGTGCAGCAACTCCTGCAGGTCAGGCGTGCTGCCCTCGGCATGGACCAGCGCGGTATGGGCTACGAACCCGGACGACGCCGCAGGCAGCGGCTGCCGGCCGGAGAACAGCCGGAACGAGGCGCGCGCGAGCGGCGCCACCATCAGCACCAGGGCCGGTTCGTCGAAGTATTCGACGCCGCTGGCCGCCACGCCGACACCGGCCGTGCCGACCCAGGCCACGCCGGGCATGCGCAGGCGCAGTTCGTCGAGAATCGCCTCGGCCTCTGGCGCGTAATAGTCGCTCAGATAGCACCAGCCCAGCGTGAACGGGGTGGAATCACCCTGCTGCGCGGCACGGGCGGCGATCTGTGTTTGAAGTTGCCTCTGGCTCTGAGCCAGGGCCACGCGCCAATCGGCGTGGGCAGCATGAGCCTGCACAAATGAAGCGAGAGACATGGCCGTACCCTACCTCGAAAGGAGAGCAAACCCGGTCCTCGCCGGCAAGGCATTTTCTGTGGAAGCCAAGCCTCGGGCAATGCCAGCTCTACCCTCACCCCGAAGGAAGCAATCAAGTTGGGACAGTACCACCAATCGAAGGCGCGGATAACACCGCCATTCTCCTGCCGTCCACACGTGATCTCGCGAGCCCCGCCGTGTCGATCACGCCATCAGCAATCGCGGTGAGCTCCGGCGTCGGCCACACGAGGAACGCGCTCGCTGATTGAAATGTGATCGGACCTTGTTTGTCCGGTCGAGGCAGGTCGAGACAAGTGATGGCAAGCAGCCGCGTCGCTGCAGCATTGCCAACCCTCACCAGTGTTGGCTGCCCGGCTCGCCCTTGAACGGGCCGACCAATTCTGGCGTGATCCAGCCACCATAGAAGCCGCCCGGCTGCGGTCGCACGGCGGCACCGTCGACGCGACAATCGAGCGCCCCAGCGTTGAACGCCACGCACACCGCCAGCGCTTCGGCGCGAGGAAGTGGATGCGGGTAGCTCCAGGCGACGTCGGCTAGACGACGATCACCATCGACGAGCGTCCAATAGCTCGCCGGGCCCTTCCACTCACAGAACGAGGCGCCTGGCGCGGGCTGCAGCAGATGCTTCGCCACGTCGTCCCACGGCAAGTAGTAGCTCGGCGGGCGCGATGTCGCCAGCACGCGCAGAGCGCGGCGGGTGCGCGCCAAACTCAACCTCGCCCCAGCGCACCACCACTTCGCGCTGATCGGGTGCAAGCCTCGGCGGGCGCGGGTAGTCCCACACCGATTCCTGTCCCGGCCTCGGTACCACCGCAAACGGTGGTCGCACCTAGCCGCGCCAAGCCCATTGCCCGCAGGCCGCTTCGACCCAGTTGGGAAGTGAAGTCATCGTCCCGCAGGGTACGTCGTCCTTGCCATGGTCGCAGCCCCATGTGCGCCGCTGGCCGACTCCCAGCGATCGCCAACGAACGCTCGCATCCCGGCAACCGAAGGAGCCCACTCGACCCGGTGTGTCAATGCTTCCCGCGTGAAGGTCTGCAACCACCGCGTCTGCGGACGTTCGGATTGGTGGCGTTAGTGTCGCTGACCGGCCAGCTGCAGACGGTCAGGGTCGCCGTTCAAATTGCCCGAAACCCGTCATTCGGCTTGTCACTGTCTTGTTGGAAAGCGCGGGCAAAGTGAAGCGGCCCCGTCCGATCTCAAGGCAACGCACCTGTTTTCGCTGCGGGACAAACGCCGGTCAACTTTGCGTGATTGCTTGCAACCATGCAGCTCTCAGCTCAAACAGCCGTTTTGAGCCCAAAGTGGTTGAGGCGCCTCCTTCAATGCTCAGGACCACCACTTACTCGGGGGAGCCAGGGCGTTCATGCCTGCGTGAAGAACTGGTAGTTGTCGCGCCCCATTTTCTTGGCATGGTACATCGCCATGTCCGCATTCTTGAGCATGGCTTCAGCATCCCGGCCGTCATCGGGGCAGACGCTGATACCAATGCTCAAGGTGACATGGACCTCGTGCCCACCGATGAGGTGTGGTACCGCTATCGCCGTAAGCACCTTCTCCGCGCAGTGGGTCGCCGCGTCGACATGCTCGATTTCCGAAAGCAGTACCACGAACTCGTCTCCACCCAGGCGGCATATGGTGTCCGAAGCGCGTACACAGGTCGTCAAGCGTTGCGCCACCGACTGCAGCAGTTTGTCGCCGATCACATGCCCCAGGGAGTCGTTGACGAGTTTAAAGTGATCCAGATCCAGAAACAGCAGCGCGACTTTGTTGCCGTGACGGCGGCTCAGCGCTATCGCCTGGGTGAGCCGATCAGTTAGGAGCAGCCGGTTTGGCAGGCCGGTGAGAAAGTCGTGCTGTGCCTGGTGGGACATCTTGAGCGCAGTGGCTCGCGAGTCGCTGACATCGTGGAAAACCAACACCGCACCAACGACCCGGCCGTGCCGATCGTGGATGGGGGCGGCCGAATCGTCGATCCCGGACTCGTACCCGTCGCGCCGGACTAGCACACTATGCATGTCCAGGCTCACGATTTCGTTTTGCTGCACCGCCTGCTCCGCCAGGTTGCGAGCGGGTTGGCGAGTTGTCCCGTCGATGACACTGAACACTTCGGCGAGCGGGCGGCCTGATGCGTCCTGCCACGGCCAGCCGGTCATTTCCTCGGCGACCCGATTGAGATAGGTGATGTTCCCGCGTGTGTCCGTGGTAAGTACGCCGTCTCCGATCGAGTTGAGCGTGACCTGGGCGCGCTCCTTTTCCTCGAACAACTTCTCTTGCGCGTCTTGCAATAGAGCCTCTTCCGCCTTGCGCTCAGTGACGTCCTCCACCGTTTGCACATAGCCGTGCAGCTTCTTTCCTTGGCGCATAGGGGCTGCGTTGACGCGCGTCCATACGACGCTTTGGTCTTCCCGCAAGAAGCGGAATTCTGTCTGAAATGGCTTCTGGTTCTGGGCTGCGTCTTGCCACTCGGCAAATACCCGCTCGCGATCATCCGAGTGGATCGCGACCTTCCAGTTCATGCCCAGCGCCTCTTCAAAGCTCAGTCCCGAGATTCTGTGATAGGCGGCGTTCGTGTACAGGCAACTGCCCTGCTTGTCGGTGACGAGAATACCCAGCGGGGAGGCATCGCTTATCGCCCGGAAGCGGGCTTCACTGACCGCCAGCGCATCCAAGGCCGTCTTGCGGGCGATGACGTAACGCAAGGCCCGCGGGAGCCAGTGGGCGTCGACGTGGCCCTTGGAGAAGTAATCATACGCGCCGCGCTGCACAGCCTGCCGAGCCACTTCCTCATCGGTCAAGCCGCTCAGCACCAGGATGAGAAGATCTGGCGCAGCCAGGCATACCTGATCGAACGCCTCGATGCCCTGAACGTCGGGCAGCGACAGATCAAGCATGACCACGTCAACTCCTTCCTTGCTCAATCGCTCGAGACCGGCGGAAAGCAGCGTAACCCACTCGACACGGAACGGGCTGTCTACCTCTGCGGAGAGCGCCTCCAGAATCAATCTCGCATCAGCGGGATCGTCCTCAATGAGAAGTACGATGGTGGTTTTGTCGTTCAAACGGATTCACGAGAGGCGTGCCATCTTGCAGTCTTTCGTACATGCGAGACGCCCGATGGGTAGTAGATGACGAACCTTCGGCGCAGTCAATACTGAACACATTGCGGGCGACACTTTGGCCTCGCTGAATCAGCTTGCTCGCGATGACGTTGGCATCGCCGCATGACGACGACATACGATCCCGCGGTCACTATTGGTACGTGCGGATGAGGTGATCGAGTAATACTGCCAACGTCCGCAATCGAGAGATGCGACTGGCAGGAACGGGTCGATGACTGCCAGTCCCCCGTGCCGGCCGAATAGCCGCACCCAAGCCGGGTGCAGCCGTTCAGCGATTAGTCGTGGGGCGCACGCCCTCGCCGGCTAGTGGCGAGGCAGCTATCGCCCGTGCCAGCGCGGCCACCCATGCCAGCTTCTGCCTTTTGCTGAGTTGCTTGAGCGCGTACTCGGCCCGCAGTGCAGCGCTCCTCGATTCATGGCGCTGTCGTGCCACGACCCGTAGCGGCACATTCAAGCGAGTGTAGAACGCGCCCTTGCCGGAGCAGTGCAGCGCGAAGCGCGCGTCCACATCCCTGGCGATGCCGACATAAAGGCGTTCGTTCGCGCACAGCAGCGCGTAGAGCCACCAAGCATCTGAGGCGGCGCCTGGCGCGCGTGCGCTGGCCCGACGAGGCCCCCGAGTCGCCGTGAGAGATGGCGTGGCGCGTCCGGTATCACGCGACGGCATGGACGGTGCTGGCTATATTCGATTTGGAGAATGCGCCGAGGTCGATCACTACGTCCGCCATCTGTGTGAGCTCCGGCGTCTGCGACACGAAGTACTCGCGCGCATCGCCGCCGAGCCGTAATACTTCCCGCTTCATCTGCATGAACATCCGCTTGCGCTCGCTGTCGAGCGCGCCGTCGGCCTCGTCGCAGAAGAGCGTTTCGTACTGGCGACCGGAGGCGTGCGCAAGATACAGTGCAATCGCCCTGGTCAACGCTTCGTTGATGAAGATACGCTCGCCGCCGCTCATCACACCGACGCTCTTCGCCTGGCCTGTGTCCGCATCGAACACCATGACGTCGAAACCTTCCCGCAGTTCCTTCTTTACGGTTTGGACCTGGGTGCGGATCGATACCGCGAATCGAGGTCCGTAGCAGGCGAGCAGCAGCTCGTTGGCAAGCCGCGCGAGCTCTGGTCCGGCGTCGTCGACGCAGAGCGCGATCACGCCGTCGTTGCCCAAGGCTTTGCTAAGCAGATTCCACCAGCCGAGTTCGCCCTCGATCCGCGTCACGGCCGCGCGCGACTGACCTGCCTCCGCGCGCCGTGCTCTGGCGCCGACGAGTTCCGCCTGCAGCGACGCCTCCTCCTTCGTGGCCCGCAGCATTTCTGCGTCGAGATCCTGCAACTTCACTCGGATCGCTTGCAAGGCGGTTTCCGCGGCCACCAGCTGTTTCAGGTCAAAGGCCGATGGCAGACCTGCGAGTTCCGCCTCGATGGCGCCAATGGCCACCCGTCCGTTCTCCGTTTGCTCCTTCGCGCGTTCTTCAATCGCTGCGATGTTGTTCTGCGCTTCCTCGGACTCACGCCCACAACGTTGTTGCGCGATCCCGAGCGACGCGCCGATCTCCTCTTCCGTCGCGGCATATTCCGCGAGGCGCCGCTCGGCCTGTTCGAGGTTCGTTTTTAGGGCCGCCAACCCGTCCACGCGGCGGCGCTCTTCGCTGAATGTATGAAGCTCAGCCTGCGCGGCGCGCACTGCCTTCGCCGTATCGCCGAGCTCGTTAATGGTCGCCTCCAGCGTTTGGATCTCGGCGTTGACGGCTTCCAAGGTGACGCGAATCTTCGCCTCCTCCGCGTCCGCCGTCGGCATCACGACCTGCGCTTCACGTGCATCGGCGAGGAGCTGACAGCGCGGCTGCAGGTCGGTGCCGCGACAGGGCACCGCGTCGGTGAGGCCGAACCGTTGCTTGAGGCCGGCGGCACGCAGCGCCGCATCGCCCGGCCTGCCGCCGCAAGCCCTCCGCTCGGGCGCGCAACACCGCGAGCGCCTTGCTTTGCTCCTGCCCTACTCGATGCCTGGCCTGGGCTGCGTCCAACTCACTACGCAGTCTGGCTTCGGTTTCGCCCATCGCCTTGGTTTGCTGGCTCGCCGCGACGATCGCCGGCTTCTGCTCAAGGACCGCCCTAGCCTCCTCTCGTCGCTTGGTCAGCGACCCGAGTCGCTGCCGAGCGAGCGAGCGCGCCTCATCCAGCTCGACGGCAAGCTTCGTGAGGCGCGCTGTCTCCCGTTCGCGATCCTGATCGAGCGTCGCCACCGCCTTAACAGTCGCCTCGCGGGCCGCGGCAAGCCGAATGGTTAGGTCGGCGCGACGCTCTTCCGTTCCGCGTTGCGAGTCCCGCTCCGCGGCGAGCTGCGCGACCTTCGCTTGCGCCGTCTCGAGCCGCGCTTGCGCCGCGGCCTTATCGCTTGTTCTTTGCGCCATCTCCTGGCCACAGCGAGCCAGTCCCTCCTCAAGCGCTCGGATGCGTCCGTCGATATCGCCAAGCCCATTCACCACGCGACGGCGCTCGTCGAGCGTGTTCCTGAGCAGGCGCGCCACCTGCGAAGCCTTGTCACCTGCCTGCCGGATCGCTTCGAGCCCGAGCAGCTCGACCATCAGTCCCTTGATCTCGCCCGGCGTGTAGGAGGCCAGCGGCCGTCGGTTCTGCGCGGCAAAGACCGAGGTGAAGAAGGTTTCGGGCTTGCCCAGCAGAGCTTCGACGCAGGTGTCGTAGGTTTCGACGCGGCCGTCGCTCACCGTGCCGTCGGGCAGCTTCACGGCGACCCACTGGCCGTTTTCTTCGGCGTGCAGATACGCCTCGGTCTTGCGTCTCCCGTTCATGCGGAAGACCAGCGTGGAGCGGTAGCGCTTTCCCGCGTGCCGCCAGACGAGTTCCTTGACGCACTCCGGCAGCACCAGGTGCTCGTAGAAGGAGAATCCGGCGGGACTGAAACTCGACGCCCTTGAGGGGAGCAGTCGATATGGGGTCAGGCTGTCCATCACGGTGGTCTTGCCGGTGCCGTTGGGACCGGCGAAAGCCACGAGCTCCGCGTCGCCCGCGAGTTGCACGAGGTCGAGGGAAAGCTCGTCGCGATTGAGGCCGGCGCGGATGCCGGCGAAGCCATTGAGATAGAGTGTTTCAGGAATCATTTGGCACCTCTTGCGCCACGGCCACCGTTCCGGGAGCGATCGTCGGCGCGGCAATCGCTTCGTTGTGCGCACCTTGTCGCGGAACAGCCTGAGACTCCGCCGCGAGCAGGTCGCTGGAGACCCTGCGTACGATCTCTTCCACCTCGGAGCTCTCCAATTCCTTCAGTCTCACAGCAAGTCCCTCGCCTTCAACCCCCGTCGCTTCCGCCCAGCGGCGCAGCTTCTGTTCGAGGCTTCGAGCCTGACTGATCCCTTCGGCGCGCGAGCGCAGCACGGGAATGACTCTCGCTTCGAGCTTCACCTCGGCCGCACCCGCGAGAGCCGCAACGATCGCCGCGCGATCGACGCTCTCGCGCTCCTCCTCCGCCACATTCCAGCGCACGCGCACGAACGCTCCCTGCGCACTCGCCGCGGCGGACCTGGATCGCCGCGAGATCCGGAGGGCCGCCGAAGTCGAGATGGACCATGCGGCGCGCCACCGTCGGGACAAACGCCAGGCTCGCGGCAGTTGCGTCGACGGTCCAGAGGATGCATCCCTTGGCTCCCTCTTCGCCGTAGTGCAGCCGCCCGATCGAGCCCGGATACGCCACGAGGCGATTCCCCTCTCGCCAGAGTTGATGCTTGTGTATATGGCCAAGCAGAAAGGCCGATACCTCGGCACTGAACAGTGCGGTCGTCGTGAACTCATGGTCGAGTCCAGCCATCGGCACGCCGTGCTCGGTAACACAGCCCGAAACGGTACCGTGCGAGACGCCGAGCGTCGGGATGCCTGCGGCTCGCGCGCGCCGATTCACCACACCCCAGCCGCGCAACAGCGCGGTGATTGTCTCGCCCACGGCTTCGGCCGCCCCCGTTGCACCCACCGCGGCCGCGACATCGGCTCTATTCACGGACGGCAGGCACGAGAAAACTGCCCGCGCGTTCTCCGGCAGCCGATCGAATCGCCAGCCACCTGAGTCGAGCCAGCGTCCGTCTTTCGTGAGTGCGACCTGTTGGATTCGGTCGGCGACGTAGATCGGATGTTTTCCGGACAGACGGCGAAAGACACCGAGCGTCCCCGGCGGCTCATGCGAGTACGTCCCTTGCAGGAGAAGCACCGGGCATTGCTGAGCGAGTTGCTGCAACCGGGACGCCAGCGCTTCGACTGCAGGGGCGTGGAGCTCGAGCGCATGATCCGTCGCATCGCCCGAAATTACGGCCGCTTCTATGTCCGCTTCGACCGCCCGGTCGATGCCGTAGCCAAAGCACCGATCGACTTCGGTGAGCGTGTTGGTCGCATAGTGGAGATCTGAGAACTGCGCGATCAGCATGTGTCACCTCGTGGCAAAACCACCGAACCTCGGCTCTGCTCTTCTGCGTGCGCGCGTCTGCATAGCGCCGTCTACTTAGGCGACCACGTCGAGCTCGACTTCGATGGCAGCCAATAAGCCACCCCGGTTAGCGTTGAACGCCTCGACCGCACCCAATACCCGCTTGATCCCGTTAGGGTTGCGGTTCCAACCGGCGCCATACTTTTTCTTGGCATAGCGCTCGAACTTCTCGCGGGGAATCTGCAACGCGCCGACCAGGTCGAATAGTTGCCCGAGTGCATCGGTGGCGAGCGGCGCTGCGGCGGCCTCTGCCGGTAAGGGCTCGGCCACCAGCCTTGTCGGCGGCGGCGATGCAGCTTGGTCCTCCTCTCCGGTTGCCTCGGTGCCGGCCGTAGCTGTCGGACCGGCCGCATCCGCGTGGATTGCTGAATCGTCGACCGCAGGCGCCACCCCGTTGAGCACCGCGGCGGCGCGCTCGCCTTCGATGAGTCGATTCTCGTCGCCCTCGATGCGCAAGAAACGCGTCAGATCCACCGGCGCTTCCAGCTCGATCAACCATTGCGCCACGCGGCGGGGTTGCCCGTCCTCGCCGATCATCGGCACCTCGTGCTGTCGCTTCGTCAACCAGAAGCTCGTCCTACCCTCGAGGAAGCCGCCGATGCGCCCGCCGCGCAGGAAGCCTACGGTTTCCAGCGTTTGGCGCGCCGCATTCATCGAATAGAAACTGTTGGTCGCGAGCTCGATCGCGTTGCTCGAGGGAATGCCGGGGATCAGGAAGATGAATCGCCCGGTGAGGTTGCACTGCTTCGCCTGGTACTCTGCGCACGATTCGGGATCACAGCGCCCGCCATTTACGGCGCGCATGATGTGCTTGCGCCCCCCAAAGATACGAATCGCGCGCTTGCCGTTGCTATCGACCGGCACTTGGTCGAAGGTTATGCAGTGGCGCTCGCGGCCATCAGGCGAATATTCGGACCAGTACTTGAGCTGGCTCGCGCCGTAGCACATCAAGGCGTGGGGCATGATGGCTTGCCAGGCATCGGCCGGAAACACCACGGGGAAGCGATATAGGCGTGCGACCCCCTCGCCGCGATCCTCGCCAAACTTCTCCAGAATCAGGTCGGCCACTTCCGGCATCGCAAAGTCCGCGCGGCGGACGGTGAAGTACGGCACGTTCTTCGGCACCAGTGGATGCTTCAAGTCGGGGGCAGCGCTTGTGATCTCCGTCTCGATCTCCTCGAATGCCTTGCCCGCTTTGACGCCCGCCTCGTAGATCAGCGCGGCTTCAGGGTGACGCGCCGCGGCTTGGGTCAGCACCTTGATCCCCGCGCGAATCTTGCCGCCGATCGGAAAGCCCGCCGGGGTCGCTCCGATGATGGTCGGCAGCCCTGCCTGCGATCCGCTCACAACGGTGAGTTGGTTCATGGCATTTCTCCTCGCGTCATAGTGATCACTCCCAGGATTCAGGCTACACGTAAAGTCTGTCCCTTCAAGTCCACTCAGCGATGGATGCCGGCCGCCTTTCAGTCGACGAGGTAAACCTGCTTGAGGAGGAACGCGTCGGCCGGCGTGGCAGCCTGAGGCCGAACGGCGCGGGTACGCCAGTGATGATTGATACCCCGTGCCGCGGATCGCGCGGTCGAGATGAACTCTGGGGGGTCAAGCCCGCACCATGGACTTCGTAGACAAACCGAGGCGGGGCTCCGAGGCTCCTTTTCGCCTCGATAGCCGGCGTAGCATTGCACCCGGATCTTCATTGGTAATGTCCAGCGGTTCGCTTCCGCGGCGGTGTCCCTATCGGATACAGTCCAGGATCGTGGCGTCGTCCAAGCGCACGGGATGGATCGATCAATGGTCTCGCGTGAGGCCTTCATCACCGCGCTGCTCGGATAGGGTTGCGCAGGAGTGGCCGAGTTGATCCGCGTTTCAGTGCCGAATTCCGACGCGAATACGCCCGACCGGCAAAGCTTGGGCGACCGGCTCCGCGGTCATGTCGCGACGCTCGCCGGAGACATCGGTGAGCGCAATGTGTTGCGCCCCTGGGCGTTACAGGCTGCGACGGACTACATCCGCGGCCAGTAGACGACCCAAGGCTATCAGGTCGCGGCCCACGGCTATCAAGTCGAGGGGGTGGTGAGCGACAACCTCGAAGTCACGCTTCCAGGCAAGGCGAAACCCGATGAGATCATTCTGATCGGCGCCCACTACGATACCGTGCCCGGCAGTCCCGGCGCCAACGATAACGCCAGTGGCATCGCGGTGTTGCTCGAGCTCAGCCGGGGATTCGCCCAGCGCACGCCTGCACGCAGCGTGCGCTTCGTCGGGTTTGTCAATGAAGAGGCGCCGTTTTTCTACGGGGGCCAGATGGGCAGCATGGTCTATGCGAAGGCAGCGCGGGCGCGGGGAGACGATATCCGGCTGATGCTGTCGCTGGAAATGCTCGGATGCTTCACCGACCAGCCGGGCAGCCAACGCTATCCGGCGTTGCTGCGTTTCTTCTATCCAGACCGCGGCAACTTCCTCGCTTTCGTGTCCAACGTAAGCTCGCGCAGATCGCTCAAGCAACTTGTCGACGCTTTCCGCGCCCATTCCGATTTCCCGACCGAATCGCTCGCTGCGTTCGAATTCATTCCGGGTGTCGCATGGAGCGACCACGTCTCGTTCTGGCGACAGGGCTATCGCGCCGTCATGGTCACCGACACGGCGTTCTATCGCTATGCCTACTACCATACGGCCCGGGATACACCCGAGAAACTCAACTACGCGGCCATGGGGCGGGTTGTCGACGGCCTGGAGCAGACCCTGGCTGCGTTGGCAGGGTAAATCGGAAAAGGCTTGGTGCGGATCGAAGACTCACGGAATGCGTCACTGCCGGCACGGCGAAACCCATCCATGTTGAATGAGCAGCATGCAGTCACGCTAAAAGGCTACGCTCGCGACGGACGTGTGTGGCGACTACGTGTGCAGTTCGACGATGTCGCCATCGGCAAGCGGATGGTCCTGCCCGACCTGCTGCCCTTCGAAGCCAGAGTGGCCCCATACGCGAGCAAACTTCAGCGAACGCGCCAGATCGTGGTGCACGAGTCGCGCAACATCGACGACCGTCTGGCCGCGGCGCAGCGTGAAGGGCCGTTGCTTGTCGACCGGCCGCCCGGGCGCCTTGGTGTAGATACGCACGATGCCGAGATTGTGGAAAAGCCAGGGCCCGATCTCACCCAGACCCTGTCCAGTGGTTGCGGAAACCGCGAGCATGGGATACGGCAATCCCGTCAGCTCGCGAAACGCCTCGAGCTCCGCTTCAACGTTGGCGATGCAGTCGGCCTTGTTCGCGAGAATCAGGGTGGGAAGCCGCACTGCAAAAGGATCCAGGTCACTCTCATTCGCAGTGCCGGATGATCCGCCGACAGGGTCCCAGCGTTCGGTCAGCGTTATGCGCTTCGCGCGCAGTGCCGCATGCACGGCCTGCATTTGCTCGAGGCATGATGGCTCGCCGAGATCCACGACGAGTAGATCCGCATCGGCGGTCTGCAAGGTGCCTGCCAGCCAGGGCACCGGATGCTCGGGCGATACCGCCGGCAGGTCGACCAGCTGAAAATGGACATCTTCGTGCGGCATCATGCCCGGCTCGGGATACTGGGTCGTAAATGGATAGGGCGCGACGTGCGCCGCGGATCCGGTGAGGCGCGTGTGCAGTGCGGATTTGCCGGCGTTCGGCGGCCCGATCAGTGCGATCTGCGCGGCGCCTTCGGGTCGGATCACCAGCGCGGGACCACCGTGCCCGCCGCCCTTTTTCCCGCCTTCCAGTTCTTCGGCGAGGTCCTTGATGCGCGCTTTGATATCTGCCTGCAGGTGCTCGGTGCCTTTGTGCTTAGGGATGGCGCGCAGCATCTCGCGCAGCCACTCGAGGCGTTGCCGCGGGTCGCGCGTCTTGCGGAAGCTGGCCTCGGCCGCCTTGTATTCGGGCGAGAGATTGGCAGGCATGACGGTTACGGTAGTAGAAAACGCGTCTGGCGTCGACGCGCTTCCTTCCTCGCACCATTCGGGCCCACGAAACCAAGCCTTCACCGGTTCGGACGCTTGAAGTCCCGCCGGATACCCTCGATCGGTGCGGACCGGGCTCCCTTCGCCAATAGGCGCATCCGGCTCATATCGGATTTCCGCAACCCGCTATCCTTGCTCGCCGGCGCCCTCCTCGGCCTGTTCGTCGATGCGGTGAACGGGTACGGCGCTACGACCGTTTTTCCTTGGTTCGAAGCTCTCGCGGCACACGTGGCCTTCGGCATCGCTGCCGCCGGCGTTTACAAGATGCTATCGCAGCGGCAGTATGTTCACGCCCACGGTGCAATGAGCGAGCGTTGACAGGAGGCTGCACCATGAACGAAATCGTCCCCGATATTTTTACCTGGGCGTGGTTTTCCGAACCGCACGGGTACAACTTCAACGGCTACCTGGTTCGTCACGCGGAGGGCAACCTGTGCATCGATCCGGTGCCGCCGAGCGACGAATCCCTTGCCGACATCGCCGGCATGGGCGTTGCAAGGATTCTGCTCACCAATCGCAACCATTCGCGGGCGGCCAACGTGGTACGCGAGCGCACCGGCGCCAGGACGCTCATTCACCCGGACGACGCCGCGCATGCTCGCAGCCAGGGAGCTGAAATCGATGGGCCATTGACCGTTGGCGAGACGGTGGGTCCGTTCACGATCGTTGCCGTCCCTGGAAAATCACCTGGAGAAGTCGCATTTCACTGGCCCGAGCGCAAGCTTCTGATCGTGGGCGACGCGGTGATCGGCAATCCGCCCGGACATTGCGGGCTGCTGCGCGAAAAGGTGATGGATGATCCGGCGCGCCTGCGGCAAAGCGTGCGCCAGCTGCTCGGTCTGGATTTCGACGTGCTTCTGTTCGGCGACGGAGCGTCGATCCTGCACGACGCCAAATTGCGACTACAGGAGCTCGTCGCCACCTTTCCGGGGGCGTGAACCCTGACGCCAAGCAGCCGCCTCCACTGGCAAGGCAACGCCTGAAGGGATACGAGTATCCGCCATGCAGTGCAAACAGTGGCGGCACGGCAATGGCGGCGCACCCGACTCAATGCGGCTGGTCGCGTCCCCATGCGTGGATCGGCCGCCTTCGCGTTCTGCTGCCGCCTCGGATCAAAAAGGGAGCAGCGACGGTGGCTGACCGCAAGCCATTTGATCGCGATCGCTGTCTTCGCGGCGCCGCCTCCTGGCAAGATGTCAAGTTCGGCGCCCCTTCGATTCTGCTCTGTGGCCGCAATAACTGGGCGCGGTCGTGTTACGCACGCGCATAGTGCGTTGCCTCGATTCGTTGTTTTGAGCGCAATATGACCGAACTGAGCCAAGGTCTGTTCGAGTATCACCAACGCAGCAAGCACCGCGTCAACCATTACGCTCCGGGTCCAACGGGACTCGACTGGGCGAACCAGCCAGACCCGTTCCGGGAGTTTCCCGGCGCGGCGCAACTCAAGCTGTCCCTGGCCGCGGATTCCCTGGTGACACGCTACAACGAGTTGCGCCGGGGCGACCTGCCGCCCGCATGCCGATTCGATCTCGGTCATGTGGCCATTTTGTTCGAGCTTTCACTCGGGCTGTCGGCGTGGAAATCCTATGGCGCCAACCGCTGGGCACTGCGCTGCAACCCTTCCAGCGGCAATCTGCATCCGACCGAGAGCTATCTGCTGTGCCCGCACCTGCCTGGCCTGTGCGCCGGGATCTATCACTACCTGAGCCGGGATCACCTGCTCGAACAACGAGCAGCGGTCGATGATCCGCGCTGGACGGATGTTTTTTCCGGCAAGGGAATTCTGCTCGGCATCAGTTCGATTTACTGGCGCGAAGCGTGGAAGTACGGCATGCGCGCGTGGCGCTACTGCCAGCATGATTGCGGGCACGCCATCGCCGCGATGAGCTACGCCGCGGCGGCCCTTGGCTGGCAGACCCGATTGGTCGCCTCCGCCGCGGACGATGTCGTGGCGAACTTGCTGGGACTCGACCGCAGCGCGGAGTTCGAGTCTGCCGAAAGAGAAGCGCCGGATGCGCTGCTGTGGGTCGGCGATCCCAATGCGCGTCCCGATCTCGTGCGGCTGCTGGATCCTCTGAGCAAGGCGAGTTGGCACGGGCACGCCAATCGATTGAGCCAAGAGCATAGGCGATGGCCGGACATCGACTCGATTCATCGCATCACGCACAAGACTCTCACGCAGGAGCCCGCCGCACCGGCACCGATTGCGCTTCCGCCCCCTGCCCCTCCCGCCCTGGACGTGAGCTTTGCCGAGATCGCGCGCCAACGCCGCAGCGCCGTGAATTTCGACGGCACCACGCGTATCCCCGCCGCGGCTCTTTTTGCAATGCTCGAGTGCCTCATGGTGCGCGGCGATGCACCGCCCTGGAATGCGTTGCCGGATCCCGTGCTCGTGCATCCTGCGCTGATGGTGCACCGCGTGGATGGCCTGGAGCCGGGTCTGTATATGTTCCTTCGCGATCCGGCCGCCCTCCCAGACTTCAAGCAATCGATGCGCCCCGAATGGTTGTGGCAGAAGACCGGACCGAACCATCTACCCCTGTATCTATTGTTGCCTTACGACTTGCGCGACATAGCCAAGTCGATCTGCTGCCACCAAGATATCGGCGCAGACTCTTGTTTTGCGCTGGGGATGCTCGCGAAGTTCGCAGCCGCTTTGCATGAACCATCGCGCTACCGCAATCTGTTCTGGGAATGCGGCATGCTCGGGCAAGTTCTCTATCTCGAAGCCGAGGCCGCCGGCGTGCGCTCCACTGGGATCGGCTGCTTCTTCGATGACGAAATGCACGCGCTGCTTGGAATCCACGACTATTCCTGGCAGAGCCTATATCACTTCACCGTGGGCGGCGCGGTCGACGATACCCGGCTCTCCACCTTGCCGCCGTACGCGTTTCAACCGTGAAGCGGCGCGCTGTGAAGACGACGGCGTGTCCCGCTTCTCACAACTGGAGTGTGCGTTTCACTGCTCGCCCCACAGGGGCTGCCCCATGGTTTGGGCAAACGCCGCGAACATGACATTGAAGCTGACGCTAATTCTCATGAGCTCGCTCTGGTTGCCATCCACCGAGTGCGGCAACCAGGCGGGAAAAACGATTAGCGTTCCTGGGCTGACCGAGATCACCACCTGATCGGTGTTGTAGGCGGTGAGCTCAGTGACCGCCGGCCGCATGATCGCCGTCTGCGCTCTGGGGTCATGGAAATTGATGGTATCGGCCCCGTCCTGCACCTGGACGTAGTAGACGCCACTGAGAAAATTGTTCGGATGGGCGTGCATCCTGTGCGCGGCGCCCGGCGCATTGACATTGGCCCAGCAACCGGTAATCACGACCTGCGGATGACCGACGCGCAAGAAGGCAAGCGCGGTATCCACGGCCGCATCGATGCAAGAGACCAGGCCGCGAAGTTCTTCCTGTTTGTGCAGCCCATGACCCGACTGCCACGCTTCGCCGCGAGCGAGCGGCGGAAGGCCACGTCGTGTTTCGTTCAGCCAGTCGAGGATCGCTGCGTTGATCGGCCGATGCACCTCCGGCCGCAAGCGGCACTTCCACACGAAGGTGGGGAACAGCCGTACGGCCTCCGGCGCTTGGATCCAGAGTTCGTTTTCGGCGACCATGGTAGGTCTCGAGTGGGGCCTGGGCACGCGACGTCTGCACTGCGCTTACAGTATAGAGCCCAAAGTGGAGGCGAAAAAGAAGTCACAATGGCTGCCTCGCTACAGGTTCACCTTGCTCTCCGCGGAACGGCGCGCGAGGTCGATGACCCTCTCGTGGCGCGCCAATACCTCATGCACCGGACAGCTTGCTCGTCTTGGCCGCCATGATGAAGTCGTTCTCGTGGAGACCCTTAATTTTCTTGGTTTGCCAGGACACCTTGGCCCAGCCCCATCCGAAGCTGATATCGGGATGATGACCCTCGATCTCAGCCAGGTTGCCAATCTTGGCAACGAAGTCCAGCGCTTCCTTGAAGTTCTTGAACTTGAAGGTCCGCTCGATACTGCGTCCCGTATCCGCCAGCGCCCAACCGGGCGCCTGCTCCAGAAATTTCTCGGCCTCGGCCGCGGTTAACGGCGGAACTCCGCCGCGGCACGGCGTGCAGGTCTTGGACGAGAGATCGTCGCTCATTTCAAGCACTCCCGTAAAACCAACCATGGTTCGGATGCCGGTGACTTTGCTAGCGCCCATCCGGCCGGTGTCGCACTGTGCGACTGGGTAACCCCAATTCTAGCGCGTGCCGCCAAGCGCCCTCGCCTGCCCGGTTGGCTCGCTTCGGGGTGGCCCGCGCGCCGCACGGGCCCTGATCTCTGCCAGCGAAGACTGCGGCCGCACCAACGATCCGCCAGCGCCGGACTCGCACCCTAACGCTTATTCGGTTGCGAGTGCCGATTAGCGAGCGACCAGCGCAGGCGCCGCGATCGCGGTCAACGCGCGCTCGAGGTTGTACACCGTGCGATCGATGTTGCCGAGTTTGTCGAGTCCGAAAAGGCCGATGCGAAAGGTGCGGAAATCCGCGGGTTCGTCGCATTGCAGCGGCACGCCGGCGGCGGCCTGCACGCCGCGCGCGATGAACTTGCTGCCCGTGTGCACGTCCTCGTCGTCGGTGTAGCTCACGACAACGCCCGGCGCTTCGAATCCGGGCGCTGCCACGCTCGGCATCCCGTGTTCGGCGAGCAGCGCACGTACCCTGGCGCCGATTTCCTGTTGCGCCGCGCGCGCCTTTTCGAGGCCGAAGCGCTCGGTTTCGGCCATCGCGTCGCGCAGCTTCTTCAGGGCGTCGGTCGGCATGGTCGCGTGGTAGGCATGGCCACCTTTTTCGTAGGCTTCCATGATCCAGAGCCAGCGCTTGAGGTCGCACGCGAAGCTCGTGCTCGTCGTGTCGTCGATCGCGGCGCGTGCCCGCTCCGACAACATGACGAGCGCACAGCAGGGGGAGCTGCTCCAGCCCTTTTGCGGCGCGCTGATCAGGACGTCGACGCCGGTCGCTCTCATGTCGACCCAGATCGCGCCCGACGCGATGCAGTCGAGGACGAAGAGAGCGCCCGTCGCGTGCGCGGCATCGCCGACGGCCCGCAGGTACGAATCGGGCAGCAGAATGCCCGACGCGGTTTCGACATGCGGCGCGAAGACGACGTCCGGCCGCTCGTCACCAATGGCCGCGACGACTTCCTCGATGGGCGGCGGCGCGTACGGAGCGTGACGTCCCGAGCGGATCGGACGCGCCTTCAAGACGGTCTCCTGCGCGGGAATGCGACCCATGTCGAAAATCTGCGTCCACCGGTAGCTGAACCAGCCATTGCGGATCACGAGGCATTTCCTGTCGGTCGCGAACTGGCGCGCGACCGCTTCCATGCCGAACGTGCCGCTCCCCGGGACGACAACGGCACAATCCGCGTGGTAGGTGCGCTTGAGCGCCGCGGCGATGTCGCGCATGACGCCCTGGAAGGTCGCCGACATGTGGTTGAGTGCGCGGTCGGTGAACACGACCGAGTATTCGAGCAAGCCGTCAGGATCGACGTTGGGCAGAAGGCCAGGCATGATGGGGCTCCGGGGCAATCGAGGGGTATGTCCGCCGTCAAGGTTAACATTCCGCGCGGCGACGTCCTCGCGCCGCCGCCCGGCGTCCGCCAGCCCCGCGAAACCCGCAACCAAACGCTCTAACGGTTGC
>CAWELU010000044.1:0-9678 GCA_963809965.1 uncultured beta proteobacterium
GTCGGGTGCGGTCAGTTGACAGGTGATGCCGAACGGCCGCTTTGCGCCGCTTTCAGCGATTGCGCCTCGTGGTGAGGCGCGCGCGCCGGTTAATGCTTCGTCCCGTCGTGCGCTTGCTTGGGCGCGGTGAGGTCTGCGCAGATCGCCTCGCTTATGATCGTCGTCACTCTCGCGAGAGCCTCCTCGCGCCCCGGATGGTCGGCGGGTACCGCAGCGTCTAGAACTTTGGCGGCGGGCACCCGCGCCCGCGCGGCGACACGGTCGAGCACCAGGTTGAGCGGCACCCACAACTGAAGGTCCTCGTCCACGCAGACGTACTGGCCGGGCGGGGCGGAGCAATCGGGCGCCCCAAGGTCCACGAGTTCGTCCGGGGAGAAATCGTCGAGTAGCGATGTGGTCATCCTCGGCCTTCCAATTTTCGCATGCGACTTTCGAGCGCCTGCGCATGATCGGCATTCCTCGAACAGCGCCTTTCTAAACTAGCCAGCGTCACCTCGATCTGCGGATCGGCTTTTTGTCCGGCCTCGATCGCCGCGATGCGATTTTCGAGCGCACCGAGCCGTTTCGCGTGCAGGCGTTCCATCGCGTCGAAAATCTTGTCGGCGTACTGCTCCGCGTCGAAGCTCATCAGTAGCCCACCCCGCTAATGACGCTGACGAGCCCACGTCGCAGCTGCCAGTTAACGCGGCGTGTGCATTTGATCGCAACCGCGTCACAGTCAAACAACGCGACGAGCGTGGCCGATGCGGCGGTCGGCGTCACACTGTTGCCGGTCGGCGCGTCGCTCATCTCGATTACGGTCTCCCCCGATAGCGCCACCGACGCGCCGCGATCGCAGAAGACCAAATCAGCAGCGTCCACTAGCACAATCTGCGTGCCGCTAGTGTGCTGTCCCGCTGATTCGCATGCTAAGTCTTTGCAGCTTGGCCAGGATCGAATCGGCGGTGGCAGTCCAGATGAAGGGTTTGCAATCGGTATTGTGGTTGGCGACGAAATGATCGATCCGTTGAATCAACTCGCGCACCGAGCGGAACGAGCCGCGCCGGATGGCGCGGCCGGTGATCAGCGCAAAGAAGCGCTCGACCAGGTTCAGCCACGAGCTGTACGTCGGCACGAAGTGCAGGTGCCAGCGTGGCCGTGCGGCCAGCCAGGCCTTGACCTTCGGATGCTTGTGGGTGGAGTAGTTGTCGACGATCAGGTGCACGTCGAGATCGACGGGTACCGCCGCTTCAATGGCGCGCAGGAAGCTGAGAAACTCCTGATGCCGGTGGCGAGGCTTGCATTGCGCCAGGACCTGGCCAGTCAGCACGTCCAAGGCGGCGAACAGCGTCGTCGTCCCGTGCCGCTTGTAGTCATGGGTCACGCCCTCGACATAGCCGAAGCCCAACGGCAACAACGGCTGGGTGCGCTCCAACGCTTGTACTTGGCTCTTCTCATCAACACACAGTACCAAGGCATTGTCCGGGGGATTAAGGTAGAGCCCGACCACGTCTCGCAACTTCTCGATGAAGAACGGATCGGTGGACAGCTTGAAGCTTTCACTACGGTGCGGCGCCACCCCAAACATCTGCAGATAGCGATGCACGCTGGTCTTCGAGATACCGGTCTCGGCGGCCACGCCACGGATCGTCCAGTGGGTCGAACCATCGCGCGGCTGCGCATGCAACGTGGTGTTGATCAACGTCGCCAGCCGCTCGTCATCGACCGTGCGCGGCTGACCTGGACGCAATTCGTCATGCAGCCCAGTAATCCGCCGTTCGATGAAGCGCCGACGCCACTTACCTACCGTAGACGCGGTCACTCCGTGCCGCTCGGCCACCACACTATTGGCCGCACCCTCAGCGCACGCCAGCACCAGCTTCGCGCGCAAGGTCAGCGCCGCTGGCATCGAGCGCGACCGTGCGATCGTTTGCAATTGCTGCAACTCAACCTCGCTCAATTTCAGTTCCGTCTTCGGGCGACCCATCGGCATGGCGGTATCTCCAGCAGGAAAGATACCCATTTCCGATGCAAAACATATGCCACGAATTAACGGGACCGAACACTAGAGTCGAGCGGCATGTTCCCGGTTGTGATCGCCGGCAATCCTGCGAGCGTGCCGCCGCTCGCGCCCATGCCCGGATGCGCCGGCGCGCCGCCGCTGCCACGCAACAGCGCTAGATACGCGGCCGAGCGCGGATGCAGAATCCAGACCGCGTTCTGTAGCGTCGAGCCGAGCGCGGCAAGATCATCCAGGGCGCCGCCGATGTCCGTGTCGATCTGCGCCAACGTCGAGCCCGTGCTCGGGATCGGCGTAACTCCACTCGTGACAGATGCCGGCGTGTAGTCGTCGCCGCTGTTGCTGACGTCCAACAGCGCGGAGTCGACGGCCTCGGCCAGCGCGTTGACCAGATCGCGAGACAGCAGGGCTTCGGCTTCGGGCGCGGTGTCGGCGAGCGCTTCGGTCGTCGCGACGGGGGCGCACGGTCGCGGATAGAGTGCCGGTCAGCGCCGAGCGCGACAGCGGGATTGCCTTCCCGCGGCCGGACCAGTAACCGACAGCGCCTTGACCCTGACCGATCAGCCGGACGTGCGGCGGTACTCGGCGCGCGCCGAGTGCGGCAAGGCGATCCAAGACGACGACCTGGCGGAGCGCTTCGAGGTAGTCGTCGCCGCCAGCCGATCCGGGACTCCGCGCGTCGTCCAGGTCGCTCTCGCCAACTGCGGCCTTCGTCTGGATGCGGGCGCGGACCGCTTCGCGCTCGCTGTCCCACCAATGCGCTTGCGCGGCGATAAAGTTGTCGGGGTTGACGTTCTTGCTGCGCACCGCAAACTGCACTTGCAGCGCGGACGGCGATCGGCGCGGTCGGCGCACGGCGGATCAGATCGGATAAACGGTCCATTGGGTTTCAAGCGTGCGAGCCGGCGGAATTGCCTATGCGAATTGAACGCGATCCGAGCCGCGCCTGTCACGCGCGCTCGCGGGATTGCGGTAACGAAACTCGCGTGATTCGCCACGTTGCACCGTCGCGCGTCTCCGCGATGCGTGCGACTGTGAAGCCTTCGATTGCGAAACCCGCCACGCGCGCAAGGAAACGGCCGAGCCGGCGGCCGGCGCCATCGTCGAGCCCGATCGCAGCGTCGAGTGCGCCGCGCAAGTCCGGATCGCGCTGGCCGGCGTGGTCGAACAGCTCGCGGACGGTCCACACTGAATCGCCGACGGCCGCGGACACTTCTGGCGCGATCGCCGCGTGCAAGTGTCGATCCACTCGGGAGAGGGGCGCATCCGCCGGCCCCTCGCGCGCGTCCAGGCGTTGCTCGATGGCGTCGAGCTTCGCCAGCACCAGCGCCAACAGCCGGTGCGTCTCGACGTGCTCGGGACGGACATCGCGCAGGGCCAGCGGGTCCGGCTCGGCGTCGGGGTTATGAGGGGGTTCCAAGTCCGTCCGCTGGCCTGCCTCGAATTCGAAGGTCGGTAAAGTTTCCAAATGCACCTGCCACGCGGCCTCGGTCGTTGTGGTCATCGGCGTTTCACCCCGGGCACTTTAAAATGCGGTTGCGCGAACGGAGGTCGGCCACGGTTTCCAGGCGCTTCGCGCTGGGCTTCGACAGGCCCCCCGCGCCGCTGGCCTTGCCATTTGAATTTTTGATTTGCAATCAAAATTTGATTTTGAAATCAAATGGGGAAAAATTCTCCGCGTGCGCCACTTGGTGGTCCTGAGCGATCGCGATTCCGAAGACCGATCCTTCCCCCTCCCCCGGATCACGGTCCTCCCCGTGCCCGGACGGATTCGGCTTGCGTCTTGATTGCGTGGCACCGGGCGCAAATCACTTCTAAGTTGGACGGGTCGTCCGTTCCACCCTCGTTGCGCGGGATGATGTGATCGACGGCGCGCCCGCGGGTGTACCTGCCAGCGCGCCAGCACGGCTGGCACAGGCCGGCGTCGCGGTCTAGGACTTCCTTGCGTATCCGCTCCCATGCGCTGCCATAGCCGCGCTGGTGTCGGCTGCCGCGCCCGTCGGCGTTCCACCCGCCCACGGTAGTGGTGCGCTGGCCTAGCGTGGGGACGCGCGGCCGCAACGTGGTCAGGCGGTGCTTACTCATGGCGATCGGGCGCGGTCATCGCCCACGCTGCCCACGTCGACCGCGGCGGATCGTCGGCGGCGGTGCCGGCGGTCTTGGTGCGCGGGGTGGCGGGGGCTTGCGCTTCAAGTACAGCGTTCCGGTCATAGGGTCTGATTCTCCTGGCTGTCGGTGCCGGCAACCGGCCGGCGTCGGGTTACGCTGGTTCATCTAACACCCCAGGGGGCCTCCGAAACCTTCGAAACCTTCGAACCGTCGAAGCTTTCGAGGCTTTGCACACCCCCGGTGGGGTGTTAGAAAGCACCCGCCGTAAGCGACCATTCGTGCGCGCGAAGATCATCATGGTGTCCATCGGCTGAGGTCGAGCGGGTGCGCGCCCCAGATCTTGTGCGACCTGGTGTCTTCGCACAGTCCGGCCATCACGAAGGCGTTCTGCAGGGCGTCGCCGAAGGTATGCAGCCCGAGCGGATGGCGCCGGGCGGACAGGCACCAAGCGACATAGTGCCGGTGCAGTTCGGTTTGTGACCTGAGCCAGTAATCGTTGTCGAACGTGCCCTCGTCGTCGTGGTCGCGCAGCAATTGGACAGCCTCGCGATCGAGGAGCCACGAGCGAACCGAGTCCGTGCGCCCGCGCCACTTCTCCAACATCATCTTGTGCGCCGTCGTCTCGATGAACCGTCCGCCGTTCTGGCCGAGGAGGTGCGCGCCCTGCAGCGCCCAGGCCAGCACCCCCGGCAACTCGGTGGTGATGATCTTCTCGGCTAGCCGGTCGTCGCGCTTCTCCGGTGGCCGGGTGTGCCGAAACTCCACCCCCGACCAGCGATCCCAGAAGGCGTTCGTCTGGTCCTCGGTGGGCGGGAAGCCGTTGCAGTTGAAGACGTGCCCGGCCTCGTTGCGAAAACTGAACGGCCGATGGGTCACATGCCGCCCATGCAGAAGGTCGCGACCGATAACGTTCTTGAAGGAGACCGTCAACGGGCGCTTGTCGTCGATTTCGCCGACGGTGTTCAAGATGATGTTCGCCAGCGCCGCGCAGTGGTACTCGTGATGCCACAGGTGGGGCGGGACGGCCGCGACGTTCTCCGGCTTGAACATCGAGCGCATGATCTCCTGCAGCGTCGACTTGCCGGACCGCTCGACGCCGCGCCAGAGCATCGCCTTCTGCTTCCTCGCCGCGACGCCGATGACGCAGGCCCCGAAGTGCTGCTGGAGCAGCACGCGCTGCTCCTCGTGATCGTGATCGCTCGCCGGGAAGCTCGCCTCGATCAGGGCATTGAACAACGGTCGTGGATGCTTGTCGTCCGGCGTGACGGGAACCGCGAACCGGGCAAGGTGCGCGGGGGCAAGCTTGACCTGCTCCACCCCGGCGCCGTTCAGCCGGAAGAACATGCCGTCCGCGGCGATCCCCGGCGGTGCTGCGTCGAACGGCGACGCATCGTGCGCGATGCCGTCTCGTGCGTTCGCGTATACGAGTTGGGCGATCCCGCGATAATCCGCGACCTTCTTACAGTTCCGCTCGTTCAGTGCATTCCCCACGAAGCGCGCCAGGGCGTCCAGCTCGTGGCGCACCCACAAACCACTGCGGCGGTCGAACCGATACAGCGCGCCAGAGTCGGCGAGCGGGGCCTCCTTGTCCGCCTGCCTGATGTCGGCCCAGATCTGACAGGCCATCTCGCCGTGCGACCGACCTTCAGTTCCCATCGCAGTACCCCTGTGCCTGCACGATGGTGCTGCACGCGCGCAGGAACCGCTCGTGATCCTGATGACTGTGCGCACGGCCGGCGCGCACGTCCGCTGCATACAGCGCGACGATGGTGATCTCCGTCACCAGCGCCTGCAGCGCGTGCCGGGCCTCGAATGGAGAGCGGGATCGCCTGACCTGATGACCGCTCGCTTGTTCTGGATACAGGGCGTCGAACGTCAACCCGGCCGCGGCGAGCACGTCTTCGACACTGCATCCGGCGAAGTCATGTACCAGTACACGACCATCATCAAGTTCGCGCAGCGACAGCGACGCGTGGCGGTCGTCATGGGCTGGGCAGCGCGCCAACCAGCGGCCGGGTCCGACCTGACGTACTGCGTCCAAGCGGGTGAGGAGCACGTCGACCGTCACAACTTTTCCTCCCGTAGGACGCGGGTCTGTTCGACCCACCGGCGCGACGAGCAGAAAAGAGCCTCCGCGACGTCGCCTTCCGGTTGGGGCTCGGGGGCTTCGAGCGTGATCTCGGTGTGGGGGAAAGCCTCGTCTATTTCGTCGACCGCTACGACGAGTTCTCGATCTACGACATCGTCCTCAAAGGCCGCTTCCGCCTCGCTGCGGATCTCGGCGAGGACCGGCCAGACTTCCGTTTCGACCCTTTCCACGGCCACCCGCGCATCGGCGAGCAGAGCTTCGGCGGCCATTAGGCGATCCCGGTGCCCGTCGACGATTGTGGACAAGACTTGCTGTGCCCGCTCTTGCGCTTGATCTCGTGCCGCGAGGGTCCGCGCGTGCAACGTCTTGTCCCAGTACGGCGCCACGGCCACCTTCACGATCTTGCCCAGCTCCAGCGGGCGCAGCGTGGCGAGGGCGTCGATCTCGGTCTGCTCGACACCGAAGCGTTCGCGCCACTTGTCGGCGCGCCGCTCCGTGTCCTTCATCGGCGTTGAAGGCAAGCCTAGATGCCGCACTTGGTCGACGGTCAGGGCGCAGCGGTGGATCTGAATATCAAGATCCTCGAAGCGATCGTCGACCAGGGCCTGCATCTTTCGCGCGACCTCGATCGGCATGTGGTAACCGGTCGGGTCGAAGTCGGAGAAGTAGAAGACTCGGCAGGGGCGCCCGTCGTGCGCGGCACGCTTCGCGATCCCGTACAACAGGGTCGTCGACAGTTCGCCGGTCGGCAGCACGAGTTCTGCCTTGTAGCGTTCGGCGAGCGGCAGCAGCACGCTTTCGAGGGATTGCTTCTCGCCGATGAACACCAGGCGGTAGGCCTGTCGCACCAGGGTGAGCGAGACCAGGACCTTCGGCAAGGTCTCGTCGATCGAGTCCGGCAGCCATAGTCTGCCGATGCCGTCGTTGTCGAGGCTGATGCTCGTCCTGTCGAGGTCGAGGTACTCGGTATGGATGACCGGCGCGGAATTGCGCTCGTCGGTGATGTTCTCGAACGGAATCACGCCGAGCCAGCGCGCCTTGTTGCCCACGGCCTGCAGCCAGATCCAGCACTCGGCGGTGTTGTGGTACGGCTGGCCGTCCGGCATCGCCGGCACCTCCGGCGTCGACACCATCGCGTAATGCAAGCCTCTAAGGTGGATCGGCCGGCGGGCGCGGCAGATCTCCCAGGCCTGTGCGAGCCATTCCGCATCACGTCGATTCGCCGGCGTGTCGATCCGGTAGGGGTCGGTGAGTCCGCTCATCACGGTGAGCGCGCCGAGGGAACCGTTGTTCTCCGCGGCCGCCTTCTCGATCGTGTCGCGAAGGCTGGTCATAGCTCTGCCTCCCGCGCCACTTCCTCGAGCACGCGCTGCAATAGGCGTTCGTGGCTCACCCATCCGGCCATAGTCGCGAGGACCACGAACCTCCGCCCGCTGGCGAACGGATCATCGGACGGGCGTTGCGAAACTGAATCCGGAAGGGTAGGCTTGCTGTCGATTCGCCCGCTAGGAGAATCGCTTTCCCGCCCCGATCGCGCCGCCGCGCCTTCGGGGCGTTTCACGTCTGGCGGCCTCACGCCGCCCCCGTCAGTCGGCGAAGATCAGCGACGGGCCACGCGAGCCGACCGTTAATCCGCAGCGGTCGCAGCGGGCCATTTTCCTTGCACGCCCAGACGCGCAGCGTCTGCGGCTCGCGGTTCAGGTGGTACGCCGCGCAGCCGGTATCGACTACGGCGCGCGTCTCCTGCTCTAGCGACGGGAAGGCTCCCGGTTGATGGCTTTGGGCTTCCATGAATCACGATCCTTTCGCCTTGCGGCGCGTTGAACGTGATTCATCCTCCCACCGGACTCGGACACATCCGGGATATGTCCGCCCTACTTCGTGAGAATCCTGCGGACCTGACGTTTCGAAAGATTGAACGCGGCAGCGGTCTGCGCCGTGGCGTCCCGCTGGCCGTCCGTCGTCAGTCCTGCGTGAAAGTCTCGCAGGCGATCGTTCCGGTCTGGGTCATGCCAGTTTTCGCCCGGCTTGTTCGGCGCGTCGCTCGCGTTGCGTCTGCTTGTGCTTTGCCCCCATGATCGCCTTCGGGACACATCGCGTAGCACCATGATCTTAATCCACAGGTGATCGGCTTCGTTAGCAAATCCAAATCCGCGCGCGACGCGATCCAGCCGTCGCTTGCACACTCAGGCGTTTGCGAAGAATGGCGGGGATCGCGGCGACGTGCATCCGAATCGTGGGGTCGGTGCTTTTCCCGACGTAGCGAGACGCGCCTTCATCGCGGCGATGCGATTCTGGGGCGACCGTACTTTCAGCATTGCCCGTAACGCTTCCCAATCGCCAGCGGTGAGCGGCTGTTGCATGTCGAACCGAGCATCGATCCACGTCGCAATCCATCCGTCATCTTGACGGCCTTGTAGGCGCGATATTTCGGCTCACGTGCCATCGTAGGCATTCACGACGCGCAGCGCCCCGGGCGCGACCACGGCAGGATCGAAGTCCACGCCAGCACGCTCTAGGATGAATGTCTCGATCTGTGAGAGATAGGGGCGCAGCGCATCAATGGAACGTGGCCGGTAGCCCTCTGCGACCGCACTGGGGCGGTGCCCATGATTGCGCGATGGCGCCGCAGGAGCGCCAGCGGCCTTCCCGAGCAGCGAGAACGTGCGCCGCAATCCATGAATCGAGACGTGCGGGATCCGGCATCGGCCAGCACGTCAGCGTGCGGAGCGCGCGGCTCCGACAGACGCCCGGACGCGCTCTGGTCATTGGCGAAGACAGATTCGGTCTGCGCGGGAGATTGGAGAGCAGAGCGAGCGACATAGGGCGTCAACGGAATGGTGCGGGTTGCGTCCACCTTGTCCGCGATGGTCAACTTCCTCCACCGGAAATCGACGTTCTCCCATCGCAGGGTCGCCATTTCCTTACGCCGTGCGCCGGTCACATCAACGCTTGCAGATACGCTGCCGCGGTGCGGTTGCGCAGCTTGCCGATGCCTGCGAACGATGCGGGCAGTTGATCGATTTCGACGGTGTCCTTGCGCCGCTTGATCGTGCGCGCAATTGCGCACAGTTTGCCGAACCGCGCGCAATGTCTTGGGTCCATCAGTTTCGATACTCTTTGTGAATAGCGAATGAACCGAGGAAACGGAGCAGATCGCCGCTGTGTGTGTGTGTATCCGGTGCCTGCTTGTGCTCTGGCTGGTACCAGTTGTTCATCATCGGTTTCGTTGGGCCGAATCGTGAGACCGATGAAACATCAGCGGCGCGAGATGGCCGCGGTTTCATTGTCGTTGCCGTGTTCTTCGGCTGGCTGCTGAGTGCTGCTGCCTTGCGCAGGTCTGTGATGTAGCGCGGTTTCGACGCCGCCTTGTGAACTTGCCTTTCGCGATGTAGAGTTGCCAGTACGTGTCGCCATGGTCAGCAACATCGGCTGTGTTGTGCTGTGCTTTGAACTGTGGGCTTGTATCGTCTCGGCCTTC
>CAWELU010000045.1:0-6716 GCA_963809965.1 uncultured beta proteobacterium
TGTGAAAACGCACCGCCATTTCGTTTTCGGGGGTCTTCTCACCCCTCCGAGAGTGACGATCGTCGAATACAGAGCGATCTGAGAGGTCGATTTTCTGCACGATCGCTCGCGCGAGTTTTCACACAGCCTCGGTCGAACTCGGTCATTGCATCGAAGGCGCTTCAACTGATCGAACATTGGCCTGACCCGCCCACTGGCAAGAGAGTGGGCTGTAGCGCCGTTCTGGCGCGTCTACGGGGCGCTACTCGAGCGCGGCGTCATCGGGGTGGCGGGGTATGCTCCACCACCATGCCCGCAAGCGCGTTCGTCACGCTCCCGCCGTCGATCTGGGTACTTGCCGACTCGATCAGCGCAGCCCGTGAGCAGTCGCTCCTGAATCCACCGCCGTTCGAGGACATAGTCGCCTCGCTTTGCGAGTCCGTGTCGGTGCAGGCCGTCAGGTCGAAGCAGATGGATCGTTGGGCCGCTTGGCGAGTGCCAGTGAGAAGCCTGGCTTGCGCTCTAGAAGTTGGGCGACCGCGATACACAGTTCGTCCTTCTGCTGCAGGTGTCCGAGCGCCGCCACTCGATGCGCGAACGCCCAGTAGTGGCAGTTCGGCACTCGCGTTGCCTTGTAGGCCCATTGCGCCGCCTGGGCGAACTCTCCGGTGAGTAGGTGAGCCAGTGCGCGGTAGGACAAGAAGGCCCAGCGCATTGGGTCGTGCGGACTCATCTCGATGGCGGTCTCGAAGTACGGAATCGCTTCGCTAATGCGGCCCGCGAATGCAAGCGAGTCCCCCAGACCGCAGTGAACCACGGCGAGATTGGGGTTCGCCTCGCGGGCCGTCTCGAGCTCGTCAAGCGCTTCCCTGTAGCGTCCGGCCGCAATGAGCGCCCGGCCGTACATGAAACGGCAGAGTGCGTCGCGCTCGTCGAGTTCGACTGCTTTGCGGCCGGACTCCATCGCCTCCGCCAGTCGAGCTTCATTGGGTTCAACCTCGAAGTACACCATGCTGAGCACGATGGCGTACGACAGGAAGGCGTGCGCCTGCGCCAATTCCGGGTCCACCTCGATTGCTTTGCGGAGCAATCGTTGCGCCTCGGCGTTTGCCTCCGAGGATGCGCTGTAGAACGACTTCGTCCCAAGTCGGAAGTAATCCCAAGCCTTGAGCGCCTGCCCGGGCTTGCGCGCAACCCGGCGTTGCTCCGCGATCCCGACCTCCGGCTCCAGGCGGGCGGCGACGGTCGCGGCGATGGCTGCCTGGACTTCAAAAACATCCTCGACGCCGCGGTCATAGCGCTCCGCCCAGAGCTGACGGCCCTCTTCGGCCTCTGAAAGCTGCGCGGTAATGCGAAGCTGGGCGCCGATCCGGCGGACGCTGCCTTCGACGATGTAATCGGCACCGAGCTCGTGCCCGATGCGACGAACGTCGCTCGCATTCCGGAATGCAAAGCTCGAGTTACGCGCCACCACATCGAAGCCATGGTTGCGCGAGAGCTCGGTGATCAGGTCCTCGGTGATGCCGTCGGAGAAGTACTCCTGAGCGGGGTCTCCACTGAGGTTCGCGAATGGCAATACCGCCAGACAGGGCTTCCCGCTGGCGCGAGAGCGCTCGCGCACCTGGTGCGTAGCTGTCCTTTCCTGCACGTCGCCGACAAAACGCACGCCCTTGCGCGGATAGGTACGTACGAGACGCTGTTGGTCGCCGCCGTCGCCGATGGCCTTGCGGACGGCATTGAGGCGCGCCGCGATCGTCGACTCGGACACGATGCGACCGCCCCAGACCGATGCGAGGAGCTCGTCCTTCGTCACCACCCGGTCGCGTTGCCGGACGAGGTAGACAAGCAGGTCGAACACCTGCGGCTCCATCGCCACGGCTATTCCGTCCCTGGTCAACTCGCGCCGGTCGACGTCCAGCACGAGGCCGGCGAACGCAAGCTGCATACTGTCCTCCTGCCACGGAGGGACATATTGAAGCGCATCAGAAAGAAAAGGCAAGGCTTCCTGAAGGACTTCACCCGACGGGCCGGGCAAGCTGACGTTGCCAGCCTGATGGCGCTCAACAAGGAGGAAGCAATGACAGCGGCATTGATGTTCGACCCCAAGGACCTCGAGGCGAAGGTGAAGGCGATGTACCGCAGCGTCGCAGAGACGCCTCAGGCTGAGTTCCACTTCGAGATGGGACGCGCACTCGCCGAGCGGCTCGGCTACGCGCCAGCCGACCTCGACCGCATCCCCGCAGAGGCCATCGATTCGTTCGCGGGCGTCGGCTACTACTTCCAGCTCGCGGAGGTGCAGCCAGGCGAGACCGTGGTTGACTTGGGCAGCGGGTCCGGCATGGACAGCTTCGTCGCAGCGCTGAAGGTCGGCGCGACCGGCAAGATCTTCGGGGTCGACATGACCGATGAGCAACTGTCGAAGGCCGAGCGCTTGCGTCTGAGTTGCGGATTCAGCAAGGTCAAGTACCTGAAGGGGTACATCGACAGCGTTCCACTGCCGGACGGCGTCGCCGACGTCGTGATCAGCAACGGTGTCATCAATCTCGCCGTGGACAAGGCAGCGGTGTTCCGCGAAGCGGCGCGGTTGCTGCGGCCGAGTGGACGACTCGCCCTTGCCGACATCGTCACCGACGTCCAGTTGCCCGATGGGATCTCTTGCAACTCCACCTTGTGGGCCGCCTGCATCGGGGGCGCGATGCAGCAGGATGCCTACCGTTCGAGCATCGAGTCGGCAGGACTCCGGGTCGAATCGGTCGTGGCCAACGACGCGTACGCGTTCATTTCCGAGAACGCGCGCGGTGCGAGCCGTAAGTACGGCGTCAAGAGTATTTCCCTGCTGGCCCGCAAGCCAGGCTGAGCTTTGGGCAACCGGTTGGGTTTGCGTTGGTCGCGGTTAGCGCTGGGTCGAAACTGCGTCAAACGTACCGATGGAGAGCAGAGCCGTGCTAGGCGCAGGCGCGGCTCAGTTCGAGCAGACAACCGAGGTAGAAAGAAATGCGGTAAGAGGCGAACCGGCCGCAACCATACTCCAGCAGGCGATAAAGGTTGGCATGGACGAAATCATTATCGGCTCGCGCGGCTGCGACCAACGGGCGCGGCGCTGCTCGGCTCGGCGAACGGCCGCTTCTATGAGGTGTCCTAGCCGAGACTTGATCTGACGGACACGCCGACTACGCTGCTGCGGTTGCTGGTTCGGATGTCGGCTTGATCCGATCCAGTTGCTTGTCGTACGCCAGCGTCGCGCTCTCGATGAACGTCTGCAGTGGCGTTTTGCCGTAGCAGTACTTGCCCGTGTGCGTCCGTTCGGCGTTGTACCCCTCCATCCATACATCGACGTCGGCCTGAAGTTCGTCCAGCGAGTGATACAGCTTACGGCGAAACGCGCTCGCGTAGAACTCGTTTTGAATGGTCTGATGGAACCGTTCGCAGATTCCGTTCGTCTGCGGACTCCTCGTCTTCGTCCGCGTGTGCTCGATGTTCTCCAGGTCGAGATACAACGCGTACTCGTGCGATTCCCGGTTGCCGCAGTACTCGCTCCCGCGATCGGTCAGCATCCGTAGCAGCGGCACCCCGTGCTCCTCGAAGAACGGCAGCACGCGATCGTTGAGCATGTCCGCCGCGGTGAGCGCGTTCTTGCGGTCGTACAGCTTCACGAACGCCAGCTTGCTGTACGTGTCGATGAAGGTTTGCTCATAGATCCGCCCGACGCCTTTGAGATTGCCGACGTAGTAGGTGTCCTGCGAGCCCAGATAGCCCGGGTGTTCGGTCTCGATCTCGCCGTGCGCTTCCTTCTCCTGCTTGGCCTTCTCCAGCGCACGCACCTGATCCTCGGTCAGGATGATCCCCTCCTGGGCCACCTTGGCGGAGAGTGCCTTCAGGCGCTGCTGGAACGTCTGCAGATCATGCCGCAGCCAGATCGTCCGCACGCCTGCGGGCGACACCGAGATCGCTCGCTTCTTCAGCTCGTTGGCGACGCGCACCTGGCCGAACGCCGGCTGCTCCAGTGCAAACGCCACCACGGCCTGCTCGATGCGGGGGTCGGCGCGATTCTTCAGGTTCGGCTTCTTGCGGGAAATCTCCGCCAGCGCCGTTTCGCCGCCCGTGTCGTAGAGCTCCTTGAACCGGTAGAAGCTGTCTCGACTGAACCCGAGCACCTTGCATGCCTCGGACACGCTGCCCAGCGTTTGCGCCAGCTTCAACAATCCGAGCTTGTTCTTGATAATCTTCTGTTCCTGCGTCATCTGACTTCTCCTCTTATGCCCCGAAAGGCAGGATAATGTCAGATCAAGTCGTAGCTATTACATATGAGGGCGTTTGTCAAGCCCCCTTGAATTCAGATGGTCAGTGGTTCAGTGGATTGTCTCCTCTTGATTTGCTCGTCGTTGCGTCGTTATCCATGGTTCGGTTGCAGGTGCTTGTTTGTCGTTGACCCAAGTTGCATCTGAGACTCAAGGTCGGGGTTATCGCTGCCGAGCCCGTTGCTCGGTCGAACTTCTATCCGTGCCGGCACCAGGCCGGTCACCACATACCACATGCGCGCGAAGCGCTGGGTCCAAACCCCGGTTACCAACGTGCCCCATCTTAGCGGACGGTCGCTCGCAGGCGACCCGCGGCCGTTTCGGGCGCGTTGACCTTCAGTTCTCACGATGCATCGTTCTCCGCTATGGGCAACAACATGCTCTGCCTATTCGCTGATGGGTTTGAGCTGCGCCCCCTGCGGGATCAGCCCGTGCTCCAAGTAACGCCACAGCGCAATGGCCAGGCGCCGGGCCAACGCCACAATGCCGATGCGTCGCAGGCGCTTGCCGCCACCGGCGAAGCGGCGGTTAAACCATTGGCTCAATTCACTCTGCGGCTGGTAGCGCAGCCAGCTCCAAGCGAGCTCGACCATCAAAGTACGCACCCGTCGATTGCCGGCCTTGGAAATACCCTGCTCGGTTTCGCTCTCACCGCTGGCGTAGGGCGAGGGCGTCAGCCCGAGGCAGCCCGCCACCTCACGCCGGTTGCGAAAGCGCCGCCAGCCGAAGAGCTCCTTCGCCAACACCCAGCCGCTGCTCATCCCGATCCCGCGTAGCTGCGCCAGCCCAGCGACTTGCGGTTCGGTGCCGATGGCCATCGCCTGACGTTGCGTGGCCTCGATCGTGTCCATTTGCTTCTTGACCAGCAACAGCCGCTCGCTCTCGCGCTCGATCTCGGCACGCACACCCGGCGCCAGCTCCTGCGCATGGCCCGTCCACCAGCGCCGCCACAGCCGCCCGCCGACATACTTCACCCGCAGATTGTGTAACACCAGCAGCGCACGAATCCGATTGATGTGCGCGGTACGCTCGTGCCCCAGCCGCCCCAGTTCCCGGTGCGCCCGCCGCGCGTCTTCCTGCTCCGGCGTGGGCACCCGTACCACCGACCACACCCGAGGCTCGTCCGCGTGGTAGCGAATCAACATCGAGAGCAACTTGTCGCCGTCCAGGCGATCAGTCTTGGCCCGCCGTGCGCGGCGATTCACTTCAATGCTCGAAGAATCCACCACGATGTTGTCGATACCCTGCGCGACGAGCCAGCGGTGCAGCCAGAAGCCATCGCGCCCGGCCTCATAACAGCTGTGCACGCTCGCCTCCGGCGTAAGCCCTAAACGCGCCTTGGCCTTGGCGATGTACTCGAGCAGCGCCGCCCTGTCCCCTGCCGCCACCGTGTAGCGACTCGGGCCGCGCACCCCGTCGCCCAGCGCCAGCTTCCAGTTCTTCTCACCCAGCTCAAACGCCATGTACAGCGCGCTCGCTTCTACCGTATGCTTTCCTCGAAGGGCTGTTCCAGACGCATTCATTTCGCTCTCCTTCCGTTAAATCGAGTTCGTCGAACTCTCGTTTTAACTCAAGGGGGCAAAACACGAATAGCCCTTCATAGTATCTCACGGAAATTTTCTCGCCGCAACCGTAAACGGCAGGAGTTGGCCTATTGTCGCGGTAGGAATGTCCATTGCTGAACACCCCCCGCACAGATCCCGGCGTGCGCGATTCACGCACCGGGCTCCCACCTCGGGTGATTGACGGCGAAGCGCCGCTCCGGCCACGGATGAAGGATGCGGGGGAGCGGCAGCCGAATTTTGGTTGAGACGGGTGATGCGAGCCCACGAGAACGAAAACGAGTTCCTTTTGACTGCGCCGCCGCAGCGACCACAGCCAGGACTTGATCACATGATGACGGAAGGCACTCAGCCGCCGGGCGTTGGTGGGCACCGCGTGATACGCGAAGTACCCCTGCACCACCTGACGTAGCCGTGCGCCCTGCTGCGGGATCGCGTAGTGCCGGAGCTGTTGCAACTGGTCCTTGATACGGCGCAGCGCCAGCTGCATCCGATCCCGACGGGTCATGCGCTGAAGCGCGAACTTGCCCCGCTGGGTAGCGGCCCCGGGCAGATGTGCGTGAACCCCAGGAAGTTGAACGTCTCCGGTTTACCAAGACCCCGCTCGTCACGCCGTCGTGCCGCGTGTCGACCGAACTCGATCAGGCGTGTCTTGTGCGGATGCACCGACAGCCCGAACTGTTCCATGCGCGCGCGCATCTCCGACAAGAATCGCTCGGCATCGTCCAGTCGCTCGAAGCCGACTACGCTGTCGTCGGCGTATCGAACAACGATCATGTTCCCACGGGCGTGGCGGTGTCGCCACTGCTGCGCCCACAAGTCGAAGACGTAATGCAGGTACACGTTGGCCAGCAATGGGGAAATGAACCGCCCCTTG
>CAWELU010000046.1:0-27800 GCA_963809965.1 uncultured beta proteobacterium
TCGAGCGCGTACACCTGATCGCACATAGCCGCGGCACAGATACTCTCGCAACGGCACTGGCACAGCTGAGCGCCGAAGCCTACATGCTCCGCAGCTCGCCCGATCGCGAGTTTCACATCGCGAACGTTGTCCTCGTCGCTCCGGATCTCGACGGCGACGTCGCCATCACCAAGATCTTCAAAGTGTTCTCGGATCCCGACTTGCCGTTCGGCGGGCAAGCGGACCCGGGCGCCCTCATCCCCCCTTCACCTGGCCTCAGAGTCACCCTCTACGTTTCGCCCGACGACAAGGCGATCGCAACGGTAAGCTGGCTCTTCGGCAGCATCGCCCGCCTCGGGCGCCTCGACACGACGATGTTCAGCGCTGACCAGATCGAAGCGATCGCCTTGTTGCGCGCGGTCGACATCATCGAGGTGCGCGGGACAACAGACTTCTTCGGCCACAGCTACTTCATTTCCAATCCGCAGGTGAGCGCCGACATCATTGCGCTGCTCCGCTATGGACTTAAGCCCAGCGAACCGGGCCGACCGCTGGAAGAAGTGAAAAGACCGTTCTGGCGGATAGCGACCGGCGCTTCGGAGAGTGCTCCAATGCGAGAATCGACAGTTGCGCCAAGCCAATGAAATCCTGCGTCAAGGTCGGCGTTTCTTTCCCAGCCGGACCTCGACCAACGCCGCAAGTGATGATTTCGTTCCGTCGCGGGTTCGCATGCCACGCCGCCGCTGACACTTCCTCCCCGTTGACGGGCTCGCGAGCATCGGAGATCGACGATGAGCATCAGAAATCTAGGGCATCTGTTCCGACCGCGATCCGTCGCAGTCGTCGGCGCTTCAGAGACCTCGCGCAGCGTCGGTGCAACCGTTCTACACAACCTTATCGCCGGAAAATTTGACGGGGCCATCCTGCCCGTCAACCCGAAGTATCGTGAACTTGCAGGCATCAAGGTGCATCGCACTGTCGCGAGCCTGCCGGAGGTGCCGGAGCTTGCCGTCATCTGTACGCCTCCGGCGGTCGTTCCGGAGGTGATCGCCGAGCTTGGGAAGCTGGGCACGAAGGCCGCCATCGTGATCACGGGGGGGCTCGAAGCCATCAAGAATCGACAAGGCGCGACCTTGAGGGAGGCGATGCTTGCCGCCGCAAGGCCTCACCTCCTGCGCGTGCTCGGCCCGAATTGTGTCGGGCTTCTCGTTCCCGGCATCAAGCTCAACGCCAGCTTTGCCCCCACGGGCGCGCTACCCGGCAACACTGCCTTCGTGTCGCAATCGGGTGCGCTGGCTACAGCGGTGCTCGACTGGGCGAAGTCCAGGGAAATCGGCTTCACGAAATTCATCTGCCTTGGCGACAGCGCCGATGTGGACTGCGGGGACGTGCTCGACTACCTCGGCAGCGACCCCGAGACGCACGCGGTCCTGCTGGATATCGAAGCGATCACCGGGGCACGCAAGTTCATGTCCGCAGCGCGGGCCGCCGCACGAAACAAGCCGGTGCTGGTGGTCAAGACCGGGCGGGCGCTCGATAGGCCTCCAGCAGCTGCTTCTCACATCGGCGCGCTGGCCGGTTCGGATGAGGTATACGACGCCGCGATTCGCCGCGCCGGAATGCTGCGCGTGCCCTCGACCAAGGATCTGTTCGCCGCCCTGGAGACGCTGGCGCGCGCACGCCCGCTCACCGGAGATCGATTGACGATCATGACCAACGGCCGCGGCCCCGGCGTCATGGCAATGGATGCGCTTATCGCTACCGGAGGCCGGTTGGCTTCGCTCTCCCAGGAGACGCTACGGAAACTCGATACGATCCTGCCATTCAACCAGTCACGCGACAATCCTGTAGACATCATGGACGATGCGCCGGCCGAGCGCTATGTCCAAACGCTACAGAACCTGCTGGGTGACTCGCAATCGGATGCGGTGCTGTTCATCCACGCACCGACGGCGATCGTTCCAAGTGCGGAAATCGCGGCGGCAGTCGCCCCGGTAGTCAAGGCGTCCCGACGCAACGTACTCGCGTGCTGGCTGGGTGGCGATGCAGTGAGACAGGCGCGAGATGCTTTCGCGCAAGTCGGCATTCCGACCTACGATACTCCCGAAGAGGGTGTGCGCACGTTCACTCAGATGGTGCAATATCGACGAAATCAGAACCTGTTGATGGAGGTTCCCCCGTCGCGTTCGGCCGAATTTGTTCACGACCGCGACAAGGCGCACGCAGTAGTGGAGGGAGCGCTCGCGGCCGGCCGGACCCTCCTTTCGGAGCCTGAAGCCAATGCTGTGCTCGCCGCGTACAGCGTTCCCGTGGTTGATACGCGCATTGCGGCAACAGCCGGCGAGGCGGTAGCGGTTGCGCGCGCTATCGGTTTTCCTGTGGCACTCAAGATTCGATCATCCGACCTTGTGCGCAAGTCCGACGTGGGTGGCGTTGTCCTGGATCTCGAAATTCCAGCAGCGGTCGAAGCCACCGCCAAAGCAATGCTGGCGCGTTTGCGGCAGTATCGGCCCGAGGCAAGGCTGGAGGGCTTCACCGTGCAAACCATGGTACGGCGGCCGAACGCTCATGAGCTCGTGCTCGGCGTGACAACCGATGCCGTCTTCGGTCCGGTCGTCATCTTCGGCCAGGGTGGCACAGCCGTCGGTGTTACGGCCGAACGCGCCGTAGCCCTGCCGCCCCTTAACGCCGTGCTCGCACGCGACCTCATCTCTCGCACACATGTCTCCAAGCTGCTGGCCGGATACGGTGCCCGGCCGCCCGCGGACATCGGTGCGGTCACCCGAACGTTGATTCAGCTGGCGCAGCTGGTCGCCGACATTCCCGAGATTGTCGAAATCGACATCAACCCCCTCGTGGCGGATGAACGAGGCATTCTTGCACTCGATACGCGCATGCGCGTCGCACCCTCGAATGCAACCGGCGTCGATCGCTTCGCGATTCGTCCCTATCCGGAGGAGCTCGAGGAATGGATACTTTGGCAGGGGCGGAAAGTGTTGTTGCGACCCATCAAGCCAGAGGACGGTGCGCAGCACGTCGAATTTTTCAATGCGCTCGAGCCGGAGGATATCCGCTATCGAGTCTTCACGCACATTCGTGAGTTGCAGGGGTCTCAGCTCGCACGCCTCACGCAGATTGACTACGATCGCGAAATGGCGTTCATCGCCGTCAGCGAGCACGAGCCCGGTCGTTTCGAGACGCTCGGCGTAGTGCGTGCGGTTGCGGATCCGGACAACATCGCCGCCGAATTCGCGATCATCGTGCGATCCGACCTCAAAGGACAGGGGCTCGGCCCGATCCTGCTCGAGAAACTCATCGACTACTGCCGAAGCCGGGGAACCAGGGCGCTCGTGGGCGAGGCGCTCGCAGACAATCAACGCGTCATCGGGCTGGCTCGGCGATTCGGCGCTGCGTTGACCCAGTCCGAGCCGGACATTGTCGCCCTCAGGATCGACGTAAGGTCCGTCCGGGCGCCTTCATGACATTCGCGCACACATTATGGTCACTGTTTCTGCGATGGGCTGCGTAAGGCCATCTCGATGAACAAGAAGGTCCTTCTCACCGGTGTCAAGAAACTCCTTCTGACGCATCCCCGCGATCAGGACGCGGTGAATCCCTCGACAGCGCCGGCGCGCGTCCTGTTCGGTCCCCCGCCCGAAACGGCGACGGGCGAGAGAGGCAGCGACCTGGTGGGCTTTCTCAAGCAGGTCACCCTCTTCAAGGACCTCGGCCGCAGCGATCTCAGACAGCTCGCCCGGATCGTCCACGAACGGAGCTACCGGGACGGCGAATACATCTATGAACAGGGAAAGCCCGGCGTGGCGTTGTTCGTCATACGACGTGGCGTCGTCGAGATCGTCAGGCGGCGACAAAACGGCGAGGAGGTGCCTCTCGCCTTGCTCGAACCCCCGGCCTCCTTCGAGGAACTGGCGGTCACGCAGACGGAGGTGGTTCGCTGGGCTTCGGCTCGGGCTCGCGGCCCGGTCTCCTTGGTGGCCCTCGGGTGCTCGGATCTGGATGCCCTCAGTCACAACCTTCCCCTCCTGGCGAACAAGATTCTCAAGAAGTTGGTGCAGATCGCCGCTCGGAGGCTCCAGATGCTCGTAGAGGCCGAGTACTTCCAGGAGGACAACAAGGAGTCGAAGCCGTGACGCCCGGCAATGCTGGAGGATTCCTTTTCAAGTCCGTCGTGGCGGCCGCCGGCGTGGGCCTGGCAGCGTACCTGCTAATCGAGCTTCGCAGCCTCATCGTCCCCGTGGCGGTGGCCGGCCTGCTCGCATACGTCTGTCGACCTCTCGTTGCAGTGTTGGAGCGTTACAGGATCCCCCGGGACGTGGCGATTGGATTGTTGCTGCTGCTGTTCGTACTCTCCGCTCTGTTCATAGTGAACCGTATCCGGGCCGTCATACCCACGGATGTCCAGGCCATCGAGCTCAAGGTCGAGGTGCTCCACAAGATCAACGAGCGCTACAAGGCGCTGATGGGTCTCGACGAATCGCTGGCAAAGGGAAATCGGCTCTACCGACTCGTGCATCGAGACCTGGACCCGTTGGTGGATCGTGTCAACCACGAGCTCGCCCTCACGCCCGAGGAACGCGCCACATTTTTCGCCTCGCGCCCGCGCCACCCCGACGCGTCAACGGCATCCGATCGGCTGCTCGATCACGATCGAGCGAACCTCCTGACGCTCAAGCTGCGCTCGCGGACCGCGCTCGCCGAGGCTGACGCGGTGGGCCCTGGACGCCCCGAGGTTGTCCAAGCGCCGACGCTGGTCCCGAAGAAACCTCTCGCAGCGCTGGCCGACATCCTGTCCACGTGGTTGGTAGCCCCTCTGGTCTTCCTGTTCCTGCTGCGCGATACCGGCGAGCTCAAACGCGGCCTTCTGGGGATGGTTCCCAACCGGTTGTTCGAACCGGCGCTAACGGTCATGGCCGACCTCGACCGCGCGGTGGGCAGCTACGTGCGCGGCATATTCCTCGAGGGCGCGTTGCTCGGCTTCACCGTGGCGCTGTTGCTCACGGTCGTCGGCGTTCCTCTGCGCTGGGTGATCGCCATCGGACTTCTCTCGGCGGCTACGAACGTGGTTCCGTACGTCGGCTTCGTGATCGCAGCGCTGGGAGGGCTGGGGTATGTCCTCCTGGCGGAGGAGGTCCAGTCGCTGCTACCCACCGTCGATATGGATAGCGTCTGGATCTGGGTGATTGTGGCGGTGGGGCTTGCCGAGCTGCTCAAGAACGTCATCTACGAGCCGCTGGTCCTTGGCGGTGCCGTCAAGCTCCACCCACTCGTCGTGGTGATCGGAGTATTCGGCGGCGCCATCCTGTTCGGCGTAGTCGGGATGCTGCTCGCGATTCCGACCATTGTCGTCCTCAAAGTCTTCGTCTCGAGCACGGCGAGACAACTCAAAGCCTATGGACTCGTCTAGACTTTCTTCCGCTTCATCCACCGCAGCTGAAAAATGAGTCGTCGCCAGCCAATCAACCGAAAACCGCGGATCTCAAGTCCGACGGGCTGCTAGTCGGGTGCATCCTGGTGATCGACGAATCGATTGGCGACAGGCGCCGTCGCACGCCGGGAATGGAAGGAACCGACCTAGACCCCAGCGTGCATCGCCTTGAGCTTGGACCGGCACGCCCCGCCCCCCGACCGCTTGAGCGGGTCCAGCCCGGACGACTGGAAGAGCGCATGCAACTCCTCGACCGAACGGTTGGTTGACAGGAGTTGCTCCACTATCCCGCACTGTCCAAAGATACGAACGACGGGTGGACGGCAGAATGACGGCGGTTGCCGCCAGGGACGCAGCGCAGACCGCTTACACCGAAGGTCAATATACCCGCTTCCCCCTCCTTGACCCGCGGCAAATGGTCGCCATTGCCGGATGCACCGCATGGGGGGTGCATGTCCGGACTCGTGCTCGATGCGGTGTCGATAGCCACCACAGCATCCGCGGGCGAAAAAGCGCCTTCAGGAAGTCATGCTGAGGCCTGTGCTGGCCGAAGTCTTAGGCGACGCGTCGCGGTTCCATCTCCGTTGGTGAGCGGCGTTCGACCTTGAGCCGTCGGACTCGATGCCACGCCGCGCAGCGTTCGGGCCTGACCTCTCGAGCCCGGCGGGAGCCGTGGTGGAAAGGGCTCCACACAGAATTCCTACCGAAAGCAGACGTTTCGCTGACGACTCTGCAGGCGCGAGGCCCTAACCTGAGCACATGACATCGCTGCAAACCCCGCAGCTTCATTCCTGCTACCGCAGTTCGATGGGTGGCGATCAAGAAAGAAAGACACCATGAGCACTTTGACTAGACAGCTTTCCCAGAGCCACGACATCTCGGCGAAGGTGGCGCAGTTGCTGCAGACCCGCACGAGGCTCGCGCTGGAGCGCTTCGGCGAGCGGGCGAAAAAGACGTCCGGGCAGCAAATCGCCGAGGCGACCGCCCATCCGATGTTGCCGCTGGAACTCTGGGCCAGCGGCGCGCAATACGCGATCGACTTCGCGCAGCGCTCCGTCCTGCTCTGGGACACGCTGCGCCAACGCGGCAACAACTTCGTCGAGCACGAGCGCCAGGGATTGCCGCCGGTGCTGCGCTTCGACTACGAGATCGTGATGGACGCGCGCTCGTTCAAGCGTCCGGTCAACTACGCGCTGCTGCGCATCGTTCCGCCCAAGGGCGTGACGGTGGATGCCAAGCGCCGCCCGTACGTGATCATCGACCCGCGCGGAGGTCACGGTCCAGGCATCGGCGGCTTCAAGGACGATTCGCAGGTTGGAGTGGCGCTGCACGAAGGGCATCCGGTGTACTTCGTCATCTTCTTCCCGAAGCCCGAACCGGGACAAACGCTGCTCGACGTGTGCAACGCCGAGCGCGAGTTCGTCCATCGCGTGCGCGAGCTTCATCCGGATGCCCCGAAGCCGGGAATCGTGGGCAACTGTCAGGCCGGCTGGGCCGCGATGATGCTGGCCGCTTCCAATCCCGACGACACCGGTCCGATCGTGATCGTCGCCGCGCCGATGTCCTACTGGGGCGGCGCCTGGAGCGAGGGCGAGGGCGACAATCCGATGCGCTATGCGGGAGGGCTGCTCGGTGGCACCTGGCTCGCCTCGCTCTCTTCCGACCTCGGCGCAGGCACGTTCGACGGCGCCCATCTGGTGCAGAACTTCGAGAACCTCAATCCGGCCAATACGTTCTGGAACAAGTACTACCAGGTGTTCGCCAACGTCGACACCGACACAGAGCGCTTTCTCGAGTTCGAGCGTTGGTGGGGTGGCTATTACCTGATGAACCGCGAGGAGATCGAGTGGATCACACAGAACCTTTTCGTCGGCAACAAGCTGTGGTCCGGCGCGGTTAAGGCGGGACCGAGCAGAGGTTTCGACCTGCGTGACATCAAGGTGCCTATCGTCTTGTTCGCTTCGACGGGCGACAACATCACGCCGCCGCAGCAGGCCTTCAATTGGGTTGCTGACGTGTACAGCAGCACCGAGGAGATCAAGGCCCGCGGGCAGGTGATCGTCGGCTTGATGCACGAGGACGTCGGCCACCTCGGCATCTTCGTCTCCGGCAAGGTCGCAAAGAAGGAGGGAACGCAGATCGCGTCGGTGCTGAAGTCGATCGAGGCGCTGCCGCCGGGCCTGTACGGGATGCAGATCGCGGAACAGAAGGATCGCGGCGGCAAACCGGCGTACGAGGTGAGCTTTGTCGAACTGCGTCTGGAAGACATCAGTGCGCGCCTCAATCGCTTCAAACGCGTCGATGAGAGACCCTTCGAAGCGGTAAACGTGGTCGCGGAGTTCAATCAGCGCGCCTACGAGCTCTTCGGGCGCCCGCTCGTGAAAGCGATCGCCAACGAGTACGGCGCCAAACTCGCGCGCGAGTTGCACCCGCTCCGCGTGCAGCGTTGGGCTTTCTCCGACCTCAATCCCTGGTTGTGGTGGCTCGCGCCGACGGCAGAGGCGGTGAAGGCCCAGCGCCAGGCGGTTGGGCCGGACGATCCGGCGCGCAAGGTCGAGGCGACGGTGTCGGAGCTCACGAGCGCTTCGCTCGATTGCTCCAAGGCGCTACGCGACGCGGTGGCCGAAGCCGCCTTCTTCCAGATTTACGGCAACCTGTTCGCCTTCTACCTCGGCGACGAGCACGGCGCCGAGATGGCGACGCGGCCGGTGGACGACCCGCGCGAGCTTCCTTTCGTCAGGCAAGCGCTGGCCGCGATCGACAAAGGCGGCTACGCGGAAGCACTCGCACGCGTCTCGTTCCTGTTGGCGCACCGGGACGAGCCGCTCCCGCTCTCGCGCCTCGAGCTCGCGCACGACATGATCGAGGAGTATCGCGAGTTCCTGCCGGAGTTGGCGCCCGACGAGGTGCGCCGTATTGGCGGCGAGCAGGAGATCATCGCGCGCTACGAGCCGGAACGGGCGGTCGAGACGCTGCCCGTACTGCTGGCCAATCGGAAGGACAGCGACCGCCTGCTCACGCTGCTCGAGCGCGTGCTCGCCGACCGGCGCGTGCAACGCATCGAGCCCTCGGCCAAGCAGACGGCGATGCTCACGCGTATCCGCGCCGTGCTTGGCTCGGTGGGCCACCGGCCGGTCGGGTCGCGGCGCGGAGCTCGGCTGACCCCAGGCAGTGCTCGGGTCGCGATTGCGGGGCCGCGCGTCGCGCTGGTGAAGAAGACCGCCGGAGCAGCCTAGCATGCCCGCGAAGGAGCAGCGGGTGCCTGCAGGGGTGGCGGCGGTGGCGCGCGAACCCGGGAAGGCGCGTGCCCACGAGAAATATCAGCGCCTCGTCGACGATTGCAAGACGCTGCCGCCGACACCAACCGCGGTTGTGCACCCGTGTGACCAGAGCTCGTTGCAGGGCGCGGTCGACGCGGCTCGGATGGGCCTCATCGCCCCAATCCTGGTCGGCCCGCGTACGCGCATCGAGGAAGTGGCCAGACAGAACAGGATCGACATCTCGGGGCTGCCAATCGTCGACGCGCCTTACAGTCATGCCTCCGCCGAAAAGGCGGTCGATCTCGTCCGCGAGGGCAAGGCCGAGGCGCTGATGAAGGGGAGCCTGCACACCGACGAGCTGATGGGTGGCGTCGTTCGACGCGATTCAGCGCTGCGCACCGCGCACCGCGTCAGCCACTGCTTCAAAAGCTGCCGGTCGGCACTATGCCGAGGCATCCGGTTGTCGATCCGGGGCCGCGAGGCGGAACGCGTCAAGCTGGCTGCAGGCAGCGTCGACAGCACGAATGTTCGACCAACGCGCCAGGTCGACATTGAACCGCCGCGCGCTCTCGACCTGTGAATTTAGATACACATCGGCGATCGTCACTGAATGGCCAAAGCAGAAAGAACCGCGTTCGGTATCCGCGGCGAGGAGCGCCTCCAGCCCGTCGAAGCCCGCGCTGATCCATGTCGCGCACCAAGCATCGATCCCGTCAGGTGCTGCTGCTCGGTGCGCAAATCGACCGACAGGTACTCGTATTGCAACCCCTTCAAGTTCAGCGCGATGCGCAGCCGGTGCGAGGTGCTGCTGCGAAAGAAGTTATAGAGCTTCGTTGTCGCGTTTACCTCATTCGGCCGGACCCACGTGCAGGACGATCTCGCCGACGCCCGCGACGCGGCCATCGATGCGGTCGCCAGCCACGACCGGACCCACGCCCTCGGGCGTGCCGGTGAAGATCAGGTCGCCGGGCTGAAGGTGGTAGAACTTCGACAGGTCGGCAATGAGCTCGGGGGATGTTCCAGATCAGCATGTTGAGGTCGGACTTCTGGCGTGACTGTCCGTTGACCGTCATCGCGAGCTCACCGTGACTCAGCACAACGCCCGGCATGGGCGCGATCTCCGAGACGATCGCCGACTGCTCGACATCCTTGCCCAGATCCCAGGGGCGGCCCTGCTCGCGCGCCGCGAGCTGGAGATCGCGCCGGGTCATCTCCAGGCCGCAGGCATAGCCGTAGGATCAGCTTATGTGCGTCGGCTTCCGCCACGCGAAAACCCGGTTCGCCGATGGCCAACACAAGCTCCATTTCGTACTGGTAGTTTTTCGTTTCGGGCGGGTAGGCAACGGTCGCGCCGGATTCGACCAGGGTCGACGGCGCCTTCGTGAAATAGAAGGGTTTGGTGGTGGCCTTGTCCACCGGCCGGCCCATCTCCACCGCGTGCGCGTGGTAGTTGCGGCCGACGAAGAACAGACGGTTGATCGGCAGGCGCTCCTTCTTACCGCGCACCGGCAGCGAATAGACCGGGGGCGGGTTCCACAGGTAGATTGGTTGGCTCATGGTGTCTCCCGGGGATCGGGTTCAGCCGCGGGACTCGAAGACACCCAGCTTGCGGTGCAAGGGGGACTCGTCGGCAATGAAGAGGAAGGCGGGAGTGTTGGCCGAACGATTGCGCAGGCTCACGGCGGTGTAACCGGGGGCGCAACAGGTGTCGGCCTCGGCCAGCGTGAACCGATGGTCTTCGACGCCCACTTCGACGCCGCCTTCGATCAGATGGAACACCGCCGCCGGCGAGCGTACCGGCAGGCGCACGGTCTTGCCCGGGCGCAGCATCAGCGCGCTGTAACCCAGGATGTTCTGCGCGTCCCCGCCGGTCTCGGGGTTGACGTAGGCGACCTGCACTGCGTCGAGTGCCGGCTGATCTGCGGCCAGCGCCTCGAGCGCGGCTCGCACTTCCACCCAAGGATAGCGAAGCATCGGGTAGTTCTTGTGCTGACGCTGGAACAGCGCCGTCGGGACCACACCGCCGCGCGCATAGGCACGGTCGCCGCGGTCCGGCTTGACGGCCTGGCGCTCGCCATCGATGTGATAGGACGCCTCCATGTAATAGACCAGGGGCAGGTCCAGGACGTCCAGCCACACGACCGGCGCATTGCCGTCGTGGCCGTGCTCGTGCCACAGGCCGGTGGGTGTAAGAATCAGATCACCGCGGCTCATCGGGCATTTCTCGCCGTCGACGGTGGTCCAAGCGCCTTCGCCTTCGACCACCATGCGCACCGCATTGGGCGTGTGGCGATGTGCAGGCGCCCACTCGCCGGGCAGCAACAGTTGCATGCCGAGATACATGGCGGGACTCGCCTGCATGTTCTCGAGGCCATGGCCCGGATTGGCAAGCACCAGCACGCGTCGCTCGGCCTTTTCGATCGGGGTGAGCTCCCCGGCTTTGAGCAGCAGCGGCCTCAGGGTTTGATACGACCAGTGCGTGGCGCGGGTCTTCGGCACCGGCTTGCCCGGCGGCAGCACGGCGCGCAAGTTGGGCCACAGCGGCACCAGATTCTGCTGGGTCAACTCTTCGCGGTAGTCCTGCGGCAGGTCTTCCAGGCGGCCGAGGGTTGCAAAGCGCTCTTGATCGTGCATTTCGCGTTTCCTTGTCGGTGATGGGTGGGGCGCCTGTTGGTCAGGAGGCCAGGCAGTTTTCGACCCTCCAGCCGTACAGCCATTCGAGCGCGTCGTAGAAGCGCTCGGGTGTGCGGCCCTTCCAAAGCTCGTTGCGCACCAGTCGCTCGACGCCCTTGGCGTGGTACAGACGGCCCATCTCGCGCGAACTCAGCGCGATGCGTGCGGTGCGCGCTACTCGCGAGCGCTGGTAGAGGTCGAATGCCGTAGCCAAGTCGTTACCGTTCACGCGCAGCGCTTCGCCGAGAGTGACGGCATCTTCGAGCGCCATGCACGCGCCCTGCGTCATGTATTGCGTGGTCGGATGCGCGGCGTCGCCGAGCAGCGTCGCGCGGCCGTAAGTCCATTGGCCGATCGGCTCACGGTCGGCGGCGGCCCAGCGCTTCCAGTCCTTCGGCAGGGCGATCAGCTGGCGCGCATTGGCGCAGATACCCTCGAAGTAGCTCTGCACCTCCTCGCGGCTTCCCTCGCGCACGCTCCACTCTTCCTTCTCACGACTGTTCAGCTTCAACAGCCTGCGCTCTCCGCCGCACATCACCCGGTCCGAGACCGCGCACGCGTCTGAACGCGCGCCGAAACGCAGCCTCGGTTTGATAGCCGACCCGCTCCGCGACCTGCGCCACCGACGAACTTCGTGCTCGAAGCATCTCGTCGGCCAGGTGCATGCGCCACTTGGCGAGGTACTGCATCGGTGTCTGGCCGAGCAGTACCGCAAAACGTTCCGCGAATACCGTTCGCGACATGCTCGCCTCGCTCGCGAGCGTCTCGACCCGCCAATTCGCACCTGGCGCACGGTGCAGAGCGGCGAGCGCGCGCACGATGCGTTCGTCCTTCAAGGCCGCGAGGAACCCCTTGAGCTCCGGCGCCCGCTGCATGTAATGACGCAACACGAGCACGAACATGACTTCGGCGAATCGGTCCAGCACACCCTGCCTGCCGGCGGCGCCCGCTTCGTATTCCACGAGCATCAGGCGTGCGAGCGCATGCAACTCGGCTGAGGTGCTCTGATCTTCGCTGCGCACCACGATCATCGGTGGCAATGCCTGAATGATCGGGTTCATCTCGCGCGCCGCGAACTCCACCTTGCCGCAGAGCACCGTGGTGAACGGCCCGCGGCCCGTCGCGGCAAGGCGCATGCCCGGCTCGCGTTTCGGGGTGCCGGAGATCTGATGCCAGTCGGCGCGCGGGAACATCACGAGATCGCCGCCGCGCACGACCATTGGCTCGCGCTCGCGTTCGCAGTGCACCCAGGCTTGCCCGCGCCCAATGAGGTGAAAGATGGCGCCGGTTGCCCCCGTGGAATCGAGAGCCCAGGTGCCGCAGTAGCTCCCTTGTTTGAAGATGCGGGCGCGCAAGCGCAGCCTGTGCAGAACGCTCGAAAGCAGATCCATATCCGGTGCTTCAGATATGAAATCCGTTCTTTTAGGGCTTATGCGTCCGACCATGAGCTGCCATTCTACGCGCCTCAGTCGCGATAGGCAAGAACCTGCGTCGCGGCTGACCCCGACCAAGGAGACTGGACATGACGAAATTCACCGCTCATACAATCGAGACTGCACCGACCCGGAGCCGCCCACTGCTTGAGGGCGTCAAGGAGGCTCTCGGCTTCGTTCCCAACCTCTATGGCGTATTCGCCGAGTCACCCGCCGCGCTGCAAGGGGCGCTCGCCATCTGGGATGCGTTTTCCCATTCCAGCCTGACGAGCGTCGAGCAGCAGCTCGTGGTGCTCGCCGTTTCCGAGGCGAACGACTGCGAGTACTGCGTGGCGGCGCATTCGACCCTAGCCAAGCGCATGGCGAAGGTCGATGCAGCGCTGGTCGACGCGACGCGCCGCCGCGAGTCACTCCCTGATGCGAAGCTCAACGCGCTCGTGGCCTTCACACGCAACACCGTGGAGCAGCGTGGTTTCGTGGCCGATGCCGATGTCGCTGCGTTTCTCGAGGCGGGCTACACGAAGGCCCAGGTTATCGAAGTGCTTCTCGGCGTGGGCATGAAGACGTTCAACAACTACGTCGACCACATCGCTCACACGCCGCTCAACGCCCAGTTCAAGGCCGAGGCATGGGAGCCCAAGCGGAAGGCGGCGTGAGAGGCGGATACCACCGTCGAATTCTGCTTGCGCTCCTGATACTGAGCTGGGCGATCAGCTGGCCGGTGATCAAGATCGGCGTCGCGACGGTGCCGCCGATCTGGTACGCATGCTTTCGCTATACGATCGCAGCGTCCTGCTTCTTCGCGTTCATTGGCGCGCGGGGCAGCGTCGCTTTTCCGCCCAGAACGGACTGGCCGCTGGTCGCAGTTTCGGGAGTTCTTCAAATGGCTGCGTATTCCGCCTTGACAGCGCTTGCTTTGACGATCCTGCCGCCCGGCCGGGCTTCCGTGCTCGCCTTCTCAACCCCGATCTGGGTCGTCCCCCTCGCGGCCTGGCGCTTGCAAGAACGCGCGTCGCGCGCGGCTCTGTTCGGGGTAGGACTTGGACTGCTGGGCGTGCTGGTTATCGCCGCGCCGTCCATCCACGCGGAGCACGCGGAACAAATCCTCGCGTACGCGATGCTCTTGGCCGCTGCCGCCGCCTGGGCAATCTCGATTGTCATCGTTCGCGCGCATCGCTTCACGGCAAACACGCTTGCACTCGCCCCGTGGCAGATGGCCTTCGCCGCGTGCCTTCTCCTTCCTCTTGCGATCCTTGTCGAGGGCGCGCCGCAGCCGATTCCAGTAAACGGCGCAGCATCGCTTGTCTATGTGGCTCTGATTGCGACCGCGTTCGCCTATTGGGCGGTCGTGGAAGTGGGTCGTCATGTCCGGGCAAGCACCTTGTCGATGGCTCTCTTGGCGACGCCGAGTCTAGGCATCTTGATCTCTGCGCTCACGCTCGGCGAGGCAGTCGGAGCATCGCTGGTTGCCGGTGTCGTCTTGATCGCCACCGGCATTCGGCTTGCGACAAGAGCGTCCGACCAGCGTCCAAGCGCAGCCTGCCCTCGGGTGATCAACCCTGTTGGTCACCAAGGTGGCTGGCAAGCGCTAATACAAATGAAACAAAAGCCGAGCTCGATCGCGCGTAAGGAAGCGTCCTCATACCGAGACGAATGGAAACCGCGATAAGTTGAGGGTTAGCTATGAACCGACGAATCAATGCGATCCTGGCAATTGCACTCCTGTCACCGTCACTGAGCTGGGCAGCGTGCGACGTGAAGAGCGGACCGAAGACAATTGCACTGGTCGAGCTCTACACTTCGGAAGGCTGCTCGAGCTGCCCGGCGGCGGACAAGCGATTGAGCCAGCTCCCCTCACGCGACTACAGCCTGAAGGAGGTCGTCCCGATCTCGCTTCACGTGGACTATTGGGATGACCTCGGCTGGAAGGAGCCCTTTGCTCAACCCCAGTTCTCGGAGCGTCAGAGGTGGCTCGTTCACGTCAACGGGCACAAGACCTCGTTCACGCCGCATTTCTTTGTCTCGGGGATGGAAGTTCGCGACTGGCGCGGCGACCTCGGTGATCGGCTGAAGCGAATCACGGCCGAGCCGGCACGCGCGAGCATTAGCGTCCACGCTGAAGCCACGGGCCCTGGCGCAGTTTCCGTGGCAGCGTCCGCCACCGTGCCTGCCTCCGACGATCCATTGGCTCTGTTTGTTGTGCTCACCGAAGACAAGCTCACGTCGAGCGTTTCGGCAGGCGAGAACCGCGGCGTCACCTTGTCACACGACCACGTCGTGCGGAAATGGATCGGACCCATTGCATTGAATGCGGGTCAGGTCGAATTCAAGCAGGCAGTGGCGACTGGCTCGGGTTGGAATCCCGCGCAGCTGGGCGTTGCCGGTCTTGTCCAGAATCTGCGAACGGGCCAGGTGCTGCAAGCGGTCGGCGCATCAGAATGCCTGCGCTCATGAAGATGTACGGCGGCGTCCGCTCTCGGTTGCATCGCCGGTACCGGTTCGGTCGAAGCTGATCGATCAGCTTCGCTGAAAATGCGGCATTGTGCCGCGCAAACCCTAACTTACTTTTGGAGCCTTGAATGAACAAACTCGCTGCAGCTCTCATTTCCGCGTGTCTGATGTGTGTTGGCTCAGCCGTGTATGCGCAGGACGCAATGTCCAAGGACGCGATGTCGCACGATGCGATGTCGCGCGACGCGATGTCTAAGGACGCGATGTCCACGGATGCAATGACCAAGGACCCCACGACCAAGAATGCGAAGGCCAAGGACGCCAAGAAAGGCAAGCCGTCCAAGGACGCAATGAAGAAGGATGCGATGTCCCACGATGCGATGTCCCACGACGCGATGTCCCACGACGCGATGTCCCACGACGCGATGTCCCACGACGCGATGTCCCACGACGCGATGTCCAAGACGCGATGTCCAAGGACGTGGTGGCGAAGTAAATCGAGCAACGCGCGGGGGGGCCGGAATTACCCCCCGCGCCGCTGCAACGTGACCTCGTTCCCGGCCGATTTTACTGTGGATGGCGGGTCGCGCTCGAGGCTTCAGATGCAAACTATGAACATTCGCCTATGGATCGGCAGTGCCGCGCTTCTCGTAGGCGCGTTGCTGGCGTGTCTGCTCCTCCCTGCCGCGCACGCGGCCGACTTTCTCGACCCGGAGGATGCGTTCAAGTTCTCCGCTGCGAGCAGCGATGACGGCAGCGTCGTCGAGGCACGCTTCAACATCGCCGAAGGCTATTACCTCTACCGCGAGCGCTTCGGCTTTGCCGCGAGCGATGGCGCACAGCTTGGTGTTCCGCAGTATCCGCCAGGCAAGATCAAGTTTGACGAAACCCTCAACAGGAAGCTTGAGACCTATCGCGGCAACGTAGTCGTGAAGCTTCCGGTTCGGGCCGCCAGTGGCCCGTTCACGCTGACCGCAAAGCTGCAGGGCTGCGCCGACCAGGGCATATGCTATCCGCCTGAGACGCGCACGGCCCAGCTTACGCTTGGCTCCGCTTCGAGCATCCTGTCGCCACCGGTCAGGGGCTCGGCCTCCCCGTCGGCGACACCGACGGATGCAGGCCGCGTCGAAACCGCGTTGAGATCCCGGTCGCTGCTCACGGTCCTGCCGATCTTCTTCGTGCTCGGCCTGCTGCTGAGCTTCACGCCGTGCGTACTGCCGATGCTGCCGATTCTGTCGTCGATCATCGTCGGACAGAGCAGGGATCAGCGCGATGGGGGCGATCATGGGCTGACCAAGACGCGCGGCTTCGTGCTGGCACTCGCCTATGCGCTCGGTATGGCGATCGTCTACACCGGCCTCGGCATCGCCGCCGGTCTCGTCGGTGAAGGTCTCGCAGCGGCGCTGCAGCAGCCCTGGATGCTGGCGTCGTTCGCTGCCCTCCTCGTCGCGCTGGCGCTATCGATGTTTGGCTTCTACGAATTGCAACTCCCGTCCGCCTGGCAAACGCGCCTCGCGCAGGCCTCGGCGCGAACGAGCGGCGGAACGCTCGCTGGCGTGCTCACGATGGGGGCGATCAGCGCCCTGATCGTCGGGCCCTGCGTTGCCGCTCCCTTGGCAGGCGCCCTGCTCTACATCTCGCAGACACGCGACATCGCGATCGGGGGCAGCGCGCTGTTCGCGATGGCTGTCGGCATGAGTGTGCCGCTGCTGCTGCTCGGCGTCAGTGCGGGCTCGTTGCTGCCGCGCGCAGGGCAATGGATGGAGTCCATCACGCGCCTATTCGGCGTGCTGCTGATTGCGGTTGCGTTGTGGACGATCTCGCCCGTGATTCCGGCCTGGGCTCAGATGCTCGCCTGGGCGGCATTGTCCATCGTCGGTGCAACGTACCTGCGCGCGTTGGATACGCTCCCCATGGACGCCAGCGGCTGGCAGCGCCTTGGCAAAGGTGTTGGGCTGGTGCTGCTCGTCCTCGGCGCTGTGCAGGTTGTCGGCGCCGCCAGCGGCGGGCGCGACGTATTGCGGCCGCTGGAACGATTGGCTTCGGCCGCCGGCGCCTCGGAGACGGGATCGCCGGCCTGGCGCCGCGTCGAGAACATCGACCAGCTCGACGCAGCGCTCGCGGAAACGAAGGGCACGCCGGTGGTGCTCGACTTCTACGCGGACTGGTGCGTGTCCTGCAAGGAGATGGATCGCTTCACCTTCAACGATCCGCGCATCGCCAACAGGTTAACCGGCATGCAGTTGCTCAGGGCCGATGTGACGGCGAACAGCGCTGAGGACAAGGCGCTCCTCAAGCGGTTCGGTCTGTTCGGGCCACCAGGAACAATCGTCTTCGATGGCCAAGGGGTCGAGGTGCCGGGCGCACGCGTGATCGGCTTCGAGTCCGCGAACCGGTTCCTGACAAGTCTCGCGCGAGCCATGCGCCCAGCGACAGGCGCGGCGATCTGAACACACCATGCACACAAACCGCAACCTCCCACAGCCGGTATCGGATAACGCAACGACCCGTACCGGGCTGATCGTGCGACCGGAGTTTCCAAAATGCCTGACGGGATCGACGATGTCTTCCAGCAGTTCCGCTCCAAGCCCGGGTACGGCCCTCCTGTTCCGCAGCTATCTGTATGACCGGCACACGCTCGCGGTGCGGATCATGCACTGGATCAATGTGATCGCGCTGACGGTCCTGCTCATGAGCGGGCTTAACATCTTCAGCGCCCACCCCGCGCTGTACTGGGGCAAGTCATCGTACACCGGGAGTGGGCCGGTATTCGAGATCACGGCACAGGAGCGCGGCGATGATGTGATCGGTCTCACGCGACTTTTCGGTCGCGAATGGGTGACCACCGGTGTACTGGGCGCCGGCGCGGGTCCCGAAGGCGATGTCGTCGAGCGCACCTTCCCGAGCTGGCTGACGATACCCAGCAATCGCTGGCTGTCGATGGCGCGGCGCTGGCACTTCTTCTTCGCCTGGGTGTTCGTGATCAACGGCCTGTGCTACCTGGCGTATTCGATCGCGAGCCGCCACTTTGCCCGCGATCTCGCCCCGACCGCCACCGATTGGCGCTCCATCGGGCGCTCGGTCGTGGACCATCTGCGCTTTCGACATCCGACCGGGGAAGCTGCGAAGCGTTACAACGTGCTGCAGAAGCTCGCGTATCTTTCCGTGATCTTCGTGCTACTGCCCCTGGTCGTGCTAATGGGTTTCGCGATGTCGCCATGGCTGGACTCGATCATTCCGGGCTGGGTCGACTTTTTCGGCGGTCGCCAGTCAGCGAGGACCATCCACTTCGTCGCCGCGTGGCTTCTGGTCGCCTTTGTCCTCATTCACGTCTTCGAGGTGATCATCAGCGGTTTCTGGAATCACCTGCGCTCGATGATTACCGGGCGTTATCGCATCAATCTGGAGGTTTCCAATGAAAAGTCGCGCTGAACTTTCACGCCGGCGCTTTCTCGCCAGTGCCTTCGGCGCTACCGGTGCTCTCGCGCTTGGGGGGTGTGATGCCCTGTCGCAGACGGAATGGGCTCCCAAGATACTGGAGGCCGGAGAGAAGCTCTCCAGCGTCGCGCAGCATCTCATCGCACCGCGCCGTGCGATGGCGCAGGAGTTCAACGAGGCGGATCTGTCGCCGCGCTTTCGCAGCAACGGCACCTCGATGCCGGCGAACCCGCAATACCTGGCGCTGGCTGCCGGCGGATTTGCCGATTACCGGCTCGCGGTGGGCGGACTGGTCGAGAAACCGGCGAGCCTGTCGCTGGCCGAGCTGCGTGCGCTACCCAGCCGGACGCAGATCACGCGTCACGATTGCGTCGAGGGTTGGAGCGCGATCGGCAAATGGAAAGGCGCGCGACTCTCGGCGATGCTCGAGGCCGTGCAACCGAAGGCGCACGCGCGATTCGTCGTCTTTCACTGCGCCGACCCGAAAGGCGACGGCACCAGCAAGTACTACGAGAGCGTCGACCTGGAGGATGCGTTTCATCCGCAGACGATCCTCGCCTACGACCTCAACGAGCGCACGCTGCCGATACCGAACGGCGCGCCGGTGCGTCTTCGCGTGGAACGACAGCTCGGCTACAAGCACGCGAAGTACATCATGCGCATGGAGCTCGTCGAGAGCCTCGAGGAGATCCGCGGCGGCAAGGGTGGTTATTGGGAAGATCAAGGCTACGAATGGTGGGCCGGCATTTAGCGGCCACCGCGAGAGCGGACCTAAGTCAACTTTGGACCGGCACGGCGGTTCACGACCTGTGCGCCGCGATGAGGCTTAATCCAGGAAGCCTGTACGGGGCCTTCGGCGACAAGCGCGCGCTCTTTCTTACGGCCCTCGATCGTTGCGTTGAGACCGTGTCGCGGCAGGCCATCGAGCGGATTGAAGGCGCGGACTCCGGAATCGCTGGCCTTCGCGCATGCTTCGATCACCTCATCTCCCCGATGCTTGGCGGCAAACGGCGCTGGGGGTGCCTCATCACGAACTCGGCTGCCGAACTGGCGCTGCACGACGCGGACGTCGCGGCCCGGGTCAAGCTGCATCTGGCGCGCATCGAATCCGCGTTCGCGGGCGCGCTCGCCCGCACGCAAAGGTGCGGCGAGGTGGCCGATGGCGATGCCCCGCAGAGGGCGGCTTTCCTGGTCTGCGTTGTGCAGGGGCTGAACATCCTGGCAAAAACCAAACCGGAGCGCCGAGTGCTGGGAGGAGTCGTCGATGTTGCTCTGAAGGCGCTGGTGAATCCAGAATCACGAACGCGCAGGTAGTGACGGCTTCCGGCTTGGCAGCATTGCCGCGGGTACTCTGAACACACGTGGCTAAAAGGATGTGCTCCATCGCTACGACACTAGAGGTCGCATGATGAACGTTCTAGCAATCTGCGGCAGCCGCCGAGCCGCTTCCATCAATGCCGCGTTGCTCCGCGCCGCGGCGCGGTTGTCGCCCCCAGAGATGCAAGTCAGGCCGCTATCGGGAATCGGCGAGCTACCCCTCTTTAACCCGGATCTCGAGCATCATCGTCCCGGGCCGGTTGCCGCCTATCAGGCCGAAGTTGCAAGGGCGGACGCACTCCTGATCGCCAGCCCTGAGTATGCTCATGGCGTTACCGGCACCATCAAGAATGCGTTGGATTGGCTGGTGAGCTTCGAGCCATTCGCCGACAAACCCGTGGCGGTTCTCAACACGTCGCCCCGCGCACACCACGCGGACGATGCGCTTCGAGAGACCCTGAAGACCATGTCGGCGGTCGTTGTGGAGCAAGGGTCCATCACAGTTCCCCTGCTGGGCACGCATCTCACCGAAGACGGAATGGTCGAAGATCCAACGATCTCTCGTGCCATCTGCGGCGCGCTCGAAGCGCTGTACTCCTTTGTCGTGCTGCGCAAGCATGAGCACTGCCCCCCAGCAGTAATAGATACCGTGGGCTGCGAGGAAGCGATCGCGGGCGGCATCGCAATGGGCGCCCCGACGGGAATCTTCGCGAAGTCGATCCCATGATGAATTTGCGCAGCGTCTTCAAGCTTAATCATGGCTATGGTTCGCGATTCGGGGGCCGAAAAGCCGTGGTTGTTGGGGGGCGTTCCGCCGGTTCTTCTGCCGGGTTGGGTACGTGACCGAATCCGGGTCAAGCACTACCGCATCCGTAGCAAGCAAACCGATTCCGAGTGGATTAAGCGCCTTGTCATCTTTAGAGGCAAGGTCCGTCAGTCCGCGCTGGGCGCGGTTAAAGTTGACGCCGTTCCCCACATCTTGTTTGAGTGGCCGCACACGGCGGTTCGGCAAGGCTGCTGAACGTCTGCTTCCAAAGAGCGCGACAGGCAGCAACGGGTCGGGTACGGCCGCCCGATCTCCGGTGATGAGCGACAGATCTACGATATACACTGGCCGTTCACAGGTGCATGGCAGCCGCGCGTCAATCAGCGGCCGCTCGGTCGAATCGCTTCAACTGCTGCAGTCGACCCATTCCGGGCGTCCGACGTCCAAGAGACCCGCGCGACTCGCGTCCGGAGATTTAAGCGCCGAGCAGCACATCGTCCAGAATCATGGCCGCTGTCTTGTCCGGTAGTGACGAGAGCAGCATCGCCGCGATTGACATAGAGCAAAGTCTGGTGCCAATTCGCGGCGTACCGTCAACCTGAGAAAGGATGCGCCGCGCCGCTTTCAAAGCGTCGCATGGGGCGGGGTTGAATGAACACTTCCAGCGTCGACTTCAAGTCGCTTCACGACCAGTTTAGGCCGCGAGTTCTCCGCTACGCCACACGGCTGGTCGGTGAAGCGGACGCGGAAGACGTCACGCAGTCCGTGATGCTGAAGCTGAGCGAAGGCCTTTCCGGCTTTCGCGGCGATTCGAGCATTTCGACCTGGGTCTACCGCATCGCGACTAACGTGGCGGTGGACAAGCTGCGCCAAAAGGCAATTCAACCACTCACCGACGCAGGATACGAATTCGACGAGGGCGATCTCCCGCCCGCCGCACAAAGCCCATCGGTTGAGACAACGGCAATTCGCGAGGAGATGAGTGCCTGCATAGGCGAGTTCGTCGCCCGCCTTCCGGATAATTACAAGACTGTCATGGTTCTGAGCGAGCTCGAAGGGTTCACGAATGGCGAGATCGCCGCCATCCTCGGGCTTACCCTCGATACGGTCAAGATCCGCCTCCATCGCGCCCGCGAGAAGCTCCGCAAGGACCTGGAGGCCGGATGCAACTTCTATCGCGACGAACGCGCCGAGTTCGCTTGCGACCGTAAGCCGCCCGCTCCCATTACTTTTTCCCGCCGCCGCTAAGCGCCGTATCCATTTCCGCGGCTGTCTCGTCTAAAGGGACGAAACAGACAACCGCGGAGATCGACATGGACGCCCACACAGCGGATTTTTCGCTTGACGTGCAAGGGGTTAAGGGTTTTTGCCCCGCCGGAGAGCTTTACGCAAAAGACCAGATCGCGAAAGAAGACCATTCCGGTGCTTTCTTGCGAGGGACCCTGTATCCGGGGAGAAATCGCAAGGCTGGCCGCGAACTTGATTGCTCAAGAAGTCCCCGCGCTCGCGCGCGCCTGCCATGCAGAAACGTTCTTCGTTCCGCACTCGACGATGGCCGCATGGGTCAAGGGCGCCGAGAAGAGCCTCATGATCGACGGCTGCTTCCTCAAATGCCATGGGCGCGTGCTCAAGAAGCTCCTCGGGGATGAGAAGGTCGTCCACATCGATGCCCTGCCCTTCTACAAGAAATACACCGACGTTTTTCTAATGGACGATGTGCCGGAAGAGGAACGCAAGGCTGTTGCGCGCCAAGTGGCCGACAAGATCATCGCGAAGCTGAAGCAAGACGCTTCGCTGGAACCGACTGTCGCATAGCCGAAGGAGCGAACGATGTCATTACTTACACCGCGTGAGCAGGAACTGGTGTCCCTTGGTGCCGCCATGGGCAGCAACTGCATTGCTTGCATCGAGCACCACATCCCGGCGTCCAGAAAGGCTGGGCTAACGGATCCGCAGATCTCGGAAGCCATCCGCCTGGCGGACAACCTTCGGCAGGTACCGGCCCGCAGGACGCTCGACACTGCTTTCGACTTGCTCTCCGAACCGACGCCGGCAGCCCAGACTCACAAGCCTTGCTGCGGCTAACCGCGCATTTTCTATAAGGAGCAGAACATGGACTTCGGCTGGATGCCTCACTTCGGCATGTTTTGGATATTTCCGCTTCTCTGCTTGCTCATCATGGCGTTCATGATGATCGGTTGTGGCGGCATGCTGTCCCGATTCGGTCATGGCGGTCGGCACGGCGATGGCCGCGAGACGGCTCGCCAGATCCTCGAACGCCGATACGCGAGCGGGGAAATCGGTAAAGATCAATACGACGCACTGCGGCGCGATCTTAACGGCTAAGTGCTTTGATCGCGTCGACTGGTCCACCTTGGGGCAAACTCTGCGAACGAAACTTATGACGGCTCTTGGCCGGTCGCCGGCATTGATGTGATTCGACTCAGCGGCCGCTGATTAGCGCACATCGGTCACCGATGCGCGGACGGCCGGGGTCGCGCGCAGTGCCGCGACAGAGCGTTTGACCGTACGCGACCCTGAGCAGCCGATCGGCCTTCGCCTAAGCAGCCATTCAGTGCCGCGGTTCAGCGACGGCGCGGAAGGTACGAACCGCCCGCAATTCTTTACTACTGAATCGTCGTCGGCACGCAGCAGCAGCGATTGCGGGATCGTGATGCCAAGCTCTCGAGCGGTCTTAAGGTTCATCGCTAAACCTACCTTGCTGAGCGACTCCGCTGGAAGGTTTTGAGGACTGGTCCCGGTGAGAATGCGCTGCACGAATTTTGCCGATAGCCGACCGAGTTCGTAGTAGCTTACGCCATAGGCGACCAGAGCTCCCTGCCTGCCGAGACTGTGCTCACCAAACATCCGAGTCACGCTAGTAGACCGGGCGCGATTTGCTCCACTTTGTATGTTGCCTTGATCAGCGCGTCGAGCTCAGCGTTGCTCATCACGGCGAGCGCCACCTTGATGCGGCATAGTCAACAGACATTGTTGGTGGCACTCGACTAGCGTCTGGCGCTCCGGCGCCAGCTAGCTCCGCGATGCAAGCCGGCCAAGCGCGATGTACGTCAGGAACTCTGTCGAAAACCCTTACACCGATTTGTCCGATTGTGAGTTCTGGCCTATTTGTTGCTGCGAATTCACTGTCCTTTACTCACAACTCGGAGAGCAAATTGAACAGTACACCGATTAGATTCCGTCCGCTTGGCGTCGCCATCAGCAACACAGGGAGCAAGCCGATGTTTTGTCGTTCGAGATTGAGCCAATCGTTATGCGCAGCGGGGCTTGTCGCGGCAACGAGCGGTTTCGCGCTCGATGCCGTCGCTGCGCCGCCCGAGTGTGTAGTCAACGCGAAGATCACCGTTAGCACGCAAGTAGTTCCCGAAGGGCAGAATGTCCAGTTAAACGGCACTCCCTCCAAGGGCGACGTTTACCTTTGGCAGCAGCTCGGCGGACCTCCGGTGAGCCTCAGCAGTACTGGCGATCCCAGGCCGACGTTCACTGCGCCTGACGTTGGACCCGATGGCGCGACGCTCACTTTCCGGCTCACGATGACGGGCTGCAACCCTGCGAAACAGGATTCGATGACGACGAACATCTCGGTTACGAACGTCCTGCATAACCAACCGCCGGTCGCTTCCGCGATAGCTGCACCGGAGGTTGCGAACGAGGGCGACACCGTGACGCTGGACGGCTCGGCGTCGTCCGACCCGGACGGTGACCTGCTGACCTATGAGTGGACGCAGACCGCCGGTCCCACGGTACCGTTGACCAATGCCGGCACGAAGACCGCCACTTTTTTCGCCCCCGATATCGCCTATCCCAACGGCGTTTCCCTGACGTTCCGTTTGACGGTGTCCGACGGCGCGCTGGACAGCACGACGACAAGACGGTCACGATCAAGTGGGTGAACGATCCGCCCGTCGCACGGCTCGCGTGCTCGGAGTCTGTGGACGAGGGAAAGACCGCGACGCTCGACGGCACGACTTCGACAGACGCTGATAACGGCATCGTCTCGTGGGACTGGAATCAATTGCTGGGTCCGCCCGACGCGGGAATTTCGGCCCTTGCCACGCCCTTTGTGACGTTCGTCGCACCTAAGCTGGGGTATCAGGAGACAGGGGAACTGCCCTTCCGCCTGACCGTTACGGACGCCGGCGGGCTTAAGAGCTCCGCTGAGTGCACGGTCTGGGTCAACGACGTCACGCCGCCAAGCATCACGGGGGCGGCCGACAAGACGGTCGAGGCGACGTCGGCGGCGGGTGCGCTTGTCACGTACGCGGTGTCGGCGCACGACGCGGTCGACGGCGTCGTCGCTGCTTCGTGCTCGCCGGCGTCCGGCAGCACGTTCACGCTCGGCAACACGACGGTTGCCTGCTCAGCGAAGGACGCAGCGGGGAACCAAGCAAACGCGACGTTCATGGTGTCGGTTGTCGACACCACGCCGCCGAGCATCGCGTCGCATGCGGACATGACGGCCGAGGCCACGGGGCCCGGCGGGGCGGCTGTCGCTTACACGGCGCCGAACGCCACCGATCTGGTCGATGGCGTGTCTCCAGCCAATTGCCTGCCGTCGTCCGGCAGCATATTTGCACTTGGCTCCACGACCGTTTCATGCAGCGCGACGGATAAGGCCGGAAATAGCGCTAGCTCGAGTTTCCAGGTTTCCGTCGTCGACACGATGCCGCCGAGCATCACCAAGCACGACGACGTCGCGGCATTCGCGACCGGTAATTCCGTAGCCGTGGTCACGTACTTGCTTCCGACGGCCTCCGACCTCGTCGATGGCAGCATCGCAGTCGACTGCAAGCCGGCATCGGGCAGCACGTTCCCGGTAGGCACGACGAGCGTCGCATGCAGCGCCAAGGATGCCCACGGAAATGCGAGCCAGAGCGCCTTCAACGTCGTCGTGAGCTACAACTGGAACGGTTTCTTCAAGCCCGTCGACAACCTGCCGGTCCTCAACGTCGCGAAAGCCGGCAGCGCAGTGCCGATCAAGTTCAGCCTCGGCGGCTATCAGGGGCTCGCGATTTTCACCGCAGGCTATCCGACGGCGGCCAATGTCGGGTGCGACGGTTCCGCGGTGCAGGATCTGGTCGACGAAACGGTAACGGCTGGTTCGAGCAGCCTCACGTATGACGCGACGGCGGGCCAATATGTCTACGTGTGGAAAACTGACAAGCTGTGGGCGGGAAGCTGCCGGCAGTTCAGTGCGAAGCTCGCGGACGGTTCCGTGCGGAGCGCGCAGTTCAAGCTGACGAAATAGTCTCAAACGGACTTGCTTGCAGGTCTGCGCTCGATCGTCTAGCGGAAGCGGGTTTGCGACCCGCTTCCTTTTTTTTTGCTGTGCCCGGCGGGGCACGTTCACTTGGAGGTGGAAGTCCTCTACATACCCGGCAAGGGGAAGTGTTAGCTCAGTAATCCGCCGCGGGCAGCAAATCGGTGGCAAGAAACACGCGTGCCCGGCGGCCATTGGCCGCTGAGACTAGGTCGTGCGGCTGAGGCACGTTGGCGGAGTACCCGCTGGCGCCGTGGTCGGTCGCCCCATCAATGGCGGCTTACGGGAAGATTCCGCGGCGACCACGAACGGCAGGAGTTGGCCGGACGCGCCCATTGATGGGCAGCGACTGAACGGCCGCTGTCCGTCTCTTGCGGACGTTCAACCCGGGTCCTCGGCTCAGGTGTCTCGTCCATGCCTCGCGTGGCAACGGGCCAGACCGAGCACTCGAAGGAGGCCATCAGCGCGTCAGGAATGAAGCGGCTGCGCGAAGCGTAGACGTGCCGATCGGCCGGGCTGATGGACATAGATGCGCTGCGGCACGAGCAGGTGCAGCGCCTCCTTCGTAGCGCGGTGTAGGCGCTGGTTCACAAGTGCTTGGCGTGGTCGAAATCGGCACTATGGAAATGCCTGAGCTTCTCTAGCCGCCGAGTCGGTCTCGCTCACGGATCCGATCCTCCAAGTCTTTCACGGCAATTGCGTGCATACGATCGAACAATGGCTCCAGGTCCGCGATGGAATGCGTTTGGGACGGGTCACTCTTTGTCGCGGCACGCTCAAGAAGATGTCGTTCGCGATCCTCCATCACGATAGCCAACTGCCGCTCAAGCGGGAGAGTCTCTCGCCGTGGACACTGCGCCCGCGCGGTATGGAGTGCCGCCGCTTCATCAAACTCGATCAGGGCAGGAAGGTCGTGGAGCGTCGCCGTGTTCTCCAAGAAATGTTCCCTCAGGTTGTCGCGTAGCGCGCGCGCCGTTGCTTGGTCGATTCTGCCATCCCGCTCAAGGATCCGGATCTCGAGTTCCCGCGCCCCTACATCGGGCCAGAAATCAATCCACTGTCCTTGCTGATGTTGCCGATGGCCCGGCGACCACTTCGCGATTGGGTTAGCACGGGCATAGCGCCCATCATCTCGGGCCAGCGCCAGGAGTTCCTCAAGCGACAGGCTTGCGTGCCGCCAGTCGTTGTAGCTCACGGTGTTCATCCGCGAGATTAGTCGGTCCAATTTCGCTCTCTCGACAGCTTCGTCGGGCCGGGGTGCGGGTGCCGCGGTGGCGAGGCTTTCCAGCGCGGCGAGTCGGGTCTCAAGGCTTCGCATGGGTCGTCGCCTCCAGCGCGGAAATGCGCCGCTCCAAGTCCGCGCCCTCGATCATCCGGCCAAGGATTGACAGAACGTTGGCCAGGCGGGATACGTCGCTCGGCGTCCCGAGTTCCAGCCTTGGCCTCGCGGTAAATGCGGGCGATTTCGACCTTAACGTCATCGATCGTGGCAAGTCTGCAGCGCAAACGGGGGGGTGCACCCCGTGGGCCTTTGCTGGCGCGGGCTTTCGAGGGTTTCATCGTGCAATTCCTCGCCAGTTATTCCCGGTATCGGTGCAGGCTCAGCGTGCACAACGCGGTCAAAGGTACGCTGGCCTAGCCGGTGCTGCGTTAGGTTCGTTGGTCGTCACCAGCCACTCAGTAATAGCGGCGGCCGTGGATCAAACGGGCATGGCGGCCACCTCGATCGTTTCGATGTCACTGCATTGCCAACGAC
>CAWELU010000047.1:0-10862 GCA_963809965.1 uncultured beta proteobacterium
ACACCCTGGAGCCCGCGGGCTGCTGCGGCCAGAGCGAGTGCCGCGCGGTCAGATCTCGACGCGCCCCAAACGCACGCACTTCGTTCCTGAACCATCGAGCGCAGCGGAGACCGCCGCGCGAATCCGGCGAGCCATTCGTTGGGTCTGCCCGAGGTTCCGCGGATCCTGTATTGCCACAGCGTCGTGCCAACGATCGCTTCAACGAGTTCCGGATTGTCGACAGCAGCCCGCCCGGCGACATTGCGGTTATCCGCTTCGCCGAAGAGGCCCGCCGTCTTGTGCGTCGGGGCTTTGCGATCGCCCGCACCGAGTACGTGACTGCTACGTCGCGAGTGTTGGTCTATCGGCGAACTGGCTGCGTCCCACCTCACGACCGCCGAGCAATTGCTTTAGTGTTGTTCTTGGCGGAGTTGCTGGTGCGTCGGTAAATGCTGTTGGGTAGATGGGAAGAATTCCCACGGCCTCGGCCCGCACAGATTAAAACCTTAGGGCATCCAATTTGCCGCGCCGCGTGAACGCGCTATCGCCTGCCCACATTGCATTGATCTAGCTATAGGTCTTCCTTCCGTTAGTTGGCAAAGTGCAGTGGCGGGAGTAAGCGAATGAAAGAACAGACCACTGCGGCACAAGGAATCCTCGTCGGGGCCATTACCGGAGCCGCGCTCTGGGTCGTGATGATCTACGTCGCCACGTTGCTGTAGGCACATGGCCGACTACGAACTCAGCCGTCTGCTTGAGACGGTCGTGTCATTGAAGCTGCTGTACGAGCAGGCGAAACGTGAGAACAACGAAGTGGCGCTGCGACAGATGCTCACCGGGTTGGAGTCCGCACTCGATCAGATCGAACGGCTGAGCGCGCCATCCAGCTAGTTATCCGCGCCAAACAAGAAGCCGGGGATCGCCGGCCCGTCGTCCTACCTTACCGAGTCGCAATCGTTCGGCCTCATAGGCGGGTACCCGCCTTGCAGCCTGTTCCATCTTTAGGGAGGTCCTATGGATCGCAACCTCGTATCCGCCCAGGAGCACGAATTCGAGTACCTCGCGTGCAAGCACGGCACGACCGTCGAGAAGGTCAAGGAGATCATCCAGCAGACCGGATCACGCTCGCGCCAGCAGATCGAAGAGGCGCTCGAACAGCACTTCGCAGCACAAACCGATGGCTGGAAGTAGGAGCACTTAGGGGGTGGTGCTATCGCACCGCAGTCTCGCGCTGCTCACCGCCCGGTCCCGTCCCTTTTCGAGTCCCGACTGGCTGTACGAACTGAAGTGGGACGGCTATCGGGTGCTCGCGCTCGTCGGTGATGTCGTCCGCCTTGTCTCGCGACAGGGCCGGGACATGACGGGCGCTTTTCCTGAAGTCGCCGCCGCGGTGGGCAAGCTTGCCGCGCGGCACGGCGCCTCGACGGCGAGCTGGTCATTCTCGACGACGAAGGCAAGCCGGCTTTCGCCTACCTCGCCCGCGCGTGGAGGACGACGGCACGTCAGTGCTCAAATCCCTGAGGTGACGCAACCGCCCGCCCCCAACTGTCCTAGCCCTAGGTCAGCGAGTTGCGCCACAGCGATGCTGTCGCGGCGCGGCTGGCGGGAACAGCCGCGCATTTGAGCGCCCGTCAGACGCCGTAGCCCCACCCGTCTCATCGACTGGTCGCAACAGGGGTGGATCCTTGCCACAGAGCTGGGATTCGCCTTGCGATCGGGGCCGTCCCGATGGACGGCCCATGACTTCCGCCGTTACGGCTTCGCCGGCTTGTAGTTGAATTTCTGTCCGCCGACGGTTGCCTGGTACATCAGTCCGCCCTTCGCCACAGTGAAGGTGGCCATCCCTTTGTGGTACTTGCCAACCGCCTTGGCATCGTTCTGGCCGACGCTGGCACTCGCGGACGAACCGGTGGTGTTGGCCTGCGCGCCGGCCGCGGCCGTGATCGCCACCGCTGACGCTTCGGCCCCTGAAACTGGAAATTCCCGCCAGTGAACAACTTGAACGCGCGCTCATCCTCAAAGAAGATGATCTGGCTGAACGCCTGCCCGCCGAGTTGAAAGCCGGCGGTAAGTTGCGTCATGGACGTGTCACCGACGTACTTGCCCTTCGCATAGACCCGGCCTTTACCGTAGGCGCCACCGACGACAGCACCACCCTTGCCGATGGTCGGGAACACCGCATAACCGTAAGCGCTGTTGAAGAATGCGGCACTCTCAACCGCCTTCTTGAAGACGTTGATGGTGTTCTGATAGTCGTCTGCGTGCGCCGGCGCTGCGGCGAACGCGAGTGCGCAAGCTGCAAGGATGGAAAGCAAATGCTTGATCATTAGGTGTCCTTTCTATCTACAAGGCGGTTGGTAGGCAGTGAGAGATGGCCCTAATTGTCTCTCATTCCCTCGAAGCCACGAATAGCTCTCAACGCGGCCGAGCGTAAGCGATTGACTCGGCCGCCAAAGTGTCCCTTCACCTTTTGGTTGTAGAACCGCCCATAGAGTCCGATGCGCGCCATGAAGCGACGACGTGCGAAGGCGAGGAGAACTCAGGGGCAGCGTTTCCGAGATGCAAACGTGGCCGGGCGTATCAGGCCAATGGCTAACGACGTGCCGAGAAGGATCACTGCATCCGGCCACCATCGTCCAGGTCACACGCTCGCCGAGAAATATTGCGCCCCAGGACACGGCAAAGGCCGGCATCAGGAAGGTCACGGTGATCGCGTTCCGTTCGGACCCATGTGCGCAATCAATCGGAAGTACAGCAGAAAGCCGAGTCCCGTGCACACCGTCGCGGCCAAAACCGCCAGGCCCAGGCAGACGCGCTCGGCACTGCGGCCGGCCACCACAGAACCGCTGGCACAGCGAGCACGAGTGTGCCCCCTAGCAAGCTGCCGGCGGCCACCAGCACATTGCATCCCAAAGCCGACCTTCGCCCGATCGACAGTTAGACCCGTTACTGGCATTGCGAAATCTTGCGTCGTTTCGAATCTGCAACTGTCGGCCCGTCCGCGCCGGGCACGCCATTTGCGCCGCGCCCCCACGCAAGTTAGGCAGCGCGATCCCTTGACGTGATTTTCGCGGCGAGCGCACGATTATGGCTCCTTCGATACCAGGAGGAAGGCATGTCACAGCGGCCATGGTTTACGTGCGGATCGGCGTTGCTCGGCGCGGCGGTGCTCGGGGTTGTGCTCGCTGGTGCGCCCGACTGGTTTTCGCGGCGAGCGCATGATGTGGCCGTTTTTTCGATACAGCAGGAGGAAGCCATGTCACAGCGGCCCTGGCTTACGTGCGGATCGGCGTTCCTCGGCGCGGCGGTGCTCGGCGTGGTGCTCGCCGGCGCGCCCGATGCGGCGCGCGCGCAGGTGGCGATCAGCGGCTTGAGCCTCAACCCCGACGGCGGCAACCCGAACGACCCGCTCGCCGTCACCGCGTGCAACGGCGCGCCGCAGCTCGGCGTCGTCTATCGCAACAGCGAGAGCGAACCACACCTCGCGGTCAACCCGACCAATCCGGCCAACATGATCGCCGGCTGGCACCAGGACCGCTGGAGCACGGGCGGCGCACAAAGCCTCGGTGCCGCATATACGTTCGACGGCGGGGCAACCTGGGAGCAGGTGGTCATTCCGTTCACCCGCTGCTCCGGCGCGGCGCCCGGCTCGGCCGGCGATTACGAGCGCGGCAGCGATCCGTGGATCAGCTTCAGCCCGAACGGCACCGCGCACTACATGGCACTGGTCGAGGATACGTCGGTCAACGAGAACGCGATGGTCGTCGCCCGTTCGACCGACGGCGGCGCGACGTGGTCGGCTGCCCGTCGTGATCGCACGCAATCCGGCGCAGGATCCGGTGTTCCGCTCGCTGTTCAACGACAAGAACACGCTCACCGCCGATCCGTTCGATTCGCAGCTCGTGTACGCGACGTGGACGCTGTTCCGAACCGGGATCACGTCGCTGGTGTTCGCACGCTCGACCGACGGCGGGCAGACCTGGTCGCCGGCGATACCGATCGCCACGATGGGCAACGTGGCCCCCGCCGAGCAGGCCGTATTTCGCCAGGGCGCGCAGATCGTCGTGCTGCCGGACGGCACGCTGGTGAACGCGTTCTTCCGCATCCTCTTCGACGAGACCACGGTCGCGTCACGTACGAGCAGGCGGTTCTTCGCTCGACGGACCAGGGCCGGCATTGGACACGCGTCGACACGCGGGTCGCGTCGTTCGCAAGCGTCACCGCGGTCGACCCCGAACTCGGCATTCCGGTGCGCGACGCGCAGGAGCTGCCGATCATCGCCGTCAATCGCACGACCGGGCAGCTCTACATGACCTGGCAGGACGGCACGCCAACAGCGACGGCCGCGCCGGCATCGTCGTCGCGCGCTCGACCGACGGCGGCGCGACCTGGTCGACGCCGGTGCGCGTCAACCAGGGGACAGCCGCGGAGGTGCAGGCCTTCCTGCCGGCCGTCGCGGTGAACGCGCAGGGCCCGGTCGGCGTGCTGTTCTACGACTTCCGCAACGACGTGCTTGGCGACCCATCGCTGAGCACCGACGTGTGGCTGTCGCTGTTCGACGCCGACCTCAACTTCCTCGGCGAACGCCGGCTCACGCCGCATCGTTCGACCTGCGGCAGATGGTGATCACCGGCGCGCGCGGCTACTTCCCCGGCGACTACGTCGGCCTCTCCACCGACGGGCAGCGATTTCGTCGCCGCGTTCACCATCGCGAACAACCTCGGCCTGCCGGTCGTCTTCCCGCAGAACAACGACGGCGTGTTCGTCGACAGCCACGACCGCCAGAGCATCGTTTTCGTCCGGCTGCAGCCCTGACGATGGCCTCGCGCGAACGGTTCGGGCGGTGCTTGCGATTGGGCGTCGGCGCCGGACCGCAGGCCGTCTCCTAATGGCCGCTCTGAAACCGTCGATCACCGCCCGCACGGAGCAGGTCTGACCTCACCCGACCACAAGTAGCGAAGTCGTCGGCACGTCGTACCCAGTACCTCGTACTTTGTACGGAGTACTTCGCTCGGCCGAGAGCCGCGTCGGTACCTGCGGCAGTCCAGCGTGGGAGCGGCCGTTGAGTAATCATCAGTGGGCGGCGGCCGTCGACCCCTTGCCGCCGGTCAAGCCGACGCCACCAATGGCTGCAAACGCTGCCGGTCATGTTGGCGCTACCAACGGCGGCAATGCCGCGACACCGGCCGTTCAGTCGCGGTTCGTCAACAGGCGCTTTCGGCCATGAGCAGCCCTACAGCAAAGCCACCGGTAGCGGACGTTCGATGGCCGTGTTGATCCGAAGCTGTTATACGCGCCGCTCTAAACCAGTCATTTCCACTGACGGGCATTCCAGGCTCTACCTTCGCCCCGTTCGGGGCGCGCATGCAGGGGGCACCCGCTACCGAGCACACTGACCTTCCTCGAAACGGTACGGCGGCGTAGGCTATTGTCGATCGCTGCACTGTCGTAGCGCCGAGGAGTGGCAAGGGGGGGCGATGGAACGGGGCGCGAAATCTGCAAAGGCCAAGGTCGAAGCACGGCCGACGGTCACCAGGAAACCACGGAAGGTTGTCGCCCCTACCGGCCTGCAGGTCGAGCAGCGCCTCGCAGAGGCAGTGGAACAGCACGCCGCGATCAGCGAGATCCTCCGGGTGATCTCGAGCTCGCCCGGCGACGTGACGCCGGTGCTGGCGAGCGTCGCCGAGCGGGCCGCTCACCTGTGCGGTGCGTCGTTTGCGCAAGTGTTGCTCGTCGAAGGGAGTGTGCTTCGCCCAACCGTCGCGTATTGGGCCGATGCCGGCGCAGACCAGGAATACGATGATGGGCGTGGGGTGAAGCGAACCTGGCCGCTGACGAGAAGCATCATCAGCGGCCGTGCTGTACTCGACTGCGAGACCATCCACCACGCTGACGTCGTGCCGCTGCTCGACTCTGAATATCCGGATTCGCGCGCGAAGCAGCTGGAGTTGGGGGTCCGGGCCGTGCTCGTGGTCCCACTGATGCGCGAAGGTGGGGCGACCGGGGTGATTTTTATCTTCCGTCGCGAGCCTCGCGCGTTCTCGCCTGAACAGATCGCACTGGTACAGACTTTCGCCCGCCAAGCTGCGATCGCCATCGAGAACGTGCGCCTGTTCAACGAAACGAAGGAGGCTCTGGAGCAGCAGACGGCGACGAGCGAGATCCTGCGCGTGATCAGCCAGTCGCCGACGGATGTGCAGCCGGTGTTCGACACGATCGCGGCGCGCCGCTCTGAAGCTGTGCAGCGCAAGCTCGCGCTAGTCACACCTTCGACGGCGAACTGATTCAGCTCGCGGCGCATCGCAAGCCTGAATGCGGAAGGGGCCGAAGCCGTACGCAACTCCTTCCCAGGCCGCCCGGCCGCGACACGGCGGACACCCGGGCGATCCTGACTGGCAGCTATTGTCGTGATCCCCGACGTGCTTGAGGACCCCGATTACGCGATCGGCGCTCACGGCCGCTACGCCGGGCTTCCGCAGCGTGCTGGCCGTGCCCCTCCTGCGCGAGGGAAGGCCGCTATCGGTGCCATCACCGTCGGCCGGCCGGAACCCGGGCGTTTCCCGACAAGCAGATCGCGCTGCTCCAGACCTTCGCCGACCAGGCGGTGATCGCCATCGAGAACGTGCGGCTGTTCAACGAAACGAAGGAAGCGTTGGAGCAGCAGACGGCGACAAGCGAGATTCTGGGAGTAATCAGCCAGTCGCCGACCGATGTGCAGCCTGTGTTCAACACCATCGCGCAGGCTGCTCAGAGATTGTGCGACGCCACGTCGGCGAATCTCTTCACCTTCGACGGCGAGTTGCTTCATCTTGCCGCTCACGCGAGATCGGTTTCGGGCCCGAACGACGCAGTTGACTTGCTCGGGCTACGCACGAATTTTCCACGGCCACCCGGGCGGGACTTGGCAGCGCCTAGGGCGGTCCTAACGTGCAGCGTGGTCTCGATTCCAGACGTGCTCGCGGACGCCGATTACAAGTTCAAGGACGTTGCGGTCGCCGGGGGATTCCGCAGCGTGTTGGCCGTTCCGCTCATTCATGACGGTGCGCCGATCGGCGCGATCGTCGTCGGCCGGCCGGAACCTGGACAGTTTCCCGACAAGCAGCTCGCGCTACTTCAGACGTTCGCCGCTCAAGCGGTCATCGCGATCGAGAACGTGCGCCTGTTCGATGAAGTGCAGGCACACGCGCGCGAGTTATCGGTGTCTCTTCAGCAACAGACGGCCACGGCGGATGTGCTCAAGGTCATCAGTCGGTCGGCGTTCGATTTGCAGAAGGTGCTTGATACGCTGGTCGAATCCGCGTGCAAGTTATGCGAAGCAGATGCGTCGGACATCTTGCGTCCCGACGGTGATGTATTCAGGGTTGCCGCAATGTTCGGGCAGTCCCCGGCACACAAAGCGGCGCTCAAGCAGCTTGTCATCAGACCTGGGCGAGATACCTGCGCCGGTCGCACTTTGCTTGAGGGAAGGACGGTTCACATCCGTGACGCGGCGCTTGATCCGGAATACAACGTGCCGGATGTTCTGAACGTCGCTGGAAACCGCGCCATGATCGGAGTTCCACTGCTTCGCGAAGGCGCCCCAATTGGTGTTCTGGTTCTGACACGCTCGGTTGCCCGGCCTTTTACGGAAAAACAGATCGCGCTCGCGACAACCTTTGCCGACCAGGCAGTAATCGCGATAGAGAACGTGCGCCTGTTCAAGGAAACGACGGAGGCGCTGGAGCGGCAGACCGCGACCAGTGAGATCCTGCGGGTGATCAGCCAATCGCCGACGAATGTGCAGCCGGTGTTCGACACCATCGCGGCGGCCGCGCTGAAGCTGTGCCGCGCCAGCTCGGCGAACGTGTTCACTTTCGACGGCAAGCTGGTCTGGCTGGCGTCTCTAGTGAGCGCCCATCCCAGTCCGGACTATGCCGAGACGTTTCGCAAGCGTTGGCCGATGCCGCCCGGTCGCAGCGCTGCTGCCACGCGTGCGATCCTGACGCGCAGCCATTGTCGAGATCCCGGACGTGCTCGAAGACGCCGATTACGCGGTCACGGCTGAGCTGCTCGCGGGAGGTTTCCGCAGCGTGCTGTCCGTGCCGCTGATGCGCGATGGAGCGCCGATCGGCGCTATCTCCGTCGGCCGAACCGAGCCCGGATCGTTTCCCGACAAGCAGATCGCGCTGCTTCAGACCTTCGCCGACCAGGCGGTGATCGCCATCGAGAACGTGCGGCTGTTCAAGGAATTGGAAGCGCGAACCAAGGAGCTGACACGGTCGGTGGGAGAACTGAAGGCGCTGGGCGACGTCGGGCAGGCGGTCAGCTCGACGCTCGACCTCGAGACCGTTCTCTCGACGATCGTCTCGCGCGCCGACAGCAGCTTGCGGGCATGGACGGCGGAGCGATCTACGAGTACGACGAAGCCCACGAGGAGTTCTACCTGCACACGACGGACCGCCTGCCTGATGAGTTGGTCACGGCACTGCGGGCCGAGCCGATCCGGAAGGGCGAGGGCGCGCTCGGACGGCTGGCGATGACCGGTGAGCCGGCGCAGATTCGCGACATCATGGCCGATGCCAGCTACCAGAGCCGGGTCCGGGAGATTGTCCTCAGGCTGGGTTACCGGTCGCTCCTGGCGGTGCCGCTGATGCGCGATAACCATTTGCTCGGCGGGCTGGTCGTGTACCGGAAAAGCCCCGGCGAATTCGATGCCCAGGTGATCGACCTGCTGAAGACCTTCGCGACGCAGTCGGCGCTGGCAATCCAGAATGCGCGACTGTTCCGCGAGATCGAGGACAAGAGCCGGCAGCTCGAGATGGCGAGCCAGCACAAGAGCGAGTTCCTCGCCAACATGTCGCATGAGCTGCGCACGCCGCTCAACGCTATCATCGGTTTTTCGGAAGTGCTGTCCGAGCGCCTGTTCGGCGAGATCAACGAGAAACAGGCCGAATACATCGGCGACATCCTGCAGTCGGGACAACATCTCCTGTCCCTCATCAACGACATCCTCGACCTCTCCAAGATCGAGGCGGGTCGGATGGAATTGGAGCCAACCGATTTCAGCCTGCCGGGCGCCATCGACAACACGCTGACCCTGGTGCGCGAGCGGGCGCATCGGCACGGGATCACACTGGGGCGTGATGTCGACGAACGGCTGGGCGTGGTCTGCGCGGACGAGCGGAAGGTGAAACAGGTGCTGCTGAACTTGCTGTCCAACGCCCTGAAGTTCACACCCGAAGGTGGCCGGATCGATGTCCGGGCGGCCGTGCGCGACGGCGCGGCCGAAGTTTCCGTGACCGACACGGGGATCGGTATCGCCCCCGAAGACCAGCCGAAGGTATTCGACGAGTTCCGGCAGGTGGGGACGGCGGCAAAGAAGGTGGAGGGTACCGGGCTTGGCCTCGCCATCTCAAGGAAGTTCATCGAGCTCCACGGCGGAAGAATCTGGGTCGAGAGTCAAGTGGGGCTTGGCTCGACCTTCGCCTTTACGTTTCCGCTGACAATCGATCAGCCCCACAAGGACCTACTGGCACACACGGCGGCCAATCAGCCACCTTAGTAATGCGAACGGCAGCTTACGGCCGTTCAGCAAATCCGCGAACGTCCGCTGCTCTAGCGTGCGACAGGCAGCAACGGGTCGACTGCCGGCGTTCAAGCGATTCGTCTAAGCGGCCGCTGAAGAGCTGCGGATTCAACCGGTGGACGCAACAGATTGGTGAAATCGTTCAGCGGGTGTTTCGTAGTTTAGCGTTTTCCTTGGGCGGGTATTTAGTTGCCTCGCTACTGCATTTAGCTTGGCTTGCGAGTAGGTAGAAATATCCGTTCCCTTGGGGAAATACTGCCGCAATAGCCCATTTGTATTTTCGTTGGTCCCCCGCTGCCAAGGACTCTGAGGATCACAGAAATAGACCTTGATGTCGGTCGCCAATGTGAATCGCTGGTGCCCGGCCATCTCTGTACCCCGGTCCCACGTCAGCGATTTGTAGAGTTCGTGCGGCAGCTTGCGAGCGTTCTTGATCAAAGTATTGGCGAACGTCTCGGCATCTTTGCTGGCGACCTTCACCAGCACCACGTAGCGTGTTTGACGTTCGACGAGAGCTGCTATCTGACTGCTGTGACTCCCGCACAGTAGGTCGCCTTCCCAGTGCCCCGGTACGGCCCGATCTTCCGCCGTGGCAGGGCGCTCGCTGATCGATACCGCATCATGGATTCTGCGGCGATCGTCTGACTTCTGGGTGTGATGGCGCGAACGGCGCATTGCTCGTGTGCGTCTCAAATGCTGCAACAACTCCTTCTTCAGGACGCCACGAGCTTGAATGAAGAGGCTGCGATAGATCGTCTCGTGGGACACCTGATCGTTCTCGCCGTCCGGGTACGTACGTTTCAGCCACCCAGCAATCTGCTCCGGTGACCACATCAATTGGAGCTTAGTGGCCACGATGCGCGCCAACCTCCGATTCTCGGCCAGTCTACAGGTCTTGGGGCGACCTGCCCGATCCCATGCCGCTTGGTCGGCCTGGCTCGCCCGATAGCAACTCTGCCCACCATTACGCTGGATCTCGCGGCTGATCGTGGATGGCGCTCGCTCGAGGAGAGATGCTATCGAGCAGATCGAGTGACCGGATGCCAGAGCACGCGATATTTCTTCACGTTCAGCCAACGTCAGCGCCAACCTCGAACGGCGACGTTGCGCCGGACGTATCCCACCCGTCTCCGCCAGAATGCGTTGTATTGATGAGTGGTTCCGATCAAACAACTGGGCAATCTGCTGAAGGGACTCCCCTTTCCGCCAGCGCTCCCACATCAAGGCTTTCTGACTTTCCGTGTAATAGATCCTCGGTCTTTGCTTCATCTGCAACACTCCTTCTGCTTATGCAGTCTCTAGTGTGTTGCATCGACCC
>CAWELU010000048.1:0-97373 GCA_963809965.1 uncultured beta proteobacterium
TCGGCAGACCCAAGGCCCCACGGGAAACCGTGGGGCTTATTTCTTTCCGTGGCTCCGGAATCCGCTGCTGAACGCCGGCGTTCGTCGATCCACAGGCCCAGCGCGGCGCCACGGGGCTGTGCTTGCGGTTGCACGTACCTCGGTCGTTTCCCGCCCCCCGGGTTGAAGCGCGCATGGGATTGCGGGGGGCCCACTGTGGCGACTGCGCGCGCCCTTACGCCACTGGCGCGGGATTCATTGCCGACGCAATCTTGCTCTTGTTCTTGGCAATGAACTGATCGAAGGTCTGGAGCTCCGGATCGAGTTGCCGTGTGGCGTCCGCGCTCCGGGCACCGGTGATTTCCCTTTCGAAGTCGCGGTACACCTGGAACATGTTGCCCATCTCGTCTGCACCGGGAAACCCGAAGCTGCGGTACACGTCCGCGGCGACGGCGTTGTACCGAATCGGCCCGACACCCATGCCCTTCGAAAGCTTCTCGCCCATCTCGGTGAGCGTCAGATTTTGGCTCACGATCCCGACGGTCTTGCCGACGTACTGCTGGCCCGCTTTGAAGATGCCGTATGCGGACTTGCCGATATCCTCGGCCGCTATCCCGGCGAGCTTGCTGTCGCCCATGGGGAAGGTCCACTCGTATTGTCCGTCGGCGCCTTTTTTCGGCGCGAGACCGAACGAGAAGAGGTTATCCCAATAGAATGACGTCACTAGGAAGGTGGTGGGCAAGCCCTCGAAGTACGCGTTCGCCTCGGCCTTCGCGTCGAAGTGTGGCACGCGGTACTTCGCCTGCAGCATCGGCATGCGCTTGTCGTCTACGTTCATCAGGTGGCGCGTGTCTTCGAGCGTCGACCAGATGACGTGCGAAACGCCTGCGGCTCTCGCAGCATCGGCGAGGTTCTTGGCCTGCGCCTTCTCTTTCTCGCCGGAGAAATGCTCCCAGAAATTGGTCACGGCGTACACGCCGTAGGCACCCGCGAACGCCTTCTCGAGGCTCTCGAGGTCGTCGAGATCCGCCTGGACGACTTCCCCGCCCTTGGCGGCGATGGCTCTTGCCTTGTCCTTGGTCGGGTCGCGCGTGATCGCACGCGCCGCGAATCCGCCATTCGGATCGCTCAGAATCGTCGCGACCAGGCTGCCGCCCTGCGCTCCGGTGGATCCGACAACCGCGATGATCTTCCTGTCTGCCATGTCGTTGCTCCTACTGTTATGGGCCGTCTGAAGTCCGGCCCGCGCTCACTGGGCCGGTGGCGCGGCCGCGCGCTGCTCGAAGCCTTCGAGCGATACGGTGAACTCCGAAGTCGTGGGCCGATAGCGGATGCACGACAGGGTCGGGTAACGGCCGGCCAACGCGACCGCTGCCGCCTTCTTGATCGGGGAACAGCCATCCGGGCGCGATTTCAGGTACGCGACGGTCACCATCTCTTCGTAGAAGGTCACGCGGCCCTCGTACACGCCGAAGATCCACGTATGCGTGAACGGTACGCCGTTGAATTCGGGCGCCTTCGGATCCACCAGATGATTGCCCATCGCCGGCGCCACCGCCTCCACGTCCCTGAAATCGGGGTGCATGTAATTCGCCGGCACCGGCAGCCTCGCCTGCGTGAACTGGTCGCAACGCACGTGCTCGGGACCGCAGGGCCCGGACTCGATCGCGAAGACCTTTTCGATCGGCTCGATATAGAAGTGGACGTCGAAATGCGGCTTGTCGTACACGCCGGGGGGCATATGGCCGTGCGAGTTCCAATTTAGCAGTGCCCACTTGAACGGCAGGTCGGGCTCGCGGCTCGCCTCGCTGGGCAACGGGAGCACCCGCTCGTGCCAGCCCGCGCACTCGGCGTCGAGGTCGATCTTTCCATCCTTGTTTAGATCGAAACAGTGATGGCCGTCCGAGGGCGCCGCCGGCAGGTTGTCGAGCGCGCCGGCCGAGAAGACGACACCAATGGCGTTCACTGCGCCCGATGCGTCGAAGTCCGCGTAGCCTGCCACCGTTCCATTGCCAAGCGCCGACGGCGCGCCCAAGGCACGCACATTCGGGCTGCCCTGCGGCCCGACCGCGCACGCGGCCAGCAGAAATCCAAGGCTCACCCCCACAGCGCTATAACGGATCATCATCGCCTCCCGACACAGAAGTTTAGTACCACGCCCTTGGCGGCGCCCCGGTCACGCGCGCGCCTTGCGACCTGATGGCAGGATCGATTCCCTCGTGTTCGCCGTCCGTACCGCGGCGAACATTGCGGTTGGCCAGATCCAGCCACTAGACCTCGCCAGCAGCGAGCAGGAATTCATTCACGTTGCGCATTCGCAGGCTGGTTGCCGCCTTTGCGCTCGCTTCGTGCGGCGTCGCGATGTTCGTAAGCTTAGGACGCCGTGCTTGCTCGTTCCTTGCCAGCCGCGCGAAAATCGGCTGCCCGATTGCGCGTTGGCCACAATGCACACCGCCGCAATCGTGTCCGCGCAAGCGCGGTCGCTCTACAACCAGGAGACCTCAATGTACAAGCGCATCTTGTTGGCTTACGACGGCTCCGAATCTGGGCAGAAGGCGCTGCTCGACTGTCGCGACATCGCACAGTGGAGCCATGCAGAGCTGTTTCTGGTCGCCGTCATGCCGTCGCTCACGGCATATATCGCCGAGGGCGGCGTCATTGACAATGTTGCCGAGGACCAGTTGCGGGCGGAGTACAGGGAGATTCTGGACGATGGCATACGCCGGCTGACGGATACCGGGCACAAGGCGCGCGGCGAAATACTCATCGGGGATTCGGTCCATGAGATCACGCAATACGCGCGCAAGATTGGCGCCGATCTGATTGTCGTCGGCCACAAGCACTTGGATGGCTGGGCGGCGCGCTGGTGGCGGGGCGCAACTTCGCCGGCGCTGATCGAGCACGCCCCCTGCAGCGTGCTCGTGGTGATCACGCATTGACTGAACCGACGCTGCCCCCATTTTTTGGGGTAGGTATTCACGCCACAATGTGCGCCCTTCTCACGCAAGGTGGGCTTCGTGATCGCACGTCAGCGGCAGCGTGAACCCGAACGTGGACCCGGTCCCCACTTTGCTCTCGACCCAGATTCGTCCGCCGTGGAGCTCGACGAACTTCCGCGAGATGGCCAGACCCAGGCCCGTGCCCTCCACTTTCTTCGCCGCGGTTCCCACCTGCCGGAACTCCTCGAACACCGCTGCCTGGTCCTCGGGCGCAATGCCCACTCCCGTATCCGTCACCGAAATCTCCGCTACCCCGTCTTGCACGGCGGCGCGCACGTCGATGCGTCCACCCTCGGGCGTGAACTTCAACGCATTCGACAAGAGGTTGAGCAGCACCTGCTTCACCTTGCGCTCGTCGGCGCGGATCATGCCCAAACGTTCGTCGACCGTGCGCCCAAGGGTAATGCCATGTCGTTGCGCCCGCTCCCGCACCAGGATGAGCGTGTTCTCGATGGCGCCCGGCAGATCGAACTCGCGTCGGCTCCAGTTCCATGCGCCCCGCCTCGATCTTGGACAAGTCGAGGATGTCGTTGATGAGCGAGAGGAGGTGCCGGCCCGATTCCAGAATGTCGCCGAGGTAATCGGCCTGTTTCTCGTTGATCTCGCCGAACAGCCGCTCGGCCAAGACTTCCGAGAAGCCGATGATGGCGTTGAGCGGCGTGCGCAGCTCGTGCGACATGTTGGCCAGGAACTCGCTCTTGTGCTGGCTGGCGATCTCCAGTTGCCGGCTCTTCTCCTCGATCTCGCGGAACAGCCGCGCATTCTGGATGGCCAGCGCGGACTGGGTCGCGAAGGTCTTGAGCAGCTCGATCACCTCCGGGGCGAACTCGCCGGGGCTACGTCCGGTTCACGGCCAGCGCCCCGAGCAGGCGGTCCTCGCGCAGCAGCGGCACGGCCAGGACGGCGCGATAGCCGCTGCGCATGAGGATATCCCGGACCCGGCTCTGGTAACTGCGCTCGTCGGCAATGTCGCGGATCTCGACCGGCTCGCCGGTCATCGCCAGCCGCCCCAGCGCACCCTCGCCCTTCCGGATCGGCGTGGCCCGCAGCACCTCGACCAGCTCAGCGGGCAGCCGGTCCGTCGCGTGCAGGTGGAACTCCTCGCGCGCCTCGTCGTACTCCCAGATCGAGCCGCCGTCCATGCCGGCCAGCTGCGTGGCGCGGGAGACGATCGTGGCGAGCACGGTCTCCAGGTCCAGCGTCGAGCTGACCGCCTGGCCGACCTCGCCCAGCGCCTTGAGTTCTCCCACCGACCGCGTCAGCTCCTGGGTCCGCGCCTCGAGCTCCTTGAACAGCCGCACGTTCTCGATCGCGATCACCGCCTGGTCGGCGAAGGTCTGGAGGAGGGTGATCTGCTTCTCGGGGAATGGTCCCGGTTCGCCTCGTCCCACCCCAATAGCACCAACTGGACTCCCCTCGCGCAATAGGGGAACAGCCAGGACGCTACGAAATCGTCCTGCCGCCGCAACTGTCGGTATTGCGTAGTCAGGGTCCTCGAGCACGTCCGGGATAGCCACAACGTGGCCGGTCAGGATGGCGCGAGTTGACGCGATGTCGCGGCTGGGTGGCCGTGGAAATAGCCGGCGCATGGCCTCGGCGCCTTGTGGGGTCAGGTTCGCCAGGGCAACCAAGTGGACGAACTCGCCATCGTATGTTACGACGTTGGCGGACCCGGCATGGCACAGCTTGAGGGCAGCCGACACGATCGTATCGAAGACCGGCTGCACGTCCGTCGGCGATTGACTGATCACCCGCAGGATCTCGCTGGTCGCCGTTTGCCTTTCGAGTGCCTCTTTCGTCTCGTTGAACAGGCGCACGTTCTCGATCGCGATCACCGCCTGATCGGCGAAGGTCTGGAGGAGGTTGATCTGCTTGTCGGAGAAGGGTCCGGGTTCCGGCCGCCCAACGCCGACTACGCCGATCGGCTTCCCCTCGCGTATCAGTGGAACGGCCAGGGCGCTGCGGAATCCCGTAGTGGCCGCGGTCGTCCCGATCACGTATTCACGGTCCTCGAGGACATCCGGGATCGCCACGACGCTGCAAGTCAGAACTGCCCGTGTGGCGGCAGTGTCGCGGCTGGGGGGCCTCGGGAAAGACTGGCGCCACGCCTCAGTGCCCTCTGGATTCAGATTGGCGGAGGCCGCCAACTGGATCAGCTCGCCGTCGAAAGTAAAGACGAGCGCCGAGCTCGCGCGGCACAACTTCAATGCAGCGCCCGCGATCGCATCGAACACCGGTTGCACGTCGGTCGGCGATTGACTGATCACCCGCAGGATCTCACTGGATGCGGTCTGCTGCTCGAGGGCTTCCTTCGTCTCTTTGAGCAAACGTACGTCCTCGATGGCGATTGCCGCCTGATCGGCAAACGCCTTCAACAAATCGATCCGGGAGTCGGCGAACAGCCCGGGCGTCCCCCGCCCGACAAAGATCGACCCGATGACCTGCCGATCGCGAACGATGGGCACACCCAGTCCGGCGCGGAAGTGGGCTGCCACTGCGAAGTCCTTGATTGCATACCTCGGATCGGCGAGCACGTCCGCGATGTGAACCACAGCGGAGCCCCGAATGACACGCGCGGTCACGGTCTCGGCGCCGATCGGCATGGGATAGAGGCTGCGGACGATCCTCACGGCTTCGGGAGTGATCCCGTCAATCGCAGCCAGTTCGATCTCGCTGCCGTCGAACCTCGAAACGACCGCGACCTCGGCATTGCACAACTTGCCTGCGCGCTGCGCGACCAGATCGAACACCGGCTGCACATCGGTCGGCGACCGGCTCATCACGCGCAGGATCTCGCTCATCGCGGTTTGCTGTTCGAGCGCCTCCTCCGCCTGGTCGCGGGCACGCCGCACCTCGATTTCGGCCAACTTGCGCTGCGTGATGTCGCTCACCGCGCCGACGACTCTCGTCACCCTGCCGTTCGCAGCGCGCACCCCGATGCCGCGGTCGAGGATCCACTTGTATCCGCCCGCTGCGTCGGCAATTCGGTATTCGTGCTCGAGACGCGGTGTGCGCCCCTTAACATGACTGATGATGGCCGCCCGATAGCCTGCATAGTCATCGGCGTGAATGCGGGCATTCCACGCGGCAGGCGTCAGATCGTCACCGAAGAGAGCAAAGAACTCCTTCGCCCGGTCCGTGAGAAAAAGCCTCTCGGCTTCGAGGTCCCATTCATAGATGCCTTCGAGCGCAACCGACGTGGAGAGCGCATAGCGCTCCTCGACTTCGTGCAAACGCCGCTCGGCTTGTTGGAGCCGTTCCCGGAGCGTGGCCGGTTTTCCCGGGCGCGTCGGCTTGCCACCCGTTTCTGCGGGGACGCGCATTACGTCGCCGTTTCCGCCACCGGAGGCAATGCGACGCGCTGGTCCGTGCTGAACTGGTAGTCCCTGAACACGTCCTCCGCGTTCAGGATCTCGTAGCTGCCGTCCGGCAATACGCGCGACGTGTCCTTGAGCCGGTAGGTGTAGTGCCCGCAGGTCCAGCAGTCGAAGTTGCGCATGTGGGTGCACAAGCACGTCTTGTCCCGGACCGAAATCTTCTCGGCATCCGGATCCTTGTCGAGCTCCCGGTTGTAGGCCTCGATGTACGCGCAGTTGCCCGACCCGTCGAGCAGGTAGCCGTACGCCTCGCAATTGGGACGGATGCCGGCCCCAATAGCCGGACTGCCCTTCAGCATGCGCATGGGGTAGCCGGTCGGAGAGATCAGATTGACCTCGATGTCTTCCTCGTTGGCCTTGAAATACTCCTGCTTGACCTTGGCCGGCAGGCCGCATTCCTTCGTCACCGTGAACCGTGTCGCCACCTGCACCGCCGCAGCGCCCGCTTCCAGGAATTCCACCGCGTCGGTGCCGGTGAATATACCGCCGGCCGGGATGACCGGAATGTCGAGACATTCCTGCTTGAGATACCCGAGGATCTCGTCGACGATCGACTTGAGATCGTAGCGGGCCCAGTCGAGTCCGAACCCGAGATGTCCGCCCGCGAGCGGGCCTTCCACGATGATGTAATCCGGCAGTCGGTTCAGCCGCGCATTCTTGCGCAGGAAGAGCAGCAACGCGCGCAGCGACGAAACGATGATCCCGAACTTCACGTCGCGGAAACGCGGGTGGTCCTGTACGAGCGCCAGCGAGCCCAGGTGCAGCCCAGCGGAGAGCGTGATGCCGTCGATCCCGCCGTCCATTGCGGCGGAAAGACGCACCCGCAACGTCTCGCGCGGGTTGTTCATGGTGAGCTTTTCCATGGTGTTGATGAAGATCAGTCCGTCGCCCTTCTTCGCCTCCATGGTCCGGCCGACGTGCAACCGGGTCGCCTCGGCCAGCCGCGCGAGGTCGAAGTGCACGTCGGTCTTGTCGCGGCTGGCGACGTTGTACTTGTACTTCTTCTGTTTCTCCTGCACGAAGCGCGTCTTGAAGCGCCGGTCGGAAACGGTGGGGACCATCGCATCCGAGATGTGGCCGATGCCGCCGAGGCGCGCCGCAACGAGCGAGAGCTCGGCGGTGGAAATATCGACCCCCATGCCGCCGGTGACGATCGGCACCAGCGTCTTCTTGCCAAAATTCAGTCGAAAATCGTCGACGCGCTTCATGCAATCCTCCGCCGCGAACGGCCGCCGGGCCCGGCAATGCATTCGCGCCGGCTAACGGCACCCTCTCCGGCGCCGCCAGCGTACGCCAAGCCTAAGGCTTAATCAGACATCAAATCGCCGGCCAAGTCGAGGCGAGCGCGTTTGCGCCTGCACCCTCCGATCCGTCCCGCACCGGAACCTGGTTCCGCACCGATCCGAACGGGATCGCACGACACTTGCGCCGGGACCCAGCGCAATAGTACAAACTGGCTCCTGCGGTGCGGGTTGTTGACAACGAGCTTCCACACGCTTGCATGCGATCACCAGGCGGAGGTCAGAACATGAAGCGGCGACATTTCGTTTTCGGTCTCGGCGCGGTGGCGGCCTATCCGGTCGTGCCTCGCGCGCAACAACGGAACATTCCTGTCATCGGATTCCTCAATAGCACCTCGCCGGCGCTGTACACGTTCAATGCAGCCGCGTTTCGCGATGGGCTCGCCGAATTGGGCTTCGTCGAAGGCCAGAACGTGGCCATCGAATACCGTTGGGCCGATGGCAACTATGATCGGCTTCCCGCACTCGCAGCCGAGCTTGCGGCACTGAATGTAGCGGCGATCGCCGCCACCGGAGATGTCGCCTCCGCACGTGCGGCCTAGGGCGCGACCAAGAGCATTCCGATCGTGTTCACCATCGGCGGCGACCCGGTGAGCCGGGGTCTGGTGGCCAGCATGAACCGGCCGGGCGGCAACATCACGGGCGTGAGCATGCTGTCCAATGTGCTCGGGCCAAAGCGAGTCCAACTGCTGCAGGAGATGGTGCCCAGGATTTCCCTGGTCGCGCTGCTTATGAATCCGGACAATGTCAATGCGGCTGCCGAAGAGAACGACGCGAAGGAGGGCGCGCGGACACGCGGGCTGAAGACGGTCGTCGTGAACGCCAGGAACGAGGCCGAGATCGACGCGGCATTCACGGCCATGGTCCAACAGCGCGCGGACGCGTTCATTTCCGCGACCGACCCATTGCTGATTGCGCGCCGCGCGCAAATTGTCGGCTACGAAACGCGGCTTCGACTGCCGGCGGTCCATACCGTCCGCGAATTCACCGCCATCGGCGGGCTGATGAACTATGGGCCGAGCGTTACTGGGATGTACCGGCAGGCCGGCGTATACGTATACATTGGGCAGATTCTCAAGGGCGCCAAGCCTGCGGAGCTGCCGGTCATACAGCCTACACGCTTCGAGATGGCCGTCAACCTGAAAACCGCGAAGAGCCTTGGCCTGACCGTACCGCCGGGGCTTCTCGCGCTTGCCGACGAACTGATCCAATAGGCGTGGTGCAATGCGGTCCGCGCCGATACCCGCCCTCGTTGCTCTCGCCTTCCTGCTCGCCGCCGTTTGGCCGGCGGTGGTCGCCGACGACGAATTCGCAACGCGGCGCCGGCAAATGGTGGCGGAAGTCGCCGCGCTGGCGCGCGAGACCGGGACGCAGACCGGCCGCCCGACGTTCGACGAGCGCGTGATGGCGACGCTCGGCACTGTTCCACGCCATCTGTTCGTCCCGGTTGACCAGGTCAGCCCCGCCTACGAGAACCGCCCGCTGCCCATCGGCCACGGCCAGACGATTTCACAGCCGTACATCGTGGCGTTGATGACCGACCTGATGAACGTGCAGCCACAGCACGTCGTGCTCGAAATCGGCACGGGATCCGGCTACCAGGCGGCGATCCTGGCCGAGCTCGCGCAGACGGTGTGCACGATCGAAATCATCGAACCGCTCGCGAAACAGGCGGAGGAGCGCCTCCGCAAGCAGGGTTACACCAAGGTGCGGACGAAGGTCGGCGACGGCTATTACGGCTGGGAGGAATGCGGCCCTTACGACTCGATCATCGTCACCGCGGCGGGAAGCCACGTGCCCGCGCCGCTGGTGCGACAGTTGAAACCGGGCGGCCGCATGGTGATCCCCGTCGGAGCGCCGTTTCTCGCCCAGCACCTGATGCTGATCGAAAAGCGCGAGGACGGATCGATTCGCACGCGGCAGATCCTGCCGGTGCGCTTCGTGCCGCTGACCGGCGCGCATGGGTAACGGTGGGGTAGGCCACACTACCCGCGGCGCAACCGTGGTTGGTGACTTCGATCAAGCGCGCACCGATGCGGCAAGCGCGAACCCCGGCGTAACGACGCCACCACTCACCGCCATCGCCGGGTTGTCCGCGGCCGCGCTCGGCTACGAAATCCTGCTGATGCGGCTGTTCTCGATCATCCAGTGGCACCACTTCGCCTACATGATGATCAGCGTCGCGCTGCTCGGCTATGGCGCTGCGGGAACCTTCGTGGCGCTTTCCAGGCGCGTCCTTGTCGCCCGCTACGCGCAGGTCTTCGTCTGGGCCGCGGCGGCGTTCGGGATCACGTCGATATCCGGATTCCTGCTTGCGCAGGCCGTGGGATTCAACCCGCTCGAGATGCTATGGAATCCGCTTGAACCTCTGCGCCTCGCCGCCGTCTACGGACTGCTGTTCGTCCCGTTCTTCTGCGCTGCAGTCCCGATCTGTCTTACGTTCACGCGCTTCGGCGAGGAATCCTCCCGCATTTACAGCTACGACATCCTCGGGGCCGGCGCCGGATGTCTCTCGATTCTGGGAGCGCTGTATGCGGTTTCGCCGATGGTGGCATTGAAGCTCGTCGGTGCGCTGGGCTTTGCCGCGGCCGGAATCGCGGCCATTCGGTGCCGTCTGCGCCCGCAGGCGTTCGGCCTTGCGCTCCTTTGCGTCGCGATCGCGTTGCCGGTGCTGCTCCCCGGTGAATCGACCCGGTTGCGGCCCTCGCAGTACAAGGATCTGAGCCAGACGCTGCAGATCGATGGGACACGCGTCGTGGCGGAACGATCGAGCCCGCTGGGTCTGGTCACGGTGGTGGAAAGCCCGCGAGTCCCATTCCGCCATGCGCCGGGTTTGAGTCTCAACGCGCCGGGGGAGCCGCCCCCGCAACTGGCCTTTTTCGTCGACGGCGATGGACCGAGTGCGCTCGCGCGCTACGACGGACGACGCGCGCCGCTCGAATTCCTCGATTTCGTGACCTGGGCAGCCCCGTACCATCTGATCGCCCGTCCGCGTGTTCTCGTGCTCGGTGCGGGCGCAGGGGCCGACGTCCTGCAAGGGCTCTATCACGGGGCGCGAGCGATCGACGCCGTCGAGTTGAATCCGCAGGTCGTCGACCTGGTGCGGCACCGATTCGCGGAATTCTCGGGGGATCCCTATGGCAGCGCGAGCGTGCACGTGCACCTTGGCGAGGCGCGCGGTTTCGTCGCCATGAGCACGGACCGCTACGACATCATCGAGGTGGCGCTCCTCGATGCCTTCGGCGCTTCGTCGGCGGGCCTGTACGCACTGACCGAAAGCTATCTCTACACGGTCGAGGCCTTGTCGTCGTATATCGAGCGGCTCGAGGACGGTGGCATCCTTGCGATCACGCGCTGGATCAACCTTCCGCCGCGCGATGCCCTCAAGCTGTTCGCAACTGCGGTCGTGGCGCTCGAGCGGCGTGGCGTCGTCGAGCCCGGTGCGCAGCTCGCGTTGATCCGCGGCTTCCGCACCGTCACGCTGCTCGTCAAGAACGGCGCCTATTCCGCCGCGGACATCGCGGCGCTCAAGGACTTCTGCCGGGCGCGCTCTTTCGACGCCGACTACTTCCCGGGCATCGCGGGGGAAGAGGCCAATCGCTACAACGTATTGGAACCCTCCTATTTCCACGACGGCGCACGCGCATTGCTGGGCCCGGAGCGCAAAGCGTTCACCGAACGCTACAAGTATGCGATCGCTCCGGCGACGGACGACCGACCCCATTTCTTCCATTTCTTCAAATGGCGCACGTTGCCGGAAATGCTCTCGCTCAAGGGCCAGGGTGGGCTCCCGCTCCTCGAGTGGGGCTACCCGGTGCTGGTCGCGACATTGCTGCAGGCTCTGGCCGCGAGCCTTGTCCTGGTTCTGCTGCCGCTGGCGATCGGCGGGCGCGTGCGCAGCGATGAAAGCGTCGGGGGCGGGCCGTCGCGGCTTTCGGTCGCCGCGTATTTCACAGCGATAGGATTCGCCTTCATGTTCGTCGAGATCGCCTTCATCCAAAAGTTCATCCTGTTCCTGAGCCATCCGCTGTATGCCGTCGCGGTTGTTCTCTGCGCCTTCCTCGTCTTCGCCGGCATGGGCAGCCGTTATTCGCGCCGCCTGCAGGAACGCGGTGGCAAGTCGCTCGCGGGTCCGGTGGTGCTGCCAGTCGCCGTGATTGGCGTCCTCGCATTGATCTATCTCGCGGCACTCCCGGTCGCCTTCCGGCACTTGGCGGCGACGCCCGACGCCTTCCGGATCTTGCTGGCGATGGGGTTGATCGCACCACTCGCCTTTGCGATGGGCATGCCGTTTCCGCTGGGTCTCGCTCGCCTCGCCGGCACCGCGGCGCCGCTGATCCCGTGGGCGTGGGGAATCAATGCCTGCGCTTCGGTCATCGCCGCCATCCTGGCAACGCTGCTCGCCATTCATCTTGGCTTCAATGTGGTCGTGTTGCTCGCGGTGCTGCTCTACGCAGCGGCGGCGGCGGCTTATCGCTGAGCGCGTGCGCCGTACGCTTGGCCGGGGCCATTATCTCCCGCCGCACGCGCGACCGACCTGGCCCGCGCAGGGCGAAACAGGGTAGCCTTACGGTTTTCGCCGAAACAACCGTGGAGACGTTCAATGGCGGCACCATTCCTTCGCATCGGTATCGCGGGGCTGGGGCGCATGGGCCGGCGGCACGCCGCCAACGTTGCACAGCGTGTTCTCGGAGCGGAGCTCGTCGCCGCGTGCAGCCCGGTTGCGGAGGAGCTTGCGTGGGCGCGCGATTCCCTCGGCGTCGGCGCCGTTTACCCCGAATACGCGGCTCTGCTCGCCCATCCGGGTCTTGACGCCGTTTTCCTCGTCACGCCGACGACGCTGCACGCCGGCCAGATCATCGCCGCCCTTCACGCCGGAAAGCATGTGTTTTCGGAGAAGCCGCTCGCGCTGAACCTGGCCGACTGCCTGCGCGTGGAGGCGGAGGCGGCGAAGCATCCGCGCCAGAAAGCGATGATCGGCTACGTCCGTCGCTTCGATCCCAGCTATCGCGATGCGCACGACAAGATCCGGGACGGCGCCATCGGCCGGCCGTTCCTCGTGCGCTCGCAAACCGCCGACCAGAACGACCCGAGCGGGTATTTCGTCCGCTACGCACCAGGCTCGGGCGGCATCCTGCTCGACATGAGCGTGCACGACATCGACGCCATGCGCTGGTTGCTCGGCGCGACTTCTGCAACGCGTGTTTTCGCCGCCGGCACGATCGCCATCCACGAGGGCCTGCGCGAGTGCGGCGACGTCGACAACGCCGTCGCCACCATCGAGTTCGCCGACGGCCAGATCGGTTGCCTCTACGCGTCGCGCACGCTCGCCCATGGCCACGAGACGCTGACCGAGGTCGTCGGCACCGCAGGGCGGCTGACCGTCGGGCAGAATCCGCGCTTGAATCGCGTCGAGATCGCCGATGCGCATGGCGTGCGCAACGAGTGCACGCCGACGTTCTACGAACGCTTTGCCGAGGCATTCCTGCTGGAGGCGCAGGCATTCGTCGACGTCGTTCGAGAGGACCGGCCACCGCCGCTCACGCTGGCCGACGCGACCGAGGCGACACGCATCGGCATCGCCGTGACCGAATCGCTGCGTTCCGGAAGGTCCGTCGAACTCCCGCAGGGCGGTCGATGACGCTTCCGTCGCCGATCGAGATCGCGATCGTTGCCGACGATCTGACGGGGGCTCTCGACGCCGCTGGGTCCTTCGCCGAGCGGGGACTCGCCGCGCGGCTGATCGTCGCGGCCGATGGCGTCGACGGCTGGTCAGCCACCCCATGCGTCGTTCTCTCGGTGACGACCGAGAGCCGGCATCTTGGCAGGGACGAGGCAGCGGACCGCGTGCGCGCCGCGGTCGCCGACGTGATGGAGTGCCGGCCACGAATCCTGTTCAAGAAGCTCGACTCGACACTGCGCGGCAATGTCGCGGTCGAAATCGCCGCCGCGCTGGATGCGAGTGGACGCCGCCATGCGGTGATCGCTCCGGCGTTGCCCGCCCGGGGACAGGTGATGTGCGGCGGCGAGGTCTACGTGGATGGGGTGCCGCTCAGAGACACGACCATCGGCCTCGCGGCCCCGGTGCCGCCGCCGCGCGTCCCGCTGGCGGAGGCCATGTGGCAGGCGGCTCCGGGACTCACCATCCATGATGTCGGGCTCGACCACGAGCTCACGCTCGACGCGGCCGGCGCTCCGAATGCCTATGTCGTGGACTGCGTTTCCGGAGAGGACCTCGACCGCATCGTCCGTTCCACCCTGCCCCACGCCAACGACATCGTGCTGGCCGGGGCCTCCGGGCTCGCCGAGGCACTTGCCGGGCAAATTGGCGGGGCGCCGAAACGCAAGTTCAAGGCGAGGGCGGGCACCGGGCTCACGCTGATCATCGTCGGATCGCGCTCGCTGCAGAGCGCCACCCAGGTCGATGCGATGCGCTCCGATGCCGATGCCGTGGTGCTGCCCGCACCCGGAGGCAAGCTCGACGTCGACAAGGCACTCAACGCCGTTGCTGCGCGCGGCGGCGCACTCGCGACGCTCGTTATCCATGCGCAGCCTCCTGCCAGCGGGCTCGACGTCGACCATGCCACGGTTTCGCGGCTGCTCGCCTCGCTGGCGCTCGCGCTGCTCGCGCGCCTCGACGTCGGCGCGCTCGTGGTGATCGGCGGCAACACCACCCACGCCGTGCTAGAGGCGCTGGGGGCGCGGGCGATCAATGTTCTCGGACAGCTGATGCCCAATGTCGCCGTTGGCGCGATACCCTGCGTGGGACGGCAGCTTCCGATCATCGCCAAGGAAGGCGATTTCGGCGACGAGCGCTTCCTGCTGGACGTCGCCGGCCTCTTGCGCGGAACGAGGAAGCCCCGCGCCTAGCCGGCGCCTCGAAGCGCGAAACGCCGCTGGACCGGGCCTCCGGTGCCACGCGCGCGCCGCCGGAGCATAATGACCATTCCGCTGTATGCCGGCGCTGTTGCCCCGGGGCGAGCGCTGGACAGCCCCATCCGCAACGAAAGGAGAGTGCCATGGGTGACACGCTACGCAAGGTCGATTATTTCTATGTGCTGGTTCCCGACACACCAGGCCAGGGCGCGAAAATCATGGCCGGGCTCGCCGATGCCGGCGTCAACCTGCTGGCATTCTCCGGATTCCCAAGCGCTCGCCGCGCGCAGCTCGATCTGGTGCCGGAGGATTCCGCCAAGCTCAAGCGCGCCGCGAAGAAGCTCGGCTTCACACTCTCGGCGAAGAAGACCGGGTTCCTCTATCAGGGCAAAGACCGGATCGGGGCGATGACCGGGATCCTCGACCAGCTGGCCGTTGCGAAGATCAACGTCGTCGCGGTGGACGCGATCAGCAGCGGCGACGGACGCTTCGGCGCGATCTTCTGGGTCAAGCCCGGGGCCGTGGCGAAGGCGGCGAAGCTGCTCGGAGCGAAGTAGGTCGCGGAAAGCGAATCCTTCGCGGCGCTCGCTTGTGGCAGACCGCCGCCGCGAAAGAGCCGGCGCTGCGTCAGTCCGTTACCGGCGCGCGCCGCGCGAAGTCGTTCGCCTGATCCTCGCCAACCTTTCCGACGGCGAAGTACGTCGCTTCGGGGTGCGCGAGGTAGAACCCGCACACCGACGCCGCGGGCAGCATCGCGAAGTTCTCCGTCAACGACATGCCGATTTCGCGCGCGCGCAGCGCCTCGAACAACGGCGCCTTGACGGCGTGGTCGGGGCAGGCGGGATAGCCCGGCGCGGGGCGAATTCCCCGATACTCCTCGCGGATCAGCGCAACGGCATCGAGCGCTTCGTCGCGCGCATAACCCCAGAGTTCTCGCCGCACCTTCCTGTGGAGCCACTCGGCGAAGGCCTCGGCCAGGCGATCGGCGAGCGCCTTCAACATGATCGCGCTGTAGTCGTCCTTCTTCGCCTCGAATTCGGAAAGCTTCCGCTCGATGTCGAGGCCGGAGGTGACCGCGAATGCGCCGACGTAGTCCCGGACGCCCGAATCCTTCGGCGCGACAAAATCCGACAGGCAGTAGTTCGGCTTGCCGGGCGGTCGCTCATTCTGCTGGCGCAGGTTACGCCAGACGAGCGCGACCTTGGTGCGCGACTCGTCGGCGTAGAGCTCGATGTCGTCGCCAACCGAGTTGGCCGGCAGTAGCGCGACGACGCCGTTCGCAGCGAGCCAGCGGCGCTCGACGATCTCCTTCAACATCGCCCGGCCTTCGGCATACACGGTGCGCGCGGCTTCGCCGACGACCGCGTCGTCGAGGATCGCCGGAAACGGCCCGGATAGCTCCCACGCCTGAAAGAATGGCCCCCAATCGATGCATGCCGCCAACTCGGCGAGGTCGACATTGCGAAACTCGCGGCGGCCGAGCGCGCGCGGTACCGGCGGAACGTAATGCCCCCAGTCCGCCTTGAAGGCGTTCGCGCGCGCCGCCGCGATTCCGATCAGCGCGGGACCTTTCTTCCCGGCGTGCTGCTGCCGGATCTTCTCGTAATCGGCGGCGAGGTCGGCGACATAGTGCTCGCGAAGCTCGTCCGAGAGCAGGTTGCTCGCCACACCCACCGCGCGTGAGGCGTCGGGCACATACACGGTGACACCGGCGTAATTCGGCGCGATCTTCACCGCCGTATGGACGCGCGAGGTCGTCGCGCCGCCGATCAACAGCGGCTGTTCCATGCCCAGTCGCTGCATCTCGTGCGCGACGTGCGCCATTTCCTCGAGCGACGGCGTGATGAGACCGGACAGTCCGATCAGGTCGGCGTTCCTCTCGCGCGCCGTCTCGAGGATCTTCTGCGCCGGAACCATCACGCCGAGATCGATGACGTCGAAATTGTTGCACTGGAGCACGACGCCCACGATGTTCTTGCCGATATCGTGGACGTCACCCTTGACGGTCGCCATCACGATCGTGCCCTGGGGTTTGCCGGCGTTGCCGGTTGCCGCCTTCTCGGCTTCGATGTACGGCACCAGGTGCCCGACAGCCTGCTTCATCACGCGCGCGCTCTTCACCACTTGCGGCAGGAACATCTTGCCCGCACCGAAAAGATCGCCAACGACATTCATCCCCGCCATCAACGGGCCTTCGATGACCTGTATCGGCCGCGCATATTTCTGCCGCGCCTCCTCCGTGTCCTCGACGACATGCGTCGTGATGCCGCGGACGAGCGCGTGCGAAAGGCGCTGCTCCACCGTGCCGGCGCGCCACGCCAGGTCCTCGACGAGCTGCCGGCCCTGTGCCTTGACCGACTCGGCGAAACCGACGAGCCGCTCGGTCGCGTCGGGCCGGCGGTTGAGCACCACATCCTCGACCCGCTCGCGCAGCTCGGCCGGGATCTCGTCGTAGACGCCGAGCTGGCCGGCGTTCACGATCCCCATCGTCATCCCGGCACGGATCGCGTGATACAGGAATACCGTGTGAATCGCCTCGCGGACCGGATCGTTGCCGCGGAACGAAAAGCTGACGTTCGACACACCGCCGGAAACCTTCGCGTGCGGCAGATGCTGCCGGATCCAGCGCGTCGCGTCGATGAAATCGACAGCGTAGTTGTTGTGCTCCTCGATGCCCGTCGCGATCGCGAAGATGTTCGGGTCGAAGACGATGTCCTCGGGCGGGAAGTAGGCCGTGCGCGTCAGGAGGTCGTACGCCCGCTGGCAGATCTCGACCTTGCGCGCGAAGCTGTCCGCCTGCCCTTGCTCGTCGAAGGCCATCACGATCGCTGCCGCGCCATACTTCCTGACCAGGCGCGCCTGGCGCAGGAACTCGGGTTCGCCCTCCTTCAACGAGATCGAATTGACGACCGGCTTGCCTTGCACGCACTTGAGACCGGCCTCGATCACCTCCCACTTCGACGAGTCGATCATCACCGGAACGCGCGCGATGTCGGGCTCGGCGGCGATCAGGTTGAGAAACCTGACCATCGCGGCCTTCGAGTCGAGCATCGCCTCGTCCATGTTGACGTCGATGATCTGCGCGCCGGCCGCGACCTGCTGCCGCGCAACCTCCACCGCCCCGGTGTAGTCGCCGGCGAGGATCAGTCGTGCGAAAGCGCGTGAGCCGGTGACGTTGGTACGCTCGCCGACGTTGACGAACAGCGATTCGTCGTCGATGTTGAGCGGCTCGAGACCGGCGAGGCGCATGACGCCCGCCTCGCTCGGCTTGTCGCGGTCCGCGGAGTTTTCGTTGTTCATGGTACGGCTCGATTTCACCCTGCCCGACGCGCACACGTCATCCGGTTGCTCGCTCCACACGCCGGAGCGACCTCCGGAGCCATCCGGACGGGAGCCGCGCGGGCACCTGACCCCGTATTCGCGGCCATTGCGGCAAGACGCTCTACGTCGCCACTTCCTCTTCCGATCGAAGCCTGCGCGGCGGCAGACCGTCCACCGCCTCGGCGATCGCGCGGATATGTGCCGGCGTCGTACCGCAGCAGCCACCCACCAGGTTGACGAAGCCAGCGCGCGCGAAGTCCTCGAGCAAGCGTGCGGTCTCGAGTGGTGTCTCGTCGTACCCGGTCTCGCTCATCGGATTGGGCAATCCCGCGTTCGGATAGCACGACACGAAGGTCTGTGCGACTCGCGCCATTTCTTCGATGTAGGGTCGCATCAGTGCCGCACCGAGCGAGCAGTTGAGGCCGACGGCGAGCGGCCGGACGTGGCGCACGGAGTTCCAGAATGCCTCCGTGGTCTGGCCCGAAAGCGTGCGCCCCGACGCATCGGTGATCGTACCGGAAACGATGACCGGAAATCGGCGTCCGACCTCGTCGAAAAATGCCTCCAGCGCGAATAGCGCGGCCTTGCCGTTCAGGGTGTCAAAAATCGTCTCGACCAGGAAGAGGTCGACGCCGCCGGCGAGCGCACGGATGGCCTCACCGTACGTGGTGACCAGCGTGTCGAAGGTCACGTTGCGCGCGCCGGGATCGTCGACGGCCGGGGAGATCGATGCGGTACGGTTGGTCGGGCCGAGCGCGCCCGCCACGAAGCGCGGTTTGTCCGGCGTCCTCGCGGTCCACTCGTCCGCGCATTGGCGGGCAATCTCTGCCGCTCGCGCGTTGATCTCGCCGACGCGCGCTTCGAGCTGGTAATCGGCCTGGGCGATCGCCGTCGCATTGAACGTGTTGGTGCTGACGATGTCCGCACCCGCCTCGAGGTACGCGTCGTGAATGGCGCGAATGACGTCGGGCTTGGTGAGCACCAGGAGGTCGTTGTCGCCCTTGAGGTCGTGGGAGTGGTCGACGAAGCAGGCGCCACGATAATCGGCCTCCCCCAACCGGCAGGCCTGGATCATCGTGCCCATCGCGCCGTCCATGACGAGGATGCGCTTGCGCAGCAAGGATTCCAGCTCGGAGGTGCGGTCGGGCTGCATGGTTCGGTCCGAAGATCGGTGGCGGCAAGGGATTTCAGCGCCGCGCCAAACGTGGGATTTTAGCATCGGGGCCCTCACGGGACGCTTGTCGGAACCGCTCGTCGCATGGTGGGGCGGACGGTTATATCCGCGAAACCAACGGCCATAACGTCCGCGCCTCGGGTGTGCTAGATTCCCCGGCATGAAGCACTTGAAGCCGAAGGATGCCGCCCAGTTCCTCCACGACAACCCGTCGGCGGTGTTCGTCGACTGCCGCAGTGAGATGGAGTATTTCTTCGTCGGCCACCCGGTGGGTGCCCATCACGTCGCGTGGAACGATGGGCCGGACTGGGAGATCAATCCGCACTTTGTCGGCCAGGTGAAGAAGGTGGCGAGCATGAACCGGCCCGTCGTGCTGATCTGTCGCAGCGGTCATCGTTCGCTCGACGCGGGCGCCGCGCTCGAGAAGGCGGGTTTTGCCGACGTTTACAACGTGCTCGAAGGCTTCGAGGGCCCGCTTGACGAATCCCATCACCGCGGATCAGTCTCCGGCTGGCGCAAGGAAGGTCTGCCGTGGGAACAGTTGTAGACGCGAGCGCGTAGCGCCATTGGTCCGTGCGCGTCCGGGCCGGCGCGAATCACGATCCGGGCATCACCCCACGCTCAGAGCGCGAGCGCCATGTAGACGACGCCCGGCAGCGGGTTCTCGTAGTACGGCGGGCACTCGCGGAAGCCGAGTCGCGCATACAGTCTGCGGGCGTCTTCCATCCAGGCGAGCGTGTCGAGCTTCAGTTCACGATAGCCAATGGCACGCGCGTCGGTGATGATCGTTTCGGCGAGCCGGCGGCCCCAACCTCCGCTTCGATGCCTGGCCTGCACGAACAGCCGCTTGACCTCGCCAACGTCGGTCGCTGTTGGCGCCGACTCGTCGCCGCGACGGGCGTGGGATGCCGTGAGCGGGCGCAGCGCGATGCAACCGAACGCCTGCCCGGGGGTGCCCGCGAGCAGCAAGCGCCCGCGGGGTCGCGCGTAGGCGCCCGGGAGCGTCGCCAGCTCGTCGGCAAAGCCCTGAAAGCAGAGGTCCACGGCGAGCCACCGCGCATATTCGACGAAGAGCACGCGGGCAAGCGCGATATCGTCCGCCGCCAGTGCCTCGCGAACGGCGGGCTCAGCCATTGCCGTCGCAGAAACTCACGACTTCTCGCAACTGCCGGTCTTGAAGTCGACGTTCGGGTAAGCCGCCGCGAAGTCGCGCAGCTTCGCGACGACCGCCGCAGGCGGATCCCGGATGACGAGCGTGGTCAGTTCGACAGCCTGCTGTCGCGGACCCACGCGCGCTCCCGATACGCCCAGCTTCGTCAGGTCGGCCAGGTGCGAATTCGCCGCATCCTCGCTCCGGAAGACTCCGAGCGAGATGGCGAGCCGCTGCGGACCGCTGTCGATGACGTACGCGTCCCTGACCCCGCGTGCCTTGAGGACGCCGGTGCGCCGGTCGGCTTCCTCCTTGGTTGCAAGTGGCGGGACGTAGACCCAGTAGCTGCTGTTACCTTCGACGCGTTTCTGCGACAGCAGCCTGCCCAGCGCCAGCGGCTCGAGATCCGCCAGCGCCCGGTTGCGCTCGCTGTCGGTGAACGGGCCCCATTCGACGCAGACATCGGCCAGCGCAGCTGCTTTGGCCGGCCCGAGCGCCGCGACCTGCTGCGGCGTCAGCAGCTTGATCTTGTCCGGCTGCACCTGCTCGGCGAGCCGGATCGCTTCACCGCTCGACGCCTGGTCGAGCTGGCGGTAGGCGAAGAACGTGAGATTCGCGAGGAGGAGCAGGATGACGACCGTACGCATGTCGTGCCTACCGCATTGCCTCGGCCAATGCCAATACGCCTTCGAGCACCAGATTTTCCACGACCTCCACCGGAGGGTTGAGATGCCTCACGATCTCGGGAGCGGCCCCACCCGAAAGGTAGACACGGACCTGTGCGGGATTGGTGTCGATCAGTCTGCGCATCTGCTCGACGGCGCCGCAGATCGCCTGCATCGCGCCGGAATAAAGCGCGTCGGATGTATTGTCGGGAAAGTCGCGGTACTCGCCCGGCGAGGCCTTCAGCCCCGACGTATTCTCGGCCAGAGCCTGCAGCATCAGGCGCATGCCGGGGAGGATCAATCCGCCGCGGAAGACGCCTTCGGCGTCGAGCGCGTCGACGGTGACCGCGGTGCCGGCGTTGACGACGACGCATGCCGGTGGGAAGAGATCCGTCGATGCCGATCGCCGCCACGCCGCGATCAGTGCCGCCCAGCGGTCGGCTCCGAGCTGCGATGGACGCGCGTAGCGGTTGGTGACGCCGCAGGCCGCGTCCGTCGCGATCAGCCATTCGGGGGCGATACGCCAGCGCGCCAGCTGCGCCTCGACGCGGACGCGGGCGGGCTCGCCGGCGACGTTGACGCCGACGGCGCGCATCGGCCGCGGCAGGTGGTGCCAGTCGCGCATCGCCAACGTGCCGATCTCGCCGTTCGGTGTGATGCCGAACTGGGTCCATCCGCGCGGACCGCGAAGGCCCCACTTCATCCGGCTGTTCCCGACGTCGATGACCAGAACCTGGCTCACGTGCGATCAGTGTCGCTTTGCGCAGCCGACGCATCGGCGATGCGCGCGACCGGCGGGAATCGATTCCGAGCCGGGGTCACGCGCGCCGCAGCGTGATCTCGCCCGAGAGGAAGCGCGCCCGGCGGGGCCCGTCGGCGAGCACGAGCGCGCCGCTCGCGTCGACGCCGGCCACCTTGCCGGTGACCGTTGCGCCATCGGGCAACAGTAGGCGGACGGACTTGCCCTGGTAGGCGTGGCGATGCTGCCATTCGGCCGCGAACGGCGCGAAGCCTTCGCTCGCGTAGGTTTCCAGAACGCCGGCCAGTTCGGCCAACAACCGGGCAATCAGGCGGTTGCGATCGATCGGCGGCGCCCGCTTCCCGGCCACCGTCGTGAGATCGGTCACCGGGACCGGGATGTCGCCGCGCGCGGCCTGCGGCAGGCGAACGTTGAGCCCCACGCCGATCACCGTCGTCGTGGGTCCCAGCGCGTCGCCGATCAGGTCGATGAGGATGCCGCCGACCTTCATATGCCGGTGGATCACGTCATTCGGCCATTTCAGCGCGATGTCGCGGAACCCGTCCGCCTCGAGCGCGCGAACCACGGCGACTCCGACGGCGAGCGAAAGCCCGGCGAGAAACCCGGCTCCCTGCTCGAAGCGCCACCCCAGGGAAAAGGTCAGGCTGCCGCCGGCGATCGCGGTCCAAGTGCGACCCCGCCGCCCGCGGCCCGCCGTCTGCCATTCGGCAGCGAGCCCTATTCCGTGGACATCGCGACGCGGTGCGCGACGCATCAGCTCGGAGGACGTCGAATCGACCTGGTCGACAACCTCCACGGCCAGCGGGAACGCGACCCCGCGCTCCTCCGCCAACACGCCGAGCCGCGCCTTGATCTTCGTTGCGTCCAGAAAATCGGGCGCCTCGGCGAGTCGGTAGCCGCGCCCCTTGATCCGCTCGAGGGCGAGGCCGGCGGCCTCCGCATCCTTCAACACCTGCGAAACGCGCGCGCGCGTGAGCCCGACCTTGGCGGCAAGGTCCTCGCCGGAGTGGAATTCTCCATCGGCTAGATGGCGCAGGAGCGAGAATCCGAGAGGAGTGAGCACTTATAAACCGTTGCGCGGGAACAGTGCAAATCTTACACGACGGTGTGGCAATGCGGGGGGACAGCGATGAATGGCGAGGCCCCTCGGCGCTTCGGCTGCGTGATCAGCCCCCGGCGCCAGCAAGCGTCGCCAGAACGCACGGATGCAATGCGCGATCGCCGCAGGCGACGACCGATCCTCCTTCGTCGCAGGGCGCGCCCGTCCAGGTGGTGAACACCCCGCCGGCCGACTCGACAATCGGGATCAGCGCCTGGACATCGTAGGACTCCAGCGACGATTCGATCACGATGTCGATCAACCCCATCGCGAGCAGGCAGTACGCATAGCAGTCGCCCCCCCAGCGCGTGAACCGGGCGGCCTCCGCGACGCGGTCGAATGCGGCGCGCTCCCCGGGTGTCGTGAACATCTTCGGGTCGGTACAGGCGACGACCGCGTCGGCAACGGTGCGGCAACGACGTGTCCGCAGCGCCCGGTGGACGCCGCCGCGCCGCCATTCGACGCGACCGCCTGCCGTCGCGACGAAGGATTCGCCGACGAAGGGCTGATGCGCGACGCCGGCAACCACCCGCTGGCCATCGTTGAGCGCGATCAGCGTCGCCCAATGCATCTGGCCGAGGATGAAACTGCGCGTGCCGTCGATGGGATCGATCACCCAGGTGTAGTTCGACGTGCCCTTCTGCCAGCCGTGCTCTTCGCCCCGAATGCCGTGGTCGGGATGGGCGCGGGCGATCTCGGCGCGGATGATCGCCTCCGCGGCGCGATCGGCGACGGTGACCGGGTCATAGCCGCGGTTGCCGCCCTTGTCCTCGACGTCGAGCGCGAGCGCGGAAATGGGGCAGGATCGCCTCGCCCGCCGCGAGCGCCAGCCTGTGGGCGAATTCGAGATAGTCGTCGGGGCGGGATGAACTCATCGCGTTCGGTGTCCGCTCGCTGCCGGCGCGCTGCGGTGCGCATCATCGCACGGGAACGCCAAGCAAAACTGCGAGCTTTCCCACCGACCGGGGTTGCTCCCGATCGCTCAGGCGGTCGCGATCCAGAAGCAGCCAACGGCGGCTGCCGCCGCCGAGGCAAGGGCCATCAGCCCGCGATACGCATTCGCGCCGCCATGGCCGGACCGCTGTGCGAGCCAATCGATCAACGCACCGAAGGTCGCCATCGACGCGATCGTTCCGACGGCAAAGGCAACGAGGTACGCGGCCGCCTGCGCCAGCGTCGGAAAGGCGAGCGCGGGCAAGACGCCGAGGAAGTGCGAGCCACCGGCCACCCCATGCAGCACCCCGATGCCCATCGCGGCATGGAAGTGCGCATGCGACGCGACCGCGGCGTGCTCCGGCGCGTGGCCGTGCGCGTGGACGTGGATATGCGTATGGTGGTGCCCGTCGTGCATGTGCCGGTGCGCGTGGATGTGCGCGCGGTAAGCCGTGCGCAATCCCCACAACCCGATCCCGACCAGCATCACGCCGACCAAGCGTTCGCCCCAGGTCGACAGCAGGTCCGGCGAGATGAGCTCGCGCACCCCGAGCGCCGCGAGCGCGACGACCGCGACGCCGAGCGAATGGCCGATGCCCCAGCGCACGCCGAGCGCCCAGGAACGGTGACGGCGGCGCACCGCGAGCGGCGCGATGGCCGCAAGATGATCGGGCCCCGACCAGACGTGAAGGGCCCCGGCGATCAATCCGGCAAGGATTTCGATCATGGGCGCGGCATTTCGGACCGTCGGCAGGGCCGCCCGGCCTCGCGCGGTGCTCGACGTCCTGCAACGCTACCGCCCCGAGCGCGGACATTCCTTGCGCTATCGCAAACCAGACGCTGATTGCGGCGCCGCCCGCGCGCGACGAAGCCGGGGTCCGTCGGATCCGAGGAGCGTTGCGTCACCCGACTAGCGCGGCACGATCGCCACTCCGGCGAGCTTCTCCTGCGCTTCGATCAGCGATGCGACGTACTTGTCGCCAAGGCCCAGCAAATTCGCCGTGACGAGGCTTTGGTGAACCGCCTCGCCGACGATCGCCGGCACAGGGAGCGATTCGGCGAGATGCGTGTAGTAGCGCAGGTCCTTCATCGCGTTCACCAGCGTGAACTTGAGGCCCGACAAGTCGCCGTTGCCTTCGAGCACCCGGCCGACCATCATCTGGAAGATTCCCGAGTTGACCGCCCCGGCGGAGATGACCTCGTGCAGCTTGCGCAGCGACAATCCCGACTTGACCGCTGCGGCGCAGGCCTCGGCCGTCGCGGTGGCAATGGACATCGCCATGAAGTTGTTGACGAGCTTGAGCGTGTGTCCCTGTCCCGGCGGGCCCGCGTGGATGACGTTCTCGCAGAACGCCGAGAGCACCGGCTTCAACCGGACGAATACCGCATCGTCGGCGCCGACCATGGTGTTGAGCCTTCCTTGTTCGGCCTCGACGGGTGTGCGGGCGAGAGGCGCGTCGACGAAGAGCGCTCCCTTGTCGGCAAACTCCGTCCGCAGCACCGCGGTCGACGCCGGCTCGGCCGTCGAAGTGTCGACGACGATCAATCCTTCGCGCGACGCCGCCAGCAATCCGTCGGCGCCGTGGACGATGGCCTCGACCTGCGGCGTACCCGTAACGCACAGGAACACGATGTCCGAGTTGCGCGCGACGTCGGCGTTGGTGCGCACTTCCTTCGCGCCCGCCGCGAGCAGGTCCTCGAGCGGTTGGCGATTCCGATGCACGCGCACCGTGAGCGGATAGCCCTTGGTGACGACGTTCTTCGCCATGCCGTGACCCATCAGCCCCAGCCCGATGAAGCCGATCCTTGGTTTCGTGTTCGCGTCCCGTTCCATGTGTTCCTCGCCCCCGAATGCGAAAACGGCCCGCCCGGAATTGGTCAGGCCACTTGACCGATTCTACCGCAAGCGCGGCGGTTCGCACGGCCGCGGCGGCTCCTTCAGTCGACGGCGGTCGGCTCCTGCGGCAGGCGCATCGCGCGCCGCCGCTCGTGCAGCACGATCAACAATCCGCTGCCGGTGATCACGCCCATCCCCGCGAGCGTCCACGTATCGGGGAAATTGTCGAAGACGAGCCACCCGATCAGCGTCGCCCAGACGAGTTGCGTGTAGGTGAATGGCGTCAATGCGGACGCGGGTCCGCGCTGAAAGGCGAGGATGAACAGGAAATGCCCGAACGTCCCGAGCAGTCCCGAGGCCACGACCAGCGCAATGTGCGTCCAGGGCATCTCCACCTGCGCTCCGAACCAAGGCAGCACCGCGGTCATCATCAGCGTGCCGACGAGCGCCGGAAAGAACAGCGTCACGCGCGAGTCTTCGGCGGCGAGCTTGCGGGTCAGGACCTGGAACGTGCCGTAGAACACGGCGGCGCCCAACGCGAGCAGCGCTGCACCCTGGAACATCGACGAGCCGGGGCGGACGATCAGCAGCATCCCGACCAGTCCGGCAACGACAAAAGCAACTCGCGCCGGCGTCATGCGCTCGTCGAGGAAGAACACCGCCAGCACGACGACGAGCACCGGCGTCGAGTAGTTGATCGCGGTCGCTTCGGCGAGCGGCAGGTACTTCAGCGCCGTGAAGAAGCAAAGCGAGGAGAACGGAAGGATCGCGGCGCGCAGGATCTGCAAGCGCGGCTGCCGCGTGCGAAGCAGTCCCCACCCCATCGACGGCGCGAGCCACAGCACCATTGCCAGCGCCTGAACACCATAGCGCGCCCAGACCAGCAGCGGCACCGGATAGCTTTGCGTCAGGAACTTGACGATCGCGTCGAGCACCGTGAAGCAGAGCACCGACCCGATGATCAGAAGGATCGCCGACAGCGGGACATGGACGTGATGACGCATCGGCGTGGGTGTTCGGCGCGGCGCTCCGACGGAGGACGGCAAGCGCAGACGCAATCGCCGAAGGCCGGGAACATTCTAGCAAGGCCGGCGGCTACCGCACCCCGTCGCAACCGATGGGCTCGCGCTGCGTCGAACAGCTGCCAGGCTCGAGCACGATTCGGATCGAATAGCGGGCTTCGTCGCCGCAGGCCCGTCTGGACGTGATCCCCGCGCCGAGCAACGTCGATGCGCTGTAAACTTGTCGCCTGGTTCCTGGCGGCCGAGGCAATGCGCCCCGGTCGATTGCCGCGAATCTCGAATGCGTATCCTGAAGGAGACCCACGTTGAAGCTCTACTACCACCCCGTCTCGACGGTCAGCCGTCCGGTCGTGCTCTTTGCGCTGGACAACGGAATCGCGCTGGATTACCAGGTCGTCGACCTGATGACCGGCGAACACTTGCAACCGGCATATGGAACGATCAATCCGAGCCGGCTCGTGCCCGTGCTCGAGGACGGCGACTTCCGCCTGACCGAGAGCTCGGCGATCCTCAAGTACCTCGCCGACAAGATCGACTCGCCCGCCTATCCGAAGGACTTGCGCAAACGCGCGCGGGTCAACGAGATGATGGACTGGCTCAACACCGGCTTCTACCGCGACTTCGGCTACGGGCTCGTCTATCCGCAGATCTTTCCGCACCACAAGCGACGCAGCGACGAAGCGCAAGCCGGCGCCGTGGAATGGGGCAAGCAGAAGGCGAAGTTCTGGCTCGGCGTCCTCGACCAGCACTTGCTCGGCAGCGGCAAGAAGTATCTCGCCGGCGACGACCTGACGATCGCGGACTACCTGGGCGCGGGCATGATGTCGCTGGGCGAGGTCATCCACTGCAATTTCGCCGACTACCCCAATCTCGCGCGCTGGTACGACGCGATGCGCGCGCGCCCCAACTGGGCGAAGGCGAACGAGGTGTTCTACGGGATGGTGGGCGCCTACAAGGAAAAGCAGTTCGAGGTGGTCTGAGCCATCGCGCCGGAGTGCCGGGATGCCGGCACTCCACGTGAAAAAGGGTACGCGAAGGAGGGCCGCAGACGATGATCAAGGGACTGCATCACAGCGCCTATCGTTGCCGCGATTCCGAGGAGACGCGGCGCTTCTACGAGGAATTCCTCGGTCTTCCGCTCGCGGGAACGCTCGAGATCCGCGAAACGAAGACCGGTCGGCAGGTCAACGTGCTCCATACCTTCTATGCGATGGGTGACGGATCCTTCCTGGCGTTTTTCGAGGCGCCCGAGTCGCCTTTCGATTTCAAGGCGCAGCACGACTACGATCTGCACATCGCCCTAGAAGTCGAAGAGGGCGTGCTCGCCGACATGCTCGCGAAGGGCAAGTCGCGCGGCATCGAATCGCGCGGCATCGCCGAGCACGGCTTCATCCGCTCGATCTACTTCCGGGATCCGAACGGCTACGTGATCGAGCTGACTGCGAAGAGCGCCGGCCATGCGCAGGAGATGGATCCGGCGACCAACGGCGCGCGCGCGAAACTCGATCGCTGGCAGGCGCAGAAGCGCTCGGCATCCACACCCCGCTGAGCCTTACGCCCCGAGGCAGCCACCGCCGCGGCCTCCATGCTGCGTGAGTGGGACGCGGAGTTCGGAGCGTCGGCTGCGTTGCGCCGACTCGCCGGTCGCATCCCCATGCGCTGCTCGCGCATAGGGCCCCTGCTTCCCGTCTCGCGCCGCTATCGATTGAGGCAGTCGGGCGGCAGGTACCTGGCCGGGACGTCGACCGGGATGCACAGCCATTGGATGTGTTGCGCGGCGTCGACGGTCGGTGCGAGCAGGATGGCCTTGCCGGAGAGCTCGCTTACCGCCGGGCCAAGCAGCAAGCGCAAGCGGCCATTCGTCGCGCTCAAGTTGACCGCGTCGAGAAAGGTCGCGCCGAGGTAGCTGCGCACCGGCGTGTAATCGATTTGGGGTGGAAAGACGCCGGAAGCGAGCCAAGTCGCCTCGATCTCCTGCTGCAGCGGCTTCACCGCCGCGATGCTCTCCGCGAGGCCAAAACGCACCTGGGACTCCTGGTACAGCGTGTCGAGATCAGGCGCCGCCAGGGTGAACATCAGGGCAAGCGCTCCGCCGCCCAACACCAGCGCGCCGCGGGGCGAAGTCGCACTGCGTCGAGCGAGCATGGCGGCCACCTCGTGCTTTTTGTCGGTTCGGCTTTCCGCATGCCGCACCAGGCTGCGCGTCCGGTTGTAAAGCAGCGAGTTCGCCAGCATCGCGGCGACGATTCCCGGGAAGATCCAGGTGGCGCCCGCGAGCGCGCCGAGCCAGGTCAGTTCCGAATCGCCGAGCAGCGGCGCGAGCGCCCCGAAACCGGAGATTCCGGCCAAGGGCAGTAGCGCAAACAGCACTCCGGGAAGCCAGAGTCTCCGGTAGAACGCCCAGACGACCGGCAGGAAGAATGCCGGCCAGTGCCAACTCGGGATCGATCGACCCGAACGCTCGTAACGCAGGAAGCGTGGGCAGTAGTAATCCGCACCCGGCCCTACCGCGACCCGATACAGGATTGCGAGCGCGGGCCGCACGATGCGTTCCTCGAACTCCGCCGCCGACGACCACGGCATCCGCACCGTATCGTCGATCGACGCCGCCGAGTTCGCGCCAAGCCTGAAACCCAATGCGTCCTGTGCCGTCATCACTGTATCCCTTGGCATTTACCGATCACGGTTCGTGCGTCGAATCCGCCTCGTCCGGCAACTTGGCTATCCATTCTGCGCCATTTGGACCGCGAGTGGAGCGGGTGAAGGGAATCGAACCCTCGTCGTAAGCTTGGGAAGCTTCTGCTCTACCATTGAGCTACACCCGCGTAAGGCCGAATTGTAGCCAAATTCGTCGAATGCGGCACCAAGCCCGGCCGCATCCCGTCGCCGATCGGTCTCTTCCACATCCGCACGCGCAGCGGGCGGGCGGTCGCCGGTGGCCCGCTATGCATCACGCCTCGTCGATCGCATAGGGGAGTGCAGCTTCCCCATCGAGTGCCAGCACGACGCGCGCCACGGCATTGACGACCGCGTCGACGCTTGCGAGGTGTTCGATACCCTCGACGTGGGGCGCACCCTCCAGCCCGAACACGCGCTTGCCGAACTGCATGCCGAAAGCGACTTCGGACAGCGTGCCGTAGCTGCCGCCCACGGCAATCAGGCAAAGCGCGCCGCGGGCGATGACCGCATTGCGCGCGAGGCCGATACCGGACGGAATCGGGATCGTCACGAACCGATTGCCCTCGGCGATGGTTTCTCCGGGCAAAATGCCGATGCTGATCCCGCCGTGTGCGGCTACGCCCTCGCAGACAGCGAGCATCACACCGCGGCGACCGCCGCACAGCACGGTCAGGCCCGCCTGCGCCAGTTCCTCGCCAAGCAGGCGCGCCGCGGCCAGTTGGGCATGCGTCGCGTGATGTCCGCCGATGACCCCGATCGGCTGTCGCGACGGCATGCCACTTTCCTTCTGCAGCCAGCGCAGCGCGGCGACGGGATCGACCGCCTCCCCGTTGCAACGCTCCGGGTTCGCCTGCCACGCGAGCGACGCGGGGTCGAAGGCGAGACCCGCGCCGTCGTTGAGGATGCGATGGGTGCGATCGAGGAAAAGGGTCGGCGCGGGAATGAGCATCGGTCGCGGTGGTCGCCGGGCAGGCGCCAGTGTAGCCAATCGACGCGCAACCGCGCGGGCTACTCCGGCTCTCGGGCCGCCCTGCGTCGAACCGGAATCTTCGGGCTCCGGGCCACGAGCATCAGCACGCCCAGGCAGATCAACATCGACGGTATGAGCACGGCCCAGGGGAAGCGGTAGCGGTCGTGCAAGAGCCAGGCGATGCCCGATGCGATCATGAATGGTCCGATGACAACCGACGACTTCGTGATGCCATCGAACGCCAGCACCCCGATCCCGCCGGCAACGAGCCCGAACGCGATGATCCAGTCGACATCCGGAAACCAGCCGAAATACCACACCAGCCACATCAGACCGACGACGATGAGGGTTACCGGCAAACCCGCGTCTCTCATGAGATTGTCCTCGCTTCCACTGCCGGCGGCCGCAGAATGCTCGCCTCGGGCCAGGGTAGCCTTCCCGCGCGATGGTGACGGCAGGAACGGCACATCGGCCGAATCGCGCGCGGGCGACGACGATTCTACGCCGTGGAATGCGACCTGAATGCGCGCGGGTCCGCGGGCGCCCCTTTCCCGCTGCGCCGATTCGCGGTACCTTCGCGTCTTGACGCTAGGGGTCCTTTTCGCGGGAGCGGAAGGGTGAGAGCAGACCCTTGGTACCTGTGCGGATAATGCCGGCGCAGGGAAGCGTAGCCAGCCTCTGCGCTTCCTCGCGTTTTCCGGCCGAGGAGCCCTGATGAACGCCAACGACAAGTTCTACGCGCGCGACGCGCACGTGGACGCCGCAGCCGTCGCCCCGCTGCCCAACTCGCGCAAGATCTACGTTACGGGCTCGCACCCCGACCTGCGCGTGCCTATGCGCGAGATCGCGCAAGCCGAGACACCGGCGAGCATGGGCGCCGAGGCGAATCCGCCGATCGTCATCTACGACACGTCGGGACCGTACACCGATCCCGACGCGAGGATCGACATCCGGAAAGGCCTGCCGGCCTTGCGCGCAACGTGGATCACGGATCGCGACGACACAATGGCGCTCGACGGCCCGACCTCGGCCTATGGTCATGCGCGCCTTGCCGAACCCGAGCTCGCGGGCATGCGGTTCGAGCTCTCGCGCAAGCCGCGGCGAGCCAAACCCGGGGCCAACGTCACGCAGATGCACTACGCAAGGCGTGGCATCGTGACTCCCGAAATGGAATTCATCGCGATCCGCGAAAGCCTGAAGCGCGATGAAATGCTCGCGCGGCTGCCGGCAGCCGTCACCCGCCAGCATCCCGGACAGAGCTTCGGCGCGGCGATCCCGCCGGTCGTGACGCCGGAATTCGTCCGCGACGAGGTGGCGCGCGGCCGCGCGATAATCCCGGCGAACATCAACCACCCCGAGACCGAGCCGATGATCATCGGCCGCAATTTCCTGGTGAAGATCAACGCCAACATCGGCAATTCCGCGGTCAGCTCGTCGATCCACGAGGAAGTCGAGAAGATGACCTGGGCGACGCGCTGGGGCGCCGACACCGTGATGGACCTCTCGACCGGGAAGAACATTCACGAGACGCGCGAGTGGATCGTCCGCAACTCGCCGGTGCCCATCGGCACGGTGCCGATCTACCAGGCGCTCGAAAAGGTGGACGGCAAGGCCGAGGAGCTCACCTGGGACATGTTTCGCGACACCTTGATCGAGCAGGCCGAGCAGGGGGTCGATTACTTCACGATCCACGCCGGCGTGCTGCTCCGCTACATCCCGCTGACGGCGAAACGGACGACGGGCATCGTCTCTCGCGGCGGGTCGATCATGGCCAAGTGGTGCCTCGCGCACCACCAGGAATCGTTCCTCTTCACGCATTTCGAGGACATCTGCGAGATCATGCGCGCATACGATGTCGCCTTCTCGCTGGGCGACGGGTTGCGCCCCGGGTCCGGCGCCGACGCCAATGACGAAGCGCAAATGGCGGAGCTCGCCACGCTGGGCGAGTTGACGCAGATCGCCTGGAATCACGACGTGCAGGTGATGATCGAGGGCCCCGGCCACGTGCCGATGCACCTCATCAAGCACAACATGGATGAGCAGCTGCGCCTGTGCGGCGAGGCGCCGTTCTACACCCTGGGTCCGCTCACCACCGACATCGCGCCCGGTTACGACCACATCACCAGCGCGATCGGCGCGGCGATGATCGGCTGGTACGGCACCGCCATGCTCTGCTACGTGACGCCGAAGGAGCACCTTGGCCTGCCGAACAAGACCGACGTCAAGGACGGGATCATGGCCTACAAGATCGCCGCGCACGCGGCCGACCTCGCCAAGGGCCATCCTGGCGCGCAGCTCCGCGACAACGCGATCTCCAAGGCACGCTTCGAGTTCCGCTGGGAGGACCAGTTCAACCTCGGCCTCGATCCGGAAAAGGCGCGCGAATTCCACGACGAAACGCTGCCGCAATCGGGCGCGAAGCTCGCGCACTTCTGCTCGATGTGCGGTCCGCACTTCTGCTCGATGAAGATCACGCAGGACGTGCGCGAATTCGCGGCGAAGCAGGGGATCGCGGAGGGCGAGGCGCTGGCGAAGGGGATGGCGGCGAAGGCGGTCGAGTTCGCGCAGAAGGGCGGCGAGATCTACCTCAAGTCGTGACCGTCGCCGGCCGGCAGGCCGGTGCCCCGTCGTGGTGCAAACCCGTTGCCGTGCGGCGGGGTTCCCTGCGGTTTCACACCCGCCCGTCCGCCGCCAGTCGGTAGCTTTGATTTGCGTCATCAGGGTGGATCGGGAATCGCGCGATCATGGCATCGTGATGACCGGGACCACGCCCCAGACGCAGAATTCGTCCGTTCTCGACGCCATCGTCGAGCGCCGCGGCACGGACCCGACAGCGCTCGTCCAGATCCTGCGCGACGTCCAGGCGCTCGAGGGTTGGCTTCCGCCGACGACGATTACCTACATCGCTTCACGGCTCGGACTGCCGAGAGCGCGGGTCGAGGGCGTCGCCGGCTTCTACAGCTTCCTGCACCTCGCACCGGTCGGCCGGTACCGCGTGCTGTGCTCGGACAACATCACCGATCGCATGGCGGGAAACCAGGCGTTGGTCGACCGGTTCTGCGCCAATCTGTGGATCGAACGCGGCAAGGTCTCCGAGGACGGACTCGTCTCGGTGGACTGGACCTCGTGCACCGGCATGGGTGACCAAGGCCCGGCGATGCTCGTGAATGGACGCGCCATCCCGCGTCTGACGCCAGATCGGGTCGACCAGATTGCGGAACTGATACGGGCCAAGGTCGCGCTTTCCGATTGGCCGGCGGAGTTGTTCGACGTGGCCGACAACATACGACGCAAGGACGTGCTGCTCGCCACCGATCTGCCGCCCGGCGATGCGTTGCGCGCCGCGATCGCACGCGCGAAGGCAAGCCTTCCCGCCGCACCGCCCGCCGCGCGCCCCTCACCGGACCGCGGACCCGTTCCGCCACCGGGTTCCGCAGTGATGCTGGAGGAGATCAAGCGTTCGAACCTGCGCGGTCGCGGCGGCGCCGGGTTCGGCACCGGCCTCAAGTGGGAGGCCTGTCGCAATGCGCCGGGCGACATCCGCTACGTCGTCTGCAACGCCGACGAGGGCGAGCCGGGCACCTTCAAGGACCGCGTGCTGCTCACCCGTTACGCCGATCTGATGTTCGAAGGCATGACGGTGTGCGCGTACGCGATCGGCGCGAAGCGCGGTTTCCTGTATCTGCGCGGCGAGTACGAGCATCTCGTGGCGCCGCTCTCCGCGACGCTCGCCCGTCGCCGCGCCGAGGGCCTGCTGGGAGACTCGATTGCCGGCGTTCCCGGATTCGATTTCGACCTCGCCATTCAACTGGGCGCAGGCGCCTATGTATGCGGCGAGGAGTCGGCGCTGATCGAGTCGCTCGAGGGCAAGCGCGGCATCCCGCGCAATCGTCCGCCGTATCCCGTGACTCACGGCTATCTGGGCCAACCGACCGTCGTCAACAACGTCGAGACGTTCTGTGCCGCGGCGCTCGTCGCGCTCAACGGCGGCGAGTGGTACCGGCAGATCGGCACACAGCGCTCGGCAGGGACGAAGCTCCTGAGCGTGTCCGGCGATTGCGCGCGTCCCGGCACCTACGAATATCCGTTCGGCGTCACCGTGCGGCAGGTGCTCGCCGACTGCGGTGCGGCCGCTACGCAGGCGGTCCAGATCAGCGGGCCCTCCGGCATCTGCATCGCCGCCTCCGAATTCGATCGCCGCATCGGCTTCGAGGACCTGCCGACCGCCGGCGCGTTCATGGTGTTCGACGCGACGCGCGACATGTTCGAGGTCGCGCGCAGCTTCGCGCAGTTCTTCGCCCACGAGAGCTGCGGCTTCTGCACCCCCTGCCGCGTGGGCACGACGCTGCTGCGCAACGTGATGGACAAGCTGCATCACTGGAAGGGCTCGCAGCACGATCTCGACCGCATCGCGCGGCTGAACCGCTTGCTGCAGGCCTCGAGCCACTGCGGGCTGGGACACACGGCCTGCAATCCGCTCGTCGACACCTTGAAGCGCTTTCGCCCGGCGTACGAGCGGCGCCTGCAATCGCTCGACTTCGAGCCCGCGTTCGACCTGGATGGCGCGCTCGCGCGCGCCCGGACGATGACCGGCCGCGACGACGTCGGCGCGCACTTGGGAGCCGAGGAATGAGCGCGCGCCGACGCGCGCGACACCTTCCTGCTCGACGGCGAGCCGACCCCGTTCGAGCCGGGACAAACGGTGATCCAGGCAGCGCTGGCCGCGGGACGCTACATCCCGCACCTGTGCTACCACCCGGAGTTCAAGCCGCACGGCAGCTGCAGGGTCTGCACGGTGCGCGTCAACGGGCAGACCGCAGCCTCGTGCACGATGCCCGCGCAGGCCGGGATGGCGGTCGAAAGCCACGCCGACGATCTGGCCGAGAATCGTCGCACCCTCGTCCAGATGCTGTTCGTCGAGGGCAATCATTTCTGCCCGTCCTGTGAAAAGAGCGGGAACTGCCTGCTGCAGGCGGTCGCCTACGACCTCGGCGTGATGTCGGCCGAACTCGACCACTTCTTCCCGAACCGGCCGATCGATGCATCGCACCCGGACATCCTGCTCGACTTCAACCGCTGCATCCTTTGCGAGTTGTGCGTGCGCGCCTCCGCGGAGGTCGACGGCAAGAGCGTCTTCGCGCTGTCCGGGCGCGGCATCGGCAAGCACCTGATCGTCAATGCCGAATCGGGCCGGCTCGCGGATACGGACATCGCGGTGACCGACAAGTCGGTCGACGTCTGTCCGGTGGGGGTGATCATCCGCAAGCGCGTCGGCTTCGCCGCGCCGATCGGCCAGCGCCGCTACGACGCGCGGCCGGTCTCCGCGCAGGCGCTGGAAGATGCACCGCGGCCGCCGGGGACCGCGCGCGAGGAGTCCGCGTGAGCGCGGAGGTACATCGATGATCACGCCGGCGCCGCGCAAGCTGAGGGTGGCCACCACGTCGCTCGCCGGCTGCTTCGGCTGCCACATGTCGTTGCTCGATATCGACGAGCGGCTGTTCGACCTGCTGCAGCACATCGAATTCGACCGCTCGCCGTTGACCGACATCAAGCACTGCGGCCCCTGCGACATCGGCATCGTCGAGGGCGGAATCTGCAATGCGGAAAACGTCCACGTGCTGCGCGAGTTCCGCCGCAACTGCAAGACGCTCATCGCCATCGGCGCCTGCGCGATCAACGGCGGCCTGCCGGCGCAACGCAACCACGTCGACCTGGGAAACTGCCTGCAGGAGGTGTACCTGACCGAGCCGGGGCTCGCCAGCGGGTGCATCCCCAACGATCCCGAGCTGCCGCTGCCGCTCGACAAGGTGCATCCGCTGCACGAGGTGGTGAAGGTCGATTACTTCATTCCGGGGTGCCCGCCCTCCGCCGATGCGATCTGGTCGTTCTTGACCGATCTCATCGCGGGCCGCACGCCGCATCTGGGGCACGGACTCATCCGTTACGACTGACTGTGGCCATGGATTTCGAACTGGAGACCGCTTCCAACCCCGGCAGCCTGCGCCGCGTCGCGATCGACCCTGTTTCGCGCGTCGAAGGGCACGGCAAGGTCACGCTCCTGCTCGATGCCGACGATCACGTGCATCAGGTGCGGCTGCACATCGTCGAATTCCGCGGTTTCGAGAAATTCGTGCAGGGCCGGCCGTTCTGGGAGCTGCCGGTGATGGTGCAGCGGCTGTGCGGGATCTGTCCGGTGAGCCACCACCTCGCTGCGGCGAAGGCGCTGGACCAGGTCGTCGGCGCCACGCGGCTCACGCCAACCGCGCGAGAAGGTGCGCCGGCTGATGCACTACGGGCAGATCCTGCAATCGCACGCGCTGCATTTCTTCCACCTGGCGTCGCCGGACCTTCTGTTCGGCTTCGATTCCGACCTGGCGAAGCGCAACATCGTCGCGCGTCGCGGCCGAGCATCCCGACATCGCGCGCAAGGGCGTGCTGCTGCGCAAGTACGGCCAGGAGGTGATCCGGGTCACCGCCGGCAAGCGGATCCACGGCACCGGCGCGATTCCGGGCGGCGTGAACAAGTCGCTGACGCACGAGGAACGCGACGGACTCGCCGCCGAGGCTTACCAGATGATCGCCTGGAGCCGCGACGCCGTGGCGCTTGCCAAGCGGCTGCACTTGGCCAACGTCGGCCTGTACAACAGCTTCGGCGCTTTCCGCTCGAACATGATGTCGCTGGTGGCGCCGGACGGCGGCCTCGACCTCTATCACGGGGGGCTCCGCGCGCGGGACGAGGGCGGCCGCATCCTGTTCGACCACGTCGACTACCACCGCTACTGGGATCACATCGTCGAGGAGGTCAAGCCCTGGTCGTACATGAAGTTCCCGTTCCTGCGCTCGCTCGGACCGGAAACGGGCTGGTACAAGGTCGGCCCGCTCGTGCGGGTGCAGAATTGCGATCATATCCCGACGCCGCTGGCCGACGCCGAACGCCGCGAGTTCGTCGACTTCGGCGGCGGGCAGCCGATCCACGCGACGCTCGCCTACCACTGGGCGCGGATGATCGAAATGCTGTTCGCGGCGGAACAGATCAAGGAGCTCCTGCACGACGAGGACCTCCTCGGAAGCGACCTGGTCGTCACCGGCGAACGGCAGCGCCGCGGCGTGGGCGTGATCGAGGCGCCCCGGGGAACGCTCATCCACCACTACCGCCTCAACGCGAACGACCAGGTGATGCGGGCGAACCTGATCGTGTCGACCACGCACAACAACCAGGCGCTCAACGAGGCGATCCGCCAGGTGGCGAAGCGCTACCTCGACGGCCGCAAGCTGACCGAGGGGTTGCTCAACCACATCGAGGTGGCGATCCGCGCCTTCGACCCGTGCCTGTCGTGCGCAACGCACGCGCTCGGCAAGATGCCGCTCGCGGTCGAGCTCGTCGACGCCGCCGGCGTGCGCATCGACTCTCTGACGCGCGACTGATCGCGTGCCGCCGCGCGTCGCCCCGAAGCTCGTCCTCGCGATCGGCAATCCCAGCCGCGGTGACGACGCGCTCGGACCCATGCTCCTCGAGCGACTTGGCGCACTCGCGCTCGCCGAGGTCGAGCTCCTCACCGACTTCCAGCTCCAGGTCGAGCACGCCCTCGATCTCGTCGGCCGCGAGGAGGTGACGCTGGTCGACGCCGATGCGTCCGGCGCCGCGCCGTTTCGGTTTTCCGCGGTCAGTCCCCGCGCGGACCGCAGCGCCACGACGCATGCGTTGTCGCCGGCCGCGTTGCTCGACACCTACCGGCGCGTCGTCGACGCACCCATCCCGCCGACGTGGCTCCTCGCCATCCGCGGCTATTCGTTCGAGCTGGGGGCGCCTCTGTCAGCCCAGGCGGCCACGAACCTCGAGGCGGCGGTTGCAATGCTCGCGGCGCGGCTCGCCGGAAGGCAGGCCGCCTGACCTGCCGTGGGCGTCACCTACCTGACGTCGCCGCAGAAGATCTCGCGATTGCCGTCCGCCGGGGACGTCCTGACCACGATCGCGTAGTTGCCCGCGCGCAGTTTCTGCAGCGGCAACGGGGCCGTGTTGGAGACCGTGAACGGGCCCGCAAGCGGCGCCATGCCCGCACTCGACGGCGAGGAGGCGAGGACGCGCTCGAGCAGCGAATAGGCAGGCTCCGCACCGCGTTTGCCGCACGAGCCATCGTAGATGAACGTGTACAGGTGCACCGGCCGCGTCGATATCTGGGGCGGAACGCCGCTCACCTCGATCAAGACACGAGTTCCCTCGCCTTCGGGCATGAGGAAGGCACGGCCGATGTTGCCGGCGACATGGGAGGTCGCGTGCAACATCACGGTGTCGAACTCACGGGAGGGTGCGTCGGTCGTGCCGGCGCATGACGAAACAAGGCCCGCGACGACGAGCCCAACGGGCAATCTCGGCATTGGCATCGTAATGAGCTCCCCTTCGAACGCGGCCGCAACCCCAAACCCGGGACCCCGCGCGTGTTGCTCGTTCCACGCGCGAATCTGATCGAGCGCAACGCTACTGTCAAATCATCGGCACCGATGCCGTCCGGTCGACCAATCCCGTCTCGTCATGCGAAGGCGGTAGAATCGGTTGCACGACACGCGAAGATCCGTGCGCCTGGGCCCGATGGTCATGGCGTGCCCGGACCGCGGCTATTAGGGAGTGCGCGATGGCAGACAGCCTCACCGAACTGCAGGGTGCGATCGACATCTTCGTCGAGGAGCGCAACTGGGCCCAGTTCCACAACCCCAAGAACCTCGCGATGGGCATCGCCATCGAGGCGGCGGAAATCATGGAGCACTTTCTTTGGTGCACCGGGGACGAGTCGTACTCGCTCGAGCGCGAGAAGCGCGCCGAGGTCGCGAACGAGATCGGCGATGTGCTGATCTACCTGCTGCGCCTGGGGCAGGTGCTCGACATGGACGTCATCGAGGCCGCGCGCGACAAGCTCGTCCTCAATCGGGAGAAGTATCCCGTCGAGAAGGCCAAGGGGCGCGCGACCAAGTACGTCGATCTCGACTGATGCCGCGAGCCGGATCGCGGCTGCGCTAAGCGGCCATGCTGACGCGGACGGGCATCCGCCGCCGTCCCCACTGGCCGTCGAAACGCCCGAAGCGGCCCGGCAGTTGCGCCGAGCAGTGCCGGCAGCGACCCTCGGGCGTGAGGTCGTAGCTCTCGATTTCGTGCCAGTCGCGCACGATCACCGGCTTCGCACAACCCGGGCAGAAGGTGGTGCCGCCCGTCCGGTCATGGACGTTGCCGGTGTAGACGTAACGGATGCCCGCGCGCAAGCCGATCTCGCGTGCCCGCACGAGCGTGGCCGTCGGCGTGCGCGGGAGCTCCGTCATCTTGTAGTCGGGGTGGAACGCGGTGAAATGCAGCGGGACTTCGGTCCCGAGCTCGCGGACGATCCAGCCACACATGGCTTCCAGCTCCGCGTCGGAATCGTTCTTGCCGGGAATCAGCAGGGTCGTGATCTCGAACCACACGCCGGTCTCCCGCTTGAGATAGACGAGGGTGTCGAGCACCGGCTGCAGGCGGGCGCCGCAGAGCTTCACGTAGAAGTCGTCGGTGAAGCCCTTGAGGTCGACATTCGCCGCGTCCATTTTCGCGTAGAACTCGGCCCGCGCGCCGACGCCGATGTAGCCTGCGGTGACGGCGACCGTCGCGATGCCGAGCGCATGACAGGCATCGGCGGTGTCCAGCGCGTACTCGGCAAAGATCACCGGATCGTTGTACGTGAACGCGACGCTCCGGCAATCGAGGCGCTTCGCCGTTTCGGCGATCACCTGCGGCGAGGCGGCGTCCATCAGCGTGTCCATCTCGCGCGATTTCGAGATGTCCCAGTTCTGGCAGAACTTGCACGCGAGGTTGCAGCCGGCGGTGCCGAACGAGAACACCGACGAGCCGGGGTAGAAGTGATTGAGCGGCTTTTTCTCGATCGGATCGATGCAAAAGCCCGACGAGCGCCCATACGTCGTCAGGACGATCTGGTCGCCTTCGCGCTGCCGCACGAAACACGCGCCCCGCTGCCCTTCGTGCAGCCGGCAGTCGCGCGGGCACAGGTCGCACTGAACGCGGCCATCGTCGAGGCGGTGCCACCAGCGGCCGGGAAAGTTGCTCATCGATTGACTTCGCTCAACAGGAATTCGCTCTCGGACCACTTGGTCACCTGGTAGCGGGCGACCCTCATCCGCTCGCTCCAGAATCCTTCCGGCAGCCCGGCCTTGCGCTTCAACGCGGCAAGGAATGCTCGCGGCTGGTCCAACGATTCCCACACCTGCGGCAGGAACGTCGCCCGGTGGTGGCCGTATTCGAGAATCACGCCATCGATGTCCGGACGCAGCCGCCCGATCAGGTCGTCCTCGTCCACAGCGACCACCGGCTCGCTTGCGGACAGCAGGGACACTTCGATCGAGGTCGTTTCGTACTCGGCCACAGCGAGCGGCGGAAAACGCGGATCGCGGAATGCCGCCGCCAGCGCATTCTCGTGCACGTCCCTGCCCAGCGGCCGCAGCGGTGCAGCGAGCCGATGCATCCGCGCAGCTCGTCGTCGCGCTTCAGCGTGACGAACGTGGCCGCGGGCTTCGCCAGCGCGTCATGGCGCGGCACGTCCGGGGCCTCCACACCGAGCTTGGCACCGATCGCCCCGCGGGCGATCGCGAGCAGCACACGCCCCAGTTCCAGGTCAGCCATGGCCCACCTCCGGCGCGAAAGCGAACGATGCATAGCCGACCACCTGCGACTTGTCACCCGCGGTGTCGCCGGAATTGCGCAGGTCGATGAGTTCCGGTTGCAGCCGATGGCGTTGCGCGCAGAGCAGCAGGCCGTTGATCGGGGTCGCACCGCAGGCCTGCTCGTGATCGAGCGAAGGCGAACAAGCCAGGATGGTCTGGGCCGTGCCGCGATCGATCTCCCGTGCGTCGGCATAGCGGTGATAGTGCGACAGGTCGGAGCTCACCACGATCAGCGTTTCCGCGCCACCCCAAAGGAGTTCGATGACTGCGGCGACTTCCTGCGGCGACGCGTCACCGACGGCGAAAGGAACGAGCGTGAACTGCGCGAGCACCGTTTGCAGGAAAGGCAGTTGCACTTCGAGCGAATGCTCCAGCGCATGCGCCGCGTCGCTCTCGCGCACCTGCGGCAGGGTGCGCGCGAGCGCGACCGCTTCCTGGTCCACCTCGACCGTCCCGAGCGGCGTGGCGAAAGCGCGTGCCCGCGGAACCGCGAGGCCACGGACGGGAACGCGGTGGGTCGGCCCGAGCAATACGACGCGGCGGATCGTGTCGCGTCCGCCCGCAAGCCTGGCGTAGACGCTGCCCGCGATCGGACCCGAATAGACGTACCCGGCGTGCGGGGCGATGACGGCCTTCGGCACTCCCCTGATCAGTGGTGCGTGGCGGGCGCCGGCGAGATGCGCACGCACGTCCTCGCTGAGCGCGATTGCCGCTCGCGGATAGAACGTTCCGGCCACTGCGGCCGGGCGCACCTCGGTCATCCCGCACCTCGCCAGTTTCGAACTGCACGCGACCGGCGTCAGCTGAAATGCTACTCCTGCGCCGGAATCCGCACGATGATCCCGCTCAACCCTTGTGCACGTAGGCGGTCATAAAAACAAAAATGGGGGCGCGGACCCGACTTTCAACGGCATGCACCGGCTCGCGTCGGCCGGAGCCGCACTGGAGTCCGGGTACCCACCCGGGTGTGGCTCCTGCTCGGCACGCCCGGTCTGCCCCTAATCGTCGCCCGCCGGCAGCCGGACGATGTAGCCGCCCGACTTCTCGTCGCGCTCGAGCTTGAGGCTGCCGCGACGCTCCGCCTCTTCGAGCATCCCGTTGAACGAGCGGAAGCCGTAATAGGACTCGTTGAAGCCCGGCTTGCGGCGCTTCAAGGCCTGCTTGACCATCGAGCCCCAGATCTTCTCCTCGTCTGCCGCGCTCGGCGACGAGCGCCTCGATCGTTCCGAGAATCAGCTCGAGCGCCTCCTGCGTGCGCTCGTCGTCGCCCTTTTTCGGCGGGGACGAGGGCTCGCCCGCGGCGGCTTTCGGGGCGGGTTTCGTGTTCGCCGCAGCGGCCGCCTTGGCCGGTGCTCGCCGCGGGGCGGCCTTCTTCTTCTCGCGCACCAGATCGTCGTAATAGATGAACTCGTCGCAGTTGGCGATCAGCAGATCCGACGTCGAGTTCTTGACGCCGACGCCGATCACCACCTTGTTGTTCTCGCGCAGCTTCGACACCAGCGGCGAGAAATCCGAGTCGCCGCTGATGATCACGAAGGTCTCGACGTGCGACTTGGTGTAGCAGAGGTCCAGCGCGTCGACGACCATCCGGATGTCGGCCGAGTTCTTGCCGGATTGGCGCACGTGCGGGATCTCGATCAATTCGAAGGAAGCCTCGTGCATCGGAGCCTTGAAGGCCTTGTAGCGTTCCCAGTCGCAATAGGCCTTCTTGACGACGATGCTGCCCTTGAGCAGCAGCCGTTCGAGCACCTTGCCGATGTCGAACTTTTCGTATCGTGCGTCGCGCACGCCGAGGGCGATGTTCTCGAAGTCGCAGAACAGCGCCATGTTGGTCACTTCGGGCGGTTGGGCCATGGTTCGTCCCGGGCATTTGCAGCGCCCGGCCGTGAAGGGTCGAGGGAGGACCGGCGCAACGGCCGGATCCCGCAACGATAGCAGAGCGGGAAACTGGCGCGACCTTGATCCCGGACAAGGCCCATGCCGGGGCAACTTCCGAGAATTCCCTTGTGAGGCTTCTGGCAGGCGCAGCACCGCGCCGCAGCGTATGTCCTCTCATCGAAAGGGATCGATGATGCGCACGATAATCGCCCTCGTGCTGGCCGGCCTTGCCGGCAGCCTCGCCGCCGCTACGCCCGACTGGCAGCTGATCGGCGAAAACGCCAACGGCAACAGGATTTTCGTGGACCAGGCCGGCATCAAGACCAGCGGCGGCATCACGTCGGTGACGTTCCGGACCGAACTCAAGACGCCGATCGACACGCCGAAGGGTGGCATCACCAGCATGCGTTCGCAGATGCGCGTGAATTGCAGGGACCTGACCGCGGCGGGCGTCGAGGTCATCCTCTTCGAGGACGAGGCAAAGAACCAGGCGTTCGCCCGCAACAAGGCGGCCAGGATCGAGTACCTGAAGGAGCCCGCCGGCAGTTCAGCCGACCTGGTGGTCAAGCACGTCTGCAAGAAATAGGAAGACGCCCGGGAGCGGCAGTTCCACGTCGCGTGAACCCTCACGCCGGAGTATCGCGGCGCGCCTGCTTCACCCCCTCGACGTAGCGCGACAGGGTGGCGGACAGCACGCCGCGCGGAATCATCGCCTCGATCAACTGGAAGCAGCCACGCCGCGCCGCCGCGTGCGTGAGCGCCGCCTTGAGCTCGCGGCGCGTGCGCACCCGTACGCCCTCGCCGCCCAATGCACTCGCCATCGCGGCAAAGTTCCAGTCATCCAGGTCGTTGAACCGTGATTCCGGCTGAAACGTGCGCAGCATTTCCCAGCTCGCGTTGTTGAAGACCACGACGATCGGATCCCAGCCGTACCGGCGGCAGTTGCCGAGCTCCCAACCGGTCATCTGGAACGCGCCGTCGCCCACCAGGATCAGCGGGCGCGCGCCGCTCGCGGCCTGCACGCCCAAACCCGCCGGGACGCCGAATCCCATCGACGCGTAGTAGCCCGGCGCGACCATCGCCGTGTGCTCGATGTCCATCGCCGTGAACAGGCAATCGCCGACGTCGGTGGCGATCGGCATGCGTCCGTGCTCTGCCATCAGGTCGTTGATCGCACACGCGATGTCGTTGGGCGCGATCGCGGCATCGTCGACGGGCAGGTGCCGAGGGTACGCCGGCGGTACCGTCGCGGGCATCGCCGCGCGCGGTGCAATCCGTTCCAGCAGAGCGTCGGTCAATGCCGCGAGCGGAATGTTGGCGTAGGTGTGATACCCGAGCGTGACGGCCCCGTCCAGCGCCCGGATCGTGTGCCGTAGGTCGATCTTCTTCGCCGAGACACCGAAATTGGTGTCCGAAATGATGACCCCGAGCAGGAACAAGGCATCGGACCGCTCGACCAGCGCCGTGATTTCCGGGGCACCGGCGACGCCGAGATAGGTTCCCAGCGGCGGCATCTTGGTGCCGGAAAGGAGGCCTCGGCCCATCAGGCTGGTCACGACCGGCAGTCCAAGCTTGCCGGCAAGCGCCGCAACCTTGGCTTCCAGATCGAAGCGGCGCACCTCTACTCCCACCATCAGCACCGGAGACCGTGCGCCATCCAGCCGCGCGAGAATTTCGTCCACGCAGGCGGCAAGCGCATCGCGCGTCCACCGCGTCCGGAGGCAGCGGCGTTACTGCGCCGCAAGGCACGCTCACCATGTCGCGGGGCAGCTCCAGATAGACCGGACGCGATTCGGCACGGCATCGTTGCAGCACGCGCGCGATCTCGCCCGGCGCGCGCTTCGCATCGTCGAGCCGCGCCTGGTCGCAGGTGATCTCCTCGAAGATCCGAAACTGCGAATCGAGCGTCTTGGCCTGATGGTGCAGCAGCAACCCCGTGCCCGCTTCGTCCTTGCCAGGCGCGCCCGATACGACGACGACCGGCGACTTCTCCGCGTACGCACCGGCCACTGCGTTGACCACGTTGAGGGCGCCGGCGCCATACGTCACGGCGGCCACGCCAAGCCCGCAACTCACGCGCGCCGCCGCGTCGGCCGCGAATCCGACCGCGGGCTCGTGGGACAACGTGTACAGCGGCAGAATGCGCGACTTTTCAATGACCGCGAAAAGCGGCAGCGCGAAGTCGCCGGGGATGCCGAAGATCTCCCGCGCGCCATGTGCCTTCAAGGCTTGGAGTAGCGATTCGGCGAGCAGCATGGGTTTTTTCCGATCCTGGTTCGCGGCGCGCAAACCACGCATTCTAATCACCGGGCGCAGTCCGATCCCTGATTTGACGGAAGCCCCGCGCGGCGCCTCGACACCGGTCGCCGGAGCTACGCATGCCGCGAATGCCGGCAGAGCGTCTTCCGTTCGGTCGATGCGGGCCACGACACGCTACACTGGACACCGCGACAACCACTCCGAGTCTCTTTCCGTGACCCTTCCCGTCCTCTCGCTGCTCGAAAGCCGCGTTCTCGGCGTGCTGGTCGAGAAACAGCACACGGTGCCCGACACCTATCCGCTGACGCTACTCGCGCTTGCCGCCGGCTGCAACCAGAAGACCAGCCGCGATCCGATCACGAACGCGAGCGAGGCGGAGGTGCAGGCTGCCGTCGACCACCTGAAGAACGCATCGCTCGTGGTCGAGTCGAGCGGCGGGCGCGTAATGCGGTACGCGCACAATGTCGGACGGGTCCTGGCGATCCCCGACCAGGGCGTGGCGTTGCTCGCGGTACTGATGTTGCGGGGGCCGCAGACCGCAGGTGAGTTGCGGATCAATTGCGAGCGGCTGCACCGCTTCGCGGACATCTCGGCGGTCGAGGCCTTCCTCCACGAGTTGGCCCAGCGCGCAACGGGCGCCTTGGTTGCGGAGTTGCCACGACAGCCGGGGTCCCGCGAGACACGTTGGATGCATCTGTTGTCGGGGGCCTTGCCCGAGAGCGCGACGCGCGATCTCGCCACCGACACCCGCGACGATGCCTTGAGCGTCTCCGAGATCGCCGCGCTCAAGGCCAATGTCTCGCGCCTGCAGGATGAGCTGGCGGCGCTGAAGGCGACAGTCGCCAAGCTCTGTGCCGAATTCGGGGTACCCGCGCCTTGACTGGAAGCGGGCCATTACACCTCGTCGTTCAAGCGCAACCTGTGTAAGAATGGCGCCCCCGAGTCGCCGGCACGGACCGCCGTCGCATCTGCGCCGCGACCTCGCGTTTTCATCTACCCAAGGGTGATTCATGGACATTGCAGGCACGCTGGAAACCGCCAAGCCCATACTGATCGCGTTCGGCCTCAAGGTCGTGGGCGCGATCGCCGCCTACATCGTCGGTCGGATGCTGATCGGCTTCGCGTCGATCGCTCGTCATGAAGGCACTCGAGCGACAGAAGGTCGAGCCGACCGTCATTCGTTACATCGGCTCGATCATCACCGTCGCGCTCAACATCATCCTGGTGGTCGCGATCCTCGGCTACTTCGGGGTCGAGACGACGTCGTTCGCCGCCCTGGTCGCCGGCCTCGGCATCGCGGTCGGCGCGGCATGGGGCGGCCTGCTTTCCAACTTCGCGGCCGGCGCCTTCATCCTCGTGCTGCGGCCGTTCAAGGTCGGTGACTACGTCGTCGCCGCCGAGGTCGAGGGAACCGTGCGGATGATCGGGCTGTTCAACACGACGATCGACACGCCCGACAACGTGCAAACCATGGTCGGCAATGCGAAGGTCATGGGCGGCACGATCAAGAACTTCAGCTGGCAGGTCTATTTCGACACCAACCGGACGATACGCGAAACCTTCGGCGCGGCCGGATATCCGGCGGCCGAGGCCCACCTCTACGTTCGCCAGAAGGCGGCGTGACGCCGGCACGCTAGCCGCTACGCTACAATTCGCCGGCCGGGAGCCTCCGCTGCCCGGCCTTTTTGTTTGTGCCCGCCTTGGACCAGCCTACCCTTCTCACCGCGCTACTGCTCGGCATCGTCGAGGGACTCACCGAGTTTCTCCCCGTTTCCTCGACCGGCCACCTGATCGTCGCCGGCTCGCTCCTGTCGTACACCGGCGAGCAGGCAAAGGCCTTCGAGATCGTGATCCAGGCCGGCGCGATCCTCGCGGTCTGTTGGGAATATCGCGTGCGGCTCGTCGCCGCGGTGCGCGGCATCGGCTCCGATCCACGCGCGCAGCGGTTCGTCGCCAACCTTCTGATCGCGTTCGTCCCGGCGGGAGCGCTCGGCCTCGTCCTCGGCAAGGCGATCAAGTCGCACCTGTTCGCGCCGGTGCCCGTCGCGTGTGCGTTCGTGCTTGGTGCCCTCGTGATCCTGTGGGTCGAACACCGGCAGAAGGTGCGTCCGGGCATCGTGCGCGTGAGAAGCGTCGACGAGATGACCTGGCGCGACGCACTGAAAGTCGGTTGTGCGCAGTGCTTCGCGCTCATTCCCGGCACTTCGCGCTCCGGCGCGACGATCGTCGGCGGGATGCTGTTCGGCCTGTCGCGCGTCGCGGCCACCGAATTCTCGTTCTTCCTCGCGATTCCGACGCTGTTTGCCGCCACCGGCTATTCGCTGTGGAAGGACGGAGCGCTCATCACCGCGGACTCGGCGGCGGGATTCGGCGTCGGCTTCGTCGCCGCGTTCCTGTCGGCCTTCGCCTGCGTGCGCTGGCTCATCCGCTACGTGGCGCACCACGACTTCATCCCCTTTGCGTGGTATCGGATCGCGTTCGGAGGGGTAGTCCTGGTCACCGCGTACGCCGGGCTCGTGCAGTGGACCTGAGGAGCCGTTGGATAGGTCCGCTGTGCGCGGTGGTGGGCGTCCTCGGGTTCTCGTTCAAGGCGATCCTGATCAAGCTCGCCTACGCGTGGCACCCGATCGACCCGGTGACATTGCTCGCGCTGCGGATGCTTTATTCCGCGCCCTTTTTCGTCGCGATGGCGTGGTGGGGCGGCAGCGCGTCCGGCGCCACGCCGTTCACGGGCCGTGACTGGCGCGCGCTCGCCTGGCTCGGCTTCATCGGCTACTATCTCGCGAGCCTGCTCGACTTCATCGGGCTCAAGTACATCAGCGCCGCGCTCGAGCGGCTCGTGCTGTACCTGTACCCGACGCTGGTCGTGCTGCTCTCGGCGCTCGTGCTCCGCAAGCCGATTTCGCGCCGAGCCGTGCTGGCGCTGGTCATCTCGTACGCCGGCATCGCGCTCGTGTTCGTCCACGATCTCGAATTTGCCGGCGATCCGCAGGCACTGTGGACGGGCGGAACGCTGGTCTTCGGCAGCGCATTCGCGTACGCGCTGTACCTCATCGGCGCGGGAGACGTGATCGCGCGAATCGGCAGCATGCGCTTCATCGCGTGGGCCATGCTCGCGTCGACCGTTTTCGTGCTGTTGCAGTTCGCCGCGACACGCGACTTCGCACTGCTCGACGTGCCGCCGTCGATCCACGCGTTGTCGCTGGCGATGGCGATCGTCTCGACCGTGCTGCCGACCTGGCTCATCGCCGAGGCGATCCGGCGACTCGGCGCCAATACGTCGTCGCTGGTCGGCTCGCTCGGGCCTGTGTTCACCATTGGGTTGGGAGCGTTGATCCTTGGCGAGCCGGTTCACTGGATCCAGCTCGCCGGCGCCGCGCTGGTGCTCGTCGGCGTCATGCTCGTGACGTTGCGGCCCCGCTCGGCGGCCGATGCGAAGGAAGACGCGGGAACTTCGCCGGCCGCCTGAGGCTCGCCTCGGCGGGCGCAATGCGCAGCGTCCGCTACCAGGCCGGCGGCAGCTTTCGAAGGATGACGATCCGGCGATCCTCGATGGCGAGGTAACGGCCCGCGACCAGGTCTTTCATGAGACGGCTGATCATGTCGCGTGACGCGCCGACGCGCTCGGCAATTTGCTGCTGCGTGAGCTTTTCCGGCACGACCTGCCGGCCGCCCTCGTCGTGTGCGAGCGACGTGACGAGCCGCGCGAGCCGGCCATAGACGTCGGACAGCGCGAGGCTCTTGACGTTCGCCGTGGAAAGGCGCAGCCGATGGATGAGCTTGTCGATCAGGTGCAGCGCAAAATCCGGGTTCGCGTGAATGAATTCGCGGAATCTCGTCCGGTTGACCACGGCGCAGGTCGTCGGCTCGACGGTGATCACCGAAGCCGAGCGCGGCGCACCGTCGAGCGACATCTCGCCGACATATTCGCCGGGTCCGTGGAAGTCGAGCACGATCTCGCGGCCGGCCTCGTTGCTCGCAAACACCTTGACCTTGCCGGAGAGGACGATGAACAGCGAATCGCCCTGATCGCCCTCGTTGATCAGCACGGCGTGCTTCGGGAAATGCCGGACCACCCCCGATGCGGCAATCGCGCGCAGCGTTTCCTGCGCGAGCGGCGCAAACGGGTCGGCGGGTGCAGTGGTGCCGTTCAGTCGTATTTCCGGACGTCGTCGATCACGCGCCCGTCGTTCGGCAGTTCGCCCGGGATCCGGAACGCGACTTCGCCTCGCAGTTTCGTGATCTCGCGAATCGACGCGACGATCGCATCGGATTCCGATGGCCGGCCGCCCGGCACTTCGACGTTGAGCGTCATCCGGTCGCCGCCTCCGGCATTGTCGACGACGAGCCGCGCCTTGGCGATCTCCGGGTGGCGTTTCACGATCGCCGCGACCTGCGACGGATGCACGAACAGGCCCTTCACCTTGGTCGTCTGGTCGGCGCGGCCGAGCCAGCCCTTGAGCCGGAGGTTCGTTCGCCCGCAGGGGCTTGCGCCGGGCAGCAGGGCCGAGAGGTCGCCGGTGCCGAAGCGTATCAACGGGTAGTCGGTGTTGAAGAGCGACGTGACCACCACCTCGCCGACCTCTCCCGCCGCGACCGGGTCGCCGGTGCCGGGACGCACGATCTCGACGAGCACCCCTTCGTCGACCACCAGGCCTTCGCGCGCCTCGAGTCTCGTAGGCGATCGTGCCGAGATCGGCCGTGGCATACGCCTGGTACCCGGAAATGCCGCGTGCCTGCAGCGCATCGCGCAGGCTCGCGCGGGAACGCTTCGCCGGAAACGAGCGCCTTTTTCAGGCTCCCGAGCGCGATGCCCATCGCGTCCGCCTTCTCGAGGATGATCTTCAGAAACGACGGCGTCCCGACGTAGCCGTCAGGCTTCAACTCGGCCATCGCCTGCACCTGCTGCTCGGTCTGGCCGGTCCCGCCGGGGAACACCGTGCAGCCCAGCGCGTGCGCGCCGGTCTCCATCATCGACCCGGCGGGCGTGAAGTGGTAGGAAAAGCAGTTGTGGACGAGATCGCCACGGCGAAATCCCGCGGCGAAGAGCGCTCGCGCGAGCCGCCAGTAGTCGGGGCGCGCGCCTTCCGGCTCGTAGATCGGGCCGGGCGAGGAGAACACGCGCGCCGCCTCGCCCCAGCGCGCGGCGGCAAAGCCGCCGAATGGCCGCTCGGCCTTCTGCATGTCGAGCAATTCGGACTTGCGCGTGACCGGCAGCAGCGCGAGCGCGGCGCGCGTCGTGATCGCGGCCGGATCGAAGGCGGCGAGAATGCGTGCGAACGCCGGCGCTGCGCCTTGGCATGCGCGATCTGTCGCGGCAGTTGCGCGAGCAACTCGCGCTCCCGGAGCTCCGGGTCGCGGATCTCCAGCGTGTCGAAGTGCCCGGTCACGACGAGCCAACGCTTGCGGCGGCGGTAGTGCTTCACGTCGCGAAAGCTCTTGCGCCCCGCCGTCGACAGGCCGAGGTAGAACTCCTTCACGTCCTCGTTCTGCGCGAGCTCCTTCGCGGCACCGTCCATCACGACGCGACCGTTCTCCAGGATGTAGCCGTAGTCCGCGAAGCGCAGCGCGACCATCGTGTTCTGCTCGGCGAGCAGGAACGACACGCGCTCCTTGGTGTTGAGATCACGGACGATCTCGAAGATCTCCTCGACCAGCTGCGGCGCGAGGCCCATCGACGGCTCGTCGAGCAGGATCATCTTCGGGCGCGCCATCAGCGCGCGGCCGATCGCGGTCATCTGCTGCTCGCCGCCCGAGGTGTAGCCCGACTGGCTCGTGCGCCGCTCCTTCAGGCGCGGGAAGTACGTGTACACGAGCTCGAGATCGCGCTTCAGGTCGGCGCGGCTGATGCTGCGCGTGAAGGCGCCGGTCAGCAGGTTCTCCTCGACCGTCAGGTGCTGGAAGCAGTGCCGGCCCTCCATCACCTGGCACACACCCATGCGCACCAGCTCGTTGGGCGTGAGCTGGTCGACGCGCTTGCCCATGAACTCGATCGTGCCCTTGGTCACGTCGCCGCGCTCGGCGCGCAGCAGGTTCGAGATCGCCTTCAGCGTGGTGGTCTTGCCCGCGCCGTTGGCGCCGAGCAGCGCGACGATCTTGCCCTCGGGCACGTGCAGCGACACGCCCTTCAGCACGAGGATGACGTGGTCGTAGATGACCTCGATGTTGTTGATCGACAGGTAGGCCGCGGCCGCAGCGGCATCGGATTTGGCGGCGGTGGCGGGCGAGCTCATGGCGGTGATCGGCGGAGGGTGAAGGCAGGCAGGTACAGGCGAAGGCTGGGGTGAGGAGTGTTCCGCCCGGCGCGTCGGGCCACGTCCCTCACCCCAACCCTCTCCCAGATCGGGGGAGGGCGGGTACCACCGCCCCGCGCTCCGTCAATGCTGCCGGGGCGCGGGCACGGGATTACGACTCCTTGCTGCAATCGCGCGGCGTGATGTTCTTCTCCTTCGCGTACGCCGCCGCGGACTGCTCGATCATGTCGCGCACCAGCTTCTTGTCCGGCTGGATCCAGTCGGAGATCACCTTCCACTGGGTGCCGTCCCACTGCAGGAACTTCACCGCGCCGCCACCCTCGTGGTCGGCACAGGTCACCCGCAGCGGCTGCATGAAGCCCACTGCACCGAGCTCCTTCAGACGCGCCTCGGTGATGTTGAGGTTCTCGATGCCCCAGCGGATCTGCTCGGGGGTCAGCGGCTTCTTGCCGTACTTCCCCTGCGCAGTGCGGATCGCCTCGACGGTGATGATGCCGTGGACCACGCCGCGGTTGTAGTAGATCGAGCCGATCCGCGTCTGGTCCTCCATTTCCCCCTTGCCCTTCGCGTACACGTACTTCTTGATTTCCTGGACCACCGGGAAGTTGGCGCCGGCCACGTTGAACCCGGCCGCGATGTAGCCCTTCGCCGCGTCGCCGGCGGGAATCGTGTCCTCTTCCGCGCCGGACCACCACACGCCGACCATGTGATCGCGCGGGAAGCCGACCTTCGCCGCGGCCTTCAGCGCCGTCGGGTTCATCACGCCCCAGCCGCGCAGGATCACCCAGTCGGGCTTGATCTGGCGGATCTGCAGCCACTGCGCGCCCTGCTCGTTGCCGGGGTGCGGCACGGCGATGTGGGTGACGGTGAAGCCGTACATCTTGGCCTGCGCGTCGAGGACCGGAATCGTTTCCTTGCCGTAGGCCGAGTCGTGATAGAGGTTCACGATCTTCTTGCCCTTGAGCTTGTCCATCCCGCCTTCCTTCATCCCGATGAACTTGATCTTGGCGGTGTTCTGCGACCAGTAGTTGGTCACCAGCGGGAAGACGTACGGCAAGACGCGGCCGTCGGAGGCGTCGGTGCGGCCGTAGCCGATCGAGATCACCGGGATCTTGTCGGCCGTGGCCTTCTCGATGATCGAGTAGGTGATCCCGGTCGACAGCATGTGGAACACCGAGGCGCCCGGTCGGGCCCTTGTTCTTGAGCCGCTCGTAGCACTCGACGCCGCGCGCGTTGTTGTATTCGGTCTCGCACTTCTCGTAGGTGAGCTTGACGCCGTTCACGCCGCCGTCGCGCGCGTTGATCATGTTGATGTAATCGATCATGCCGCCGTAGATGCCGGAGCCGCCGGCCGCGTAGGGCCCGACCCAGTACCCGGCCACCGGGATGAACTGCTCGTTCTGCGCCTGGCCAGTCGCCGCGATGCCCAGCAGCGCGACGCCCAGCAGGGCCGACTTCAGGTGCTTCATGGTGGTTCCTCCTAGGAAAGACAACTTCGATCGCCGATCATCGGTAACGTCCCGAACCCGGCAAAGCATTCGCGAGACGCGCATCCGGTGTCAATGACGACGGTCAAGAAAACAGTGCGCGGGCGCTCGCGCATTCCCAACCCTCATTGTGCACCGCACCATCAATGCGGGAACGGCCACAGCCGCAGCTTCTCCTTGCCGATCTGCCAGAGCCGGGCAAGGCCGTGCGGCTCGACGATCAGGAAGAAGATGATCAGCGCCCCGAACACGATCAGCTCGAGGTTGGACATGAGTCCCGACGGCAGCGTGACGCCGAGCAGATGCTCGAGCGGGCCCCGCCACGGTGTTCAGAAAGATCGGCAGCAGCATGATGAAGGCGGCGCCCATGAACGAGCCCAGGATGCTGCCCACGCCGCCGATGATCACCATGAACAGGATCCGGAACGACAGGTCGAGGTTGAACGCCTCCGGCTCGACGGTGCCGAGGTAGGTGTACGCGTACAGGGCGCCGGCGACCCCGCAGTAGAACGAGCTGATCGCGAAGGCCAGCAGCTTGGTCTGCATCATCCGGATGCCGATCACCTCGGCGGCGAGGTCCATGTCGCGCACCGCCATGAACTTGCGCCCGGTCTCGCTGCGCAGCATGTTCTTGGCGAGCACCGCGAGCACCGCGACGATGCACAGGGTCAGCATGTACTTGTCCACCGGCGTGTCGAACGCGTAGCCGAGGATGACGACCTTCTGCGCCGTGATCACGCCGGAGGCGCTGTGGTTGGTGAACCAGCCGATCCGCTGCAGCGCCCACAGCACGAAGAACTGGCAGGCGAGCGTCGCCACGGCGAGGTAGAAGCCCTTGATGCGCAGCGACGGCAGGCCGAACACGATGCCGACGGCGGCCGCGCACAGCCCGGCCAGCGCGAACGACACGAGGGTCGGCATCCACGGCACCCGCAGCTCGAAGTTGTAGGCCATGAACGCGCCCACCGCCATGAACGCCGCGGTGCCGAGCGAGAGCTGGCCGGCGTAGCCGGTCAGGATGTTGAGCCCGAGCGTGGCGAGCGCGAGGATCAGGAACGGCGTCAGGATGGCCGAGAGCCAGTACTGGTTGGCGACGAGCGGCACCACCACGAAAGGCGACGGCGAGCACGACCGCGACGCGCGATGCGGTCCTGCCGGATCGGAAAGACCTGCTGGTCCTTCGCGTAGGTGGTCTTGAACTGCCCTGCTTCGCGATAGAATCATGGCCTACACCCGCTCGATCCGCTTTTCGCCGAACAGCCCCTCGGGCCGCACCAGCAGGAAGGCAAGCGCCAGCACGTACGGGAACCAGGACTCGATCCCGCCGCCGACGAACGGCCCGAGATAGACCTCGGCGAGCTTCTCCGAGGCGCCGATGATGAGCCCGCCGACGATCGCGCCGGCGACCGACTCGAAGCCGCCCAGGATCAGCACCGGCAGCGCCTTCAGCGCGATGAACGTCAGCGCGAACTGGACGCCGTTGCGCGCGCCCCACATGAGGCCCGCCACCAGCGCGACGAAGCCCGGCCACCGTCCACACGATCGCCCAGATCTGCCGCAGCGGGATGCCGACCGCGAGCGCCGCCTGGTGGTCGTCGGCGACCGCGCGCAGCGCGCGGCCGATGCGCGTCGTCTGGAAGAACACCGCCAGCGCGGCCACCAGCATGCCCGGCCACGACCGCCGCGAACACGTCGAACTGGCTGATGTTGATGTTCGCTGTCTCCGAGAGCCACTGCATCGGCTCGTCGGGGATGCCGAGCTCGAGGCCGTGCGGCTGCGCGCCCCAGAAGAGCTGCGCGAGCCCCTCCAGCACGAAGGTCAGCCCGATGGTCGCCATGAACAGCGTGATCTGCGGCTGGTTCACCAGCGGCCGCAGCACCAGCCGCTCGATCGCGATCCCGAGCACCACCATCACCGCCAGCGTGATCGCGAACGCAACCCAGAAATTCATGCCGTACTTCTCGATCAGCGAAACGAACGTGAGCGCGGCGAAGAACACCATCGCGCCCTGCGCGAAGTTGAAGACGCCCGAGGCCTTGTAGATCAGCACGAAGCCCAGCGCCACCAGCGAATACATGACCCCGGCGAGCAGGCCGCCGACCAGGACTTCGAGGAAGAATTGCCAGTTCATTCGGGCTCCGCTCGAGACGGGGTTGGGGTGCGCGTCCGGATCCAGGCGCTCAGTGCGCGCCCAGATAGGCCCGGATGACGACCGGGTCGGCCTTCACTTCGCCGGGCGTTCCCTCGGCGATCTTCGCGCCGTGGTCCATCACGACCACGTAGTGCGAGATGTCCATCACCACGCCCATGTCGTGCTCGATCAGGATGATCGTCGTGCCCCACTGGTCGTTGACGTCGAGGATGAAGCGGACCATGTCCTCCTTCTCCTCGACGTTCATCCCGGCCATCGGCTCGTCGAGCAGCAGCACCTTCGGCTCCATCGCGAGCGCGCGCGCGAGCTCCACGCGCTTCTGCAGGCCGTAGGGCAGCTTGCCCACCGGGGTCTTGCGGATCGCCTGGATCTCGAGGAAGTCGATGATCTTCTCGACGTGCTCGCGATGCGCGGTCTCCTCCTTCTGCGCGAAGCCCCAGTACAGCGCGTCGGTCAGGAAATTGCCTTTGATCTTGAGCGAGCGCCCGGTCATGATGTTGTCGAGCGTGGACATGCCCTTGAACAGCGCGATGTTCTGGAACGTGCGCGCGAAGCCCAGGCGCGCCACTTCGTGCGCCGGCAGGTGCGTGCGGTCCTTGCCCTCGAAGTAGATGCGTGCCGCGCGACGGCCGGTAGAACCCGCTGATGACGTTGAGCATCGAGCTCTTGCCGGCGCCGTTGGGGCCGATGATCGACGAGATCTCGCCGCGGTTGACCCCGAAGCCGACGCCGGTGATCGCCTTGACGCCGCCGAAGTTGAGGTGGATGTCGTCGACCCGGAGGACGGCGTCGGTCGCCCGCCGGCGTCCGGCCCTCTCGCCGCAGCACCTCGCGCCGCTTGCGCATCTCGCCCAGCGCGAGGATCGCCTGGTCGCGCGTGTCGTAGATGTTGGCGCGGAACATGTCGCGCTGCGCGCGCTGCCGGATGGTCTCGCGCGCGCTGGCGCTGGTGCCCACGCGCACGGTGCCGAGGCCGTACTTGATGTTCGTGTTCTTGCCGCGGGCGGCGAAGCGGTCCCAGACCTGCGGCTCGATGACGCAATCGGTGTAGATGACGAGGAAGTACCAGCGCTTGCCCGTCGCCTCCAGCCGGCGATCGGCCTCGTCGTAGAACGCGTCGACCTGGGCCTCGGTCGAGAACGTCATGCCCGGAGAAGTCCGCCTCCATCGCCCCGATGTCGTCGTGCAGGATGACCCGGTCGGCCATCGTTCGCTCTGCCATGATCGGTCCGCTCGCGCTCGTTTGCCGTGTCGAGGATGTCGCCCGTGCCGCCGACGCGCGCCTCAGGCGGCCTGCGGCCACGGGTTCGTAGACCGCGGCGTCGCGGATGACGAGGTCGGCGCTGATCGAGCCGGTGCGGCCATCCTCGAACTTCACCTGCGTCTCGATGAACTGGCGACTTCCTGCCCGAGTACAGCGCGTCGATCAGCACCGCGTACTTCTCGGCGATGAAGCCGCGGCGCACCTTGCGCGTGCGGGTCAGCTCGTCGTCGTCCGGATCGAGCTCCTTGTGCAGGACCAGGAAGCGGCGCACCTGCGAGTGGCAGAGCACGGGATCGCGCGCGAGCTCGGCGTTGACCTTCTCCACGCATTCCTGGACCAGGTCGTAGACCTCGGCGCGGCCGGCGAGGTCGGTGTAGCCCGAGTACGGGATGCCGCGCCGCTCCGCCCAGTTGCCGACCGCCGACATGTCGATGTTGATGAACGCGCAGACCATGTCGCGGCCGTGCCCGAAGGCCACGGCCTCCTTGATGTGCGAGAAGAACTTGAGCTTGTTCTCGACGTAGTTCGGCGCGAACAGCGCGCCGTTGGCGAGCTTGCCGACGTCCTTGGCCCGGTCGATGATCTTCAGGTGCCCGTCGGCGTCGAAGATGACCGGCATCCCCGGTGTGGAAGTAGCCGTCGCCGTCGATCGACTCGGCGGTGGCGTCGGGGCGCTTGTGGTACTCCTTCAGCATCGCCGCGCTCCTCACCAGCACCTCGCCGTTGTCGGCGATCTTCACCTCGACGCCCGGCGCCGGCTTGCCGACCGAATCGAGCTTGATGTCGCCGTCCGGCTGCAGGCAGACGTACGCGCAGGTCTCGGTGGCGCCGTAGAGCTGCTTCATGTTGATGCCGATCGAGCGGTAGAACCGGAACAGGTCCGGACCGATCGCCGCGCCGGCGGTGTAGGCCACGCGGATGCGGCTCATGCCGAGCACGTTGCGCAGCGGGCCCGTAGATCAGCAGGTTGCCGAGCGCGTAGAGCAGGCGGTCGCCGAGCCGCGATGCCCGGCTTGCCGTCCAGGATCTCCGCGCCGCAACGCCGCGCGACCTCCATGAAGTAGTGGAAGAGGCTGCGCTTGAGCGCGCCCGCATCCTCCATCCGGATCATCACCTGCGTCAGCAGGTTCTCGAACACCCGCGGCGGCGCGAAGTAGAACGTCGGGCCGATCTCGCGCAGGTCGGTCATCACCGTGTCGCCCGATTCCGGGCAGTTGATCGTGAAGCCGGCGACCAGCGCCTCGCAGTACGAGAACAGGTGGTCGCCGATCCAGGCCATCGGCAGGTAGGACAGGATGTCCTCGTCGGCGGTCAGCCGGTCGAACTCGACGCCGCCGCGCGCCGCCGCGATCAGCGCGTGGTGCGTGAGGCACACGCCCTTCGGCTTGCCCGTCGTGCCGGACGTGTAGACCATGACGGCGACGTCCTCGGTCCGGGTTTGCCGCGACCGCGTCGCCGAAGAAATCCGGATGCGCCTCGTGGTGGGCGCGGCCCAGGCCCAGGATGCCGTCGTAGCCGTGCAGGAAGGTCTGCGTGTAGTGGCGCAGGCCGCGCGGGTCGTCGAAGACGATGTGCTCGAGATTCGGGCAGCGCGCCGTGATCTCCAGCAGCTTGTCGACCTGCTCCTGGTCCTCGACGATGGCGAAGTGGACGTCGGCGTCGTTCAGCACGTAGACCATTTCCTCGGCCACCGCGTCCTGGTAGAGCGGCACCGGAACGCCGCCGAGCGACTGCACCGCGGCCATCGCCCAGTACAGGCGCGGGCGGTTGTCGCCGATGATCGCGAGGTTCATCCCGCGCTTGAAGCCCAGCGACGCGAGGCCGCAGGCCAGCGCGCGCACTTCCTCCGCGACCTGCGACCAGGTCCACGTCTGCCAGATGCCGAGGTCCTTCTCGCGCGTGGCCGGATGGCCGCCGCGCACCTGCGCGTGGTGCTGCAGGAGAGCGCGGAAACGTATCCAGCGCGGCTGCAGCTGGGGCGGTCGACACGGCTTGACTCCCCCTCGTGGGCGCCCGGCCTGCCTCGGACCGGGTTCGCATTCCCGCCCGATTCTATAGAATGATCCCCGAAGCGGATACTGGTGCGGGTGACGCAACGCTCGCGGACCTCCGGCGCCGAGCCCCGCTTCGCGCACGAGTCGGGCCCGAGCATAAGCGCGCGCCGGGGTTCGCCGCTGTCATCCGGTCGACAATCCAGCCGAAGGGGAGTGAACCCCGAATGAGCACTCTGCCCGAGATGCTGCGCGCGAGTCTCTGGGCGCGCACGCTGACGGCGGATCAGCTGGCGCGGGTGAAGCGGCCATCGTCGAGCGCACGGTTGCCGCGGGCGCCCACGTCTGCCACAAGGGCGATCCGGTCGAGCACTGGATCGGGATCGTCGACGGACTGGTCAAGATGGCCAATCTTCTCGCACGGCCGGCAAGCCGACGACGTTCACCGGGCTCCCGGCCGGCGCGTGGTTCGGCGAAGGCTCGCTGCTCAAGGACGAGCCGCGCCGCTACGACGTGGTCGCGCTCCGCGCGAGCCGGGTGGCGCTGATGCCGCGGGCCACCTTCACCTGGCTGCTCGACAGCAGCATCGCCTTCAACCGCTTCCTGCTGTTGCAGCTGAACGAGCGCCTCGGCCAGTTCATCGGCCAGGTCGAGTACGACCGGTTGCTCGACGTCGAAGCGCGCGTCGCGCGCTGTCTCGCGGCGATGTTCAACCCGTACCTGTATCCGCGGACCGAGATGGAGCTGCAGATTTCGCAGGAGGAGATCGGTTACCTCTCCGGCATTTCCCGCCAGCGCGTCAATCAGGCGCTCAAGGTCCTCGAAGCGGAGGGACTCATCCGGGTCGAGTACGGCGGCATCCACGTGCTGGACCTGCCGCGGCTGCGCAATTTCGGCGGATGACACGAAGCCGGGCCGGTTCGAGGCGGTCACGTGGACGACGCGGACCCTGCATTGACAAAGCAGTCGGACGCTGATTGAATAGCGAACGTTTGTTTGGTTTAGACTGAGCCTCGCATGTCCCGACCCCTGCGCACGCCGCGCGCCGACAACCGGCAGGCCGCGCCTTCTCGACGAGGCGGCCCGGCTCTTCGGCAGCCAGGGCTTCCACGGCACGTCGATCCGCGACATCGTCCGCGCCGTCGACATGCTGCCCGGCTCGCTCTACTACCACTTCGCGCGCAAGGAGGACCTGCTCGCCGCCGTCTACGCCGAAGGGCGTGCGCCGGATCTCCGAGCGCGTCGAGGCGGCGATCGCCGGCAGGCCGACCCGTGGGACCGCCTGGAGGCCGCCTGCGTCGCGCACCTCGAGGCGCTGCTCGAGGAAAGCGACTACGCGCAGGTCGTGATCCGCGTGCGCCCGGACGACGTCCCGGCGGTCGCCGCCCAACTCGTCGAATTGCGCGACGCGTACGAGCGGCTCTTCGTCGACCTCGTCGCCGGCCTGCCCGCGCGCCCCGGCCTCGATCGCCGGAGCCTGCGCCTGCTGCTGCTCGGCGCGCTCAACTGGTCGCAGACCTGGTACCGGCCGGGCAGCGACGATCCGCGCGCGATCGCTCGCCGCTTCGTCGCGCTGCTGCGCGAGCCCCGCGACGATCGGAGTAGCCCATGGACATGCGGCCCAAAGTGCTCGTCACCAAGATCGGCCTCGACGGCCACGACCGCGGCAGCCGCGTGGTCGCCGCGTACCTGCGCGACGCCGGGATGGAGGTGATCTACACGCCGCCCTGGCAGGCGATTCCGCACGTCGTCAAGCTCGCGCTCGAGGAAGACGTCGACGTGATCGGCATTTCCTCGCTCGCGACCGACCACCTGATCGTGCCCAAGCTGATGGCCGCGCTGCGCGAGGCGGGCCTCGCCGACGTCGCGGTGATCGTCGGCGGCATCGTTCCCGACGACGACGAGGACGATGCTGCTCGATGCCGGCGTGGCGCGCGTGTTCCATCCCGGCGCGCCGCTCGAGGAGATCGCCGTGACCATTCGCGAGCTCACCGCGCGAGGTTCGCGCCCGGCGCATCGCCGCCTGAAGGAGTCCCCGATGAACAAGCCGATCGACAAGGCCGTGCTGCAGCCGCGCGGGCGAGGACGCGCTGGCAGCGGGAATACGCCGGAGCAGATCGGCGGCGAAGCGGCCGGTGCGCAATCGCTCCGGCGTCGCGATCAAGCCGCTGTACACGCCGCGCGACTGGAACGGCGAGCGCTACGAGAGCGATCGTCGGCTATCCCGGAGCGCCGCCGTACACGCGCGGCATCTACGCGACCATGCATCGCGGCCGGACCTGGACGCAGCGCCAGCTGATCGGGCTGGGCACGCCGTCGGACTACAACGCGCGGCTGCGCGACATCGTCGCGCAGGGCGCCACCGCGGTGTCGCTGATTCCCTGCAACTCGGTGTTCCGCGGCTACGACATGGACGAGGTCGACGCCGAGCTCCTCGGCACCTGCGGCGTCGTCGTCAACACGCGTCGATCACCTGGACACCTGCCTCGCCGGCGTCGACCTCGCGCGGACTTCCTGCGCGATGAACGACCCGTCGCCGTTCACGCTGCTCGCGTTCCTGCTCGCGACGGCGAAGCGCCGCGGCGTCGGCTGCGACGCGATCCGCGGCACGTCGAACCAGAGCGATTACCTCAGTCACTACGTCGCGAACCACATGTTCTTCCGCATCGCGCTGCCCGGCGCGCGGCGCATCCTCACCGACCATCATCGATTTCTGCATCCGGCACGTGCCGAAGTGGAATCCGATGTCGGTCGTCGGCCAGCACATGCAGCAGGCCGGGGCGACGCCCGCGGAGGCGATGGGATTCGCGCTCTCCACCGCGCTGCAGACCGCCGACGACTGCGTCGCCCGCGGCATGGATCCCGACGCCTTCCTGCCGCGGTTGACGTTCTTCTTCGACATCTCGCTGTCGTTCTTCGAGGAGATCGCCCGGTTTCGCGCCGGCCGCCGGATCTGGGCGCGCCTGGTGCGCGAGCGCTACGGCGCGAAGGATCCGCGCAGCTGGCGCTTCAAGTTCCACGCCCAGACGTCCGGCGTCGATCTCACGCGCGCAGCAGCCGCTCAACAACATCGCGCGCGTCACCGTGCAGGCGATGGCGGGAATCCTCGGCGGGCTGCAGTCGCTGCACACCGACGCCTACGACGAGGCATTGTCCTGTCCGACCGAGTTCGGTGCGCGTATCGCAGTCGCCACGCAGAACATCCTGCGCGAGGAAGCGCATCTCACCGACGTCATCGACCCGCTCGGGCGGCAGCTATTACGTCGAGACGCTGACCGACCAGATGGAGGAAGCGATCCTGCGCGCCATGCGCCTCGTCGAGGACGCCGGCGGCATGTACGCGGCGGTCGCCGCCGGCATCGTGCAGCAGCGTATCGGCGAATCCGCGCGGGCGTTCCAGGAAAGCGTCGAATCGGGCGCGCAGACGGTCGTCGGCGTCAATGCCTACCGGGTCGACGAGGGCAGCGAGCGCGCGCCCGGCACTGCCGAAGCCGGATCCCGCGCACGATGCGCGAGCATGTCGCTGCCTTCGCCGCGTTCAAGGCCGCACGCTCGCCGGACGCGGTCGGCAGGGCGCTGGCCGCGCTCGCCCGTGCCGCGAACGATCCTTCCGCGAACGTCTTCGCCCAGGTGGTTGCGGCCGCGGAGGCCGGCTGCACGCACGGCGAGATTTGCGGCACGCTTCGCCGCGAGATGGGCTTCGGCGACGTGCTCGCGATCGTCTGAATGGACCACAAGGCGCTCGCCGCGGAACGCATCAAGCGCCTCGCGGCGCGCGATCGCTTCGTGCACGCGCTCGGCATCCGCTGCACCGATGCCGGACCGGGTCACGCGAGCGTGACGCTCACCGTTGCCGAGCGGCATCTCAATTTCAACGGGACCTGCCACGGCGGCGTGATTTTCGCGCTGGCCGACACGGCGTTCGGGCTCGCGTCGAATTCGCACGGGATGATCGCCGCCGGGATCGATGCGCACATCACCTACCACGTCGCCGCCCAGGCAGGCGACACGCTGACCGCGACGGCGATCGAGGTTTCGCGCACCCGCAAGCTCGCGGTCTATCGGGTCGATCTCGCGCGCGCCGACGGCACGCTGGTCGCGAGCTTCACCGGAACCGTCTACGTGACCACGCGTCCGAACGACGCGTGAAACGTTCAGCGCCCCTTGAACGCGGGCGCACGCTTGGCGAGAAACGCCGCCATGCCCTCGTGCTTGTCCTCGGTCGCGGCGAGAAATCCGAATACGTCGGCCTCCATCGCGTTCGCGTTCGCGAGATCGAGGTCCTGGCCGCGCTGCACGAGGTGCTTGCTCATCTTCACGGCGACCGGGCCCTTGGCGGCGATCATCCGCGCGAGCTCGAGCCCTTTCTCGTGGAGCATTTCCGGCGCGACCACATGGTTCACGAGCCCGATGCGCAGCGCCTCGTCGGCCTTCATCTGTCGTCCGGTCGTGATGAGCTCGAGCGCCATCGCCTTGCCGACGACGCGCGAAAGCCGCTGCGTGCCGCCGAAGCCCGGGCAGATGCCGAGGTTCACTTCCGGCTGGCCGAATACCGCCTTCTCGGAAGCGACGATCCAGTCGCAGGCGAGCGCCAGCTCGCAGCCGCCGCCCAGCGCAAACCCGTTCACCAGCGCGATCACCGGAAACGGCGAAAGCTCGAGCGAGCGGAGCGCGGCGTGCCCCTGCAGCGCCAGCTCGCGAGCCTCGATCGCCGTCATCGAGCTCATCGCGGCAATGTCCGCGCCGGCGACGAAGGCCTTGTCGCCCGCTCCGGTCACGAGCAGCGCGCGCGCTCCGGCGTCGGCGTTGACGCGCGCGATCGCCGTGGCCATTTCGTAGAGTACCTGCGGCGCCAGCGCGTTCAGCGCCTTCGGTCGATTGATCGTGAGGAGCCAGATGCCCTGCTCGGGCTCCTCGAGGAGGATGGTGTCGAAGGTCATGTGTGCACCCTTGGCGCTGCGCGCCGCCCCTCCGGGAGGGCGTTCAGGAATACGTGTAGAAGCCCTTGCCCGGTCTTGCGACCGAGATGGCCGGCCGCGACCATCTCCTTCAGCAGCAGCGCGGGGCGATACTTCGGATCGTTGAAGTCGCGGTGCAGCACCTCCATCACCGCGAGCATGACGTCCAGCCCGACCAGGTCGGCGAGCGCCAGCGGTCCGATCGGATGGCTGCAGCCCGAGCTTCATGCCGTCGTCGATTTCCTGGCGCGTCGCGAGGCCCTCCTGCAGCGCGAAGATCGCCTCGTTGATCATCGGGCACAGAATGCGGTTGACGACGAAGCCCGGGGCTGTTCCGCACGACGATCGGCGTCTTGCCGAGACGCTTCGCCAGCGCCGCCGGCGAGGTCGACGGTCGCGTCGGAGGTCTGGACGCCGCGGATCAGCTCGACCAGCGCCATCATCGGCACCGGGTTGAAGAAGTGCATGCCGATGAAGCGGTCGGGCCGCGACGTCGCGGCCGCGAGCTTGGTGATCGAGATCGACGACGTGTTCGACGCGAGGATCACGTCGGGCCGCGCCAGCGCGTCGACCTGCTTCAGGATCTTGTGCTTGAGCTCCTCGTTCTCGGTCGCCGCCTCGATGACGAGGTCGCAGCCCTTCAAGCGCGTCGTAGCGCGGTGGTGCCCTTGATGCGCGACAGCGCCGCGTCCTTGTCGGCCGCGCCGAGATCTTTTCCTTCTTGACCAGGCGGTCGAGGCTGCCGGTGACGGTCGCGAGGCCGCGCAGCACGGCCGCCTCGGCCACGTCGACCATGACGACGTCGATGCCGGTGACCGCGCAGGACTGCGCGATGCCGTTGCCCATGGTTCCGGCGCCGATGACGCCGACTTTCTGGATGTGCATGGTGATTTCCTACCGGGTCGGATGAGCGAATGGGCGGTCGCGGGGCGGGCTGCCGCCGGGCGGTACGCCAGGCCACGATCGGGCGCGCGGCAGGCAACTGCCGACTGTCCCTGCGCGCGACGGGTTCTTATTCTACGCCTCCGGGACGTCGCGCGGCCCTCCGGAACTCGCCCGCCTCGCGGGTCGTCGTTTCGAGCGGCAGCGTCATGCGCTCGCACATCGCGCCGAACAGCTCGGCCTTGTCCGGGAAGTGCCAGGTATGTAATCTGCCGGCGATTGGCAAGTGCCGGCGCGTGCGGCTGCTTGCCGCCCAAGCCCGGAGTGCCGCAATGCAGCCCCATTTCCGCACCACGACGACGCGCGTGCTGACCTTCACCGGTGCCCTCGCGATCGCGGCCTGCGGCCAGTCGCAGCAGGGCGGCGGGTTCCAGGGCTTTCCGCCGGCGGAGGTGACGACGATCGTCGTCGAGGCCAAGGCCATTCCGGCGACCTACGAATACGTCGGGCAGACCGCGGGCTCGAAGGAAGTCGAGGTCCGCGCCCGCGTCACCGGAATTCTCGAGCAGAAGCTCTTCCAGGAGGGCGCGGCGGTCAAGGCGGGGCAGGTGCTGTTCGTCATCGATCCGAAGCCGCTCGAGGCGCAGGCGGCGGCGCTGGAAGCGGAGCTTGCGCGGGCGCAAGCGCAGAAGACGCAGGCCGATCGCGAGGTCGGCGCGGCTCGTGCCGCTCGCGGAACGGCGCGCGATCGGCAAGAAGGAGGCCGACGATGCGCTCTCCGGCGCCGAGCTCGCGGCGGCCGCGGTGAAGGCCGCGCAAGCGCGGCTCGCGGAAGTTCGAGCTCAATCTCGGCTACACGCGAGTCGTCGCGCCGATCTCGGGGCTGTCGAGCCGCGCGCCGAAATCCGAGGGCAGCCTCGTCGACGGCGAACGAGACGCTGCTGACGACGATCTCGCAGGCCAATCCCGATCTGGATCCCGTTCGCGGTTTCGGAGAACGAGCAGCTCGCGCTCAACCGCGCGGTCGCCGAGGGCCGGCTCGACGCTGCCCGAAGGACAATGCGTTCGACGTGACGGTGAAGCTCGCGGACGGCACGACGCTCCCGCGGAAGGGACGCATCAACTTCGCGGACACGCGGATCAATCCGTCGACCGGCACCATCGAGATGCGGGCCGAGATCGCCAATGCCGACGGCGCGCTGAAGCCCGGCCAGTTCGTGCGCGTGAAGCTTTCCGGGCGCCGTGCGCAACCACGCGCTCGCCGTGCCGCAGATCGCGGTGCAGGACGGGCCGCAGGGCAAGTTCGTCTACGTCGCCGAGCAAGGACAAGGACGGCAAGGACATCGCCGGCGTGCGTCCGTTGACGCTGGGCGATTGGGTGATGATCGACGGCACCAACCTGTGGGTCGTCGAGTCCGGGCTAAAGCCCGGCGAGCGCGTGATCGTCGACGGGCTCGCCAAGCTGCGGTCCGGGCGCGCCCATCAAACCCGCCGGCGCGCCCTCGGCCGCCGCCGGCGCAGGACGCCCCGAAATCGCCACCGCCGGCGAAGTCCTGACGCGGACGCATCCGGCATGTTCTCGCGCTTCTTCATCGACCGGCCGATCTTCGCGGCCGTCATCTCGTTGTTCCTCGTGCTCGCCGGGCTCGCGGCGATGCGCACGCTGCCGATCGCGCAGTATCCGGAGATCGCGCCGCCCGTCGTCACCGTGCAGGCCGTCTACCCGGGCGCGTCGGCCGAGGTGCTCGAGAAGACCGTCGCCTCGCCGCTCGAGAACGCGATCAACGGCGTGCCGGACATGATCTACATGAGCTCGCACTCGTCGTCCAACGGCGTGCTCGAGATCGAGGTCACCTTCGAGATCGGCACCCACGTCGACGACGCGGCGCTCAACGTCAACAACCGCGTCAAGCAGGTGGAGTCGCGACTGCCCGAGGAAGTGCGGCGGCAGGGCGTGACCGTCGAGCGCGGCAGCTCGTCGTTCCTGCAGGTGCTCGCGTTCTACGCGCCCGACGGGCGCTACGACGATCTGTTCATTTCGAATTACGTGACGCTGAACGTCCTCGACGCAGCTGAAGCGCCTGCCGGGCACGACCAACGTGCAGATCTTCGGCGCCAAGGACTACGCGATGCGGGTCTGGCTGCAACCCGACCGCCTCGCCCAGCTGAAGCTCACGACCGGCGACATCGTGCGCGCGATCAACGAGCAGAACGCGCAGTTCTCGGCCGGCAAGGTCGGTGCGGCGCCGATCGCGAAGGGGCAGGACCTCGTCTACACGATCACGTCGCAGGGCCGGCTGACCGACGCGCAGCGAGTTCGGCGACATCATCGTCCGCGCCAACCCCGACGGCTCGACCGTCCGGCTGGCCGACGTCGCGCGCATCGAGCTGGGCTCCAAGGACTACGATTTCATCGGCCGCTACAACGGCAAGCCCGCGACGCTCGTCGGCATCTTCCTGCAACCGGGCGCCAATGCGCTCGACGTCGCGAAGAGCGTGCGCAAGACCGTGGACGGCCTGGCCCAACGCTTCCCGGCCGGACTGACCTACGCGGTGCCCTACGACACGACGCACTTCGTCGAGGTGTCGATCCGCGAAGTCGTGATCACGCTCGGCGAGGCGATGCTGCTCGTCTTCCTCGTCGTCTACCTCTTCCTGCAGAGCTGGCGCGCCACGGTGATCCCGCTGGTCGCGGTGCCGGTCTCGCTGCTCGGCACGTTCGCCGGCCTGTACGTGCTCGGCTACTCGATCAACACGCTGACGCTCTTCGGGATGGTGCTCGCGATCGGCATCGTCGTCGACGACGCGATCGTCGTGCTGGAGAACGTCGAGCGGATCATGCGCGAGGAAGGCGCGCTCCCGCGCGAGGCGGCGATCAAGGCGATGCACGAGGTGACCGGCCCGATCATCGCGATCGTGCTGACGCTCACCGCGGTGTTCGTGCCGATCGCGTTCCTGGGCGGGCTGACCGGCGAGCTCTACCGCCAGTTCGCGGTCACGATCTCGATCGCGGTCGTCATCTCCGGCCTGGTCGCGCTGACGCTCACGCCGGCGTTGTGCGCGGTGATGCTGAAGCCGGGCGACGGCACGCGCGCGCGGATTCTTCGCGGGTTCAACCGCTGGTTCGGGCGCGTCACCGGCCACTACACGGCGGGCGTCGCCTTCCTGATTCGTCGCGGCACGCTCGGTGTCCTCCTGTTCGCCGGAATGGTCGCGATCACCGCTGGGCCTGTGGAAGTACACGCCGGGCAGCCTCGTGCCCGACGAGGACCAGGGCTTCTACATCGGCGCCGTGATCCTGCCCGACGGCGCGTCGCTCGAGCGCACCGACAGGGTGGTGGCGAAGGTCGAGGAGGCGATCCGCTCGAATCCGGCGAACCAGGACGTCGTCTCGTTCACCGGCTTCGACTTTCTCGGCGGCGGCTTCCGCAACAATGCCGCGACGATCTTCGTCACGCAGATCCCGTGGGACAAGCGCAAGGTGACCGCCGCGCAGCTCGTCGGCGAGCTGTTCGGGAAGACCGCGGGCATCAAGGAGGCGCTGGTGCTCGCGTTCAATCCCGCCGCGCGATCTTCGGCCTGGGCACCGCGGGCGGCTACGAGTTCTACATCCAGAACCGCGGCGAGGGCGGCGCCAAGCGCCTGAACGAGGTCACGCAGCAGTTCCTGCGCGCGTGAACAGCGACCCGCAGCTGGGCGTCGCGCAGACGCTCTGGCGCGCGAACGTGCCGCAGCTCTTCGTGGACGTCGACCGCGAGAAGGCGAAGAAGCTCGGCGTGCCGATCGAACGACGTCTACACCGCGCTTTCCGCAACGCTCGGCACCTACTACGTCAACGACTTCAACAAGTTCGGCCGCACGTGGCAGGTGCTGATGTCGGCCGATCCGGTCTACCGCACGCGCCCCGACGACATCGGCGGCGGTCTACGTGCGCTCGGACAAGGGCGAGATGATTCCGCTCTCGTCGCTGGCGACGCGTCAAGTATTCGTCCGGACCGGATTCGCTCGATCGCTTCAACAACCTGCCGGCCGTGAAGATCTTCGGACAGGCGGCGCCCGGGCTACAGCTCCGGGCAGGCGATCGCGCGGGTCGAGCAGATCGCCAACGAGGTGCTGCCGGCCGACTTCAGCTACGACTGGGGCGGCACGTCGTTCCAGGAGAAGCGCTCGGGCGGCGCGTCCACGTTCGCGCTCGGGCTCGCGGTGATCATGGTGTTCCTGATCCTCGCCGCGCAGTACGAGCGGTGGTCGCTGCCGTTCTCGGTGCTGCTCGCGCTGCCCTTCGGCACGTTCGGCGCGCTCGCCGCCGTCTGGCTGCGCGGGCTGACCAACGACGTCTACTTCCAGATCGGCCTCGTCACGCTGCTGGGCCTCGCCGCGAAGAACGCGATCCTGATCGTCGAGTACGCGGTGCTCAAGAAGGACGAGGGCATGTCGGCGTCGGCGGCGGCGATCGAGGCCGCGCGCCTGCGCTTCCGGCCGATCCTGATGACGTCGCTCGCGTTCATCCTCGGCGTGCTGCCGCTCGCGATCTCGACCGGCGCCGGCGCGGGCGCCCGCCACTCGACCGGCACCGGCGTCATGGGCGGCATGATCGCGGCGACGTTCCTCGCGATCTTCTTCGTGCCGCTTTTCTTCCGTCTCATCACCGACCGCCGCCTCAGGGAGCCGCGCAGCAAGGAGGAACTGATGACGGAGATCGCAGCACGCGCGGCTGGCGGCGCACCACCCGCCGCCGCCACACGCCGGGCCATCCGCCGTCGCGGCGTCGCACCGGAGAGCGCCATGAGTAGGCGCCTGGTCGCGCTGGCCCTCGCGGTGCTGCTCGCCGGCTGCGCGGTCACGCAACCGGCGCCGCCGGAGCTCGATCTGCCGCCGGGGTCGGCGACCGCCGCGCAGAACGAACTGCTCGAGCGCTGGTGGACCGCGTTCGACGATCCGGTGCTGACCGCGCTCGTCGACGAGGCGCTCGCGAACAACCTCGACCTGCAAGGCGTCGCTCGCGCGCATCGAGGCGGCGCGCTCGCAGGTGCTGCTCGCCCAGTCGAACCTCGCCCCGAACATCAACCTGCGCGGCGAACGCCGAGCGCTCCCGCATCTCGACGGCACGGCACGCAGCGTTTCGAGCAGACCGGGCCGCCGGTCGAGCAACGATTACCGGCGTCGCCATCGAGATGTCGTACGAGCTCGACGTCTGGGGCAAGTACCGCAGCGGCGCGCTGGCGGCGGCCAACGATCTGGCGGCGTCGCGCTACTACCGGGAGACCGTGCGCATCGCCGTCGCCGCCGACGTCGCGAGCACCTATTTCCGGCTGCGCGCCGCCGACGCGGAGCTCGCGATTCTCGCAGGACACGCTGAAGGCTCGCGCACCGACACCGTGGCGCTTGCAGCGCGATCGCTTCGACGGCGGACTCATCGGCGAGTACGACCTGAAGCAGGCCGAAGCCGAGCGCTCTGCCGTCGTCGCCGACATCGCGCGCGACGCGGCAGCGCGATCGGCCAGCTCGAATCGGCGCTCGCCACGCTGACCGGGCCGCTCGCCGCGCGCCGTGTTCACGCCGGAAATCGCCCGCGGGGCGTCGATCGAAGCGACCACCCGCGGTGCCCGAGCTGCCGGCGGGCCTGCCGTCGGGACTGATCGAGCGGCGTCCGGACATCCGCCGCGCCGAGGCGCTGCTCGCCGCGTCGCGAGCTGCGCATCCAGGAGGCGCGCGTCGAACTACTTTCCCGCGCTTACGCTGACCGGCGCCTTCGGCTCGGAGTCCGCGGCGCTTGGCCGAGCTGTTCACCTCACCCGCATCGCATCTGGCGCATCGGGCTCGGGCCTCGTGCAGCCGCTGCTTACGCTCAAGACATCGAGTCGGCCGTCGAGCTGGCCGAGGCACGGCGCGACGCAGACGCACGGTCGAGTACCAGCAGACCGTGCAGATCGCCTTCCGCGAGGTGCACGACACGCTCGTGGCCAACGGCTCCGCCCGCGAGTCGCTGGCCGCGCGAGACCGAGCGTCGCGACGATCTCGCCGCAGGCGCTCGAGCTCGCCACCCTGCGTTACGACGCCGGGACGCACGTCGTTTCTCGAGGTGCTCGACGCGCAGCGCACGCTGCTCGCGGCGGAGACGCTGCGCATCGCCGCCGCGCGCGACGCCAAGCTCGCGATCGTCGACTTCGCGAAGGCGCTGGGCGGCGGCTGGAGTCCCGGAGGCCTTTGCCGCCGCGCGCTGAAAGCGGCGCTACTGGAGGCTCGGCTTCTTCAGGAAATCGCCGCGGTCCGCGGAGCGAACGCGGACCCGCACCGGCGCTCCGTTCGCGCGCGAGCAGCAGCGCGATCTCCGTACCCGCCGGCCCGAGGCGCCATACCTTGCGCAACAGGTCCGCGAGATCCGACGACGCGTTCGTCGCCGACCGCGACGATCGTGTCGCCCGGCAGCACCCCGGCGCGCTCGGCCGGTCCCGCGGGCGCGAGTCCGTTGACCGCCAGGCGACCCTCGTCCTCGGCGACGTAGATGCCGAGCCACGGCCGCGGCGGCTGCCGCGAGCGTCCCGTGGTCAGCAGGTCGTCGAGAATCGGGTCGAGGAGGTCGACCGGCACGAACATGTTGCCGTCGACCATCTCGTCGCCGATCGACTCCTTCACCAGCAACGATCCGATGCCCGCCAGATCGCCGTCCTCGCCGACGAGCGCGGCACCGCTCCACTCCGGATGCGGCGGCGTGGTGAACAGCGCTTCGTCGAGCAGGTATTCCCAGTAGCCGGCGAATTCGCGCTTGGCGAACACCGTCGCCTTGAGCGCGTGCGCACGTCCGCCATGGCCGATCACGATAGACGTCGTCGTTCGCGGCGACCGAGGCGGCCGTGCCGCGCCGGAGCGTCGGCAGCGCGCAGGCGCCCCAGCGGCGCGACCAGTCCGAAGCCGGTCGCGAAGTCGTAGGCGAGCGGATGTCCCTGCACCACCGAGCCGTCGTTCGCGGTGAGCCAGATCGACTCGGCCTCGGTGATCAGGTAGCCGATGGTGAGCACCAGCCCGTCGTCGCCGATCACCACGCCGTTGCCCACGCGCTCGGTGCCGAGGATCGGCGCGGTGAAGGCATCCTCGGGAATCTCGGCGCGCAGCGCCACGACGGCATCGAGCGCCGACTTGAGGTCGAAATCGACTTCGTCCTGTGCGGCTGCAGCCTGGACGGAAACGCCCAGCGGGTGGGTTCGGACAAGGTTGGACTCGGTATCGGTGAGCGGCGTCGGCAATTCGCCGCAGCCCGATGTTACGCGCGTTGCGCAGCTACGGCACACCGGAACACGATGGCCCTTGGAACGCGACGGTGCAAGCGTCGCGGCTACCGCGCGTTGGCCCGAGGTGACGCAGCGACCATGCGCCCATGCGCAAAGTTCGGCACAATCGCCAGCCGAGGCCCATTCTTCCTGCCGTACCATGATTCTCCCCCTCCTGCGCTGCATCGTCGTCGCCCTCAGCCTCGCGCTCGGCGTCGAGCGCGCTCGGCCAGCTGCCGCCCTCCGCGACCGAGCGCGCCGGCTATACGGGACTCTTTGCCGCCGCAGCCCGCGGCGACGCGGCGCGAGATCGCCGGGCTCGTCGCTGCCGGCGCCCGCGTCGACGCGCGCGACGGTTACGGGCGCACGCCGCTGCACGTTGCCGCCTTCGCCGGCCAGCACGACGCGATGCGCGCGCTGGTGAAGGCCGGCGCCGATCCGAACGCGCTCGGAGCGCGACCGCTACGACATCGTCACCATCGCGGCGGTCGCCAACGACCTGCCGACGCTCGACGTCGCGCTCGCGCTTGGCTGCCGTGCCACGAACGTCACCAGCCGCTACGACGGCACCGCGCTGATCGCCGCGGCGCATCTCGGCCACGTCGAGGTCGTGCGCGCGTCTGATCCGCGGCGGCGCGCCGCTCGACCACGTCAACAACCTCGGCTGGACCGCGCTGATCGAATCGATCGTGCTGGGCGATGGCGGGCCGCGGCATACGGCGACGCTCGAGGCCCTGGTGGACGCCGGGCGCGAATGTCAATCTCGCCGACCGCAACGGCACGACGCCGCTCGCGTCTGGCGACAGGCGCGCGGCTATCGCGAGATGGTCGCGATGCTCGAGGCGGCGCAGGCGCGCTAGGTGCGAGGTCGGGTCGGCCGAGCGATGGATGGCACGCCGACGGAGACCGGCGCCATGCTTCCGAGTCATCGCTCGGCCGCGGCGACCGCCTCGCTCGTGGACGCGGCTGTCTTCTCGGCTCTCGCGATAGCTCGCCCACCAGCCCTCGGCGTCCGACCTGCGTCCACGCGAGCCGGCTCGACAGGCGATCGAGCGCCTCGATCACCGCCTCGACCGACTGCGGCCGCCGCGCCCGGTCCTTTTCGAGGCACGCGGCGATCAGCAGGTCGAGTCCCTCCGGAACCGCTGATGTTGCCACTCGCGGAAACGCGCGGCGCCGGCGCGTGCAGCACCTGGTTCGTGATCTCCAGGTTGTCGTCGCCGTCGAAGATCGGCTTTCCGGTGAGCAGGAAATAGCCGACCGCCCCGAGCGCGTAGATGTCGGAGCGCGCGTCGACGTCGGACGGATTCAGGATCCGCTCGGGCGCCATGTAACGCGGCGTACCCAGGATCTTGATCTGCTTGGTGATGTCGCGCGTGTGCGCGCGCTCGAGGTTCTTGACGAGCCCGAAGTCGAGCAGCTTCACCACGTCGTCCTCGCCGCGCCGGCAAAGCATCACGTTCTCCGGCTTCACGTCGCGATGGATCATTCCGTGCTCGTGCGCTTCGCGCAAGGCCGCCGCCGACCTGCCGCAGGATGTGGATCACGCGTCCCGGAGGCACCGGCCCCGAATGCGCCACGAGCTCGGCGAGCGTCACGCCATCGAGGTACTCCATCACGTAGTACGGCTGGCCCTCGCGCGTGCGCCCGAAGTCGTAGATCCGCACGGTGTTCGGGTGCAGCAACTGGCTCGCGATCTGCACTTCGCGCTCGAACCGATGCACGAACTCGTCGGTCGCCACGTGCTTCTTCAGGATCTTGATCGCGGTCGGGCGCTTCAACAGCGCGTGCCGCGCCAGATAGATCGTCGCCATCCCGCCTTCGCTGATCTGACGCTCGAGCGTGTAGGCGCCCAGTCGCTGCAGGCGGCCGAACTGCCGCTGCAGCCGCGAGAGCGAGGTTGCGGACGTCAGCGCGGCGCCCAGCGACAGCACGATGAAGCCGCCGATCACGGCGAAGCTGATCCAGAAGTAGCGCAGTGCGGCCAGCGCCTCGGTTGCCGAAATCTCGGCGATGGCGCCCATGTCGTACGCGGGCAACCACCGCCATGCGCCGATCACCTCGATGCCGCGGTAGCTGCGATAGGGCGTGGCAATGGCGCCCTGGCGGTCGGATTCCGCAGGCTTGCCGCGCGACGCGACCGCCAGGGCCGCCGCCTGCGTCAGCGGTCGCGCGGCGGGTTCGAGGGTCGGGATGTGGCCGGCCATGAGATCGCCACCCGGATCGCGCACCGGGACCAGGAACACCGAGCTCCCCGCCGCCGTGCCGGGAAGCAACTCCGCAGCGATCATTTCGTCGGCGAAGCGCGAGGGCGTCAACATCAGGCCGTCGTCCGAAAAGGCGTAGGCCTCGGCAGTGGTGCCCGGACGCGCCGCCGAGAAGATCGTCGCGAGCTCGCGATCGGCTTCCACGCCCATCGCCAGCGCGGCGACCGGCGTACCGTTGCCGCTGCGAATCGGGGCCAGGAACCAGGCGACCGGACGACGCTGGTCCGACGGTCCTCTGACGGAAAGCTCCGGATCGGGATAGGGACGCACGAACTGCGGGGTGCCGTCGAGCGCCAGGTCGAGGCGCTGGCGGAATGCCCCCGATCGCAGGCGCTGCCCGCAGCGCTGGGGGTCCTTCGATGCGAGCACGATCCCCGCGCGATCGACGATGCGGAACGCGACGACGCCCCGGGTCACCAGCGAGGACTGGAGGATGCGCCCGAGGTCTTCCGCTTCGGCGGTGCATCTCCCCAGAGCGGCGCCGCGGTCGCGCGCGTCGGCCGCGAGGCGCGCCGCGCGCTCGACGACAACGGGATCCCGGGCCAGCCGTTCCGCCTCGGTCCGGTGTTCGCCGATCCAGACGTCGAGTCCCTTGACCACCGTGCCGAGCAGCGCCTCGAGGCTCGTCACCCGGGTTTCGGCGATCGAATCGTGAACGCCGTTATAGGCCCAGTAGCCGAGACCGATCAGCAGGGCCCCGGTCAAGACGGTCGCGGCGTTGCGCCACGTCTCGGTCTCGACGAGGTTGGCGATGATGTTCGGGATCGCGTTGGCCGGCGCCTCGGCATCGCCGATGCCGATGTCGAGGATCGGCGCCCTCTCCGGCGAGCGCTCGGATTGAGGCTTGGCGTCGCCGCTCATGGACGGCACGGCGTCAGCACCGGATCCCGGGCATGGCCGCTACATGCTGCGCCGGTACTGCCCGCCGACCTCGAACAGCGCGTTGGTGATCTCGCCCGAGCGAGCACACGCGCACGGTATTCATCAACTCGGCGAAGACGTTGCCGTTCTCGATCACGACTTGCCGCAGCCTGGCCAGCGCCGCCGGCGCCTCCTTCGCGTTGCGCGCGTGGAAAGCTTCGAGACGCGCCAGCTGCGACTGCTTTTCCTCCTCCGTCGAGCGCGCGAGCTCGAGCTTCTGGGGCGTCTGGTCGCCCTGCGGGTTGCGGAACATGTTGACGCCGACGATCGGATAGCTGCCGTCGTGCTTGCGGTGCTCGTAGTACATCGACTCTTCCTGGATCTTGCCGCGCTGGTAGCCGGTCTCCATCGCGCCCAGCACGCCGCCACGCTCGGAGATCGCCTCGAACTCCTTCAGCACGGCCTCCTCGACGAGGTCGGTCAGCTCCTCGATGATGAAGCTCCCCTGGTTCGGATTCTCGTTCTTCGCGAGACCCCATTCGCGGTTGATGACGAGCTGGATCGCCATCGCGCGCCGCACGCTCTCCTCGGTGGGCGTCGTGATCGCCTCGTTGTAGGCGTTGGTGTGCAGCGAGTTCGCATTGTCGTAGGTCGCGATCAGCGCCTGCAGCGTGGTCCGGATGTCGTTGAACGCGATCTCCTGCGCGTGCAGGCTGCGGCCGGACGTCTGGCAGTGGTACTTGAGCTTCTGGCTCCGCTCGGAGGCCCCGTAGCGGTTCTTCATTGCGACCGCCCAGATGCGCCGCGCGACCCGGCCGAGCACCGTGTACTCGGGGTCCATGCCGTTGGAAAAGAAGAACGACAGGTTCGGCGCGAAGTCGTCGATGTGCATGCCGCGCGCGAGATAGGCCTCGACGAACGTGAACCCGTTGGCGAGCGTGAACGCGAGCTGGCTCAGCGGGTTCGCGCCCGCCTCCGCGATGTGGTAGCCCGAGATCGACACCGAGTAGAAATTGCGCACCCGGTGGTGGACGAAGTATTCCTGGATGTCGCCCATCACCTTGAGGCTGAACTCGGTCGAGAAGATGCAGGTGTTCTGGCCCTGGTCCTCCTTGAGGATGTCGGCCTGCACCGTGCCGCGCACGGTGGACATCGTCCACTCGCGGATCTTGTCCGTCTCGTCGTCGGTGGGCTCACGGCCGTTGTCCGCGCGGAACTTGTCCAGCTGCTGGTCGAGCGCGGTGTTGAGGAACATCGCCAGGATCGTCGGCGCCGGACCGTTGATCGTCATCGATACGGAGGTCGCCGGATCGCAGAGGTCGAACCCGGAGTAGAGCACCTTCACGTCGTCGAGCGTGGCGATGGACACGCCGGAATTGCCGACCTTGCCGTAGATGTCGGGGCGCCGGTCGGGATCGTTGCCGTACAGCGTGACCGAATCGAACGCGGTGGACAGCCGCTTGGCGGGCATTCCGTCGGCGAGCAGGTGGAAGCGCCGGTTGGTACGGAACGCATCGCCTTCGCCCGCGAACATCCGGGTCGGATCCTCGCTCTCGCGCTTGAACGCGAACACGCCGGAGGTGAACGGATAGCTTCCGGGAACGTTTTCCTTGAGTTGCCAGCGCAGGATCTCGCCCTCGTCCTCGTACGGAGGCAGCGCGACCTTGCGGATCTTCGTGCCCGAAAGCGAGGTGGTCGTCAGCGCCGTGCGGAGTTCCTTGTCGCGGATCTTCACCACATACTCGTCGCCGGAGTACGCGAGCTTGGTCTTCGGCCACAGGTCGAGAAGCTTTCTGGCGCGGGGATCGAGCTTCGCCTCGCGGCCGGCGATGAGGCCGTCGAGATCGGCGACGTCCTGCTTGCACTCGACGGCGAGCATCTGCTTTGCCGCCCGCAATTGCTGCCGCTCGCGCGCGATCCGCGTCTGCGTGCCGGCCCAGCCGTGGTAGGCACGGACCGTATCGGCGATGTCGGCGAGATAGCGTGCGCGCGCGGCAGGCACGATCACGTGCCGCGTCGTCGACTCCTTCACGGTCACCGGGGGCAGCTTGCCGGGGGCGAGCTTGAGTCCCTGCGCCGCGAGCCTCGCCGCGAGCGCCTGATAGAGGGCGGTCACCCCGTCGTCGTTGAAGCGGGCGGCCATCGTTCCGTACACCGGCATTTCCTCCACCGGTGTTCCGAACAGCTCGCGATTGCGCTGGTACTGCTTGCGGACGTCGCGCAGCGCGTCCTGCGCACCCTTGCGGTCGAACTTGTTGATCGCGACGAAGTCGGCGAAGTCGAGCATGTCGATCTTCTCGAGCTGCGACGCCGCGCCGAACTCCGGCGTCATCACGTAGAGCGAAACGTCGACGACGCGGCACGATCGCTGCATCGCCCTGGCCGATGCCCGACGTCTCGACGAGCACGAGATCGAAGCCGGCGACCTTGCAGGCGGCAATGACGTCCGGCAGCGCCTTGCTGATCTCGGTGCCGGCCTCGCGCGTGGCGAGCGAGCGCATGTAGATGCCCGGATGCTCGATCGCGTTCATCCGGATGCGGTCGCCCAAGCAGCGCGCCCCCGGACTTGCGCCGGGACGGGTCGATCGAGATGATCGCGATCCGGAGCCGGTCCTGCTGGTCGAGCCGGAAGCGGCGGACGATCTCGTCGGTGAGCGAGCTCTTGCCCGCGCCGCCGGTGCCGGTGACGCCGAGCGTGGGGGTCTTCGCCTTCGCCGCGGCGGCCAGGAGGACATCGCGCGTCTTCGCCGGCACGGTACCAGCCTCGAGGCACGTGATCATCCGGGCAAGCGCGCGCATCCGGGAAAAATGGCTCCCGGTAACCAGTGCCGTCGCGTCGGCCGGAACCTCCTGCGCGAGATCGACGTCGCACGCGGCGACGACTTCGTTGATCATTCCCTGCAGCCCGAGCTTCTGCCCGTCCTCCGGCGAAAAGATTCGCGCGACGCCGTAGTCGTGCAGCTCGCGGATCTCGTCCGGAACGATGACGCCGCCGCCGCCGCCGAACACCTTGATGTGCGGTGCGCCGCGCTCACGCAAGCAGGTCGAGCATGTACTTGAAGAACTCGACGTGCCCGCCCTGGTAGGACGAGATCGCGATGCCGTGGGCGTCTTCGGCCAGCGCGCAGTTGACGATCTCCTCGACCGACCGGTTGTGCCCCAGATGGATCACCTCGCAGCCGGACGCCTGCAGGATGCGCCGCATGATGTTGATCGACGCGTCGTGGCCGTCGAAGAGCGAGGCCGCGGTGACGAAGCGGACCTTGTGGACGGGCCGATAGACGAGTGACGGACGGCTCGAGTCGTTCATGGCGGTCTCCCCAGGCGCCGGCCGCACCTCGCGCAGGGCGAGGCCGGGGCGATGCAAAGATTACTCTACCCCGGACTTAAGGCGGGACGCTCACGGTAGCTTACGTTTACGTAAACGTCAACATCGAGGCAGCCGGTTCGATGCCCCACCCCCGGCGAGGCGTTGCGGCCCGATCGCGTCGGGATCGATCCGCCTGCCCGAGGTCGAGCAACCCGACGCGCGGCACTTTCCCGCACCGCGGTGGTCGAAGGGCGATCACCCGGCGCCGGTATACTCCGCGCCGCTCTCCAATCCCCCACGCCGACCATGTCCCGTACCGTTCCCGGTTTCGCTCGTCTCGCTCTCTTTTTCACCCTCGCCTTCGTCGCGCTCGCGGCGCGCGCCGCGTTGCCCCCCGGCGTCACGCAGGGGTCGAGCGTCGAGGGAATCTCCGAGTACACCCTCGCGAACGGGCTCAAGGTGCTGCTGTTTCCCGACGCAACCAAGCCGACGACGACGGTGAACGTCACGTATCGCGTCGGCTCGCGCCAGGAAAGTTACGGCGAGACCGGAATGGCGCATCTGCTCGAGCATCTGATGTTCAAGGGCACGCCGTCGATCCCCAACATCTTCCAGGAGCTCGGCCGGCGCGGGATGCGCATGAACGGCTCGACGTTCTTCGACCGCACCAACTACTTCGAGACGTTTACCGCCTCGGACGAGAATCTCGACTGGGCGCTCGCGATGGAAGCGGACCGGATGGTCAATTCGTTCATCGCGCAGAAAGGACCTCGACACCGAGATGACCGTCGTCCGCAACGAGTTCGAGCGCTGGGAGAACAACCCGCAGCAGGTGCTCTGGGGCAGGGTGCAGGCGGCCGCGTTCGACTGGCACAACTACGGCAACCTTTCGATCGGCGCGCGCTCGGACATCGAGAACGTCGACATCGGCCGGCTGCAGGCGTTCTACCGGCTGTACTACCAGCCCGACAATGCCGTGCTGATCGTTGCGGGGAAGTTCGATCCCGAACGCACGCTTGGCCTGGTGGCGAAGTATTTCGGCCCGATCCCGAAACCGACGCGCACGCTGCCGGCGCTGTATACGCGCGAACCCGTGCAGGACGGCGAACGCACCGTCACCGTGCGGCGCAACGGCAGCACGCAGTTCGTCGCCGCCCTGTACCGCACGCTGCCGGGCGCACATGCCGATGCCGTCGCACTGGAAGCCCTGGGCGAAGTGATGACCGTCGAACCGGCCGGTCGGCTGTACCGAGCCCTGGTCGAAACCAGGAAGGCGAGTGCGGTCGAGTCCTGGACGCTCTCGCTGGCGGACCCCGGCAACATCATCTTCTGGGCGCAGGTCCCGCCGTCCGACTCGATCGACGCCGCCCGCGACGCGTTGCTGGCCGTCACCGAGAACGTGCGCCAGCAGCCGATCACCGACGCCGAGGTCGACCGCGTGCGCGCGAAGGCGTTGCGGGACTTCGACCAGACGATCAACGACCCGCAGAGGCTCGGCATCGCACTGTCGGAATCGATCGCGCTGGGCGACTGGCGGCTGTTCTTCCTGCAGCGCGACCAATGGCGCAAGCTGACCGCGGGCGACGTGCAGCGGGTCGCGCTCGAGTACCTGAAGCCCGCGAATCGCACGCTCGGACAGTTCATTCCCGATACCAAACCCGATCGCGCGCCGACGCCGCCCACGGTCGACGTCGCGGCGATGGTCGCGGACTACAAGGGCGATCCGGGCGTCGCAGCGGGAGAAACGTTCAACCCCGAACCGGCAAACCTCGAAGCGCGCACGCAGCGCTTCACGCTCGCCAACGGCATGAAGGTCGCGTTGCTCCCGAAGAAGACCCGCGGCGAAACCGTCCAGCTGCAGCTGCGCCTGCACTATGGCGACGAAACCTCGCTTGCCGGCACGCCGCCGCACGGGAGCCTGGCCGCGGACATGCTGTCGCGAGGCACCCGCAAGCGCGACCGGCAGAGCTTCGAGGATGCGCTCGACCGGCTGCGCGCCAAGCTCGCGATCTCGGGCAGTGAAACCGAAATCGTCGCCAGCGGCGAAACCGTCCGGGCGCACCTGCCCGAGCTGCTGCGGCTCACGGCCGAGGCGCTGCGCGAGCCGGCCTTCGCCGCGACGGAGTTCGAGAAGCTCCGGCGCGAACAGACGACGGGACTCGCCGAGCATCGCACCGACCCCGAGGCGATCGCCGAGCGCAACCTCGCGCGCTGGAACAATCCGTATCCGAAGGGGGATGTCCGTTACGAGCCGACGTTCGACGAGGAAATCGCGGCGATCGAGGCCACCCGGCTCGACGACGTCAAGGCATTCCACGCGCGCTTCGTCGGAGGCGCAAATGCCGAGCTCGCGATCGTCGGCGATTTCGATTCCGGTGCGATACAGGCGCTGGCAACCGAGCTCTTTGGCGCTTGGACGAGCCCGGCGCCGTATCGACGCGTTCCGGACCCCTACCGGCCACCGGCCCCGACGATGATATCGGCCGAGACGCCGGACAAGGCGAACGCCACGCTGATGGGCCGGCTGCCGATGCCCGTGAACGACCTGAGTGACGATTATGCGGCGTTGCTGGTGGTGGACAGGATCCTCGGCGCGTCGACGGAATCGCGCATTCCCGACCGCATCCGGGAGCGCGAGGGCCTCTCCTACGCGGTCCAGACGTGGCTCAGGGTATCGAGCTTCGAGGAGAACTCGCAGCTCCATCTGTATGCCATCTTCGCACCCGAGAACCTGGCCCGCGTGCGCAGGGGTGTCGACGAGGAGCTCGCCCGCGCGTTGAAGGACGGCTTCACCGAGACCGAAGTCGCAACGGCAAGGAACGCACTGCTGCAGGCGCGGCGCATCGCACGCGCGCAGGACCGCGTACTCGCCGGCGCGCTGGCGACGCAGTCCTTCCTCGGGCGTACCTGGGACTACGCCGCCAAGATCGACTCGGCGCTCGAGAAGGTGACCGCCACCGAGGCCAACCGCGTGTTGCGCAAGTACGTGCGCGCGGACGGGCTTTGCGTGGTCGGCGGCCGGCGAGTTCGCGAAAGCGAAGTAGCGGACCACGCGCGCGCCGCGCGTGGACCGCGCCTTGCGACGGCACGCCCGAACCCGGACAATACGGACCTTTTTGGGCACGTCGTTGCGGCGCGCCAGGGAGAACCTCGTGCAGATCGTCTGCCTCGATCTCGAAGGCGTGCTGGTGCCCGAGATCTGGATCGAATTCTCGAAGCGGACCGGGATCGCCGAGCTCGCACGCACCACGCGCGACGAGCCCGACTACGACAAGCTGATGCGCGGCCGACTGGACATCCTTGCTGCGCATCGCCTGGGGCTTCCCGACATCGAGGCGGTGATCGCCGGCATGGAGCCGCTCGCTGGCGCCGCGGATTTTCTCGAGTGGCTGCGCGCGCGGCACCCGGTCGTGATTCTCTCGGACACGTTCTACGAGTTCGCCGCGCCGCTGATGCGCCGGCTCGGCTACCCGACGCTGCTGTGCCATCGGCTCGAGGTTGCTCCGGGCGGCCAGCTTGCCGGCTACCGGATCCGCCTGCAGGACCACAAGCGCAGGACGGTCACGGCGCTGCGCGAACTCAATTTTCGCACCATCGCCGCCGGCGACTCGTACAACGACACCGGGATGCTCGCCGAGGCGGATGCGGGCATCCTCTTTCGTCCGCCCGAGAACGTGGTGCGCGATTTTCCGCAGTTTCCGGTCGCCTCGACCTACGACGAGCTCAAGACGGCGTGCATCGCGGCGGCGGCGCGACTCGACTAGCCCGATCCGCACGCGTGGTTTACGTCACGCGGGCTCGCGGGCATCGAGCATCGGGCGCAATGCGCGAAGGCCCCGACGAACCAGCTGCGCGATGAGTCGGAAGGTGCGGACGCGTTCGTCATGCACCAGCAGCATCGGCTCCCTGTATCGGAGGTCGACGGAGTTGCGCGGTTTTCTGGACGTGGCACGTTGCATGGCTGCTCCTCGTGGTGGGCGCCGAGCGTCGGCGGTCGTCGCGGCCCGACCCTTGCGTTGACGGGCTCCGTGGCCGCCTGCCGGTCAACTCGACCGATCCGGAATACTCGGCCTTTGCATTTCTGATCGGAATGCTTCCTGGCATCGGTCCGGCGAGTCGATGGCAGCGATCCTCCTTCTGCCGGCCGCATCGTTCAAGCGATCTTTCGGAAGTGTTAGCATTCCGAATACGCATGCATAGATCACCCTCGCGGCTGCCGCCGCTGGATCTCCTGCTCGCCTTCGACGCCGCAGCGCGGCACCTTTCGTTCACCAAGGCCGCAGCCGAACGTTTTCTGACGCAGTCCGCTGTCAGCCGCCAGATCAAGGCTCTGGAGGACGATCTGGGCGTCGCGCTTTTTCGCCGCCGCCATCGCGCGCTGGACCTCACCGAAGACGGACGCCGATTGCGCGAGGCCGTTCACGTCGCGCTCGACGCGCTGCGCGGTGCCGTCAGCCAGATCCACGCATCGGATCGGCGCGAGGTGCTCGCGCTGACGACGACGCCGGCGTCCAGCTCGAGTGGGAGCTCTGGGCGCAGGCCGTGGGGCTGGGCACGCTCGCGTCGGCGCGGTCGGTGACGTTCAGCAATTACGACGCGGCAATCGCCGCCGCGGTCGCGGGTCAGGGCATTGCCCTCGGACGCCGACCCCTGGTCAATGCGCTGCTCAAACAGCGGGCGCTGATCGCGCCGCTGCGGGACGAGCTGTCGTCGGCGCGCGCGTACTTTCTCGTCATCGAACCGCACGCGGCCGCGCGTGCTGCGGTGCGTGTGTTTGCCGATTGGTTGCTCGAACAGGCGCGCACGGCGTGACTGGGAGCCGCCTGCGAGACGCGGGCACGCCCGTGGCGGACATGGCGCTAATGTCCCTCGCCGAATCGATCTCGGATCAGCGCGACGATGGCATCCAACGCTTGCGCCTCGTCGGGGCCATCGGTTTCGAGGAAGATCCTGCTCCCCTTCGCCGCCGCCAACATCATTACGCCCATCAAGCTCTTGGCGTCGACCCTGCGTCGGTTGCGCTCGATCGAGACATTGCACTGGTACTTCGCGGCGAGCTGAACAAGCTTGGCGGACGCCGTGGCGTTGAGTCCCAGCTCGTTCACGATCTCAACCTCACGCTGCAGCATAGGCCGGATCCTCCAGTCGAGAACTGGGACAAGCGATTCGACCGATCCTCATCTGGCGCGGGTGGTTGGACCCGCGCCGGAGGCGTCGGTTGCAACACCGATAGCGATGTCGTAGGATAAATTTGATACATACTTTACATCAATATTGATTGATGGAACATGATCACCGCGTCGCAACTGAGAGCTGCCCGAGCACTGGCTGGAATGGATCAACGTGACTTGGCGAGCGCCTGCGGGTTGTCGCTGCCCACTATCCAGAGAATGGAGGCAAGCGAGGGCGTGATCCGTGGCAACGTGGATTCGCTGATGAAGCTCATCACGGCGCTCGAGGCCGCGGGTGTGGAGCTCATCAACGATGGAGCAGTGAGCGAAAAGGGCGGACGCGGTGTTCGGCTGAGGGCGCGCTGACTTGTTGGTAGACCAAGCGCCGCCCCCCTATCCCACGCAATACGCAGGCGAGGCAACGCACGATGGCGGCTGAAGTACTGCTTTGGTTGATTGCGGTGCTCGTTGGAACTGCGTTCGCGGCGGTCGTCGGGGCACGACGAAGCGTGACTTCCGCTCTGGTCTACGCGATTGCGCTCGCAGTCTCGACGGCGGCAATGGCGACGGCGGCCTGGGTTCTGGTGCAGAACACCGGCCTGCCTCAGGAATTGCGCCTGCCCGTCGGATTGCCTTGGCTCGGCGCGCATTTTCGGCTCGACCCGCTGGCGGCCGCCTTTCTCGTCGTCGTCAACCTGGGCGGCGCGATGGCGAGTCTATATGGCCTCGGCGATGGGCGGCACGAACGCGAGCAGGCGCGCGTGCTGCCGTTCTTCTGCGCCTTTCTGGCCGGCATGAACCTGGTGGTGCTGGCCGACGACGCGTTCACGTTCCTGCTGACTTGGGAATTCATGTCGCTCGGCTCCTGGGCGCTGGTGATGGCGCACCACCGGCAGCTCGACAATGCGAAAGCAGGCTACATCTATCTACTGATGGCGAGCTTCGGCACGCTATCGCTGCTTCTTGCCTTCGGCCTGCTGGCCGGCCCCGGCGGAGGCTACGCGTTCGCCACGATTCGCAATGCGGACCTCGAGTTCCCGGTTGCAACCGCCGTTCTCGCTCTGGCGCTGCTAGGGGCCGGCTCCAAAGCCGGGATCGTGCCGCTCCACGTGTGGTTGCCCCTCGCCCATCCGGCGGCTCCAAGTCACGTTTCCGCGCTCATGAGCGGGGTAATGACGAAAGTCGCGGTCTACGGGTTTGTACGCATCGTCTTCGACCTGATGGGGCCACCCGCGTGGTGGTGGGGCGCCGTGGTCCTGCTGTTCGGTGGCGCCAGCGCCGCTCTGGGCGTGCTGCACGCGTTGATGGAGCACGACCTCAAACGCCTGCTCGCCTATCACACGGTCGAGAACATCGGGATCATCTTCATCGGCCTGGGTCTCGCACTCGCCTTTCGCGCCAACGACATGGCCGGTGCAGCGGCCGTGGCGATGACCGCGGCACTGTTTCACGTCTTCAACCATTCGGTGTTCAAGAGTCTCTTGTTTCTCGGCGCCGGTGCGGTCCTCACTGCCACGGGTGAACGTGACATGGAGCGCCTCGGTGGACTCGTCCATCGCATGCCGTTCACCGCGTTTGCATTCCTTATCGGCTCCGCGGCGATTTCCGCACTCCCGCCCTTCAATGGTTTCGTCTCGGAGTGGCTTACCTTCCAGGCGATCTTGCTGAGTCCTCAGCTGCCGCAGTGGGTGCTGAAGTTCCTGGTGCCCGCGATCGGTGGCCTGCTTGCGCTCTCGGCTGCTCTGGCAGCCACCTGCTTCGTGAAGGCGTTCGGGATCACCTTCCTCGGGCGGCCGCGAACGAACGTTTCGCACGACGCGCGGGAAACCGACACCTTCTCGCTGGCTGCGATGTTTGTTCTAGTCTTCATCTGCCTCGCGGCCGGCGTCGTGCCCGGATACTTCATCGATGCCCTGGCGCCGATCGCGCAAATGCTCGTGGGGGCGCGATTGCCGCAGCAGGCAGCGCTCGACTGGCTGACGATCGTCCCCATCGCCGAGACTCGCAGCTCCTACAACGGACTGCTCCTGTTCGTCCTCATCGCCCTTGCCGCTTCGCTCGCGGCCTACGTCATTCACCGCTGGGCGTCGCACGCCGTGCGGCGTTCCGCACCGTGGGACTGCGGTTTTCCCGATGCGAGTCCGGCAACGCAATATACGGCCGGGAGTTTCGCGCAGCCGATCCGACGGGTTTTCGGAACGTTGGTGTTTCACGCGCGCGAGGAAATAGACATGCCGGCTCCAGGGGACCCACGCCCGGCGCGCATGGAGGTCCATCTACGCGATCTCGTGTGGGATGCGCTGTACGCACCGATAGCGAAGATCGTCAGCTTCACCGCCGACGTTCTGAATCGGGCCCAGTTCCTGACAATCCGCGGCTACCTGACGCTGGTATCCGGTGCGCTGGTGACGCTTCTGGTCGTGCTGGCCGTATGGCAATGATCCTCGACGCGCTCGTTCAACTCGGCCAGATGGCGGTCGTGTTGCTGCTCGCCCCGTTGCTCATGGGATACGTGCGCAAGGTCAAGGCGCGCTTGCTGCGACGCCAGGGTCCCGACCTTCTCCAGCCCTATCGTGATCTGCACAAGCTGCTGCGCAAGGAGGTCGTGCTCGCGGACAACGCCTCGTGGATCTTTCGCGTAGCGCCCTACCTGATCTTCGCCACGACCTGGGTGGCAGCAGCGCTCGTGCCGACTTTCGCCACCGGCCTCGTATTGAGCCCGGCCGCCGACCTGATCGCCATCGTTGCGCTCCTGGGCAGCGCGCGCTTCATGCTTGCGTTGGCGGGGCTCGACGTCGGCACCAGCTTCGGCGGCATTGGCGCAAGCCGGGAAATGATGATCGCCTCGCTCGCCGAGCCGGCGATGCTCCTGATCGCCTTCACGGTGTCGCTGCTCGCGGGCTCGACCCAACTCTCTTCGGTGGCCGCCTTCATGCAGGGCAGCGCCGTCGGCCTGCGGGTGTCGCTCGCGATGGCGCTCGTGGGCCTGGTCATGGTGGCCATCGCCGAGAATGCCCGGATCCCCGTCGACAACCCCGCCACGCACCTCGAGCTCACGATGGTGCACGAGGCGATGATCCTCGAATACTCGGGCCGACACCTGGCCGTGATCGAGGCCGCGGCCTCGCTGAAGCTCCTGCTTTACCTTTCGCTGATCGGCTGCGTATTCGTTCCCTGGGGTGTCGCGGTTGCCGGCCAGACCGTCTGGGCCTACACGATCGGCTTCCTCGCCTACGTCGGCAAGCTCGCAGTCGCCGGGTTCCTGCTGGCGGTGTTCGAGACAGCGGTCGCCAAGATGCGGGTGTTCCGCGTATCCGATTTCCTGGGCGCGGCCCTGATGCTTGGCGTGCTCGCGGCATTGCTCCTGTTCGTCTCGCGAGGCGTCTGATGGACTCCTTCGCATTCGACGTGGCGCACATGTTCGCGGGCGGCCTCGTGCTCGTGAGCTTCATGCTGCTCTACCAGGACCGGATGTTCAGCCTCCTCAACATGTTCGCGCTGCATGCGTTCGTAGTTTCCCTGTCCGTGGCCTGGCAAGCCTACATCCAGAACGCGCCGCATCTGTACATCACGGCGGCGATCGCCCTGGTCGTCAAGGCAATCGTCATCCCGATTGTCCTGCACCGCATCATCGTCGCGCTTGGCATCCACCGCAACATCGAGACCGTGGTCGGCATCGGCCAGATCATGCTGGCCGGCATCGGTCTCGTGGCACTGTCGATTCTGGTCATGCTGCCGATCACCGCCGAAGCGGGCACGCTCGTCCGGGAGGATCTCGCATTCGCACTATCCGTCATTCTCCTGGGCCTGCTCATGATGGTGTCGCGGCGTAATGCGGTCGGCCAGGTGATCGGTTTCATGTCGATCGAGAATGGTCTCATCCTCGCCGCAACCGGCGCCAAGGGAATGCCGCTCGTGGTCGAGATCAGTGTCGCATTTTCGATCCTGATCGCGCTGATCGTGATCGGGATCTTCCTGTTCCGCATCCGCGAGCGCTTCGATACCGTGGATATCCATGCGCTCGATCGCTTCCGCGCGGAGCGGCCGTGAACGATCCGGGCGCGATTGTCGTCCAAGCCATCCTGATCATCCCGGCGGTGAGCGCGATGTTGCTCGCGTTCCTGCCCGACGATCGGACGACGGCGCGGCTCAACATTCTGGGGACGCTGCTCACGCTCGTCTGCGCGATTGCGCTCTTCTTCGCGCGACCCGAGCCGGGTCTTTTCCTGATCGTGGACGACGTGAACGTCGTCTTCATCGTGCTGAACACCTTCGTGGGCTTCACCACCAGCGTGTTCAGCGGCAGCTACATCGCGCACGAGCTCGAGATCGGGCGCCTGACACCCACCTACCTTCGCTTCTACCATGCGATGTACCAGACGCTGATGTTCGCGATGAACCTGGCGCTGCTCGCGAACAACGTCGGCCTGATGTGGGTGGCGGTGGAACTCGCGACGCTGACGACCGTGCTGATGGTGGGAATCTATCGGACGCACGAGGCGCTCGAGGCGGCCTGGAAGTATTTCATCCTGGGAAGCGTCGGCATCGCGCTGGCGCTGTTCGGGACGATTCTCGTCTACCTCGCGGCGGCGTCGGTCTTGGGTGAAGGCCTGGAGGCAATGGCGTGGAGCGTGCTGGTGCAACGGGCGGGCGCCTTCGATCCGGCTCTGCTCAACCTGGCGTTCGTATTTCTGCTGCTGGGCTACGGCACCAAGGTGGGCCTCGCGCCGTTGCATGCCTGGCTTCCCGATGCGCACGCCGAGGGACCAACACCCATATCGGCCGTGTTGTCCGGCTTGCTGCTCAATGTCGCGCTGTTCGCGGTGCTGCGCTTCAAGATGGTGATGTCCGCCAACGCGCTTGCGATCGCGCCCGGTCCTTTGATGGTCACGCTGGGTTTGCTCTCGGTCGTGTTCGCGTCGTTCATGTTGTACCGTCGCGACGACATCAAGCGGATGTTCGCCTACTCGTCGATTGAGCATATGGGGATCATCAGTTTCGCGTTCGGCATGGGCGGGCCGCTCGCGAACTTCGCTGGCTTGCTGCACATGATCATGCACTCGCTCACGAAGTCGGCAATATTCTTTTCCGTCGGCCACATCGCGCAGGTCAAGGGCACGCAGAAGATGGCCGACATCCGCGGGCTCACCACATCGCACCCGGTCCTAGGGTGGGGCCTGATTCTGGGGGTCATCGCGATTGTCGGCCTGCCGCCGACCGGCATCTTCATGAGCGAATTCCTGATCCTGACCACCACGTTCGCGCGCGATCCGGTATTGGCCGTGGTGCTGGGGCTCGGCTTGTTGACCGCGCTCGGCGCACTGCTGTACCGATTGAACGGTCTCGCCTTCGGCGAAGCGCATGGCAGCCACACGCTGGCCCGTGCATCGTTCGTGCCGATGTTCGTTCACCTGGGGCTGGTGCTCGTGGCGGGAATCTATCTTCCGGTGCCGCTGGTTGCCTGGTTTCAGCACGTCGCCGAACTGCTGCGTTAGATGAGCGAGACGATCATGCCGGGCACGAGGTTGCGCGACGCCATTCGAGCGGGCCGGATCGTCGAAAGGCACCAGCCTTGGCCGCGCGCGGCAGTCACCGAAGCGGGTTGGCGGCATGCAATCGACTCGGTATCGACCGGCGAATGGACGTTGCTCGGACTCTGGGCCGAGGACGCCCGGGTGTACATGGCACTGGCCGACGAGAGCCAAGACGACTTGGGCGTGCTGAGCCTCGGGTGCGGCGAGAAGCGCTTTCCTTCGCTCGGCCAGAGGCATCCTCCAGCCATCCGCCTGGAGCGGGCGATCCGTGACCTCTGGCAGCTCGATCCGGAGGGGCTCGCCGATGCCCGCCCTTGGCTCGACCACGGAACCTGGAATCCCCCGGGCCCTTTGCCGGGGGCACCGAGCTCGCTCCGGACCGCGGGGAGCTATCCTTTCCTGACTGCCGAAGGTGAAAGCCTGCACCAGATTCCGGTGGGTCCCGTGCATGCGGGGATCATCGAACCCGGCCACTTCCGCTTCACCGCGAACGGCGAGGCGGTGGTGCGACTCGAGGCACGGCTCGGGTACGTGCACAAGGGCATCGAGCGGCTCATGGCAGGCCTGCCGGTGGATCGTGCAGCGATGCTGGCTGGACGCGTGTCCGGCGATAGCACGGTGGCCTATGCGTTGGCGTTCGCGCGAGCGATCGAGGCGGCGCACGGCGTCGACGTGCCGGCGCGCGCCGTCTGGTTGCGGGCACTCATGGCGGAGCTCGAACGGCTCGCCAATCATTTTGGCGACATCGGCGCGATCTGCAACGATGCCGCCTTTGCCATGATGCATGCACAGTGCGGACATCTGCGCGAGCAGGTACTGCGCGTGGCGGATCGATGTTTCGGTCACCGGCTGATGATGGATCAAATCGTGCCGGGCGGGGTAAGCCGCGATCTGCAAAGTGACGGGCAAGAGCGCGTTCTCGCGCTGCTGCTCGAGTGTCGAAGGCGCTTTCCGGAGCTGATTGAACTCTATGACAATACCGCTTCGCTGCAGGACCGCACGGTCGACACCGGCATCTTGTCGCCAGCGCTCGCGCGACAGTTCGGCTGCGGAGGTTACATTGGCCGCGCCTCCGGGCGGAACTTCGACGCAAGACGCAAGCCCGGCTATCCGCCGTACGATGTACTGCATTTCGAGGTACCCCTGCGTGCCGACGGTGATGTGGATGCCCGCATCTGGATCCGCATTCGTGAGGTTGAACAAAGCCTTTCGTTGATCGAGCAACTCCTGCGACAGCTGCCCGCAGGTCGGATCGTCAACTCCGTCGGAACGCTATCGGCGCCAGACGCGCACGAAGGGATGGCGCTCGTGGAAGGTTTCCGGGGAGATGTGCTGGTATGGCTCAGAACCGGTGCGGACGGCAGGATCGAACGCTGTCATCTGCGCGATCCCTCGTGGTTCCAGTGGCCGCTGCTCGAGGCCGCCATCGAAGGCAACATCGTCGCGGACTTCCCGCTTTGCAACAAGTCCTTCAATTGCTCGTACTCGGGCCATGATCTCTAGCGGGGACTCCCATGCGTAGGATGCTGTTCAAGAGCCTGATCCACGGGCCGCTCACCGAACCGGCGCCGGGCGCAGACACGGACGTCCTCGCCGAGCTCGGTGCCCAAGTGGACCGGGCGGCTCGGCTGCGCTTGGGACGAACGCTGTTCATTCGAGAAGTGGATGCGGGTTCGTGCAACGGTTGCGAACTCGAGATTCATGCGCTCAACAATATCGTCTACGATCTCGAGCGCTTCGGCCTGCGCTTTGTCGCGTCGCCGCGGCATGCCGACGTGCTCCTCGTGACTGGCCCGGTCACAACGAACATGCGCATAGCGCTCGAGCGCACCTACAACGCCACCCCAAGTCCCAAATGGGTGGTCGCCGTGGGGCACTGCGCACGCGATGGGGGTGTTTTTGCGGGCAGCTATGCCTGTGTGGGCGGAGTTTCGGCGGTTATCCCCGTCGACCTGCACATAAGTGGCTGTCCGCCTTCGCCGACCGCGCTGCTCAAAGGTCTCCTCGCCCTGCTCGAAATGGTATAGAGCGACGAGAACGTGAGTCGCTGGCGGTGATGATCTTCTGGAATCAACGACGCCCCTCGTCATGTTCGTATGTAGAGTGCCACTCTCCTGCCGACCCTTGGCCGCCCACCGAAACGCTTGGTACGTGGCGGTAGCAGCGCGCGGTCAACGGTAATCATGTCGATGCCCGAAATTCTTGGCTTGCTGCTGGTCGTGGCGGGCGGTTGGTTCATTTGGGACAGCTTGAAGGCGCGGGAAACCGCCAATGCGGCCATGCGCCTGGCGTGCAAGACGGAAGGACTGCTGTTTCTCGACGACACCGTCGGGCTGGCGTCCATCTGGCCGGTGCGCAATGACGACGGCCACGTCCGGCTGAAGCGGGTCTACGGCTTCGAGTACAGCGACACGGGCCACGATCGCCGAAAGGGAACGCTGACCATGGTGGGCCACCGAGTCGCCGCGCTTGACCTCGGCCCCGGCTGAGGAGCGGGCCCGAATGCTCCAAGCCGACGACCTCGGGAAGACGATCCGCTGGGTAGCCGAGCAGCCGGCTCGTGTCTGCGTCAACGAGATTACGATCAGCCCGACCTGGAATCGCTTGTACATCGGTGGCGCGGACCTCAAGCCGCGGTAGCTGCACCCCGCTTCGCTTTTTCGTACGGCCAACCGATGGTGGCGAGAACCATGAGCCCGGCATCGGCGAGCGCAGTTGCGAGATCCCGTTCAATGCGCACTGCATCGGGTTGCGCGATGTGCTGCAGATGCAGCACTGGCCCGATCAGCAGCTCCTGACCGCGTCTGCAGCTCAAATTCCTGGGCGCCCCCGGAAGGGACGGGCTGCAGGCAGGGTTTTCTTAAGCGATGCACGTACCATCGTGTTGATGCGGGAGTCCGTCAAGCGGATGATATGCCGAGCGCCGGATGCGTCTTGAAATTGACGAATCGCTTGCCGATACACCCACCACTGATACTGCGGATCAATCGCGCCCCGGTCCTCACGCTCTGGGCTGCGGTCGTTGCCGAGCGGCTGGGAATACCGCACGAAACCGCGCTGACCGTAGGACAGGCGCTTGCCGGACTTAGCGCCTATTCGAAAGGTGTCCGCCTCGGCATCTATGCGCCACCGGCGGAGCGGCCGCACGAGGCGCCACCGCCCCTGCCAAAGGGTGTCAAGAGCGTCCGCGATGTTCACCTCCTTGGAAGGCTGGTTTACGTAGCGGAGACCCCTGCCGGCCTCGCGCGTCATAGTTCGCGTGCACAATTTCAACGCCGGCGCCGGGACGGGAAACGATGAGGAAAGCAATCATGGGATCGACACTGAGCCACGCGATGATTTCCGTTGGACTGGTTCTGGCGACGCAGGCGGCCGCACAAGTTACCCTCTTCGAGGGCGAGGAGTTTAGGGGCGCCAGCTTCCGCGTTGACACGACTATCCAGAACTTCGACCCGCTTGGATTCAATGATCGGGCATCGTCAGCGATCGTCGAACAGGGGCGTTGGGAGGTGTGCGAGGAGGCGGCATTTCGCGGCCGTTGCACGATTCTGAGCCCCGGCAACTATCCGTCGCTCGCTCCGATGGGATTCAACTACCGAATCTCTTCGGCGCGCCCCGTTGCGTGGCAGGCGCAATATCCGGTCGCGCAATCGCCGCCGCCCGCGCCGGCATACGACTATCGTCGGCGCCCGGATGAGCACCTGTTCGAGGTTCCGGTGCACACCGTTCGCGCGGTTGTCGGTCCGCCGGAGCAGCGCTGCTGGGTCGAGCGCCAGCAGGTCGTCGAGCCTTCGCAGCCGGCACCCAACGTGCCGGGTGCGATCGTTGGCGCGATTATCGGCGGCGTGCTCGGCCACCAAGTCGGCGGCGGGCGGGGGCAGGACGTGGCGACCGCGGGTGGTGCCGTGGCGGGGGCAGCAATCGGCGCCAATGTCGGACGGAGCCCGGGCGCGGTGTACAGCCAGGACGTCCAGCGCTGTGCCGCGGTTCCTGGTTCAACGCGTCCAGAGTACTGGGATGTAATGTATTACTTCGACGGTCGCGAGCATCACATGCAGGTGAGCACGCCGCCGCCACCGACGATCTGGGTCAATCGAAACGGCGAGCCGCGAACATGAGCCTGCCCCCCATTATCCGACTCAACGAAGTAACCCCTGCGGAGCCGATCCGCCTACTCGGTGGTGGTGGCGTCGGGCACCCAGGGGTCCGGGCCGCCAAGGCGTCGGATTTGCTATTCTTTTTCTTTAGACAACAGGGGGAGACCATGAGCAATCGCATTACTGCTTCGGGGCTGATCGCGGCCGCATTGCTGGCAGTGGCCGGATGCGCGACCACCGTGCCGGGCGGTCCGGGCAAGGCCGAGTACATGCTGGTCGGGATCGACACCAAGGTCGTGTGGGGCGAAGACGGCAAGTTGCAGAACCTTGCCCCCGGCAGGGACACCGTGACGATCGTCGACATCGGAACCGATCCGGCGAATCCGAAGATCGTCAGCAACCTCCCGTTGATGAACTCGGTCTTCGGCCCGCCGACCAACCTTGCGATCACGCCAAATGGGCAACTCGCGCTGGTGGCGAACTCGATGGACTGGGTCGCCGACGGGCCCGGCTGGAAGGCATCGCCAGCAACAAGCTCTATGTCATCGACCTGACGACCAATCCGCCGACGCGCATCGACACGGTTGCGGTCGGCAAGCAGCCTTCGGGCATGGCGATCAACAGCACCGGCAATCTTGCGCTCGTCGCGAACCGCGCCGACAACTCCATCAGCGTGCTCTCGATCCAGGGCAAGCAGGTGAAGCTCGTCGACACGGTGACGATCGGCGAGCAGGTCGCGCACGTCGCGTTTACGCCCGACGGCAAACGCGCGCTCGCGGCGAAGTTCCCCGGCCATAAGGTCGCGCTGCTCGAGGTGGACGGCGAGAAGGTCACCTACACGAAGCGCGACCTCGCCGTTGGTCTCTGGCCGTACAACCTCGACATCACGCCCGACGGCCGGCTTGCCCTCACCGCGGACAATGGGTTTTCAGGCGGGTCCGACGGCAACATCGACACGGTGTCGGTCATCGACATCGAAGCGAATCCGCCGCGCGTGATCGACAAGGTCGTCGTCGGCGAAGCACCCGAGGGCATTGCGATCAGCCCGACCGGTCGGCTCGCCGCCGCGATTCTGCTGCGCGGCTCGAACAACGCGACGTCGGACTGGTTCTACAACCGCAACGGCAGCGTCGCCGTCCTGCGGATCGACGGCAAGAAAGTCACCAAGGTCGGCGAGGTCGAGGTCCGCGGTCTGCCGGAAGGCGCGGTGTTCAGCCCGGACGGGAAGTGGCTGTACATCGGCAATTTCATGGACTCCGACATTTCTGTGCTTCGCGTGGACGGCGACACCGTTACCAACACGGGGACACTGCTCAAACTGCCAGGCAAGCCAGCGTCGATGCGCGGGCGAACGCAGTAGCTGATCCTGGAATCAAGGGCCGGTCGGCACTCGTTTGCGCGGCGAGGAAGAGGCGAGTAACGCCCTGCGCGATATCGCTCGCGCGGTAGTCAAGTACCTTGCGCGAATGGGGTACCGGCAACCGGACCTCGCCATTCCGTCCATCCGCCGATTCAGAATTTGAACCGTTTGCCCACCGACAGTGGCACGAGGCGGGGGTCACCGAAGGCGTTGGCGAGTGCCGTCATGGCGCGCCATCCGGTGCAGTGGCCGGCGGCGATGACGGCAAGATCGAACTCCCGCAGTGCCGCCACCGTATCGGGGATGATCGCTTCGTTGGTGCCCGAGAGATGAAGCCCGCCGACGACGGCATGCAGCGGCACGCTCGGAAAACATGCTCTCGCGTGCTTCAGCACGTTCACGACGCCAGCGTGCGAGCATGCGGTGAAGACGATAACGCCCTTGCCCGCGACGTTCACGGCGACGAAACGCTCGTCCATGATCATTTCGTCCAGCTCCCAACCCATGCCGTCGAGCGTCCGGCGATGCTGTCCGGGAAGCCCCCTCTCGAACTGCGTTACGCGCGGGATCTCGCCGCTCACGTAGACCGTGTCGGCGGCGACTAACTGAGGCTCTGTCGCAATGACCACGCGCCCGCCGTGCGAGGTGAGGGCATCGACGCCGGGGACGTCCTCCATCAGCCGCATGGAGCCGTCAGGCAATTTCGAGGCGCGTGTCCGGAACATATCGGGGTGCGTGTAGCAGGGGACGGGCTGCCCGCCGTTTCGGTCCCTGATCAACTGCAGCGCACGCAGCATGGCGCCCGCGTGATCCCAGTGACCGTGCGAAAGCACGATCGCCTCCACCTGCCCAAGATCGACGCCGAGGCGCGACACGTTCTGCTCGAAGGTCCGGTCCTCCGGTCCCGTATCGAACAGGACGGTGCGCTCCTCGCCGTCATGCCGGATGGTGACAAGGCAGGAAAGTCCGTGGGCCGCGCAGCACAGGCAGCCGCCGCCGAGAACCCACGCGCCGCGTCGACGTCGCCCGAGGCCGGCGAACTCCGTTTCGACGAAGGACGGCACCGACGAGAGGTTGTCGGTCACGTTGTCGACGAGGATCTGTACCTCGATGCTGCTTACCGCCTTAAGCGCGCTCATAGGGTTCGATCCCCATACATGGCCGACGAACTTCACTACCCGGCCGTTGGATTCCGCCGGGCGGGGTCGAGCCGACCCATCTCAATCGGGAACGAGTCTACGCCACGAGCGTTTCGTTTGGATTGAACTCGGTCATGGACCTCTTCGACCGAGTGCGGCAATTAGACGTCCTAAGCGAGTTTGCCCGAAAGCAGTCATAGCGCCCGCCAACGTCCAGCGCACGGCGACTGTAGATTCGCTACGTTCCTCCGCTCGGATAATTCGCAACATAGCCGCGCAAGGCGTTGCCCACCCGCCAAGGGACCCTTTACGCGTGAGGAGCGATTGACGTCGATGCGCTAGGCGCGTCTGTGCACGTAAAAGTTATACATGCCAAGAAATGTGCTCGGATTTTCCACTTCGAATTGCGTCCAGCAGTTCAAATCGGCTCGCGCGAGTTCGCCCGGGTATCGCAGCGAGTACCGCTGCTGCACGGCCCAATCTACGTTGAACTTCAGGAAGTCGAGTTCAAGCTCTGCAAGGATTTCCTTGATCTGACGCAGTGTGAAGCGGTGCTCCTTAGCGTGGAACAACAGATCACGGCAGCCACTCGTGTCGTAGAAATCCTCCATGGCTGTCAGGCTCCTAAACGGACGCCATCGGTCGACCAATTGCAGATCAAGTCGAAACTGACGAATCCCTTCCGTCGTCGCCTCGTAGCCTTGAGCGACGATAAGGTCTTGAGCGGCAGCGATGTCCCGACGAGCAAGCTCGCTATAGAGACCGATATGCATGACGCCGCCAGGGCGCAATATGGATCGAAGAACGCGCCAACCTGCCATTGGATCCTCAAGATGATGTAGCACGCCGACGCATTCGATGAAATCGAAGGTCTTGCCAATAGATTCCAGCCTCAGAATGTCAGCCTGCGCGTATTCTATGTTCACGATGCTCAGCTCTCGCGTCTTTCGCTTCGCGTAGGCGAGGCTCGCTGTACTAAGATCGACCGCCAGAATCCTCGCCGCCGGAAATCTTTGCGCCGTTTGGATCGATTGCTGTCCGGTACCACAACCAGCGATAAGCACATCGATCTTGTCATCTTGACGCGCGAATCGAGGGGATTCGAGACCGAGTTCGCTGGCCAAGAAGGCACTAAAAGGGACGGCGCCGTCGATCGAAGGTGATCTGACCCATCTCGGATACGGATTTTCCTCGTATTGGCTGCACACCAATCTGGAGGTCTCATCATCGATCGGGGTCAACGCTTGCAGGGTGGCGCGATAATTATTTTCCCTAATAGGCTGGCTCACCTGTTGCGAGAACAAACCAGCTAACGGGGGCTCCGTCATGACACCCGCCAGGCGTTGGCAGTCAGGAAGCAAAGACAATGGGGAATAGCAGGCAAATGCGGCGACCCATACGCCGGGCGCGGGCTTCGCTTCAGTGATGCGCTTGGAGATTGCGTCGCGGAGCCGGGTGACGCCATCGTATTCTTCGGTCGTACAGTTATAGATGTATTCGTTGATGTAGCACTGACGCGCAATGGCGCAACAGAAACGCAATAGCAATGAATCGGCTTTGTCAGGCGATTGCGACGCCAGGACATCAAGTAGGAGGGCTCGCCTAGCCAACGCTAGGAAGTGCTCAAAATCTAGCCCGGCCGCCGGCGTGTTCTCGAGTACGGCGCTGAGCAGATCATCGGTGGCCAACGCAGCAAGGCCCTCCGTTCCGAATAAATCCTCCTTCGATAGCGCCGTTGGCCACGATGCGTCGGCTCGTTCAATACATTGCCCAGCCTCGCGATTAGATTTGATCAGTGCTAGGCTTGCAGGAACAAGTTGACCAGTGCGACACCACGGATCAGAGAGCGCGCGAATCAGGTATTGCCGTACAAACCTATTGTTGTAGCTCGTTCTCATTTTGACCAAACGAACGAACAGCGCTTTCGCGGCGGGTGTCTCTTTGGCTCGTAAGGAACGGATGCAAGCCTTCATCGCATCCGCCAACATCCCATCAGCAAAAAGTGCTGATGCGAGATCGTTGAGCGCATCGATCTTGCGCCTAGCCCGCCCCTGATCTGCCACGATGGAGGTCCCTCCCGTCCCAGGAACAATTAGCCTACTATTATCCCTCCAGCCCTTACGTAAATGCCCCCACCCACGTCCGCTTCCGGTAATGCCATATGACTGCTAAGGGTGTGCGCCGTGCTAAGGCGGCGTTTTCCAGTGGGTGCGAATCCGACCCGGCAACTGCTCCAGCCGGAAGCACCGGAGGTCGCGGCTTGGCAATGCCGCGCAGTCTGGCGGGTGCGAATCCCGCCCAGGTAACCGCTAGCCACGGGCCTGGTATTGAGCCTTGCAGGCATTTCGGTAACGGGGTGCTTGATGCGTAGGCACGAAAGGAGGCGAGGTGCAAAGGGCA